>QHBK01000019.1 GCA_003244105.1 Candidatus Eremiobacter antarcticus | reverse complement strand
ATGATCGACTCCTTCTCTCGAGAGCACGATCTGCGCTCCCGTCGATTGCCACCGATCTTTTTCGCCAGGTGTCAGATTAAGTCTTAGCTAACACAGATGAAGAAGTCTTGAGTTGAAGCGTCATCGTCACTCAAGGACGAGGCGGTGCTTTGGCGTCTACCCGGCACCGCCTCGTCGTCGCGCATCTTTGGACAAGCGACATGGCGCTAGGGAGCGCTGCGGTTAATCTCGACGCAGCGCTCCCCAAATACTTGGGCGCGTCTTGACCGCGCTCGAGAGGTAAGGGCGGCGTAAGCCGGGCGGGTTAGCGCCGCCTCAGACCTTTTAGTGTATTCCTGGTTTGGGAGTAGGGAGGGTTATCCGACGTCAGTTGAATCTCGTCCAACAGTGGCTCAAGATTTACGGAGTTCACCCGTCGCTAAAGTTCTACGTTGCCACCCCCCACCCGGCGCAACTGCGCCGAGTGGCGTTGAGGACCAAGAGAATTTCACCGCGCCATCATGCGACTCGCGGGAATTTGGCGGCCAACCTCGCCCGTATGATCGCCTCGAGCGGCCATAGTCCGAGCAGCGCCATTGTCAGGGCTTCTTCCGAGCGCAAGTCGTTATCTATTTTATCGCTAGAAACTACACCTCGCAGATGCTCAGAGTGCGCTATATGCGCCACCGCGACTTGTCCGTAGGCTTCCGCGACTTCCTTAGCTACGACGTCGGCGTGGGCTTGCGGATATTGTTTCTGCCATTCCAAGATTTCTTCCGAGATCACAGGATGGTCCGCATTGATTAAGACGCAGCCGTTTGGATAGCCAGGCTCCTTTGGGCTCCATAACGCAAGCATTCCGGGCGAAAACGAATCCGACCGACGTAGATCGAACTCGGGCAACGCAACCCCCACCTTGCGCTGTTTTAACTTGACGTCGCCCTCAGGATCGGCCACCCCAATCGCTGGGATTCCGCCGAGCCCCGTGCGTGTACGGCTTCTGCCTCTGCGACGCTTGATCTTCAGCTTGGTTCGTACTGTTCTGGGTTGGTCTCCACTTTGCACCACGATTCCGCGGATACTACCGTCAATGGAGACTCTTAGACGCGGACTTCTCCAGCGAGCTCCAAACCGGTCAGCAAGCTTCTTGCGCCAAGCCTCGTCGGTAATTGTGCCGGATTGCTTCGCTCGCTGCGCCCGTATGCCATCGATGATCTCTTGGGGCATCTTATCCGCAAATTCACTGGCCCACTCTCGGATCGGTAAATCACCTGCGCGCGCAGCGCCATCTGCATACAACAAGGTCGAACGTGTGGAATTAGGATAAGCACCATAACCCGCCTGTTTATCGAACTCGGTAGGAACAACTATCAGAGACACCCGTTTTCGAACGAGCGGCTCCGTGACTCCAAAGGGCCAGAACGCGGCATGATGCGTACTGCGATCGTACAACTCGTTTTTGTAGAGCGTCGCGACGAAACCCGTTTGATGAGCAACCGTTACGTATTCTGTGGTTCCTTCAGGGTGAAGATACCAAAGAATCTTGGCGCGACCACCGTCCACTTCAACGACGCCGCTATCGACGTGTTCGTCGACTTTTTCCAGATAGTATTTTTGTCCATAGATGTTACGGTTCTGCCAACGACGCGCGCCCTCGGGTCCGTATTGCGAGTCGCCTACTCCCCACTCGGTCTTTTCCATGCGTTTGAAATCCAGCGCCGTAACTTGATGATTGTCCGGAATCTGCCAAATGCGCCCGTTCAAGAAACGGGGGATCGCGTCGATCTTACCTTCCTCGCGTGTCACATCGCCCAGGAACGTGTCCGAATCTGGCCCATCGCCCATTAGCACGATGACGACACCTTGGCGCGGTTTGTCCGGCCACGGCCACACTTCCGCCCAATTGCATCCGTGCTCCGGATCATCATAGGGTTCGTACACGCTCTCGAGTGAAATCTCACCGTTTTCATCGAGGACTTCCTCGATACGCAGGCCATACTCACCAGTTTTAGGATCGCGATGCACCCAAATCATCGCCGCTTCGCCGTCTTGATATGCTATAACCGCTACACCATAGGTATTCCACGGGAGTACCGACGTTTTGAAGCCGACGCCAAAATTCTCGTGAACATCACCAATGGGCTTGCCACTGCCGCCGAAGGTGTTGAAGAATTTGGGCAACTCATCTGATGCAATGGAAATGCCGTTATCGGCGATGAGGCGTCTGTATACCCCCTTTGATCTAGCAGCTTGCCATTCCACACCAAAATAAACCGTCGTGGCTTGAGCCTCGTCGGCGTTGATGTAGGCTTCTCTGACCCATTGATAGGCCGCGCTCTCACCATACGCGCGGTTAATGAAATGCTGCACGCCCGTCATAGACATTGGACGCGTGCGCAACGACGTTGCCATGCTATTTCTGCCTTTCCTACGCCGACCACCCGGCGCGAAGTTAAGCGTTTATGCCACTGGAGGCACCCCCAGTCGACATTGTTCTGAGTTCGGCTTCTCAAGCTTGACCCCTGTCATTTCACCGAATCGAGCGCGCGCTAGGAGAGCTCTGACATCCGCGTCCGACGCGATGTCGACCTCGCCAAGCTCTTAGGGCGCATCTTCTCAGGCGGCGCCAAGAGCGACGCCAACATCGGATCCACGCCTCGCAGCTGCGGCGCATGGTGCTGCGGCGGGATCGCTTCACGTGCCGCTGGTGCGGCTTTGGGATGGAAGACTCGGTCACATCCGTGCTGGTCGTCGTCGCGCGGGCGCTGTGCGAGCCGCTGGACCGGAAGACGTTCTTCTCGATTTGCATCCCATGGTAGGCGCAGTACCCGAAGAAGGTCAACACCCTGACCTTCGGCGGCAAAGTATCGCGCACGGTCTCTCCGTGGTGGCAGCGCAATCAAGACCTCGTATTCGACGTCATCGAGAAGCGCTACTCAGTCGCGCTTCGGAAGCACTTTGTCGATTCGGGCATGGATCGCTATGAAGCTGCAGCGCGCGTGCGCAAAGCGTTCGGAGATTACTCGAACATCTCCAAGGCAGAGCAGATGGCTACCAAGGTCTTTTTCTTCTACCCATGGATGAAGACGGCCGTGCCGTTCTGGGCGAAGATGGGACTGCTCAAACCCGGTCTCACGATCGCGCCTGAGCGCGCGGTGCATCGCACGAACGAAGTCATGGGCACGGCCGGCACGAGCAATCCGTTCACGCTTGAGATCCCGCGCAAGGGCAAGCAGAACTTCTTCGCCACGTTGCCGCTGCCGCAAACGGTGACGGCCGCGCTGCTTGATCGCAAGCGCGCAATAGATTATGTTGGCGGCCACTTGAATCCGATGCTTCAGCTGGTCGGCAAGGAGAGTGGCACTGAACTTGGGCACGGCGCCAGCCACGGTGAGGGTGTCTATCCAGGGCGCCCAACATCTGGCAGCTCTACGACAAGGACGCGCCGCTCGGGCGACAAGCGCTGCAGGCCGGCAATCAGGCGCTTGAGACGCTGCTGCCTGCCGAGCGCACAATCGCGCATGGCATCAAGGATCCCGAGACTCTGGCAGCCTGGGGCTTGGGATCGTTCTCGTACTCGAGGCCCGCGCCGCGCGACGCGAAGCGTATGGCCGGCCAAGAAGCACTCATCCGCATGCGCATCCACAAGGCGATGAAGCGCGGTGATACGGCAACCCAAAAGCGGCTGTACGACAAGATCATGCAGCTGCGCGCGAGGTATGGCGCACTTTGACCTTGGTTTCGCATCTTCATGAGTGAGAGACACAACCCGATAGAAGTAATATGAAGGTAGCGACGTCGTTCTGCGCGTCCTGCACTTAGGCTGGACGTCCACTTTCCACTCCCCGCTACGATGTCTGCACAAGTACTAAACATCTGCACAGAAGTCTCGATGTAATGACGGAGGGGCGAGCCGGCATATCGTCAATGGGCTTGGTCGGCTCGGAAGTGCTCCGACCACTGCTTAGTACGACGGCTTCGCATTTATGAAGGAAAAAAGGCTTGAATCGCTATTTCGTCGCGATCTTGGCACTTGTTGTTTTTGCAGTCTGCTACCAGCTCTTATTTCGCTATCAATACTTTCATCTAGCCGGCGGAACTGTAATGCGTGTTGACCGGCTGAGTGGCGCGTCATGTAATCTGCCTTGCGTGACGAACCCGACCCCAAGCCCAGCGCCGACGAACGCCCTAGCTTACCTGATTGATTCGCCTGATGACCTAGATTCAGAAAAGGTACGAGCCGTCGACCTTGTACGCGAAAAAGGGGACCGCCAGTACCTAGTCGGCATCAAAAACGAAAAGCCAACAAATGAATGGAAGGCCGATTGGGCGCGCGGTGAAATCAGGATGGCCACGCCGAACCCAAAGAGCGCTTTCAAAAAGATTGAAGCTATGCTAGATCAAGATAACTATTTAAAAGCGCTGAAACACACGAGCAAGCACACATATCTGGTCTGCTATTGTAACACCAAAGGAGCCGGGTGGCAGTGGGAAGCTCACCTAGATACACGCGAACTTTTCTTCGTTGGTGATAACGCTGATCTGAGCTTGAAATATGGACTAACTAAGTCTGCTCCATGAGTTCGCAAGAGATAGAACGCAACGGCAGTAAAGACTGATGCGCGATAAGCATAGCGACCTTAACGGTCTATCCTGGCGGAGGCGTTGGTGCAGCGGTCGATGGTGCGCATCGCGGCGGGCAAATGTTGGGAACGGATTTATCGGGGGTAGGCGTGGGGTTCGACGTTGGCGTCGGTGTTGGCGCCGGCGGAGTCATTCCAGCGACCAAAGCGCTGGCGGTTTGGGATGGTATCCCATAGCTCGTTAGCTCGGCCGCGGTGAACACACCACCAGCGCCGAAGATTATCTTCCACTGCCCGCTGCTGTTGGTCGCTACAAACTCCCCTCCAGCAATGTGGAGCTGACCCGGTTTAGTGGACACTTCCGCATTTGCGGAGAAAGGGTCCACCATGACCAAGTTAGTACGGTCCTATCCGCCTGAATTCCGTCAACAAGTTTTGGAATTGATCCGGTCAGGCAAGAACGCCACGCAAGTCGCTCGCGATTTCAAGCTCTCTCGGCAGACGATTGTGAACTGGCTTAGGCAAGACGATCTCGACACCGGTCGTCGCAGCGATGGCCTGACGAGCGTCGAGCACGGCGAGATCGTGAAGCTGCGCAAGCAGGTTCGCCAGCTCGAGACCGAGCGAGATATCTTAAAAAAAGCCGCGGCTTGGTTCGCACGCGAGACCGATTCGATTCCACCAAAGTCTTCGAATTCGTAAGAGCGCACCAAGCCTTGTGGCCGGTCACTACGCAATGCCGCGTGCTGGGCGTCTCGACCAGCGGCTACTATGCGTGGCGCAAACGGCTGCCCTGTAAGCGCAAGCTAGCAGATGTGCTGCTTGGCGATCGCCTCGAGATGCTGTTTCGCAAATCGCGACAGACCTATGGCCGACCGCGCTTGCACGAGGATCTGCGCGATGAAGGCGTACACGCCAGCGGCAAGCGAGTGGCGCGATTGATGCGCGAACGCCATATCCACGGGGCTAGCCGGCGCAAGGGCTTCACGACGACCGTGCGCGACGTCGATGCACGGCCGGCACCAGATCTGGTTGATCGCAAGTTCGTGGCAAGCGCGCCCAATCAACTCTGGGTGGCGGACATCACCTACGTGCCGACCTGGGCAGGCTTCTTGTTCGTGGCGATCGTGCTCGACGTGTTCAGCCGCCGGGTGGTGGGTTGGGCGATGGCGACGCATTTGCGCACCGAGCTCGTGCTGGATGCGCTGGAGATGGCGCTGTATCGGCGCAAACCGGTCAACGTGATCCACCACTCTGATCAGGGGTGCCAGTACACGTCGATTGCCTTTGGAAGGCGCTGCCAACAAGCCGGCGTGCGTCCTTCGATGGGCTCGGTCGGCGACTGCTACGACAACGCGATGTGCGAGAGCTTCAACGCGACCCTCGAATGCGAGCTGCTCGACCGGCATCGGTTCAAAGATCAGCGCGAAGCCAAGCTCGCCGTTTTCGACTACATCGAAGGCTTCTACAACTCACAGCGCCGGCACACCTCGATCGGCTCGATCTCACCCGCCGAGTTCGAACGTCAGATGCGTCACGCGGCGTGATGTCCAACCAAAAACTCTCCACCGAATCGGGTCAGCTCCAGACCTGTAAGATATTGGGGTGGGGTACCCACGTCATGAAGCGGCGACGCCGCGCCATTTCCGCCACGTATCGCGCTTCTCACATCTACGTGGCTGCAACGTTCCTCTGACTTTCTTCCACACCCAGGCGCGCACGCAATAGAAAATCGTGGCGCCATCCAGATTCCCAGGCTCGCCCGAGCGGCAGTTGATTCCGCCTGCGCTGGCGAAACGCCGCCGAGCGGACAATGACAGTAGGGCAGAGCGGTTTTTTGTTCCTGTTGGTCGTGCTTTACGGCGTGATCGTAGGCCCTTATATCTACGATCGCATCCACGCCAAAGACAAGCCGGTACAAAGCACGCAAGAGCCCGTCCCTAAACCCTGATGGATAAGGTCACGATCCGGTGGGTCATCGCACTGATGGCCATAGCGCTGCTCGCGCTGATATACGCGCATCTCTTAGGCCGCGAGGATGCAAGCTCCGTTTACACGGGCTGCCGTGGTTTTGGCAGGGGCGGCATTTGCGGCACGTGGCGCATGCAAGCAAGGATGGAAAGTCTCGCGGTCATCTGCGCGGCTGCCGCGGCTGCGGTGGTCAACGAACGCCGCCGATGACGCCCTAGTGCGGATGGGACTTACAGATCCTGACCCTTGGTTGGTAGAGGCGCCGGCGTTTTTTCGAACACCGCGTCATCAAAAAACCTGTCAGCTCGAGCGTGCGTTGTAACCGTCTGCGATCACGTCGGCGCCAGGCCCGTCGTGAGGCGGAAGCGTAGCAATGCGGCCGACAGACGGACGCCAGGATCGACAGTCTCATCATGCGCGATTTCAATGATGACTCCGACCGCATCCTCGATCGATGCGCCGACTCGGGTGAAGGCGTCACCCATCGCGGCCTGGATCCGGGGGAGCTTCATCAGCCGTATGCCGGCGCCCGGGCGCTTGTAGCCGGCGATCTCGACCGCCTTCTCAGCGAGCTGCTTCGCCTCGGTGCGCGGCATCTCGATGGCCGGTGCTTCTTGCAGCCGGCGCGCGTGCACCGCCATGAAAGCGCGCAGGAACGCGCGCTCACGATTGCGCCTAAGCCCGACGCCGAACTGAGCCTCCAGCTTTTGGATTTTTTCGGCCTTCCAAATCTGCCAGCGGTCGGTCTTGCGAAGCTTCCCTCTAGCGATCCGCTGGTCGAAGTTTCGGCTCAGCTCATGCGCTCCAGGATCCGGCGACGGTCGGGTACAGCGCTGCCTTCGAGCTTTGGATCTGCTGCTCGGACAGCCCGGCGAGCTTGAGGGCATGGGGGAAGAAGAGAGCGACCTTGGAGTTCGCTAGCGCCAGCCGGGCGGTTGTAGTCGGCGGTGTCTTCCCGTGGCGGTACCCGCCGCGCGTCGCGGCATCTGCGGCGAGCTCGAGTGCCGCGGCCGGGAAGAGCTCGGCCTCCGGCTGGCGCTGGTAGTGATTGGCCAGCTTCAGCGCCAGCGCAAAGAGCAATCTACCCTTGCGGCCCCGGCCTACGGAATCTTGGACAGCTGTTCGAAGCCGCTCTACGTTCACACCCACGAGTGAGCTCGACAGCGATTGAGACAAGAGCGTCCAGCTAAGCTGGGACTTGTGAAAGGCGGTGGGTTTTATGTGTCGCCTCAAGAGACATCGTCCCGGCCATACTCATACCGGCCGGCCTCCAAGTCTGTCGGATCGGCCTCAAAGGGGGCCTCATCCCCAAACCCCGGCGATTTATCGGTTACATCGGTTACATCGTCCATTTCATCAGTGTTTGAACCCGTTTGCACATCGGTTACATCGCCTGTTTGTAACCGATTGGAAATAGGGGTCAAACCCGCATGTTATCAGGTTGTAACCGATGTAACTGATCTGCATGGGGGGGAGAGGCAACAGCGGTGACACGGTAGGCCTTCCACACGTTCTCGAACTGCCCGCGCTCGTAACCCTTGAAGACCTCGTCGCCCTCCCGAATCGTCTTTGGGCGGATGCGGAACTCTTTGAGAAGGGTGGCGATCTGACGCGGCTTGATTCCTCGGTCCTTGTCTCTGCGGCTCCAGTCGGCCCATTCCCACTCTTCGTTCGCATTGAGCCTATGAGCCAACTCGACAGACTGGATCCGCTCGACAGTCTGCGGATCTACGCCGGGCAGCTCAGTGACATCTTGGCCCTCAAAGACGCTGTAGACGTTGGAGAGCAGGCGTTCTTTTTGCGAGCGGTCCTCGACGTCCTCACCCAGCATCAGGGACTCGGCGGCGATACGGATCCGAGCCGGCCAGTCTGCGCCGGCGGCGTCGCAGATGGCGACCAGGGCAACCCATATCTCGAAGGCGCGAGGCGACAGCCGCGACAGTACGGGCTCGGATCTGCGCTCTTGGTACAGCTCGTCTATGCGGGCGACGATCCGGTCGCCGTTATGCTCGGCCCACGCCTTCGTGCGATCGTGCAGCGCGATGGCAGCGCCCAGCACGCGGCGCTCGAACAGCGGCTCTATGACATCCTCGGGCATGATCTTCTCGAGGGCAATCGGAACGGACCGATCGCGTAGGGTGTCCGGCAGACTTCGGCGACCGATGCCCGCGAAGACCTTAGGCCCGAAGATCGGGAATTCGACGGCCTCGTACTTTGGCGGCTCGCATCGAAGGTACGTGCCGCCTTTCTTGTAGCCTTGATTGAGGATCCCGCGCAACACTTCAGCCCGTTCCTTGTCGCCCTTCAACAGAGCATCCAGCTCGTCGATGAATACCGTCCTGGGTTTGGCAAGCGACCGCGCGATCGCGGCCACGCTCGCATCGCCGGCGTTGAGCGAGTTGGCGCACAGCGGTTTGGCAGAATCCATCAGAACCGTCTTGCCGCACTGTTTCTCAGCTGAGAAGATGTGGACGTACGCGACGATGTCCAGGCGCGGCGCGAGGTGCGTGTGCGTCACGAACGCTGCGAACGCATCGCTGGCGCCGGCCGGCATGCGGACAAACCGATTGAGGTAGCCGGCAACGCTTGAGAGCAGCTCCGCTCCGTTCACCGCGGCGCTGGGGATGCCGTTGGTATGAGAATGCTTCGTGATCTGGTCGATTGTGTCAGATATTCGGCTCACACTGTTGGTGTCCGCGGCTGATTGAAACTCCGTTTCGCCCACAATAAGGCATCCTCTAACAAGTCTTGGCCTGGGCTAAAGCCGGGCCTACCGGCGCGCCACCATGCGATCTTGACGTGGGCTAGGATCATCAGCTCAAGAAACGCCGACTCGCGTTCATTGCGGCCAAGCACTGTGAGCTCGTGAAGGTACTCGCGCGCCTGATGCCATCGCAGGTCGGGCGTGGGGATGCCGAGGGCTCGCAGATCATCAGGCGCCTGCGCTTGAACCTCGACCGATACACGCAGTGCGCGCTCGAACCGATCAAACCACTCCTCGAGCGCATGAAGTTCCGCACTCACCATGACCGCGTCCGCTCGTCTTTTCGAAGAAGCCTTACTGCAGCTGCGATGCCCTCAGCTTGGCGTTCGAGCCGACCGATACGCTCACGGCAGCGCCTGTAGCACACGCCGACGGCTCGCGCGGCTTCGAGTCGGGCCTTGTACGCCTCGGGGGAATGGGCGCCTGGGCGCTGAATTGATTTCATAAGAGAGAGCCCTTCCAATCCACGGCCGCCGGCGCTTCAACGCTGGGCGGCCATCGTTTTAAGCGCTTAGCCTTTCGGCAAGCTGTTCATCATTTTCAACAATGGGTCTCGAGCGATCCGGATGACGCGACCGAGGCGAAGCACAGGCAATTCGCCGGCTGCGATCGATCGGTACAGCCGATCGCGTGACACCCGCAAGAGGCGACGCGCTTCATCAACAGTCAGGATCGCCGGCAACGCTTCCGCGTTGTGAACGGAGGTCGCCCGCCCGGCCTCGGTGACGGGTACCGGCGCCTCAATGCAGGCGGCTAGACGGCCGTTGCGATCGGCGCACATAATTTGGGTCCCTTCACTGGCTTGAGAAGACGATCTGCTGGCTCGCCCAGAGCGTTTTCGAGCAGCTGGGCGACGCGGGGGCTGGGGCGCCACCTGCCGCTCTCGAGATAACGATAGACCACAACGCTTACCCCGATGTGTAGTGCGGCCTCCGGCTGAGTCAACCCGGCCGTTTGGCGCCAAAGCCTAAGTCTTGTCATAATCTCTCCCCGAAAGCGTCATGGATTGCAACTCTTATACCAAATGCATTTGCGCCTTTCTAGGTGTCATGATAGAATTGAAAGCGTCCAATGAGAAGCAAGGCTGAGCTTGATGCCTACGTCCGCCCACGCTGGTCCAGCTGGCTAAAGCTGCGCATAGACGATTACAAGCTAAACGCCACGGGGCTTGCGAGGCTGATGGCGACGGATCCGGATGACCCGTACACCTATCCGCGAGCGGCTGTGTCCGCATTCTTGGGAGGGCGTCGTACGGTGACAGCTGACGTCGCTTTCCGCATCGGGGAGTGCTTCCAGGAACGCGCCACCCAGATCGGCATCGCAGACAATGTTTGCGGACCTGTTGCTGTCTGGGCGGCTGGCCGATATCCGGCGCTTATCCAGTTCTTGGGCAACCTGGCAGCACAGCCGGCGCCGGCACACAAGAGCCGTCTGGGCCCCCCTGCGTACCACGCGGTCATTCTGTATGCGGCGCTGTGGGCAAGCGATCGCGAAATCGGCCCTTCATCACATCCTCGCGCGGCCGCCGACATCGACGCTAAGCGTTACGTTGATGATCAAGCCAGCAAAGCAGCCCGGCTGCTGCATAACGTCGTCACCGCACCTGGCGCTCGCGAGCTGTATCGCAGTACCTGGCTGGCCAAGGATTGCGGCCATGAGCGCATACGATCAGCTGCGAGGATCGCACAGTCAACGCCGCCGGATGACGGCATGGACGCCGCGTGGCGCTTCATGCAGCCGTGGGCGCAAACAGCAGATCCAAATACCTTCGGCCATGGCGCACAGCTATTGGACGCCTGGAACTTGTCACGTACTAAATACCTCGAACGAACCATCGTTCCAAACGATAGAAAGCGGCAGTCATGAAAGGCAGTATCTTCAAACGCAAAGGCAACAGCCCGTGGACGATCGTCTATGAGCTGGACCGTGGTCCCAACGGCAAGCGTCGGCGAGCGTGGACCACCATCCGCGGCAGTTTTCGCGACGCCCAGCGCAAGCAGAGCGAGCTCGTGCAGAAGCGGCAAAGCGGAACCAACGTCGAGCCTAATCGTATGACAGTCGGCAAGCTGCTCGATCGTTGGCTTGCCACGAAGACGGACCTAGCCGCAAAGACGCACGAGCGCTATGCGGAGATCGTCAACGTCCATCTCAAGCCGAACCTCGGCCACTACGTGCTCGAGAAGCTGCGACCGCTCGACGTCGATGATTATTACGCCAGATCCCGCGCGACAGGTCGCAGGCGCGACGGCGGCAAGCTTGCCGCGCGTACCGTCCTGCAGCATCATCGCGTGCTGCGCGAGGCGCTGCAGCAGGCTGTGCGCTGGCGTCTGCTGACGGCTAACCCTGTGGATGCGGTGACAGCGCCACGAGCTGCGCGCTCCCAGGTCAACGCATTGGACGAAGCCGACGCGGCACAGGTCATCCACTTCTTCGCGGGCACGCGGCTCGAGCTGCCGATCACGCTCGCCATTACGACAGGGATGCGCCGCGGTGAGCTGCTCGGGTTGCGCTGGCAAGACCTGGACGCAGACGCTCGCACGCTTGCGGTCCGCCAGTCGCTCGAGCACACGAAGGTGACCGGTCTTGCGTTCAAGTCGCCGAAGGCCGGCAAGGGCCGACGCATCGACCTCGGGTCGATCGCGCTCGACGCGCTGCGGCGTCATCGGATCGCCCAAGTCAAAGAGAAGCTGCTGCTGGGCTCAGCCTACCAAGACGGCGACCTTATCTGTGCGGCGCCGGACGGCAAGCCCTGGCATCCCGATGCGATGACGGCGGCATACCGGACCCTCATCAAAGACAGCGGCTTTCCCAAGACGCGCTTCCACGATCTGCGACACACGCACGCGACGCATCTCCTCAGACAAGGCATCAGCCCTAAGGTGGTCGCTGAGCGGCTCGGTCATGCGACCGTGGCGATGACGTTGGACACGTACAGCCATGTGCTGCCGGTATGCAAGCCGACGCCGCGACGAAGGCTGACGGCGTGTTGCTGCAGGCGCTCCAGGCGGGACGTAAGAACTGACTGACGCCTTGATATTGAAGCGATGGCTGCAGATTTGGCTGTAACGCGCTCGATGCGACGATCCAGCACAAGAACGACAACGACGGGAATGCATACACCATAACGCTTTGATCGGACCGCGCGTCGTTAGCTCAATTGGTAGAGCAGCGGACTCTTAATCCGTTGGTTGTGGGTTCAAGTCCCTCACGACGCAACCCGATACTCCCTTTGAGTAGGTGAATATGTCATCTCGCCACACATGGGCGTTTCTCGCCGCAGCGAGCTTGGGGTTGATCGCGGGACTCGCCTTCGCGCCGCGGCCGGCGCGAGTCGAGCTCAAGCGCCGCGCAACGCGAAACGCAAGCCGTTTGGGCAATCTCGCGGCTAGGGAAAGCGGCAGGGCTGCGCGCGCCGTCGCCGCGGCAGCATCGATCGCCGGTCGGGTTGCCGGAGGCGCCGCCCGGCGTCTGGCCGCTCCCCTCTCCCGAGCATCCCTGCCTTCGCGAACGTTGAAGCACTCCATCGCGACCGATCCAATCCTCTCGCAACGGGCCATTTGGGTCGACGCGCACGGCGATACGATGCTGTTGCATGGAGTTGTCGACAGCGACGAGGAATGGCGTTCCGCCGACCTGCTGGCCAGATTGGCGTCGCCGGACGGTTCAGTACGCAATCTCTTGCAAGTCCGTCGCGGGCCCGAGGGCTAGCTTCCGCTCAAGTTCTCCGCGAATCGCTCCCTGATCGCGCCGGCAGCGCTTTCCTGCTTTGACTATCCGAGGGAAACGCCATCGTCGAAGACGTCTCCATCGTGCTTCATGCCGACGCTGTAGCCGAGGCCGACCTGCGCGAAAGCTCCGCCGTGGTCGTCGACGTCTTGCGCGCCACCACAACCATCGCAGTGGCCCTGCAAAACGGTGCCGTTGGGGTCGTCCCAACGGTCGCTGTAGAAGACGCACTGGCCCTCGCCCAATGCGGGGATCGCCTCAGGTTGGTATTGGGCGGCGAACGCGAGAATCGGCCGTTGCCCGGGTTCGATGCCGGAAACTCGCCGTCAGCATATACGGCGGCGCTGGTCGCGGACAAACAGGTCGTGCTCACAACGACCAACGGAACGCGGGCGCTCTGTGCCGTCGCCGCCAAAGTCAACGGTTCGCATCGCGTATATTGCGGGGCGTTCGTCAACGCGGGCGCAGTGGCGAACGCGCTGGACGAAGGACCATCCATGAAAGCGGCAGTGGTGTGCGCAGGCGCCGACGCCCAGATGTGCATTGAAGATCTGCTGTGCGCGGGCATGATCGCGGCGAAGCTGCGCGGATACGCCGGCGGATCACTTCGCTGCAGCGATGGCATGCTGGTCGCGATCGCCGCCTATGAGGGATGCTCGCGACACTTGCTTTCTGTGGTGCAAGCCTGTCCACACGCTCGGCTGCTCTCGGATCAGGGCTTTTCCGCAGATGTCGTGGACTGCTGCCGCGTGGACAGCTGTGACGTGGTCCCAGCATTCGTCGAGGGCATCGTTCGACGGCTATAGATCTTTAAGATCTGCGCTCGATGGCCGTCGAGTGGCGATATCGGCGAGTGCGATCGCTAGGCCCGTCGACACGGTGCCTGCGACAAGGAGCGACATCAGAAAGCCCCACGGTATGGCGAGCGATTCCGGCGGCGGATCGAACACACCCGTCAGCAGCTTCACGAGCATGGCGGCTATGCCGATGCCCAGCGTGATGCCAAACAGCGCTCCGCAGCACAGAATCAGTGCGCCTTCGCTCAGGAAGAACGAGCCCAGTTGCGCTGGTTTCGCGCCGAGCGCCCAGAGTATAACGAACATGCGTCGCCTATCGGCGATGCCGAGCAGGAGCGTGACGCCTGTCGCCGCGGCCAACAACGCGACTGCGAATGACAGCTCGATCAACGACAACCCTCGCAAATCGATGGCTGTGAGGCTCGATGAAACCAGCCGCCGCGTCGACCCGATATCCGTCGCCTTGACCCCGGGCAGATCGCGAACGATCTCGCGAGCTTGGGCTGCAACTTTCGCGGCATCGCCGTTGACCCGCAGCAAGACGACTTCCGCGGCGTGCGATCCGGTGGTGCGCGCGACGTAGGACGAATTCGCGACTAAAAACGAGTCCCGCGGCGCCGTCGGAAACTCGCGAACGACTCCGAGGAAGATGAACCCCACCTGATGATATCGGTGATCCTTCGCCGACTGCAACCGGATGGTCAGGCGGTCACCCTCATGCAGCTGGTAGTCTTTCACCGTTTCCTCTGAAACCAAGATTCCCTCGGGCTTCTGCGCGAGCTGGGCAAGCGCCAGCGCGGCGTTGCCGGAACCGAAGTACGCATTCGACATCCGTGTCACGCCGCGGACGCTCGTGGGATCGATGCCGTACAAGTCTTGCAAATCATTGCCCACATAAGCGAACCTATGCAGCATCCCCTGAGCCGCTATCACGTTCGGGATGGCCGCAAGCTGGTTGAGCATTTTTCCCGGCGGCGAAGCTGTTCGGCCGGTCAGCGTGACGTCGGATCCATTTGTCAACTCCGCGTCGACCCTGGACTGTTCATTATACCTGGTGTTGAAGATGGCTGAGGAGGCCGCAAACGAGAACGCCAGCACCGCCAGAATGACTCCGGCTACGATGCGCGGGCGCTGACGCGCGATGGCGGCCGCATTTATGGCGGCGAGTCCTCGAGCCAGAGGTCTCAACAGTGCGGATAGCGTGCGGGCGCTGCGTCGCAACCAGGCATGCCCGAGCCGAGTCAGCAGCAGTCCGGAACCCAGCCAAAGGAACAGCGGTGCGATGAACGCCTGATAGGCGACCGAGGATTCGGGGATTCCCTCCGGCGCCACGACGATTTGATACCCGGCGGCCGCCACTTGCCAGAAGGCGACCCCTGAGATCGCGAGCAGCACGATGTCCAAATACATGCGCGACCAAAGCGCTTCACGCTGGGTTGGCAGCGTCGCGCGCGCGGCTGCCACCGTTGCCGCACGGGCTTGGCGCCAGGCGGGCGTCAGGATGGCGAACAAAGCGACGATAAAACCGGCACCGGCGGAGAAAATCGCCACGCTGCGAGGCGTCGAGAGCGCGAGCATGCCTACGCTTTGCAGCAGCGCCTTGACCAGCGCGTCCACGGCGAAGCCTGCAGCGATGCCGACGGTCGCGACCAGGAGCGCCTCGGCGATCGCAAGACCGGCGACATCACTTGCCGTGGCGCCTCTCATGCGCAGGATTGCTTGTTCGACTCGCCTGCGGTCACCGCCGGATGCCGCCAGCGCCACGGTGATGAGCGCGGCGAGCACGACCCCCGGCAGTCCCAAGAAGAGAAAAAGAACGCGCGCGTACAGCGAGTCGGAGCGCACCGCCAGCAGCCGCGTTCCGAGGTTGTCAGCGATGGCAGCGGTGCCTGCCAGGCGTGCTTCGACGTTGTTCGCAAGAGAATGGACCTGAGCGTACGCTGCTGCAGGATCATTCGATAGCTGGTGTGCCAGGCGGACGTGCAGCTGCACTTTGACCGAATCCGGGTGCACTATGGCCTGACGGTCGAACACGGCGTGCCAGACCACCGTGGGCAGAAGTATCACGTTGTCCGGCGGAGCCGGCGGCGCAGCGGCCGGCGGGCCGCCGACTTGTTGGAAAAACGAGTCGGAGTTTGGCATGTCGACCACGCCGTTGACCACGACCGATACCGGCGAAAGACCGAGGCGGCCGATGCTGACCTTGTCTCCGACGTTCGCATGAAGATTGGCTGCTGTCTGTTGGGCGAGCAAGACACCGCCGGGGTTCCCGATGAGCAGCCTGATCTGCGTGGGGAACGTGCGCTGATAGGCCGCATTGAGACCGACGGCAACGCCGGCGCTTGTCGTTTGGACAGCCCCGCCGCTTTGAGCTGACAACGAAGTTATTTTCGCGTACAGCACGCGCTCCACGGCGCTTGCGTGCGCTTGGACGGCACGTGTCGCGTCCGTCTGTGAGACCGTTTGCACCTGCCAATCGACGGGTACCGAGCTGACGGCGCTGCGGGTCATGCCAGCCTCGCTGGATGAGATGAACGAACCCAAAGCCAGCATGAGGGCGACCGAAAGCGTCACGCCCGCGATGCTTCCCATTATTCTCGCGGTCCGGCGAAGCAGCAAGCCTCTGAGCCAGAGCAGGGCGACCACGATCAGCGCGTGAGGTGGCCGTGCTTGAGCTGCCAGACATCGCGCATTCGGGCTGCGAGCGCGGAATCGTGCGTGGCCAGCACGAGCGCCGCCTCGCCGGCGTCGAGCAGCCGCAGCAGAACGTCGAAAAGCAGCTCCGCCGTTGCACGATCCATCTGTCCGGTTGGTTCATCCAGCAAGACGAGGGCCGGCTCTGCGGACATGGCGCGAGCGATTGCCACCCGCTGTCCCTGGCCACCGGAAAGTTCTTGGGGCAGTTTCTCGGCAGTGTCGTCCAGCTGAAGGCGCGCAAGCCACTTCAGCGCCGCTGTACGGGCGGTTGCGTCCGACGCTCCACAGAGCAGCAGCGGCAAAGCGATGTTTTCGACGACGCTGAGCGGAGCGATGAGACTCGGGGTTTGAAAGGCCATTGCCACTTTCGATGGCCGCAGCGAATCGCGCGCTCCGAAGCTCGGCCAGGTGATGGAACCGGAGGATGGCCCGTCCAACCCTGCCATGATATGAAGGAGCGTCGACTTACCGCTTCCCGACGGACCCTGCACGGCAATGCGCGCGCCCGGCATGATGGTGCAGCTTATGTCTTGCAGTACCGGCGTGACAGACTCACCTTGCGAGTACGTCTTGCGCAGGTTGCAGGCAATAAAAAGCGGTTCAGTCACGGGCGATCTTCCCATCGACCAGGCGAACGACGATGTCGGCCCATGCCGCCAACGCCTCGCTATGCGTCGCAAGTATCGTAGCGGCTCCTTCCTTGCGGCGACGCTCCAAGAGCACCATGATGTGCTTCTCGGTGTCCGCGTCCACTTCGCCCGTAGGTTCGTCAGCAAGGAGAAGAGCGGGAGTCAGGGCGAGCGCTACCGCGAGCCCGGCGCGCGCCGATTCTCCCCCCGACAGTCGAGCAGGATAGGCCGTGCGACGATGATCCAATCCGACGGATCGCAGCAGCGCGACGCGACGGTTCGCGTCGTCCGTGGCGCCCGCAAGCCGGATCCTCAGACGAACGTTGTCTTCCACGGAAAGGTGCTCGAGCAGATTGCCGGATTGCATGAGGATGCCGATCGTCGACGACCGCAGCCGGGCGCGTGCTGATTCCGAACGCCGCGTCAATCGGCGACCCTGGATATTGACGTACCCCCCGTCCGGCTCGTCTAGACCCGCGAGGCAGGCCAGCAGGGTGGACTTGCCGCTGCCGGATGGGCCCACGACCGCCACCGTCTGACCCGGCTGGACGGTCAAGCTGACGCCGCGCAGCGCGAACGTTTCCTCATCTCCCGAATGGTAGAACCGGTACAACTCCATTGCTTCGACGACAGGCACGTCCGGCATTCGTTTCAGCCCGCGACCGGTATCACGGCTCAAAGCCATCGGAAACTGCTCACGATGCGATTCCATTGATCGGTGTTGTCTGATCCCGACGGCGCCCACAGCGTGAGCATCGCAGCGCGATTTCCTCTTAAATACACAACCGCCTCATTGTCGAGCCGTACCCTTTTTCCGGTCACGGGATTCGCGTCGGAGTTCGATACGAAAAAGATCAACGTCTGACTTCGACCGCCCGCCCGAGTGGTCGTAATTCGACCGACGTGCGCGGCATGGCTGCCACGTTGGATGGACGCAACAGCGTTCGCGCTTAGGCTGCCGCGCGGGGCGAGCATCAATCGGACGCTCTCGCCGTCGTACTTGTCTCGGAATTCGACGCTGGCACCTGCGATCGTGCGCGACCAGCCCTCCGGAGCGTCCACCGCATAGTGGCCCCTCCGCGACGTATACCGAACAAATGCTTGCTTGTCCGGAATATCTCCAGGCGGATTGCTTTCAGCCGGTGCGGCGGTTTCGAGGCTTAAAGCGCTTGCCCGGCTCAGCGCTTGCATCGAGTTGCTGTGAGACACAGAGGGCGACTTGTTTTCCCGGACAGCGGGCGCACAGGACAGCATCAACGCGGCCACGCCTGTGATGAAGACGGCCCGAGTGGTCCAACGGATCTTGATAGGATTCATATTCGTGATCCTCGTTCGGCCGCACATATTAGCCGTCACTGGCGAAAGCGCTGTTTTCAAGATAGCGGCCCCGCAAGGCTCGCTCCGCAACATTGAGGTTGATCTTGGCTGGGTGAAAAGGTCGCTGGCGGGAAATACCTCAGGGTGGCCTGCTCCGGGCATGTGGCGGAACTGGCAGACGCGCCGGACTTAGAATCCGGTGGGGCGACCCGTGGAGGTTCGAGTCCTCTCTTGCCCAGCGGCTACTTCTTGCGGCCCTTCTTGAATTTCTTCAATCCTGCCTGAATCGCTCGCAGCGCTTCTTTGCGCGGACCGACGCCCTTGAACTTGATCTTGTTGTCCTGGGTCGCTGAATACAAGAGCCCCGGCGCGAAGTACCGAGCCGTGTGGCCGATTTCCCCGCCGCTTTTCGCATCGATGATGTCCGCCCCCGCCGCAACGAGCGTCAACAAAAACGTGCCGAAGAACTCAGCGCCTAGTCGCTGAAACTCGGTGGGGGCGCCTCGCTCCACCTCTTGTTCTGCCACCTGTTCCCTTTTTCACGCCTTTCCGCCGGCCAAACGCAGTGAGCGGCAGAAGGACGCCGCGCGGCGCCAGCCGGAAGGCCACACTCGCGGAGGCAGGCCCCATTCTCGATCGCATGTTGACGTTGTGGCGGCAAGCGCCGACCGATTTGCGCCGCCGCCTCACCCTTATCTACGCGCTGCTGATCGGCTTCAATCTGCTGGTATGGGCCGGCGCTCTGACGGCGGCAGCACACTACCCGCTGTTCTTAGGACTGGCGGCAGTCGCATATGGCTTCGGCTTGCGACACGCGGTCGATCCCGATCACATCGCGGCCATCGACAACACGACGCGCAAGCTCATGCAAGACGGGCAAAGACCTGTCGGCGTCGGATTGTTCTTCTCGCTCGGGCACTCCACGGTCGTGTTCGGTTTGTCGGTCCTGATCGTGCTGTCGGCCGCCTTGGTCCAAAAAGACCTGCCGTCCATGCAGTCCGTCGGAGCGGTCGTCGGCACGGCGGTGTCCGGCATCTTCCTCGTTGCGATCGCGGCGGTGAACGCGCTGATCCTGCGAGACATCTTCCGCACATGGCGCGCCCGTCTGCGCGGCACGGCTGTGGATCAGGCCAAACTCGAAGACTACCTGGATAACCGGGGGCTGCTCGCGCGTCTTCTCAGGCCCATGTTGAGGCTGGTGCGGCGATCGTCGCATATGTATGCGATCGGTTTGATGTTCGGCTTAGGTTTCGACACGGCCAGTGAGGTCGGCATCTTGGGCATCACCGCTGCGACGGCGCTCGGTCCCCATGGAATGCCGACATATCTCATCTTGCTCTTGCCCTTGCTCTTCGTCGCCGGCATGTCGTTGGCCGACACCACCGACGGCGTCGCCATGCTGGGCGCTTATGGATGGGCATACGTCCGTCCGATGCGAAAGCTGTACTACAACATGATTATCACGTTTGTCTCTGTGATCGTGGCCTTGGTGGTCGGAGGCGTCGAGATCGCTCAAGTGGCGATTCAAGAAACGGGCGCGCGCGGCTCTGTGTGGCAGGCCATCGGCTCGATCCAGCTCGCCAACCTGGGCTCTGTTATCGTGCTGTTGCTTTTGCTTACCTGGGCCGGTGCAGTCGCCTACTACCGGATATTGAGGATTGACCGGCTGGACGAGAGCATGCCCACTCCTCGCGCCGCGGGCCAGCGTTGACGCGCCGCCAAATGCTGTAGCGTGCGCAGCCCTAGTGGTGGCGCGACGGCTCTCCGGCGTGCGGAGGCGGTTCGTTTGCATGCGATTCGCGGGCGCCGACGGTCGCGATCCACAAGAAGCTGATCAGGTAGATCGCGCCGCCAACAGTCAACAAGGTCAGCACCAACGCGGTATCGCTCATGCGCCGCTTTTCTGCTCCGAAGCTGTGCTTTCCCCGCACAAGGAAAAGTCGTGGTGCGGATAAGAAACGGCATCGTTCGCCGCGCGGAAGTAGCTCAGCGGTAGAGCATCGCCTTGCCAAGGCGAGGGTCGCGAGTTCGAATCTCGTCTTCCGCTCCAACTGCGACGCCGCGGTCCGATCCGCATCTGACGCCGGTCACACAACGATGCATTTGCAGCAGGACTTCCTGCCCTCAAAGCGTTGCAGCGGGCACAGACCCGCGCTCCATGCTGATACCAAAGGAGAGGCTCGGAAGCAAGCGAAAGCCGAATAGCTCACATGCATAGCTGCCGTTTCATCCCTTTGTGACCACGTCCGTTCACAAGCTCGCGCCCACCGAGGTCGAGCTTGAGATCCAAGTCTCGCCAGCCGATTTCGCAAGCGCACAGGACCGGGCTTTTCGCAAACTCGCCACGCGGTATCGCCTTCCAGGATTTCGGCCCGGTCACGTGCCGCGGCGCATCTTCGAACAGCAAGTCGGCAAGGCGACGATCGACCATCAAGCGCTCGAGGACCTCGTGCCTGAGGTATACGCCAAGGCCGTCAAAGAGCACCGCCTCGAGCCCGTCGACCGTCCCCATTTCGATTTGGACCGTTCGGAAGCAGACCAAGGCGTGCGCATCAAGGCGACGGTCGCGGTCCGCCCTGAGATAGCGCTTGCGGACTACCGCGGCATCCCCGTCCTCGGCATCCCCACGGTCGTGACGGATGAGGACGTCGAGCACAGCATCGACTCGCTGCGCAAAAAAGCGGCGGCGCTCGAGCCCGTGGATGACAGGCCGGTTCAGCTCGGCGATCATGTCACGATGGATTATACCGCAAGCGTCGACGGGCAGCCCTTCGAAGGCGGCCACGCCGAGCAGCAGACGACCGAAGTCGCGCCCGGCCGTTTGCTGGATGGCTTCGCAGAACAACTGGTCGGCGCGGTGCGAGGCGAGAGCCGCAAGGTCACGATCACGTTTGCAACGGAGCACCGCAACCCGCAGCTCGCCGGAAAACAAGCGCTCTTCGATGTGATGATCCACGAGATAAAGCAGGCCGTTCTTCCGGACTTGGACGACGATTTCGTGCGGCAGATCTCCGATCATGATTCCGTCGCAACCTTGCGCGCCGACGTTCGCCGCCGCTTAGAGGCCGTCGCCGAATCTCGCAACCGCGAAGCGGTGCAAAAGCACGTGCTGGATGCGCTGCTGGAACGAAACGACTTCCCGCTGCCGGACGTGCTCGTCAACCGCGAGGTGCACAACCTCGTGGCGGATGCCAAAGCCTATATGGCGCGCATCGACCGGCCTTGGGAGGAGTACTTGGCCGCCAAAGGCGTCGATGAGGCGCAGCTGCAGGACGAGTATCGCGCGGAAGCCGAGCGTCGCGTCAAGACCGCCTTGCTGCTCGACGAAATCGCAAAACAGGAGAATATCGACGTGACGACCGCAGAGATTGAGCGCGAGCTGGACAAGCTGGCGCGAGCCTACGACAAGTCGAGGGACCAGATGATCGACATCCTGCGCAAGAGCACGGGCTTCGGTGCTATCGTCGACACCGTCCGTCAAGGCAAGACGCTCGATTTTCTGGTGAGCCAAGCCGAAGTCACAGACGTGCCGGCAGCTGCCCCAGCGGCGGAAGCGCTCGCGACATGACCGCGTTGAAACGTAGAGGGTTGTAATGGGACATTTGGTACCAATGGTCGTCGAACAGACGGCCCGCGGGGAGCGCGCCTACGATATCTTTTCGCGCTTGCTCAAGGAGCGCATCGTCTTCGTGGGCGGCGGCATCGACGACGGTATGGCGAATCTCGTCATCGCGCAGCTGTTGTTCCTGGAAAAGGAAGATGCCGATAAAGACATCGAGATGTATATCAACAGCCCCGGCGGCAGCGTGACCGCCGGGCTTGCAATTTTCGACACCATGCAGCTCGTGAAGCCCGACGTCGCGACGTTTTGCGCCGGCTTGGCGGCGAGCGCCGCATCCATTCTGCTCACCGGCGGCGCCAAGGGAAAGCGATTTGCGCTCCCGTACTCGAAGATTCTCATCCATCAGCCGTGGATCTCGCAAGTGGGCGGGCAAGCCACCGACCTCGAGATCTACGCCCGCGACCTGATCAACACGCGACGGCTTTTGGCCAACATCTACGTCGAGACGACCGGTCAAACAGTGGAGAGAATCGAGCGCGACATGGACCGCGACTACTACTTGACGGCGCCCGAAGCGGTCGCCTACGGACTCTGCGATCAAGTCATCAGCCGCACGGCGCGCGAATCGCCGAATGCCCCTAAAGCCGTGCCCAACTGATCTGCGCCGAGGCGTGTAAAACCGCCGACGAGAAAGCCTGAGGCAGCGTGTTCCGATTCGGGGATGAAAAAGGCCAATTGAAGTGCAGCTTCTGCGGCAAATCGCAGGAGCAAGTGCGTAAACTGATCGCCGGCCCGGGCGTCTACATCTGCGATGAGTGCATCGAGCTGTGCAATGAGATCATCGAAGAAGAGCTGTACAAAAACGTCGATGAGAATCTGCGCCTGCGCAACATCCCCAAGCCCAAAGAGATCAACCACATCCTCAATCAATATGTCATAGGACAGGAGCGAGCCAAGAAAAGCCTCGCGGTGGCGGTCTACAACCACTACAAGCGCATCAACTCATCGCAGGGCTCGGGCGGCAGTGACGAAGTCGAGCTGCACAAGAGCAATATTTTGCTCATCGGCCCCACCGGCTCAGGCAAGACCTATCTCGCGCAGACGCTTGCGAAGATCCTCGACGTTCCGCTTGCCATGGCCGACGCCACCTCGTTAACGGAAGCCGGCTACGTCGGTGAAGACGTCGAGAACATCTTGCTCAAGCTCATTCAAGCCGCTGATTATGATGTCAAGCGCGCCGAGAAGGGCATCGTCTACATCGACGAGATCGACAAAATCGCGCGTAAGAGCGAGAATCCGTCCATCACACGAGACGTGTCAGGCGAGGGCGTGCAGCAGGCGCTGCTCAAGATCTTGGAAGGCACCACCGCCAACGTTCCGCCGCAGGGCGGGCGCAAGCACCCTCACCAAGAGTTCATCCAGATCGACACGACCAACGTCTTGTTTATCTGCGGCGGCGCGTTCGACGGGTTGGAGCGCATGATCGAAGGACGCGTGGCAAGTCAAAGCTTGGGCTTCCGCGCCATGCCCGAATCGAAAAGCGAGAAAAAGACCAGCCGCTTGCTGCAGGCGCTTTTGCCCGAGGATTTGCTGCGCTTCGGCCTGATCCCCGAGTTCATCGGCCGCCTCCCTATCGTGGTCACGCTCGACCCGCTCGACGAGCTCGCGCTGCGCCGCATCCTCACCGAGCCGCGCAACGCACTTGTCCGCCAGTATCAGAAGATCTTCGCGATGGACGGCATCGAGCTGAGCTTCACCAAAGAGGCGCTCGTCTCGATCGCCCACCGCGCGCAATCGCGCAAGACTGGCGCCCGCGGGCTGCGTTCAATACTGGAAGAGGTCATGCTGGACGTCATGTACGACCTGCCGTCGCTCACCAACGTGAAGAAATGCATCATCAATAAGGAAGTCATCGACGCCGGCCAGCAGCCGGTTCTGATCCCCTCGGGCCAAGGCAAGGACGTCCCCGCCTAAAAATTTCTTCGGAACCGGGCAAGGCTTGTCGATTTAGGCAAGCCCCGTTCGTCGTGTCATTGAGCGAGGGCCAAACCGTTGGCTGAAGAAACCGCTCAACTCACATTTGCAGGAGGCATCAGCATGCGATTCATGGTTTTGCTCAAGGCCAACGAGGACACTGAGGCGGGCGTCATGCCCGACGAGAAGCTGCTCACCGACATGGGCGAGTACAACGAAGAGCTGGTGAAAGCCGGCGTGATGCTCGCGGGCGAGGGGCTGCAACCGAGTTCCAAGGTCGCGCGCGTCAAATTTTCCGGAAGCAAACGCACGGTGACGGATGGCCCGTTCACCGAGGCCAAGGAGCTCATCGCCGGGTTCTGGCTGTTCGAGGTGAAATCGAAAGAAGAGGCGATCGAGTGGGTCAAGCGCTGCCCCAATCCCATGAAAGGCGAAGCTGAGATCGAGATCCGCCAGGTGTTCGAAGCAACGGATTTCGGTGAAGCGCTGACACCGGAACTGCGAGAGCAAGAGGAGCGGCTCAGGGCGCAAGCGGCTCGCAAGAACTAGCGGCTCGCCGGCTGCTGCGACGCGGACGGTGGAAAAAGAGCCGGCGACCGGTGAAACGACTCAGCCGCGCGCTGCGCCATCGACGCGGTCTTCCGAATCGAGTCGGCGAGACTCATCGCCGGCTTGACGCGGATCACGGGCGACGTCGGTCTGGCCGAAGAGCTGTCTCAGGATGCTCTGGTATCAGCACTCGAGCGGTGGCCTCAGTCAGGGGTGCCCGATAAGCCGGGCGCTTGGCTTATGGCCACTGCCAAACATCGCGCTATCGATCTGTTCCGCCGGCGCGAGCGGCGAGCGCAGGCATGATGAGCTTGGGCGCGAGCTCGAGCTGCGTCAGGCGCTGGCGGCAGCCGATGAGGGCGGCGCACCCGATGACGGTATCGGTGACGACGTCCTGCGCCTCATCTTCATCGCCTGTCATTCCATCTTGCCGATGGAAGCGCGCGTAGCGCTCACACTGCGTCTGCTCGGCGGTCTGAAGACTGACGCAGCTCGCGCCCTCGCCGGTCGTCGAGTTGAATCGCGCAGTGGCGATCTCGATGGCGTTCGGTCCGGCGGCGGGCCTGCAGCTCGTGGATGCGCTGAGATCAGAGCCGTTGCTTGCGGCGTACCACCTCTTGCCGGGCGTGCGTGCCGACCTGCTCGCAAAGCTCGGCCGCTTCGCCGAAGCGCGCGTGGAGTTCGAGCGGGCGGCATCCCTCGCACAGAACGCGCGCGAACGGGCTTTGCTGCTGAAGCGGGCGACCGCGTGCGGCGAAAAGGGCGCTTCCTGACACAACCGAACCCAAGAGCATGCCTGCGCCCCTGGCGGACAAATACGATCCGAAACTGATCGAGGCATCGTGGTATGCCACGTGGGAAGCTGAAGGAACGTTTCATACCGAGCCGGATGCCAGCAAGCCGCCCTTCGTAATCGTCATGCCACCTCCGAATATCACCGGCCGTGCGCACATGGGGCACGGGTCCACCTACGCGCCAATGGACATCCTCACCCGGCTGCATCGCATGCGCGGATACAACGCGGTCTGGCTGCCGGGTCAGGACCACGCGGCCATCGCGACCCAAAACGTGCTGGAAAAAGAATTGGCCAAAGAAGGGCTGACCCGGCACGACCTCGGCCCGGAGAAGTTCCGCGAGCGCTCGTGGCAATGGCGCGAGGAATACGGCGACATCATCTACCGCCAGTTCCGCGGACTCGGCTTCGGTCCGGACTGGCAGCGCGACCGCTTCACGTTGGACGAAGGTCTCTCTCGCGCCGTCAGCAAGGTGTTCATCGACCTCTACAACGAGGGACTCATCTATCGCGGCTTGCGCCTCGTCAATTGGTGTCCACACTGCGAATCGACGCTGTCGGACAGCGAGGTCGAGCATGAGGATGTCGATGGGCAGTTGTTCTTCGTGCGCTACCGCGGGGAAGACGAGGAAGACGAAGGCATCGTTGTCGCCACCACGCGCCCCGAGACGATCTTCGCGGACGTCGCCGTGGCGGTGCATCCGGACGACGCGCGCTATCGCACTGTCGCCGGCAAGAACGTCGTCCGACCGCTTTCTCCCGGGCCGATTCCGGTCATCACCGACAGTGCGGTCGAACCCAGTTTCGGCACAGGCGCGCTCAAGATAACGCCGGCTCACGACCAGACGGACTACGACATCGGAGAGCGCCACGGCCTTGCCAAACCGTCCGTGATCGGACTGGACGCGAAGATGAACGGTGACGTGGAGCCGGACTTCCTCGGTCTCGACAGGTTCGCGGCGCGCGAGCGCGCGCTGGAGCGTTTGCGCGAACGCGGGCTGCTCGTCAGGGCGGACCCGTATCGAATATCGCAGGCGACCTGTTATCGCTGCGACACGGTGGTGGAGCCGCTGCTGTCGCTGCAATGGTTCGTGCGCATGAAGCAGCTCGCAGAACCTGCGCTCGAAGCGAGCCGCAACGGCGAGGTGGCTTTCGCGCCGGAGCGCTACCGTCGCACCTACGAGGACTGGCTGCTTCGGATCCGCGACTGGTGCATCTCGCGCCAGATCTGGTGGGGCCATCGCCTGCCGGTCTGGTACTGCGCGAACGATCACGTGACCGTGGCCGCACAAGCGCCGGCTGCCTGTACGACGTGCGGTGACACGCAGTTCGTGCAGGATCCGGACACCCTCGACACCTGGTTCTCAAGCGCGCTGTGGCCTTTCAGCATTTTGGGCTGGCCTGAGCAAACCCCCGAGCTCAAGCGTTGGTATCCGACCCAGGTGCTGGCCACCGCCCGCGAGATCATCTTCTTATGGGTGGCGCGCATGGTCATGATGGGTCTGCACTTCATGGGCAAAGTCCCGTTTGCGACGGTGATCGTGACGCCGCTGATCCTAGACGAGCAGGGCCGCAAGATGAGCAAGTCATTGGGGAACTCGCTCGATCCGATGGAGCTGGTGGCGGAGTACGGGGCCGACGCGACGCGCTTCGCGATCGTCGGTCAGATGCACGAGGGTCAAGACGTGCGCTTCTCGGTCGCGCGCTGCGAAGACGCCCGCAGATTTTGCAACAAGCTATGGCAGGCGGTGGGTGGTTTCGCGCTCCGCACGTTTCCCGAGCTCGCCCAGGCGCGTGAACCACTCGAGCTGCCGGCCCCGTCGCGATGGACGCTTGCAGACCGCTGGATCATGGACGCGCTCGAGCAGACAATTGCCGCGGTAGACCAAGCCGCGGACCGTTTCGACTTCTCGGCCTGGTCGCAGTCGCTCTACTCGTTTGTGTGGAACCAGGTCTGCGATGTCTACATCGAGATCGCGAAAGATAAGGCGCCCACTCGAGCGCCGATCCTTAATCGCGTGCTGGGGGTGAGCCTGGCGCTGCTGCATCCGGTCATGCCGTTCGTCAGCGAGGAACTATGGCAGCATCTTCCGCACAGCGGCGAGCGTATCGGCAACAGCCGGTGGCCGACGCCGGACGAGGGCCGTCAAGACCCCCAGGCCCGCGCGGACATGGCGCGGCTCATGGAGCTCGTGCGCACGGTGCTCGCGCTGCGTGCGATTCCCAAGCTGCCGTACCGCGAGCTCCGTGACGTCGCGCTTTCCGGAGCCGACAGCGCTTTTGTGGACCTCGTGCGTCGCGAACAGCAGATCGTGCTGACGCTTGCGCGAGCTCCCGCGGTGCGCGATCTGAGCAACGGCGACCCGCGGCCGGCGCATGCGCTTTCGCGGCGAATGGGGCAAATGGAAGTGCTGCTGCCGGTCGATGAGAAGTTCTTGGAACGCGAACGCGCAGCGCTGCAAAAAGAGATCGAGCGCGCCAACACGGAAACGGTCGTGCTCGAGCGCAAGCTCGCTTCCCACGGCTTCCTTGAGAAGGCGCCGCCCGCCGTCGTCGAGAAAGAAAAAGCCCGGCTCCAAGAGCTTCGCGCACACATCGCGATGAGTTCCCAACGCCTCTCATCATTATAAGAGCGGGAAAGGGCGGGACCCCACGTGACCACGGCCAGTGCATCGACCCTGAAAGAGAAAAGGGTCGTGCTTTCCGCTGCGGCGTTGCAGCGGACGGTCGAGCGGCTCGCGCATCAGATCATCGAACCCAACGGCGCCAGCGAAGACCTCGTGCTCATCGGCATCCGCAAAGGCGGAGAGAACCTCGTGCGCCGCATCCATGCCGAGATCAAAGAACGCACAGGGGTCTCGCTGCCGGTCGGCTACCTCAACGTGACCATGTACCGCGACGACGACGCCGCTCGCGACATGCCCGATAGCCAGATCAACGTCGACGTCTCGGGCAAAGAGGTGGTCATCGTGGACGACGTGCTCTTCACGGGCCGTACCGTGCGCTCCGCGCTCGACGCCATCACCGATCTCGGCCGGCCCAAAGCCGCGCGCCTGTGCGTGCTCATCGACCGCGGGCTGCGCGAGCTTCCCATTCAGGCGGATTATGTGGGCCGTTTCGTGCCGACCGCGCGTTCCGAGCGCGTCGAAGTGAAGCTCGGACGGGAGGCGACAGCCACCGACCTCGTCGGGATCTACGAACAGACGTGATCAAGACGCGTCACCTCCTCGACCTCGATGATGCCGACCGACCGTTCATCGAGGCATTGATCGCGCGCGCCCGCCAGTTCAAGCAGGGCATCCCCAACGAAGGCTCGCGCTTGCGCGGGCGTGTCGTGCTGGGCATGTTCTTCGAGACGAGCACCCGCACGACGACGTCGTTCGCCGTCGCCGCGCAGCGGCTCGGCGCGGCATGGATCAACTTTCGCACGGACGGCTCCTCGCTTTCCAAGGGCGAGTCGCTGGAAGACACGATGCACACCGTGCAGGCGATTGGAGCGGATGCAATCGTCGTGCGCCATCCAGAAGCCGGCTTTCCCCAGGCGCTGGCGCGTCATTTTGATGGCGCCATTCTCAACGCCGGCGACGGCGCCCACGCGCACCCCACCCAAGGCTTGCTGGACGCCATGACGCTGCTCGAGGAGTTCGGCGATCTGACTGGGCGCAGGCTCGTGATCTGCGGCGACATCCGGCATAGCCGGGTGGCGCGCTCGAGCGCTCGCGCCGCCTGGCTGCTGGGAGCTGCGGTGACTCTGTGCGGCCCGCCCTCTCTTTTGCCGCCGAGCGAACCCGGTTGGGGATTCGCCCAACTTTCCAGCGACTTCGACGCCGTCTTGTCGGCCGCCGACGCGCTCATGCTGTTGCGCGTGCAAAAAGAGCGCGCGCTCGGCGACGACCTGCCGCCCTACGAAGACCTGGCCAAATGGTACGGCCTGACCCAGGCGCGGGCGAGCATGCTCGCGCCCCACTGCATCATCATGCATCCCGGCCCCGTCAACCGCGACATCGAGGTCGAGGGTCAGTTGATGCGCAACGAGCGCAGCCGCATCGACCGTCAGGTTGAAAACGGAGTGTACGTGCGAATGGCCGTGCTCGAGCGCACGCTAGGCCAAGCGAGCCGCGAGCGCGCGGCATGACGGCGACGAGCCAAGCAGCGGCCAACCAGGATTTTGTCGGCGCGCGGGTGGTGGACCCCACGCTGCGCCTGGACGCTGTGCGGACGGTCGTCGTCCGCCGCGGCGTCGTGGCGGCGCTTTTGGACGGCCCGCCGTCCGCTGCAGATCCCCAAGCGGAGCGCGTTGATTGCGCCGGAATGGTGTTGTGCCCGGGGTTCATCGATCCGCACGTGCATCTGCGCGACCCCGGCGATCCGCACAAGGAGACGCTGGCCAGCGGGCTGGCTGCAGCAGCCGCCGGCGGCTTCACCGCCGTGGCGGCAATGCCGAACACGCGGCCCGCGCTGGACAGCTCGGAAAGCGTCGAGCGTCTGCGCCACGACGCCGCAGCGCTCGGAGGGGTGCGCTGTTATCCGATCGGCGCAATCACGCTCGACCGCGAGGGCACCAGGATAGCGCCGCTGCGCAGCATGGCGGCCGCAGGTGCGGTGGCTTTTTCCGATGACGGCGCGACCACAAAGTCGTTGAAAGCGCTGTACAACGCGGCGCGCTACGCGAGCGATCTGCCGCAGAGATTTTTCTCCCACTGCGAGGACGACAGTTTCCAGGATGGGCTGATGCACGAAGGCGAGATCAGCGATCGCCTCGGCGTGCCGGGCTCCCCCTCGATCGCCGAAGCGGCGATCGCAGCGCGCGATCTTTTGGTAGCGCAGGTGAGCGGCAAAGCCTGGCATCTGTGCCATGTGAGCGCCGCGCAGACGCTGGACGTCCTGCGGGCCGCTCGGTCGTGGGGCGTCGACGCCACAGCTGAAGTCACGGCCCATCACCTGCAGTGCACGGATGAGATGCTCGCCGGGTTCAACGCGCGGTACCGCGTCAATCCCCCGTTGCGGTCAAGCTCGGATACGGCGGCGATGAGACGAGCCGTGGCCGACGGCACCATCACGGTTTTCGCAAGCGATCACGCGCCCCACGCGGAGTCGGAGAAAGAGCCGCCCTTCTCCCAGGCCTGCGTCGGCTTCAGCGGCCTTGAGGTGGCGATCGGCGCCACTTTCAACGCGCTGGGCGACGTGCCGCTCGCCGTCATGGTGGCAAACTTCTCCAGCAATGTGGCAGCGCTGCTGGGCGTATCCGGTGGAACGCTGGCGCCCGGGTCGCCTGCCGACATCACGGGCCTGCGCCTGAACCGGGCGTGGTCGGTGAATCCGGCTGTCTTCGCCTCGAAAGGCAAGGTCACGCCGTTCGAGGGCATGACCTTTGCCGTCAAGCCCGCATTGACGGTCGTCGGCGGCAGAGTGCTCATGCACGATCAGGACGGCGATGCGCGCACGGAACGCTTTGCGACGTCGTCCGCTCGAGGCGCGTCATGAGCGACCGAGCGGTGCTTTTGCTGTCCGACGGCACGGCATACGAAGGCCTGGGCATCGGACCGGCCGGCATCTCCCGCGGCGAGGCGGTGTTCTTCACCGGCATGAGCGGTTATGAAGAAGCGCTGAGCGACCCGTCGTACGCCGGCCAGATCCTGGTTTTTTGCTATCCCCTGATCGGCAATTACGGCATCGACCCTGCGGTGCGCCAGCATGCGTCCATGTGTGTGGCAGGCGCCGTTTTCAAGCGCGTCAGCCGGCACCCGAGCCACCACCGCAGCATCGGCCAACTGCCGGATTGGATTGCCTCAAGCGACGTGCGTGCCATCGAAGGCATCGACACGCGAGCGCTCGTGACGCGCCTGCGTGAGGCAGGAACGATGCGGGCCGTGTTGGCGGTCGGGGAGCCCGCTATCGCCGGCGCCAGCAGCGCGCTCGAGGCCGATGCCCGGGAGCCGCTGGGTACGCGCGATCTCGTCGCTTCCGTGTCCGTGCGCAGTGAAGAACAGCGCGGTGACGGGCCGCTACGCGTCGGGCTGCTCGACTGCGGCGCGAAAAAGAACATCGCGAGCTGCTTGGCGGCGGAAGGCGCGAGGGTCATCGAGGTCCCTCACGACGCGACTTTGGAGCGCCTGCTCGATCTCAAACTCGACGGCCTGGTGGTCAGCAACGGGCCGGGCGATCCATCGGAACTCGCGCACATCGTGGAAACATTGCGCGGTGTTGTCGAGCACGGCGATTTGCCGACGTTCGGCGTCTGCTTGGGACACCAATTGCTCGCGGAAGCGCTCGGCGCCAAGACCTTCAAGCTCAAGTATGGTCACCGCGGGGCGAATCAGCCGGTTCAACACACGCAAAGCGGCGAGGTCATCATCACCGCGCAAAACCACGGCTATGCCGTCGACGTGGCGACGCTGCCGGACGATGTCGAGCCCACCATGGTCAACCTCAACGACGGCACCAACGAAGGCCTGCGACACAAATGCTTGCCTATCTCGTCCGTGCAATTCCATCCGGAGGCCTCTCCGGGCCCCTCGGATGCGCGCCGGTTCTTCGGGGAATTTGTCGGATCGCTGCGGGGCCGCAGAGCACGGTGAGCCAGCGCAAAGACGCGATCGCCTCGGTGCTCGTGATCGGTTCGGGACCCATCATCATCGGGCAGGCGGCGGAGTTCGACTACGCAGGCGTTCAGGCGTGCCGCGCTTTGCGCGAGGAGCATGTGCGCGTCATCCTGGTCAACTCCAACCCAGCCACGATCATGACCGATCCCGAGATGGCGGACGTCGTCTACCTTGAGCCGTTGGTTCCGTCTCACGTGGAGGCGATCATCGCCCGCGAGCGGCCAGACGCGATGCTTGCCACCTTGGGCGGTCAGACCGGGTTGAATTTGGCTGTGGCGCTGGCGGAACGAGGGGTGCTCGCAAGGTACGGCGTGCGATTGCTCGGCACGCCGTTGCAGACGATCCGCGTCGCGGAAGACCGGAAGCTTTTCAAAGAGGCAATGCAACAGATCCGCGAGCCGGTCCCTCAGTCGGCGACGGTGACGGCGGTGGATGAAGCGCTGACCTTCGCGCGCTCGCATGGCTATCCGCTCGTCATCCGACCGGCCTACACGCTCGGTGGAACCGGCGGCGGCGTCGTGCGCGACCAAGACGAGCTCGTCCAGACCGTCAAAAACGGCCTGGCAGCCAGCATCATCCATCAGGTGCTCGTCGAGGCGTCGCTGCTGGGCTGGAAAGAGATCGAGTATGAAGTTGTGCGCGACGGCGACGACAACTGCATCACCATCTGCAACATGGAGAACATCGACCCGGTGGGCGTTCACACCGGAGACTCCATCGTGGTCGCACCTTCCCAGACGCTCTCGGATCAGGATTACCAGCGGCTGCGCAGCGCGGCCATCAACATCATCCGCCACTTGAAGATCGAGGGCGGCTGCAACATCCAGTTCGCGCTGGACCCAAAGAGCGACGCTTATCAGGTCATCGAGGTGAATCCGCGCGTGTCGCGCTCCTCCGCGCTCGCCAGCAAAGCGACGGGCTATCCCATCGCCAAGATCGCGACGAAGATCGCGCTCGGCCGGCGGCTGCCGGATCTTCCCAATCCTGTCACCGGCGTCACGAGGGCCGCCTTCGAACCCGCCCTGGATTATTGCGTCGTCAAGATACCGCGCTGGCCGTTCGACAAATTCCCGCTGGCCGACACGCGGCTCGGCACCCAGATGAAGTCCACGGGCGAGGTCATGGCCATTGGGCGCACGTTCAGCCAAGCGCTGCTCAAGGCCGTGCGCGGCTGCGACACCGGCCGCGATTCGCTGACGGGCGGCTACGAGCAGTGGAGCGACGACGAACTGAACGACGTGCTCTGCACGCCCACGCATGAAAGGCTGTTCGTCGCTGCGGAATGCCTGCGCCGGGGCCGCGCGGTTGAGGAAGTCGCAGGCCTGACCGCCATCGATGCGTTCTGGCTGTGGGAACTGCGCGAAATGGTGGAGATGGAAACGGCGCTGCGGGTGTTGGGGGTTCAGCAGACGCCTGCCGGGCAGACGAAGGCCGCCAAAGCATCTGCCTCCAAGAGCGGGCCACGCCGGAACAACGGCGCCCGGGCGCACGGGCCGACAGCGCAGCGACACCGCGACAGTCAACCGCTTGACCCTTCAGTCATCGCCGCCAAGAAGATGGGCTACAGCGATTCCACAATCGCTCGCCTTGCGGCGCTGCCGCTCCAGGCGGTTCGTGATGGCTTGCCGTGGAGTGCGCAGACCGCGTACAAGATGGTGGACACTGGGGCGGCGGAATTTCCGGCGCAATCTCCTTACTACTATGCCACGGTAGGCGAAGAGGATGAGCTGCGACCGCCGCAACGCCGCTCGGTCGTTGTCGTCGGCAGCGGGCCGATCCGCATCGGCCAAGGCATTGAGTTTGACTACTCATGCGTGCACGCGGCGTGGGCGTTGCACGAGGCCGGCGTGGCCTCCATCATGGTCAACAACAACCCGGAGACAGTCAGCACCGACTTCGACATCTCGGACGTGCTCATCTTCGAACCGCCGTGCATCGACGAAGTCGAGCACGCGGTGCGCGCGACGGGCGCTGAAGGAACGCTCCTGGGCTTTGGAGGCCAGACGCCGATCAATCTGGCGCGCGAGCTGACGGTGCGGGGCGTTCGGGTGATGGGAACGAGCCAACAGTCGCTGGATCTGGCGGAAGACCGCCGCAAGTTCGACGAGCTCTTGGGGCGGCTTGGGGTCGCCCGGCCGGCCGGCAAGACGGCGCTGACGTTCCGCAAGGCGCGTGCGATCGCGCGCTCGATCGGTTTTCCGGTGCTCGTGCGGCCGTCGTATGTGCTGGGCGGTCGAGGCATGGAGATCGTTCATAACGAGGCGCAGCTTGCCGCCTACGTCGAGAGCGCGCCGCCAATCATGCCTGACGCGCCGATGCTCGTCGACAAATACATCGCAGGCACCGAAGTGGAAGTCGACGCGGTGTTCGACGGCGAGAATATCTGCATCCCGGGGATCTTCGAACATGTCGAGCGCGCGGGCATCCATTCGGGCGATTCGATGGCGGTCTATCCGCCGCAGACCATAGCCATGGCGATGCAGCAGCGAATCGCCGCGGTCACCCACCGTTTGGCGCACGAGCTCGGCATCCGCGGGCTCATCAACGTCCAGTACATCGTGCGCGGCGACGATCTGTTCGTGATCGAAGCAAATCCCCGCGCCAGCCGTACCGTGCCGATCATCGCAAAACTCACTGGCGTGCCGCTGATCGCAGCAGCCACGGCCATCGCGCTCGGCAAGAAGCTCGCCGATGCGGGCGTGGAGCCCGGACTCTTGCCGCCCCCCGATTTCGTCGCGGTCAAAGTTCCGGTTTTCTCGTTTTCGAAGCTGCGCCGCGTCGAGACGATGCTTGGGCCGGAGATGAAGTCCACCGGCGAAGTGCTGGGCATCGACCGCACATACGCAGGCGCTCTCTTGCGCGGCTTGGTTGGCGCAGGCGTGGCCATGCCGCCGCCGGCCGGCCGCATCCTGCTGTCCGTTGCCGACGCGGAAAAAGAAGCGGGGGACGCCATTGCGCGGTCGTTCGCAGAGATGGATTATCAGCTGTTCGCGACGCCGGGCACGTGGGAACGGTTGCGCGGCATCGGTATCGCGGCGACGCGCGTGAAGAAAATCGCTGAAGGGTTCCCCCACGTCGTCGACCTGATCGCCGACGGCGGAGTGGATCTCGTCATCAACAACATCGCGGCGACTCCCACCGCTGCGAGCGACGGGTACCGCATCCGCCACGCAGCGCTCGAAGCCGGCGTTGCCTGCATCACGTCGCTGGACACGGTGTCAGCGCTGTTATTGGCGCTCCAGGCGCGTGCGGACGACACGCTCGAAGTGCGGTCCCTGCAAGAATACGTTCGGCCACGCCTCGCCGTCGCGCATGCGTAAGACCGGCAGAGCCGCGTAATCCATGCGCCGCCGCATCATCGTCATCACCTATGCGTTCATCATCGTCTTCTTGATTTTGGCGGTGCAAGAAGCCCGCATCCAGATCGTCGACCGAGCCGCGATCCAACAGCACGCGGGGGACCCGAGGCGCGCTCAGAGCCTGGCGCATCGCGGCGAGCTCTTGGACGCGACAGGGCTGCCTTTGGCGCAAACCAAGGGGTCGCGGCGGATCTACAGCGCCGGTCCCGCGCTGGCGCACGTCGTGGGCTACTCGTCATCCGTGTACGGCGAATCCGGACTGGAATCGTCGTTGGATTCCATTCTGTCGCCCCGTGACCCGTCGTCGGATCAGTTCGCAGCGCTAGGCTCCTTGTTCTCGCAGCGCAGGCAGCAGCCCAAGCCCGCCGGCGGCAAGGTCATCCTCACGCTGCGGCGCGACATCGCCCAGGCTGTGGACCAGGCGCTGCCCGCCAACGTACGGGGGGCAGCCGTCGTGCTTGACCCGCGCACGGGAGCAGTGCTGGCCGCCGTCAACCGGCCGACGTTCAACCCGAATAGGTTGGCCGCCGATTGGAGCAAACTGCGGTCGCGCGCCGACTCGCCGCTGTTGGACCGGTGCTTCGACGGCTTGTATCCGCCCGGCTCGACGTTCAAGATGCTGACGGCAAGCGCGGCTTTAGACAGCGGCACATTCACCGTCGATGACGGCTTTCGGGACCCCGGATACTTCACGATCGGAAACTTCACCGTGCACAACGCCGAGGGGGAGGCGACGGGGTACCAGACGCTGGTGGGCGCTTTCGCTCACTCGAGCAACGTGGACTTCGCCCAGATCGGCGTGAAGCTCGGCGTCGACATGTTCTACCAATACCTGCATCGCTTCAAGGTTGGGGACGATGCGGCGCTGTCGCTGCCGGTGAGCCGTGACGAGATTCCGGCGGCCAACAGCGTGACCGATGGTGAATTGGCGCAGATGGCGTTCGGCCAAGGCAGCCTCGCAGTGACTCCGTTGCGCATGGCCCTGATCGCGGCGACCATCGCCAACGGCGGGTCGCTGATGCGGCCACTGATCGTGAAGGAGATTCAGCCGGCGGGGCGGCCGCCGATCCGTACGGTGCCGGTCAATTGGGGGACGCCGATCTCAAAGCCGACGGCCGATGCGGTGCGCGACATGATGATCGATGTGGTGCGCTACGGAACCGGAACCGCCGCGGGGCTGACGAATGTGATCGTCGCCGGCAAGACAGGCACGGCGACGCACCCCGGCGGTGCGCCCGACGCTTGGTTCGTGTGCTTCGCGCCGGCACGCGCGCCGCGCCTCGTGGTCGCGGTCATCATCGAGGATGCGGGCTACGGCGGGGTGGCGGCCGCTCCGATCGCGCGCAACATCCTCGCGGCGGCTCTGCCGCTGTACGCTCAGTGACCTGCGCCGCACCAATGCGATGATCGACACCATCTACAACAACCGCTACCGTCTGGATGCGATCATCGGCGAAGGCGGCATGGCGGTCGTCTACCGCGGCTACGACCTGTTGCTGCGCAGACAGGTCGCCATCAAAGTGCTGCGGTCCCAGTACGCATCGGACGAGTCGTTCGTCCAGCGCTTCTATGAAGAGGCGCGGGCGGCGGCCAAGCTCTCCCATCCCAACATCGTGAACACCTACGATGTGGGAGAGGTGAACGGCTCTCACTACATCGTCGAGGAATTCGTGCCGGGCGAAACCCTCGCCGCGCTCGTCGCTCGAGAGAACTGCCTGCCGGAAGCGGTCGCAGTCCGCTACGCGCGGCAGATCTGCTTTGCGCTTGCAGCCTCGCACCGAGCCGATCTGCTGCACCGTGATATCAAACCGTCCAACGTGCTGATCACTCCCGACGACGTCGTGCGAGTCACCGACTTCGGCATCGCTCGAGCGATGCAGGCCAGCGCCTCGCCGTCAGGCGCAGAGGCGATCATGGGGTCGGTCCCCTATTGCTCGCCCGAGCAGCTGTCCGGAGAACGCATGTCGGCGGCGAGCGATCTGTATAGCCTTGGAGTCGTCCTCTTTGAGATGGTGACCGGCAAACGCCCGTATACGGCGGAGACAGCCTTGGGAGTTGCGATGGCGCACGTCAGCGCGGACGTTCCCAACCCCTCGGCGCAAGGAGTCGCGGTCTCGCCCGACTTGCGAGATATCATCCAGAAGCTGCTGCAAAAAGCGCCGGCCGACCGCTACCAAAGCGCCGGCGAGGCGCTGTCGGCGCTGCGCCGCTGCTGCAAGCACGTAGAAGAAGAGGCCGACGAGGGTGCGGCCGGCGGTGATACGCCTACAGCAGTTTGGCGGCGGCGCGCGCTCAAAACCGCTGCCGGCGATCTGCCGCCCGCGGCGGCGCCGGCGCCCGTTTGGCAGATGGGGCGGGCAGTCGGAATGGCCGCGGCGGTTCTCGTAGCGATCGTGGCCTTCGCGCTGGTCTTCGCGGCCCAGAAAGCGGTTTCTCGAGGGCTCACGCTGCCGGACTTGACCGGCAAATCACAAGTCGAAGCCATCGCAGCCTTGCACTCCGTCGGCATCGACAGCGTATCATTGAAGCAGCGCACCGATGCGGCCGTCAGCGCGGGTTTGGTCGATGGCTCCAGCCCGGCGCCCAACGCAAAGGTCAGGCCCGGCGATGCAGTCGTCTTATATCTGAGCGCGGGTCCCGAACGAGTCCGCGTTCCGGACGTCGTGGGAAAGGATGTGAGATCTGCGACTGCGATGCTGAGCGCCGTCGGTTTCCTCGTGCGAGTCAGCGCCCCGGTCCACTCGGCGACTGTCAAGCAAGGCATGGTGGCGCAGGTGAATCCGCCGGGGAATGCGACCTTGGAGAAAGGCAGCGTCATCGCATTGAGCGCCAGCCTTGGACCGCTGACCGTTCACGTGCCCAACGTCGTCTCGATGACGGATGCTGACGCGCGCTCCGCGCTTTCGCGGCTGGGGCTGCGGATGATCGCCAACGTCATGCCAAGCGTTGACATACCGCCTCATACGGTGGTCGATCAGGACCCTGCAGGCGGATCCACCGTTGATCCCGGCGCCACCGTCACGGTGGATATCAGCGGCGGGCCCAACGCCGTCGCAGTCCCTGACGTCGTGGGAATGTCGCTGGACGACGCGCGATCGTCGCTCGAACAAGCTGGGCTCGTGGTCGGCAGAGTGGCTCATGCGGTCGTCACTGACACAAGCGCCGGCACCATCGTGAGCCAGACTCCCTCTGCCGCTTCACAGGCCCCGCAAGGCAGCGCAGTCGACGTTGTGCTGGCGGTGGCGCCTGCCGCGGCGAGCCCGCAAACGGAGACTTCGCCGGGCGCTGCCGGCACCGCGACGGCTGGGCCGGCACTGCCGCCGGTGCCGAACGTCATCGGTATGAGCGTTGAGGAGGCACGCGCCTCTTTGGAAAAGGCGGGCTATCACGTCGATCACGTCACCTTGCTGTCCGGGGGACCGGCCGGCGCGAAGGTGGTCAACACTGAGCCGGAGCCCGGCGCTACTACCCCTCCGGGAACCACCGCCGTCAATTTGATCGCGGGTCACTAGGTGAAGATACTCGGCGTTGACCCAAGCCTTCACTGCACCGGCTACGGCGTTGTCGAGTGCGATGGCGCCCAGATGCGCCTGGTCGAGGGAGGGATCATCGCGCCGGGAAAGGCCACGCATCTGTCGCAGCGTCTGGCCGAGCTGCAGCGCTCGCTCGCGCATGTCATCACAGCCTTGCATCCCGACGTCATGGTGGTGGAGGAAGTATTCGCCCGCACTGCTTACCCTCGCACGGCGATCATGATGGCGCACGCACGCGGCGCCTTGATGTGCGCGGCAGCTTTGGGCGACGTGCCGGTCTACCACTACGCGGCCACAGCCGTCAAGCGCGCGCTCATCGGCAACGGGAGCGCCAGTAAAGAGCAAGTCGCCTCGATGGTCGTGCAGACGCTGCGCCTGCGCCGGCTTCCGTCGCCCCCAGACGTCACCGATGCGCTCGCGCTCGCGATCACCCATGGCAGGCGCAGCATGGCGCCGTCTGCCTTGCAGCCGAAGCTCTGATGTTCTCCAGAATCGAAGGCATCCTCAGGGAGAAGGGCGAGTCTTCGGTGCTCGTCGAGGCAGGCGGTCTGTGCTACGACGTGCTCTTGCCCCGCTGCGTCGGCGACAAGCTGCGCACGGTGAACGTCGGCGACCCCGTCAAGCTCGAGATCTTCTCGTATCTGCAGATCGACGGCAATCGCGGCTCTGCCATGTATGTGGGGTTCACCAATGCGATCGAGCGAGAATTTTTCGAGGCGCTGCTGACGGTTGCAAGCATCGGCCCGAAGACGGCGGCGCGCGCATTTTCCCAACCGATGGCGCAGATCGCGCGCTACATCGACGACGGCGACCAAGCGAGCTTGCGGCGGTTGCCGGGCATCGGCGGTCAGAAGGCCAAGGACATCATCGCAAAGCTGCAAGGCAAAGTCGCACGTTTTGGCCTCATCCAAGGTGAACCGCAGCCGCAACGCGCGGAGACCACTCCCGATTTCGTCGCGGAAGCGATTGATGTTCTGCTGCAGCTCCAATACCGCCGCGCAGAGGCCGAGCGCATGGCGCGAGAGGCGCTGGCCAACAACGGCAAGGTCAGCACCGCCGAGGAGCTTTTGACCGAGATCTACCGGCGCCAGCAGCCGACGGCCATGAAACCCGCGCCCTCGAGCGGAACCCGAGGGTAATGCCAAAGAAGCCGACCGTTCATGGGGAAGCGGCAGGCGCCGCCGGACCCGGCTCCGACCCGAGCGAACGCAGGGCGGGCGAACCGCAGACCGCAGACGCCCGGCGCCCCGTCATCGGCGCAGCCGACAGCATCGAAGATGAGATCATCACGGTCACGCTGCGGCCGGCTCGCTTCGACCGCTACGTCGGCCAGCAAGATGTCGTTGAAAACCTGAAGATCTCGATCGAGGCGGCCAAGCGCCGCGGGGAACCGCTCGACCACATCCTGCTGCATGGGCCGCCCGGTCTGGGCAAGACGACGCTTGCCAACATCATCTCGCGCGAGATGGAAGCCACGTTCCGGCAGGTCTCAGGTCCGACGCTCGACCGCCCCGGCGATCTCGTCGGTATCCTGACCAACCTGGAGCGCGGCGACGTGCTGTTCATCGACGAAGTGCACCGCTTGAGCCGGGTGGTGGAAGAGTTCTTATATCCTGCGATGGAGGACTATGCCATTGATTTCATGGTCGACAAGGGGGCGTATGCCAAGACCATCAAGATCAACCTTAAACACTTCACCTTGATTGGCGCGACCACGAGACCGGGCATGCTCACCGCTCCGCTGCGCGAGCGCTTCGGAATCGTGCACCGCCTCGAATACTATGGCGTTGATGACCTGTGCGCGATCGTGACCCACTCGGCGACGCTCTTGGGCGTTCGCATCGAGCCTGGCGGAGCGCGGGAGCTCGCTTCGAGAGCGCGCGGCACGCCGCGCATCGTGAACCGTTTGCTGCGGCGAGTGCGGGACTACGCAGAGGTGAAAGCGGTCGGCCACATCGACCATGAGGTGGCGCGCGCGGCCTTAGAGCTCGAGCGTATCGATCTCCTGGGGCTCGATCCCTTGGATCGCGCCTTCTTGCGCGTGCTCATCGATCAATACGGCGGCGGCCCGGTGGGAATCGCCGCGTTGAGCGCGAGCCTCAACGAGGACGAGGAGACGCTCGTCGACGTCGTCGAGCCATACCTCATACAGATCGGATTCGTGCAGCGCACTGCAGGCGGTCGGCGCGCGACCAACAAGGCCAAAGCATATCTGGGCGCCGCGTCTCCGGCGGAGCAGCCGCGGCTTTTGTGAGCGCCACGTTCTCCCGATTGTGATGAGACACAAGCCTGCGCTTTGCGCCGTGCTCGTGTTGGCGGCGCTGGCAGTGCTCGCTCCGTGCCTTGCGCGTGCAGCCCGGCCGAACGCTTTCGTTCGCGTGCTCATCCTCGATCACCAGCTGCAGACGGTGGTCGCTTCGGCCGGCGGGCTCATCGTGCGGCCGTTGCAACCGGACTCATCGCCGCTGCTCGCGCCTGAGATCACGACCGTCGTCGACGTGCAGCCAAAGATCGAGGGCTTGCTCATCGCCGGGTCCGTTGAGGCACCCGACAAGATCAGCATCACGCCGCTGACCGATCTCGGCCTGACCGTCAACGGCCTTTCCTACCGGGGCAGCATCACCGTCGACCGCGAGCATGAGAATTCGATCAGCGTCATCAACGCGCTGCAGTTGGAGCAATATCTCTATAGCGTCGTGGGAAGCGAGATCGGCGCAAACACGCCTTCGGCCGCGCTGCAAGCGCAGGCCATCGCCGCCCGCACCTATGCGGTGGCGCATTTGGGCAACCACGAGGATTTGGGCTTCGATCTGCGCGCCGGCGACCAGGACCAAGCGTACAACGGCGTCGTCGCGGAGTCCATGCCGGTCGTCGACGCGGTGGATGCGACGCGAGGCGTGGTGATGATCTACCGCGGTCACGTCGCGCAGGCCTATTATTCCGCCTGCGACGGCGGATTCACATCCGACGGCAACGCGCTTTCCGATCCCCAGCCGTACTTGCAAGCCGTGAAAGACCCGTACTGCCCCCTCTCGCCCTACATGCGCTGGAGCGCGGCGGTTCCGGTCTCTGAATTTCTCGCGGCAGCGAACGCTCGATCCGTCTTTCAGCCGCCGCTCTCCGCGGACGCATTTCGCGGCATCCGAGCGGGCAGTGCAGACGCATCCGGACGCTTGCAATCTGTCATCATCGACACGGCGCAAGGGCCGTTCACAATGCCCGGCACGATGTTCCGCCGGTTGGCGGGCACGCGGCTCATCAAGAGCACGCGCATCAGCGCGTTGAGCAGCCAAGCCGGTGTGATCCGCGCGAGCGGCGCCGGTTTTGGCCATGGCGTCGGCATGTGCCAGCTGGGAGCACGGGGCATGGCAGACGCCGGCCTCGGGGTCTATGCCATCATCGACTTCTATTATCCGGGCGTGCTGCTGACGCAGCTGGCCTCAGCGGGCCACCTGCATGTCGCCTTCAACAGCACGCGCGCGCCCAATCTTGCCGCCTTTTGACCGGTCGGAACCCCTTCGCGGCTGAAACCTACGACTACGAGCTCCCCCAAGAGCTGATCGCACAACAGCCGGCGGAGCAGCGCGACGCTTCCCGCTTGTTTGCGCTCATGGCTTGTGGCTCTCGACGGCACCTGATGTTTTCGGATCTGCCGGCGTTGCTTCGGCCGGGCGACGTGCTTGTCGCGAATGACACGCGAGTGCTGCGCGCGCGTTTCTTTCCCAAGCGCGCCGGCGGCGGCGCGGCGCAGGTGCTGCTGTTGCATAAGAGCGCCGAGCCGGATGTCTGGCTCGCCATGGCGCGGCCGGGCAAGCGCGTGCGCCCCGGAGACCGGCTAGCGCTGTCGGCCGATGCCGGCATCGAAATCGTCGACCGCGCGCCCGGCGGCAACCGGCTCGTCAAATTCTATGGCATCGATGCTTCAGAGGCGATGCGCCGCTACGGCGTCGCGCCTTTGCCGCCGTACATCCGCACGCCGCCGCGCGATGCTGACGATCGCTATCAGACGGTCTACGCTGCGTCCGACGGATCGGTCGCTGCGCCCACCGCCGGACTGCACTTCAGTGAAGCCCTGCTGGCGCAGCTCACAAACGCAGGAATCGAGTGGGTCGCGCTGACGCTGCACGTCGGAGCGGGAACCTTCCGCCCGGTGAAGACGGCGGACGTGCGCCGGCATGTGATGCACGAGGAATACTATGACATCTCGCAAGGAGCAGCCGCAGCGATCTCGCGCGCCAAGAAGGAAGGCCGCCGCATCGTCGCGGTCGGCACAACGTCGCTTCGCGCTCTCGAGGATGCGGCGGCGCATGGGCAGGAGGGCGTCGTGAGCGCGGCTTCCGGCTGGACGTCGCTCTTCGTGTATCCAGGTTACGTCTTTCGCACCGTCGATGCGCTCATCACGAATTTCCATCTGCCGCGCTCGACGCTGTTGATGCTGGTCTGCGCCCTCGCCGGCACGCAGCGCGTTCTCGACGCCTATGCCGAAGCGGCCAGGCTGCGCTACCGATTTTACTCTTTCGGCGATGCCATGTATCTCGAGCGGGCGCGGTAGTTCAGGCAGCCAAACCGTTTAGCGGCCGCACCGCGGCCGGTTCGCAAGTAGTCCGGCGAGCGATGGCAAACCTACCCGCCCGATGCTGACGTTTGGCACGCTGATCCGGTCCCTGACGCGCGATCAGCGCAATACGTTTATCGCGAGCTTTCTCGGCTGGATGCTCGACGCGTTCGACTTTTTCTTGGTGGTGCTGGTCCTCTCACGCCTGGCGAGCGACTTTCAGACCTCGGTTCCGCGCATGGCGTCGGCAATCACGCTCACGCTCATGATGCGACCGCTGGGCGCATTGATCTTCGGCCTGCTGGCCGACCGGTATGGCCGGCGGGTGCCGCTGATGATCGATATCGCGTTTTACTCGGCAGTGGAGCTGGCTTCGGCGTTCGCGCCGAGTTTCGGCGTCTTCCTCATCTTACGGGCGCTCTACGGCATCGGCATGGGCGGTGAGTGGGGCGTCGGCTCCGCGCTCGTGATGGAATCGTTGCCGCCGGCCTCGCGCGGACTGTTCTCGGGTATACTCCAGGAAGGCTACGCGGCTGGCTATCTTTTGGCGGCTGCCGTGTATGGTCTCGTCTTCCCGCACTACGGCTGGCGCGGCATGTTCGTCATCGGCGCAGCGCCGGCGTTGCTGGTTTTCTTCATCCGCAGCGCCGTGCCCGAATCCGCCGTGTGGCGCAGCGCCGCGAAACGCAGCTTTTCGGCGGTTTCGGATCTGCGTCAAGCGTTTGCGAGCAATGCGGGGCTGTTCGTCTACGCGATCGCGCTCATGACCGCGTTCAACTTCATGTCGCACGGCACCCAAGATCTCTTCCCGACGTTCTTGCAAAAGCAGCGCGGTTTGGGAACAGCGGTTGTCTCGACGCTGACGATCGTCATGAACGTGGGCGCCATCTTCGGCGGCGTCTTCTTCGGCCATCTCTCGCAGACGCTCGGCCGGCGGCGCTGCATCATCACTGCCGGCATCTTCGGCATCCTGGCGATCCCATTGTGGATCTGGGCCCCTTCCATCGTTCTGCTCGGGGCCGGCGCCTTTGCCATGCAGTTCATGGTGCAAGGAGCGTGGGGAATCATTCCGGCGCACCTCAACGAGCTGTCTCCTGCGCTTGTGCGGGGAACGTTTCCCGGTTTCACCTATCAGATGGGCAACCTGCTATCGGCAGGCGCTGCCCAACTGGAGGCGTCGTTCGCCAAAAAGTTTCCGACCGTTGGGGGCGGCGTCGACTACGGTCTAGCGTTGTCCATCATCGCGCTGATCGTCTTCGCGGCAGTGGTCACTTTGACAGCGCTGGGGAAAGAGGCACGCGACGTTGATTTCAGGGCGCAGGCCGCAGGCGTTCTAGGCGCTCAGCGCGCGTCTCCGATGTAGCATACCTCGAGCGGGTTGCCGTCCGGATCTGCGAAAAAGACCGCGTAATAGTCCGGACCGTATGCATCATCCGGGCCCTCGATCTCACGCGCGCCGATCGCGGGTAGAATCTCGGCGACGCGGTCGACGATGGCCCGCGATGAGGCCGCGAATGCGATGCGATTCGTGTTCGGACGCATGTTTGCGTCCTGCGTCAGACCGAACCAATCATCGGATTCATAGTTTTCGTCGGACTTCATGTCATCGGGCACTATCTGATAGGTTGTGAACTCGTGGCCGTCGTGGCGCGTAGCTCCCAGCGGCGCCAGCAATCCATCATAGAAGAGCCGAGCAGCCGTGCGATCGCGGACGCGGACGTCGACGTGCGAGAGCAAGACCGAGGCAGCCGGCTTGGTTTGCATGTGTTAGTCGCTCCCTGCGCCGTCGCGGCGCCAACCGGAACGGATATACGGACGGACATAAGTTGGAGCGGGCGTGTCGCGGCTCGTGCGTTCGTCCGGCAGCGGAGCCGAGGCCACCATCTCCAGCGGAACGACTCCCGCCCACATGTCGAGACCCAAGTCTTCCTCTTTGTCGACCGGCGGTCCGCTGCGCACCTTGGCCGAGAACTCTTCTATCGGCAGCCGCATCACCGTCGTCGCCTTGAGCTCGATGTCGCTGGGCCGGCGCACATCCGCCCATCGTCCAGGCAGTATGTGTTCGGAGACGATCTCCAGTGCGGCGAGCTTCTGCGCTCGGTCTTCAAGAGCGTGCGCTGTACCGAGAACGACGACGGAGCGGTAGTTCATGGATTGATTAAAGATGGAGCGTGCCAGCACGAGCCCGTCGACCAGGGTGACCGTGACGCATGCGGGCAAACCGGCCTGCAAGCCTCTGAGCATTCGGCTTGCGGACGATCCATGCACGTACAGGTCATCGCCGCGACGTCCGTAGGAGGTCGGGATCACGAACGGCTGACCGTCGATCGCAAAGCCTAGGTGGCAGACGAACCCGTCATCGAGGATAGCGTAGGCGGCAGCTCGATCGTAGACGGCTCGGTGCGGCTCCCGGGTGATGCGCGTGCGCGCCGTGGGGACGAAGCTATCGGCCATGACGGACGCAGGACGATTCGAATGCGGCGCGACGCAACGCATACATGATCGGGCGTGCTTCGCACAGCGCAGCGCCGATCACTTTTCCGTCACAGACTTGGGCGCGACGAGCACGGTCTGGAAGTTGTCATACCATACGAGCCCAGGCCTGCCGGCGGAATGACGGCGCACGTTCTTGCGCTGCGTGTAGTCGACTTCTGCTTTGGCAGACGCCGCTGCGCGGCTCTGCCCGGCGGCTAGCGCGGCCGCCTCCTCCACTTGCCGTTCGCTGATCGGCCGCCCGTTGGTCTTGACGATGACGTGAGCGCCCGGCACGCCCCGCGTGTGGAACCAGTAATCGTTGGGGCCTGCGACGCTGAAGGTCAGGCGCTCGTTGTCTCGGGGAGATCGGCCCACGTATGCGATCGCATCGTCGCTGAGCGTGATCTTCCGGTCGCGCTCTTGCCCTTGACGGGCGGATTCGCCGGGCGCTGATCTCTTGCGCCTCCGCGCGGCGTCGCGCTGGTCAGGGGAACCCACGCCTGTCCTCTGCAGCGACGTCGCGATCTCCAAGATGAGCGGCGCAGCGTCGGCGGCCGGTAGCGCCGCAGCCCGCTCGAGCTCCCATTCAAGCTGCTCCCAGTGCGCTTGATTGGCTCGCAACACCCGCAATCGCGCCTCGATCCGCGGCAAGCCGCTGCTGGCCTTTTTGTAGCGTTTGAAGTAGGCGGCAGCATTCGCTTTTGCGCTCACGGTTGGGTCGAGGGGGATGCTCGTTCCCTCCGGCGTCACGAACTGCGCCGCGCCTGTTTCGATGCCCGCAAGGTTCCCGTAGATCGCCTCCCCCGCGAGGCGCAAGCCGCCGGCGTCTGCGGCTCGACTGCGCGCCTCTTCAAGCGCCTTCACCTCGGCGCGCGATCGCGCGAGCATCGTGGTCAGGCGCTTTTGCAGCGGACGCAGCGCGGCGTTCAGCGGCGTTGCGCCGCGAGCGAGCTCGCTCAGACAAAGTGCGTTGAGGCTGGCGCCGCGCGCTTCGGGAAGCTCCAGCGACTTCAGCGGTATGAGATGGCAGGTCACCACTTCCTCGTGGCCTTGCGACTGGCGGTAGACGTACAGCGGCTGCACATGCGTCTGCGCTTCGGTCAGATCGTCTCGCACCGCGCCCCACGCGTGCAGCAGGCGGGCTCCCAACGAGCCGGCGTCAACGCCGGCGTCCGCGCCCGCCTCCGCGCGAAACACAGCTTCGCGCGCCAGCACTGGCGAGCACGTCGGGTCTGACTCCCGCAGCAGGTGGCTCAGGCTTGCGCGATCGCCCGGCTCGATGTCTCTTGTGGCTGCCAAGAACTGCGTTCGGTCCATGCGTGAAATGCGCGCAGGCGGCAGTGCGTAAGGCGATCCAACGCGCACGCTGCGCGCTTGTGCAAGCGCAGGTTCACTGCCGAGCGCAAGCGACTGCGTCGGCGGCGCTTGGAATTGTTTGGCTGCCGCGACGATGACCCACGCGTCATCGTGCGCGCGCCGCAGCACGAGCGCATTCGCTTTGCGCGGCTGCAGCTCCAGGGCGATGCGAGTACGGGAAGGCACGCCAAACGACGAGCGAGAACTCGCGTCGATAAAGATCACCCGGTCGTTTGGCACGGCGTGGATGGCATCGATGGTACAGCCTCGCAGCAGCGCGGCGACCGAATCAGCCCAGCCTCCGGCGCTGGTTTCTTTTTGCCGAAGCGTGTGCTCGAGCACAGCGGCCAACGGGGCATTCGAATCGAGCACCGCGTGCAGGGCGAGCGTGTGACCACGCCGATAACAAGAGAGAATCATGCCGCTGTTGGACGTCAGGATGGATTGGATGCGGCTGCGGTTCAACAGCGCGTTCATCTCGGCCGCCAAGCGCGAGATCAACCAGTTGTCGAGCGTCATACGGCTGCTTTCGCCGACGCCCCCCGACATGCCTAAGAACGGCGTGCGGCTGCGTGTTGACCAGGCGACTGCCTAGGAGGAGCAAAGGACTGACATCCCGTGCGCCGCGCAAGAGCGTGCTTTTGATCGTCTCAGGGCCCTCTGGAGCAGGCAAGGACACATTGATAGAAAAGCTGCGCGAGCTCGAGCCGGACATGGCCTACGGCGTCTCAGTTACGACCAGAACTCGCCGGGACTACGAAGTCGACGGCGTGCACTACAGGTTCACAACGCGGGACGCATTTCAGCTTATGGCAACGGGCGGAGAATTCGTCGAGACGCGCGAGTACGCCGGCAATTTCTACGGCACGCCCCGCCGCCTCGTCGACGAAGCGCTCGCGCAGGGCCGCGATCTCATCCTCAAGCCGGAAGTGAACGGCGCGCGAGCTATCAAGTCGTTGTATTCGGAGGCAGTGCTGGTGTTCTTGATGGCTCCCTCCAGCCGGGAGCTCTTGCGCAGGTTGGAAGAGCGGCACGCAGATACTCCAGGCGACATCGATCGGCGCCTGAGCATTGCGCGAGAAGAAGAAGAAGCGCTGTCGCAATTCGATTATCGCATCGTCAATGATGCGCTGCCAGCGGCCCTACAGGATTTGCGGGCCATTCTCGCCGCCGAACGGCTGAGGGTCAGCCGCTTGCCTGCCGCGCGCGACGCCGGCGCTGCGGCGCGCGTTCAACAATAGGGCCGCATTTGCTGTTGGCAAGCGGCGACCGGTCCGGAAATGGGTGTGAAAAATGTGCGGAATAGTCGGTTATGTCGGGCCGCGCGACGTGGTCGGCGTGCTCATGGACGGCCTGCGGCGTCTGGAATACCGCGGTTATGATTCCGCCGGCGTGGCGGTGGTCAACGGCGGCAGCGTCATAGGTTCCAAGCGCGTGGGCAAGCTGGGCAACCTCGCAGAGGTGTTGCGCCACACCCCCATTCACGGTTCCGCCGGCATTGGGCACACGCGCTGGGCCACCCACGGCCGGCCGTCTGATTCCAACGCCCATCCGCATCTGGATTGCAAAGGCCGCATCGCCGTCATCCACAACGGCATCATCGAGAACTACGCGAGCCTGCGGGATGACTTGCTGCGACGCGGGCACACCTTCCAAAGCGACACCGACACCGAAGTCGTCGCGCACCTGCTGGAGGAGTTCTTCGACGGCGATCTCGTGGGTGCCGTCCGCCGGACCCTCAAAGTGGTGACCGGGGCCTATGCATTGGGGGTGCTCTCTGCCGATTCACCCGACCGGCTGGTCTTCGCCCGCAACGGCGCGTCACCGCTCATCATCGGCTTGGGCGAGGGCGAAACCTTCGTCGCCTCTGATATTCCGGCCATTCTGAATTACACGCGGCGCGAGCTGATCGTCCAAGAAGGTGAAGTCGTCGAGGTCACACGCGAAGGCGCGCTGATCTCCACATTCAACGGGCAGACGGTCGACCGCGAGGTCACAAACATCAACTGGGATATCGGGTCCGCTGAGAAGAGCGGCTTCAAACATTTCATGCTCAAGGAGATCTACGAGCAACCCAAAGTCGTCAAGGACACGCTGCTGGGCCGGCTGCGCGACGACAACTCGATCAACCTGCGCGAGCTGGGCCTGAGCGACGAACGGCTGCGGGGCATCCGTAAAGTCACCATGTTCGCGTGCGGCTCGGCCTACTACGCCGCCGCTTACGGGATGTATCTGATCCGCCAGCTCGCCAAGCTGCCGGTCGAGCTCGAGCTTGCGTCAGAGTTCCGGTATTCAGACCCGGTGTTGGACGAGCATACGTTGGCCATCGCGGTGTCGCAAAGCGGCGAGACCGCCGACACGCTCGAGGCCGTGCGCATCGCCAAAACAGGCGGCGCTACGCTGTTGGCGATCTGCAACGTCGTCGGCTCGGCACTCGCGCGCGCGGCCGACGCCACGCTGTTCATGCAAGCGGGCCCCGAAATCGGCGTGGCCGCGACCAAGACCTTCACGGCGCAGTGCGTCGACATGGCCCTGCTCGCGATGCATCTCGGCGCAGTGCGCGGCACCGCTGATCCGGAAACGCTGCAGAAGTTGGGCGACGCGTTACGCGAGCTCCCGTCGCTTGTGGATCAGGCGCTCAACGTCGACGACGAAGTGGCTCCGGTCGCCCGGCGCATCTCGAAGGCCACCACCATGCTGTTCCTCGGACGGCATGTCGATTACCCGATCGCCATGGAGGGCGCGCTGAAGCTCAAGGAGATCTCCTACATCCATGCTGAGGGCTATGCCGCAGGCGAAATGAAACACGGTCCCATCGCGCTGCTGGACGAAAACGTGCCCGTCGTCGTGTTGGCCACGCGCGGCCCGGTGCAGGAGAAGATCCTGTCCAACATGTCCGAGGCGAAAGCGCGCGACAGCCGCATCATCGCCGTAGCCAACCTCCACAACGACGCGGCCATCGAAAACGCTGATGTGGTCTTCGCCGTACCCGAGACTCACCATCTCATCCAGCCGATCATCAACGTGGTGCCGCTGTACCTGCTCGCCTATCACATCGCCGACCACAAGGGCTGCGACGTCGACCAGCCGCGCAACCTTGCCAAAACCGTCACCGTAGAGTGACCGCAGGCTCAAGCGCCGCGCGTTCCGACGGACGCCGTGATGACGAGCTTCGTCCGCTCGAACTCCGCACCCAGTACCTGCGCTTCGCGGAAGGCTCCGTGCTCGTCGAAGCCGGTCACACCAAAGTCATCTGCGCCGCCACCGTCGAGGACAAGGTTCCAGCCTTCCTCAAAGGCCGCGGCACCGGCTGGGTAACGGCGGAGTACTCGCTTCTGCCACGCTCCACTTCCGAGCGCACGCCGCGCGAGGCGGCTCAGGGCAGGGTGGGCGGCCGCACGCACGAGATCCAGCGCATCATCGGTCGCAGCTTACGGTGCGTGGTCGACATGCGCGCGTTGGGTGAGCGCACGATCTGGGTCGATTGCGACGTCATTCAAGCCGACGGCGGCACGCGCACGACCGCCATCAACGGCGCATTCGTGGCGGTCTGCCTCGCGCTCGCGCATATGCGCACCGCGGGCAAGCTGCGCGGCTGGCCGCTGCTGGATTGGCTTGCCGCGACCTCGGTCGGCGTCGTCGAGGGCCGCCCGATGTTAGACTTGTGCTATGAAGAAGATTCCAAAGCCGACGTCGACATGAACGTCGTGATGACGGGTGACGGCCGGTTCGTTGAAGTGCAGGGCACCGCCGAACAGAAGCCGTTCGCCAAGCCTGATCTCGACCGGCTGCTCGCGCTTGCCAAAGCGGGCATCGAGCAGATCAACGACCGCCAGCACGCCGCGCTCGCGGGCTTCGAGTTGCCGCCCTTCGGCAAAAAGGCGCTGCCGACAAAGGCTGACGCCGGCCGCTAAATGAATCTGCAGGACGTGGTGAAACTCGTCGACGGTTTTCACATCACCGATAGACGGCTGTTGCGCGCTCGCAAGGCACTGCAAGGAAGCGCATCGCAGAACGCCGCTCAGGAGTTCTGCCGCCAGGCGTTGCGCTACTTCCGCAGTCTGGAGCGTGAGGCCGACGATCACATCCGCACCGTCGACCGGCGCTTGGACGACATCTACCAGCGCCAGTACAATCTGCAGGCGGAACGGGCGGTTGCTCAGCGCCGTCGCGACAACGCGCGCGAGGTTGTCGCTGCTTTGAGCGCCGGCGATACAGCGGCGCCATCGCCGTGATCGCCGCCCGCGGCCGGCCGTTCCCGCTCCGTTTTTTCGAGTATGCCGGCGGCCTGGTGGAGCTGCTCGAGGATTCGCTGCGTTATATCCTGACGCTGCGCTTTCGGCCGAGTCAAGTCCTCAGCCAAGCGTACTTCCTCATCGTGCAGTCACTGCCGATCATCGTCCTGACGTCGGGTTTCACGGGCCTCGTTATCTCATTGGAAACCGTCGCTCAGGCAGTCGCCTACGGCTTCTCAAATCTGATCGGTGGCAGCGTCGCGTACGGGACAGTGCGTGAGCTGGGACCAATGCTGACCGCAATCGTCTTCGCCGGCAGGGCCGGAGCTGCTATCACGGCACAGCTCGGCTCGATGGTCGTGACCGAGCAGATCGAGGCGTATCAGTCGATGGGATCCAGCCCGACCAAAGTGCTCGTGGTGCCGCGCCTGCTCGCCTGCGTGATCGGCCTGCCCATGCTCACCATCTTCGCGGACATCATCGCGGTGTACGGCGGCTACTATATGGCGTGGCTGCAAGTGCACCTGTCGTCGCATGCGTACTGGAACTCGGTGCAGAATTTCATCGGCTTCGACGATTTCGCCAAGGGGCTGTTCAAGGCCGCCGTGTTCGGATTGATCGTCGCGCTCGTCGCCTGCTATGAAGGCTTTCGCACGCAGGGCGGCGCCGAGGGCGTGGGCCGGGTGACGACGCAGGCGGTGGTCACGTCCATCATCTTGATCTTCGCGTTCAACTTCGCCCTCTCGTTCGTGCTGTTCCGCTGATGGTTCTGCGCTCCGATGACGTCGACACGAGCGTCATGGTCAGCAGCGCTGACCGCGAGACCGCCGCAGCTCCGGGCATACCACCGCCCGAGGACGTCGCCATGAGCATGCAGCACGCGTACCTTTTGTATGGCAAGAAAACCGTGCTGTCAGACTGCTCCTTGGATTGCAAGCGCGGCGAGGTCACCTGCGTCATCGGGCTGTCCGGCGCGGGCAAGTCGACCATTCTCCGGCTGATCAACGGCTTGCGCCGCCCGCAGGGGGGACACATCTACGTGAACGGCTCAGACATCGTCGGGTTGCCCGAGCGCGACCTCATCGAGGTGCGCAAGAAGATGGGCTTCGCGTTTCAGGGCGCCGCGCTGTTCGACTCGCTCACGGTGACGGAGAACGTCAGTTACCCGCTGTACGAGCACACCAAGCTGTCTCCGGACGAGATCGAAAAACGCGTTGACGATACGCTCGAGTCGTTGGGACTGAGTGACGTGGCTGACCGGCTGCCCGCGGAGCTTTCCGGTGGCATGCAGAAGAGAGTCGGGTTCGCGCGCGCCATCGTCAACGAGCCCGAGATCATCCTGTTCGACGAGCCGACCACCGGTCTCGACCCGATCATGACCAACGTCATCACGGACACGATCCGTACCATACAGTCGAAGCTCCACGCGACCAGCGTCGTGGTGATGCACGACATGCCGTCTGTCTATGCCATCGCCGACAACATCGCCATGCTTTTCGAGGGCACGATCATCGCGAGCGGCCCCGCGAAGGATTTCCGCCGCTCGCAAAATCCGATCATCCAGCAATTCCTGCAGGGCAGCGAGGTCGGTCCGATTCCGCTGTGATCAGCGGCTGAATTGTAGGGCGCGTCGCTGAAATGACCGAACACTTGAGTATATGTCGAGCCAATTAAGAGTCGGCGTTTTCGCGGTGTTCACGGTCTTCGCGATTTTCGTCGTTTGGTACGTGCTGAGCAACTATGCGCTGCGCCGCCACGCATATGTGATCGGCGTTCACTTCCGTAATGTCGCCGGCTTGCAGGTCGGCAGTTCGGTGCAGCTCTCCGGTGTTGACATCGGCATCGTTCAAGACATCAAATTGCTTCCCGACCAGAGCGTCGACGTCGTCGCGACCATCAACGGCAATCACACCGTCTATCGGGAGTCGGCCTTCACGGTGACGACGACGCTCACCGGCCAATCCACCTTGGCCATTACGCCGCCACGCAACATCGCGACCGCGACTCCCCTGCCGCACGAGGTGTTGCCCGAGGATCAGCAGCCCGTTGGAACCCTGCCGCCGAGCATCACGGACCTCGCGACCGAGGGTCAGAAGCGTCTGCAGGAGCTGGACAAGACCCTCGTCGTCGTGAACCAAGAATTGCCCATGATCGCCCGCAGATTCAACGGCGTGGTGACCCACACGGACGACCTCGTGCTGCATGCCGATGCCAGCCTGGCGCTCGTGCAGGGTCAGCTGAGCGCGACCGTCGGACAGGTCAACGGGCTGCTCGCGTCCACCCAAGGCGTGCTGACCGAAAGCGGGCGCAACGTGAACCAGTTGACCGGCAGCATGCGGGGTCTCGTGGTCAACAATCAGGAGCGCATCTCGCGGCTGATCGAAAACCTCGCTTCGACCGCTGACAGCTTGAACAAGACGATGGCCAGCGTCTCATCGCTCGCAGGTGATCCGACCGTGCGCACCAACCTCGTGCAGACGACGACCAACATCAAGGACTCGAGCGAAAAACTTAAAGAGATCGCCAACGACATCCACAGCCTCACGGGCGATCCGCAGGTGCAGAGCCAGCTGAGAGGCGCCGTCCAAGACTTGAGCTCCGTGATCGCAAAGGCCGACGATCTGTTGGGTACATTCTCCGGCGCGCAGGCACACGGCCCGACACAGGGCGTCACTCCCAAGCCCCAGCGGCCCGGCTCACCGGGCTCGGCAAGTCCGGCCCCCGAGGGCTCCGCCGGTCCCGAACCCCAGCAGCCCGGCCAGCCATCAAGCGGTCCCACCGGTTCGCCGAAGCCTGATCGCCGGCTCAACAGCGCGTTGCAAAGTCTTTTCGGGCATGGCGCGGGACGGGGCTCAGCTCTGGCGCAAGCGCAACTGCGCGAGACCTGGAACACGCGCGGCGGGGGCGGACCCGCAAGCGATCTCAATCTTGTGATCCTGCCCCGTCTGGGCACGCACGTCAGCGTAGGCGCGAACGATTTGGGCTACAAGACCACCTACAACGCGCTGCTGGAGACCACCGCGTCTCCGCGCCTGCAATACGGCGTCGGCATCTTGTACTCAAACGTCGGCGCTAAGACGTTCTATAAGTTCAATGGACCGCTCGCGTTGGACGCCCGCTTGTACGACCCCAAGCACCCAACGCTTGATCTCTACGGCGACTATCGTTTGACGCAACGGCTGGAGCTTTTCTACGGGGAGCGGTCGCTGATCGGGCCACCCACCAAGATGCCGGCGTTCGGTTTTCAGCTGGACTATTAGGAGACCGTACCTTGATACCGTACCGCGACGAAAGCCGGGTGCGGGGTTTTCCGGCGATGACGTATTCGCTCATCATCGTCAACGTGCTGGTCTTCGTGCAAGAGATCAGCGCATCGGCGCGCGGCTCGCGCCAGCTGGACATCTTCATCCATGCGCTCGGGGTCATCCCCTACCGGATCTCCCATCACATACAGCCGCCGGCGCCCGCGCCGCATCCCGAGATTCTGACGCTGCTGACGGCGATGTTCTTGCATGCGGGCGTTTTGCACATCGCAGGCAACATGCTCTACCTGTTCATCTTCGGACCGGACATAGAATACCTAACGGGCCCCTTTCGCTTTCTCTTGTTCTACCTGTTGTGCGGCGCGAGCGCCGGCGTGGCCGAAGTCATCGTTCATCCCGACTCGACGCTCGTAGCCCTGGGAGCCTCAGGGGCGATCGCAGGCGTCCTAGGGGCGTTCATCCTGTTCTTCGGGGGGAACACGATCGACACGGTCACCCCCATCGGGTGCTTTCCGCTGTTCTTGCGCCTGCCGGCGCTTGTGGTCATCGGTTTTTGGATTGTCCTGCAAGTCTATATGACGCATAGCCAGACCGGCGAGACAGGCGGGGTGGGCTACCTTGAGCACGTCGCCGGCTTCGTGACGGGCATGCTTTTGATCTTCGCGTTGCGCGTCCGCGATGCGCCGCGGGCGTGGTCCTAGCAGTTTACGGGCGAGCGAAAGGGGAATAAGCAAGCAGGCTACTTCCTGGCGTCATTGAGGTGGATACATGCAATTAGCAGCTGTTTTCGCAGCCAACACCACAAACACGGACTCGACCACGACGACAACGCAAGGCGGCAACGCCGGCACGAACAACGCCGGCACGAACGGCGCGTCGACCAGCACGGGCAGCACCACCACGACCACATCGACGTCGATGAGCACATCCACATGGGTGATCATCGGGATCATCGCGGTCGTCGTCATCGCGTTGCTCGTGGGCTTGGCGAATCGCGGTTCCGGCAGCTCCACGACGGTCGTCCGCTAGGACGAAAAGCAGGGGGCGCGCCGCTTTGAGGCGCGCTCTTTCCGGCTAGCGCCCAAGGCCTGAGAGCTTTACTCTTTGGCCGTTGTGCGTTGGTGATGCCGCAGCGCCGTCTCCGCTTGCGCGCGCGACGCGTACAGCGTGATGACGCGGTCGATGCCCGTAATAGAGAAGAGCCGGCGGTAAAACGCATTGGACGTGACGATGCGGATGGTGCCGCCTTGGCCGTTGACGGCTTTGAAGAAGGTCATAAGCGAGCCCAGCGCACGGCCGTCCAAATACGTCACGCCTTCAAGATCCACGATATAATCGCGGTGGCCTTTGCGCAGCAGGGCGTTGGTGGACGCAGCGAATTGAGGTTCAGACGTCATGTCGAACCCCCCGCTGATCCCCACCAGCGTGTAGGACCCGTTGTCCGTCACTTCGATCACGGTCCTCGCCTCATCGACAGGTCGCGCTATCTTATTGCCGTGATGCAGCGCATTGAACCGCTCGCGCGCCGCGTTGAAGGTTTCGGACAGCCGCCGAACGGCAAGGATTACCATATGGTTGTTAGCAAGAAGCAAGTAAGTGCGAAACTCTCTTTACTCGAGGAGGCATTATTATGAAGCTCCATCTGACGCTGCGCGACCTCGCTGGCGTCGTTGCGACCGTTGCGCTGGTCATGGCGACTTCTCATATGGTCAACGCTGCCAACGTCACAATCGTCGTCAACGGGCAGCAAGTGCAGTTCGACCAGCCGCCGATCGAGCAGGCGGGCCGCGTCTTCGTGCCGCTGCGCGGCGTCTTCGAGCGCTTGGGCGCAAGCGTCGTCTATTCCAACGGCGTCATCAACGCCACCGGCAATGGCCGCACCGTGCAGCTGCACATCGGGTCTCGCGATGCGCTCGTGAACGGCGCGTCGCAGCAGCTGGACGTCGCTCCGTTTCTGGTGGGCCCGCGCACGATGGTGCCCTTGCGTTTCGTATCCCAGGCGCTGGGCGCAACTGTGGACTACGACAACAGCTCGTCGACGGTAAGGATCTCCATGGGCGGGGGAGGAGGGAACACGCAAGCTCCCACCGCTCGCGTCACGCTGAACAACCAGCGCCCGGAGCCCGACTCGGTTACTTCGGCCCGGAGCCCAGCCGTGTCAGCTTCCTTCAGCTCGCCGGTGGATCCTAATTCCGTGCACATCACGCTGGACGGCAGAGACGTGTCGAGCACGACTGACATCTCCAGCCGCGACTTCTTGTTCACTCCGACGTACAACCTCACCGCCGCGAGTCATACCGTGCGGGTGACCGGCAAGGACGAAAACGGTGCCGCGTTTGACCAGAGCTGGTCGTTTACGTCCGGAGGGGCCGCCAGTACGGGCAACTTTATCAATAACCTGCGGCCCGTGGACGGCAGTACGGTCGGCGGCAACTTTACCGTCAGCGGCAGGACGCTGCCGAATTCCGTCGTTCACATCGTCGTGGTGCCGACCTCGCTCTTGGGCGGCATCTTCCGAGTGTCGTCCGGCACCTACACAGCCGACGTGACCGCGGACGCGAACGGCCGCTTTTCGCAAGGGGTCAGCGTGCAAGCGTTGTCCGGCGGAAGCGTAACGGTGCGCATCACGTCAGTCGCGCCCAACACGCGAGAAAGCAAGACTATCGATCTAAACTTGAAGAGCTGACGCAAATCCGCATCAGGGGCCGGTTGAAAGACCGGCCCCTTTTATTGTTGCCGCTTCGCACGCCGTTCTGGGAGGCGATTCGCTTGCACGACTTGCCAGGCTCGCTCGACCGCCTCTTGCGCGCTCTCGACGCACGTCAGCGCCGGCTCTGCGGCTGCCGAGCCGGGTTGCCGCAACCCCCACGTGTTCAGCCCAAACACCGGCACGTTCAAGCGCAGGGCAAGCGCGATCTCAGACAAGGTGCCGTACGAACCGCCGATCGCGATGAGGGCCTCAGACGTACGGACGACGATGATATTGCGGCCTTCGTTCATGCCGGTCACAACGGGTATCGTCACGTGAGCGTTCGCATCGGCGGCGCTTTCCGTGGGGAGAATGCCCACGACGATGCCGCCGGCGCGAACGCAGCCGCGCGCCGCTGCTTCCATGATGCCGCCCATGCCGCCGCACACGACAATGGCGCCGCGCTCTGCGAGCTCGCGGCCTATGTCCTCTGCAGCCGCCAATAAGGAAGCTTCTGCGTCGCGTCCCCCGACGACGCCGATCCGAGGTGGCCTGCCCTTCATCGTTCAGTTCTCCCGTGCCGGTCACAGGTCACAGTTTTGAGACAGTAGTAGAGAGGACCGACCGCGGCTTGAAATCCTGCCGCCTGCAGTCGTGGATTATGCGTACAGCGGCGGCAGAAGAACAAGAAGAAGAAGGCGCGTTTTGCAGCCGTCCGCCGCATGAAAGGTGTTTCTCTGAACAATGAAGAGGCCCAAACGTCGATCCCCCTCGTCGCAGAGGCGCCCGCTGGCGTCGAGCACAAATGCCAGCACCCGCCTTGCAAGTGCCGGCTTTTGGAAACGTCGGAGTTCTGTAGTCAGTATTGCTCCGTCCGGGGAGTGGGTCGCGCCGCCAGCCCCTGCCACTGCGGGCATGAAGCCTGTTACTCGTAGCTCCAGCCCTCACAAGAGGGGGTTTGCGGCGACCCTCGCGTCGTGCGTGATCGCAGGCGTGTGCGCGTGCCTGCTGGTCGCGTCAGCGCGGCCGGTCGTCAGCTCAGCCGACGAAAGCGGTCAGACAGCGCTGAACGACATCACGTTGCGTTACTATCAGGAGACCTGGCGGTTTGCTCCGGACGAGGCGACGTCCATCGGCGTCCACACACACGACATGGAGCTCGGGTCGTACACGCCGAGGGATTTTCAACGGGAAGGTGACCGCCTGCGCTCCATTCTGGAGTCTCTCGCCAACCTGGATGAAGATACGCTCTCCCGAGATAGCCGCATCGATAGAATGATCCTCGAGAACAGCGTCCGCGAGCGCTTGTTCTACCTGAGAGACGTTCCCAGTTGGCGCAGGGATCCCGGCTACTACAGCAGCACCGCCGCAGGCGCCGTCTATTCTTTGATGGCCTGGAACTTCGCGCCGCTGCAGCACCGCCTGAGCGACGTGATCGCGCGCGAGCAGAAGATTCCCGGCCTGTTGGCGCAAGGCCGGCGCAATCTGGATGTGCCCAACGTCGCGCGGATCGTCGCCACGTTCGCAGCCAAGGACGTCGATGGCGCCATCGCCTTCTTCAGCCACGACGTACCGCTTGCGTTTGCCGCCGTCAAAGACGCTCGTCTGCAGTCGCAGTTCCGGGCTGCGAACGCACGCGTGGTGCAGGCGTTGCGTGGTTACAACGACTTTCTGCGGCGCTCAGTCATCCCTAAAGCAGGCGGCAGGTATGCGCTCGGAGCACAGCGCTTCGCCTATCTGGTTGATTTGGAGACCGCGGCCCACGTGCCGGTTTCGCGGCTGTTGTCAGTCGGGGAGGCAGCCTTGGCACGTGATCGTGCCGCCTTCGTGGCGGCCGCTCGCAACATCGACCCCCACCGTTCCCCGAGTCAGGTGTACGCCGCGTTGGGCAAAGATCATCCCACTGCAAGCAGGTTGCTCCCTGAAGCGCAGCAGCAGTTGGAGGGGCTGGCGAAGTTCATCCGCGATCGCCGAATCCTCGATCTGCCCGATGCGCCCGTTGCAAGAGTCGTGGCAACGCCGCCGTTCGAGGCAAGCACGACCTTCGCAGCCTTCGATGCTCCCGGTCCGCTCGAACACAACGTCCGGCAAACGTATTACTACGTGACGCCGGTGCCGCATGATGCCACTCGACAGCAAGCCGAGGAGTTCTTAACCTCCTACAACCGGCCGGAGCTGACCATCGTCTCCGTGCACGAGATATATCCCGGGCACTACACCAACTATCTGTTCAACCAGCAGAGCAAGCTCAGTCTCATCCGCAGGCTTGAATGGAACGGGGCGTTCAGCGAGGGCTGGGCCCATTACAGCGAGCAGATGATGGTGGAAGAAGGGCTCGGCAAGGGCAACCCGCGCTACCGTCTCGCGCAGTCGTCCGAAGCGCTTCTGCGCGACTGCCGGCTCATCGTCGGCATCAAAGAGCACACGCAAAACATGACCGTCGACCAAGGTACGAAGATCTTCATGGACCGCTGCTTTCAAACCAGGGGCACCGCGTACGCGGAGACCGTCCGGGGAATCACCGACGCGCTGTACGGCCACTACACGTGGGGGAAACTCATGCTCCTCAAGCTGCGGGCTGATTATCGCAAGGCGCTGGGCCCGCGCTTCACCCTCGCCCGGTTTCACGACGCAGTCCTTGCACATGGCGATCCGCCGATAGCGCTGTTGCGCAAGCTGCTCTTGGGATCCCGAGATGACGGCTCGCTACTGTAGAAGCCTCCGGAAGTCGGTAAAACCGTTTCCAATTAGCCCAAACAGTTATTTGGGCTAGGTACCCGGCGGAAGGGCGCCGAAGGGACGCGAGGATGAAAGCGCTGCCCGACCGCGATTCCAGCATCGCCGGACTGGTGTCCTACCTCACGTTGGAACGAGGCCGCGGCCCGCGTACTGCCGACGAATACGCGCGCGACGTCGAGTTGTTCGGCGCGTTCATCGACGGCCGCAAAGACGCCAAGCCATCGTTTCGCGGACCGTTCAAGCGCCTGCCCAACGCCAGTATCAATGACGTACGCCGCTTTGTCATGCATCTGATGGGCAGCCGGAGCTATTCGGCGGTGGCGGTGCGCAGAAAGCTGGCGGCTCTGCGTGCCTATTTTGGCCACTTGAAGCGCGAAGGCGTGCGCGAGGACAACCCCGCAGCGGACGTTCCCCAACCCAAGGCTCCCGAGCGGCTTCCCAAGGTGCTGTCCGAGGACGACGTCGCGAAGTTCTTGCGGACCGAGATCAGCGGCGGCAGCGAGTTTGTGCGCCGGCGCAACAAGGCGATCTTCGAGTTGCTGTACGCGAGCGGCATCCGGCGGGCGGAGCTCATCAGTCTCGACGTGGCGTCGGTCGACTTCCAGAAGCGGCGGCTGCGCGTAATCGGCAAGGGCAACAAAGAGCGTATCGTCTTCTTCAACGAGACGACAGAAGCCGCGCTCCACGACTACCTTGCGGTGCGCCCTCGCAGCGCCGATCCAGCGCTCTTCTTATCAAAGCAAAGGCGCCGCATCAGCCGAGCCCAAGTTGGTGTGATGTTCAAGGCGTTTTCAGCCGTCAGCCGCGTGTATGCGAGCCCACATCGGCTCAGGCATTCGTTCGCGACCCATCTGCTCGAGAATGGCGCGGACATCATGGCGATCAAAGAGCTGCTCGGTCATCGTTATCTCGCCACCACCCAGATCTACACGCACGTCTCATTGGATCACATCCAGGCAAGCTACCGCAAAGGTCACCCTCGTGACCGCCGCAAGGACCGCTGACGTGGCGCGCGGCGGCGGCATGGCGCGTGCATGCGCCGAAACAACGCGTTGATGCAACAACGGCCGTCCGAGAGGCTACAGAAATCGCTGGATACAGCCCTGCAGCGCGGTACGAGCGTGGTGCTCGCCACGGTGTCCGCAGACGGCACCCCTTCTACCGCCTTTTGCACGTGGGTCATCTCAACGGGCCCGCAGACCATCGCGCTCGCCCTCGATTCGCGCGGAACGGCCTATCGCAACATCGCGTCCGAGAACCGGCTGGTGGCCATCGAAGTGCTGGCAGACAATTTGATCCTATCGGTGCGTGCTCGCGCGTCGATCATCAAGACGCAGCTGCGCAGCGTCCCCTTTCCCTGCGCGCTTGTCGAGGCCGCCGTCATCGACGTGCGCGACCACGGCGTGCGCGGCGTCCATTTCTCGGCACCGCACTATGTTTTTCCCGACGGCAAGGACCATCGCGCCGAGGTCGAGCGTTCCATCTTCGAAGAGCTGCGGGAAATCCAGCCGGGCGCCGAGCGCTAGGACTCTTTTCGGACCCGCCGGCGCGAGCTCAGCACGCCCGAGTTCATGCCCATCATGCCGAGGCCGCCGGCGAACCGTGCATGCTCGACTTTGATGCAACGGTCGACGACGACGTTGAGTCCGGCGTTGTCGGCGCGGGCGATGGCCTTGGCGTTCAGCACGCCGTACTGGAACCAGATGGCCGGCGCGCCAAGCGCTATGGCTTCTTCCACCACGGGCAAGACGGCGTCGGAACGGCGGAAGACGTCGATGATGTCGGGCATGCCCTTGCGCCTCGCGAGTTCGAGCAGTGAGGGATAGCACTCGACGTCATCGATCTTTTGGTGGTTGGGGTTGACCGGCCACACTTCAAACCCGTGCGTGCGCAGATAGCGAAAGATGAAGTAGCTCGGACGCAGTGGGTTGGTGCTCGCGCCGATGATGGCAACTGTCTTGGCAGAATCCAAGAGCCTGCGCCGCTTGCCCGGCGTGTCTAAAATCATCGCGCCACCCGGGGCTCGGCTGCGCGGTCGGCTGGCGAATCGTCTTCTGCAGCCTTACGGGCGGCGGCGAGGCCCTGTTCTAAATCCCAGATCAAGTCGTCTGGGTCTTCCAAGCCGACCGACAAGCGTACCATATCCGGAGTAATGCCGGCCGCTGAAAGCCCTGCGTCGTCGAGCTGGGAGTGGGTCGTCGAAGCTGGATGGATCACCAAACTTTTGGCGTCGCCCACGTTTGCCAAGTGGCTCCATAGCTCCAACGCCTCGATGAAGCGCTCCCCTGCAGCTCGCCCGCCGCGCACGCCGAACGTGAAGATGGCGCCCGCGCCCACTGGCATATAGCGCTTCGCAAGCGCGTGGTAAGGACTCGACTCTAGGCCCGGATATTTCACCCACGTGACCGCTTCGTGACCCTCCAAAAATAGCGCGATGCGTTCGGCGTTCTCCACGTGGGCTTGCATTCGAACGGCAAGCGTCTCCAGGCCTTGTATCAAGAGCCACGCGTTCATAGGCGACAGGCAGGCGCCCACATCGCGCATGACTTCCGCGCGAGCGCGCGTCAGAAAAGCGTATTCGCCGAACGTCTCGGTGAAGCGCACGCCGTGATAGCCGGGGCTCGGCTCGTCCAGCAGCGGATGGCGGCCAGCGCCCCAAGGAACCCTCCCCGACTCCACCAGCACCCCGGCGATGGTCGTGCCGTGGCCGCCGATGTACTTGGTGGCCGAGTGCACGACGATGTCGGCGCCGTGCTCGATCGGACGGCAGAGATACGGGGATGCGAAGGTGTTGTCGATGATGAGCGGCACGCCGGCTTCGTGCGCGACATCGGCCAGCGTTTGGATGTCCGCCACTACGCCGCCCGGATTGCCGATCGTTTCGGCGAACAGCGCCCGCGTGTTGGGCCGGATGGCGGCGGCCAGCGCCTTTTGGTCCGGATCTGCAACCAACGTCGTCTCAATGCCGAGGCGCCGCAGCGTCACCGAGAACTGCGTGATGGTGCCGCCGTAGATGTTGGCCGAAGAGACCAAATGATCGCCCGCCTGCGCCAGCGACAGGATGGCGATGATCTGCGCGGCTTGGCCCGACGCCGTTGCAATCGCGCCCAAGCCGCCTTCCAAGCTGGCCATCTTCTCCTCAAACGCGGAGACCGTCGGATTTGAGATGCGGCTGTAGATGTTGCCGTAGCTGCGCAGCGAGAAGAGCTCCGTCGCGTGCGCGACGGAGTCGAAGACGAAGCTCGTCGTCAGATGGATGGGCAGCGCGCGTGAGCCGGTGGACGGATCGGGCGGCGAGCCTGCGTGCAACGCGCGGGTGCGGAAGCCGAACTGGCGGTCAGTGCTCAAAAACGAAACTCCCCGGCGCTGCTGCCGAACGGCTGAACCGGAGACTTAGATGGTGATGCGAATGACTTCCTTGAGCGTGGTCTCATTCAGAGTCAGGCGGCGCAGCGCTTCATCCCGCAGGTCGTTGAAGCCTTTGGCCGTGACATAGTCCAGCAGCTGGTTGGAATCTGCGCCCCGGGCGATCAACCGGCGCAGGCCATCGTCGACCGCGATGACTTCGTGCACGCCGATGCGGCCCAGGTAGCCGGTGTTGTGGCAGTGGCGGCAACCCTTGCCGCGCCACAGGGTATTGGGCGCGACCAGCGGCAGAAGCTCTTGCAGCAGCACGGCTTCATCCTCTACCACTTCATACTCGACCGCGCAGCGCGCGCAAATGCGGCGCATGAGCCGCTGGCCGACCACACCGATGAGCGACGAACCGATCAAGGCGGGATCCACGCCGATATCGACCAGACGCGTGATGGCCTGGACGGCGCTGTTCGTATGCAGCGTCGAGAGCAGCAAATGGCCTGTGAGCGCGGCGCGCACGCCCAAGTCGGCGGTCTCACGGTCGCGGATCTCGCCGACGTAGATGACGTCGGGGTCCTGGCGCAGCAGCGCGCGCAGCACCGATGGGAAGGTCAGGCCGCGCTTGACGCTGATTTCGACCTGGTTGACACCGGCGACGCGATACTCCACCGGGTCCTCGATGGTCGTGATGTTGGTGAGGCCGTCGTTGATCTCTTGAAGGCAGGCGAACAGCGTCGTAGACTTGCCGCTTCCCGTCGGGCCGCAGCACAGAATCATGCCATACGGACGCTTGATGAGGGGCGCAAAGATCTCGTAATTGCGCTCGCTGAAGCCGACGTTCTTGAGCGTGCCGAAGGACGGATTCTTCTCCAAGAGCCGGATGACGATTTTCTCGCCGTTGACGGTGGGCAGCGACGCGATGCGCAAGTCGGTTTCGCGTTTCATGAACCGCATGGTGGCGCGGCCATCCTGCGGGATGTGGCGGATGGTGATGTCCATTCGTGCCATGATCTTGATGCGTGAGATGACGGCCGGATAGATGGGCCGGGGCAGCCGGCGAATCTCCTGCAGCACGCCGTCCAAGCGGAAGCGCACGCGAACGCTGTCGTAGTACGGCTCCAAGTGGATGTCGCTCGCGCGATATTCGACCGCCGTTCGCAGCATTGTTTCCACGAGCTGCACGATGGGCGTTGCGTCTGAGAGCTTGCGCAGCGTCTCGAGGTCTTCGACCTCGCCGCCCTCTTCGCCGATCGAATCGGGCGCCGCGCCCGGCATACCTTGCAAGAGCCTGTCGACCGAGTGCAGGGTGGTCCCGTGATAGACCTCGTCGATCGCTTTCTCGACTTCTTCGATGAGCGCGAACCGGATCTCGACCTTGTGCTTGGAGCGCAGCAAGATGAGGTCCAGCGTCGGCAGATCCAACGGATCGGCCATGGCGACGATCAGCTTGTCGTCGACGAACTTGACGGGCACGATGTAGCCGGTGGTGGCGATGCCCAGCGGAATGTTGTCCGTTGTGTTCGTGTCGGGCCGGTTGATCGACAGGTCTATGTACGGCACGTTGAAGACCGCCGTCATGAACGCGTCCAGCGCTTCTTCCGTGCACAGCCCGAGCTCGACGATAGCCTCGCGCAGCGGCCGCCCGCGGTGCAAGCGGGCGTACAGCAAGCGATCGGTGTCGAGCGGCGAGAGTTTATGGGCCTGTTCGATGCGCCGCACGATGCGCATGTAATACGCGTGATAAGCAGCGGTCAGCGGCGCCGCGCTTGCGATTTCGACTTCGTCATCCGCAGACTCCTCGAAGATCTGCGGCTCGCCGTTGGGCGCGGAATAGATGGCTTCGAAGAGCGCGAAGCGTTCGCTCGAGCCCAGATTTTGGAAGTGAAGGCCGTAGACGTGCCCTTTTTGAGACCCGTCCTCGCGCCACACGACTTCGACGGGCGTGCGCACGTTTTCGCCGTTGGGAGTCGTGATTTGAGCGACGCCGCGCGTTCCGATGATGAATTCCGCGGCGGTCGTCAGGCGCAGGCCGCCCGCGCTCATGTCCGAGGCTAGACCGCTGCTGGTGCTCCCGTCGTCAGTTCGTATCGAAACAGGCAGCTTGATTCGCCGGCGTTGATAGCGGCGTTCCGCGCGCTCATCTTTGACGGCACGCTTCAAGAGAAGGTCCATGTGACAGGCATATATAGATATTGTCGGCAGGGAACGCGCGCAGAACGGGCTATGTCCCGAAGCGACCCCGCAGGAAGCCTGGCTAGCGGGCTTGGTCTAGGCCAGCGCTTCGACCAGTTCCCTCACCGATTCGGCGCTTTGCTTGAGCGCCTGCTGCTCCTGTGCGCTCAGTTTCACTTCGAAGATCTGCTCGAGGCCTGCTGCTCCGAGCTTGCACGGCACGCCCACGAACAGGTCGCGAATGTCGAACTCTCCCTGCAGGTAGGCCGCGCACGGCAAGATCTTGTGCTTGTCCTTGAGGATGGCATCGACCATCTCAGCGATGGACCGGGCCGGAGCATAATAGGCGCTGCCTGCTTTCAGCAGCTTCACGATTTCACCGCCGCCGCCGGCGGTGCGCTTCACGAGACGCTCGACGGTTGCACCGTCCATCAATTCCGTGATGGGGACGCCGGCCACCGTCGAGAAGCGCGGCAACGGCACCATCTGATCGCCATGGCCGCCCAACACGAACGAATGGACGTTTTCGACGCTGACGTTGAGCTCTTGGGCGATAAACGTGGAGAAACGCGCGGAATCCAAGACGCCGGCCATTCCCAACACGCGCTCGCGCGGAAATCCGCTCTTGCGGCGAGCAACTTCGCACATGGCATCCAGGGGGTTGGTGACGATGATGAGGATGGCGCGTGGCGACGCTTTGACGGCCTGCTCCGTCGCTTTGCCGACGATGTCGGCGTTCATCTTCAGCAGATCGTCGCGGCTCATGCCTTCTTTGCGCGGGAAGCCGGCCGTGATCACGACGATGTCCGAATCCGCCGTTTGAGTGTAGTCGTTCGCGCCGATGATGCTGACGTCGTTGCGTTCCACGGGCATCGCCTCGAGCAGATCCAACGCCTTGCCCTGAGGCACGCCTTCCACCACGTCCACGAGCACGATGTCCGCCAGCTCTTCTGCCGCAAGCCAGTGCGCTGCAGTGGCGCCGACGTTGCCCGCGCCGATAATGGTAACTTTCTTCCGCATTTGAACTCTCTTCCGTGAGGTGTGCTCGCGGGCACTCCGCAAACGATATCAATGAATATATGACTTTTCGCGCAGGTTTTCTCGCAGCCCGCTAGAGTGGACCTTCGCTCGTTGCGCGAATAATCATAAGCCGCAGAAGGCAAGAGAGGACCCCCACACATGACGACAGCGACAACCACGCCAGCTCAGCCGCAGCCGTCCGCCGGGTTGAGAGGAGTCGTCGTCGGAGACACGCGGGTCTCTCAAGTGGACGGCCAGCAGGGACAGTTGATCTATTGCGGCATCGACATCCACGAGCTGGCTCGCAACTCGAGCTTCGATGAAGTGGCCTATCTCTTGTGGCATCATGCGCTGCCATCGCAAGCGAACCTCGACGAGTTCCGCACGCAGCTGGCACAACGACGAGCCTTGCCGGCGCCGCTCTTGCGCGTGCTGCGCGAACTGCCGAAAAACTCGACTCCGATGGACGTCTTGCGCACGGCCGCCTCCGCCTTGGCCTTGTTCGACCCTGCCGTCAAAGACATCACGCCGGCAGCCAACTTGGAAAAAGCGATGCGTCTCAAGGCCGTTTTCCCGACCATCCTCGCGGCCTTCTACCGTCTGAGCCAGGACAAGGAGCCCGTCGAACCGCGCGTCGATCTTGAGGCTGCGGCCAACTTCCTGTACATGTTCACCGGGAAGGAGCCGGAGCCGCAGGCTGCGCGCGTCCTCGATGTGGCGCTCGTCTTGCACGCCGACCACGGCATGAACGCTTCGACGTTCTCAGCCATCGTCACCGCCGCGACGCTAGCGGATATGTACGCGGCCGTCGTGTCTGCGATCGCCACGCTGAAAGGCCCGCTGCACGGCGGCGCCAACGAGGGCGTCATCGCCAACTTGATGGAGATCGGCGACATCGATAAGGTCGACTCATGGGTGTCGGGCAAGCTAGCGCGCAAAGAGAAGATCATGGGCTTCGGACACGCGGTCTACAAGACGAACGACCCGCGCGTCACCGATCTCAAGGCGATCGCCAAGGAATCGGGCGAGCGGGCCGGCACGACCAAGTGGGTCGAGATGACCGAGCGCATGGAAAAAGCCGTCTGGGAACAACGGCAACTATACTCCAACGTGGATCTCTACAGCGCGTCCGTCTACTACACTCTCGGCATTCCGCCGACCTATTTCACGCCGGTGTTCGCGATGAGCCGCGTGGTCGGATGGTGCGCGCATTTGATGGAGCAATACGCCAATAATAAATTGATCCGGCCGGGCGAGAACTACGTCGGCGGCCGCGACGTCAAATACGTGCCGATCAGCCAACGTCAGGCTGACGTCCCCGTCTAATCTCGCCGCTGGGCGGTTCGCGCCTGTCAGGCGCAACGGCAAGCGCGGCGCCTAGAGCGTCTGCTGCATGACGAAGTGACCGGCTGACCCACCGCCGCCGCCAGGCATCTCCATGCTGAACGCCAACACATCGCCGCTTTTCACCCTCATGGGAATGGTCGTCTCCATCATCTTGCCGGGCGGCACGACGCCGCCGCGATGCATTTCGCCCTTTCTGATCAGCCAGACGCGGTAGACCCGGCCATCGGTTGTCGGCGGCATATCGGATACGAGCATGGCGTGGTTGTCGTGCGGCATCTGGATGACTTTGCACGGGATGCGCTCGCCCGTCCGGCTGACGCTGAAATCCCAGACTTGAGCGCGGCCCACCAGCGCCACCGCGCTTTTGATCTGTGGTGCGCTGATCTCATAGACGCTATCAGCGCTTGGCGCTCTGGCGGCCGTGACTCTGCCGAGCGTCTGCGCCGCGGGTTTGGACGCTGCCGATTGCTGCGCCAACATGCGCTGATGTTCGTCCGAGACGCCGATAAAGACGCCTACGACCGCGCAAGCCGCAGCCACGCCGATCCAGCCGGCGATTCCGGCCAATGAAGGGGCGGGGCGGCGCCAAAAAACGGGCTTGCCCTGATCTCTGGCCGGCTGCTTGGCAGCGGCGCGCAACAGGGCTGCAGCTTCGACGTCATGCCGGCCGGCTGCCATAACCTTGGCTTTGAGTTCGAGAGACGGCTGCACCGAGGAACACGCCAAAGGCAAAACAGACACGACCTGCTTGAGCTCGCTTAACTCTTCACGGCACTGCGTGCAGGTCTGCGCGTGCGCCTCGATCTGCTGAGCATCTTCCGCATTGAGTGCTCCCAGCACGTACGCGCCTGCTGCCTCGCCGACGTGTGACCGTTCGTTCATCAGCCTGGAGCCTCGATTTCCATTCCGTTGAGCATGGCGCGCAGCTTCTGCAAGCCGATGCGCATCCGGCCCTTCACCGTGCCTAACGGGACGCCCATGAGCTCGGCGATCTCCGTCTGCGTGTATCCGGAGAAATAGGCAAGTTCAATGCTCTTCTTCTGCTCCACCGGCAGCCGCTCCAACGCTCCGCGCACGAGGTCGCCGCGAACGTTGGACCATGCCTGCTGCCAGATGCTTGGCTTGTCGCTCTCAGCGCGGCTTTCAGGGATCTCGTCGTAAGGCACCGTGTTGCCCGTGCTGGCAGCATGCCTGATCCGGTCGATGGAGCGGTGGTGCACGATGGACATCAGCCACGTGCGGGCGCTCGCCTTTTCCCGGTGGTAGCTTGCGGCTTGTCGCCAGACCGACAGGAAGGCCTCTTGGGTGACGTCTTCTGCTATGCCGCGGTCTCCGACGATCCGGTATGCAAGCGAATAGGCGATCTGATTGTAGCGGTCATAGAGCTCTTCGAGCGCGTTGAGATCCCGTTGCGCCAGCGCAGCGATGAGGTCTTCATCAGGTCGTCCGCTTGGCGCCATTCGTGCCCCTTTATGTGCTTCTACGCTGCGAACTGCCGTTTGGATTATGGCACGGGGATGGTTGCGAGCGAACGCTGGGGCGGTAGGATTCGAACCTACGAATGCCAGATCCAAAGTCTGGTGCCTTACCAGCTTGGCGACGCCCCACCGTATGCGAAAAGCCTATTAACTAGGCGTTCTTGCGTTCCCTCGACAGCCGACCGTCGGTGCCCCTTAGCGCGTTGTCCGACAATTTGTCACAAGCCAGCATCTCAATTCACCGTTCGAGAGCAGTCAGGCGCTCAAGCGTAATTGTTGCCGTCGCGTGACTTAGCGCACAGCTGCCACCTTCGGGTGAAGGCCGCCGAAAGGTAACGAAGTTCGGAGTTACCTACGCCTGAACGGCGGCTAAACTGCGACGGGGCAGACGTCAGCGCACCACTCCCCACGCTTTGCGCTTCGAGTGCGCCCGCGCAGAACTTATTTGCCCATGCCTCGGCGATCTGGCTGCGCGCGCTGTTCTGCACGCAGATAAATAGCACTCTTGGCCGTGTCATGCTGTGTCTCCATCATGCGGCAGGATAACGGCGCCGGCGTCTTGGGATAGTCGTGGTGACAGCCAGATGAAGAGGACCGTTGCTGCCAAGGCACCGGCCACCTGCGCCACGATAAAAGGCGGCGCATCTATCGGCCGTATCCCAGCAAACGTGTCGCTCAAGCTCCGGGCGATCGTGACCGCCGGGTTGGCAAACGATGTTGATGCGGTGAACCAGTAAGCTGCCGTGATGTAGGCACCTATAGCAAACGGAGTCGCCGCGGATCGCAGCCTGCTTCAGCCCCAAATAATCGTCATCAGCCCGAAGGTCGCGACAAACGCTGAAAACCAGGTTTGGGCCGCTGCGCTGATGCAGCGACAAGAACAACGTAGGTTTCTGAAACATCATGTTCGCTATGGCGACCCCGAAAATCGCGCCGACAACTTGGGCGCTGACGTACGGCATGACCTCGCGCCAGGGTATACCGCCTTGCCAAGCATCGGACAAAGTCACCGCGGAATTGAAATGGCCGCCGCAGATCGGGCCGAAAACACAGGATAAGGGCGACCAGCGCAACCCCCGTCGCGATCGTGTTCGCCAGTAATGCGAGAGCGGCGTTACCTGAAGCGAGCGACTCAGCCATTATTCCAGAACCGACAATCGCGGCGAGCAGGACGCCGTTCCCAGAAGCTCGGCGATCAAGCGGCGGTTCAGACTGTGGTTGTGCACAGCCTAGGCGGCACAACATCCGTTCGGTTGCTCTGGGTCTGCACAGCATTTCATTGTCGCATCATTGCGGATCTCCGTCTCTTCCAAAACCGTGTAGATCTCCCAGCGGCGGCCGTCTGGGTCAGTCGTCCAAACCTTGTTCTGCCTGGCATAGCAGCAAACGTCGTCCAACTCCACGTCCGTCGTGAGGTCGGCCATTTGTAACCTGGCCGCTGCCTCGTCGACGTCCTTGGCACTCTCGACAGCGACTCCGTAATGGGCGGACTCACTAACGTGGACGGCTGCAGTGCGGTCCAGAGCCAGCTCCAAGCCTGGGTCCTCCGAAACAAACAAAGCATAATCGTCGTAATGTTTCACGGGTTGGGCGTTTAACAGCACGCTATAAAAGTCCACGCTTTTCTGAAGGTTCGCAGTCGATAAGTTTAGATGAGTCTTCACGCCATTATCCTTTGCGGCAGTATTAGGTCGAGTATGCTCTCCAAGCGACTTCGGGCGTCGGCTTTCAAACGGTGATACACCCACGTACCTCGGCGCTCGGAAGTGACCAGGCCGGCATCTTTGAGGATCTTGAGATGGTGAGAAACCGTGGGCTGCAGCAACGGCAGGCTGGCGTTCAGGTCGCAGACGCAGACGTCGCCCTCGGCGCGGGCTAGGGTGGCGAGGATACGCATCCGATGAATGTCGGCAACCGCTTTGAGTAGCTCGGCCTCATCCGCCAGCTCTTTTTGCAGCCGGTATACCTTGGGCGAGCATTTGCCTTGCATGCAGCGATATTACACCTTACATTCAAGCTTGTCAATATATAACTGCTTCAATGCAAGAACGTTAGCCAGCTCTTCTGCGTAGCCCCGATTAGCGGCTGTATCCCCCCGCGAGAGGGACGGACTTTCAACATACGTATCCGCTTTTTGAGCTAATTTCGGCCTGGGATGGCGCAATGACAGATCTAGCCTTACTCGCGGGATTGCTCTTGCCGCTAGCCGTGGACACCTTCACCTTGGCAGCAGCTCTTGGGGTGGCGGGCCTGGGCTCTCGCGATCGCCTACGCGTAAGCCTCATTTTCTCAGCGTTCGAGGCCGGCATGCCTATTGTCGGATTTTTTCTGGGCGCCGTGCTCGGTCGATTCTTGGGCGGTATCGCCGGTTACACGGGAATCGCATTTCTTTTTGTCGCGGGCGTCTTATTGCTCCGACCTAGTCGGGATGAGGACAAGGAAACCAAGCGACTACAGCTGTTGTCTAAAGTTCGAGGGCTTGCGATTTTTGATCTGGGATTAAGCATAAGCGTCGACGAGTTGACGATCGGCGTAAGCCTAGGTCTCCTTGGCCTCGCCCTTTTCATCACGGTCGTCTGGATCGGCATTCAGGCTTTTGTAGCTGCACAGCTTGGTGTTCGACTTGGAAACCGCCTTGGCGAAGCGGCCCGGGAAAGAGCAGAGGCGCTGGCTGGGCTGCTGCTGATCGGTATGGCAGGTGTGCTGCTTGCCTTGAAGTTGGGAAGGAACTTCTAGGGGGTGCAACCATGATCGCTTCTCCTAGCCGCGCGGAGCTGATCGGCACAGCATTTTCGGCTCGAATGGTTCACCCTGGCGTGGATGACGATTGAAGCCGTTGTCTCCGTGGGAGCAGGTCTGGCGGCGCACAGCCTTACCCTAATGGCCTTCGGACTCGACACATCATTGAACTAGCGTCGGCCAGCGTTCTGATGTGGCGGCTTACGGTAGAGATGAGAGAGGGTCGGGAGTTCTCTGAGGCGGCCGAGGAGCGGGCCGGAAAAATTGCGGGCGTGCTAGACATGCCCCCGTTGGGCGCCGTCGGACAGAAAATAGACATCACTCTTCAGCAATGACACCGCCGTTTGCGGCATCTGCCGCTTGCGAGTGCATGGATTGCCTGCGACCCTATTTTTTGTCGCCTGGAGGGAATGAGATTCGCTCGAGCCCGCGGCGCAGTTCATCTTTGGCCAGGCTTCGCATTTCAGCACGACGCTGATCAAGGGTTCGCATCTCGCCCGCGGTCTCTTCAGTCTGCGCGGTGTGAAGCTCGCGCATCCGCCTCGTTGCATGTTCCAACGCTGATCTGATGTCCGCCGCAGGATCTCGAAAGGGATATCCGGCGACCGCCGCGGCAACATGGATCCCGAAGTCCAGGCCGGCGCGGAAGCCGTGACCAACCGGGCCGTCGAACAGACTGTCCGCGTTGTACCCGGGCCCATCGATCGCAACTTCGACCGCTTCGCCGGAATCGCTTGGCGCTTCGTCCTCGTGATCGGAGGCGCGGGCGATCAAGTTCCGGCAAAGGTTCTCCAAGGTTTGCGCGTTTATCATGAAAGTTAGCGGCGGCAGCGTCATTGCAGCTAGGCAACCTCGCTGTTGGACTGCAGGCAGCGGATGGAATGTTGCACGCTGCGAGCGGCGTCATCGATCGATGTCGTAACCGAATCGAACTCGAACGCTTGGAAATCGACGGGCGAGGAATCCAGGTCGCCTACTTGCACTTGGACGAAGTCGCCGTTCAACCTGATGCTGATGAACGTTCGCTCGTCAATGATCACCCGATTACGACCTTGATGTTCGCCCTGGAAGTCTCGCCTGATGACCTGCAAGAGATCGTCTGCCCAAAAACGTGACATTTAGAGATCCTTTTGAATGGCTGAATCCAGCGGGGAGCATGGTCTAGCCGAGGCAAGCCGGATCAAATTTGAAAAAGGGAACGGCCTCAGTCGACCGTTCCCCCAGGGATACTCTAGACCGCCGACAGAGTCGGGAGCTTGTGCAACGTGGATGCCACCACGTCGTAGACTTCGATTTGGGGAGGCCCTTCGAGAAAATTCGAAAGCATCTTCACCACTTCAGGATAGGTCGTACTATTGTAGGAATCAGCGCTCTCTTTTTTGTCCCACAGGCTGATGGCAACAGCTTTTGTCCTGCTGGGACCGGCGACTGTGATGAGATCCTTGAAGCCGGTCTGTTTCTTGAGGAGAGGAAGCAACTGATTGTTCATTGCTTCGGTGAGGTCATCGAGCCGATCCGGCTTCAGGTTGAGGGTTACAAAACGAGCATGCAATAGGCAACTCCTTGGAGTTGGCTTGGTCCACAGTCGAAAGCGTAAGTGTTGGAAAAGAACCGCCCGGCTTGATAGATTCGCGCAGAGCGCTAATCTTAGGGCGACGATTTGTTCAATGCTTAGAGTCGCTGTACGCTCATACTACCACAGTTCCGCTCCGAACGTCGCCTAATTTTTGATTCGCTTGAAGGTTTCCAATGGCTGGAGCGGCAGCCTGAGCGACCCCTAGCTTGGTTGTTAGTTCTTCGTTCCAACTCATAGTGCACCCTATATCTCGCCTGATTACACGCAAACGCGCTAGGGCTGGTACTCTTCAACCGTGTTCAGTTCCGTGGGTTCGTGGAAACCGCCAACGGCATAGAGGCTAGCACCAACAACGGGCACGGCCAGACCGAAACGCGCCGTAGGCATGCTCATCTTAGAAGTCCAGCTGTTTGTTGATGGATCATAAGCTTCCACGGCGCTCGAGCCTTCGTCGACCCCCGGGGTTGAAACGCCTCCGACAGCATAGAGAACCCCGTTGATCACGCCGACGCCCATATCTTGACGTGGGGTCGGCATCGACGCCTTGGGTGTCCAGCTATTCGTTGTGGGATTGTAAGCGTCGACGGTTCCCAGAATCGAACCGTTCGCGAAGCCTCCGACGGCATAGAGAATCCCAAACCAAAAAATATCAAACCGACGTTGTAGTCCGCAGCATATGCACCAAGCGAGAGCATCCCTAACGCGTGCAATCGAGCTGCTCCAAATGCCCGCAAGTAGTCAGTACCAAGCAAGAGCGGCAGAGCGTTCAGTCTGTTGAGCGTTGCAACGGCCAGCACTGAAGTCTCTACCAGCCTCCAGGCTGCCGCAAGCAAGGCGACGTTGCGATTTATCGGCCTGAGGATCACATAGAGAGCGACGATCATCGCTGCATCGGCTATCCAGACAAAAAGATCGCTGACGATGCTGACGCGAAAGAGCCGCTCCGATGCCATGATGTTGGCGGCCGTCCTCGCGGCATCGCCGTGCACGACGAGCTTGTCGACAAAGAAACCGAGGATTGCGGTCGCATTCATCGCCAGGTAAGCGATGCCGACGACTTTGGCAGCTGTTCTCTGAGACTGGTCGATCATAGAGCTGCCGGCTTCCCAGCTGGGAGGTTTGCTTTCTCCTTCCACTTCGCAACATTGACTCCCATGACGATCAGCCACAAGCAAAGCGCTGACTCCGCAACGGCGCCAGGCGCTAAGAGCGCCGCGGGCAGCGTCGCCGCGAATGCGGGAGCCAAGAAGCCCGCCAAGCTGTTGGTGAGACTGCATACGAATTCGATCGCGAGCAGAACGCCCAGAAATTTGGGCAAATAGCCCGATCTGAAGATCAAATATCCAAGCAAGAGAACATAAAAGCTGAAGAACACTATGCTGAGGTCGTAGCCATATGCATGCAGCTTGAGAGAGAACAAAGCTAAGGCCTGGAGTTGATGCTGGTCAAAGGCCTTCAAATAGTCGGCGCCCCCCAAAAGAAGTAGGGGTGCAAAGTGAGCGAGTCCGTCGAAGCCTAAAATGATGCAGCCCACCAAGCTCGTAAACGCTGCCAGCAGGGAAATATCCCTGTTCACGGGCCTGAGCAATACATAAAGAATCAACGTTACCGCGACGTAGCACAAGACCCCGACGAGATCGGCTGCGAAGCCGAACCGCCACAGTCGCTCGGAAGCCATGATGTTGTGCGCAGTAGCCGTCGCGTCTCCTGAAACGATCAGTTTGGAACGCACGAAGAATTCGGCGAAGACGCCGGCTACTATAGTGACCAGATATAGCCACCCGCCGATCCGTGCATAAAGTTGGGGCGATGTTTCAACGGAGCGTTCTGACATCTTGGCTCCGACTACCTAGGCGGGAACACGATTGTTTCAGACGGCCCGTGTCTTGGTATGAAGATGACAGCGTGCAACGTAGGCTCTCGAGCGGCGCCAGTCACTGGCGGTCCGGTACTATCCGATTGACTGAGTTTGGAATGTTCCAGTCTTGAAGATGTGGCCGTTGTTTCGGGTGATTGCTTCAGGCAGGAACAGAATGCTCACAAACCTACAGCTTCCACGATCTGCCCGTTCAGAAGATCCGTGAACCAGACATTTCCATTGTGGTCCACAACAATGCCCTCGGGGGCAACGGGCAACCCGCAGTTCGCCGGCAAGCCAAACTCGGTCACGGTGTTTGTGATCCGTCCGATTTTGCCATGGTTGGGCAGCGTGTACCATATGCTATTGTTTCGCCCTGGTGCTATGTCACCGATGAGATCCGAGGTTCGGAAGCTATTGACAGAGCCTGAGGTGGTTATTCGCAAGACGGCCGGGTAGATATCTTCAGAGAACCACACCGCTCCGTCACCACCCGCTGCGATCACGTCGGGTTGGCTCCCGGGTGGCATGTCAAATTCAGTGAATGCACCGGCTTCCGTGATCCTGGCGACCTTAGCCGCTATCGTCTCGGTGAACCAAAGGGCGCCGTCGGCTCCCTCGGTGATGTTCGCAGCGCCGGCTAACGGCGTCGGAGTGCTGATTTCGGTGATCTCGCCGGACGCGGAACGCCGTATTATCTTGTTGCCTTCCGTGAACCATATGCTTTGGTGAGGTCCGCCCGTCATGCCGCCCACAATTCCGGACGGGAGCGAAAATTCTGTGATAACTCCCTGCGGCGTGATTCGCCCGATTTTGGACGCCCTTGCTCATTGAACCACAGGTTGTTATCCGGCCCCCGGATTATTTTCGATGGCAAGCTGTAAGTGGTCGGAATTTTATACTCAGTGATGTGACCGTTGACCGTTATGCGTCCTATGCCGCTCGGGTATTCCGTGAACCATAAGGCACCGTCAGGACCTTCCGTGATATCGATAGGATATGGGTGAGGTGAGGAAATTCTGAAGACGTGCCATTGAACAGCAGTTGAGGCAGCCGGCTGAGAAGATACACCTTGAGCACCTTTTCCGGTGTTCGACGGCATCAGCTGAGAAGAGCCGCAGGCGGCAGAGAGCAGCACCATGCTTGTGACACACAATAGCCGCAGCATCCGCATTGCAGGCTGCTTAGGCGAAAAGCGCTCTCAGACCCTGCGGCCAGCTTACCAGCAAGGAGACATCTGACGCGGCATTACCAGTTGTCCGCTCGTCGTAGAAAGAACCTATGTACGCTCATTGCAAGGTCGGACGTGGCGTGATAAGGCGCCGGCAAGGAAACCGAAGAGGCTAGCCTGACGGGGTGGGGCTCGGCGAAGCTTGGATCTTCGTGATGGCGGCAGGATCGATGTAAGTGCAACCGTTGTTCGGCCCGGTCGCGCTGACCGTATCCCCGACGTGTATCTTCTTATGCTTCCCGTACGCATCGATCGTCGGACACGGTGAGCCCGGCGAGATCACGACCATGCGGTTGGGCGGCGAGGTGCCGTAGATGTCGATGGCTTTCACAGTGCCGACCTCGGTTAAGGGCGTGGCAGTAGGCGTCGGCGTGGGGGTCGGGGTGGGCGTCGCCAACGAGATGACCGCTGGCTCGATATAGCTGCAGCCGCTGGCGGGCCCGGTGGCTACGACTTCATCGCCCAGTTTGATGCCCCCATGCGACCCATACGCATCGATGGTCGGACACGGCGAGCCGGGCGAGATCACAACCATCAGGTTGGGCGGCGCCGTGCCGTAGATGTCGATGGCATGCACCGACCCGGTGTCGGTGAGCGTCGTGAACGTCGGCGAGGGAGTGGGCAAAGGCGACTTGCTCGGGCTGGGCGACGGGCTTGGCGAGCTGGATGGAGACGCGCTGGGGCTCGGAGAGGGCGACGGGGAGGCCGACGGGCTTACCGATGGACCGGGAGTTCCCAACATGAACGAGAGCAGCGGATGCAGCTCCGCGCCGCTTTGCGGATGCGGAACGCCGTTATAAGGGTCGAAGAATCCCACGCCTGTAACCGTGACAATGACATTCGGGAAGACGGGGTTACCCGAGCTGAAATCCCACTGGGAATCTATGAAGTCGCGCACCGTCGTCATCTGCGCGCTCACGATGGTGCCGCTTGCGCAGGCCGTCAACGCGCTTTCGGCGATGAACTGGTTGCCGCTTCCGTCCTGCAAGATCACATGGTGGTCCTGATCGCTGCCGGCCGGATAGATCTCCACCACGGTCACACCCGTGAGTTGGTAGGTGGTGAACTCGAACGGCGAGATGCGGGTCGGGTACTCGCTGGGGAGCGGAAACGGCGTGGGCGGTGGAACCGCGCGCAGCGCGGCAATCGTAGTGGTCACCGGCTGCAGGTTCACTTGCGGGGCCGCAACATCCGCCAGCGTCTTGATCGCCCAACGATAATGCGGATCGCAGGCGACGCCGGGAACGCCCGACGGTTCAGGCTCGGGCGCCTCTGCGGGCTCGAACGGCCACGTCCAGAGAGGCGGAGCGGTAGCGTTCTGGCGTGTTTTGTGGCCGGCGGTGGCGGCACTTGGTCTTGCCGGCGGAGTGAGACTTGAGCGCCCGCTGCATGCAGCCAGCACGACGCAGCCTACTAATAGGCTCCAAACGGCTAGCCTTGCGCGTTTATCTTCGACAGCGAACTTGCGCATGTGCCCGCCCGACTGCTACCAGTTGGACACGCCTCGCGTGATATTGTTTCGTATCCTAACGCAGTGCTTTCGAAAATAACAGTGAGAATTTGATGAACCTAGCGACGCTCAAGAAGACGCCAGCTGAAGTTGCTCCCCATGGACCAGACAGTCCAAAGCGGCGTTGATCACCTCATGAATTTTTTCATCCGCGTCATCCGCCACCGAGGCGTAACGCGTGCTGGCATTCACACATGCAGCTCGTACGTCATCGCGCGCGCCGCGGCGCGTGAAATCCAACACTGCCCACGGCCGCACTCTCGCAGCCAGCTTCCGCCAAATCGCGGCCCTCGCGAATACGCACGTGATGCCCCGTATGTGGCAGATTGCTCGAACGCGGCTCGTCAACGCCGGCGGGCAGCCGAGGATGGCGACGGGGCGCGGCCTGCGCCTCCGAACAACGCTTGCGCCTCGCGGCAGTCCCAGAATATGAGGATTCGCTTCGAAACGCAGCACGCGCCGCCACCAGCCCGGCGAGTCCAGCACCGGATGATCGCAGCCTCGGTTGGTCGCGAGCCTCCTAATAGCGCTTGCAAGGGCCGTCGGTCGCGGCGGATCGCAGCGGACGTCGAAAGCGCCGGCTTCATAGATGCCGAGATCTCTGGTCAGCAAGCTGTTCCAGTCGAAAGATCCGAACAAGGACCACGCGGTGATAGCGCGCAGGTCGGCGCCTGATCCCCTAACTTGTCGGGCTGCCTCGTGGATGTCGCTCAGCCAACGCAGCTGCTCTTCGGGCGTGCAGCCAAGGTGCACTTCGGTGATCACAAGCGGAAGGCGGTAGCGCTGCCACACCTCGGCAGCGCAGTGCGCCACTCCGAGCGGCGCGTCGTCGCAGGCTCTGACCGCCGCGACATCGGCGTAGCGCTCGAAGGCGTTGCCGCCGTGGGCCGCTTCGGGATGGCGCTCGATGCGTTCGTCGAGAAATCGCTCGCTCGTCACGTAGTAGTTGAGGCCGATGAGATCCGGCGGACAGGGCGCCGCACAGAAATCGTCCAGCTGAGCGGTGAACCCGTGTGCGCCCAAATAGTTTAGCATCAACGGGTTTTCGCCGATGCGGCCCGTCAGCAGATCGAACGTCAACCAGCGGCGTGCGTTGTCAAAATTTGCCTGGTACCGCATGCGGTCCGTGCTGTGTGTCTTGCCGACGTCTTCCGTCTGCACGAGTTTCGCTTCAGGTATCGACTCGCGGATGGCAGCCATGGCCAAACGCACCGCCGCGCATTCATTGAGGAGCGCGCGCAAGAAGGCTTCGTCGCTGCGCTCGTGAGGATACCACAGGCCGTACAGCGCGCTGAAGCGGGCCGTCGTGAGCGGTTCGTTCACGGGCGTGAAAAACCGCAACCACGGATAGCGCCGAGCGACAGCGTCGGCGAACTCGGCCAGCTTGTGGGGCAAATGGTCGTCGAGCAGGCTCGTGTATGCGGGCCCGCTGCCATGGTGCATGAGGCCCACGATCGGCTCGATGCCAAGCTCGCGCAGCCGGTTCAGACGCTCGTCAGGCCACGACCAGTCGGCTTTTCGAATGCCGTTCGGAGCGATGCGCTCCCACAACAAGGGATAGCGCAGCGTGCGGATGCCCAGCTGTGCGATAAGATCCAGATCGCCAAGCCTGCGCGCGTGACCGTTGCGCTCCAGTTGATCATAGAACGTGTCACCGACGCGATTGACGGTGCACTCGATGCCGCCCCAGATCTCTAAGCGGGAATCCATGACTGTGCGCCGTTGATCTTCGCGTAGGTCGTGAGCGCTTGGCCGACGACCTGGTCCATGTTGTAATACTTGTACGTCCCAAGCCGTCCGACGAAATGGACGTTGGAATATCCTTCGGCCAGGAGCTTGTATCGCTTGTACAAGCTTGCATTTTCCGGCTGCGGCACCGGGTAGTACGGGTCACCCTCGGATTGCGCGAACTCGTAGGAAATGCTCGTCTTGCGATGTTGCTGACCCGTCAAATGCTTGTACTCGGTGATGCGCGTGAAGCGATGCTCATTCGGGAAATTCACCACAGCGACGTCCTGGAACCACGGCTGCTCCAGCGTGACGTGTTCGAAGCGCAACGATCGATACGGCAGCTTGCCGTAGCGATGATCGAAGTACTCATCGATCGGCCCGGTGTAGATGAGGCTCTGATAACGCACGGCCGAGCTGACGTCTATGAAGTCGGTCTGCAGTGATACGGTGATGCCCGGATGGTCCAACATGTTTTCGAACATGCGGGTGTAGCCGAGCAACGGCATGGCCTGATGCACGTCAGTGAAATAGCGGTCGTCCCGGTTGGTTCGAATCGGCAAACGCGAAGTCACGGACGCGTCCAGGCGGCGAGGATCCAGTCCCCATTGTTTGCGCGTGTAGTTGCGGAAGAATTTCTCATACAGCTCTCGGCCGATGCGTGACACGATAACATCCTCGGAGGTGCGGATCGCCGCAACCGGCTCGGCGCGGGCCTCAAAGAACCGCTCGAGCTGCGCGCTCGTCAGGTCAAGATCGTACAGGCGGTTGATCGTGTCGAGGTTGATCGGCATCGGCAAGAGCTTACCGTCGACGTGAGTGAGGACACGGTGCTCATACGGTCGCCAACGCGTGAACCGCGAGAGGTAGGCGAAGACCTCGTCTGAGTTGGTGTGAAAGATGTGCGGCCCATATCGGTGGACCAAGACGCCAGCCGAGTTGTGCATGTCGTATGCGTTGCCGCCGATGTGCGACCGTCTATCGATGAGAAGCACACGCTGGCCGCCATCGACCGCCAGCCGCTCGGCCAGCACGCTGCCGGCGAACCCCGCCCCAACGATCACGTAATCGTAGTGAAATGCCGGCCGCATTTTCAACGCGCTGCCGCCAAAGCGTCCACCCTGCACGCGCCGTGGCCTTGCATCAGTTCGTGCATGCGCTGCCAGGTGCGATCCCAGCTCATGCTCGCGAGGAACCGCCGCACGTCCTCCGCCGGCGCGCGATCGCCCGCTCGGCGCAACATGCGCTCAGCGGAGGCTATGAAGCTCCCCGCGTCAGCGACGATTTCCACCCATCCTCGGCGACCGAAAGGCTCGACGAGGTCGGACAAAGGTGTTGAGATCACGGGCTTCCCGGCAGCAAGATATTCAAGCGTCTTCGTGGGGCTGATGAAACGGGTCGCGTCGTTCATCGCAAACGGCAATATCGCGACATCCCAATGGGCCAAATAGTCAGGCAGCTCGTCGTACGGTTTCTGTCCAAGGTAATGAATATTGGCGCTGTGCGGCAATGCGGCCGGATCGATCTTCACAATCGGCCCAAGGAAAATGAATTGCCACTCGGGCTTCGCCTTGGCGACGGCGCGGACCAAATCGACGTCGAGCCGCTCGTCCAGCACGCCATAGAATCCGAAACGCGGCCGCGGCAGCGCACGTTGATCCGCTGGATCTGCCATCGTGTCGCCGCGGTATTGAAAATGCGCGGCATCAACGGCGCTTGGGAACAAATGGACACGTGGATGGCGGCGTCGTTTGCGTTCGTAGAGGCTCGAACCGCCCGTGAACACCAGATCCGCTCGCTCGAACAGTTCTGCTTCGAGAGCATCGAGCTGTGTCGGAGCACCCTTGAACATCGACAATTCGTCCATGCAGTCATACACGCACAGTTGCGGCGTCAGCTGCCGGCTCATCGGCAATGCCATGGGCGTGTAAAACCACAGAGCGTAGCTGCTTATCTCAAAGCGTTCGGTGCACTCGCCGAGCAGCACGCGCAGGACACTTTGGTTATCCGCCCCTTCCAGCGCACGCGGCAGGAGCGGGGTGACAACCGCCAGCGAAGAGCTCTTGCGGTCGAGCCGCAACTGCACTGACAGATTGTCGCCGAAAAAAGGTTCTTCAATGTAGAATACGCGGTAGTGGCGCGCGCACCGTGTCAGCAAGTGTTGCGGCCGCTGGTAGACGAAATCCCAGCGCAGATGGGAAAAACAGAGAACATCCCGCAGAGCCGCACCTCTGGAAGCCACGTCGAAATAACCCCATCATCAAGCGGCGCAGTCGCCGGTCAGGAAGTCGGAATAACTTCTAGGTTCGTTCCCTAGCCCGAAAAGTCCAAACCCGCCCCCGCCGTGGCCGTCTTTGGGGCTGCGACATCTGAGGCAGAACGAGGCCTCCCGGGGGGAGGGGAGGCCTGGCGGTGCAGGGGTCTAGGGAGTTATGCCGCTGGCGCCGTTCAGGGGGGTGAGGCCGAAGGCATCGGTGATCGTGCGCAGGATGTCGTAGTGGTTGATCTGCTGGGACGATGAACCCCTGGCGACCATCGGCCCGACCATGATCGTGGCTATGTGGTTCGGTGGCAACGTCGAGTACGAGCTTTCATCCCATGTGACGATCAGCAGGCCGTTGTGAGTCGCGTTCCAGGCGATGATGGGCGGGAGCTGTTGGCTCAAGTAGGTATCGCCGTTGCGCCAGTTATTGCCGCCGCATGAGTCGTGCATATTGTGGCAATCGTTGGGCACGATGAAGGCGACGTCGGGCATGGAGCCGGGGAACCCGTCGTACGGCTGCCCGAAGCCCGCTTGACCGGGGAAGTAGATCCACGGCGAGTGATGTCCTTGGTACGCGCCGTCAGCTGCCGTGCACGCGGTGGATCCTGCGCCGGGCATGTCTTCCGCGTAGCCGATGAAGGTCAAACCTGCGGCCGATAGTTCACTGCCCAGCGTCGCTCCAGACAGTGAAAGCGGACAGGTGTCAGTGCCGCTCGTGCCGAGCTCACTGCCCGCATAGAGAGCGAGGTAATTCGGCAGCGACGGATGATCGAGCGCGTAGCTGTTGGTGAAGAGCTTGCCTTGCGGTATGAGGACGTTGTTGATGTAGGGCATGGAAGAGCTGTTGCCCACGACCTTGTCGTAACCGGTGTTCTCCATCATGACGAGCTCGACGTGCTCGATCGCAGAAAAGCCGGTGGGCGTGGGGATCGGTGTGGGAGTGGGAGCGCCCGTCGGCGTCGGCAATGGCGTTGGATTGCCGCTCGGTACGGGCGATGGCACGGGCGAACCATTTGCGAGTGTAACAGTCGACGCGTCGATCCATTGATTGCCCGTGACGCTTCGCTGATAAGTACCGGTCACCACGACTTCTTGGCCGGCAAGGAATGGCTCAGTGGCGGAACCATAGACACCGATGATCTCGTACGGTGAACCGGAATGCACGACGAACATTGGGGTATCCGCGCCATAGATGTTCAGGGCGAAGACAGTGCCTGTTTCGGTTACAACACCAGAGGCTAGCGCCGATGGCGCAGACGTGCCGCAGTTGCCGACGCACTGGCGGCCCCGCGTGACGCCTGCGTTCGGCCGGCCCCCCTCAGGTACGGGCGGCGTGAGGGCGCCTTTGCTGCCGCAGCCGGTCAGCGATATGGCGAAAGAACCGAGGAGCACCAAGAATAGGAACAGGGCGCGCGGAAACCGCGCTGAAAGCGTTTGCATCATTTCCTCTTTCTTCAATGCCTACGGGGTTAGTTGACGGGTTAGCGCCGAAAGATAGCGCCTCTGCGAACGCTCGCAGATTCACCCCGGAGTTGCCCTGGTATCCCCCGCTCGCGGCTCTTTCTCGTAGCCGTCGACTCGGCGTAGGTGACGCGACGTCGGCTAAAGAGGCCGAATCGCTCGATGGCCCTGGCTTGCTTCTTTAGCGGCGAAATCCTACCGTTACATGGTTCAGTTCTGCATAGTCAAAATAATTTAGGACCATGGAGCGATCAGTACGCGCTTTGACGGCCGACAGGGCGGGCGCGTGGCGATGTCGCCGAAAATTCTTGCGCCTCTTTCCGAGGGGTTTCCGCGACGAGACATATCTCGATTGGGAGCGAGGTTACAAGTGGGAAGCTCACCAGGCGTGGCGCGAGGCGCTTGGCCGCGCGCAGTTTGCTGCCCTGTTCCGCAATGACAAAGCTGCCGAGATCGCCGCTGCCGCCGTCCGGATAGAATCGCGCACGAACTTGCTTTTCTCGTTCGAGAAGATGGCGCTGCGCGATGCTGTGAAGTCCAAAGCAGGGGCACGCGATTTTGCAGCGGGCCTATTCGATCTCTTACACGGCGCCGGCAACGACCAGCAAAGATTCGAGCGCTGGTGCGCCGTCGTCGGCAGGCTGCCGCGCAAACAGACCAGGGTGCTCACGTGGCCCGTCGTCACAGTCTTCGGGTTCATCGCTCAGCCTGACAAGCACATCTTCCTCAAGCCCAACACCACGCGCACCGCTGCCCGCGAGTACGGTTTTCCCTTCGAGTATCATTCGCGACCATCGTGGGAGACGTATGCGAGTCTTCTGCAATTTGCCGCGGTCGTGCGCCGAGATGTACGCGACCTGAAGCCAAGGGGATCTGATCGACATCCAATCCTTCATCTGGGTTCTGGGATCCGACGAGTACGCGGACTGACAAAAATGCAAGAGCCCACGGGAGTGGGCTCTTTGAGGGCGATGTGCTTGCGTTGGTTGGGAGGAGTTGGTGTGGCGGCAGCTTTGCTTCCCGCCACCCTGTCAGTCTAGTACCCGTTCCTGAAGATAAGCTGGGAAACTCCCTATCCAGTTAACGCTTGCTTGATCACTTGCTCTTGCGGCGGCTGCCTTTTTTGGGACCGGGCTTCCCCTTGCGCGTCACGACTCTTTTCATTGCCGCGCCGGTCTTCTTGGCAGCTTTCGCGACCTTACGACCGACGGACTTTACGGGGCCTGCTTTGCGTTTTCTTTTTGCTGGCATGCTTTCTCCTTACAGATGAAAGGGTCTTATTATAGTATCGGCCGACACAGACATAGTCCGCACAACGGTCCAATATGATTTACTTTACGCGGCGTGATGACCGCAGTGGCTCTCGTGCATCGGATGCTTCGCGTTCACCAAAAACAAATACGCGGCCAAGCCGCCGAGCAGCACGTTCAACCAAAAGGTGTAGTTTATCTTGAACGTGTCGACATCGGATGCTAGATGAGGGCTGGCTGCGGGCACGAGATGCAAAGCGCTGAAAACAAGGTCCATAAGTATGCCGCTCAAGACCATCGTGACGAAGAAAATGAGGCCGATGTACAGCGCCATACGCCAGCCGTAGTACCGGCGGTAGATGTCGAGCAGCGGCAGCACGATCAGGTCTGCGTATAGGAACGCAAGCACCCCTCCGAAGCTGATGCCCGACGCCCACAGCACAGCCGCCAGCGGCACGTTCCCGATTGAACAGACGAAGGACACGATCGCGATGAGCGGACCACGACCGCGTTCAGCGGCACTTGCAAAAATGCCGGCGCGCCGTTCAGGAACAACGCTTGCCAAACCCCGTAAGGCACGAGCACCGCCAGCGCACCTGCGATGAGGAATCCGGCCAGCAGGTCCTTCCACAGCATCGAAAATCCATCACAAAGTTTTCCGCCACCAAGATGCGCGCTTGCGGGTTGCGCAGCTTTTCTGCGAAGGTCGCACTTTCGACCGTCATATCGCCGTGCTCGCGCCCAGCCTCGGCCGTCTCGGCGTGCGCCCCGCGCCTCCTCGACGAGACGCGCAGGGTAGGTGAACTTCACCAACAGCGACATCACGGCGATCAGCACGATTCCGCCCACCCACTCTGCCACCGTGAACTGCCAGCCCATGAGCAGGTAGATGATGATGCCTAGCTCCACCACGAGGTTGGTGGATGCGAACAGAAAGGCCAGCGAAGGGATCAGCCCGGCGCCTTTTTTGAACAGGCTCTTGCTGACGGCGGCCGCCGCATACGAGCAGCTCGAGCTGGCGGCGCCCAACGCGGTGGCTAAGGCAACCTCACGCAGTCCGCTCGCCCCCAGTTGCCGGCGCATGCGCTCCTTAGAGACGAATGCTTGAATGAATCCCGAGATCGCAAAGCCGAGCACGAGGCTCCAGCCGACTTGCCAGAACATGCCCGCCGCCATGATGAGCGCATGGCCAAGGGCGGAAAGTATGCTGACCGGAGATTACCTGTTGAGGCTCACGTAGTGACGCATACAGACTCCTTCAACCCGAGCTGGGATGGAGTGCGCGGGTTTCTGGCGGCCTGCGCCGGTCCCTTGACCCTAAAGCTCTGGCAGTTATTCTTGTTCAGGCGAGACGAGATCGATCTTGGAGGACCGCGGGGTGAGCGGTGAGTGTGGCCTGGAAGAGTTGAGGCCCGCGCCTATCGCGACGCCTATGGCAACGCCGAGAGCGAGGTCAACACCCATGTGATGGCTGGCCGATCCGAAGGCGGCGCCAATCGCCGCCCCTAAAGCCATGCTCACGCCGACATAATTGCGCATGTGGTTAGTCTTCGTCTTTGTCCTTGACCGTGACCGTCACGATCTTGCTGCCGCCGTGATTGTCGGTCACCGTGATCGTGGCCGTGCCCTTCTTCTTCGCGTTGACGGTGAATGTTACGGGACCGGGCCCGTTGCCGGAGGAGGGCGTAACGGTCGCGACGCTCGTGTCCGAGATCGACACGCTGATCGGGCCGGTGTAGCCTGTTTCTGAAGCGGTGAAGGTGCCAGTGCCCTCGTCAGCCTTGATCTTCAAGGCTGACGTGCTGACCGTAAGTCCGCTCGTGGCGGCCACGGTGATAGTCACCGTCTGGGTTCCGCCCTGGTTGTCGGTCACGGTGATGGTTGCCGTGCCAGCCGCGTGCGGCTGTACGGTGAACGTCAAGGGCCCGGGCCCGTTGCCGGAAGCGGGTGTCACCGTCGCCACGCTCGTCTTTGAGCTCACGGCACTGATGACACCGGTGTAATTCGATTCGGATGCGTTGAAGCTGCCGCTGGCGCCGTTGGGCGCATGCGACATGGCTGATGTGGTGACGCTGAGCGGCCCTGTCACGGTGATGGCAACCGTCTTGCTGCCGCCGTGATTGTCGGTCACCGTGATGGTTGCATTGCCGCTGGCATGCGGCTGCACGGTGAACGTCACTGGCCCTGGCCCGGATCCCGAAGCGGGCGTTACCGTCGCGACGCTCGTGCTCGAGCTAGTCGCGGCGAGCAGACCGGCATAGCCGGTTTCGGTTGCGGTGAAGGTGCCGCTGCTGCCGTTCGCCTTGAGCGCGAGCGTTGTCTTGCTGAGCGTGAGCGCTGCTGTCACTGCGATCGCGACTGTTTGGCTTCCGCCTTGATTGTCGGTGACGGTGATGGTCGCGTTCCCCGCGGCATGCGGCTGCACGGTGAACGTCACGGGACCAGGGCCGGTGCCGGATGCAGGCGTGACCGTTGCGACGCTCGTGTTGGAACTCAGCGCGTTGATCGACCCCGTGTAGTTGGCTTCAGAGGCGGCGAACGTGCCATTGCTGCCGTTTGCAGTCAGCGGCAGGCTGGTGGGACTTAGCGTCAGCGGACCGGTTACGGTGATCGCGACCGTTTTGCTGCCGCCGTGGTTGTCGGTCACGGTAATCATCGCGTTACCCGCGGCATGCGGCTGGACGGTGAAGGTCAGCGGCCCAGGGCCATTGCCCGAAGCAGGGGTCACGGTCGCCACGCTCGTGTTCGAGCTGGCCGCGCTTAACAGGTTTGTATAGTTGGTTTCGGTTGCGGTGAAGCTGCCGTTGCTGCCGTTCGCCTTCAGCGAGATGGCCGTTTTGCTCAGCGTCAACACGCCGGTCACGGTGATCGCAACGGTCTGACTTCCGCCTTGATTATCCGTCACGGTGATGTTCGCGGTGCCCGTTGCATGTGGTGCAACGGTGAATGTGACCGGACCTGGCCCTGTGCCTGATGCAGGCGTCACAGTGGCGACGCTCGTGTTGGAACTCAGCGCGTTGATCGGCCCCGTGTAGTTGGCCTCCGATGCTGTGAACGTGCCGCTGCTGCCGTTGGCGCTGAGCGTCAGGCTCGATGGGCTCAGCGTAAGCGGTCCAGTCACGGTCACGACAACGGTCTTGCTCCCGCCGTGATTGTCGGTGACGGTGATGGTAGCGCTGCCCGCGGCGTGCGGCTGCACCGTGAAGACCACTGGGCCCGGGCCCGATCCAGATGCCGGCGTCACAGTGGCAACGCTCGTGTTTGAACTGACGGCGCTAAGCGGCCCAGTGTAGCCTGACTCAGTCGCGTTGAAATCGCCGGTGCTGCCGTTCGCCTTGAGGGCTAGCGTTGATTTGCTCAACACGAGGCTGGCGCCCGACACGGTGATGGAAACCGTCGTGCTGCCGCCATGATTGTCGGTCACGGTGATGGTCGCGCTGCCGGCCGCGTGCGGAGTCACGGTGAAGGTCAGCGGACCCGGTCCGCTTCCTGATGCAGGCGTCACCGTGGCGACGGCCGTGTTGGAACTCGACGCGCTGATGAGACCCGTGTAATTTGATTCCGACGCCGTGAAGGTGCCGTTGCTGCCGTTCGCGTTCAGCGTCAAGCTCGAGGGACTGACGGTGAGCGGTCCGGTGACAGTGATCTTCACCGTCTGGCTGCCGCCATGATCGTCGGCGACGGTCAAGGTGACCGTGCCGGCTGCATGCGGCGTGACGGTGATCGTGTTCGGTCCAGGGCCGGCACTTGTCATTGGCGCGGCCGTGGCGACGCTCGTGTTAGGATTCGTGATCGTGAAGTTTCCGCTGTAGGCGGTTTCGGAGACGGTGAAGCTGCCGGTAGCGCCATTGGAAAAAAGCGTCAAAGTGGTAGGCGATACGGTCAACGGCTGGGCTTGTTTGGTGACGTTCACGCCGAAGGGGGCCGCCATGGCAGCGGGCGTGAGCGCGACGAAAACCACAATCATCGCCAACCAACATCGAATGAGCCTCAACACCATACCGCTCCCGAACAAAGCAAAAGACGGCACAAACCCCTGGCGCCGTACATTGGTAATACCCCTAGCCTTCGGCGTCCGGACAGTCGACGGTCCCATGCGCGCCGGCGCAATAGCATATGAGATGCCTATGGAGCGCATGTCGTCAGAAGGTCACTTTCTCAAGCTTCTTGCTCGGGTGCAATAGAACGATGACCGGGCCATCGGCGGGCAGCGGCTGCGCTTCGCCTGCAGCCAAGTCGCTGGACACGGTGTCTGAATCCACGCTGATGGTCGTGTTGGGAGCGAGCGGCGTGGGCGGAAATTCGAAGTTGCCGTTGGCATCGGTCTGAGCGACGTAGTCGCCCGGCTGTAACCTCACCGTGATCGCGCCCAGCGGCGTCTGCGCGCCGTTGACGGCCGTGGCTCCTTCCACTTGTACTCCGCCCTTGACCGTGCGGAATGGCCACAGCTGCAGCGCCACGGATTTAGGTCCGACGTCGGTGACCCGCACGGCCTGCGTCGCCAGCAGCTTGTCCGCCGACTGGACCGACAGGTAATGGCTGCCGCGCGGGATCTTGAGCGTAGCCGCCCCGATGCTGACCGGCTGGTTCTGAATGCCGTCGAGATACACGAAAAGCGGCGACGCAGACGTGCCGGCGAGGCTGAGATTTTCCACGTTGAAGCGCGGCCTGCTCGTGTATTGCAGCGTCTGATCCAGATTTACCTGAAGGCCGTTGCCGTTGGTCAGCGGGTGGATAGCAGCGCTGATTCGCAGCAAGCTTCCAAGCGGAAAGGAAAGGCCCACAACCGGCCCGATGCGCGAGATATCGCCGGACCTGACATGCTCGACTCCCAATATTGGGCTCGTGCCCTCGCGCTTGAACTGCATTGACAAGAGATCGTCCTGCGATCCGCCCGTCGCGAATGAAGCCAGCATATTCAGCGCGCCTTGGCCGAGCGGCAGCACGACTCGTGAGTTCATGGACTCTTGACCTACGCCGCTCGTCACCAAGAAATCGGCGCTCTTATTTGGACCGCTCAAACCCAAGTCCACAGACGTGGCGGTGGAAAAACGCGTGAGCGAGAATTGCAGATTAGGGCGTTGGATAAGGAAGCCGCCGGACGCAGTGCCGAATCGCCCGATGCCGGAGTTGACATTGCCGATGAGCGTGACTGCCGGGCTGAGTCTGTATCCGGCGTTCAAACGCAGCGGCGCATCGCCCGGATTCACGAGCAGCCCGGCGCCCGCAAAACCCACCGCGAAATCCGCGAACAGGCGGCCTGATGTCTGCAAGGAGAGGCCACCTGCGATTCCGTGATCCCCCACCCATAATTCACGTCCGATGCTGCCGCTGCCAAAGGACGTTGTCTTGCGCAGGCCGAGCAAGGCCTGCTCGAATTTGCCGTGCTTGGCCTCGACCGCTAAAGATTCGGTCAGGTTGTTGCTTTGATGGCTCAGCGCAGTGATGTTGCGCAGATCGACCTGGCGTAGGGCTGACGCCAGCATGAGGCCCGAGGCATTTCCGATCTCTATTCCCGTGTCGTTGCCGCCTGTGAAGGCGATGCCTTGCATGGGATCCGTGATGCTGCCGAAGGCGACGTGCTTTTGCCCCATGCCGAAACGCATGGTGCCGCCGAAGGTGGTCGTTTGGCCGTTGGAACCGTTGGCGTAGACGTTCGTCGTGGCTTTGTCGCCCGCCGCCTGCACGCCCATGGAGAACGACCGTGAACCGCCGGACGTATTGAGGCTGCCGGTCGCGTGCCCGATGCTGCGTATGGCCGACCCGTCGGCCGCAGGTTCGTTCGGATTGTTGGGATGCGGGTTGACTGTCGGACGCGGTGTAGGCACGTCCTTCGTGTGGAAACCCCCACTGCCGTCTTTCGGATCCACAGGGCGGCTCGTTGACGTCAGCGTCAGACCGGCCGGCTGGACGTCGACGTCGACGTCGAAGAGCGCGGGCAGGTCAGCTGTATCCACGAAGAACTGGCCCGAGCGGACTTCCGGCGAGGCGGTAAGATGCATGATGGCGGCCGTGCCCTGCCGCACGACGACGTCGCCGTCGGTTAGCGTCAGCTGCGAGCCTTGGACCTGAAGCGAAGCGGTGTTGGTGGTGCGGTGCACGGGCAGGCTGAAGCCGGCGGCCACGCCTTCGACGCCGACCATCACCCGCGTGCCATTCATCAGCACGGGTACGCGTTGCGCGGTCTTGCCGTTCACGGTCAGCGAAAGCGTCTGAGGAGCAGCCACTGCACCCACGGCAAGCGCGGCACACAGCAGAACCCCAAACGCTCTACCGAATCCGGACTTGCGTGACGCCATCAAGTATTGTTTCGCCGCCGTAATCGAAGCTGAGCTCTACGCGATAATCGCCCGGGGCCAACCCGCGCAAGGGCTGGCGCAACAGCCGTTCTGCTTGTGGGAACATCGAGTTCATGGGGATATCGAATTCTCGCACGACGCGCCCCGCCTGCTGGATCGCCAGGTGCGAAGCGATGCGCAAATACGAATCTCCGTCATTGCGCAACCGCGCCTCAACGCGAGTCTGGTCTCCCGATCCTGTCAGGCGCAGCGAACGCATCGCCAGATGCCGCCGAGGCTGACCGACGTTGTCGTAGACGAACACCGTAGCACCGGTGCCCAGGCTGTCGCCGGGAGCGCCGAGCGGCTTGGCTTCGATGAGAAAACCGCCCCAGTAGGACGCGGGCGTCGCGGGCTTCGACGTCGGAACCTCAAGCGTCAGCGTCAGCGTGCGAACCTGTCGCGGCTGCAGCACGAAATCCGTGTCGGACAGGGTGAGGCCTGAGGTCAGCGAGCGAGCGCCCTCGGCGCCTGCACGCTCAACCGCGATATTGCCGTCGAACAGCGTTCGCCAGTCGATCGGCACCGCTATGACGTGCTCTACTTGGTTGCCGGCGTTCGACACGACGATCGAGGCGCGCGCCGATGCTCCGGGCTTCGCCGTGAACTCGATGACGAGCGGATCGACGCCCAACGACAGATCTGCCGCGACCACCCGCTCAGAGACACCCAGCGCAAGCACGACGGCAAGTGCCGCCAGGCGGGGAATGATGCGGCGCATCAGGGTTACGTCGCCGACAGGAGGAGCGTGAAGCCACCGCCGCTGGATTGGTAATTGTCGGCCGGCAGCGCGCGATCGTCGAGGAACATGTTCAGGTTGAAGTTCAGAACCGGCGTGACCGTTGCGTTGCCGGGGAAGCTGACGCAGGACGACGATCCCGGGCTTGCCACAAGCGGAGTGAACGAGCCAGCCCAACCCGTAGCGCCCTGGTTGTTGCCCGATCCGTTGTCGACGCAGTTGAACGTAAGGCTGGAGATCGGTACCGAGTTCGCGGGATGAAGCGGCGCGGGAATGCTGGCCGGCGACATGACCACGATGGAGGCGCTCCCGACGGCGGTCGTCTGCAATCCGCCCGTCACGACCAGTGGCGCGATGTTGGGATAATGCTGATTCGTGTTATCCGTGACGTTGAATGCAATCGAGCTGGAGTTGATGCTGATGGTTGCGCCCGGCACGACCACTGGAAGACCTTGAGAGCCGCCGTGGTTGTCTGCCACCGTGATCGTTGTGTGGCCGAAGCCCTTGCCCGTGACCGTGAAGGGTGCCGGAGTGGGACCCGTACCTGAGGCTGGGCTTACCTTTGCGATGCCGTTGGCCGCACTTGTGGCGGTTATCGGCCCACTGTAATTCACTTCCGAAGCGTTGAATGTTCCCGTTGCGCCGACGCCGCTCAAGGTCAGGCTGGTCGGGGTGAGCGTAAGAGCGCCTGCGGTTACGGTTACGGAAACCGTCGTGCTGCCACCGTTGACATCGGTCACCGTGATAGTGGTACTGCCTGAGGCGCTGGATTGCGCCACCGGTGTGATGGTGAACGTCGCTGATGGACCCAACGCAGTCGCCGTGGTTCCAGCTGCACCAGTGGAGCTCACCAACGCGACCGCCGCATTACCGGATGTTGCCGTAATGTTACCGGTGTAGCTAGGATCGCTGGCGATGAAGTTTTGGGTTGCGCTCGTTCCGTTGAAGTTGAGCGACGTCGGATTTAGCGTAAGCGGTCCGGTCACCGTTATCGAGACGGTCTTGCTCCCGCCGTGATCGTCCGTTACCGTGATCGTCGCTGTGCCGTTAGCCACTGGGGCGACGGTGAACGTGACGGGTCCTGGGCCTGTGGCCGACGCCGGCGAAACGGTCGCCTTGCTCGTTGCGGAAGAACTCGCGCTTATTGTGCCAACGTAGCCTGGCTCGGAAGCGGTGAACGTGCGGCTGCCGTCGCCTTGGGATAGCGCGAGGCTCGTTGTGCTGACGCTGAGCGATCCTTGAACAGTTACCGTCACGGTCGTGCTGCCACCGTGATTATCAGTGACAGTAATCGTGGCCGTTCCGGTGCTCAGAGGCGTGACTGTGAACGTGACAGGTCCAGGCCCCGTACCTGCTGCCGGACTCACCGTCGCCACACCTGTGGCATTGCTGGATGCATTGATCGGGCCCGTGTAGCCTGTCTCAGAGCTGGTGAACGTCCCAGTTGCTCCGCCGGCCGTCAGCGTGAGAGTGCTCGTACTAACGCTGAGCGGACCTGCGCTCACAGTGACCGTCACCGTCTTGCTTCCGCCGTGATTGTCCGTGACGGTGATGTGGGCTGTGCCGCCGGTAACAGCGGTCACGGTAAACGTGACAGGTCCTGGACCGGTGCCGGACACAGGACTGACGGTGGCTATGCCCGTGGCGTCGCTGGACGCGTTGATGGGACCGATATAACCGCTTTCAGCGCCGGTGAACGTACCATTGGATCCGCCCGCCGTCAACGCCAACGTGTTTGCGCTGACCGTGAGTGCGCCCGCGTTGACGGTTACGGTCACCGTCTGGCTCCCGCCGTGGTTGTCGGTCACGGTGATGTGAGCCGTGCCGCTGGTACCCGGCGTCACTGTGAAAGTCACGGGCCCTGGTCCGTTGCCGGAAGCGGGGCTTACCGTTGCAACGCTGGTCGCGTCACTCGACACGCTAATCGGACCGCTGTAAAGGCTTTCAGACGCGGTGAACGATCCGTTGGCACCGTTCGCGCTCAGCGTCAAAGTGTTGGAGCTCACGGTGAGCGTTCCGGTGCTGGCGGTAATCGCGACGTTTTGGCTGCCGCCATGATTGTCCGACACGGTGATGTTTGTCGAGCCGGCACCGACGGGAGTAACCGTGAAAGTCGCGGGCCCGGGTCCGCTGCCCGATGCAGGGCTGACTGTCGCAACGGCGGTGTTGCCGCTAGCGGCGTTGATCGGCCCCGTGTAATTCGCTTCGGACCCGGTGAACGTCTGAGTGGCAGTGCTCGTAAACGACAAGCTCGAGGGACTGACGGTCAGAGCCCCAGATGTCACGGTGACGACCACCGTTTGGCTGCCGCCATGGCCGTCCGTGACCGTTATCGTGCTGGAACCCGCGTTCACAGGCGTGACGTTGAATGTGATCGGTCCTGGCCCTGAGCCTGACGATGGGCTTACAGTAGCGACGCTGGAAGTGCCGCTCGCGGCATTGATGGACCCGGTGAAGTTATTTTCTTGCGCAGTGAATGATTGCTGGGCCGAAGTTCCGCTGAACGTTAGCGTGGACTTGTTGAGCGTCAATGCACCTGCGGTGACGGTAACCGTGACGGTTTTGTTGCCCCCGTGACTATCCGTCACGGTTATGGTGCTGGTGCCCGCGTTCACCGGAGTCACGGTAAACGTCACTGGCCCGGGACCGTTCCCAGAAGCGGGGCTAACGGTCGCAACGCTGGGAGTCCCGCTCACGGCATTGATGGCACCGTTATAGTTCGTTTCCGAAGATGTGAAGGTCTGCGGCGTGGTGGTGCCGCTAAACGTAAGAGTGCTCGTGCTGACGGTCAGCGCACCCGGGGTGTTGACGGTGACAGTTGCAGAGACCGAACACCCTCCATGCTGGGTGTCGTTAGCCGTTATCGTAACGCTGCCGGCAGTCTGACCGGTGATCGTAAATGTTCCAGCCATAGTGGTCGAGGTGGGAGTAAAAACTACGCTCCCGGTTCCGCTTTGCGTTAAAGCTGCGGAGTCCGTGGCGTGACAGGGAGTACTATATCCCACGATGCCAATGTTTCCCGAAACCTGTCCAATGTTCAATGTGGAGGGGGGCGCAGGGGAGAAAGTTACAGCTGCAAGTGCCGACGAAACCGAACTCGCCACGAGGCCAACAACCAGTGCGCTGGCGCAAAACGTTCGGGCGATTCGATTTAACACGTCGAGAGTCTCCGGTCTGAAGAGTGCTTGTCAGTTACTTGATCTGGGCGCGCGTCACGCCGTCGAGAATGGAAGATCCGCCGTAGTCAAACGTCAGCTCGAACTGATAGTCGCCCGGCGGGAGTTTGTCGATGTTCTGCGTGAGGGTTCTGCTCGCGCCCGGGAACAACACCGGAAAGGTCACCTTGTCTTCGCGCACGATGCGGCCGGACTGTTGGATGAGCAATCGCGACTGCGATCTGCAGTAGCCTTGGCCGTCGTTCTGCAAATGCGCCACTAGCTTGGCCGTGCCGTTGGCGGCGGAAGCCACGTGCATCGACTTCATCTGCATGTGCTTGCGCGGCTTGTTGATGTTTTGATACACAAACACGGTCGCGGCAACACCGATCGCAGACGAAGGGTTGACCACCGGTGCAGCGCTCACGAGATAGCCGCCCCAGTACGATGCGGGCTTGGTGGAAAACGTGCCAGGCATCTCGAGCGTCAGAGCGAGCTCGCGCGTCTCCTCCGGCTGCAAGTCGAATTGGTATGCAGACAGCGACAGGAATCGCGTGATCGAGCTGTCCCCTTCTGCACCGGGCCGTTCGAGCGTCGTCGATCCGTCGCTCAGCGTGCGCCAATCCACCGGCCGGGCGATGATGCGCTCGGCCGCCGTGCCGCTGTTTTTGATCAGCACCTTCACGTGGCCCGAGCCCCCTGGCGCGACGCTCAGCTCCGAGACCAAGGGCTGAACGGTGATCGAGAGGTTCGCCGCAGCAGGCATGCTCAAAGCGGTGACGAGCAGCGCCGCGAACAGCGGACCAAGTAAGGTGACGCGTGTGATTTTCATGCTAACCTCTGCAACGATGCAAACGAGAATTGGCGGCCAGCATGGTAGGAAAAGCGCTGCCGCTCATACCTTATTGTATCGGCGGAAACGCGCAGTTCAGCAAGAAAAGGGCCTAAACTGAGCGGTTTCGATCCCGCACTGGAGGCCCCGAATCCAACGCTGCGACTGCTGTGAAGCATGCTAATCCTTACGGTGACAAAGTGACACGCCATCCGCTTGTCTGCGCGTTCCGTACGGTCAGAGCGTTTGACCGCGCGGTACGAGCTGACGAGCGAATGGCGTGTGGTGTAGATCCTCGCGTTTGTTAGTTGGCGGTCAATGTGATGACGAATGCGCCGCCGGTCGTCGAGTAGGTGTCAGCCGAGATCGTCTGCTCGTTGAGGAACAGGTCGAGCTTGAATGAGGCACCCGGTGCCACTGATGCGCCGTTGGGGAAGGCTGCGCAAGCATTGCTCGTGGTCATGCCACCGTTGGAGTAGGTCGCGGCGACTGCGCCGCCGGCGCCGTTCACTGGAGCAGCACCTTGCGAGCAGGCATACGAGAATGTCGAGACGGGGATGCTATTGGCGTGCGTGCCGCCGATCGTTGCCGGCGCGCTGAAGATGATGGAGGGAGCAACACCGTAGGTGCCGCGCAGGCTGTACACGCCCGTGCCGGAGTTGTTCGATGACGGAAGAGCGGCGTTCGTGTTGGTCGTCGAGTTCCAGTTGTAGGTCGGGGTATCGAAGGTGAGGGTCGCGATGGTGTTGACTTGGGCGTTCACGTCGAACGGCGCTGTGGCCGTTGCGGCGTTCGCAGGCTGCATCGCGGCAGCGACGATCGCTGTTGCGGCAACTGCGAGAATGACTCTCTTTAACATGGGAGCTCCTTGCAAACGGGTGATCCGGGGTCGGAAACGATTTCCCGGCCCGACAGTAAGCCGGGTCATCTAATAGATGCCCAACATAAATCGGGTGTGACCGAGATCACCTAAGGCTTTAGTCCGTATTTTGGATAGTGCTTAGTTTGTACTTAGTTCAAAGTCGAACGGCACGACTTCATATGAGAGGACGAAGGTCTCTTACGTGGAGCTTGCGATCAGTGCGAAGCCGTTGGATGCGTACGTGTCGCTCGGCAAGCCGCGGCCGTCGAGGAAGAGGTTGAACAAGAAATTGAGATGAGACGTGGCGCCCTGGCCCCATGTCGCGCATGGCACGGTCGATTGCGCTGCCAGCACGGTGTAGAGCGGCGCATACGTCGGCTGCGTGCCGACGTTGCCGGACCCGCTGCAGCCCAAAGAGAACTGGCTGATATTGAGCGTGTGGTTTGCTTGCTGCGTACCGGTCAAATTGTTTGGCGACATCACGCCGATGCTGCCGCCTCCGCCATTTGCTGACGTGCGCATCGTGCCGGTGACGGCCACGGGACCATTATCGGACGGCACGCGGTCTTGCGACGCGATATTTGCCCAATAGAAATTGCTGGCGCTCAAGGTCACGACCGCCGCAGGGTGAGCGTTCACCGAAACGTCGAACGATCTGGTGGCACGCGCGGCATGGGCGGATCCGGACAGCCCGAAGAACGCCCCCACCGCTACGACAGCCGCCAGCGCGATGGGGTCTACTCGGTGAGCGGATTTCATATGAAGCGTTCCCTGCATGCAGAATAGCATAAGTACGCGATTCGCATCGCGCCTAATCCGGTTATACCCACCGAGGCGGGTTCTGGACTGCGCGCCGCCTTAGGATGTACGATAATGAGTATATCGGCCGGGAGCGTGGCCGATAGGCCTAGCAGAGACAACCTGGCAGACCGCTGCGTTTTCAGGACATATTGGAGAAACCCATCGTGCACTTGAAAAGCCCCTGCTGCATGCACGAGATGGAAGTGGAGTCTCTGTGCCTTGCCATTTTCAGATGTCTCAATTGCCGCCGTTCCTGGCGCAACAATGAGCTCATCGCGGGCATCGATTTGAGAAACCCGAAAAGCCCCTACCGCCTCGACCAACCGAAACCGGATACAAATTCCGACGCACGGTAATCCGCCTACAGCGGACGGGTGTATATTACCCGCCGAAGACCACGCATGATGTCCTTCGCACGCGGGGTCACAGCGGGATCTTCATAAGCAACAGCATGGTCCGTTGCCGCGGCTAGGCCCGGGTTCAGCGCCTCGAAAACGCGCGCGGTGAGGGTCTCCGGCGGGATGCTGGCGTCGTTGATGAGCGCCACGATCCGCAGCCCGTCGTCGGGATAGAGCATGTTGCTCGATCCAAAACCGACGGTACCTCCGTTGTGCCAGATGCGTTTGTGGCCGTCTTGCGTGTCCACGACCCAGCCCATCGCGTAGGATGTGGGCGTTCCGTCCGACAGCGTTCCGGGGGTGGTCATAAGAGCGACGCTTTGCAAGCTTAAGAGCTTGCCGCGGAACAGCGCATCATCCCACTTGAGCACGTCTGCGGCTGTCGAGACGATGTTGCCGGCTGACCATGCCCATGGATCTGAAAAGCGTGCAGTCGGACCCTGGCGCCCGTTTCGGCTGCTGTAGCCCGTGGCCATGTCGCGCATCGCCCCTTCATCGGCGATCGTTCCCGTGCGCGACATGCCGGCGGCCCTGAAAATGTGCTCCCGTATATACTCGTTGTACGACATCTTCGACGCGGCTTCGATCACTCGCCCGAGCAGGATGTAGTTCGTGTCGCTGTATGCCCAGCGCGTGCCTGGCGCAAAGTCAAGCGGCTTGTCCGCGATCAGCGCTAGGATGCGCTCGAAGCTGCCCGGCGTATTGATGGTCGAGTGCATGAACCGCGGCAAAGCAGTGTAGTCAGGAATACCGGTCGTTTGCCACATCAGCTGTCGCAACGTCACTGCAGCACCAGGCTTGTATTGAGGGACATACTTCTCAAGCGGATCGTCGAGGTTCAGACGATGTGCTTCGACGAGCTGCAAAACTGCAGCGGCCGTGACTTGTTTGGTGATGGAGCCGATTTCAAATCGCGTCCGCAGGTTCACCGCCTTCTTGCGCGCGGCATCAGCCACGCCATAGGCGCGCTCGTACACGACCGCTCCGCGGCGTTCGATAGCGAGCTGCGCACCCGGGACCAGCGACGACGACACGATCTTGCCGACCGCGGCATCAACACGCGCCGTCTGGGCAGCCGACAAGCGTGTAGCGCTCGTGGGCCTCGCCGCTGCGCCGGACAGCGTCAACGGCCAGGCGATGACGACTGCCGCGGTCACAACCGCCACTAGGAGCCGGATTTGAGTCATCCGATTCCCTTTAAGGGCAACGGGTCTGAAACCTGTCAGATGGTGCGGCGGGCTCCGATGAAGCGGCTCGCGTAATAATTTTCTGACATCGAATCCACGCGAACGCCGTTCGACGACGACGCATGGATGAACCGTCCGCCGCCCAAGTAGATCCCGACGTGCGAGGCGCCTGCGGAATAGGTTTGGAAAAAGACAAGGTCGCCAGGCTGCATTCCGCTCGCCCTCACTCGCTGGCCGGAAGCGTACTGCGCGTCCGCCGTGCGCGGCAAGTTGATGCCGTTGCGGTGGAACACGGTCTGCACGAATCCGGAACAATCAACGCCGGCGAACGAGGTCCCGCCCCACGCATACGGCACGCCGATGAAACGCAGCGCGGTCTTAGTGACGCTCACTTCGAAGGCGATGGTGCGCTGCGCGGTCGCAAGCGCCGGACCCCAGGAAAACGCCCGGTACGTGCCGCTCGTGTGCGTGGCCACCCACACCGCTTGGGATTCGGCCATCCGTGAGGCCGCCTCGCGATGCCCGACGTTCGACCATGCTCTGATCGCGGCGACGGTGCTCGGCCGCTGCGCCGACACCATCCTGGAGATGCGCTTGTTCAGGCTGCGCGTCTGCTCCGCGACCCTCGTGCGCGTGCTGGTATGCGCGTTGGATGTCGGCGCCGCAAGCCGCAGCTGTTGTCCAAGCGCGAGCACGCTTGCGTCGTTGAGGTGATTGATGCGCTCTAACGTGGCCAGCGACATGTGCTGTTTGTGGGCCACTGCATACAGTGAATCGCCGCGCACGACTGTGTACGTGAGGGATGCGGCTGAAACCGGAGTGGGCGAAGCGAGGAGACTAAGACCGATAGAAACTGCCAAACATGGCAAAAGCGCTGTAAGCGTTCGCAACATATCCTCTCTCGATGCCTACGGGGTTAGTTGACGGGTTAGCGCTGAAAGATAGCGCCTCTGCGCCGTGCGCAGATTCACCCCAGGGACCCGGTGGTATCCCCCGCTCGCGGTTCTGCTGTTGAGAACCGTCGATTCGGCTTGGCTGTGCGAAACCGGCCGCATGGGCCGAGATCGCTTAAGGAATTATCTGCCGGTGATTACGCCGGCTATTCACCATCTCATTATAAAAACGCGCAGTGGCATGCTCCATGCCGTCCGTCACGTCTGAAGGTGACTTATCCCACTATCGGCCGCCGAAACCCTTTCAGTATCAAGAGCATGCGGCGAGATGAGACTAATAGTGCTGTGCCGACGCGATCTGTTCCGCAATGCGTTCCGCCAGCTCCCGAATGTGCGCTTCTTCTTGCCCTTCTATCATCACACGCACCAGGGGCTCGGTCCCCGAAGCACGGACAAGCACGCGCCCGTTTGCGCCTAGTACTTGCTGCGTCTTATCAATAAGATTGAGCAGTTGCGTGTCTCTGTCAAACGACGCTTTGTCGGGGACGGACACGTTGATGAGCACCTGCGGATATTGCTGCATGATGGAAGCGAGATCCGCCAGACGTCGTTCTCCGGCCGCGAGGCTGCTCATCATCACGGCGGTCGCAATGCCGTCGCCCGTCGTATTCGCTTGCAAGTCAATGATGTGGCCGGACTGCTCACCGCCCAATCTGAATCCGCCGCGCTGCATCGCCTCCAAAACGTAGCGATCCCCGACGGGCGTGCGCAGCAGCTCCGCCTCCATCTTGTGCAGCGCGCGCTCCAATCCGATGTTGCTCATCACGGTCGCCACCACCGTCTTGTGCGGCAGCGCGTCCTGTGACAACAACTTCTTGGCGCACATGGCGAGCACGTGATCGCCCGTGAGCTCTTGGCCTTCTTCGTCGATGAACAACGCACGGTCGGCATCGCCGTCGAAGGCCACCCCGATGCTGCCCGGATGCTGCGCTACGGTGGCGCGGATCGCGGTTAAATCGGTCGAGCCGCAACGCACGTTGATCTTCTTGCTGTTGGCCGTGCAATGAAGGCGCACGACGCGAGCACCGAGGCGGGCGAACACCTTGGGGGCGATGTCGTAGGCTGCTCCGTGCGCCGCGTCAAGCACCACGGTTTTGCCTTCCAACGGCACGCCCAGCGAACAGCAGTGCTCGAGATAGGCGTTGACCACGCGGCGGCGGTCCACGATATTTCCAACCAGCATGCCGGTGGGCCGCGGAAGTTTCGATCCGTCATCCACTTTGGCCGCGATCTCGTCTTCCAGCGCGTCCGAAAGCTTGCAGCCGTCCGAGGCGAAGAACTTGATGCCGTTGTCTTCAATGGCGTTGTGCGATGCGGAGATCATCACGCCGGCAGCGGCGTTGAGATGGCGCGTCAGATATGCGACACCCGGAGTCGGCACAACGCCCAGCGTCCAAACGTCCAAACCGATCGAGCAGATGCCGGCGGTGAGCGCTTGCTCGAGCATGGGGCCGGAGCGGCGCGTGTCTCGCCCCACGATCACGGGCCGGCGCGCGCCGTGCTGCGCCAGCACATAGCCGCCTGCCCTGCCCAACGCGAACGCCAGCTCCGGCGTGAGAAACTCGTTGGCGACACCGCGCACGCCGTCGGTGCCGAACAGTTTGTTCATCAGGAATGCGCTTTGCGGTTGATGATCACCACGCGCACCGTCGCCGGAGCGACCGTCAAGCCGGCGAGCGGAGTTCGGCTTGCGTCAACCGGCACCGGTTTCAACGTCACCACCACGCGCTTGGCCCCGGTGGCTTGCTCGACGATGACGCGAGCGCCGACGACCTTGGAGAGGCTCGTCTGGCCGCCCGCGACGATCACGGTCTTGGGATCGATTTCCGTCGCTGTCGAGGTTGGATCCGGCGGAGTGGCGATGACGGGCACGCGCCGGTAGGCGTAGCGGTCGAGCACGACCACTGCCGTCGACGGCGTCACGGCACCGATCTTGCCCGCTTCCGGCCCGGCGACTGCCACGTTGAGGGCGACCGTGCCTGCGGGTTTGCCCGCGCAATCCACGTAGGCGTTGAAGGCCTCGGGGGGCAACCGCTCCAGCTGCGAGCGCGGACCCGTCACTTCGATCGTCACCTTATGAACGTTGCTCCCTGCGACGAGACCGGCTCCCACGTTGTGCAACGACAGCGGCACGTCGAGCGTCTTGTTGTACGCCGGACCTGCGCTTAAGTAATTGAACGTAAACCACAAAACCACGGCGGTGATGAAGGCCGTCAGTTTCAGGCTAAAGTTTCGTCTTATCCAATCCATCGGCTGCTACATGGGTACGATTGATCAGCGTCCGGGCATAGTCGATGATGTTGGTGGCGCGCGGCATCGTCCTGCGAGCGGTCGTGAGCGCGAGTTTGAGCGCCGAGGCCACCGCCTGCGGACTGCCTGCCACCTCTTGCAGCCGTCCGTCGCGAGCGATCGCGATGTCGCCCGTCTCTTCGGAGACGATCAGCGCAAGCGCATCGGTCTGCTCGGTTATCCCCAGCGCCGCTCGATGCCTGGTCCCCAAACGGCGGTCGAATAGAACGGCTTCCGAGAGCGGCAAGAAGCAGCCCGCTGCTGCGATGCGATTGCGCTTGATCACGACCGCGCCGTCGTGCAGCGGCGAGCGCGGCGCGAAGAGCGACAGCAGCATCTCGGGCGTGACCAGCGCATCCACTTTGGTGCCGCTTTCGATGTAATCGTCAAGCGCCGCGTTGCGCTCGAGGACGACGATGGCCCCGATCGCGCTGCGCGACAACACGGCTGCAGCCGTGCCCAAGACAGAGCAGATGCGCTCAAGGGAGTCGCGGTCGGCGTGCAGCGACGAGGCTTCGTGAAAGCCCGCGCGACCCAGCTGTGCGAGCGCTCGGCGCAGCTCCGGCTGGAAGACGACGGGTATCGCCACTCCCGACACGATCAAGAGCGCGTTGAGCAGCGACAGCACAGTCCACAGATGGAAATACTGCGCGCCCAGGCGCAGCACCAAGAGCAACGCGATGCCCTGTAGGATCTGCATCGCGCGCGTGCCGCGGATGATGAGCAGCACGCCGTACACGAAGTACGCGGTGAGGACGATGTCCAGCGCATCCGTCCAAGCGAGGGCTATATGCGGGATGTTCACGGCGACAGCGCCGCGTCGAGGTGCGTCTCGATGACTTGCGCCGGTTGCGCGTGCAAACCGATGTTGGACGCGAGCGAATCCAACAGCGCCGATAGCGGAATGTGGGAGAGCAAGGCTCCCGCGCCCAGGAAGCCACCGAAGCGGCGCGCCTCGATCTCGAGCACCGTGAGCACCCGGTGAGGCGGCGTGCGCTTGATGTCGCCCAGCTCCAAGACGATGACCCCTTGGCCGCCGCCGCGCGTGCCCAGCGGATAGGCGCCCAGCTCGGCAAAGCCGCTATCTGGGCCGCCGACAGCTACCGCGATGCGGCGCAACTGAGCGTCGTCTACGCCTTTGACGATCGCTTTGATGATCACCGTGGAAGCGCCGACCTCGATCGCGGCGCCGACGCTCTGCGAGCCGCTGAACGGCAGCGTCGGAGCGCAATCGCCAAGCTCGAGGCCCTGGGGTCCCCAGCCCATCGGTCGGATGGATTTCCAAGCCGAGGCAGCCACCGCTCTGCGCGCGACGTAAACCGGGCATTGCAAAGCGCCGTGAAGATCCACGGCTAGAGCGCGCACGGCCTCGTCTGAGAACGTTCCCGCGGCCTCTTCCTGTTGAAGATCGACTCGGAAGGCGCGCCCGGCGGCTGCAGCGCCCCATTTGTTTGACAGCGCCGTCAGTGCTGCGCGCTCGCCGCCGTCCTCGACGTTGATCGATATGCAGGTGGCGTTGACGTCGCAATCGCTGGTGCAGGCCAGCAGTTTGCCCGCGCTGCTGAAGCGGCGGCACATATCGTCGACGACAGTGCTCGGAAGCGGTGGGCTTGCGATGCAGCGCAGCAACGTCATGACAAAGATCTTCTGAAAGTCATAAAATCATTTCAAAAAGGGCGGCCAAAATGACGGACTGCCCCGCTCGCTCCTTTCCTCGTCGCTCCGGGAAGTCCCCCGCTCGCCGACGCTGAAAGCGAAGGGGTCGCGCGCGTACCGGCTGAAGCAAACGTGCGATTCTTTTTGTTACCCTTTCCTTCGCTTTTCTGAAACGGAGATCGAGCGCATTGCCCAACATCAAGTCGGCGAAAAAGTGGGTGCGCGCTTCCGAGAAGCGCCGCAAACGCAACCTCGACGTGAAGACGAGACTCAAGACGATCTACAAGCGCGCTTCAGCTGCCGGCGCGGCGCCAGAGGCCGTCGCTGCGGCGGCCAGCGCATTTGACAAGGCCGCGGCGCGCGGCATCATCCATAAGAACAAGGCCGGCCGCAAGAAGTCGCGACTGGCGAAGCGGACAGCCGCAAAGGCTTAGTGCGCCCTTCCGGCGCGTTGCTCTTCTGGCTGTTCGCCTCTGCGCTCGCGCTCTGGCTGCAGACGAGCGCGCCAAGCGACGCTGAGGAGCCGCCCAACCCGTTTCCCAGCCCGACGCCGGTAAGCTCCCACGGCGGCAACGGCTTTGGCTTCCTCGGTTTCATGGGAGGCAGTGCTGACGGCGGAACGATTGCGCCGCTCGCGGGAAGCACGAGAGCGCCCGCGGCTTTTGGATCAGCGCACGCCGGCGGATTCAACCTCGACCTGCTCGGCCGCTTGTCGCCGCTCTTTTTGGCGGGCCTGAAATTCGACGACTTGTCCGTGCACGGCGCCGATAATCCCGTCGTGACGTTCGCGCAGGGACTCGTTCTTTACGACCCGCGCGGCGGCAACGCCGCGTTCGGATTGGGCTTCATCTCCGCACAGCGCTCGAGCGCGAACGTCAACGCGAATGGCGTGGGGGTGGGCGCCGAGTATCTGCCCACTTTCAAGCCTGGTCCCGGCTTGTACGGCTCCGCGTTTATCTATCCGCGACTGCGCACTGGCGACATCGGCTTCTCACTGTTTTCCGCAGACGCCGGCGTGGTGTTCGTGCCGTCAGGCCGCGGCGGGCTCTTCTTGCGCGCCGGATTGTTCACGAGGTCGGGCGGCGGTGCGTCGTTCTCTCCCAACTCCATCTCGGGCGTGAACGTCGGCGTGGGCGCCGCGTTCTGAGAAACCGCTAGCGCGGATCGACGATGACGGTGAGGCGCAGGTCTTTGGAGCGGCGCAACGCGCGGGCCAGCTCGCTTGCGTCCAACAACGGCTCTTCCTCGGGTGACTTCAAGGCGATGCGCATGCGATGCTCGCCGCGAGCCTTCGCCAAGATGTCCGGCGCGGGGCCGAGCACCTCGACCGCTGGCGCCTGTGCGCGCAACGTCTGCGCCAGCGTTTTTGCATGGCTTTCCACCTCTGCCAGCGCGACGCCCGAAACCAAAAGGTAGGCAAGGCGTCCGAATGGAGGATAGAGCAACTCCCGCCGCAGCTCGAGCTCCTTGCGCGCGAACGTCTCGTAGTCGTGGCGCGCGGCCAAGGCCACCGCGTAATGCTCAGGCGAATAGGTCTGGACCAGGACGCGGCTGCCGGGTGCGACGCGGCCGGCGCGGCCCGCGACCTGCGTGAGCAAACCGAAGGTCCGTTCGGCAGCACGGAAATCCGGCCGGTTGAGATCCAAGTCGGCAGCCACCACGCCGACCAGCGTCACCGTCGGATAGTCGAGCCCTTTTGCGATCATCTGCGTGCCGATGAGGATATCGCCTTCCGCGGCGAACGAATCCAGCAGCCGCTCGTGCGCTCCTTGCGCCGACGTCGTGTCCGAGTCCATGCGCACCGCGCGTGCTGCCGGGAAGAGGTTGCGCACTTCTTCTTCGAGGCGCTGAGTGCCTAAACCGAACGGCTTGAGGTCGAGCGAACCGCATTTGGCGCATTTCTGCGGAATGCGGAAAGCGTCGCCGCAGATATGGCAGCGCAAGGAGCGATCAGCTGCATGAACGACGAGGGAGACCGCGCAGCGCCTGCAGCGCGGCGCAAAACCGCACTCGCGGCACAGCAAGAGCCCTGCATACCCGCGGCGATTGACGAAGAGCAGCGCTTTGTCGCCGCGCTTGACGCATTCTTCAATGGCGGCGGTCAGCGCCGGGCTCAGCGCCCTGCTGCCGTGCAACCCACGCTGTTCTGACATATCGACGATCTCGACCGCCGGCAGCGGGGCGTTGGTGGCGCGGCTCTGCAGCCGCACGTGCGCGATCTTCCCGAGCAGCGCTTCCTGATAGGTCTCTAAGCTCGGCGTAGCGCTGCCCAGCAGCACGGACCCTCCTTGGGCCCTCATGCGCTCTCGCGCCACAGCGGCGGCATCGTAGCGTGGAGCGATGTCTTGCTTGTACGACGCTTCGTGCTCTTCGTCGATCACGATCAGCTGCACGTCCGGAAGCGGCGCGAACACGGCGGAGCGAGCGCCGACGACGACGTCGAGAGCGCCCGAGGCGGCGTTTTCCCATACTTTGGCGCGGCCGGCGCTGGAGAGGCCACTGTGCAACACGCCGACCGCACTGCCGAACTCGGCGACGAAACGCCCGGCGGTCTGCGGCGTGAGCGCGATCTCCGGAACGAGCACGATGCTGCGGCCGCCGCGCGCCCGCACGCGGTCGATGAGCCGGGAGTAGACGAGCGTCTTGCCGGATCCCGTGATCCCTTGCAGCAACGCGGTGACGCCCCCCGAGCGCATGCCTGCGTCGAGACGTTCGATCGCTTCGCGCTGCTCGACGGTGGGCGTCAACGCCGGGGCCGCGTTCGCAAGCGCGCGCCCTGCGGGCGAGACAGTTGCTGCTTGGCTGTGACGCAAGTCGTGCTGCTCGATGCGGATCATGCCTGACGCCTGGGCGCGTCGGATGAGCGCAGCCGAGACGCCAGCGCGGCGCTTGGCATCGGCCGCCGTCATAGAGCCGCCGGCATCGGCCAGCGCTTCAGCGAGGCGGCGCTGCGCCGCGCCCTTCACCGCAGCAGCGTCCGACAGCACGGCGATATCGATGACGGTGGTCGGTGGACGGCTCTTTTGGACTGCGCTTACCCTGCGCAGCGTACCGGATCGCACGAAGCGCAGCAGCGCGGAACGCACCGTGGCGATAGGGGTCTTGGCTTGAGGGCTGCTCAAGGCTCGCCGGGCGGCCAGCATGGAGAAGGGCTTTTCTTTAAAACGCCCGTGCAGCGCGATCCCAACTGAGTCCGCCGGTTCGGGCGGCCGAGTGAACGCGAAGCGGTCGTTGGGCGCCGAGATGCGCGGCGATACTGCGCTCAGCGCTTCGCGAAACGTGCATGCATAGCGACGCCGCATCCAGGCGGCAACCGCGACGGCCGCGGCGTCCAAAGGCGCTTCATCTGCGAGCGACTCCACGAATTTCAGCTCGGTGCGCGAGTCCGCTCCTGATGAAGTACCGACCACCCAACCGGAGACACTGCGCCCGTTGAACGGCACGCGGACTTTCGCGCCCAACGGCGGCATCTCGTCTCGCACGCCATAGGTGAAGGGCGCATCGATGTGCGAGGTCGACACGTCGATCACGACTTCAACCGTCTGCGCCGGCGGGGCTGGGGCCAATAACTGCTGGTTCACCAATCGTTCTTCCCAGGATTGGCTGCGCACTCAGCAATCGCGGCACGCACGGCGTCCTCGGGCGCGCTCAGGCCGACTCGCACTTCTCCCAGACGCACCGGCAACACGAACGTCAGCTCCCCGCCGCTGCGCTTCTTGTCTGAAGCCATGGCTTGGAGAATGGCATCGTGGGCAACCGTGGGCGGGAAGCGCAGCGGCAGCTTCGCGTGCCGCAACGCACGCAGTACCGCTCGGTGATCGTCGAGGCTCCAGCCGGTGCGATCGCGCGCCAAAACGCCGGCCGCGCGCAATCCCATGGCGACCGCCGCGCCGTGAGAGACTCGGTAGTTGGACGCTCGCTCGAGCGCATGGCCGAAGGTGTGGCCCAGATTGAGCGATGCGCGCGCGCCCCGCTCGCGCGGATCCGATCGAACGATGCCGGTTTTGATCCGAGCGGCCTGAACGATGAGATGCTCCCACCGGTCGGCACCGCTCGTCAGATCGTGGCGGCGGGCGGACTCGACGAGCATCGGCGAGGCGATGACGCCTGCCTTGATGATCTCTGCCATCCCGTTCTTGCGCTCACTCAGTGGGAGCGTCTGGAGCGCTTTCAAGTCGGCGAGCACGCCGACCGGATCCCAAAACGCGCCCACCAAGTTCTTGCCTTCGGGCAAGTTGACGCCGGTCTTGGAACCGATCGTCGCGTCAACCATACCAAGCACCGTCGTGGCCACCGGCAGCCACCGGATGCCGCGCATGTAGGCGGCGGCCGCAAAGCCGGCGAGGTCCGTCAGAGCGCCTCCCCCGACGGCCACGAGAATCGTGGCGCGGTCCGCCCCAAGTGCGAGCAGGCGGCGCTGCAATGCGGTGACGCTTTCCGGCTTTTTGCGGCGTTCGGATGCGTCGATTTCGATTTCGCCCAAGCAGCGAAACTGCCGGCCCCGCAACGCAGCGGCGACGGCGAGGGCGCGCTCCGCGACATTAGCATCGTATGCAATCGCGGCTCCGGCGGTCGCTGCGTCCTCAGGGAGGACCGAGAAGATGTCCGCCGCCGCATCGGCGGAGACAACGATCGAGTACGGCAACCCGTCGATGATCTGTCTGTTGCTCTTCATGTCCCAGAATACACTCGGGCCATCGTTGTACATATGGGTCGGGCCGCGCACAAAGTCATCGCAGATGACGGCGGGATAGTCTTCAGCTTCGGACATTGCCTCTCGCCTGAATATCAGTGTACCAGCGCGCGATGATCTCGGCGACCGCCGATGGCGGCTTGCGGTCGACGGGAACGCTTAAATCGCAGTCGGCGTAGGCAAAGGCTCTGGCCTCTAATAACTGCGCGATCACGGCGATGTCGGGCCGCGCGCCCAGCAGCGGGCGGTGGCTGCGGTGCGCCACGCGCCTCAGGATCGTCCCAGGCGATGCCGCTAGGTGCACGACTAGTCCCGCACCCCGCAAACGGGCGCGGTTGCGAGCCTCGAGCACGGCGCCGCCGCCCACTGCCAGCACGCAAGGCTTCGGATCCGCGGTCAGCTCCTCGATGACGGCTGCTTCATAGAGGCGAAACGCGGGCTCGCCCTCGGTTTGGAAGATCGTTTGGATGGGTCCGTGACGCCGAGCAACCTCGTCGTCCGTGTCCAGGAAGGGCAGTCGCAAGATGCGCGCTACCCGCTTGCCGGTCGTGCTTTTTCCAGTGCCCATGAAGCCTGTGAGGGCAAGAGTCATCGCACCAGAATTTCGGTTCTCGGGTGCTCCATCACTTTGAGACGCCGGGTATCTGACTTATTGCGGCTTGGTCATGCTCATCGACGTCTGCCAGCCATAGAAGTCCGCGACCACGCGGTAAGCGCCCGGCGGCAATTCGCGCGAGCGCAGAGCGTTGATTTGGAAGAGGGCTTGGTAGACCTTGGTCTGCCCCGGCATGAGCACGACGACGGTCCGGTGTTTCGCATAATTGTGGAAGTAGGAAGAGCGCCACACCTCCAACGGCAAGGCGAACAATCCGTTGACGAACGTGTACACGCGGCGCACGACGAACTCGTTTTGTTTGGCGGTCTTGAAGTGCAACTTCATGGGCAAGGCCGAGTCGTTGGTGACCGCAAGCCGAAGCTCGACGCTTCCGATCTCCGGCAGCGCCTCGAGCGGGTGTCTTGTCACCGGGTCGATGACTTCGAAGTCATAGGTCATTCCCGGCGGGAGTGCCGGAACGCGCTGATGCAGCATGTGAGCTAGCCAGGCGGGCAACAGGGGTTGAGCCACGGCGTATCGCGTGATGCCGGCCAACGACAGCAAGAGCATGCTGGCCATGATTATGGCGGCAAGCGTGAATTGTAAACGGGAGCGGCGTCGCGTGGGATATTGCGACGTCCCCGGGCGAGGCGGCAAACGCGATGACCGGTAGCTACCGGGTGACGAGAGCAAGCTCACAAATGGCAGTGCGCCCCTACTTGAGGAAAGCTATGATAAGGGCAGCTCAGGGCTCCCTGTCTTAGTATTCGGCCGGCCGTGAATGGTTCCGTAACCGGCGGCGGAGCGTTCCCGGTGCTGGAACGGGTCGTTTAGGCCTGGTCGAGCGCGCGCGGCAGCAGCTTGATCTTGGAGCGGTCCACCGATCCCGCGCGGCCACGCAGGTTGCGCAAGCGATCGGCCACGTCCTTGAATGTCGTGTCGCTGGCGTACAACTCCTCGAACGATGCAAGCGCCAGCGAAAGGTTCTCAGGCGTGTCTTTCGCTTCGTATAGATCGCCCAGATTGTACAGCGCTTCGTGATATTGAACGTCAGGATATCCCGGCGTTTCGATGGCCTTGTTGAATCGCTTTGCGGCTGCGGTGTCCAGACCTTGGTTGCGCAAACACTGCCCGATCGCGTTGTGGCAGAGCACGACGTAATCGGTCTCCCGTTGGATGGACTGCAAGACGACGAGCGCCTCATCGACGCGCCGCAATTCGCGCAGTGCTATGCCGTAGCGATATTTCGCTGCGACGCCGCCCCCTTCAGTATCTTTTTCGAGGCGCCCGATGAACTGTTCGACGAAGTTGGCATTCGCTTCGTCGAAGCGCGCGAGATCGATCAGCTGCTTCACAGCTTCCACGACGCTTCCGCGGCTGGCCTTTGCGAGGGCCAGACGGAAGCGCGGCGCGGCATCATCCGGCTGCAGACCCGCGACCAGCTGCAGCAAATCTTCCGCTTGAGCGTAGTCTTGCGAATGGTCCATGAGCAGGCACGCGAGCTGGTATGCTGCGCCGCCGTTTTGCGGGTTGTCTTCGAGGGCGAGCCGGAAGGCGACCACCGCGCGATCGAAACTTCCTTCGGCCAGCAAGAGCTTTCCGCGGACGAAATCTTCGACGGAACGCTCCGCTTTGGCGGCTTTGTCAGTGAGTGACGCGACCCGTTCGTTCAACTGCGCGTCCGCGTCGCAGAGCGAGCCGGCGTGCGCGATCAGGGAAAGCGCATCCGTGCCGCGCGACCACGAGATGAGCTTCTCCGCTGCGACGAGCAGCTGGTCAGCGGCTCCGCGGGGATCGCCTGCGTGCAGCAAGAGCTCTGAAAGCTTCCGGCGGTAGGGGATTGGGTCGGTCGAACGTTCAGCGAGCGTTCGAGTGACGCGCTCAACATCCGCTGCCGCTCCGCGCTGTTCATACATGCTGAGCGCTTGCTCAAGCGCCTTGACTGACTCGTCTCGACGGCCGGCGCGCTCGTACGCGCTCGCGGCCAACTCACGCACGACTGCATCGTCGGGGCGGGAGGCGATCATCCGAGGCGCAAGCGCGAGCGCGTGCGCGACCTCATCGTCGCGCAGATATGCGACCATCGCCTGGTGGTATGCGAGCGCGGCTGCGACTGGATTGCCCAGCCGTTCGTGCAGCGATCCGATCTCTTCGTGATAGAAGGGATCGTCCGGGAAATGAGCGGCCAAGTCGGCGTAGCCTCTGAGTGCTTTGGAAGAATCGTTCGCGTCAGCCCGCATGTCGCTGCGCTGCTCGGCCCCGGCTGCGGCGGCCTTGGCAAACGCCTCCATGAGGCCGGCCAGACGGCTATTGGCCAGTTGAGCGTTGCGGGCGTCTGCGATCGCAAACGCCTGATACGATGTGCGTGCGGCCGAAAAATCGCCCAAATCCCGGCAGAGGTCGCCGAGCACGAGGAGGGATGGCCCGGGCAGAGCTTGCGCGCTCGCAAGCCGCCGCACGTCCAAGAGCGCTTCACGCGCGCGCCCATCGTGGATTGAGCTTTCGAGCTCGGCGGCGATCTCAAGAGACAAGTCTCCCTCGGATGCGAGCGACTCGATGGTGCGCAAGGTGACAGCAAAGATCTCGGCTGGAGAACCGGCCGCTGCTGCACCCGCGGAGGCCGGCTGACGGCCGGTCAGCTGCTCGCTGAGCCTTGCCTGGCTGTCGCGCAGCGAATCTTCCAGGGCAGCGATCTTCTTCAGCAGTGTTTCAGCTTCGATCTCGCGCCGCATGCGCAAGGCTTCGGCGTCTTTGACGCCTGCCTCGCCGTCGACGCGCCGCTGACCGAGCGCGGTCGTGATGAGTGAGTCTTCGACTTCGTGCAGCTTCGTCTCGGCCGCGGCCTTGTCGTCTTGCAGATGCATTGATGCCTCTGCGATGTGCGGAACGGTCTGCTCGTCCAGCGCAGGCTCTGCGGCTACGCTTTCGCCCGGGCGCTTGCCCTGTTCGATCGACGACAGGATTTGGGCTAGCTCGCTGTCGGCATGGCTCTTCTCCGCAATGGCTGCAAGTTTCGCAACCTCTGCGGCCACAACGGCTGCGCTGTGCTCTTCCTGCAGATAGGGAGCCGAGAGCGGCTGTTGCAACGGCACGGCCGGTGCGGCAGTTGCCCGAATAGGGACGCTGGGAGCGCTGAGCTCTTCTTCATCCGCAGCCGCGTCCAAGTCGGCGAGCATGCCGCGTGCGCGCGTGTTGCCGGGATCGGTCGCGAGCACCATGCTCAGGATCTGCCTGGTGGTGCCCAGCTGTTTTGATTCCTGTGTCAGGACGGCTGCGCGCAAGTAGTAGTTCATGGCTTCCGGCAGCACGCCTTTGATCTGGTGCAGCTGGCCCATGTGGATGATCGCCTGCACGTGGCCCTTGTCGCGATCCAACACTTTCTTATACGCCAGGATCGCCTGATCGTATTGTCCGCTTGCCTGATAGATGCAGCCGGCTTCGAATAAGGCGGGCGTGTATTTCAGGTTCGACCGGCGCAGTACGTCGACGAACTTGGCGAGCCCGTCTTGCGGTCGCCCGTCGACGACGTCGGCTTGGCCCAGATGGAAGATTACGTCCAGGTTTTGCGGGTCAAGCGTATTGGCGGTGGTAAAAGCGTCGCGCGCCTTTTCCATATCGCCCTGATCGTAGAGATAGCCCAGGCCTGCATTCAAATAGCAAACAGCCGCGTCTGCGGAGGCGCCGGCGGTGGCCAACATCTTGGCGGCCTGAAGGCGCAGGTCGGCGTTGGCATCCGCCAAGACGGCGATCTCTTTCAACAGCGTCATGGCAGCCGGCGCGTTGTTTCTGATCAAGTGCTGGCGGGCTTGCTTGAGCATGGCGCTCACATGGGCCGGCGCATCGCCTTCCGCACTGGACTCGCCTTGGGCGTTGGTGGGGTTGGTGGGGTCTGAAATCACGTGGGGCTCGCGTCCGGCGATGTGTTCGAGGGGGCCGGAAAGACTTGAGCTGCGCCGGCTTGCGAGGCGTGGAAGTGCTCCAGAAGTTCCTCGACGGAATCTCCGCCGTACTTCTCGGAAAACGCTTGAGCAAGCTCGAGACAGACCATCGCTTCTCCAATGACGGCAGCCGCCGGGACCGAGCACACGTCGCTGCGCACGATGGCGGCCGGCGCGGCTTCTCCGGAGGAGAGGTCGACCGACTGCAGCGGCTTCATCAGCGTCGCGAGCGGCTTCAATCGCGCCCGCAGCAAGAGGTCCTCGCCGTTTGACATGCCGCCCTCGATGCCGCCTGCCCGATTGCTCGTGCGGGCGATGTGCGTGCCGCGCTTTTCAAACGCGTCGTGCCAGCGGCTGCCGGTATAGTCACCGGATGCGATGCCCTCTCCGACTTCGACCGCTTTGGCGGTTTGAATGCTCATCAAGGCAGCCGCCAGGCGGGCGTCGAGGCGTTCATACGGCTGACGATTCCCTCCCACGCCGACCGGCATTCCGGACACGAGTATTTCGAACACGCCGCCAAGTGTATCGCCTGCGGCCTTGGCCGCATCGATGGCGCGAACCATTTCGCTCTCGGCATCAGGATCGAGGCAACGCACCGGTGATCTGCTGATAACTGTACTATCGGGCATTTGGCGGACGGCTCCGGCCGCGACGTCGCCGATTTGGATGACGTACGAGACGACTGTGACACCGAACACGCCTAGGTACTGGCGGCTCAGTTCGCCCAATGCGACGCGCATCGCCGTCTCGCGGGCGCTCGCCCGTTCCAACACGTTGCGCAGATCGCGATGACGGTACTTGAGCGCGCCTGCGTAGTCGGCGTGACCGGGGCGCGGTTTGGTGATGGCCGGCCCGGAGCCCGTGAGGGGATCCATCAGCGCGCGCACGTTCTCGTAGTCGCGGTTGCGGATGGCGATCGCGATGGGGGAGCCGAGCGTGCTGCCGCCGCGGATGCCCGCCAATATCTCCACGGCGTCGGACTCGATCTTCATGCGTCCGCCACGCCCGTGACCGCCTTGGCGGGCTGTCAGCTGACGGTTCATGCTGTCAACGTCGACGCGCAAGCCGGCCGGCATCCCGTCGAGAATCCCCACGAGCGCTGGCCCGTGCGACTCCCCGGCCGTCATGTATCTCAGCATCAAGTTCTCCTCCGGCCATTGGATTCAATGTGGTGATTGCTCTTTACTCGGCCGCACATACGTGCCGTGCCAGGGGCAGAACTCTTGTCGGCTCGCGTCGGACAAAAAGAGGCCGCGGGTTTTGCGCCCGCGGCCTGATGAGGAGAGACCGAGTGTCTTAGCGTTCGCTGACGATATGTGGCGTTATCAGGAACACCACTTCGTTATGGATCTTGGTCGTCTGGATATTCCGGAAAAGCGCGCCGAAAACCGGCAGGTCGCCCAGCAGCGGTATCTTCGACATGCTTCGCGTCGTCTCGTCGTCGAGCAGGCCGCCGAGCACGATCGTCTCACCGTCCTTGACGCGCAGGATATCGTCCGCCTTGCGGTTGCTCAGAATGGGGAACTGCTGCACGAGTCCCGTGATGACGCTGCGTTCGACGTGCATGGTCGTCGTGATATATCCATCGGTGTTGATCACCGGTGTGATGATGAGCTTGACGCCGATGTCGATGTATTGCGCCTGGAACTGACCCGAACGCGGATCGTAGTACACCAGCGGATAGGTCTGACCTATCAGCAGGCTCGCCTGCTGGTTGTGCAGAGCCGTCACGCGCGGGTTCGCCAGCAGCTGAGCTTCGTTATGCGTGAGCAAGTAGTTCACTTTGGCCTGGATGAACAGGGCGTTGCGCGTGAACGGTTGCGGCGCGAACGAATTGCCGGAGGTCACCGCGGGCGGCGCCGCGAGGGAACCACCCGTGATGCTATTTTCGAAGAGGTCGAAGTCCGAAACGCCGCTGTACTGAATGCCGGTGTTCGACGTGTCGTTGTTCCGCGTGATATCGATGACCTTGACCTCGAACACGACTTGCGGGGCCGGCACGTCAGACAACGCCATGAAGTTTCTAGCCGATTGGATGATGTCCGCGCTGCCGCTCACAAGCACCGTATTGGTGCGAGCATCGACAGTGAAGGAGCTTGCCGGCAGGATTCCCGCGAGCTGCTTGGCGAGGTCGGCCGGCAGCGCGTACTTGATGGGAAACGCGACGGTCTGCGTGGCGACTTGCCCGATCGAACCGAACTGTGCGTTGAGGTCAGCGGCGGGCCCGACGATGTAGATGTTGCGCATGCGGCGATAGTCCAGACCGTTCGTCCGGACGATGAGATCCAATGCCGTCCGCAGGGGCACGTCATGCAGGGAGACGGTCACGACACCCTTCACGTTTTGTGTCGCGACGATGTTCTGACCGCTTTCGTTCGCCAGCAGTTTGAGGACGTCCAGGATGTCCGCGTTCTTCACGTCGAGCGTGACATTGCGATTGCTCGACATGCTGTTCATGCTCGACGGCGGCGGCGGGGGCGCCATCGCGTTGCCTGCGTTCATCTGGCTCATGGAACCGGATGAGGTGTGGTGATTTGGAACCTTGCAATAGTACTTGCCGCCCGGCAACCATGGGTTCGGCGTGGACATCGCTATGACGCGCGGACGCATCGCCGCTGCCACATGCACCGGAGCAGCAGCCGGAGCCGCCTTGGGAGCTGCGTCAACGTGCGCGACGACCGTGGGTTGTGCATGAACCACAGCCGGCTTGGGTACGACCGCCGCCTTCGGAGCCGCAGCAGGCTGTGTTGCGGTCTTCGCGGGCGCAGCAGGCTGCGCTGCGATCTTTGTGCTCGCAACCGTGGCGATGGTCGTTGCCTTCGGCGTTGTGCTCTTCGCGGCAGGCGCCGGTGCCGGGGCCTTGGCTTCTGGAGCAATTGCTGCGGTCTTCACTGCCGGCGCCGGCGCGGCCGGCGCCGTCTTGATGATTGGCGCCGCCTTCGCCGGTGTTGCGGCACTGCTCTGGCTGGATTGCGTCGGTGTTTCGTCGAGCGCCACATCGTTGCGCTTCGTCGCCATGTGTGCCGCAGAAATGGCCTCGCTCGCCGGTAAGGCGAACGCTACTTGCGGCGTGCGTACGTTGAGAACGACCTTGCGAGCGTCCGTCGACTTCACGTCATACTTGGGGGTGCCGGAAGATTCCACGACGATCCGCATGACGGCCGGCGACACTGAGAGCTGGCCGACGCGAACCTGTTGCAACGGTCCTTTGGAGAACCCAATGACCTTGGTGTGGCCGTCATAATATGCCGGCGATACGTCGACGACGAGATCGACGACGTGATGCTTTTCATCCACCGCGTAGCGGCGGATGCGCGTGGAGACCGGTCCGGAAGCCGCCACCGACAGTTGGAATGCGTCGCCGTGCGTGGCATACGAAATGTCGTTGACGGTGTTGTCGGCGCCTCGGCCGGCCTGCGGAGAAGCCAAGCCGGCGAGCGCGAGAACGCACCCACCCAGCCAGGCCGACGTCAACCGAAGTTGCCGATGCATTATGTATTCAACCCCCTAGCGAGAAGTGCCGCTCTTCGTTGTGTTTGGCGAGCGTAATGAAGTCTGGTCCTATGGCTACGACTGTATAGGTGTTATCGACGCGGTCACCCCGGCGCACGAAGAATGATTTCCCGTCCGCCTCGAGGATCGCGACGTAGCCGCCGTTTTGGACGACGCCTGTGAGGCGCACGCCCGTCCAAGCGTCTTTGAGCATGCTCGTGGGCGCGTTCTCAAAGCCGGGCAGAGTCGGAATGTTGGGGAAGCTCGACACGGCAACGCGCGTGCTGTCGGGTGGTGCGGCGGGCGCGGAATTCGCTCCACCGGTGTTGCTCCCGAAGAGCACGACCATGGGGTCAGTCCTGCCGGCGCCTGCGATGGCGCGCGAGCGCACGATTGGAACCGGTGTGGTAGCGGCCGGCGGCGGCGTGACTTCAGCCACGGCGTTGACGGGGCCCGCCGCAGGAGGCGGTTGGCCGCCGCAGGCGACGAGTGCTAGCGTGAGAGCGATGAGCGTAGCGTTGACAGATGCCTTCATCATGTTAGTCTCCGCTCGCAGGGGCCGGCACCACGGCCGGCGGCGGCGCGCTTGGGCTGAGGCGGTAAGCTACGATAGGAAGGACGACGTGCAGCTTGGGCGTCTCGCCGACGAGGCCACGCGTGGCGCTCAGCGTCAGGCTGCCGACGCCGATGAGTTTGGGGAACTTGTTGAGATCGCGCAAGAACTTCTGCAGTTGCACGTAGGTGCCGGCCATCTCCATGTTTATCGGCACTTGCGAGAACGACTGGTTCAGATAGGCGATGGCGCTCGAGCGTGCCGAGCCTGGGCGCACGTTCTTATTGGGCAGTGTGTCCGGTGCTGCGCCTTCCGCTGTCGCGGGCAAGGGAGCTCCGGCGGCGACCGGTGTGGCCCCCGTGGCGGCAGCCACTGAGTTGGTCTGCGCCGTCACCGTGTTCGAGGCGTTCAGCGCGCGGCCCGCGCTCTTGAGCGGCGCTCCGACGACTGGTATATCCTGGACGGTCTTGGCGTTCGGGCCCCCGGCACCTGACGGCGCAGGCGTTGGTGAGACGAGCGGTTGAGGCACGATCGCCGTCACGGTCAAGCCGTCGCGCTTTGCCAGCGCTTCGATCTGTTTGAGATACGACGGCACGTAGGTGCGCGAATCCGCCGTCAGCTCGACGCCGTTCAGACGCGTCTGCACCTGATGGATGAGCGCCAGATACATGGGCTTCTGGTCGGCGACGCGCTTGAGGCTTGCGTATTGCGTTTGCAAAGCGTCCAGCTGCGCTTGTGACGCCGCCACTTGGTTCAGCTTCTGCTGGATGACGGTGAAATATGCCGCGATCATCACGAGCGCCAAGGCGCCCGCGATCATCAGGATACGGCTGGTTTGATTTGACTTCGGATTCATTGGCCTACCACCGCTGGGCTAAGGGTGCCGATGACGGAGAACTGTACGTCTCCGCCGGCGGGTGAAGCGACCGACGTTTGTTGCGTGCTCGTCGTCAGCACAGCGTCGCCGAACACGGGCGAGCCGTCCAAGTTGAGCATGAGATCAGCGACCTCCCGATACGAGCTGGTGTCGCCGGCCAGGGTGACCGTGCCGCCGTCCGTGACGTGCACGAGCGTGACGGTCGAATACCAGACGCCGTGCGGCGTGTTGTGACCGATGTCAGAGATGATCTCCGCCACCTGGATAGGACTCTGCTTGATGCGCTCGAGGAGGTCTGCCTTGGCGCGCAGGTCCGCGACCTTGTCGCGCAGATCATCGACCTCTTTGACCTGCTCTTGCACCACGGCCACACGCTGCGTCCAATCGGCGATCTGGGTGTTGAGCCGGTTGATGCGCGAGTTCTCCGCGATGTCGAACGCGATGATGCCCACAAGCTCGATCGCAAGCAGGATCAACCCGACGCGAAAGACCTTATCGAGGGCGAAGAACGACTTGCTTTGCGAGGATGGAAGTAAATTGATATCGATCACGCGAGTGCTCCTAAATTCCGTGGAGAACGCATCTATGCCGCAGCCGAGCGAGTCTCGGCGCCGAGGTCACGTTTGCCCAAGCCGGCGGCGACGATCATCGAGGGACCGGCGTCGCGCAGGAAGTCTGCGGGGAAATCTGCCGCGTTGTGCGTGGACCGCTCGAGCGGATTGGCCAATGAGACCGGCAGCCCAAGCTCGTGGCTGAGGAACGCGTCCAAATTTTCAAGGCGCGAGGATCCCCCGCCGAGCATCACCGATTGAATCGTCTCACCCCGGAAGCGCGTCCGGAAGTAGTCCAACGATTTGTGTATTTCTGTCACAAGCTCGGTCAGCGGCGGCGTGATGACGTTGAAGATCCGCGTCACCGTCGGCGGAACGGGGCCCGTGTCTTGTTGCGAGAGGATGCGGGCCTTCTCGCGCTTCATCTTTTCGGCGTCTTCGTTGGAGACGTTCAAGCCGTTGGCGATGGCCTTGGTGATGGCGTTGCCCCCGATGGGCACGTTGCGCGTGAAGGGCACAAAGCCGGCCTTCGTGACGTTGATGCTGGTCGACGACCCGCCCACGTTGATGATGGCCACGTTCTGTTCGAACAGCGCGTCATCGGGCGCGATCATGGCGCGCACCATGGAAAAGGGTTCGACCTCGACGACGGCAGGGGTCAAGCCGGCCAGTTGCAAGGCGGCCATCTGTGACGTGATCAGATCCCGTTGCGCCGCTACGATGAGGACGTCCATGTTCTGGCCGTCTTCGCTTTTGCCTAAGATCTTGGAGTCGATCTGCGCTTCGTCGACCGAGTATGGCAGGAATCGCTCGGCTTCGTACTTGGTGGAGTCGCGCAGTTCGCGTTCGTTCATCACCGGCATTGTGATCTGACGGACGACGACGGTCGGTCCCGACACCGCGCTGATCGTGCGACGGGCGCTGAACGATCCTTCGCTCATGAGCTGGCGCAGCGCCTCACCGATGACTTGCGCGTCGGCGACGACGCCGTCTTTGATGGCGCCGGCCGGTGTGGCAATGCGATAGACATGCTCCAACACGGGGCCGCGCGAGCTGCCGCCGTACTGAACCGCTTTGAGTTCGTGAGAGCCGAAGTCGATGCCGACAAGCTTGCCGTTGCCGCGCGAGAAGAACTTATTGAGGAATGACATAGACGCCTAGCCTCTCAATAACCATCCCCGGAGAATGCGCGAGGACGGGGCCGATGAGAGAAGATGACCTCATCTTTTTTCATCGGTATGCGTGAAATGGAATTTAGAGCGATTATCATGGCTGCGGCGGCGGCGACAAGACGGCGGTTGCCGAGAGTCGGCAAATCCCTTGAAACGGGACAAACGCGGGGGTGGCGTTAGCGCAGGATTGCGTGCAACTTATCGTGGTCGGTGATGACGACGTTCGCAGTGCGCATGTCGATCAGCTTCTCATCCCAAAAACGATTCAGCATGCGGTTGACGGTCTCGCGCGTCGTGCCGATCATGTTCGCCATTTCTTGGTTGGTGAGCCGCAGCGTCAGACGGGTGCCGCCGTCTACCGGTTCGCCGAAGTTTTTCTCCAGGTTCATCAGCAGCGATGCGAGGCGGGTGCGGATGTCTTGATAGGAAGCGGCCTGTATCGCTTGGTTGGTCGCGCGCAGGCGGGTGGAAAGCGTGAGCACCAGACGCAGGCTCATCTGCGCGCTGCGGCCCAATAGATCGAGGAAATCTTTGCGCCACAGCAGCGCCACTTCGACGTCGCCCAGCGCTTTGATGGTGGCGGATCGCGGCGAAGAATCAAGCACGCCCATCTCGCCGAAAAAGTCGCCTTCTTTAAGAATGGAGAGGATGCTCTCCTTGCCTTCGTTGCTCAGCCGCGTGACCGCGACGTTGCCCTTGACCACGACGAAAAGCGCGTCGCCCGCATCGCCCTCGTGCACGAGCACGGCATGCTTTGCGAAGCGGCGCGATTGAATGACGCCTGCGACGGCCGTGATGTCATCCTCGCCGAACTCTGAGAAGAGCGGAACTCTCTTGAGAAGGGCGGCATCCACTGGTCGGTCGGAAGCTTTTTGCACGGGTGGTGGACTCCAGGCGGCTGAGGCGGGTTGGCGGTAGGCGGCGCCCACGAAGCGCGCAGATCATCCGATCCCTTTATATTGACTATCGGCAAATCGCGCGCCCATCGCTTTTAGCGGGAACGTGTAGTAGGTAGTGCTACATGCCGAGATGGCGGGACACGAAGCTCTGGTACGCCTGGTACGGCCCAAAAACGAGCACGGGCGAGAACGTGACGATCAAGGCCGCGAGCACGAGGAACGGACCGAACGGCAGCACATCCTTGCGCCCACGACTGCTTAACGCCAAGACGGGCAGCGCGAGCAGCGCCCCGATGACGAAGGAGGCGGCAAACGCCGTGATGCCGTTTGCCAGCCCGAGGAAGATCCCGAGGCAGGCCGCCAGCTTCACATCGCCCAGTCCTAGGCCTCGTCCTCGGCTGATCAGATAGACAGCTCCGAAGAGAGCGGCTCCGAGGAACGCGCCTTCCAGCGCTGAGAGAGCCTGATGCAGCGCGATCGACAACAGCAGGCCGGCCGCAGCCACCGGGATGGTGATGCTATCCAGTATCAGCAGGTGGTCGATGTCGATGAACATGGTGGCGATGAGGAACGTCCCAAGCAACGCGGCGCGCACGCCGGCGAGGCCGGCGCCGAACTCGAGCACCGCGAGCGCGAAGACCGCTGCAGTCATAAGCTCGACGACCATGTAGCGCGCGGAAATGGGCGCCTTGCAGTAACGGCAACGGCCGCGCAAGGCCAGCCACGACAGTACAGGGATGTTGTCCGACCACGAAAGGCTGTGACCGCACGCGGTGCAGCGGGAGCCGGGATAGGCGATCGACTCGCTCCTCGGCGTGCGGTGGATCACAACGTTCAGGAACGAACCGATGGCGGCGCCCAAAATGGCGGCACAACTCGTCAGCAGCAGAGTTTCAAGGCTCATGGTCTAGGGAGGCGGCGTTCGCCTCTCGCCCGGCCGCTTACTTGCCTCGAATGCCTGAATTCTGGTTGAAGACGACAGACGTGCAGGCGGTGCAATTGGCCGCTGCGCCGTCTCGGATGATGCTGACCATGGAGGTCGAGTCGTGCTGCCCAGCATCGGAAATTTGATACGATCCGTATGTCGAGGGGCTGTTGGCAATGTTGATGGTGTAGGCGCTGCCCCCGCCGACCGGATCGGTCGGAAGGCTCTGGATGTAAGGCGTCGTCAGCCCCGTGAGCACCACGTACGTTCCGCTATGATCGACCGAGTATTCTTCCTCGGAAATCGCTAGTTGCTTTTCGTTCCCCTCGCAGGCGGCGGTCACGGATTGGGCGCGTGCGTGCAAAAAGTTGGGGATCAGGATCGCGGCTAAAATGGCGATGATCGCGATGACGATCATCAGCTCGATCAGCGTGAATCCCATGGTCGATGTGCGCTTCATGTGTGGCGGTGGTATCCTTCAACCATGCAATGCCCAACCGTGCAAGGCTTTAGTAGCGGTTGCGCTTGTTTAGTACTATCGTTCCACGCGACTGGTGCTAAGGTTTCCCTACCTGATATCGGAAAAAGAAAGGCCGGTCGCGAGCGACCGGCCTCGTATGGAGCGAGAACCGTTACTTGCCGTGGATTCCCGAGGCTTGGTAGTACATCACGCTGGCGCAGGTGGTGCACGCAGCACCGGCTGACTGGGTCAAGCTGGTCGTCGTGCTTGTGTCGTGTTGCCCCGCGTCGCTGATCTGGTAGGAACCGTCCGCAGCGCGTGTCGCCGGGATCGTGACGGTGTAGGCGTTGCCGGCCTTCACCGGGTCGGTGACGATGACGCTCAGGTACGGTGTGGTCAGCGAGCTGGCGCTGGCGTATGCGCCGGCGTTGTCAACGGCGTATTCCTCTTCCGCTGTGGCGAGCTGCTTCTCATTGCCTTCGCAGGCCGCGGTCACGGATTCTGCACGCGCGTGCAGGAAGTTGGGGATCAAAATCGCCGCCAAAATGGCGATAATGGCGATCACGATCATCAGCTCGATGAGCGTAAACCCCTTTTGCAGTTTCTTCATGAAGAGTAAACCCTTTCGATTCGTTGTGAATTCACTTAAGTGTGCGGATGAGTTGCCCGTTCAGGGCAACGCCGTCGCCGGCGTCGCGCCGTTGCAGAAAAACCGGATCTGCAGCGATGTCGAGAAAACGCGTGGCCTCTCCCAAATGGTAATGCCCAAGCCATTGATGATTAGACAAGAAACTAGTGTGATATGGGCTACTCTCGTACTAGCTTCATTGATATGACTGACGTTCGCCATCGTTTGTGACATGCAACCGCTGTGAGATCACCAGCTCATATGAAACGATATGACCGCCAGCAGACTGTGTGCGCCTGCGCACTCAGGGCTTCGCGTGGATGCCGGAGGCCTGATAGTAGACGATGCTTCCGCATGTGGCGCAGGCTGCTCCGGCTGATTGCGTCAGGCTGGTCGTGGTGCTCGTGTCGTGTTGCCCCGCGTCGCTGATCTGGTACGAGCCGTCGGCAGCGCGGGCGGCAGGTATGGTCACGGTGTATGCGTTGCCCTTCTTCACCGGGTCGGTGACGATCACGCTCAGGTACGGCGTCGTCAGGGACGTCGTGTACGTGCCGGAGTTGTCGACCGCGTACATCTCCTCGGCCGTCGCGATCTGCTTCTCGTTGCCTTCGCAAGCCGACGTCACCGCCTCTGCGCGCGCGTGCAAGAAGTTCGGTATCAAGATCGCCGCAAGGATCGCGATGATGGCGATGACGATCATCAATTCGATGAGCGTGAAGCCTCGGGCTGAGCGCATCGCGTTTGTGTATGTGATCAAGTCTGTTGCTCCTCAGAATTTACTACCCAAATGACGGTCGAAACCGTCGCCGAGGCGTTGCTTTTCAGTGGGTCGTGACCGCGCTCACGCTTTCGGCGGCCGATTGAACATATATGGGCAGCCCTATCCGCGAATACGACAGCGCGCGTCAGCGAAACGTTGCATTCTTGCTGCCCATCCTCGCGATCGCGGCGGCCGTGCGCTTCTTCGGCCTGTTTCGCCACGCCACCATGCCGGACGAAGCATTCACCTTTTATATATCGGCGCATCCATGGGCGTCACTGGTCGCGTTGCTGAAAACGGGAGATTTCCACCCGCCGCTCATCTATGCGATAGGCCACGTTCTGTTCGGCTTCACGTCGCACGCGTACGTGTTCCGGATCGTGACCGCTGCGTTCGGATGCGCGGGCGGCGCGGCGACCTTCGCTCTGGCCAACAGGACGATACCACGCTTTGCGGGCGCTGCGGCGCTGCTCGTCGCCATCTGCCCCGTGTTGGTCTTCTACGACCGGTTTTTTCGCATGTATGCGTTGCTATGGTCGTTATGCGCTGTCACCTGGGCCGTGCTGCTGTGGGCCCTTGACGAACCGAAACGAGCGTGGCGTTGGGTGGCCTACGGCCTGGCCGCGTGCGCGCTCTTGTATTCGCAGTACATCGCTTTTTTCACCATGGCGACACAGGTCGCGTTTGTCGCTCTCCGTCATCGCAAGGCGGCCGGTTTTTGGGTCGCGACCGCCGTCTCATGGGCCGCCTTTTGCGTCTGGCTGCCCGTCTTTTTCGTTCAGTATCCGCTCGGCGGCACCGCCTATAACGCTCTGCATGGGAACTCTTGGGAGCTGTTCATGACGCCGGCGATCATGCTGGTGGACGGCCTCCCACGGGCGATCGAATACAGCCCCATCACGGCCGTGCTCTTATGGGCGCTGTTGATCAGCGGATTGTGCATCGCACTCACGCATTCGCGGAGGATCGTCGCCTGGCTGACTGCTCCGCTCTTCCTTCAACTCGGCTACTCGCTGGTCTCAGGGAAGCTGTTGGTCGGCCAGCGCTACCTGCTGCAGGCGATACCGGTCTTGGTGCTGCTGGTCTTCGTCGCCTTGGAACGGCTGGGGCACACACGCGCTCGGTTCATGGCGGTTCCCTTGACCGCAGCGTTGAGCATCAGCATGCTGGCAGGCACCGTTGATAAGCTTTTTCTTCCTCAGTACATGCAAGTCGATTGGACTCAATACCGGGCGTTCATCGACTCGAAGGTGCGAACCGGGGATGCGGTCGTCCTCGACGGTTCCATGACGTACTTCGTCTTGGTAGGCTCAAAAGCAGCAGCGGCGCGCCCGATGTTTTTGATCGCAAACCGAAGCGATGCGGCCGCCCTGAGCGTGCAGGCAGCCCGTTATGCGCGGGTTTGGTACATCGATTACCAATCCTCATTGCCGGACCCTCAGCACGTCGTCTTTCAAACGTTGAAGCGGACGCACCTCAAGCGCACCTCCTGGCGCACGACAGACGCGGGCTACGGCGACGCGGTGTTGACGACGCTTTTCGAGCGGGCCTTGCCGTAGCTTCGGCCGTACAAGATGATCCGCACGATGTCTTCAGCGAAGACACGCCGCTGGATCCAGGCGCCTGCGCGAGGACGGCTCTTTTCGAGATCTCTTTGCAGCCTGTGCCCCACGTCCGTGAAGGCCGGTTGGTTCTCGATGTACCAGACCCGGCGCCCGGGGTATCCGCGCAGCCAGCGGATGGATCTCGTGATGTCCGGTGGGATGGCCGGCGCATCCATCTGATGAGTTCGGAAGCCACTGAAGTTGTGGACGACCCAGTATTCCGCGCCCTGATCCATCACGATCAGATCGTTCTTCTGTTCGTGGGCGAGCAACAGCGTGTTCACCTCATACCAATCCGGGAACTGGTAGTAGGGAACGAACAGCTGGTTTGGAATGCCCACCGCAGCCAAGCTCCCATACACGAGGAGCAGCGCCACTCCGGCGATCCGATATCTCGTCTTGAGCCAGCTCCCCGCCAACACCGCGATGCACAGACAAAACGCGGGCACGTAGGCATAGAGGTATCGAGGAATGACGAGATCTTTGCCCGTGAGCAGCGACGCGCCGACCTGGATGGCAATCGGCAACAGGTAGAATGGCAGCACCGTCTTGCGCGCGAGAAAAACGCCGCCGAGCAGCACTGCGACGGCCGTGATGCTGAAGGCCAGATCGAAGTGCGCGTTGAGCATCCAGCTGGCGGGCAGACCATAGGCGACAGTGGAGCGTATCACGGTCGGCCAGCTGAAACCGGCAGAGCTGAGCGCGATCACCATGCCCCCGTGCGGATATTGGACCTTGATGGCCCACAGCCAGGGCAAGAGCGCGAGAGCAGCTGCCGACCCAGCGACGAGCGCCGGCCATGATTGCCGCCAGCGCGTCACGGCGTACAACCCTTGGCTCAAGACGATGAGCGCGCCGAAATACTGCACGTAGGGCAGCGCCACCGCGCACAACGCGTACAGCAGCCACCAGAGCCAGCGTCGCCGGGTCTTCTCGTCCGCCGCGACCAGCAACAGCCACCACGAGATCGCGCCGAGCGAGACCAGGACGGCGTACATGCGGTAGAGCCGGTCCCATTCGATCAGCGCCGGTTGAAACGCCAACGCGAATGCGGCGATGGCAGCCGCAACATCTCCGAACAAACGCCGCGCGATCGCCCATGTGGCGGCGATGCCGGTGAGGCTGAACAGCGCGGTCAAATACCGGTAGTCCCACTGGGGCCAATGCAGCCAGCTCACCAGGTAGTGCGTGATGAGATAGAACAGCGGCGGGTGAAAGTCGGTGAAGGCAACGAGTTTCAGCAGCTCTTTGGGCGCGGCCGCACTGATGTGGAACACCCAGCCTTCATCGATGAAGAGACTGGGACCGGTCAAATCCCATAGCCGGCAGACGCCGCCCGCCGCCATCGCAACGATCAGCGGCACATACGGGCGGAGCGCATCCACAGCGCCCTTGAGGCGCGAGCTGTCTCTCACGTTACAGTCATCGGCGGGGCGCCGGGACGTCGTAAAGAGCGATGTGCACCATATCTTCGCGGTACAAGCGCCGCTGTCGCCAGCCGCCCATGCGATGTCGCGTTTGATCCAGCGCCCGCAAAATGCGGCGGTCCTTGTCGACGGAATCCGCCTGATTCTCGATGTACCAAACGCGCCTGTCGGGATGACGGTGCAGCCACAGCAGGGACGTCGTGACATCGGCCGGTCGCATGGGTGCCTCAAGGTCGCGATCGCGAAATGCGCTCAAGTCACGGACGATCCAGTATTCCGCGCCTTGCACCATCACCACGATGTCGCCTTGGCGTTCGTTCTGAAGCAACAGCGTGTTGACGCCTTTCCAGTCGGGCCATTGGTAATACGGATCGAACAGCAGATTCGGCACCGCGATGACGCCCACCGCAAGCCACGCCGCACACAGGAAGACCGCGGCAAGCCGATACCGGGTGCGCAAGAGCTGTGCCGCCAGGATGCTCACGCCGATGCACAGCGCCGGCAGGTACGCGTACAGATAGCGCGCGACCATCAGATTCTTGCCGGCGGTCATTGAAAGGATCAGCTGCATGGCTATCGGCAAACACCAATAAGGCATGAGGCTGCGTCGGCCCGCGTACAGCCCCGCCGCGCACACGGCGAGCGCAGCTGCGCTGAACAGCGCGTCGAAGTGCGGCTGCGAGACGATGTTCGCGGACAAGCCGTACGCGAGCACCGACCGTGCGATCACCGCCCACGAAAAGGCGGCCGAATGCAGATCCCCGACAAGCCCCCCGTTTTGGTACTGAGCGTGAAACGCCCATAGCCATGGGATGAAGGCGAATGTGGCCACGCCGCTCATGGCCAGCGCCGGCCACAGGTGCCGTAGTCGACTCAGCGCATATAGCGCCTGACTGAAGACGATCAGCGCCCCCAAGTACTGCAGGTAAGGCAGCAGCACCGCACAGAGCCCGTAGGCGATCCACAACAGCCGGCGTCTTTGTACGGTCGTGTCTTCGATTCGGATGAGCAGCCACCAGGACAGCGATGCGAGAGCGACCAGAGGCGCGTACATGCGGTAGAGACGGTCGGATTGGACAAGGGCAGGCGCTAGAGCGACGGTCATAGCGGTGAGGGCAGCAGCGACGGCTCCAAAACGCGCACGCGCGATCGCCCAGGAAGCTGCGATGGTAACGAGGCCCGCGAGCGCCGTCAGATAGCGATACTGCGTCAGAGGCCAGTGCAGCCACTGCATCAGGTAGTGCGTGACGAGATAGAACAGCGGCGGGTGATAATCGCCGTATGCCACCGCCGAAATCAAGGCTTTGGGAGCCAGCGCCGCCACATGAAACGTGAAGCCTTCGTCGATGAAGAGACTGCCGGCGGACAGATTCCAAAAGCGGCACAAAGCGCCCACCAGCAGCGCCACCGGGAGCCACCAGTAGGCGGTCGATGACCCGCCGAGCGGCCTGGCTGCGTCTGCACGGATCATCGTTGTGCTGTGCTCGGCTCGCCGAACAGCGACACTGCCACGGCATCGACCGGCGATGCCTTCTCCTGCCGCCAGCGGACGAGTTCGGGCCGGCTTGCCGACAAGCCCGAAGCAATGGCTTTGTGCGGATCCCAGTAGAAGTTCTGGTGCTCGACATACCAGACGCGCTTATGCCCCCGCGCTGCAATCCAGCGGTCCACCGCCGCAAAATCCGCGGGGTTCATGAAGCTGACGATGTCGTGCCGGCGAAACGCCGTGTAGTCCCGCACCACTAAGAACTCGTAACCGGCGTCCAGGACGATCGCGTCGCCCGGCTGCTCGTATTTGAGCAGCAGCGCATTCACGGCGTACCAATCCGGGAACTGGTAGTACGGATTGAACAGCGTGTTCGACAACGCCAGGCCCAACAGCACCGTGGCGCCCGCCATGGCGCCTACGCACAGCGGTTTGAGGCGCGTTGCCGCCGCGGTCGCAACAATCAGTCCGAATGCGATGGCGACAGGCGGCACATCGATCAACAAGTAGCGGGGGAAATACGCCAAGTTTTTAGCGAGCAGGATCGAGGCGACGATCTGCACGACGATCGCCGCAAGCCAAAAGGGCAATGCGCTGCGTTTTGCGAGCAGCGCGCCGGCGACCAGCGTCGCCGCGAGCGCTAAGGCGCAGACGGCGTCAAATCCGCGGATGTGGACGAGTTCCACGGGCAGCCCGCCGGCGAACGCGCCGCGGAGGCTTGCGAGCAGGCCTCGGTCCAGCGCGGGCGGGCTCAATGCGATGCCGCCCAGCGGCACTTGTTGGAGCAGCTGGGGCAGCCACAGCGCAAATGCGGCTGCCGACGCGCCCAAGGCGAGCAGCGCAGGGCGCAGCGCCGAGCGTGTGACCGCATACGCGAGCTGACAGACGAGCATCACTGCGCCGAGATAGTCTATGAAGGGCAGTGCTATGGCCGCGAGCGCGTAGCATGCGAGCAAGACGGCTTTCTTGCGCTCTGCCGCTTGTTCGATCTCCAGCAGCAGCCACCACGATAGAGCGCTCAAAGCGACGGTGACGGCGTACATGCGGTAGAGCCGGTCGTGCTGCACGAGCACCGGCTGGAGCGCCACCACAAAGGCCGCGATCGCTGCCGTCGGTGCGCCGAACATCCGCCTCGCGCTCCCCCAGGTGGCCGCGATCGTCAGCAACCCGAAGGCGGCGGTCAGATAGCGATAATCCCAGAGCGGCCATCGCAGCCATGCCATGGCGTAATGCGTTGCCAGATAGAAAAGCGGCGGGTGGAAGTCGTGGCTCGCCAGCGCGTGCAAAAGCGCTGGGACCCGCAGTGCGCTCAGCGAGAATGTGTAGGCTTCGTCAGTGAAGAGGCTAGAGCCAGAGAGGTTCCAAAAGCGTGCCGCTGCTCCGCATGCCAACGCGAGCGCGAGCCAAACGCCGCTCGACGCGTCGGGCAACGGGCGTGGCTGACCGGCTCGGATCAATGCAGGTCTTCTTTAAGCTTCCGTAACGTCGTGGCGATCGTCCGCGAGATATGTTTTTGCGAGAACCCCAGGCGCCGCGCGATCTCCGTCTGGGTGAGGTCTTTGAAGAAGAACAGCTCTATGACGTGGCGTTCGAACTCGGCCAACCGCTCGATGGCGTTGTCCAGCACCATGCGGTCCTCGACCGGGAGACGAAACGTGTGATGCCGCGTGCTCCTGATGGCCTCTGGATGTGGCGGGTCGTCCGAGCGCTCGCCTTTGTCCGCCAGCCACATGAGGTTGTACGATTCCCGCAGGCGCAGGATCTCCTGCACGCCCTCTACCGTGATCAGCATGTCGGCGGCCAAGGCTTCCGGCGTGGGTTCGTAGCCGAGCTGCACCGTGAGCCGGTCGTGAGCTTCGTGCAGCCGGCGGTTGAGCGTGCGATACCAGCGCGGCACGCGCATGACGGGTGCAAGGTCGCGAAGATAGTGGAAGATCTCGCCCGTGATCGCCGTGCGGGCGTACGCCTCGAACGGAACGCCTAAGCTTGCATCATAGCGCTCGACCGCTTTGATCAGCCCGACATAACCCACTTGCTCGAGATCGTCACGTTGACCCGTGTTCTGAGCGCAGTGACGCGCGATGGACGTCACCAGCCCCTTGTGGGCGAGCACGAGTTCGTCGCGGAGCAGCAGCGTCGGGGCGACCGCGTACTGCGTGAACTCCGCTCCGCGCGCCGGTGCGGGCTTTAGCGGCCGCGCCGGCGTCGCCATGGTCTACTTGATGTTGCCGATGATCTGGTACAGCGGCAGGAAGACCGAGATGACGATAAACCCGACTACAAAGCCCATGGCTAAGATGAGCAGCGGTTCGAGCAGCGACGTGAGCGACGCCAACATATATTCGACTTCAACATCGTAGAAGTCGGCGATCTTGGTCAGCATGCCGTCGAGGTTACCGGTTTCTTCTCCCACGGCGACCATCTGCGTGACCAGGGGCGGGAAAAGGCCAGAAAGGTTGAGCGGCACCGCGATGGATTCGCCTTCCCGCACCGATTCGCGCACCTTGATGACGCAGTCGGCCACCACTTCGTTGCCCGAGGCCTTGCCCACGATCTCGAGCGCTTGCATGATCGGAACGCCTGACTGCAGCAACGCTCCCAGCGTGCGGCAAAAGCGCGAAATGGCGACTTTGCGGATGAGCAGGCCGAAGACCGGGAGCTTCAGCTTGAATTTGTCGAACTGGAAGCGGCCGGACTGAGTGGCCGTCCAGCGCTTGAAGATGACGAACAGGATCGCTAACACGACGGCCGCCCCGATGTCGAGGACCGGATTGCGAGCGCCGTTCGTGAACGTGATCAGGATCTTGGTCGGCAGCGGCAGCTTCATGCTCATGCCGCTGAACAAGCTGACGAACGTCGGCAAGATGAAGGTGACCAAGAAGATGACGATGACGACGGCCATGACCAGGATGACCATCGGGTAGGTCATCGCGGCTTTGACCTTCTTCTTGAGGTTGAAATCTTTTTCCAAGAATCCGGCCAGCCGGTTGAGCACTTCGTCGAGAATACCGCCCAGCTCGCCGGCGCGCACCATGTTGATGAAGAGCGGTGAGAAGACTTTCGGGTATTTGCCGAGCGCATTGGCCAGCGTGGAGCCGCCTTCGACCTCGCGTCGCACCTGGATGATGACGGGCTTGAGCTGAGCGTCCTCAGTCTGGATGCCGAGCACGTCCAAGCAACGGACCATCGCCAGGCCGGCGTTGATCATGGTGGCGAACTGGCGCGAGAAGACCACGAGCGACTGTTCCTTGACGCCCCGCAGCTTGCCGAGCACGCCGCCGAACATCTGGCTGACGTCGGCGTTCAGGCCGGCCGTCTGCTTTTGGGTGATGCCCGTGACGTAGTAATTCATCTCGCGGAGCTTGGCGCGCAAGACCCGCTCGTTCTCAGCCTCAATCACGCCATTGACGGATTTTCCGCTGGCATCCTTTGCTTGATAAGCAAAACTCGGCATCAATAGATTCCTTTAGTGCGTTCTCGCGGGCCGGCAGCGGCGCGCTCGACGCGCTCTAGAGCTTGGTGTTTTCGCCAACCAGAAGGATGACGAGCAAGATGAGCAGCCACCATAATGACATCTGCATGTAGTTGAACTCTCCTTATGAGCCTTCGATGAGTTTACGCAACTCCTCGGGGTGTGTCGACGCGGCGAGCGCTTCTTCTTCCGTGATCATGTGCTTGCGCACGAGATCGCGCAACGACATGTCGAACGTCTGCATGTGCATGCCGCGGCTGGTCACGATCGAGTTGTTGATCTGGTGGGTCTTGTTCTCGCGGATCAAATTGCGGATGGCGGGGGTGGCGATCATCACTTCGGATGCAGGCACGCGGCCCACGCCGGACGCGTGCGGCAGCAGCCGCAGGCACACGATCGCTTCGATCACCGATCCGACTTGCACGCGGATCTGCTGTTGCTGGTGCGACGGAAAGACGTCGATGATGCGGTCGATGGTCTGCGCTGCATCGGAGGTGTGCAGCGTGGCGAAGACGAGATGGCCCGTTTCCGCGATGGTCAGCGTGGTGGCGATCGTGTCCATGTCGCGCATCTCGCCGACCAGGACCACGTCCGGGTCCTCGCGCAACGCGGCGCGCAGGGCGTTCGAGAAGCTGTACGAGTCATGCCCGATCTCGCGCTGGTTCACGATGGACATCTTATGGAAGTGCAGATACTCGATGGGGTCTTCCATCGAGAGGATGTGGCGAGACATCGTCGAGTTGATGACGTCGATCATGGAGGCCAGCGCCGTCGATTTGCCGGAGCCGGTTGGTCCCGTGACCAGCACCAAGCCGTGCGGCCGCAACGTCAAGTCCGCCATCACCGGCGGCAAATTCAGGCTGCCAAGCGCGGGGACGGACGAGGGGATGGCGCGCAAGACGGCGCCGATGACGCCGCGCTGCCGGAACGCGTTGATGCGGAAGCGGCCGAAACCTTTGAGGCCGTGCGAGAAGTCGAGCTCGAGGTTTTTCTCAAATTTCTCTTTTTGCGCGTCGGTGAGAATGCTGTAGACGAGGCGCTTGGTGTCGTCCGGGGCCAGCTTTGAAAATTCGGTCGGCGTCAGCCGCCCGTCAATCCGCAACATGGGGGGCAGGCCCACGCTCATGTGCAGGTCGGATGCGCCTCGCTCGATGGTGACGCGCATGAGCTCGTCCATGCGGAGGCCGAGTAGATCGCTGACGTTTGCTGCCATAATTCGCTCAATTCGTAAAGGGGCGGGACAAAGCCGATAAGACGGCGCCTCTATCCCCGGCGCAGACTCCCACGCGGACTCTTTCCTAGTCATCGGCAAGGCGGCAACCGTCAATAGGCGGCGATGATTCCATCACGTTGCGGGTGCGACCGACGACAGCGCTGGATGTCGAGCGTAGCGCAGTGACGGCTCTCACACCGGCGCGGCAGGCCTATCGATCTGCCCTGAGCGCGAAGGCGCCGACCGTGGCAGGCTGTTTTCCATGACTTCGAGTTCCAGCGAGCCGCCGGAAAGGTGGGTATTCGCGCCAGCCGGTTCGAGCGCGATCTGGGCGGGAACGCCGCTCAGTCTTAAGCCGCGTGCCAGCGCCGTGCCGAGCATACCGGTCAGTACTCGTTTCAGCGCTGTCTGGGTCAATGGGCGCTCGAAGATCGCCCAGAACGCAATGCCCAGCGCTGTTGCGATCGCCGCCGCTGAGAGCGCACCGAGAACGGTGTTGCGCTCGAGCAATCCTATGACCGGTTCGTGGATGAGGTACAGGCTGTACGACGCCAAACCGGTGGCGACCAACGGACGCCAGCTGAGCGCGGCGCGAAGCCAAGCATTGTGCCCTGCCGCGACCACGAAGAAGAATGCCGCAGCTTGCCAACCGATCTGGGCTGTGTCGTAGAAGTGCCACGGATCGTTTGGTTCCAGCAGCAGCGCGACGAGCAGCGCCAGGACGAACAACAGCGGCGCTAAACGGCGCAAAGGCAGGCATTGGATTTCGACATCCGCAGCCACGATGCCGAGCAAGAACGCGGGCAGGATCGCGAGGTCGATGCTGGCCGCTCGAGTCTGGGTCGCGGCGAGGAAGCATCCGATCGCGACCAAGCCGAAGGCGCGCGGCGACCTCACCCACAGCATGAGCATCAGCGGAAACAGGAAGTACCAACGGAACTCGACCGCCAACGACCAAAACGATCCGTTCAACAGCTGCTGCTGATCGGCGAAGACCATCTGCTTGAAAACCTCGAAGGCGTTCATATGGGGGCCAACGATTCCGAACGGCATAACCCATTGGTAATGAAGCGTCAGCAGCAACAAGAGCCAGCAGAACGCGATCGCGAAGTAATAGGGCGGCAAAATCCGCAGGAGCCGATGCGCGAAGTAACGAGCCACATCGAATGGCGCTTTGCCTTCGTTGCGGATCCGCAAAAGCGTCGGGTAGGACAAACAGAAACCGGAGATGACGAAGAACAGGTCGACGCCGTGGGCACCTTCATACAAGGTGTGCTGCAAGGGGCCGACGTTGAGCTTCAGGTTATATTTAGCGGCGTGATGGGCGATCACGGTGAGCACCGCAATGGCGCGCAGCCCATCGATGTAGCCGATTCGGGTCTTCATCGGCTCGTGAGCCCAAGCATCTGTTGATTATCGGCTGAAACAGCCGACGCTACAGTCCGAGCGCTGACCTCATGACGTCCAGCGGCTGCGGCAAGCCTGTCCACCACGCAAAGGAAAGCGCGCCTTGATGCAGCAGCAGCGGCACGCCGTCCGACCGGCGTGCGGCCCGCAGACCCCCCACAGGCGATCGGTCGGCGTCATAGTTCAAATCGAAGACCGACGAATGCTCGTCCGCGACGGCGGCGATCCAGGCGGGCAAGGATGCGTCGGCGGGCAGAGCGGACACGATAAGATCGACTTTGACCACACGGGCCGCATCGACTGACTCGAGATCCGTGGCCATGGGTGCCGTGTCTTTGCTCAGCGGCAGCGGACCGATGAGCGCCGCAGCGGCCGCGTTGCGAGACCAGCAGTACAGGAAGCCGATACCGTGCATCCGCAGCGCGCTTGCGATCGCTCGCGCGGCGGGGCCGCTTCCCAGCACGAGCGCGCTCTTATGCCGCGGCTCCCAAGACCACACATCCGCGAGCGCTTGTACGAGTCCGGCGCCGTCCGTGTTGTGCCCCGTAAGGCTGCCGTCGGGTTCACGGCGCACGACGTTGACGGCACGATCCGACGCTGCGACCTGGGTCAGCCGGTCCAGATGCGCGATCACCGCTTCCTTCAGAGGCGTGGTCACGTTCCATCCTTTATATGTGTCGCGGCGAAGACGGGCTATTGCGTCGCCCAGACCTGCGACCGGAACGTCGATCGCTTCATAGACGGCCGGGGGGCCGCACGCGCTGAATGCCGCGAGTTGAAGCGCGGGAGAACGCGAATGCGCGACAGGCGAGCCGATCAGAGCGTAACGCACTTCCGGCGGTGCCGTTATGCTCCGGGCATGCCGCCGCGGCGCAGATGCTCCAGCACCGGGCGCTCGAACACGCGCATCAGCCTGGTCGTGGGAAACTCGCGGCGGCCGATCGGTTGCACCAGAGCAGCTCGCATGCCGGCGAGCTTAGCTCCCAACACGTCCGTGTACAGCTGATCGCCTACGCCGAGCGCGTGCCGTGCTTCGATCTGCAAGTGCTCCAGCGAGCGGCGATAGCCAAACGGTACAGGCTTCAACGCTCCAAGCACGATGGGCGTCCCTAAGGCGCGCGCGACCACAGAGGCCTGTTTGCCGTAATTGTTCGTCAGCAGACAGCCGCGGACGCCACCCTGAACCAGGCCGGCAAACCATGCGGATATGGAAGGGCGCAGATCGCTCGTATGCCAGGGCACGATCGTGTTGTCCAGATCCAGCACAAGCCCGCGGATATCCCAGGCGCGCAAGAGCGCGAGATCGATATCTTCGACGCGGTCGAAGATCGCGTCAGGCGTGATGCAGGCCGGTAGCTTCAGTGCTGCCTGACCCGGAACGCCCCGGCCCGGAAGCGATGGACGGTCTCCACGAAGCGCACGGTGCTCGAGCGGCTGTTCATGATGATCGAGTGCGTGCGCGCGCCGTTGCCGAAGAAGCGCACGCCGCGCACCAAGTCGCCGTCGGTGATTCCAGTCGCGACGAACGTGATGTCGTCTTTCTTCACGAGATCTTCCATCTTGAGCACCTTGTTGACGTCGTCGAAGCCCATGTCCAACGCGCGCTTGGCTTCTTCTTCATTGCGGGGCTTGAGACGGCCCATGAAACCGCCGCCCAAGCATCGCAGGGCGGCCGCCGCGAGCACGCCCTCAGGCGCGCCGCCCGTGCCCATCGCGACGTGGATGCCGGTGCCGTCGATCGCGGTCGCGATGGCCGCGTCGACATCGCCGTCCGAGATCAGACGTATCTTGGCGCCGGCCGCGCGCACGTCTTCGATCAGCCTCTTGTGACGCGGCCGGTCAAGGATCACGACCGTGATGTCACCCACCGAGCGCTCCAGCGCGTTTGCCACCAGCTCCAGATTTTCCGAGACGCTCGCGTCGATGTGCACGACCTCTGCCGCCTTGGGACCCACGGCCAGCTTCTCCATGTACGTGTCCGGCGCGTTGAGCAAGCCGCCTTTGGACGTCACCGCCAACACTGCGATGGAGTTCGGCAAGCCATTGGCGACGAGATTCGTGCCCTCGACGGGATCGACGGCGATGTCCACCTCGACGCCGCCTTTGCCCAGCTCCTCGCCGATGAACAGCATGGGCGCTTCATCGCGCTCGCCTTCGCCGATAACGACGCGGCCGCGAATGTCCATGTCGTTCAGCGTGGCGCGCATCTTTTCCACCGCCGCGCCGTCGGCTTTATCGCGCTCGCCTTTGCCCATCCAGCGTGACGCTGCCAGCGCGGCCGCTTCCGTGACCTTGACGAAATCGAGCGTATCCATTCGATGATCTCCTTTGTTCGTTGGTGGTGCGGCCTTGCGCCCTTGTCAGGACGGCAGGTCGGCCCAGCGCGCGACCGTGTCTTTGATCGCTTGAGCGGCCCCGCTCTTCACCACCGATAAGCTGCGATTGGCGATTTCTATGCCGGCCGCATTTCGTTCGTCGGTCGACCAAGAACCACGCGTGTATTTGTATTGCAGCGATGATCCGGCAGGCAGCGCAAGCGCCGCTGTCCAGCGATTGCCGGTCAGCGGTGACATGCGCACGCCGTTGGGACTCCAGTTGGTCGTGTTGCTCGACAGGTAGATGACGTCGGATGGCGGCGTGTTGACGGGCACGCTGACGACGAAGGTGACCGTGATCTTGTTTGCGTTGCCAGCCGCGGCGAACGGCTGCGTGGACGCGGCCAGATCGAATGCTCGGTTAGTCTGAGGATCCACTCGCAAAAGGAGGTACGTGCCGAGGTCGAGAGGCGTTTGCGATTGCGCCGCTTTGCCCGTGAGGGTGTAGACGTCGCCCGACGACGTGATGATCGAGTCGTTCTTATGGACGATGAGGCGGGTGCTGACGATCTGATATTCCGCATCGATGCCGTGGGCGACGCCGTCCGGCGTCAGCTGCAACGAGACCGGCTCACCGGGCTGCAACGACGCAAGCGAGGTCACATGCCATTGATCGCCCGCGGCCCGTTCGCGCGTCACGGCATCGCGGGCCAGCGCGATAGCCGTCGGGTGGCCGGCGTGCTCGATGGTCACGGACGTCCCCGATTTGTCCACATTGTAGGAAAGGAAGACGCCGCTTTGCACTCCAGCAGCCGGGGTGGCCGGCGCTGGCGGCGCTGTGGCGGAACTGTCAGCGATGGTCGGATCGCTCGTCAGCAGCGTGATGCTCGCTGCGAAGAGCGCTGCCGTCGCGGCTGTAATCATAGCGCGCAACTTTTCCAACCTGTGCGCAATCCCTCGGAACGACGCGAGGAAAGGGCGCACTAGCGCAACGGCGAACCCGACAGCCCGTGGACGCCGCTGTAACGACGCCCCGCTTCACCGAAGGAACGGCCGCCGAGCCCCCAAGGACGCATCTCTCGCTTCTCCGCAGCACGTGGCTCAGCGGGGCGGTCATTCTCGCGTCGGGGATCAGCGCCGGCGTTTTTGCCTGGTATGTGGTCGCGACCCACCGGCACCTAGACGCTGCTCGCTCCGACCTTGCGCTCGCGCTGCTCGTCATCGGGTTGACCGTGGCGTCCTTCGGCCTTTGGTACGGGTATTCGCGGCTTCTCAGTTCGCGCTTCGACCTGCCGTTGGAAGAGATGCTGCGCGGCGATGCATGGAGCTATGCACCACTGATCGGCCTGTGGCTGTACCTCTTCAACATGCCGCCGTCGTTGACGTCCGCGTCGGAGCTCGCCGGCGGCTTGCTGTTGTTGTGCCTCGCCGCGAAGATCGGATTGCTCGCGCGACACCAGGCGATGATGCACCACGTCGCGACGGTGTTCGTCGCCACTCGCTTGCCGCTGATCATCATCGCGCCCTTGGCATCCATCGTCATCGGCCAGCGCCAGGGCCAGCATTGGAGCGCGGCTCACGGATTGCTCGACGTGTGGGGACGCTGGGACGCGCAACATTATCTCACGATCGCGACGGACGGATATCAGGGCAAAGATATGGCCTTCTTCCCGCTCTACCCGTACTTGGTGCACGTCCTTGGCGGTCTCATCGGCGATCATCTGACGGCCGGGCTTGTGATCTCAAACCTCGCCTTCTTCGCCGCCCTCGCGTACCTGTACTCGCTCGTCAAGCTGGAGTTCGGCGACGACACGATCGCCTACCACGCGATCTTCTACACCGCCATCTTCCCAACGGCCATCTTCTTCTCGGCCGTCTATACCGAGTCGCTGTTTTTCGCGCTCACCGTCGCATCGGTGTATTACGCGCGGCGCGGCAACTACATCACGAGCGGCGTATTCGGAGCGCTTGCTTCGCTGACGCGCGTTGAAGGCGTTTTGACGGCCATACCGCTTGCCTATGAGATGTGGCGCGGTTGGAAGGAACGCCACGACACATCCCTGGCGCGCGGCGTCATCGGGCTCGCTGTCGTTCCCATGGGGCTTTTCGGCTACATGGCGTACCTGTACGCGATCGTCGGCGACCCCCTGTTCTTCTTGAAGATCCAGCACCACTGGAATCGCCATCTGGCCGCACCCTGGGTGAGCATCTACAACACCTTCAAAGAGTTCGTAGGCTATCCGTTGGCGTCGAGCGGCAGCATCAACCACCTCATCGAACTGGCCTTCACCTTCGCCTTTTTGGCGTTGATGGTAGTGGCATTCCGGACGCTTCGGCCGTCATACGCGTGGTATTTCGCTGCCTCGCTCTTGGTGCCGATGTCCACCGCCAGCCTGATGAGCATGCCGCGCTTCGTGCTGGTCATCTTTCCCGCGTTCATGCTGATGGCCATCTGGGGGCGCAACCCGTTGATCAACTCGGCGATCGTGTCGCTCTCACTGCCGCTGCTGGGTTTGTTCACGGTCTTGTTCGCAGACTGGTATTGGCTCGCTTGAGCGTCGCGCCGTAGATGATGGCGCGCCGCGGAGTCAGGCAGTTCCTGAAGTTCGGCGTGGTCGGTACGTCAGGAACGATTGTCAACTTCGCCGTCTACCATCTCTTCTTGCACCTGCAGTTCGCCGTTTGGATCGCCTATGCCATCGGATTTATCTTGGGCGGCGTCAACAACTACTGGTGGAACCGCCACTGGACGTTTCGCTCGCGTGGCCACCCCTGGAAAGAACTGGGCCAATTCATCACCGTTTCCGCGGTCGCGCTGTGCATCAGCGAGGTCGTCATCGTCTTCGCCGAGCGTCACTTGCCCCCGATGCCGCTGCGTAACTCGGCAGCGTGGCTGATCGCGACGAGCGTCGGCATGGGCTGGAATTTCTTCGGGAACAAGTTCTGGACGTTTCGCCACACCCATCAACCGCTGACGCACAAGCCTACGTGACGCGCGCCCGCCTCGGCGCAGCGCTCATCCTCATCATCGTCTTGGGCCTTACTTTGCGCCTCTACCACGTGCGCAGTCCGATCCTCGACCACCCCGGATGGCGCCAAGGCGACGAGTCCGCCATCGCGCGCAATTTTGCCACGCTTCAGAACAACATCTTCTATCCCCAGACCGACTACGACGGTCCGCCGCCGAACTACGTCGAGCTCGAGCTGCAGATCGTGCCGTATCTGGCGGCGCAGCTCTATCGCATCTTCGGCGTGCACGAGATCTTCTTGCGGCTCATCGTCATCGCGTTCAGCCTGGCGACGATTCCCTTGCTGTTCGCGCTTGGAGCCGAACTGTATTCCCGGCGCGCCGGGCTCATCGCCGCCTTGCTGTTCGCCATTACGCCGGGCGCGGTGTATTACGGGCGCGCCATCCTCCCGGAGAGCGACATGATCTTCTTCGGCTTCGGCGCGCTGCTGTTCTGGTGGAGATGGTGCGCTCGCCGCCGGGCGGGCGATTTCGCGTTGGCGACGCTGTTCGCGGCGCTGGCATGGCTTGCCAAGCCGCCAGCGCTGTTGCTGCTCGCCCCTATGCTGGCTGTGTCCGTCGCGCGTTCGCGCGCTCGCGTGTTCAGCGACTGGTCGCCCTACGTCTTGCTGGCCGCCTCGCTGCTGCCGCTCGCAGCGTACTTGCATCACGTGAGCGCGATCGCCGAATGGCATTGGGCTTCCGGCATCACGCTCAAGCACGTCCTTCCCACCCTGCGGCTCGAGCTCGCGCGGCCCGCAGCGCTGCTTGTAGGGTTGCAGGCGACGCTCGCGCTTGCGAAAATGCTGTCGACCACCATCTTGGGGCCGGTGCTGTTTGGACTCACGCTGCTGGCATCGTTCACGCAACCGCCGCTATTCTCGTCGACGGTCAACGCGGATGGCACCGCACGCGAGGCCGAGCATGGCCGCTTTCGAGCGTGCTTTTTCGGCGCCTGGTTCGCCGCACTGTGCTTGTACGCGTTCGTCGTCGTCAACGTTGAGCGCGTCGACTATTACCTGATGCCGTTCGTGCCCTTCGCCGCGCTGTACGCCTCGGGCGCATTGGATCATCTGCTGTCCCTGCTCGCGCCGCGCACGAGCCGTTCCTTCGGCGGGTACGCCGCGATGGCGGCGGCACTCTTCCTCACCTGCTACGCCGGCATGCTCGCCGTGCATCCGTATTACACGTGGAGCCGGCCGGTCTACTCGGCCGCGACGGAACTGCGCAGCAGGCTCGCCCCGGGCTCGCTCATCGTGATGGGACACTACGATCCGTCCGTGCTGTACACGATCGGACGCCGCGGTTGGGAGGAAGACCCGCTCCTGTGGAACGTCCACGACATGACGAGCGCGATCAACAAAGGCGCCCGCTACTTTGTGGCGCTCGAAGTGCCACGCTTCCGGGCGAACAAGCAGCTCTACGCGTTCATGCAGCGCTATCGGCGCGTGCCGGTGCGCTCGGGCTGGCAGGTCTACGACTTCCGGCATTTCGCACACAAAGAGCCGGCGAACGCGGCGACGGGAGCGAACGCTTCCGCGCCTCGCTAAGGAACGGGCAAAAGACTGGGCGTCTGGCTTTGGATCGGCGCCCGCGCCTTCGAGCCGCCTGACTGCACGAGGCTGCGGTAGGCGATGAGCCGCAGCGCCATGCGATGCGCCTCGTCCTGCAAATCGTACGATTCGAGGATGGCGCGCGTGAGGTGCGCGGTATCGTAGTCGCTCGCGAACAGCTTGATCTGCTTTTCGATTTCCAGATTGGTGGCCGTGATGACCTTAAACGCCGGGTTCAAGGAAGCACGCAGGGATCCGTACAGGGGATAGTTTGAGATCACGATCTCTCTGCGGATCTTGGCTTGCTCGATTCTGCCGGCGAGCGCCTGCGTGCCGGCGTCGCTCGGCACGAGCCGCAACGACCGCTTGATCTCGATGTCAGCTTCGTCCAACTTGCTCGCTCGGAAGTACTCGTTCGCCTTCAAGTACAGCACCTTGGCCAGGCCGGCCCGAGCGTGAGCGTTGTGCGGGTCCAACGCCAGCGCCAACTTGTATTCTTTTTCTGCGTCGGCCAAATTCGGTCTCTTCATCGCTTGATCGCCTTGCGATGTTCGCAGCTCGACCATCCAGCGCGTGATGGGTTGCGCGCACCCCCACGCCGTCATCGACGCAAGGCCTATGGTGATGGCGGCGGCGGTGCGCAGCGTGCGGGCTCGGACGCGCATGCCGATATCAGCCATGTTGCAGACCATGATCGACGAGGAACCGCGCGACAGCGACGATGAGCTCAGCGGCCGGACGCAAGACCGCTTGCGCGAGCAGCGTGCCGACCACGGCGCTGAGCACGAGGTAGAGCAGCATCGCCTTGATATCGCTCTCCGGCCGGATGCCTAACGCCGTTTGATCGGTGATGACCGCGGCGGTCGGGTCCACAACGAGCGTCAGGGTGATCGTCGCCACGCCGGTGATGAGGCCGGACAAGAGCAACGCAGTGCCGGTCACCTTGGAATCGATGACGCCGGCGTAGAACGCCGAGAGCGGGCCTGCGATCCAAAATGCCATCACGACGACGTTCCAATACAGAAAGCCCTTCGGTATGGATGCCGGGCTGTAACGCAGCATGCGCACCGCGGGCCTGCGGAATTGCATGACTGCCGAGCGGAAGGTGGCGGGCACCACCAAGCGGCTCATCGCCCACACGAGCGAGCCTCGGCGCTCGAACGAACCGATGCCTCGCTGCAGCAAGACCGCGAACGTAGGCGTCAGCACGCCGCCGAGCACGGTCCCTACGGATGCTGCCGCGATGATGACGCGCAGATCGCGTTCGAACCCTGCCACGTCACCCAGCCGGCGCGAGATGTCGATCAGCGCGCCCATCAGCGGCGCGTACACCAGGTTCAACATGCGAGAGCTGGTGGCGAACAGATTGAAGAGCGTGAGGCCGGTGGCCACCCGCTTGGCGCGCACGCCGGCCAGTCGCGCCGCGCCCGTGCCCATCTGGAGGGCTTGAGCGAAACAGTAGACCACGGCGGCGATGGCGAGGTACACGGTCGCCGAACTGATCGCCGGCGAAGCGCTGCTCAGGCTGATTGTGCCAACGATTCGAACGGGCCTGTGACTGCTTGGCTGTCCACCGGCCCGAGAACGGTCAACGCGAGCCGTTCGCCAACGAAGAGCTGGCGCGCCAGCGCGTCGACCTGCTCTTTGCTGACCGCCTCGATGCGCTCGGTCACTTCAGCGGTCGAGATGTGCCGGCCGATGTTCAGCTCGGAACGCCCCAGACGGATCATGCGCGTGCTCGTGCTTTCCAGCGACAAGAGCATGTTGCCCTTGATGTGCTCCTTCGCGCGCGCCACCTCGGCTTCGGACACGCCGTCGGCGGCAAGGCGAGACAACTCCTCGCGGATGAGCGACACGACCTCGGCAGCGTTTTTCGGACTCGTCGATGCCGACATGCTGAAGAGACCGGCGTTGCGGTAGGTGTTGTGCGATGAGTACACGCTGTACACCAAGCCGCGCTGCTCCCGGATCTCTTGGAACAGGCGCGACGCCATTCCGCCGCCGAGAATCGTGTCCAAGACGGAAAGCGGGTAACGCCGATCGTCGTCGGCACGCGTGCCCTCCGCTCCGATCAGGATGTACACTTGCTCGCAGTCCTTATACCGCGCCGTCACTGCCGGGCGGAATGCCGGCGCCGGCAGGGGGGCATTGCCGTCTGCGCCGGCCATGGAGCCCAGCTGCTCGGCTACCAGCGCGACGAATTGCGAATGCTCGATGTTGCCCGCCGCTGTCACGACCACGCGATCGGGCGTGTATTTCGAGCGCATGTACGCCGTGATGGCGTCGCGCGTCACCGCCGAAACGGTAGCAGCGTATCCGATCGTGGGCTCGCCCAACGAACTGCCGCCCCAAACGGACCGCAAGAACAGATCTTGGCTCAGCTCGTCGGGAGAATCGTCGTACATGCGGATCTCTTCGAGGATCACCTGCTGCTCGTTGTGCAGGTCGTCCGGATCGAACTTGGCGTGCTTGAACATGTCCGCGAGCACGTCGAAGGCGAGCGCCACGTGCGCATCGACGACGCGTCCGTGGTAACACGTGATCTCTTTGTCGGTGAACGCGTTGAGGTGGCCGCCGACAGAGTCCATCAGCTCTGCGATCTGGCGCGCGCTGCGTTTCGGCGTCCCCTTGAAGAGCATGTGCTCGATCACGTGGCTGATGCCGCGCAGCGCTGCCTCTTCGTGCGAGGATCCGACTCCGACCCACAGGCCGATGCTGGCGCTGCGGACGTAGGGCAGTCGTTCGCTGATGACGCGCACGCCGTTGTCCAAAACCGTTTTGGCGTATGTGTTTTCGCCCGTTATGGCTGCGTCGTCCGTCGTCATCTGGACTCCGCACGGCGGAGGCGCCCACCCGACACCGCTTTTGCAGGCGTCAAGTCACGCGTCCAATCGGCATCCCAATACTCCGCACCCCACGTGAGCTGCCGCGCAGCACTGGCATGGCCAGTGGCGGTTACGGCTGTGGAAAAGACCGTTCTCGACGCTGGAACGGCAAAGTCGCCGGAGACCGGAAGGCCGGCGCCGACCGCAATCGGCACCGTCGCCCATACGTCTACTTCGTCGAGCGCCTTATCCGACAAGAAGGCGGTTCGCACCATAGAGCGCACGTCAGCCCGAAAACGGCGAGCATTCATCGCTTCGTGAAACTTTACGCCCGAAAGAAGAATCCCCGCCACGGCAGCGGGCTGCATGGCGAGCAGGTGCACTTTCAGGATCTGCTCCGGAAACCGGCGCTCCAAAAGTGCGATGCAAATCGCTTCTGCGCGCTGCGGGGCGTTCCCCGCAATGCGCTTGCGTGCGATGCCGGCGAGCGTGCGGCGATCGAGCGGCGCGAGCGACTGCAGCAAGTGCCAGCCCTTGGCGTGCTCGCCTTGGGGGGGTCCTAAGGTCGCGCGAAACAATGCGAGCCCTTTGCCGTGCAGCATGCGGTAACGCGGCAGCAGCAGCGGATCAGTGCTTGAGCCGACAAACCCCGGCACGGTCGTCACCGCGTCGCGCACGTGCGCCGCGCGCGCTTCAGCAACGACGGCGGCGTTGAAACGTCCGCTCGGATACGCGAAGGAGAGCACCGGCGCGCCAATCCAGTGCTCCAGAGCCGTGCGCGAACTTCCGATCTCACGGGCGCCCTTGGCGCTCGTCAACCTCGTCAGATCGTAATGATGGACCGTGTGCGCGCCGATCTCCATCCCGGCTGCGCGCAACGCCCGGATCTGCGCAGCCGTGACATGGCCCTGCGCGCCGACCTTGCCCGTGATGATGTAAAAGCTGGCGACATCGTGGTAGCGGCGCAGCGCCGGAAAGGCGAACGTCGCAGCGTCTTCATAGCCGTCGTCGAACGTCAGCGCCACCTCGCAGGCGGGTGCGCGGGCAGCAAGCCGCCGGACGTCGCTCAACATGCCGTCCACCGTGAGCAGGCGGCAATGCCGGCGCTTTAGCCACGCAAGCTGCGCGTCGAACTCGTCAGGCGTCATCGTGAGGGCGCGCTGGTACCGGCCCGGCAGCACCAGCGGGGAGACGTGATGGTACATGTAGATGGCGGACAAACGGTCGGGTCGAGCCGCACGCGCCTGCGCGCGTGCGCCGCTTCCGGCGACGACCGCCACAGCGATGACCGCGAGCGCCATTTGTGGGCCGAACCTCATCCGGGCTGGGCTGTGCGAACCGGCGAGCGGCGCAACCGGTCAGTAACTGCGGGCGAAATACGCTCGCACCTTCGCCGGCAGTCCGCAAAAGGCGCACGTCTCGCCCGGCGCTGCGGCGCCGGTGATGACGCGAGTGACCGCGCTCGTCTCCGCTTTGATCGCAAGCTCGCACTCCGGCCGTTCGCACCACGGCGCCAGCACGAACCCTCTTTGAGCCTTTAGCTGCGAGACAAACGCGTCTTTGTCGGAAGCGGTGCTCGTGCGCTCGTCGCGGTCCGCACGCGCCTTCTCGAAAAGGCCGGTTTGCAGCTGCGCGAGCAGTTGAGGCACCTGGGTCACCGCGTCCTCGCGGCGCATGGGCGACTTCGTGAGCGTGTCGCGGCGCGCGAGCATCACCGTGCCCGCTTCGATGTCGCGCATGCCGAGCTCGATGCGCAACGGCACGCCGCGCAATTCCCACTCGTTGAATTTCCACGGGGCGCTTTGCTCCGTACGGTCGTCGAGGTGGACGCGACAGACGGCGGACAAGTCGTCGCGCAAGCGGCGCGCTGCAGGCAACACCTCTTCTCCCCCCTTGCGCAGGATCGGCACGATCACGACTTGGTGCGGCGCCACGGACGGAGGCAACACGAGGCCGTTGTCATCGCCGTGCGCCATGATGAGGCCGCCAAGGATGCGCCATGAGACGCCCCACGAGGTCGTCCAGACGTGCTTCACTTGCTCGTCGGCGTCTGTGAACGTGATGTCGTACGCCTTTGCGAAATTCTGCCCGAGCTCATGCGATGTGCCGGCCTGCAGCGCCTTTCCATCCGGCATGAGCGCCTCGATCGCGTACGTCGCGATGGCGCCCGCGAATTTCTCGTTGTCGCTCTTGCGGCCGCTGATAACCGGCAGGCCGAGGACGTCTTCGGCCACCTCGCGATAGATGCCCAGCATCTGCTGCACTTCTGCGGCGGCCTCTTCACGGGTCGCGTGGGCCGTATGCCCTTCTTGCCACAAGAACTCGAGCGTGCGCAAGAACGGGCGCGTGGATTTCTCCCAGCGCATGACGTTGGCCCACTGGTTGATGAGCACAGGGAGATCGCGGTGCGACTGAATCCACTTGGCGTACATCATGCCGAACATGACTTCGGACGTGGGGCGGATCGCCAGGCGCTCGCTCAGCTTTTCGTCGCCCCCCTCGGTGACCCACGCGACCTCCGGCGTGAAGCCCTCGACGTGCTTGGCTTCGCGCATGAAGAGGCTCTCGGGAATGAGCAGAGGGAAGTACGCGTTTTGATGACCGGTGGCCGCGAAGCGCCGGTCGAACTCGGCTTGGATCAGGCTCCAGATCGCGTAGCCGTACGGGCGCATGACGATGCAGCCGCGCACGGGCGCATAATCCGCCAGTTGCGCCTGCAGGCAGACCTGTGTGTACCACTCGGAGACGTCGTCGGACTTGCGCGGGATGCGCGAGACCTCTTTTTTTTGCGCTTGTTTCACCATGGGCGCGCCTTCGCGCGCGCGACCTTCCGCTTTCGTTCGAGCGCTGTGTGCGGGATCAGACGTAGTCCGGGTACCGCTCCTGGATGACGCGTTCGATCTCTTCTCGCAGACCGGCGAGCAGCTCGGACTCGGGCAGCGATCGAACTTTGACGCCGTCGCGATAGATCAGCCCCATGCCCTTGCCGCCGGCGATGCCGACGTCGGCCATGGAGGCCTCTCCCGGGCCGTTGACGGCGCAGCCCATCACCGCGACCTTCACCGGGGCGCGATACTCGGCGGTGATGCGCTCGACTTGTTCTGCAAGTTTGACGATGTCGATCTGCACTCGCCCGCACGAAGGGCACGACGTGATCTCGACGCCGCGCTCTCTCAAGCCCAGCGATTTGAGCAGCTCCCAGCAGACGGGAACTTCTTCTACCGGATCGGCCGTGAGGGAGACGCGGATGGTGTCGCCGAGTCCCTCGGCCAGCAGGATGCCTAACCCGACACTGCTCTTGACGGTGCCGCTGCGCAGCGTGCCTGCTTCGGTGACGCCGAGATGAAACGGATAGTCGACCTTGCCTGCCATGAGGCGGTAGGCAGCCACGGTCGTGCGCACGTCGTGCGCTTTGAGCGAGACGACGATGTCGAAAAAATCCAGCTCTTCGAGGATGCGGATATGGCGCAGCGCCGACTCCACCATGCCCTCCGGCGTGTGGCCGTAACGCTGTACGATATCAGGCGCCAGCGATCCATTGTTCACGCCGATACGGATGGGTATGCCGCGGTTGGCGGCCGCGCGCACGACTTCGCGAACTTTGTTGGCATCCCGGATGTTGCCGGGGTTGAGGCGCAGCTTGTCCCAGCCGGCCTCGATGGCAGCGAGCGCGAAGCGATGATCGAAATGGATGTCCGCGACGAGCGGCACCGGCGAGCCTTCCTTGATCCGTTTGCAGGCGGCCGCAGCTTTGGGGTCGGGCACGGAGATGCGCACGATCTCGCAACCGGCGTCCGCCAGCTGGTTGACCTGTTCGAGCGTCGCGGCCCAGTCGTCCGTTTTCGTCGTCGTCATCGATTGGACTGAGATAGGCGCGCCGCCGCCGATCGTGACGCTGCCGGCTTTCACGGGCCTTGTCTTTCTGCGCGCTGTCAACGGCGGGGCTGGGCTGCGCTCTTGCACGCCCGACCATTCCGGCACGGGCGGCAAGTGCTGCTCCAGCAGCTGCTGTTGCTCGCGGTCGATCACAATCCGCCCTTGCCATTCACCCACTGCACGATGTCGTGATACGTCACGAAGACCACGAAAACCATGAGCAGCGCGAAGCCGGTGAGATGCACCAAGCCTTCTTTCTCAGGATCGACAGGCCGCCCGCGCAAAAGCTCGGCCGCCAGGAACGCCAGCCGTCCGCCGTCCAGCGCGGGCAGCGGCAAGAGGTTGAACAGACCGAGCACCACCGAGATGCGCGCCATAAGCTCGAGCACGGGGTACACGCCGAACCGCTCGGCGCTGATGACCACATGCGCGATCCCGACCGGGCCGCTGATGACTGACGAATCGTGATTGCGGATCGCTTGAGTGATGCCCACGAACTGCAATGCGGCGGTGGCGCCGACTTGTCCGAAGCCCCACACGATTGCCTCGAAGACCGGCTTGTGCTCGACCACCTCGCGCGGCACGAAGCCGAATTGGCCAACGACCTGATCGCCCTGCTTCTTGCGCTGCGCCTGGATTTGCAAATGGCGGGCGACGCCGTCGTGTTGGACGTCCACCGCGATCAGCTTGCCGGGATGGCCGTGGATGTAGCGGATCATATCGTCACCGCCCTGCACCGGCTTGCCGTCCAGCGCGACGATCACGTCGCCCGGCGTCAGACCTGCGGCCGCCGCAGGCGTCTTCGGGTTCACGTTCTTGACGATCGTCGTGATGCCCGTCGGGATGCCGATCACCGTGCCCAAGAACGCGAAGATGCCGGCGGCTAAAATAAGATTGAAGATCGGCCCTGAGGCGATGATGCCGAAGCGCGCTCCCAAACTTTTCCTTTGGAAGTTGCCCGGGTCGCTCGGCCCGCTGTCGGCCATATCCTCGCCGACCATCTTGCAATAGCCGCCCAGCGGCAGCACGTTGACTCGGTATGTGGTATCGCCGCGCCGCACTGACAGAAGCGAGGGGCCGAATCCGACGGCGAAATCGGTCACCGTCACGCCGGCGCGCTTCGCCATGACGAAGTGGCCGAACTCGTGGAAGATGACGAGCACGCTCAGCAGCGCGAGGAAGATGGCCACTTGCGCCAACGTCGAGATGGCGAGAGGAAATGATAACTGGAAAAGAACGGTGGCCTCGGTCATCAGGATGGCAGCTCGTGCGGCACGCTACTCTTCTTTCAGGCGGGAGCTCCGAAGCGGCTGTTCACCGCATCGCGCGTGAAGCCGCGCGCCCAGCGGTCGGCTCGTTCGACCCCATCCAACGTATCGGCCTCGGCGTCGTGTGCCTGCAGCGCTCGTTCGATGAGCGGGCACATCTCGGTGAACTTGATTTTCCTTTGCAAGAATGCCCGTCCTGCCTCTTCGTTGGCGGCTGACAGCACCGCAGGATACGTCTTCCCCAGGCGCAGCGCTTCATATGCCAGCCGCAGCGCAGGAAAGCGACCCTGGTCGACAGGTTCGAACGAAAGCGACGTTGCGCTGGTGAGCCCGATGGCGGCTTTGGTCGCATCCAATTGCTCTTGGGCGGCCTGCCATGCAACGGGCAGACGCTCGGGAAACGAGAGCGCGAACGCGATCGGCAGCTTCATGTCAGGCGACGCGAGTTGAGCCTTCACGTTGCCGTCGGCGAACACGACAAATCCATGCACGATGCTCTGAGGATGCACGACGACGTCGATCTGGTCCGCGGTCACATCGAACAAGCGGCTTGCCTCGATGACCTCCAGCCCCTTGTTCATGAGCGATGCGGAATCGAGGCTGTTCTTCGCGCCCATAGACCACGTGGGGTGACGCAGCGCTTGCTCCGGCGTGGCGTTTTCCATCTGCTCGTGCGAGCTCGTGCGAAACGGGCCCCCGCTGGCCGTCAGTACGATGGAACGCACGTCTTCCATCCGTTCACCCAGAAGACACTGGAAGATCGCGCTGTGTTCCGAATCGACCGGCACAATACGAGTTCCCGATTCACGCGCGCGGGCACACAGCAGATGGCCGGCGGCGACGAGCAGCTCCTTGTTGGCCAGCGCCACGCTTCTTCCGTGCGACGCACTTTCGAACACCGGCCGCAATGCATCCATGCCGTCCGTTGCGGCCAGCACGATATCGGCGTCGGAAGCGTCGGCGGCAGCCATCAAGCCGGCAGGGCCTTCAAGTAATGCGTCCGGATCGTAGCTGAGGAGCTTGCGCAATTCTTCACGCAGCCGCCGGTCGCCGCACGACAGCACCGGTGGCCGCAACCGGTTCGCCTGCTCGGCCAAAAGCTCGATGCTCTGATTGGCCGCCAGAGCGCAGACCTGAAACGATGCCGAGTTGGCGGCGATGACGTCGAGAGCTTGGCGGCCGATGGAACCGGTCGAACCCAACACCGCGACCCGGCGCATTGCCGTTAGAGTCTGCCCGCGAGCAGCAGCACCGCGTACCCGACGACGCCTGCGAAGATGTAAGAGTCGAAGCGGTCCAGCACCCCTCCGTGGCCCGCGATGATGTGACCCGAGTCTTTCACCTGCGCGTTTCGCTTGAGCGCGGACTCAACCAGATCGCCTATGGCCGCCGCCACCGACACGCATAGAGGAAACAGAAACGCGAGCCACCAGGGCACGCCGATGAACGGCGACAGGCCCATGGCGGCTCCCACGAGCGTGGCGACCAAGAGCGCTGCGGCCGCGCCTTCCCAAGTCTTGGACGGCGACAGGCGCGGAGCCATCCGATGGCGGCCGTATTGCAAGCCTGCCACCATGGCCGCGATATCGGTCAGGGCGACCACGACGATCAGCCAAACCGTGAACGTCAGGCCGTTGTGAGCGCCGCGCAGCAACACGAAATACGAGAGCAGCTTCCCCAGATACAGCGACGCCAATACGGTCATGGCGCAGCGCCCCGCGAAGCGTTCGAGGTCCGCAGTCAACGACGCCAAAAACGACGCGATGACGATGATCGACACGAGCGCGGGCTCCCAGCGAGTCAGCAAGCCGGCGGAGGCTAGCAGCGGGTACGCCGCGCAGGCCGCGGCGGCCACCGGCAGCGAGATATCCGCCCCGGCACGCTGCGCCAGGTTCGTGAACTCCACCGCGCCGATGACCGCGATCAGGACCACGACCACGGTGAAAGCGGGCGCCACGAAGACCGATCCCACGCCGAGAGCCGCCACCAGGATGCCGATGATGACGCGCTTGAGGCTCAAACCTCGCCGAAGGCGCGCGGCCACCTCCGGTTTGCCGGCGGTCGCGGCGGTGCTCAACTCATACACGCGTCCTCACGGCAGCCGCTCGTAGCTGTCGTAGGAAAGGGCCAGCTCCACGCCGGCGTCGCCCTCGGAAACGCGGACGACGTGCAGCCGGCCGACCCCGATGCACGGATACGGAGGCATCACGACGGTGACGCTGACGTCGCGGCCGTCAATCATTTCGAGCGCGCGGGTATAAGGAAGCAGCAAGAGGGAGTCTTCCAGAGGCGCTGACACGCTCTGGCTCACACCTCCATGATCTCCTTCTCTTTGTTGGCCACGAGCCCGTCAACATCGGCGATGTGCTTATCGGTGACTTTTTGCAGTTGTTCGGTCGCCCGTCGACTGTCGTCTTCGGTGATGGCGGCTGCTTTCAAAGACTGCTTGAGCTGATCGTGAGCGTCACGGCGCACGTTGCGGACGGCGACCCGGCCCTCTTCCGCGCGCTTGTGCAGCAACTTGACGAGTTCTTTGCGGCGCTCCTCATTGAGCTGCGGCAGCCCCAACCGAATGACGTTGGCGTCGACGTTGGGCGTAATGCCGAGGTCCGATTTCTCGATGGCTTTGCGGATGTCGCCGATGAGCGACTTGTCGTGCGGCTGCACGATGATGCTGCGAGCGTCGGGGACGCTCACGTTGGCCACGTGGCGCAGCGGCATCTGGGTGCCATAGGCTTCCACCGACACGTGATCGAGCAGTGACGCATTGGCGCGGCCCGTCCGGATGGCGGAGAACTCCGCGCGCGTCACCTCCACCGCCTTCTTCATGCGCTCTTCTGCGTCTTTAAACAACTGGGGCAACACGGCGCCCGACCCTCCCCACGTACGTTCCGATCGCCTCGCCCCAGATGACGCGCTTGATGTTGCCTTCCCGCATCAGCTCGAAGACGAGGATGGGCAAGCCGTTGTCCATGCACAGCGTGAGCGCCGTGTTGTCCAAAACCGCGAGCCCAAGCTTGAGGACCTCGAGATATTCCAGCGTGTCGAAGCGCACGGCAGCCGGATCGATCTTCGGGTCGGCGTTGTAGACGCCGTCGACCTGCGTCGCCTTGAGAATCGCCTCGGCGCCGATCTCGAGCGCGCGCAGCGCTGCTGTTGTGTCGGTCGTGAAGTACGGGTTGCCGGTGCCCGCAGCAAAGATCACGACGCGCCCCTTTTCCAAGTGCCGGATGGCGCGCCTGCGGATGTATGGTTCGGCCACTTGACTCATCGAGATGGCCGTCTGCACGCGCGTCACCGCGCCGATGTCTTCCAAGGCTGCCTGCAGCGCCAGCGCGTTGATGACGGTCGCGAGCATGCCCATGTAATCCGCCGTCGAGCGGTCCATGTTGGCATGCGCGGCGGATTTGCCGCGCCAAATATTGCCACCGCCGACGACGCACGCCACTTGAACGCCCGCGTGCGCGACTTCTTTGATCTGATTTGCGATGAGATAGACAGCCTCGGTATCGATCGACGCGCTGCCTGGCGACGCGAATGCCTCGCCGCTGAGCTTGAGCAGTATGCGCCGGTAGACTGGCCGCGCGCCCGCACCGTTGTCCCTCATCAGCCTTCGCCGATGTCGAAACGCGCGAAGCGCCGGACCTTGATGTTCTCCCCAAGCACGCCGACGGCGCTTGAGATGAGATCGTTCACCGTCTTGGTCTCATCGCGCACGTACGGCTGGTCCAAGAGCACGCTCTCCTCGTAAAATTTCTCGAGTTTGCCGTTGCGATCGGCTTCGCCGGCTTTGCGGACGTCTTCGGGCACGTCGTCGCGACTGACGTACAACGGCCGGGCCGCGCACACGTGCAAGGCAAGGTCGTGAGCCAGTCTTTGGAACTGCTCGTTTTTGGCGACGAAGTCCGTCTGGCAGGCGAGCTCGACCAGAACGCCCATCTTCCCGCCCTGGTGGATGTAGTGGCCGATGAATCCCTCGGACGCTTCCAACCGGCTCTTTTTGCGCGCGATCTCCTGCCCGCGCTCGGCCAAGAGTTTCTTGGCGTGCTCTCTGTCGCCGCCGCTTTCGACCAGAGCACGCCTACAATCCATGACGGGGGCATTGGTTGCCTCACGCAGAGCCTTCACATCGGCTGCGCTCGGTGTGTAATTCTTGTCCATTTGCGACTGTCCCGTTTCCGCGCTTCGGTGCAATTCCCTGGCACCGCGGAGCTGGCCGCGACGCGCGAGCGCTACCGAACGGCTGTTATCGTCTCCTCGGCCGCGGGAGCGCCTGCTTCCTCTGGAGGTTGCGCGGCCGGCTCGGCTGCGGACTCGGTCTCGGTCCGCCCTTCGATGATCGCATCTGCGATTTTCGCGGTCATCAACTTGACCGCTCGTATGGCGTCGTCATTGCCCGGAATCGCATAATCGATTTCGTCCGGATCGCAGTTCGTGTCGATGACGGCGATGATCGGGATTTTGAGCTTCCGCGCTTCCAGCACTGCGATGCGTTCCTTGCGGGGGTCAACGATGAAGACGGCATCAGGCAGCCGGGGCATCTCTTTGATGCCGCCCAAGAATCGCTCCAAGCGATTCAGCTCGTCTTCTAACTTGCTCACCTCTTTTTTGGTGAGCACTTCGAACATGCCGGTATCACGCTGCTTCTCAAGCTCCCGCAGCCGCGAGATTCGCTTCTGGATCGTCTGGAAATTCGTCAGCGTTCCGCCCAGCCAGCGCTGGTTGATGAAATACATGCCGGCGCGCTCGGCCTCTTCCTTGACGACATCTTGGGCTTGCTTTTTCGTGCCCACAAACAAGAAGATCTTGCCGCGCCGCGACATGTCGCTGACGACGTCGTATACCTCCCGAAGTTTCAGCACGGTCTTCTGAAGGTCGATGATGTAGATGCCGTTGCGTTCTTGAAAGATGAAACGGGCCATCTTGGGATTCCAGCGGCGGGTCTGGTGACCGAAGTGCACGCCCGCTTCTAAGAGCTGCTTCATGGAAATGACAGAGGCAGGAGTTGCCATATACGGTGCCTTTCAGCCGCGCCCCAGGGGCGCGACATTACTAGGGCCTTGAATGCGTGCGCTCGTGCGGCCCTAAAGTTGCGCGACGGAAATTATACCATGCTCCGTCCCGCTTGCGCAACATTCGGCGTGCCCGTACCAAAATCGCTCTAGGAGACGTATACTAAGCTTCAGGGAGCTTGCATGAAACGTCTCGTATGGGTGGCGCTCGCCGCTGCCGCCCTTTTCGCCGCCCCAGCCTATGCGGGCGAGCGCGCACAAGTGGGAAAACCCGCGCCCCAGTTTGTCGTGACGACGGTTGACGGCAAAAAGGTGCTGTTGCGACAGTTCGCGGGCCGCCCCATCTTCATGAACTTCTTCGCCACCTGGTGTCCGCCGTGCAAGCTCGAGCTGCCGAACATCGTGAAGCACTACGCCGAATACAAGAAGGACGTGGTGTTCCTGGGCTTCGATCAGGAAGAAACACCGGATCTCGTCAAGCCCTTTCTCAAGCAGTACGGCATCAGGTACACCGTCGGAATCGACCAGGGTCAAGTGGCGGCCTCCTACGGCGTGGCCGCCCTCCCGCAGAGCGTCTTCATCGATAAGAACGGAATCGTGCGAGCGATCTGGCGCGGCTATCTGCCGCCGGCAACTTTTCTCAAGGACATGCAGCTTATCGATCGATGACTGCGGCCGGCGATGCCGGCGAGTCGACCCGACGGCGAAAGACGAACAGTGGGGCGAACAGGAAAACAGCGGTGATAACGGCGAGCACGACCAGCATAAGGTTGAAGGCGGCTGTCGTGTTGGGCTGCCGCGTGATGTCCTGTATGTAGCGCAAGAACACGAGAGCGCAAAACCAAAAGGCATATCGTGACCAGCGCCCCTGCGCCGCCAGCGCAGGGCTCAGCCACAGCAAGTACCATGGATAGATGCTGGCCGACGACCACACCGTGGCAGCAATCGCGCGGAAGATCTCTGCCGGCTTGCCCGACCTATAGTAACGGAAAATCGAGGACGCGACGACTGCCAACCCTATCAAGCCAACCAGGGATTGAAAGAGCCGTATCCAGGAGATGTGATCCGTAACCATTGCGTCGCCTCTTCCAAGCGCAAACAGCGCAATGACGATGAGCCACATCGGAGACGTGCGATAATCGTTGAGTTGGTTGGCAAGAGGGTGTAACGTCTCGGGGCCGATCCAAAAGGGAAGGAAGCTGATCGCAGGAACGGCCGCGGTCAACACGGCTGCCGCCATCGCTGTGCCGACGCCGCTGCACCTCGCGATCCGGATCAGGAGAAACGGAACGACAATGAGCGAGACGTACTTGATCGCGACGGAAGCGCCCATCAGCAGCCCCGCAAGAAGCGGCGACGACTCAGCGATGGCAAAAGCCCAGATGACCGGCGCCACCATGAGGATGTCGTTGTGACCTCCGGCGGCAGCTTCGTAAAGGACGAGCGGATGAAAGGCGAAGGCGCTCACCGACTTGACGCGGCGCGCCGGCTCGGCGTCCGCGAGAATGCGCCACAATCCCGCGGCTGAAGCGATCGCACCCATCAATCCCAGCAGCCTGTACGTCCATAGCTGGAAGAAAAGATCGACGTGTGCCTCCAGCCCGCCAACGTATCCGGCGAGCAGCGTCCATAGAGGCCCGTAGTTATCGCTCGGGGGCGGATTGCCGTAGAAATGAAAGCATTGCGATAGTATTCCGTCGTTTTGCACCCCGAGCGGGTGTGTGAGGTGGTATGGGTTCACGTGATACAGCCCATAAAGACGGCCGTAGGACACGTATGCGTAAAGGTCGCCCGCGAAGACCGCTGGGAACAGCGAATAGATGATGCCCACTGCGATCATCGCGCCGGCGAGGAAGCGCAACGTGACATCGGGCTTGCCGGAAAGCGATCGTATCGCGCGCGGACAAGGCGAGCACGAGGACCATCATGAGCCAGAAAGCGGCAGCGACGAGCCATCCGTTGGGCGCGTCTTGGACGACCAGGACCGGGAGACTCAAGCCGTATTGAAAAGCGAAACCGTAGCGCGGATCGGCAACTGAGGGCAGGTGACGCGCGATGAAACCGATCAGCAGACCACCGCCTGCGACGGTTGCGGCGATTGCCGCCAGCCACATCACCGTTCTCTGTGCAGGCTGTGCCGGGGTCTTCTTCATCGCTTGTGTGGAAGCGTAGCCGTTCCCTCAGTTGCCGAGGCGGTTGCGGATGGCACGGGTCGGCAAGTATGACAAGAGGATGATGGCGGCCACGATCCAGGCGGCGTCGATGAGCAGAGACGGCCCCACGCGGCCCAGCACGAGAGCCCGGAAGATGTTCACCGCATGGTACAGAGGCGTGAACCAGGCTATGGTGAGTGCCCAGTGCGGCAGCTTGTCTAGTGGAAAAAAGACGCCGCCGATCATGGCCATCGGTGTGGCGACGAACGAGAAGTAATAGAACAAGTGCTCCTGCGTCTTCACGATCATCGAGACGAACAACGCCGGGATGGCGAACATGATGCCGCTCAACGCTAGGATCATGGGGCACAGCAGCACCCAAAAAGTATGGCCGAGCCCGAAGACCGCCAGCACGCCCAAGAACAAGAGGCCATACATGACCGCTCGACACGCCTGCCACAGGTATTCGCCGGCCGCGATCTCCAAAGGATGAACCGGTGCGGTGACCATGGATTCGTAGACGCCGTTGAAGACGCGGCGCTCGAAACAACCCCACGATGCGTCGAACGTCGCGGTGTTCATCGCGGTGAATCCCAACAGTCCGGGGCCGATGAACTGCACGAGCGACCCGTAGCCCGTCACCGTGAAGTACGCCCCCAGGCCAAAGCCCAACGCGACGAAGTATGCAAACGGCTCGACGATGTTGATCGCAAGCGAGGACCAGGCATAGGTCTGCCACGCCAGCATATTGCGGCGGAAGACGCGCCAAGCATTCGGGCGAAAGAAGGCTGCGAGCGGACTCACCTCGTCACTCGACCAGCTCGCGACCGGTCATGTTCAAGAACACATCCTCGAGCGTAGCAGCGCGCGCCACGTGCCGTTTGGGCTCGAAACCCAATTCTGCCAAGCGGTGGAGCAAGACGCGGTTATCCGAGTTGTACAGATAGTGCACACCGCCGTGACGCTCGCGGCGCCGGACCAGTGCCGCCACAGTACGCTCGTCTGGCAGCTCCTCGTCGCCGCCGATCACTTCCAGCACGTCCTGACCCGCGAACCGGTCGATCAGTTCCAGCGGCGAACCCTCCGCTAGGATCTTGCCCTCGTCGATCACGGCGATGCGGTTGCAAAGCCGCGCGGCCTCTTCCATATAATGTGTGGTCAGCAAAAGGGTCAGCCCCGACTCACGGAAACGCGAGAGTTTTTCCCAGACCAAGAGGCGCGCCTGAGGATCGAGGCCGGTCGTCGGCTCGTCCAGCACCAGCATCTCCGGATCGTTCACCAGCGCTCGCGCGATGACGAGGCGCCGCTTCATGCCGCCGGACAGCTCCTGCAGCCGCGACTGCTCCTTGCCCGTCAAACTCAGGGACTCAAGAAGCTGCGCAGCCTTTCGCTTCGCGGCGGCGCCCGTGATCCCGAAGAACGATGCATACAGCAGCAAGTTCTCCAACGCGGTGAGCTCCGGATCCAGCGCGTTCTCTTGGGCGACCACGCCGATGCGCTGCTTGATCTCCTGCGCGTGACTGGCCGCATCCAATCCCAAAACCCGCAGCTCCCCCGCGCTGCGCGCGATGCGGCAATAGATCATCTTCATGATGGTCGTCTTGCCCGCGCCGTTGACCCCCAGGAAGCCGAAACATTCGCCCGCCTCGATCGTGAAGTCAACTTCGCGTACCGCCTCCAGAGCGCCGTAGCGCTTGCTGAGTCCGCGCGCCCTCACGACCACTGCCGGTTGCGGCGGCTTCGACAGCGATGGAGGCAGCACAAGGACGGCAGCGTCGATTTCGGGCATAACTCGATGATATTCTCACTTCGACCGGGCGCTGCCTGGGACGTTCGCCGCGGCTCGGCGAAACGACTAGCGGGAACAAGGAGACGGTTGCATCTCGAGGCAACCCCATCAGCTCATGACGCGTCGCTGTGCCAGAGACGTGAGGGCCTGACCCCGATGGGCGATCTGTCGATCCGCCACTTGTTCCGCTATCTTCGAATGCCCAAGATACCGCCCGCATGTGCACCCTGTAGGCGCCTACACGGCACAGGTCCGTAGTCATGCCGTGTAGCGCCAAACTGCGTCCGCAAGATACCGAACTGGATCGCGCCCATTACGTGCGGGAGCACCTCGCTCCCAATCTCTTCCGCAGCGTCGCAGGCCCCGACGCCGGAGATACAAACGCCGTCGCCTGGCGGCTGTCGCCCGAGCCGTTTCCCCTCGCTCCCTCCACCGTCGCTGCTCTGCAATCGCTTGGGGGCGACCTGCTCAAGCTGTACCGCGCGGCCAACCGGCTTTACTTCATGAGCGTGCGAGGCACCGCCCCGGATTTCGTGCATCAGTATTTGGAATTCGGCAAACCCGAATCCATCGTGCGTCTGCAGCGCCAAAACCGCTTCAAGAGCGAAGTCCCCTCACTGATACGTCCGGACATCATTCTGACCGAAGGTGGCGCGATGATCGCATCGGAGCTCGATTCGGTTCCAGGCGGCATGGGCTTCGTCGGCGCCATGGGCGAGACGTATTGCGAGCTTGGCTTCGACCAGGTGGGCGAGTTCGACGGTATGGTGCGCGGCTTCGCGCGCATGGCCCAGTCGCTTTCGGGCAAAGAGCTGCCGACGATCGCCATCGTCATCTCGGCTGAATCGGAAGATTACCGCCCTGAGATGACCTGGCTCGCGGGCGCGCTGCAGCGCTCAGGGCTCGCGCAGGCCGTCGCGCTTGCCCCCGACGAGGTCTTCTTCACGGAAGAAGCGCTGGTGGTGGATACGCCCAGCGGCCGGCGCACGGTCGACGTGCTGTATCGGAACTTCGAACTGTTCGACTTGCTCAACGTGCCCAAGGCGGAGCTGATGCTCTACGCGGCGCGCCACAAGCGCGTCGCCATGACGCCGCCGCCAAAGTCGTTTTTGGAAGAGAAGCTCATCTTCGCGCTGCTCCACAACGGAGCACTGGAATCGCAGTGGCTCGCGGAACTGGGCGCGCAGACATTCGACCGCCTCCTCAAGCTCTTCCCTCAGACGTGGATTTTGGACCCGCGGCCGCTGCCGCCGCAGGCGGTCATCGCCGGCCTGACGGTCGACAGAAAATCCGTCAGAACCTGGCAGCAGCTGTACGGATTATCCAAGTCCGAGCGCCAGTACGTCGTGAAGCCCTCGGGCTTCTCACCGCTTGCATGGGGAAGCCGGGGCGTGTACGTCGCCAACGATTTGACCAAGGATGAATGGATGGCCGTCATCGACGGCGGATTGCACACGTTCGAGAAGACCCCGCAGATCCTGCAGCGCTACCACAAGGCGCGCCGCGTGCAGGTGCGCTATCTGGATGTGGCCGCCAACGACGTCAAGGAGCTCGACGGCCGCGTGCGTTTGTGTCCCTATTACTTCGTGGCCGGCGATGAGGCGATGCTCTCCGGCGTATTAGCCACGGTGGTGCCCGCGAACAAGCGCCTTATCCACGGGATGACTGACGCCATCATGGCGCCGTGCATGGAGTCGCCGCAAGGCTACTGACCTTCGCCGCTGGAGCTAGGGGGCCAGGCCGACGGCGCGGGCGGCGACCAGCGCAACCGTGAGCAGTGACGTGAGCGCTTGCGCCATCATCAGCAGCTTGGCCCAGCGCGTCAGCGGCATCGTGTCGCCTGGACTGAATGCCATGGCATTGACGAACGCGACGTAAAGATAGTCGACGAACATCGGCGACCATCCGGTCGGCGCGCACCCGGGATTGCCCATCTGCGGAAACAAGAAGTCGGGCTGGCGGTGACGGTCGCTCGCGCGCTCGTCGGGCCCGCCGCGATCGAGCTCCCAGTACCACAGCGCGAACACGATGACGTTCGTCAGCCAGATCTCTGCAGAAGCGAACAGCAATTGGCTGGCAGTGGCCTTGCTGCCGGGCTGCAGCAAGTAGTGGACGAGCAGGGCGAGCGAACCGGCGTTGGCGACGTTGATGATGGCGATCAGGGCGAGTGCCCCACGGCGCAGCCAGTTGTGTTCTCCCGCGACGCGGCGCGGGGCTACGATCGACAGCGGCAACAGGAGCGCCAGCTCCAAGACGGGGATGAACCACTGCGGACCGAGCACGAGCCGCGGCGGCAGCGTCGCTTGGAAGAACAGCGCGACGGCAACCGCAATCGAGGCGGGCCAGCGCAGCTCTCCGCGCGCGGCCTTCCCCCATGCGGCGCTCGTGCGGCTCGGCGACTTCACGTCTGCGCGGTTAGCACGTCTGCCACGGCGTCCATATCCGACGCGTCGTTGTAGCCATGCGGAGAGACGCGTACACCGCTGTCGCGCACGGTGATGCCGACTTTCGCGCGGCTCGCACGCTCGCTCAAGACTTGCACGCTTGCGCGCGGCGGTCGCAGCAGCAGAATGCCGGAGCGGGCGGACGGCGACCGATCGCTGACGACTGTGACGCCGGCGGCCTGCACGCGCTCGATCAGACGCTCGTTGAGCGCGAGCACATGCGCGGCGATGGCGTCGAGACCCGCGCTCGTCAGCAATCGCAGGCTCGCAGAAAAACCCATCAGGGCCGGATAGTTGATGGTGCCGCCTTCGAAGCGGCGGGCGCCGGCGGCAAGTTCTTGCGAGTAATCCAGAAAGGCCATCGGCTGCTTCACAGAGCGCCAGGAGCAGTGAGAGGGCCGGAGTGCGTCAATGAGGTCCGCGCGCACGAACAGCACGCTCAGGCCTTGCGGCGAAAGCAGCCATTTCGCGACTCCGAAGTAACAAAAGTCGATGTTGCAGGCGCGCACGTCGAGCGGAAGATAACCGAACGCCTGCATCGCGTCGACCGCGAACAGAATTCTCCGCTCGCGGCAAAAAGCGCCCAGCGCTTTGAGATCGTGACGGTAGCCGTCGAGGAAACCCACGGAGGACACTGCGACCAGCCGCGTCCGTTCGCTCGTCATGCGCTCGAGGATTTCGGCGGTAAGCCGGGTTTGCGGGGCGCGCACGAGGCGAATGCGTACGCCACGATCGCGCAGGTTGAGCCAAGGATAGGCATTTGCCCCGAATTCGTCGTCGCTCATGACGATCTCATCGCCCGGCCGCCACGCCAGGCCGTTGGCGACGACGAGCGCGCCGTCAGACGTCGAGCGTAGGAAAGCCACTTCTTCCGAAGACGCGCCGATGGCGTGCGCGGTCTGCGCTCGGACGGATTCCAGGTTGGCCTCGACATCGAGGATGCCGGCGCTGCCGTCGCGCATCTGAGCGTCGAGCACCGAAAGCACCGCGTCGCGCGTGCCAACCGGCAACGGCCCCACGGCGGCGTGGTTGCAATACGCCCACCCGGCAGTCACGGGAAAGAACCGGCGGTCGAGCACCGGGGCGGCCAAGGGAACGGCGCGGCCCGCCGCGATCATGAGGCGTGCGGAATTTTTGGCGCGCGCAGGGATGGCGTCGACATAGCCATGGGCTTGACGACAATGCGGCGGGAAATCCTTGTCCGCTGTGGTTGTGACGGCGCGCTTGTTGCGCTGAACTCGGCTTGGCGGCTGCGGCTAGTTGAAGCTGACGAAGTCTTCCGCGACGAACAATCCGTGCGGACCGACGGCGACGCCGACTCCGACCGCTGTGTAGTCATGTGAGAGGATGTTCTCGCGATGGCCGTCGCTGGGCGGCTTCTCAGCCATCATCATGCCGTCGAGCTTGGCGATGACATGCCATTGCGCTTCTGCCTGCGTCACGGCATCGGTGTACGATGCGACGTTTTCTCCGTAGACGCTGGGGTGGCCGCCGAGCGCGGCGTAACGCGTCATGGGCGAGCGGCCCGCTCTATCTTGGTGCTGCATCACGCCGTTGATCTCCATGTCTTGGGCTTGCAGCTGTGCGGCTTGCTGCGCGATGGGGTCTTGCTGGAGGGGCGGAAGGCCGGCGCTGGCGCGATGAGCGTTGATCTGCTGGATGAGGCGATCGCCGATCGGCTGCGCATACTTGTTTGACGCCTGCGGGGCCGTTATGCCGCTCGTGCCGCCGGTGAGATGGGAGACAGGCGAAAGATTCGCCACCATCAGTGCGGCGCTCATGAGGAAGCTCAGGAACAGTAAGGTCATGTGTTGTCGGGCCTCGGGCGATATCAGGTTGACAAATCGTCTATTAGTAGTATCAGGTATTGCCCTCAGAAATGACGTGATGGCTCCCACAGTTGGCTCCCGTGCGCTCTGAAACGCGCGGCCGCATTCCATATGACTTTTAGGGGAGTGACCAGCGCCACGCATTCCATTGCGGGATGATGCCGCGCGACGCGGTGTAGCCGTGGAGGTCCACGTTGGCCACGCCGACGCGATTCAGAAAAAGAACGGGCAATTCGGGCAGCTGCGCCATGCGGCGTTTTTGGATCTCCGCGTAAATACGCTTGCGCGCCGACACCGCGGTGGTGACGAGCCCCTCGCGCTCCAAGCGGTCAACGGCGACATCGCAAAAGCGCGCGTCATTGGCGCCCTTGGGTGAGAACTGATCGCAGCCGTCATCGTCGAGCGACGATGGATCGAAGTTCACGCTGTAGCTGAAAAAGGTTACGTTGAACTTTGCGTTGCGGATTGGCCCGCTGATATCGAAGACGATTCCGTACGGGTAATTCTTGATTTCCGTTTGAAAACCGACCGCTTTCAAGTACGACTGAGTGAGCGCAGCCATTTGGGCTGATGAGCCGCTGCCGCTGATCGCCACCAGTACGATGCTGAGCTTGCGTCCGTTGCGATACCGATAACCGTCTGGCCCGACCTTAAAGCCGGCCGCATCCAGTTCCGCCCGGCTTTTGGTCACGTCGTAGGGATACTGCGGAACATCGGGAGTATATGCCCAGGACCATCGGGGCAAGAACTCGTCCGCCACCACTCCGGCATCGTGATACAGCTCGTGCAGTATCGCCGGACGGTCGAGCGCATACGCGAACGCATGCCGGACGTGGACGTCGTTGAACGGGAAGCTCTGTGTGTTCATGGTGCCGTCCAGCAGGCGCAGGCTCGTGCTCGGCATGACGTTCATGCCTTTCAGCGTGCGGTATTCCGGCAGACGTGCGGCGCCTGCATCGAGGTCGGCGTCGATCTCATGCGTCTGGAACCGGACGAATTCCGTCGCGGTGGACGGTTGTGCTTGAAATTCGATTTCTTTGATCTTGGGCTTGCCGCGCCAGTAATGCGGGTTGGCGACGAACACCATGCGGCCGTTGCGCTCCCATGATTGCATGAGGAAGGGGCCTGTTCCGATGGGGTGCGTGTTGAACGGCGAGCGGTTCATGTCTGACTGACCCGCGATGATATGGGACGGCATCACGGCGATCGGCCCCTCTTGAATGGCCGTGAAAAAGCGAGTGGGCAGCGGCGCGTACGGGCGCTTGAGGTGGACGACGGCCGTGTGCGGATCGCGTGCGTCTATGCGAGCGATGACGTCGTAGCCTTCGCGCACTTGCACGTTGTTCAGCGGGTTGACGACTTGCTTCCAGGAAGCGATGATGTCGTCTGCCGTGAACGGCTTTCCGTCGGACCAATCCACGTTGCGGCGCAGATGATAGGTGAGCGTCAGCCCGTCTTTGCTGATATCGCCGTTCTCGAGCGACGGCAGCCGCTCGCACAGCACGGGCACAACATTGCCTTGATCGTCGAGTTGCGCTAAGTACTCAAGCGTGTATGAGGCCAATTGGTAGGCGACATCCGCTCCGGTCAGCATCGGATTGAGCGTCGAGGGATCCGAGATGTCGGAGAGCCGCAAGACTCCCGGCCGGGTCCAGGGATGCGCCTGGCCGGTGCCGTTGCCGACCGACGTCGCCACTTTCGTGCAGGCCGCTTGAGCCAGCACGACAGCGGCCAGGAGAGCCGCCACATTCAGCCTGTGCGACATGGCCGGCTCGTTCTGCAGCGGGCGAGAAAATCTTTGCCGTCGTGACCCCTGCGGCAGGCGAGCGCATCCGGGCACAACAAAGGCGGAACGCGACCGCAGGAGTTGCTTCATGATCGAGTTCGCTTTGACGGACGAGCAGCGCATGCTCGTCGAGACGCTGCGCGCGTACTTAGCGCGCACCATCCAGCCGGACGTCGCGCGCTGCGACAGCGAAGGCGTGCCCATTCCCAACGCCTTTGCGAAACTCGCGGCCGCAGGCGTCGTCGGTCTTCCCTTTCCACCCGCGTACGGCGGCGCCGGGCTCGACTACGTGACCTTAGGCTTGCTGTGCGAAGAGCTCGAATATTGCGACACGTCCTTGCGCACGATGATGTCGGTGCATATTGGCCTGACCGGCTGCGGCATCTATCAATGGGGCGACGAGGATCAAAAGCAGCGCTTTCTGATACCGCTTGCTTCCGGCCATAAGCTCGCGGCTTTTGGCTTGACCGAACCAGACGCAGGCTCCGATGTCGGCGCGCTCACGTCAACAGCGCGCCGTGACGGGGACGCGTACGTCCTCAACGGATCCAAGATCTGGATCTCGTGCGCGACGCAGGCGGATACGTTTTTGATCTTCGCCAAGACCGACCCGGCCGCAGGCAAAAAGGGCATCAGCGCCTTCGTCGTCGAGCGCGAAGCTTCGGGCAACGCTTTGCACACGTTCTCGATCAACGGCAAGTATGGCGTGCGCGCGGGCGATACGGGAGGCCTCTCCTTCAGCGACTTGCGGGTCCCCGCGGGCAATCGGCTGGGTGAGGAAGGGGAAGGCTTCCACATCGCGATGACGTGCCTGGAGAACGGCCGCTTCACCGTGGCAGCCGGTGCGACGGGGCTGACGCGAGCCTGTCTCGACGCGTCGGTCGCCTACGCGAAAGCGCGCACGACCTTCGGCGTTCCCATCGGGCGTCACCAGCTCGTGCAAGAGATGATCGCGAACATGGTCGCAGGCTATGAAGCTTCCCGGTTGCTCTACTTGCGCGCGGGATGGATGAAGAACCAAGGGCTGCGCAACACGCGAGAGACGGCGCTGGCCAAGTGGTACGCGTGCGACGCCTCGAACCGCGCGGCGGACGACGCGCTCGAAATCCACGGCGCCTATGGTTTCTCCGACGAATATCCGGTCGCGCGCTTCTTGCGCAACTCTCGTGGGGCGGTTATCTATGAGGGCTCGCGCGAAATCCAGAAGTTGATGCACGCGGAGTACGCCCTTGGCTACCGCAAGGACAAGCCGGTGCGCTGCACGCTGCCGGCCTGGTCCTCACAAGGAGAGGCGCCCGGTCCGGCTAAAGGCGGGACGGCGAATTGAAAGGCGGCACGAACGAATGGCCGGGTTGAAGAAGATCGGCGTATGCGGATGCGGGCTGATGGGCTCGGGGATCGCTCAGGTCTGCGCCATGTCCGGTTACGACGTGACCGTGCTCGAAGCCGACCAGAAAGCGCTCGAGCGTGGCATGGCCGGCGTCCGCAAGTCCCTCGATAAGTTCGCCGAGAAGGGAACGATAAGCGCCTCTGACCGCGATGCGACGCTCGAGCGCCTCACAACCACCACGCACGTCGGCGATCTCAGCGACTGCGACCTCGTCATCGAGGCGATCATCGAGAACATGGCGGCGAAGAAAGACCTCTTCGCGCAGCTCGATGCTTTGCTCGCTCCGGAAGCCATCATCTGCTCGAACACGTCGAGCCTCTGCGTGATCGAGATGGCGGCGGCCACCAAACGCCCGCAGTTCGTCGCAGGCTTGCACTTCTTCAACCCCGTGCCGCTCATGAAGCTCGTCGAGGTCGTAAAAACGATCCAGACCAATCAAGCGACCATCGACACGCTGTTCGAGTTCGCCAAGCGGCTCGGCAAGCGCGCGGTGCTCGCGCAAGACACTCCCGGGTTCATCGTCAACCGCCTTCTCGTTCCCTATCTGTTGTACGCGATCCGCATGTACGAGTCCGGGCTGGCATCCAAAGAGGACATCGATGAGGGCATGAAGCTCGGCTGCGGCCATCCGATGGGCCCGCTCACGCTGCTGGATTTCGTCGGACTCGACACGACCTATTACATCGCCGAGATCATGTTCGACGAATTCAAAGATCCGATGATGGCGCCGCCGACGCTGTTGAAGCGTATGGTGCTGGCGGGCCAGTACGGCCGCAAAAGCGGCAAAGGCTTTTACGACTACTCGGAGGCACGGCGCTGAGCACCCCAGCGCCGCTTCGCTGCACGCACTGCGGGTTCACCGCCGTGCAGTTCTCAGACGAGGAGGCGAGAAATCTGATCAACGCCTTCCAATCCGGCGATCTTCTCAAATGCCCCAAATGCGGAAGCGATGTGACCGGCAACGCTCATGCTTCGATCACGATGTTGCGCGAGCGCTTAGAGGGCCGCCGCTAAAAGAAGTTCGCGGCCGTCCGCGCCCTAGAACCTACGAACCGGTGAAGCGGGGCGGTCGTTTTTCGAGGAAGGCCTTCGTGCCTTCGCGAGCGTCTGCGCTCACGGCGACTTTGCCGAAATGCTCGGCCTCGATGTTCAGCGCGGTATGGAGATCGGTCTGCATGCCCTTGTGGATCGCCCGCTTTGTCGCAGCGATCGCGAGCGGACCTTTGCTCGCGATGAGCGCTGCCACACGCTTGCATTCGGTCATGAGCTCTTCGGCCGGCACGACTTTCTCGACCAGATTCGCCTGTTTGGCCTCTTGTGCAGAGATCATCTCGCCCGTCAACAGCATGTACGACGCGAAGCCTTCGCCGACCAGACGCGGCAGGCGCTGCGTGCCGCCGAATCCGCCGATGATGCCGAGATTGACTTCCGGCTGACCCAACTTCGCTGTGTCGGCCGCGATGCGGATGTCGCCGGCCATGGCCAGCTCTAAGCCGCCGCCAAGCGCGAAGCCGTTGATGGCAACGATGATGGGCAGGCGCGAATGCTCCAATTTTTCCGTGACGACGTGGCCCGCCCTGGCCTTTTCGGTGGCCGCTTGCTGGTCGCCCAAGGCGTTGAGCTCCGCAATATCTGCGCCCGCCACGAACGCCTTCTCTCCCGCGCCGGTGAGGATCACGGCCAGCACCGACCGGTCATGCTCCAGCTCCTCGAAAAGTTCTCCGAGCTCGCGCAGCACCGTGGCGTTGAGCGCGTTCAAGGACTTCGGCCGGTTGATGGTCACAATCGCGGTCGGTCCCTCGCGGGCCAACAACAACGTCTCGTAGGCGATGGTTTCGGTTGACTTCATCACGTCTTAGTTCTCCTCGATCAAAAGGCTTCGACGACTCCGGCGATGCCTTGGCCTCCGCCGATGCAGGCGCTTGCGACGCCGTAGCGCTTCTTGCGCCGCTGCAGCTCGTGCAGCAGCGTGTACGCCAGGCGCGCGCCGCTCGCTCCTAATGGATGGCCAAGCGAAATCGCCCCGCCGTTCGGATTGAGCCGCTCGACCTCGAGTCCAAGTTCGTCGGCGCACGCAAGCACTTGCGGCGCGAAGGCTTCATTGATCTCGACGACGTCCACGCGGTCCAGCGTCAGTCCCGCCCGCTCTAATGCTTGCGGGATAGCGAAGGCCGGGCCGATGCCCATCACATCCGGGTCCACGCCGACGATGCCCCAACTGACGAGGCGACCGAGCGGCTTGAGCCCGTCGCGTTCGGCCTGCTCCGCGCTCGTCAGCACGACCGCTGCAGCTCCGTCGGTGATGCCGCTCGCGTTTCCGGCGGTGACGATGCCGTCTTTTTTGAAGCGCGCCGGCAGTTTCGCCAGCGCCTCGGTTGACGTGCTGGGTCGCGGGCCCTCATCTTTGTCGACCGTCAGCATGGCCTTGCGATCCCGCACGTGCACCGGCGCTATCTCCTCGGCGAAAAAGCCGTCGCTGCCCGAACGCACCGCGGCGCGCTGGGAGCGCAAGCTGAATTCATCTGAAGCTTCGCGGCTGATCTCGTATTGCCGGGCCAGATTTTCCGCTGTGATCGCCATCGGCATGTCGTTGTAACTGTCGGTGAGCCCTTCCCACAGCGAGTCCTCGAGCCTGCTCTGACCCAGCGGCAGTCCCCAACGCGCGCCGCGGATGACGTGCGGAGCCTGGCTCATGTTCTCCATGCCGCCGGCAAGCACGTATTCTGCCTCGCCCAGCAGGATCTGCTCGGCGCCCGAGATGATCGCTTGCAGCCCCGAGCCGCATAAGCGGTTTAACGTGAGCGCGGGCGTCTCGATGCGGCAGCCCACTTTCAAGCCCACATGCCGCGCTCCGTAAATGGCATCGGCGCTCGTCTGCATGACATTGCCGAAGATGACGTGGTCGATCTTCTCAGGCGAGACGCCGCTGCGGCGCAGAGCTTCCTTCGACGCCACCACGCCCAGGTCGATGGCGGTGACGTCTTTGAGCGCGCCGCCGAAGTTGCCGAACGGCGTGCGTGCACCGTTGAGGATGACGACGGATTTTCCGTTCGTGTTATTGCGAATCATAGGCTCTTTTCTTTTAGCGCGCGGGCGCAGGTTCCGGCGCCGCCGGCGCGTGTGCGGGAAGTTCGGCCAGCACCATGTCTCCGATCTGCGACGTGCGCAAACCGCTCGCAGCGTCCAGCGATGGTATGCGCGCGCTGGCGAGCAAAGCGACGATCGCCGATTCGACGGTGACGGCGGCCTCTCGTTCCCCGAGATAGCCGAGCATCATGCCCACGGCTGCGATCGCCGCCAGCGGGCTCACGCTGTTCGTTCCTTTGTACTTGGGCGCCGAGCCGTGGATCGGCTCGAACAACGAGACGTGGCCGGGATTGATGTTCCCCGAGGCGGCCACACCCATGCCGCCCTGGATCATGGCGCCGAGGTCCGTCAAGATATCCCCGAATAGGTTGGGTGTCACGATGACATCGAACGATTCCGGGTTCTTCACCATCCACATGCAGGCCGCATCGATGTAGGCGAAGTCAAAGGTCACGCCGGGATAGTCGGGCGCCGCCTCTTGCACGGTGCGCCGCCACAGCTGCTGCACCTCGATGGCGTTGGCTTTATCCACAAGCGTCAGCTTCTTGCGCGGGCGCTTGGACGCAAGCTCGAACGCGTAACGGACCGCGCGCTCGCAGCCTTTGCGGGTGAAGATCTGGTTTGCGATCACGACTTCATCCGGCGTGCCGCGTTTGAAGTAGCCGCCGATGCCCGTGTAGAGGTCTTCCGTATTCTCTCTGACCACGACCATGTCGATGTCCGAAGGCTTCTTGCCCTTGAGCGGACACAGGTGCTCCGCGTACAACTTGATGGGCCGCAAGTTTATGTACAAGTCCAAGCCAAAGCGCATGGCCGCGATGACGCCTCGCTCCACCAAACCGGGCGGCAGCCGGGGGTCGCCTATGGCGCCCAAAAAGATGGCGTCCATCTCGCGGAAGCGGTCGAGCTGATCGGCGGGCATGAATTCGTTGGTGGCAAGATAGTGGTCGGCGCCGAAGGGAAACTCTGTCGTCTGGTAGGTGAACCCGAAATGCTCGGAGGCGGCCTCCAGGACCCGCAGGGCTTGCTCCGTGACTTCGGGGCCAACGCCGTCGCCCGGAATGACGGCCAACCGGTAGGCTTTGGGCAATCTAGCTCTGACCTGGTGCCGCGGCCGCCTTCTCCTGCAGCCGCTTCTCGACGTAGCGCAAGAGGCCGCCGTTGGCGATGAGGTCTTGCATGAACTTCGGGAACTGCGTCGCTTTGAACTTGGCACCGGTCTTTTCGTTTGTGATAAGCCCGTTGTCGGCGTCCACCGTGATCGTGTCGCCGTCGTTGATGCCGTCGACGCCTTCAGGGCATTCGAAGATCGGCAAGCCTGTGTTGATGCAATTGCGATAGAAGATGCGTGCGAATGATTTGGCCACCACGCCTGCCACTCCGGCGCCCTTGAGCGCGACCGCCGCGACCTCGCGCGAAGAGCCGCAGCCGAAGTTCGTGTCCGCCACGATCAAATCTCCCGGTTTGGCTTTGGCGACGAAGTTGGCGTCCAGATCCTCGAGCGCGTGTTTGCCCAGCTGCTCCGGATCGATCAGATTGCAATAGCGGCCCGGGATGATGACGTCGGTGTCGACGTTCTTGCCGTACTTGTGCGCCGTGCCTCGCAAGATCATGCCGTCACCTCCGCCCTGACCGGTGCCGCTGCGCCCAATTGCTCGGGGCCGGTGATGAAGCCGGCGATGGCAGACGCGGCCGCCACGTATGGGCCGGCCAGATATACCTCGCTCTTGACGTGCCCCATGCGGCCTCGGAAATTGCGGTTGGTCGTCGAGATGCAGCGCTCGCCCTCGCTCAGCACGCCCATGTGGCCGCCGACGCATGGTCCGCAGGTCGGCGTCGATAGTACGCAGCCCGCCTCGACGAAGATCTCGGCCAAGCCTTCCTTGATGCACTGCATGTAGACTTTTTGGCTGCCCGGGATGACTATGGCGCGGACGTCGGGATGTATTTTTCTGCCCTTGAGCACTTCCGCTGCCTGGCGCATGTCCTCAATGCGGCCGTTCGTGCATGTGCCGATGACCGCTTGCGCTACGGTGAGGTGGTTGAGGTCTGATGCGTTCTTCGTGTTTTCCGGCAGCCACGGGATGGCGACTTGCGGCTCGATGCCGCTGCAGTCGATCGCGATGACGTCTTGGTACTCGGCGTTCTTGTCGGCGTGATAGACGGTGTAATCTTTTTTCCCGACCGCGGCGCAGTAGGCTTCCGCGCTTGCGTCCACGGCGAAGATCCCGTTCTTCGCGCCAGCTTCGATCGACATGTTGGCCATCGTAAAGCGGCCGCTGATCGGCAGCTCCTTAACCGTGGGCCCCGTGAATTCCAAAGCCGCGTAGATGGCGCCGTCGACGCCGATCCGTCCGATGGTCTGCAAAATGATGTCTTTGGCGGACGTGTACGGCCGCAGCGTACCTTCGTAGACGATTTTGATGCTGGGCGGCACGCGCACCCACATCTCGCCGGTCGCAAAGGCGGCCGCGATATCGGTGCTGCCGACGCCGGTCGCAAACGCGCCCAACCCGCCGTAGGTCGTCGTGTGGCTGTCGCCGCCGATGATGGTCATGCCGGGACCGATCATGCCGTTCTCCGGCAGCACGACGTGCTCGATGCCCCCGCGCCCGACCTCGAAGTAATTCTCGATCTGCTGCTCCTTGGCGAAGGAGCGCATGAGGCTCGAGAGGGTGGCCGTCGCGATGTCCTTGTTCGGCGTGAAGTGACTGGGCACGAGCGCGATCTTGCTCGCATCCCACACTTTGGTGGCGCCTTGAATCTTGCGGAATTCTGTGATGGCGACCGCCGCCGACAGCTCGTTCGCCATGACGAGGTCGAGCGAAATCGAGATGATGTCGCCTGGGCTCACGTCGGCTTTGCCGGCGTGGGCGGCGAGAATCTTCTCTGTCAACGTCATAGGACGGGCCATGAGGGCGACCTCCGGAATTGCGCTGAAGGAGCGGGAAAGACGGCGGTTCACATAAGTTCGGCGCGCGGAACTTTTGCGCCTCTCGCACGCGTTTTGCGCATGAAAAGGAGCGCCACATGACGAGTGCGTTGATCCTAGCCGCAACCGTGGTCTCGGCGTTGACCGTGAGTGCCGCCACACCCGGGGCGATGCCGGATTGGAGCAAAGCTGCAACAGCCCAAAGAGCCGTCTACAACGAGCCTTTTGTCATCGATGGCCTCCAGGCAGCGATCTCGCGTGTATCCTACGTCTCCCAATATCCGGACGGTACGTTGCCCGATACCGGTGCTCGCGCGGTGCAAGTCGAGTTTTGGGCACGCAATCCCGAAAAGAACGACATCACCTTTTTCGACCGCTTCTACCCGTACGCTGTGGTCAGCGACGGCAGCGACACCGACGGTGAAGGCGTCAGCTTTTATCCGCTCGAGAGCAACGCGGGGATCGGCGACCTCAAACTTGCGCCCGGCATGAACCTGCACGCGCGCTTCGTGCTGGAGATTCCGGCCAACACTACCGTCACGGGGCTTGTCATATACGGCCCGACGGACGGTGCCAAAGTAACCCTGAGCCCCGGTGCTTTTGCGCCGGTTGCCCCCATGAGTGTGCCCTAAGGCGTCGCGTTCAACGCCTTGAGGACGTTCAAACGGCCCGCGCCTTGGTGCATCACATCACCGATGTCGTCTGCGTTGGCCTTGAGAATGGAGAGAACCTGAGCCGGCGTGAGCGTCGGGTCTTTGCTTATCATGAGCGCAACAGCGCCCGCGACATGCGGCGCGGCCTGCGATGTGCCGGCGAAAAGAGCGATCGGGCTTCGAAACGGCCCTTTGGTGCTGTCGAGGTTCTCGATCCACTGCAAAAAATCGGGGCAGGTCGTGCCGTTGGGGGCGCAGGTCTGCTGGAACGAATCGGGATCACCTCCGGGCGCGACCAAGGCGAGTTCCGCGCCGAAGTTGGAATACGGCGCCACGTACTCAAAGCCGCCAGCGAGCGTGTTAGCGCTGACATCGCGGAACGCAGAGGCACCCACGGCGATGACGCCGGGGTCGTGTGCCGGATAGGAGATCGTGTTGGTGCCGTCGTTCCCGGCTGCCGCCACCACCGTCACTCCGGCTGCGATGGCCGCTGCCACCGCAGGCTCTTCGAAGGTCGGATCTGGGTCGCTGCTTCCCAGGCTCAGGTTGATCACTTTGGCCCCGTGCGCGACCGCCCAGTTGATGCCGGCGGCGATATCATTTGAGGCCGCATGCGGCGAAGGAGTGGCAGTATCGAAGACCTTCACTTCTAAGAGGTGCACGTTCCAGCCCACGCCCGCCACCTCGGATCCGTTATTGGTCGCCGCCGCGGCGATGCCGCTGACGTTGGAGCCGTGGCCGTCTTTATCTTCAATCGACCCGCCGCTGTTGGCGATGCCGTTCTTCAAGTCGAAAATGGCGCAGCCGTCGACCTTCGCGGCCAGATCCGTGTTGAAGGCGTCAAAGCCTGTATCCAAAACCGCGACGTGCACCGCCGTCGAGCCTTGCGACACGTCCCATGCCGCCGGCATCTGGATCTTGAAGAGACCCCATTGGTTGATACTGTTGAACAACGTGTCGTTCGGCGTGGCCATCTTGCTGCGCAACACGACAGGGCCGCTCGAGAGCACGCCTGCGACAGCGCGCAGGGTCGCGCCGGCCGCTCGAGCGTCCACTCCGGATGGGATCGAAAACGTCGCGGCGCCTTGCGGGTTGAGATCTGTTGATTGATGAGCGCCCAGACGGGCGAGCGCAGCTGCTGCCGACGCCGAGATCTTTCCGTTTGCGAATCTGACCGCGAGCGTTCCCGGCTGCTCCGCCGGCAGCGTGTGCCTTTGCACGCCACGCGGGTGCGCAAGACTCAACGCTCCGATGGACAAAGCGCTGCTGGCGACATCGCTAGTCCGCAGGCAGGCCGGCACAGCGGTAGGCGCGGGAGTCGGGGCGGGAAAAGTTCCGCCGCCGCCGCCACCACCGCCACCGCAGGCGGCGAGCGCGCCCAGCAAAGCCGTGGCGGCAATTGCGGTCGCGCCTGCGCCGGCCTTGCGAGCGAGGTTCGTTCTCGATAGAGGTCCGATCATTTCACATCCGTCCATTCGCAATGGGACTGCCAGCCTTGGGATACGCCCTGGATGCACAGCGCTTCTACTACATCGTTTCGGATTGCTGTTCTTGAAACGCGTTCCGGACACCGGGCATTTCAGGAGAATTTAAGCCTCTTCTTCTGCTATCGTCAGCGGGCGGCGCGCCACCCATCGTCCCGCGACCGCCGCGAAGATCAGGGCCAAGATGAGGCCGCCGGCGATGATGCCCTGCAGCAGCGGCTCTTGCTGCTTCGTGACGTTGTAGACCAGAAAGCCTAGCGTTCCGAGCGCGCCGACCGCCGGCAAGACGATGCCGCTGAGCAGATGCGTGCGTTCGGCTCGTTTGCCGTACAGGTACGCGCAGGCCAGACCCGTCACGATAAACGTCGCCCCTAAGAATATCGAGGACGCGCCGACGACGGTCGAGAGCGTATTCCTAGCGCTGGTCAAAATGCCTGAGACCAGCATGACGGCCATGCACGGGAGTCCGACCGCCAGAATGGCTGCCCACGGCGAGCCATACTTCGGATGGACTGCTGCGAAGACTTCGGGCAAGAGGCCGTCGCGGCCCATCGCGAAGACGGCGCGCGACAACGACAGCATCGTGGTCCATAAGGATGCTGCGCTCGATACCAATACTGCAGCGGTCATCAACACCGCCACCCACCCTCCTCCGAGCCGTTCGGCGATGTATGCCAGCGCATCTTGCTGATGTTCGGTGAATCCCGGCACGGTACCGACGCGCAAGAACGCCACCATGCAGATCCACACAAGCGTAACCGTGCCGATCAAACCGATCAACGCGCCGGCGCCCGGATTGCCGGCGGGTCCGCGCGCCTCTTCCGAACTGTACGTCGAGATCTCCCAGCCGGCGGAGATCCAGATCGAGAACACCGCTCCGATGATGAGCCCGTTGATGCCGGCGTTGCCGAGCGCGATGCCGGTCGGCAGCGCGCCTTGCGGCCGCGTGCCCTCGAACGGATGGAAAAACGCAAGGACGGCGATGATCAAAAGCGCGATGATCTCGAACGATAAGAACACCGCCGACAAGCGCGCGGTCGGGCGCGCCCCGATGACGAGAAAATATGTCGAGAAGGCGATCCACAGCGTGGCCACGATCGCGATCGCGAGAGGCGAGGGCGTCAAGCCGTGGACGATAAGACTCGCCGTGTAAACCGTGTAGACGCCGGCCGGCAGCGCGGTCGCGATCGTGCCGAAGTAGTAGGCGATGATCACGACCATCGCCGTGAACCAGCCCGTGCGGTTGCCGAAGGCCAGCCGCGACCAGCTGTAGGCCCCGCCGGCAGACGGCATATCGGTGCTCAGGCGTGAGAAGCCGATGGCGATGAAAATGATGGGAATAGTGGAAACGATCAGCGCCAGCGGTGCGCCTACCCCGGCCGCTGCAACGACAAGTCCCATGACCGCGGCGATGCTGTACGCCGGCGCCATGCTCGATGACGAGAGCACAGAGAAGTCGGTGAGCGATAGAGAACGCAGCAATCGCCGCACGCCGGTGTCGCGCATGCGCGCCTCGTTCTAAGGCTCTAGACACGGGCCCTATCAAGTCTGCTTTAACGTTCGAAATCGAAAAGGGTCACCGTGACGGCGTCCCCTTCGGAGAATCTGGGCTCTCTCCAAGAACGCAGCTCGCGGCGCCGAAGGGAGAGTTGCGCACGCACGGTCAGCGCAGGGTCTGTAGCCTGATAGTAGTTTTGGATGTACCAGATCCTGTTGTTGCGGTGCGCCGACGCCCAAGCCACGGTATCCGGGATCGACGGGGTCGTCTGTGGCGTCGTCATGTCATGCTTGGCGAATCCATCCAAACCGGAAACCGCATACCACGTCGCTACGGGTACGAACACCAAAACGTCCGACGCAGTTCCGTACTTAGAAATGAGAGCGCCTGCGTCGTACCAATTAGCAGGCTGGTAGTACGGTAAGAGCGAGAGGTTCAACGAGCCGATTAGGGAGCAACCGACCACGGCCACAGCGAGAAGCAACCCGCCAAGTCGAAACCTGCCCCGAAGGCACGTTGAACTCACCACACCGACGGCTGCCGCAAAGGCGGGCACGGAATTGTACAAATAGCGTTCGTCGAAGACGAAGTTCTTGTTGAAGATCAGGGTGCCGGCTGCCTGAAGCGCCGGCGTGAGGAAAAGAAATGGAAGCGCGGTGCGGCGGCCTAGGATGATGCCTGCAGCCGCCAGGGAGTAGACGGCGATTGCGAACAGCCACGCTGCGATCGGATGAGCGTGCCAGTGAATCGGCAGATAGCGTCCTAGGACGAAATAGGGGAGGTCGCGCCATGGACCCAAGCGCCAAGGCGTCTGCGCCAACACGCCTTGATGCATGGCCTGCGCACCGGCGCTCATAGCCCATGGCGCAAAAAGAATAAGAGACGCACCCGCGGCAACGGCTGCTTGCCACGCTCCTCTGCAGCGGACCAACGAATAGATCAGCTGACTCAAGATGACAAAGAATCCGAGATAGTGGATGTAGGGGATGACGATCACCGCCGCGGCGTAGGCCAGCCACCAACCGAGCTTTGGCGTGCGAGGCTGGTCGAGCGCCTTTGTCAACAGCCACCACGACAGCACGGTGAGCGCGAACAGCGCGGAATACATGCGATACAAGCTATCCTACAACACCAACCCGGGGCCTGCCGCCGTGATCAGAGCAGCCACAGCAGCAGCTTTGTCATCCGCAATGCGACGGGTGATCGCCCATGTGCAGACGATGGTGATAAACGCAAGCGGAGCCGACAAGAGTCGCCAGTGCCAAATCGGGCCGCCGATCACCGCGTGCAAGAAATGCGTGATGACGTAAAACAGCGGTGGCTGGAAATCGTGGCCGCTGAGGTCGTGCAGGAGCGCCGGGAGTGGTTGGGCGCTCACGAACAACGTGTAGCCCTCATCGACGTAAGGGCTCAGGGTCAAAGCATTCCACAGGGTTGCTAGTCCGCCCAATAGCAGGGCGACAGCGAGCCAGCCTAGCCTACCGGGTCTTTGCCGGTCATCTGATATCGGCGAAGCTGCGTCGTCAGTCATTCCTGACGTTGGGGCGAGCGGCGCGCCAGATCAGCATGAGCGCTGATAAAGCCGCGCGGCGCTGAACCGCTTCACGCTCTCCGGAGAAGTGAAAGCGCTCGACGTGCACGTCGCTGCCCGGTTTCGCGAGAGCGATGTAGGTGAGGCCGAGCGGCTTATCGCGGCGAGCGCCGCCGGGACCCGCGATGCCGGTCGTCGAGATACCGAGCGTGGTGTGGAAAAGCTCGCGCGCCCCGATCGCCATCGCGATGGCGACCTCTTCGCTCACGGCGCCGTGACGCTCGATCAGCTCGGGCGCCACGTTGAGCGTCGACGTTTTCGCCTCATCGGAATAGGCGATGGTGCCGCCGGCATAGTACTGCGACGAGCCGGCCGCGGACGTGAGGAGATTGCCGATCATGCCGCCGGTGATGGACTCCGCACTCGCGATCGTCCAGCCGCGCGTGCGCATAGCGGCGCCGAGCGCCTGAGGCAATGTCTGGCCATCGCCTGAGAAGATGAAGTCGCCGATGCGGGTGCGGACTTGCGGCTCGAGATCATTGATGAGCGCGAGCGCCTCCTCGAGCGAGCGCGCCTTGGCCGTCAGCTTCACATCTACTTGGCCGAGATGCGCCAGCACCGCGATGCTCGGATTGATGCTCGCGCGGAAGAGATCGCTGATACGCGAATCGAGCTCCGACTCCGGCATACCCACCGTGCGTAAGACGCGCGTCACAATGACCGAGTCAAGTCCGAATCTTCGTTTCAGGCGCGGCATGACGTGATCGTGCAGCATCGGCGTCATCTCGCGCGGCGGTCCAGGCAGTGAGATGACGCATTTCGCCCCGACGTCCAGGGCAAACCCAGGCGCGGTGCCGTTGGGGTTGGGCAAGATGTCGGCGCCTTGCGGGAACATCGCCTGGCGCGCGTTGTTTTCCGTCATCGGACGGTTGACGCCGGCGAAAAAAGCGCGCAGATCGGCGAGCGTCGGCTCATCCAGTTGCAGCGGCAGATGTGCGGCAGCGGCTACCGCCTCGCGCGTCATGTCGTCGACCGTCGGCCCCAAACCACCGGCGCAAATCACGGCGTCCGCTCGGCTCAGCGCCTCGCCGACGGCTGCCGCGATGCGCGACTCGTTATCTCCCACCGAGGTTTGCCGGTAGACGTCCACGCCCGCTTCGGCGAGCGCTGCCGCGATGGCGGCCGTGTTGGTGTCCACCAACTGGCCGAGCAGCAGCTCTGTGCCGACGGTAATGATCTCCGCCGTGGCCATCGAAAACTATGCGCCGACTCTCTTGGGCTCGAGCAGCTCCACGGGTATGCCGTTCGGATCCTCGACAAAGGCGATCGAGCGCGAGCCACTGGGCGATTTCTTCGGGCCTTTGATGACTTTCACGCCTTGCTTGCGCAAGCGCTCGCACAGCTCGCCTAAGTCGCCGTCGACCTCGAGCGCGAGATGCTCGTACCGGTTGCCGTGCTGGTACGGCTCGTGCTCCTCAAGGTCGTAGACCAGCTCGATGTACGCGTTCCAATCATTTCCCACGAACGCCATATCGGCGTTGCCTTCGAAATGCGCCTTGTCGAGCAGCCGCAACCCGAGCTTGCGCGTGTAGAAATCGATCGATTCATCCATGTCATTCACGAAGATGGATGTGTGCAGGTACCTGGGCATGGTTCTTCCTTCTTTTCAGTAGTCGACCGGCCGCAAATAGAACTCGTTGATGGCGGTCTCGGAAACGACGGCATTGGTGGGCAAATGGCGCTTCCAATGCGTCGCGTTGACCTTAGCGCTCACAATCTCAACATCCGCCCTTTCGAAACCTCGATCGAGGATATCAGCCCCGGTATATCCCCGCAATAGGAGATGTAGGATCCGGTCCGCGCGCTCGTAGCTGATGCCGAGATCGTCCTCATCGGTCTGCCCGCGGATCAAGTCGGCGGTGGCCGGCTTCTCAACGATGACGCGCGGCACACCCAGGTGCTTGGCGAGTTGCCAGACCTGAGTTTTGAACAAGTCACCGATGGGGTTGATCGGAGGCGAGTCATCGGCGTGCCACGTGAAGTAGCCGAGCATGCGCTCCGACTTGTTCCCCGTGCCGATAGGAAGCCCCGCGCATTTCGCTGCTTGATCAAACAGCACGACCATTCGAACCCTTGCCATGACGTTTCCACGCCTGCGCTGCGAGGCGTCGGGCTCGAGCCGAAGATATCCGTCGACTGCGTCGCTGATGTTCACGACGAGATCCTTGATGCCCGTTTGTGCGATGACCAACCCGCCGTGACCCAGGCTCTGCTTGCTCGACGTCGCGTACGGCATCCTCACGCCGATGACGGAATTCGGTCCGAGCGCCTTGGCGCACAGAAAAGCGACTACGGCCGAGTCCACGCCGCCGGAGATGCCGATAACGGCTTTGGCCATTCCTCGGCGCCGGACGATCTCGTCTTTGAGGAACGCCACCAGCCAGCGCTCGACGAGAGCCGGATCGAGCCGCAGCGGATCCGCCGGCGCGCCGACCGGGTAGAAAATGGGCGAACCGTTTCGCTCACCGGTCATAAGGCGTTCATCGCGGTGTCAGCTGTTGACGTGGCGGCCTCTGCGTTCAGGGCGGCGGATCATCTCCTGTTCGAACATCGCGCTGAACTCGGCTAGGTTCGATTCGAGATCGCCAAGCGCGGGCAGCGCGGCGCGCGCGACGCTGACGTCTTGCAGCGAGATGGTCGCTCGCGCGATGGCAGCGCTGTCGAATGGCGCTTCGATGCGGAGATCGCCGAACGGGCCGACGATTTTGGATGCTCCAGTGAAGCCTTTGCCGCCCTCGAAGCCGATGAGACCGGCGTATGCGACGAACACGCCGTGCTCGGCTGCGGCGACTCTTGTGATGTCGCGCCACAGCCGCACGTTGGCGGGCTCGGACGATTCTAACCCGCGTCCGGGCGAGGCGCTTGGTATGTAGATGATCTGCGCGCCCCGCAATGCGGCTACGGTCAGGGAAACGGCGTGACAGGCGTCTTCGCAGATCAGGATGCACGCGCGCCCGTGAGGCGTGTCGAAGGCGCTGATGCTGCGGCCGCGTGACACGAACCGCTCTTCGTCGAAGATGCCGTACGTCGGCAGGAACAGCTTGCGGTGCACGTGGCGAATGCTGCCTGCCTTTCCCAACGTCAGGTAGGCGGCGCTGTTGTACAGCTTGCCGCCGTCGTCTTCGTAGAAGCCGATGACGACGTCGAACGAGGTTCGCTTGCCCGCGCAGGCGGCCCGGGCGATCTTCTGCAGACGCCGGTCGAGCTCGCGCGCGCTGAGCGCCACCTCGCGCGCCCCGCCTTCAACGAAATACCCTGAGAGACAGGTCTCGGGGAATACCACCACATCCGGAAAGCCGGCCGCCTCTGCTGCGATCGAGGCCAGGATTCCCTCAACGGTGCGCAGGTTCGCTTCGACATCGCCCTTGCGCGGCGCGAACTGCGCCAGCGCTAAGCTCACGGTTTGGCCCGGCTTGCGCAGCACGCTGCCGTTGGCCCTAGGGGACGCCAACAGACCGAGAGCGCGCGGCGCGGACAGGCGGTCGCTTGAGACCGGTTTTGCAACCCTTGTCTTTTTCTTCACCGTGAGCGTGCTTCGGCGGTAGCGCTCGGCTGCCCCAGGAGTTCGGCTTGCGGGATATTCGCAACCCGTGCATTCGGTGGATGAAAAGTGAGGAAAACCCGCCGATGCGCCGTAGCATAAGGCACGCCATGAGTACGAACGAGCGTTCGAGAAAGTTGTTGCGCACCGCCCTGAATGGCTATATAATGTGTAAAAGTCGACCTCTCACCACTATAGATGGTGTCTCTTCCGCTGCTCGAACGTACGTGTGCTCGGACAGATCAGACGGTCGCCGGTTGAAAGGCCAAAGAAATCGATGAAGATTCAACGCCGCTTTACCAAAGCAGGCACAGACCCCCTCGACGAGCTGCGCTGGAGCACGCGCGAGTCCGTCATTCGGGAGCCGGACGGCACCGTCGTGTTCGAGCTGCGCGGCATCGAAGTGCCCGAAGAGTGGTCGCAAGTCGCCACCGATATCTTGGCGCAGAAATACTTCCGCAAGGCCGGCGTTCCCCAACCTGATGGAACGCTCGGACGGGAGACATCGGCGCGTCAGGTGATACGCCGCATGGCGGGCTGCTGGACCGATTGGGGACGGCGCTACGACTACTTCGATTCCGACGACGACGCGGCCGCCTTCGACGCTGAGATCAGCCACATGCTCATCCACCAGATGGCCGCGCCGAACTCGCCGCAGTGGTTCAACACCGGCCTTTCGTACGCGTACGGCATCACCGGACCGCCGCAAGGACACTACTACGTCGATCCTGCCACCGTCGATCTCGTGCGAGCGACGGACTCGTACGCTCATCCGCAACCGCACGCGTGCCTGCCGGGCGACGCTCAGATCAATGCGCCTGAGGGCGCGATGCCCATCGGCGAGATCTGCAGCCGCAACCTAATCGGTCTGACCGTCTATGACAAGGACGCTACCACGAGGATCGTCGCCGTGAAGAACAACGGCGTGAAACCGGTATGGCGCATCGAGCTCGAGTTCGGGAAGTTTCTCGACGCGACGGCCGATCACAGAGTCTTGGTCTCCGATCCGGTGTTGGGCAAAATCTGGAGCAGAGTGGATGAGTTGGAAGTGGGCGCGAAGCTCCTGCGCCGCTTTGACACCGAGGTCTCGCAGTTGCTGGGGTCGCTCGTGGTGCACGATGACGCCACCTCGACCGGCGGCACGGCGGTGCAAGAGCTGCAACGCTGGATGCGCGGGAAGCAATCCACGCTGGTCGCACCGACGCTCTGCGAGGTCGCCGTGACGTCCATGCGCCTGCTGGGCGAGCAGCTCGTCTATGACATCGAGACCGAGAGCCACAACTTCTTGGCCAACAACGTGGTCGTGCACAACTGCTTCATCCAATCGGTCGAAGACGATCTCGTGAACGACAACGGCATCATGGATTTATGGGTGCGGGAAGCGCGCATCTTCAAGTTCGGGAGCGGCAGCGGTTCGAATTTCTCCAACATACGCGCTGAAGGGGAGAAGCTGTCGGGCGGCGGCTCGTCCAGCGGGCTCATGTCTTTCTTGCGCGTCGGAGACCGAGCCGCAGGCGCCATCAAGAGCGGCGGCACCACGCGGCGCGCCGCCAAGATGGTGATTTTGGACATCGATCATCCCGATATCCAGAAGTTCATCAACTGGAAGGTCGAGGAAGAGAAGAAAGTGGCCGCGCTCATCGCCGCTGGCTACGAGAGCGCCTATGAGGGCGAGGCATACAACACCGTCTCGGGGCAGAACTCGAACAACTCCGTGCGCATTCCCGACAGGTTCATCGACGCGGTGCGCAATGACGGCTCTTGGGATCTTTTGTGGCGGCGCGATAAGACGGTCGCTCGCAGCGTGCGCGCGCGAGACCTGTGGGATGAGATCGCGCGGGCCGCCTGGGCGTGCGCAGATCCGGGCATCCAGTACGACGACATCATCAACTCATGGCACACGTGTCCGGCCGGCGGGCGCATCCGAGCCAGCAACCCGTGCTCGGAGTACATGTTCTTGGACGACACCGCGTGCAATCTAGCCAGCATCAACCTGATGAGGTTCTACGACGCCGAGAACAACCGGCTCGACATCGACGGCCTCAAGCACGCCTGCCGGCTGTGGACGATCGTGTTGGAGATCTCGGTGCTCATGGCGCAGTTCCCCAGCCCGGAGATCGCGCGCAAGTCCTATGAGTATCGCACGCTCGGTCTCGGCTACGCCAACCTGGGCACGCTGCTCATGGTCTCCGGCATACCGTACGATTCGCCGCGCGCGCTTGCGTTGACCGGCGCCATCTCCGCCATTCTGACGGGCGAGTCATACGCCGCCTCGGCTGAGATGGCGTCACACCTGGGTCCGTTCTCGAGATACAAAGAGAACGCGGAACCGATGCTGCGCGTCATGCGCAACCACAGACGCGCGGCGTATAACGCGGCTGCGTCCGAGTACGAAGGCCTTTCGGTCGTGCCGATGGGCGTCGACGCGGGGTTATGCCCGCCGTATATCTTGTCGGCGGCGCGCGAATGTTGGGACCGCGCCGTGGCTCTGGGGGAGCGATACGGCTATCGCAACGCGCAAGCGACCTGCATCGCTCCCACTGGCACCATTGCGCTGCTCATGGACTGCGATACCACCGGCATTGAGCCCGACTTCGCGCTCGTCAAGTTCAAAAAGCTCGCGGGCGGCGGCTACTTCAAGATCATCAACCAGTCGATTCCTCTTGCCTTGCGCCACCTGGGTTATGGCAATGAGCAGATCTCCGACATCGTGCGCTACGCCAACGGCTCCGGTTCTCTGTACGGCGCTCCTTACGTGAACGCGGAGACATTGCGCGCCCGGGGTTTCAGCGACGATGACATCGCGAAAATCGAGAAGGCGCTGCCCACCGTCTTCGACCTGAGCTTTGCCTTCAACCAGTGGACGCTGGGGGAGGAGTCGCTGCAGCGCTTGGGCTTCAGCGCGCAGCAGTACGAGGCGGCCGATTTCGACTTGCTCAAGCACCTCGGCTTCACGCGCGACGAGATCGAGGCTGCGACGAACTATGTGTGCGGCACCATGACTGTTGAGGGCGCGCCGCATCTCAAGGAGGAGCACTACGCGGTCTTCGACTGCGCCAACAAATGCGGCCGGTTAGGGCGCCGCTTCATCCACCACATGGGCCACGTGCGGATGATGGCCGCAGCGCAGCCCATGATCTCAGGCGCCTTGTCCAAGACGATCAACCTTCCGAACGAGGCTACCGTCGACGACATCAAAGAGGCCTACATGCGCTCGTGGGACCTCGGACTGAAATCGATCGCCTTGTATCGAGATGGGTCCAAGCTTTCGCAGCCGCTCTCGAACAAGTCGGACAAGGACACAGGCTCGGACCGACAGCTCGCGCTTTCTGAAGAGTTCGCTCGGCAGCTCGAGGAGGCACGCCGACAGCGGGCCGAGGAGCTGCGGCCGGACGAGATCCTTGCTGCCGCCCAACGCATCTTGGCGAACGCGACCAACACCGACTTCAAGCGCAAGGTCGCACAAGCGCTCGAGCGCAACCGGCTGCCCGCCAAGCGGCGAGGTTGGACTCAGAAGGCGAAGATCTCGGGTCATACGCTGTTCTTGCGGACGGGCGAATACGCCGACGGCACGCTCGGCGAGATCTTCGTCGACATGCATAAGGAGGGCGCGTCCTTCCGCAGCCTCATGAACTGCTTTGCCATCGCCGTTTCCATCGGCTTGCAGTACGGCGTGCCCCTCGAGGAGTTCGTCGACAAGTTCATCTTCACGCGCTTCGAGCCCAACGGCTTCGTCGATCACCCCAACATCAAGCACTGCACGAGCGTCGTCGATTACATCTTCCGCGTGCTCGGCATGGAGTATCTCAAGCGCACCGATTTCGTGCAGATCAAGCCTGAAGACGAAGACGTCGATCAAACGCACGCCGGCGAAGACGCGCATGGGGACTTCGAAGCGCGCGTCAGCGCTGCCCAGGCGCTCGACGACCTGCGCTCTGCCAAGCCGGCTGCGGCGGAGCCGCAAGCCGGCAATTCAGGCGTGGGCGCAAAGAAGACCAACGGTCGCGCGGGGTCTGAAGCAAAGAACCGCGCTGCCGCTGCGCCGCCGAACCCGCAAGTGGCCGCCCAACTCAACGCGCTGCGTTCACGGGAGGCGCAGATGGCGTCCCTCATGGGCGACGCGCCGATGTGCGACGTGTGCGGATCGCTGACGCGCCGCAACGGCACGTGCTACGTGTGCGACAGCTGCGGCCGCAGCATGGGCTGCTCCTAACGAGCTAGGCTAGCCGCTCTCAAGCGGGCGTCTGAGCCGGTAGAGGAAGTGCTCGATTTTGCGATGCAGTGTCTTCTTCTCAATGGTCATGCCGACGCGTTCGGCCACCCGGCGCGATGGTGTGTTCTCCGGCCTGATAAGCGAGATCAGCGAATCTTTTCCTAATGCGTGGAATCCGTAATCGCGACAAGCTGCTGCCGCCTCGGTGGCATAGCCGTGGTGCCAGTAGCAGCTCTTGAGGAGATAGCCGATCTCCACTTCGGGGATGCCCTCGACCACCTGAGAGATGAGCCCGCACTGACCTGCGAAAAGCCCAGTCTCGTTGAACTCGACCGCCCACAGCCCATGACCGTTCTTTGCATAGGATGAGGCGGCCCAGTCCAACCACGCCTCGTCTCTTGCCGGCTTTTGCACGCAGGATAGTAGCGCATGACCAAGGGGTCGTTGAACATGGCGTAGAGCTCATCGAAATCTGACGATGCGAACTCGCGCAGCGCCAGCCGTACGGTCCGTATGATCGGTTGGTGTGTCGACCGGTGGTCGCTACTCATGACCATGCAACAGCGCAGCCCCTTCTAGAGAGGAAAGGCCATAACCTCAGCATCGCAATTCGCGCTGGTCGCCGCCGGGCTTTTGATCGTCACCCTCATCCTCATCGATGTCTTCGCCTCGGTCGTCGTGCCTCGAGCGGTTCGCTGGGATTGGCGCGTCAGCCCCCGTCTCATACGCTACGCGTGGGCCGCATGGCGCAGTGCCGGTCTGCGCATGCAGCCGGCGGAGCGCCAAGACGCTTTTCTGGCGATGTTCGCGCCGTTCAACGTCATCCTGTTGCTCATCGTGTGGTTGATCGCGCTCATCTTCGGCTATGCGCTGATGTTCTACGGCTTGCGCTCCGAGATGCGACCTCCGCTCGGCAGCTTGGGTGACGCGGCGTACTTCGCGGGGACGGCACTGCTGACCATCGGCTTCGGCGACATCGTCGCCACCGCCGGTCCTGCGAGGTTCTTCGCTCTCAGCGCCGGCGCCGCCGGCTTGGGCACCGTCGCTATCGTCTTGACCTTCCTTTTCTCTCTGTTCGCATCGTTCCAGCGGCGCGAAGTGTTCGTCGTGACGCTCGACGCGCGCGGCGGAGCGCCGGCCTCAGGGGTCTCGCTCCTGGAGACGCACGCGGGCTTGCTGCTGGTGGACGACCTGCCCGACCTGTTCAAGCGAGGCCAAGAGTGGGCGGCCGAAGTCTTGGATACCCACCTGGCCTATCCGATTCTAGCGTTTTTCCGCTCCAGCCACGTCGACGTCTCGTGGCTGGCCGCTTTGGGCGCCATGCTCGACGCATCGACGCTCATCATCTCTTCCATCGAAGGCGTGCCGCGGGGACAAGCAGTGCTCATGCACAACGTCGGATCGCACCTCACAAACGACATCGCGAAGTATTTCCGTGTGAACGGCGGACCAAATGTGGGGGTCGAGTTTGGCGAGTACGAGTCGGCTCGCCAGCGCTTGGCTGCCGCCGGCTATGCTCTCGTCAATGCCCAGGAGGGGTGGGCGACGTTTCAGCGCTTGCGGGTGGAGTATTCTGGTCAGCTCAACGCCATGGCCACGTACTGGGCGATCGTGCCGGCTCAATGGATCGGCGACCGCTCGCCGATCGAACGGCGTCACGCCGATGGATAGCGACACGTTTTCTGCCATACAGCGCAGCGTCGTCAGATGCGCGCGCTGCCCGGAGCTGCGCGCATATTGCGCTTCCATTGCGCGCGAGCGCAAGCGCGAGTTCGCCTCCGACGTGTACTGGGGCAAGCCTGTTCCGCCGTTCGGCGACCCGCACGCGCGGCTGCTCATCGTCGGGCTGGCGCCTGCGGCGCACGGCGGCAACCGGACCGGGCGTATGTTCACGGGCGACGGCTCCGCGAACTGGCTCGCGCGAGCGCTGCACCCGGTTGGGTTCGCCACGCAACCCTATTCAGGCAGACGCGACGACGGTTACAGCTTGGTGGATTGCTACATGACGGCAGTGCTGCGTTGTGCGCCGCCGGGGAACAGGCCCACGCCACGCCAGATCTCCAATTGCTCCGTACACCTCGAGCGCGAGCTGAACGCGCTCAGCGAGGTGCGAGTGGTTGTGGCGCTCGGACAGATCGCCTTCGACGTGATCGTCCGGCAGCTGCAGCGGCGGGGCTACGGTTTGCACGATTCCCGCGCCAAGCCCAAGTTCGGTCACGACCTTCAATACGAGTTGCAAGCCGCTGCCGGTCCCCGGCTCGTTCTGCTCAGCTCCTACCACCCGAGCCGGCAGAACACGAACACTGGCAAACTCAGTCAGGAAATGCTAAACGCCGTGTTCGAGCGAGCACGGCGTTTGCTGGACCAAGAAAGTCGGGGACTACCGGCTTTTGCTGCCGCGCCCCTTTGATTTTGAGCCGCGGCCTGAGCTGCTGCTCGATGACTTGCTCGAGGAACTCGACTTCTTGCGGCCTCCGGTCTTCGAGCCGCTGCTCCCCTTCGAACTGCTGGAGCTCGAGCTTCCTCGTTTCGGACCACGTTTGGCGGGCATCCCGTTCTCCTCTCATCGGCAAAGAGCGTTAACCTGTCGCAAGTCATACCCGCCGAACAAACCGGCCGATCATGTTGCTTTAAGTCACGCTTCTCTCTGCCGTTGCCGACGGAAATCGGCGATGGCGTTCGCGAGCCATGCAAGACGCCTGCCCTTGAACCCGCGTGTCCAGCCGCTGCAATGCGGCGTCATCAGAACATTGTCAAGCGCGCTGAAATCGAGCCGCGAAGGCGTAGAGTTTTCACCGGAGCGCTCAGGATACTTGTACCACACGTCGATCGCCGCACCCGCGATGCGCCGGTCGCGCAGTGCTTCATAGAGGTCGGCTTCCACCGCGATCGCGCCTCGCGCCACGTTGATCAAGAGCGCAGTCTCTTTCATCAGGCTCAACCGTCGCCGGTCGATCAGTCCTTCGGTGATCGGCGACAGCTCGCAGCAGATCACGAGCGCATCGGCCCAGGCTACCAGGGCGTCTACATCGGCCGCCTGGCCGATGTCTCCGATCGTGTCCAACGCCGGCGCCGCATTGCGCAGGCGGCCCGGGTGAAGGGTAACCGCGCCACAGCGCATCTCGAAGGTGGCTGCAAGTGTGTGCACGCGGGCGCCGATGCGCCCGTAACCGATGAGCCCCAGGCGGGAACCGTAAAGCTCTTCATAAACGTCGCCCGGTCCCAAGAAGCCGCCCCGCCACTCACCGCGGCGCATGCCGGCATCCACATCGATGAAGCCCCGGCGCAGCGCGATGAGCGCGCCCATCACGTACTCGGCGATCGCGATCTCGTGACCCACCCCGTTTTCTCGAAGCGGACGTGCGGTGGAAGCGCTGTGCGGTCGATGTACTCGGTGCCGGCTGCCGGGCACAGCAGCAGCGCCAAATTCCTGCAGCGCTCAGCCATCTCGCGAGTGAAGACCGATGTGATTAGGACGTCGGCCGAGGCGATCGCGTCATCGCGGCGGGCAGCGTCATCCATATCGACCGCGCTGTAGCGCACGTCGGACGGCAACATGTCCTGCAACGCGTCGAGCTCAGCCGCCCAGACGCGGGAGAGACACACGACTCTGGTCGCCGGCATGATTTAACGCCGCCGCAGCACGGCGACCATTCGCCACGCTTGCGGGCCCGAGCTAAGCGGAACCGCCGGATCGAGATCGCCGTACCAGGCAGCGATCTCGAAACGGCCGCTCGCGAGCGCCACATACTCGATCGCGCTGCGCATCCACATGCGGTGCAGCCAGCGCATGGCCAGGCGGCGCACCGTCTTGCGACCGTTCGCCCGGGTGCGCGCCTCGAGGGACACGCGGGCGACGAACGTCTCGGCCGCCGCATCCATGCGGGTGACCAAGAACTTGGTCTTGACCGACAGCGGTCCGCGCCGCTCAGTCCATCGATCCAGCGTGCGCGACCGCCCGTTGCTGAAATAATCGGCCGGGTGCGACAGCTCCAAGAACAGCAGTCCGTGGCGGCGGAGCGCGTCGGCCGTGCGCTGCAGGGCGGCGATGCCGTCGCGGTCGCTCACGCAATGCCCGAAGGAGTCGAAGAGGCACAGCGCCACATCGGCGCGCGCGTCCAGACGGAACGTGCGCATATCGGCGCGCTTGAACGCGACCGTCACACCATCTCTGCGGCACAGCGTCCGAGCGTACGCCAGCATCGCCGCGCTGATATCGATGCCGACGCTTGAGATCCGGCGACGCGCTATCTCCCGCGCGTGATGCGCCGGGCCGCACGCCAACTCGAGGACGCGCCGCGGAGAGGCGACGCCGTGGGCGGCGCACAGCTTGAGCAGCGCTGTGCATTCGGCCTCGACGTCGCGGAATCCGAACGCGACGTCGTACAACTCAGGCTCGCGGTACAGCGCGACATCTGCGGCACGCGCACGCATGCGCGCACGCCCGCTAGGGCGTGACGAGGACATGCTTATGATGTTTCAGCCGCTCGCACAGCTCTTCGGCCGGATAGCTGATGATCTCGGCGAGCGTGGGATGCAGGTGCGGCATCTGCAGCACGTCCTGCACTGACGCCTTGAAATACACGAGCGCGATCGCCTCGTGGATCAAATTGGACGCCTCAGCGCCCACGATCGCTATGCCCAGGATGCGGCCGCCCGGCGTGGCCAGCATCTTCACGAACCCGTCGGTGAGATCTGCGGTGATCGCTTTGCCTAAGTCCGCGAACGGAAAGACTGCCTTCTCGAACTCGATGCCGCGCTTTTCGCATTGCCGTTCCGTCAGGCCGGCGATGCCGACTTGCGGATCGGTGAACACGGCGCGCGCCGACTGCAGATCCCAGTCCATAGACTCGGGGCTCCGCTCGAAGGCGTTGTGCGCGGCGAGCTCCCCCTGGTGAACCGCCACATGCACGAGCTCCCACCGCCCCGTGACGTCCCCAGCGGCGTAGACGTGCGGGCTGCTCGTCTGGAGATGGTCGTCCACTTCCACGCCCGCAACGCTGTACTTCACGTTAGCAGCGTCCAGCTCAAAGCCGTCCACGTTGGGGCTGCGGCCAAGCGCGAGGAAGATCTCGGCGGCGTCGAACGGTATCTCGGCGCCGGACACTGCGGCGACGACGCGCTTGCCTTCGGCGCAGCGCTCGACGCGCCGCACGGAGGCCTTGGTATGGATGCTGATGCCGTCTTTCTGCAAGCTCTCGGCAAGCGACTCGCCGACGTCGGCGTCTTCGGCTGACAGCAGCGTGGCGCTGCGCTGGATCATCGTCGTGCGCGCCCCCAAGCGGGCAAGGTACTGCGCAAGCTCGCAGGCCACCGGGCCACCGCCCAACACGATGACGCTGCGCGGCAGTTCCTCCAGGTCCAAAATGTCGTCGCTCGTGAGATAGCCGACATCCGCGAGCCCCGGCAGCGGCGGGCGGTTGATGATCGACCCAGTCGCGATCAAGAACTTGCGCGCCTGAATGACATCCCCGTTGACGGCGAGCTCACGCTCGGAAGCGAACTCGGGCGCACCCAAGAACAGCGGAAATGTTTCGATGCCCCGCACGCGGTCCTGTGCGAAGTCCGCGATGATGCGCCGCTTGCGGGCCACGATGGCGGGCACGTCGTACGTGACCCCGCTCGGCCTGATCCCAAGCTCCGCGCCGGTGCGCATGTAGTGCGCGAACTCCGCGGATCGCAACAGGGTCTTGGATGGCATGCAGCCGCGCAAGATGCACAGGCCCGCCAACGGTCCGGTCGAGTCTACGACCGCAACCGATTTGCCCATGTCGCGCGCGGTTCTCGCAGCTGCATAGCCCGCGCTGCCGGCGCCGAGCACGCAGAAGTCGAAGTCTTGAATGCGGTTCATGGCCGTCTATTGCCCCAAAGCCGTTGCGGCGCCTTTGGTCGAGGAAGCGGCGCGCTCAAACGCAAATTGCCGACCGCAACGCACTGCGATGAACCACACGACCAACCACGCCCGTGCCGTGATCGAAGGAACGCCCTGCGAAGGCTTGGTCGCGGACGACGTGTTCATATCGACGCACGGCCGGCGCTTCGATCTGGCGTCGCTGACACTCTGCGCGCCCTGCACGCCGACGAAGATCATCGGCGTCGGACGCAATTACGCCGACCACATCGCCGAGATGAAGAACGTCAGGACCCGGGAACCGCTGCTTTTTTTGAAGCCGCCTTCAGCGCTCAACCACCCGGACGGCGAGATCGTCTATCCCGAGCTCACGCACGAGCTTCACTATGAAGGTGAGCTGGCGGTGGTGATCGGCCGGCGCTGTCACTCGATCTCGGAGGAAGAGGCGGACGCCTGCATTTGGGGCTACACCGTCTGCAACGATGTGACCGCTCGCGATCTGCAGGGCAGCGACCATCAGTGGGCGCGGGCCAAAGGCATGGATGGGTTCGCGCCGCTCGGCCCATGGATCACGAGCGGCATCGACCCTGCTGACCTGCGACTGCGCACCTACCTCAACGGAGAGCTCAAGCAAGAGGCGCGCACGTCGTCTATGCTCTACAGCGTTCCCGCTCTGGTCGCATATGCTTCAGCAGCATTCACGCTGGAACGCGGCGATGTCATCACGACTGGAACGCCGAGCGGCGTCGGACCGATGCAGCCGGGGGACGTGGTCGAAGTCGAGATCGAGAAGATCGGCGTGCTGCGCAATCGAGTCGTCGGGCACGCGCCGCAGCGCTAAAAGCGCGGTCCTGTCTACAGCGCCGCAGCGCTCAAACGTCTTACTGGGTTAAGAACGCGTCTTCGGTGACCGCGACATGGAATGGGGCGCCGGCTCCCAGCGTGATGTTGTCGCCCTTGCGCAAGAAGTCGAGGATGAAGAATCCCGGGATGGTCATGTCGGCGATCTCGGCCACGCTTCCCGCGGTGCCGTTGTGCTCGTTCTCATCAGCGACCAGGCTCTCTCGCGTGATCGCCAATTTTACGTTCGTGCCGTCGGCCAGTGCGACGGGATCGAATTCCACGCGCAGGCGCCCGTCATTTCGGCCACCGCGAGCGGGTCGTGACTCCAACACTTTGCCGCTGCCCTGAGTCATGGCGGGTATGGCTACGCGGCTGCCGGCCATGACGTTTTGCACGATGCGGAACGTGAACTTGTCACCCGCTTTGCTGTGCGCCGATGAGATCGTCTGCAGCATCTCGATCTTGACGAGCGTGCCGGTGCCGATGAGCTTGTCTTGAGTGGCGTCGTTCACGGGCGTGGTCGCGTGCGGAATCGCGATGGCCGGCAGGCCAAACGACGAGATCGCGAAGGCGGCGGCGCATGGAAGGATCAGGCGGAGCATCTTCATGGCAAAACTCCCGGAAAAACTCGGGCGCCCTCAGACGAGGTCTTTACGACGCTGCACCTTCGCGCGCCTCTGCTCTTCTGTTTCGGCAATCGCAAGCCCCGGGCCAGCCGTCCCCGCCGGTTAGGCGCAACTGTGGGAACACGGGGACTGCGGCCCCACCGGGCGGCCATCCAAAACGGCGTTCGCCCAGTCGACGGCTTCCGACGAATCCGGCGTGCGCTCGGGCAAGGGGGCGTAATACAAGGCCTCACGGCGTTCGCGGTACCAGCTCGCGAAGATATGGAGCTGGTCGATCTCTTGCTGGCGGGCGTAACAGCGCGGCGCCAGCTCCGGACGAAAACTCTCCGTCAGCATCCGGCACATCAGCTCGTGGGCCCGAGCGCGCTCAGGCAACCGCCGAGGCAGCCGAGCTTGGGCGACGAGGCGGCCGGCGCAGAACAAAAAGCACGCCTCTTCTGAAGGCTCGGGAGAACCGGCCAGTACGATGGCGTGCAGCCCCGTCGCGAACGCGAGCTCGGCATGCCGGGCTCGCAGACGGCGCAGCCGCTCCAGGCGTTGCTCCTCGCGCGCAGCGAGTTCGTCCCTGCAGCGGGCCGCGGCTTCGTCGCGCCGGCGCGCCACGGTCAGCAGCACCTCGTCTGCCGATCCTTCGATGAAGGCCACGGCGTCGTCCAGCAGAGCCTCGCGCTGCGCGGCGGGCACCGGCCCGTCCGCATACAGCTGCGCATCGGTTTGGAGTCCCAACGCCTCTTGCAGGGCGACCACCGACGCGGCCGCCGCCCCCAGGCTGCGATACGGCCCGTAATAGCGCGCGCCGTCGGCGCGCAGCGACGTGGTGGTCAACAGCCGGCCGGCTGGTCCGGGCTCGACCTTGATGAAGCCGAATTCGCGGAAGTTGCGCAGGCGCTCGTTGAACGGAGGGTTGTGCGTCTGGACGAGCTCCGCTTCCAGCAGCAGCGCCTCCAGCTCAGACCCGGTGACGGTGAAGCTCAACGAAGCGACGACCGCGCGCAAAGCGCTCAGCTTGGGACCGACAGGTTTAGCCGCGGTCGCATATGCGCGCAAGCGCTGCCGCAGGTTGCGTGACTTGCCGATGTAGACCACCTCGTTTGCAGCATCGCGCAGCGTGTAGACACCGGGCCGAGCCGGCACTTCGCGCAGCTCCGCGACCAAGACCGAGGTCCACACGGGCAACTGGGCAGCGCATGGTGCATGTCTGCGGACGAGCGGCTTGCGCCGGCTGACAGCGCGCGCCTTCAAGAAATCCAGCAACGTGCCGAACGTGAACACCGCACAATCTTCGAGCCGCTTCACGCAATGGATGAGCAGTGCCGCGGTGGCATCCGCGTCAGCCAGCGCGCGGTGATGGCGCTCGACATCAATGCCCAGCTCGCGCGTCAACGTCCCTAACTTGTAGTTGGGAACCTCTGCAATGGTGCGCCGCGCCAGCGCAAGGGTGTCGATCGTGATGCTGTTCAGCGGCGCAAGGCCATGCCTTTGCAATTCTGTATCGATGAAGTGCGCATCGAACCGCACGTTGTGCCCCACCAGAATATCGTCGCCGATCAATTCGACGATCGCGGGAAGCAAGTCGCCGATGCGGGGAGCGCCTGCGACCATCTCATCCGTGATGCCCGTCAGCGAAGAGATGAAGCGCGGAATGGCCTGACACGGGTCGACAAACGTGCGCCATCGCTTCGTGATCCGCCCGGCGTGCACGCCGACGATGGCGATCTCGGTGATGCCATCTCGTCCTGCGACGCTGCCCGTGGTTTCGATGTCGACGACGGAAAACGCGAGGTTCCACAAGTCGACCGCGGCCAGCGTCGACATTCTCTCGAGGCATGCGGCTTGCGCGAGCATGGCGTCCGAGACGGGAGCGAGCGGCGACGAAAAGGCCGAGCTAAGCGGAATCGCCATAGCCATTGCGAACGTATGTTCGTACGAACGGGTGTGCGCACCTGGCCTAGGAGCCGTCGATTTCGCATGGAAGGGCGCCCCCGTGAGGGTCCTCTGGCTGCACGGGTCCGGATACACCGGCGAGAGCTTCGCAGCGCAAACGGAAGCTTTTCCGGATTCCCAAGCGCTGTTGTTGCCAGGACACCCCGACGGCGAGGCGCTCACGTCGGTCGCAGAGCTGGCCTCCTGGCTCGCACGTCAGGTCGCCGCTCAAGGCGGTGCACGGATTATCGTCGGCGGGAACTCACTGGGCGGCGCGATCGCGCTTCAGTGGGCGATGGATTTTCCGGAGCAGGCCGCCGGCCTGATCCTTATCGGAACCGGCGCACGGCTGCGTGTCTCCGACGCCCTTTTTTCACTGATCGACGGCGGATGGCCGGGCAGCATCGAGACGCTGGTGGACAACGCGCTCAGCCCAAACGCTTCCGTCGACCTGCGGCGCCGCGCGGAGGCGTGGCATCGATCCGTCGGGCGGGATGCGACCCATCGAGATTATGCGGCGTGCAACGCCTGGGACGTGCGCGATCGCCTTGGCGAGATACAGATCCCGGCGCTCATCCTCGTGGGCGAGCTCGACGAGATGACACCGCCAAAATTCTCACAGTATCTGGCACAACATCTGTCGGACGGCAAGCTCGTCATCGTTCCGGGCGCGGGCCACATCGTGCAAGCGGAAAAGCCGGCGGAAGTGAACGCGGCGATCGCTGAGTTCTTGGACCGCTTCTAGCCGCCCCTGCGCTCCTGCACGCGCCGAGCCGCGCGAGCCGCGATTGAGCGCGAAACGAAACGGGTGCCGAATCCGAAGACGCGGTTCCAAATGCCGGGAATGCAGACGGCTTTGCCTGCTTTCATCGCCCGGTAGCCGGCCGCAGCGACGGGCGCAACATCCATCACCCACCGGTTGCTCGAGAAGCCGGATCGGGCCATCGACCCGCGCGTTAAAAAAGGCGTTCGCGTGAGCCCGGGGCACAGCGCCGTGACCGTCACTCCCAAACCTTCCAACTCGAGATGCAGCGCCTCGGACAGCGACAGCACGTATGCCTTGCTCGCATAGTAGGCGGCCATCAACGGACCTGGTTGGAAGGCGGCGGTGGATGCGACGTTCATGATCATGCCGCCCTTGGCTTTGACCATTCCCGGCACATAGAGCCGGCACAACAAGGTCAGCGCGATCATATTCGTATGCAGGAGAGACAGGAGCTCCGCAACGTCGCTGTCGACGAGCGGTCCAAACTGCGCGAAGCCCGCGTTGTTGATGAGCACGCTGATGCGGACGCCCAAGGCCTCGGTGGCTGCATGGATCTCCGCTGCTGCCCGATCGTCCGAAAGATCTTTGGTTAACACGTGGACGCGCACTCCGCACGCCGTCATGAGTTCGTCTGCGACCTCTTGCAGCTTAGGCTGGCCGCGCGCTGTCAGCACGAGGTCGAATCCGTCGAACGCCGCGAGCCGCGCCAGCTCATATCCCAGTCCGCTCGACGCGCCGGTGATGAGCGCGGCTCGCCCGGCCGGCTCAGCGCAGCTCTTCAAAGCCCTCGGGCAAGGTGGTGCGGATTTCGCGCGCCTGCGCGTCCACCGTCATGCCATAAGCGCTGAGCATGGGCACCAACGTGCGGGCGCTGCCGACTACGAGCATGTGGCACGCCGGATAGGCGAGCACTTCGCGGACCGCGCCCAATGACCCAAGACGCTCGTCGATGACCTGCATGCCGACGAGGTCGATCTCCCTGAATGTCGCGGCTTCGAGCGCAGGCAGCGCATCGCGCGACACGCTGACGGCCGCGCCGCGCAGCGCCGCAGCTTGACTCGCATCATCGACGCCTTGCAGGCGCGCCACCACCACATTCTTGTGAAGGCGGGCAGACTCGATGACAGCGGATCGCGTCTCGGGCGGCAGTTCTGCTTCCGAGGCCGTTGCCTCGCTGTGGCTGTGCAACCGAAGGCGCATCCCCGGGCGGAAGATGTCCGTGTCTGCTGCGGCGATCTTCACCTCGCCACGGGTCCCAAACGTGCCGACGATGCGGCCGACCACCACTTCAGCCGGTTGGATGCCCGTCAGCAAGGCAGAATCAGTCGACGATCTCGACGCTGACGCGCTCGCCCGTCCCGACGGTGGCCGCTTTGACGACCGTGCGTATAGCCTGCACGATCCTGCCTTGACGGCCGATGACCTTGCCGCGGTCTTCCTCCGCCACGCTCAGCAGCAACACTGGGCCGCGGTCGTCAGTCGTCGCCCCGATGGAGATCTGCGACGGATCGTCGACGATGTGCTCGACGATATACTTCAAAACGGCCCCCGCCCGGCCGATGACGTCAGCGCCTTCAGCCTCGTACGAGTCCTCTTCAGCCTCGTCCGCGATCTCGTTGCGGGCGCCCGGCGGGAGCGGCTCTTCCAGGGCCAGCGGCTCATCCTCGTCGACGATCGGCTCGTCGTCCAGCAGCGGCTCCTCTTCGTCGATGAGCGACTCTTCCTCGCTGAGGGGCTCCTCGTCGTCGATCGGTTCCTCGTCGAGCAAGTCATCTTCGGTCTCTACATCGATATAATCTGGCGGACGCTCGGACATCTTAGGACTTGCCTTTCTTGGCCGCACGCGGTTTGCGCATGCGCAGCAGGCTTTGGTCGTACAGGCCCTTTTGGGCCAGCAGTCGCGCGACCGTATCGGACGGCTGCGCGCCTTGTCCGAGCCAGCGTTTCACCTTGTCTTCGTCCACCACCAGCTCCACCGGCGTGCGCCGCGGGTTGTAGTGGCCCACGATCTCCAAGAACCTGCCGTCGCGGGGCGACCGGCTGTCCGCCACGACGAAGCGGTACGATGGCTGACGTTTGGCCCCCGTGCGCCGCAACCTGATCTTGACGCTCAACAGTCCCTCTCTTCCATTATATGCTCGGCATCATATTCGGGCCATGCCGCGCCCGCGGCTCATCTGCTTCATCATCTGACGAGACGCTTCGAATTGCTTGATGAGCCGGTTGACGTCTTGCACTTGCGTGCCGCTGCCTCGTGCGATGCGCCGCCGCCGGCTGGCGTTGAGGACGGCGGGGTCCGTTCGCTCCCGCGGCGTCATCGAGCAGATCATCGCCTCGATCTTCGACACTTCGCCCTCGTCGATGTTGGACGCCGCCGTCAGCTTGCCCAATCCCGGGATCATCTTCACGATGTCCGCGAGCGGCCCCATTTTGCGCATCTGTCGCAATTGATCGAGGAAGTCCTGTAGCGTGAACGTCTGGCGCCGGATCTTCTGCGCCATCTCCTTGGCTTTTGTTTCATCGAAGACGCGCTGGCTGCGCTCGATCAGCGTCAGCATGTCGCCCATGCCCAAGATGCGCGAGACCAGACGATCGGCATGGAACTCCTCGAGGGCGCCGACCTTTTCGCCCGTTCCGATGAATTTGATGGGCTTGCCGGTCACCGCTCGTATGGAAAGCGCAGCGCCGCCCCGGCTGTCGCCGTCGACCTTCGTGAGGATCATGCCCGTGATGTCCAGGTGCCGGTCGAAGGTGGTGGCCACGTTCACGGCCTCTTGACCCGTCATCGCATCGACGACAAGCAGCGACTCTATGGGGGAAGCGGCCTTTTTGATCGCCTCCAGTTCTCGCATGAGCGGCTCGTCGATCTGCAGCCGGCCGGCGGTGTCCAGCAGCACGGCGCCGTAGCCCACGGTGCGAGCTTGCGCCAACGCGCGCGAGGCGATGCCGACCGGGTCGCCCGCACCTTCCTCATAGACCGGAACGCCGATCTGCTCTCCGAGCACCTTCAGCTGCGTGATGGCTGCCGGCCGGTAGACGTCGCACGCCACCAAGAGCGGACGGCGGCCTTGCTCTTTGAAACGAAGCGCGAGCTTTGCCGCCTGAGTGGTCTTGCCGCTGCCTTGCAAGCCCAGCAGCATCATCGCTGACGGTCCGGTGGGCGCGAAGCGCACGGGGGCGGGCTGCGGGCCGATCATCTCGATGAGCCCATCGTGCACGATCTTCACGACCGCTTGCGCCGGCGTCAGCGATTCCGTCACTTCCACGCCGACGGCGCGCTCACGGATGGACGCGATGAAGTCGCGCACGACCTTGAGGTTCACATCAGCTTCAAGCAGGGCGATGCGGACTTCGCGCAAGACCTCGGACACGTCGGCTTCCGTGAGCTTGCCACGCGAGCGCAGTCGTTGAAAGATCGCGCCCAGGCGATCAGAGAGCGTTTGAAACATCGAATCCTACATGTGCGGGTGCGCGATCAGGCGGCGCCGCACGAGCGTGAAAGGGTCTTAGCCGGCTTTTTCTGTGACTTCTTCTATATAGCGGACGGCATCGCCCACCGTCTTGATCTTTTCGGCGTCTTCATCGGGGATGTCGAGATTGAATTCGGTCTCCAAGGCCATGACGAGCTCCACTTGGTCAAGCGAGTCCGCCCCGAGATCATCGGTGATGGACGCTTCCGGCGTGACTTCATCTTCGTCGACGCCGAGCTGCTCCACGATGCACTTTTTCACTTTGTCGAACACTGACATCGAGCTGTCCTTACCTCCATGGTCTGGCGCTATTGGTACGAGAGCCCGCCGTCCACCGCGATCACCTGTCCGGTCACATACGAGGCCGCATCGCTCGCCAAAAACGAGACGACGCGCGCGACTTCGTCGGCATCTCCGAACCGCTTCAGCGGAATGCGCGCCTGGTACTGTTCCTTCACGCTCGCAGGCAGCGCCGTCGTCATCTCCGTCTGGATAAAGCCGGGAGCCACCGCATTGATCCGGATGTTGCGCGAGCCGAATTCTTGGGCCAGCGATTTCGTTAAGCCGACGACGCCCGCCTTTGCGGCAACATACGCGCTTTGCCCTGCATTGCCCGTCAGCGCGACGACCGACGTGATGTTGATGATGGCTCCGCCTTTTTGGGACAGCATAAGCTTTCCCGCTGTGGCGCACAAGTAGAACATGCTCTTGAGGTTGACGGCGAGCGTGTCGTCGAGGGCATCCCACTTCATCCGCATCACGAGCGCGTCGTACGACTTGCCCGCGTTGTTCACCAGCACGTCGACGCGGCCAGTCAGCGCTTTGGCGGCGTCGATCAGCGCCGTCGCTTGCGCCGGGTCGGACACGTCGGCCGGATGCACGTGCGCGGTTCCTCCGAGTTCTGCAACCTCCTGCTGCACCGCTTCCAGCGGTTCACGCCTGCGGCCGCTCAACAGCAAGACCGCTCCGGCGCGGGCGAAATCGTGTGCGATCGCTCGGCCGATGCCTGTACCCGCGCCCGTCACCACGGCGACTTTACCCGCGAGGCTGGTCCGCATGTCAGTCGACAAGATGTGCCTGCCGCGCGAGCACTGCCGCTTCGAGCTTGGCGACGCCGCCTGAATCGGCGACGTGCATCACCTGCGTCTCCTTCAGAGCCGGCAGCCGTTTCATCATGGGAGCGAGCACCTCGCTTGCCCCGCACTCCACGATCGCATCCGCGCCCATGGCGGCGACGGCCAACGCGGTCTCATGCCATCGCACGCGCGAGCACAAGCTCGCGAGCAACGACGCTCTCATGGCCTCGACGGACGCATAGGGAGCACCGGTGACGTTGCTGACGACGGTGAACGACGGCATGTGCAGTTCGGCGGTGCGCACCGCCGCGCCAAAGCGAAGCGCGGCGCTTTGCATGAGGGAGCTGTGCCATGCGCCCGACACGTTGAGCACGCGCACGCGCTTAACGCCTTCCGCCTTGGCGAGCTCGCACGCCGCCGTCACGGCCGCGATGTCGCCCGAGATGACGATCTGCTCGGGTGTGTTGAGGTTGCCGATTTCCACGTGCCCGCCGCTGCTCTCCCGGACTCGCGCGCAGATGTCATCCACCCGCGCTTCGTCAAAACCGATGATCGCCGCCATCGTCCCCGGAGCTGCGTCGGCCGCCTCTCCCATCGCTTGACCGCGCTCGTTGACGATGCGGACAGCTTCGTCAAATGCAAGCGCGCCGGCGATCGTGAGCGAGCAGTACTCGCCAAAGGAGTGTCCGGCAGAGACGACAGGCGTCATCCCGAGCGTTTCGACCGCGCGGTAGATCGCGACGTTGGCGGTGAAGATCGCCGGCTGGCTTAGGCGTGTCTCCCGCAGTGTTTCCGGCGTCGCGGTGCTGCAGGACGCGAGCAGGTCGAATCCCAGGACTTCGGACGCCTGATCAAAGCACGCTTGGGAAGCCGGATAGCGGGCGGCCACATCGGCGCCCATTCCGGTTACTTGCGATCCCTGACCGGGAAAGACCACCCCGATCTTCGGCGTCTGCCCTATGCGAGTGCTCCCGCAACGGTCTGGCGAGCCGGCGCTCCGACCTTGGCGTCTTTCCAGCGCCACACCATCGCTCCCCACGAAAGGCCGCCGCCGAACGCGACCATGACGACGATGTGCCCCTTGCGGATCGATCCCGCCGCGACCGCCTCGGCAAGCGCGATAGGGATCGAAGCCGCGGAGGTGTTGCCGTACTCTGCGATGTTGATGATGCATTTGTCCGGCGGCAGCCCGAGCGTCTTCACCATCGCGTCGATGATGCGCAGATTCGCCTGATGGGGAACCACAAAGTCGACGTCTGCCGTCGTCAAACCGGCCTTCGACAGCGCTGTGCGCACCGACGCCACCATCTGGTTGACCGCGAACTTGAAGACGCTTTGCCCTTGCATGTGGATGTAGCCGAGGCGCTCGGCTGCGAACTTCCCGTTCGTGTTAAACGGCATCCGGCTGCCGCCGCCGGGAAGATACAGCACTGTCGGGTCCGTGCCGTCGGCGCCGAGCTCGCTGCCGAGAAAGCAGTCTTCCTCGCTGCGCTCGACCACGACGGCACCGGCGCCGTCTCCGAAGAGCACGCACGTCCCACGGTCCGTGTAGTCGGTGATCTTTGAGAGCGTTTCGGCGCCGATCACCAGCACCGATCGATACACGCCGGACCGCACCAAAGACGCTGCGGTCGTGACCGCGTACACGAATCCCGAGCACGCGATCGAGATGTCGAAGGCGGGCTTGCCGGCGACACCGAGCCGAAAACCGACGATGCATGCCATGGCGGGGAATAAGTAGTCTGGAGTGGCGGTGGCGCAGATGATGCAGTCGATGTCCGCGGCCGTCTTGCCCGCGGCGGACAAAGCCGCTTGGGCGGCGGGCAAAGCGAGGTCGGACGTCGCGCCGTCAGGACCGATGATGTGCCGGCGCTTCATGCCGGTGCGCTGCACGATCCATGCATCGGTGGTGTCGACAAGCTTCTCCAGATCTTCGTTCGTCAGCACGCCAGGCGGCGCGTACGAGCCGACACCCGAGATCGCCGCGCCGTATGCGGTCAAGCGCTATCCCTTCGGACGCGTCGCGGGCACTGTCTCTTTCGTCTTCACCGCCAGGCGCCCGTCGTAATAGCCGCAATTCGCGCACGCGAAGTGAGGGCGGCGCGGCTTCTTGCACTGCGGACAGGTGCTGACGCTCACGGCTTGCAGCTTCCAGTTGCTGCGCCGGCTTCGGCTGTTGGACTTACTTCGTTTCTGTTTCGGATTTGCCATGAACGGGGTTCTTCGACCTCACAAAAAATCGCCTGCGGTAAGCGGTGCGCGGCGCCTCTTTCAAATCACGTGCCGGCGCCGGCTAAATCCTTAGCGGCGGTGTAGTTCTTCGTCCCGGGAAAGTTCGTCCCGTAAAACTGCCAAGCCTGCCAAGCGTTCGTCGAGCGCATCTTGAGCGCAGCCGCACGCGATCTCGTTGCGGTTCACGCCGCACCGCGGGCACAGCCCAGCGCACGACTCCCTGCATACTGGCGCAAGCGGTTCCTCGACCTCGAGCAGTTGGGCGACTAAAGCGCTGAGATCGATGCTCCGATCGGTCAGGGGCGCCACGTCGGAGAACAGCTCATCTTGCGGCTTGACGTCTTCGCTGTAGGTCTCTTCCACCAAGATATTTGTGTCGCGCCAGAAGGGCTCGAGACAGCGCACGCAGGTTTCGCGCTCGCTGCCCTCGATCGATCCGTGCACGTGAACTCCGTGGGAGATATGGGTGATCCGCCCGTTGAGGCGCACGCCATTTGGGTAGCGCTGGCCGAGTTCTTCCCGGAAGCGGAGCGTTTGCTCGATCTCGATCGCTTCGATGTCCGGATGGAACAGCCGGTCGACGGAAATTTTCATCTGACTGCCTGAGGTCTAGATCACGACCCCGCGGGAAAAGCGGGTCTTTAGAGTGTGTGGTCCATATTAAAGGGCCGCTCTCGTGCGCCCTGGCAGGCGGCGGCCGTCCCCGAAGAGCAGCCGGTTACTTAGTGGCGGAGGCGCGCTTAAGCGCGCCTAACGCTTGTTCGAAGCTCTTCACCGGGATGACATCGATGCCCGCGACGTGCTTGATGGCCGCGTAGTTCTCGACCGGCACGAAGAAGATGCTTGCCTTCGATTTTATGGCGGCACGGATCTTCTCTCGAGCGCCCTCGATAGGACCTACCCTGCCATCCACGCCGAGCACTCCGGTGCCGGCGACATCCCTGCCGCCTGATATGTCCGTTGCCGTTATGCTGCGGTAGATCTGCAGAGCGAACATCAACCCTGCGGACGACCCGTTGATGTTCGGCAGCCGGTAGCTCACGTGCACGGGCAGCGAATACGCCTCAGTTTGGAACTGCCCCGTGATTCCGAAACGCGGCTTCCCCTGATATTTGAACGTGGCGCATGCGATGTGACGCAAGCGGCCGGCGCGCACGAACCCCAGCACAAAGCTGGAGCCCGCGGGCAGCGCCGTAGCCGCCTTGGCGAGTGAATCAGCGTCGACGAGCCGCCGTCCGCCGACGTCGGTGATCTTATCGCCCGGCCGGAAGCACCGCGCGCCCGGCGATTTTCGAACGGTCCTGAGCACGACGAAGCTCGATTTCGCTGTGACCGGAAGTCCGGCCGCCCGTTCCGCGACGATTTGGGCGTTTACTTGGCTCTGCTTCATGGCGTCGACAAGAAAGCGGTCGAGATCGCGATCGCTCATGCTCGGCGGCACGAGCTCCCGGCGGCGGATGATCTCGAAACCCGGCAACACCTTCGCTGTCGCATAAAAAAACGGCCGGCCCGGCAAGATGTTGACATCGGTCAGATAAAAGCGGCCCGGCGGCGAGCGATGGCTCGGCACGGTGATCGCCGCGCTCAGATCGACGGCTGCGCCCGGGCCGAAGATGATGTACGGAATCGGGATGAGCAGCAAGGCGGCGGCCACGACGGCGGCGATCGCCAAAACCCAGAGCAGGCGTGAGGCGAGGCTGTTTCTGCCCCCCATCCACGCGGCAAGACGCGGGATTGCGCCTATAGAGTGCTCGTTTCCCGAGTCTTGGCTCCATTGCTCGGGGTGGTCGCCGCCAGCGTTTGGCGGCCTTTCTGCACCGACGCCAGCGCCTTCGCGAGCGTCGCGTCAAGCGATGACAGCACCTGATCGGCGTACTCGTCGGCTCCTCTGCGAATCTCGGCGGAGCGCGCTTGCGCCTCTTTGATGATGGCTTCCGCCTTGCTCTGCGCGCTTGCGGCTTCTTCTTCGGAACCCGCGCCACCATCAGCCGGCCCCGGCTTCGACATGAAGCGGGTCTGCGATGCGGTTGCGTTCATCCCGTTGCCGGCGGCTGCGCTCGGCGCATCGCCGGGCAACTTCCCATAGGGCTTGCCGCGAGTCGCCTCTTCCGGCAAGGTGCTGCGCAACTTCTCGATGAGATCCAACAGGCGATCCGAGTTGACGACCCTGCCGCCGAACGGCAACCATAGGCCCGTGCGGACGACGTTCTCCATCTTATCGATGACGCGGTACACGCTCATGCTTTCTTCCTTCCTAACGCCAGGCGCTTGGGCCCGGCCGACCTGCGCTGCTCGACAGCGTGCGGCACGCGCATGCGAGTCATCGCCCGCAAGACCGCTGCCGGCACGAACTCGGATATATCGCCGCCCAGAGAGAACACTTCGCGGACGAACGATGAGGAGACATAGGCATATTCGAGGCTGGCCGGCAGAAACATCGTGTCGGCGCCTCCGCGCAGCTTTCTATTCAGCAGCGCCATGGAGAATTCGTGCTCGAAGTCGGAGACGATGCGCAACCCTTTGACGATCAGGGTTGCGCCGCGGCGCCGCACGAAATCCACCAGCAGACCGTCGAAGCAGTCTACTTCCACGTGCGACAGATTTCCGCACACCTCTTGCAGCAAGAGCATCCGCTCGCGGAGCGGCAAGAGCGGCGACTTGCTCGGATTGGTCAATACGGCGACGATGAGCCGTGGATAGTACAGAGCGGCACGCCTGATGATATCGACATGGCCGTTGGTCACGGGATCAAAGCTGCCCGGGTACACGGCGATCGTCGCAGCGGCCTGCCGACCGTCTGCCGACGGTTGAGCGTCGGCGACGATGGCCCCGCCTCGGCGGCGCTTCATTTCCGGCTGCGGCGTCGCCGCGACGCCGCGGGCCGCGATGCCGCTGAGCCTTGCCGGTTGACCTCTTCGGCCGTGTCTTCCGGGAGCGTTTGCTCGCCCGTGCGCGCCATCGCAAAAGTGAGCGCCGTATCCCCGTACTTGGTCTTCTTGAACACGCGCATCGAGGGCGGGATCTTCGTCTCCTTGACGCTTGGATGCTCCAGCGCGACGATCGCCAGTTCCGACAGCAAGCCCCGCTGCATGAGCATGGTCAGCTCCTCCGCGGCGCCCCGCTGGTACGGCGGATCCATGAGGACGATGTCAAACGTTCCTCGCAGCTTGCGCAGGGCGCGGATAGCCGTCATCGGCAAAACCCGCCAACGATCCGAATCGGGCAATACTCGCACGGCGTTGCGCCGGATGGCCATCACCGCGGCTGCATCGCTGTCCACGAAGACGACCGAACCGGCGTCGCGAGACATCGCTTCAAATCCAAGCGCCCCCGAGCCAGCGAAGAGGTCCAAGACGCGAGCCCCTTCCACTCGTTTGCCTAAGACGTCGAAGAGCGCCTCGCGAACCTTGGCAGACGTCGGTCTTGTCTTTTTGCCCTTGGGAGCTTGCAGGGTCTGGCCCGAGCGTCCGCCTCCGGAAAGCCGCATGCCCGCTAGTTAAACGCCGGCTCGCGCATCGCCCTCTGCCTTTGTTATGAGCTCAGCCGCAACGCCGAATCGCGATCTTGCGCCGCGACGAAGGCGGCGAGAGCCTTATGTTCAGGCCGCCGCAAAACCGGGTCTGACTTGACGAGCGCGTCAGCCGCCTTCTTCGCCGCGAGAAACACCGGATAGTCGTGCAGCAAGTGCGCGAGCCGAAGCCCGAACGCGCCGTGTTGCCGCACGCCCGCCAGATCGCCCGAGCCTCTGATCTTCATGTCTTCTTCGGCGATCGCGAAGCCGTCGTTCGTGCCGGCCACCAGGCGGAGCCGGTTTGCGCCTTCCTCATCGTCGTCGGGCGCGATCAAGATGCAATAGGCCTGCTGGCCGCTGCGCCCCACGCGGCCGCGAAGCTGATGCAGCTGCGCCAGACCGAACGCTTGAGCATCCAGCACCAGCATGACGGACGCATTCGGGATGTCCACTCCGACTTCGATGACGCTCGTCGAGATGAGGATCTTGATGAACCCGTCGGCGAACAGTTTCATCACCTCGGCCTTTTGCATCACCGCCATGCGTCCGTGCAAGAGCGCGACCTGGATGCCTGCAAACGCGGTCTTCTGCAGTTCCTGGGCTTGGGCCACCGCGGAATGAAGGGCCCGTTCGGACTCGTCGATGGCCGGGCAGACGATGAACGCTTGGCGGCCTTTTTCCACTTCCGCTCGGACGAACTCACAGACCTTCCCCTTGCTCTGCGCCGTGCGCACGTACGTCTTCACGGGCCTTCTGCCCGGCGGAAGCTCGTCGATGATCGAGACATCCAGATCGGCGTAGACCGTCTGCGCGAGCGTCCGCGGAATCGGGGTCGCGGTCATGACGAGCGTGTGCGGCGACAACCCGCGCGCCTTCGCGCGCAACGCTGCCCTTTGCAGCACGCCGAAGCGGTGCTGCTCGTCGATGACGACAAGGCCGAGGTTATGGAACTCCACGTCCTCGGTGAGCAGCGCATGCGTTCCGATCACCGCATCCAGCTCGGCGCGGCGCAGTTGGGTCAAAATATCGTCTCGGGTTCCCCGGCGCAGAGCGCCGATCACCAAAGCGCACCTGAGGCCTGCTTGCGAAAGCAGACCGGAGATCTTATTGAATTGCTGCGCTGCGAGCACTTCGGTCGGCGCCATGAAGGCCGACTGATATCCGCCCCGCTGAGCCAGCAGCATGGCGGCGATTGCGACCGCTGTTTTGCCGGAGCCGACGTCGCCTTGCAGGAGACGGTTCATGGGCGAGCGCTTCAGCATGTCGCTCACGACCTCGCCGGTCACGCGTTCCTGCGCGCCCGTCAGAGAAAAGGGCAGCAGGCTTTTGAGTATGTGGTCGAACTCAGCGCGAGCAGCTGCCCCGGCAACGCCTGAGAGATCGGGCGCCGGCTCAGCTGATCGCTGCGCGCGCCGCAATGCGGAGGACAGCGCCAACAAGAAGAATTCCTCGTATACGAGCCGTCGACGCGCCTGCGCCGCTTCCTCAGGCGTTGCGGGAGAATGGATTCCGTAGAACGCAGTGCGCACGTCCGGAAAATGCTCGCGTGTGCGAATTCCGGCCGGCAGAGCATCGAGCTCAACGAGCGCCGGGTCCGCACCGACGGCCACACGCAGCGCGCGCATGATCAGCCGGCGCAGCTCTTGACTTGCAAGGCCGGCCGTCTGGGGATAGACCGGGATCAGCTCCCCTTCGTAGCCCTCATCGTCCTTGAGGATGCGGTGACGGGAGACGTTCATTGTGGCGCCGGTCAACGTGTAGTCCACGCGGCCGCGCACGAACACCCTCGCGTCGACGCGCAGCTGATTGCCGAGGTAAGGCCGGCCGAACCACACTGCTTGTAAGCTGCCCGTGCCATCGTCGATGGTCGCCGTCGTTTTCGAACGGATGCGGCCCCGCAGCCGCACGTGAGCGGCGCGTACGACTCGTCCGACCGCGTTGACCTCGCCCGCGACCTGGGCCTGCGGCGCATCCCGGTTGGCCAGAATCGATGCGATGGCCGGCGCTGAGCGCAGATCGTCGTAGCGATAGGGGAAATGACGGAGCAGATCCTTGAGCGTGAAGATCGCGAGGCGCTCAAGCTGATCCGCGGTGCGCACAGCGACGCCGGGCATGTCTCGTACGGATCTTGCGAGGACGGATGAATCTTGAGGCTTGCCGGGCATCGCATCGGCGCGCTCACGCGCCGCATCTTTGGGAGCTACTCGCAGATCGTCACCACCACGCAACCGGCCCTACGCCATATCAAGACATATCATGAAGGCGACACCCAGATTCGAACTGGGGATGGGGGTTTTGCAGACCCCTGCCTTACCACTTGGCTATGTCGCCGGAACGCGTGCTTCTGGTTCGCGCAAAGGCGTTTCCTTGCCCTGTTCGTTTGAACCGTCGAGCCACGCGGTACAAAGACTATCGGGGGGTGCTCGCTAGAAGCATGGATTTCACCCTGCAGGTGCAGCGCATCGCCGGCGCCACAGTCGTAGAACTGTCCGGCGAGTTCGACATTTACAGCGCACCGCGCTTCAAGGAGATGATCGCCGCCTATGTGGACGGAGGCGATCGCACCTTCGTCGTATGCCTGGAGCGAGTCAGCTACGTGGATTCGTCGGCGCTGGGAGCCGTGCTCGCGATGAAACATAAGATCGAAGGGGCGGCCGGATCCCTGAGCCTCGTGACGAACCAGGTTCGGACGCTGCATCTCTTGGACATCGCGGGCATCAACCGGATCATCCCCACGTTCACAAGTCGTCAACAGGCGCTGCATGCGCTGGCGCCCCCCGCCACCGTTTGAGCTCACCACAGCACGACTGATGCCAAAAGCACCCAGCGGTCAAAAGCGAACTGGCGCCACACCGGCCGCCCAAACCGCAAAGCGCGCGACCGGCAGCCTGCGCCGCTACGCGGAAAAGCGGAACTTCCAGCGCACACCCGAGCCCGCCGGAAAGAAGCTGCCCGGCCAAGGGCGCGCGCTGCGCTTCGTCGTGCAAAAGCATCGCGCCACGCGACTGCATTATGATTTCCGGCTCGAGGCCGACGGCGTGCTGAAGTCGTGGGCGGTGCCCAAAGGACCGTCGCTCAATCCCGTCGACCGCAGGCTCGCGATGCAAGTCGAAGACCACCCATATGACTACCGCGACTTCGAGGGCGTCATCCCCGCCGGAAACTACGGCGCCGGCGAAGTCATCGTCTGGGACCGCGGCACCTACAAGCTGGCGGAGGGTACCGACGCGGCGCTCGAGATCGGCCGCGGGAAGATCAAGTTCATCCTCAAAGGCAAGAAGCTGACCGGCATGTTCACGCTGGTCCGCATGCGCGGCCGCAACAGCGAAGAAAACGCGTGGCTGCTCGTCAAGGACAACGATGCCGGCGCTGACCCCGAGTGGAATGCGGACGATCATGCGGAATCGGTGAAGTCAGGACGCACGCTGGACGATATCGCGCGTGGACGGCGCGTCGCTCAATGGATCTCCAACCGACCGGCCGCGAGCAGCAGGCGTTAAGCCATCGGTTTACCGGTCATCCGTCACCCTATGCTTGCCACGCTCTTCGACAAGCCGTTCGACGATGATGATTGGTTTTTCGAAATCAAGTGGGATGGCGTGCGGGCGATCGCGACCGTCAATAAGACAGGAAATCCGGTCATCAGCTCGCGCAGCGGCAAGGATCTCCTCGTGCAATTCCCGGAGCTCGCGACGTTGCGCCTCGCGTTCTCGGCGCATCCGGTGATCGTGGACGGCGAAATCGTCGCCATGGACGAGGACGGCAAGTCTTCCTTTCAGCTTTTGCAGCAGCGGCTGAACCGGCGCGCTCCAGACCCCCGCTTGATGGCGAAGGTGCCGGTCCGCTTCGCCCTCTTCGATTTGCTGTACGCGAAAAAGACGGATTTGCGCGAGCGCCCTTTGGAAGAGCGCAAGGCGCTGCTGCAAGGCCTGCTGCGCGCAGTCTCGCCGCACGTCATGCTTTCCAAGCACATCATCGGAAACGGCTCGAAGCTGTATGCCTTCGCCAAGAGTCATGAGCTCGAAGGGATCATCGCGAAGGAACGTCAGGCACCGTATGTCGAGCGGCGCACGAAACTGTGGCTCAAGATCAAAACGCATTTCGAACAGGAATTCGTCATCGGCGGTTGGACTGAGCCGCGCGGCAGCCGTGAGAAGTTCGGCGCCTTGCTCCTGGGCCTGTATGAAGACGGCGTTCTGCGCTACGCCGGTCACGTGGGCACCGGGTTCGACCGCGAGCGGTTGCAAAATGTCATGAATGCGATGGCGCCTTTGCAGACCGATCGCTGCCCGTTTGAGAAAAAGCCTAAGACCAATTCCCCTTCGCATTGGTTGAAGCCCAAGCTCGTCGCTCAGATACGATTCGGGGAGTGGACAACCGACAAGATTCTGCGCCAGCCGGTTTTCCTGGGGTTGCGCCACGACAAAAAGCCCACGGAATGCGTGCGCGAGGACCCGGTGCCGCTGAGCGTCAAGGCCGGGAAGTCGGCAGTCAAATGAAAGCACCCAAGTCGACGGCTTCCCGCGCGAAAACGGTGCCGCCCGGCAGCCCGAAGGAACAGATCGTCGCAATCGGCGGCAAGCGCGTGAAGCTCACGAATCTCGACAAGGTGCTGTGGCCGGCTGACGGTTACACCAAGGGCGACTTGATCGCGTACTACCGTGACGTGGCAAGCTGGCTGTTGCCGTATCTGCGCGGCCGCCCTCTGACACTGCAGCGGTTCCCGAACGGCATCGATGAGGGATCGTTTTTCGAGAAGGACGTTCCGCGCGGCGCGCCCGACTGGGTGAAGACGATCGAACTTCCGGCGTACGGCAGACATGCGAGCGTCGAGTACATCTTATGCGACGATGAAGCGACGCTCGCGTTCGTCGCCAACCTAGCGTCGATCACGCTGCATGTCTGGACGTCGCAAGTCGGCACGCTGGATAATCCCGATTGCGCGCTGTTCGATCTGGACCCGTGGGAGGGTTGCTCGCTGTCCACACTCGCCTCCGTGGCGCTCGAGCTGCGCGACATGCTGAAGCACGTGGGCTTGGGTCCGCTTGTCAAGACGTCGGGCGGCACCGGCCTTCACGTCATCGTGACGCTTGCGCCCAAGCACGACTACGACACGGTCAAAGCGTTCGCCGAGGTCATCGCGCGTGGGCTAGCCGAGGAGCGGCCGCGGCAGGTGACGCTGGAGCGCACCATCGCCAAGCGCCCACGCGGCACCGTCTACATCGATTGGGTGCAGGTGGGCAAGGGCAAGACCATCGTTCCGCCCTATGTCGTGCGCGCGCGCAAGGGCGCGCCCGTGTCGATGCCGCTCGCATGGAGCGATGTTGAAGCGATGGTCCGCAAGAAGGCGCGTGATCCCCATTCGGAATTCGCTCGCTGGTCCATCGCGAACGTGCGCGCATTGCTGGCACAAAACGGCGACCCTTGGAAACGAGAGGCGCGCAAGAAACAGTCGCTCGAGTTTGCGCTTCGCCCTCGTCCTAGAGGGAGTCGAAGGCGCTGAAAAGCTCCGGGTAGGCGCCGTGCGCCCGTTCCAACGCCTCTTGGATGAGCAAAGCGTTGGGGATATATGCGAAAACGTTGGCCGGCAACGGATCAGCCATCACGTAGCCGCCCCTCTCGAGCGCGAGCAGCGCCGCTTGAAGACGCTCAAGGCGGATGTGGTGGCGAGCCGCGAAGCGATCGTGGCCGGGATAGTCGATCCGGCGCTTGTCCTTATCATAGTAAGAGAATAGAAAGACGAGCACGCGCCGCTCCGTGCGCGTCAGCAATTTGGATTCCGCGATTGACGTCGACAGATGCCATCTGACGGCCGTCTCGCGCTCGTGCCACAACTGGTAGAAGGCCAACACCGGCTCCTTCGCGGTACGAACGTCTGTTCGAGCGCGGGCTGGGTTGGCCCTGCCTATTTAGCTTCTTATACATGAGGGACTGAGGACGAAGTTAGGCGACGGCAACCTTCTTGCGCGACCGCTTCCCGGCTGAAGACCCCACCCCGTTTGAACGGTGCGATCGCGACTCTCCGTTGGAGCGCGCACTGCTCGCGTCCGATCCCGTGCGTTGCTTGCGGCGCTCACTCAAGCTGCGCTGCAAGACGTCCATCAGGTTGACAACGTTTGTAGCTTCCGGCGCTTTGGCCTTGCCCTTGGGCATCGGTTTGCCCTTGGCTTTCATGTCGATCATCGCCAGGACGTCGTCTTTGTACTTGTCGCGAAACGTTTCGGCCTCGAATTTGTCGACCATGGTGTCGATCAGCATGAGCGCCGCCTTCATCTCGTTGGGCGGCGTTTTCTCGCTCGCCGGCGGCAGCTCCAAATTGTCAGCGGCCACGATTTCGTCCGCATAATGCATAACTTCCAGCACCAGAGCATCCCGGTGGGGCTTGACTGCGGCCAAGTGCTCCCGGGTCCTGATCACGACGCGCGCAATGCCGATCTTTCCCGATTTTTTCAAGGCGTCGCGCAGCAACGCATAGGCGTGCCTGCCCTTCTTCTCAGGTTCCAGGTAATAGGGCTGATCGTACAGCATCGGGTCGATCTCTTCTTGATCGACGAACTCGACGATGTCCACAGACTGCGTGGCCTCTACGTTGACGCTCTTGAAGTCCTCGTCGGTCAACGTCACGTACTCGCCCTTTTGGACCTCATAGCCCTTGATGAGCTCGTTCCAGTCAAGCTTCTTGTCGCAAACGCTGCAGACGCGGACGTTGTTGATCCGGCCGTTGTCTTTGGCGTGCAAAAGATTGAAATGCAGATCGTTCCCGCGGACCGCGGTGTACAACTTGACCGGTATGGTGACCAACCCGAAGTTGATCGATCCGGTCCACAGTGCGTGCGCCATAACCATCCTTCAGGGCGGGGGTAGGCCCTTAAACTACGTTCCAACTATCGGCTAGGGGTAAACTACTTATTGGCCGCTCGCGCTCCCTTTGCGCTCCGCGCCGTGCCTGCGAAGCCCCATTCGGCGGTGCCGTTACACGAAATTCCGGCCTTTGCCGCGCCGGAAGACCCCGGGTTACCAGGTACGAAGGTCCCCATTCCTCCGAGCCTTTCAGGCCCGGGAACCAATGTGCAGTGCCCTATTGCTCTGTCTGTGATACTCCTCACTGGGCTAAACTGGACCAGGTGGACCTAACAGACGGAGAACCGATGCCTACCTTGCCGCTCGTCAGCTTCATCATACCTGCCTTCAATGAAGCGTCGATCATCGAAAACAACCTCGAGGAGATCCAGCGGCATGTCGCCGGCCTCAGTCGCGATTACCGCACCGAGATCATTATCGTCAACGACGGCAGCAGCGACGCGACCCTGGCCCTCGCGCAGGCCTTCGCCGACCGCCACCCCGATGTTTTCGTCTTGAACCACCCGATCAATCGCGGCCTTGCTGCCGCCTTGCAGACGGGCGTCTTCCACGCGAATGGCGATGTGATCGTCACGCTCGACGTCGACCTCAGCTATGACCCCAGCCACATCGATCGGCTGCTGGCGGAGTTGCGCAGGACGGGGGCCGCAATGGTCCTCACGTCTCCTTATATGAAGGGCGGCAAGGTCAAAAACGTGCCCTGGGACCGTCACATGCTCAGCGCCGGCGCAAACCGGTTCTTGTCCGCGGCCGCAGGCGGCACTGTGTCCACGCTCACGGGCATGGTCCGCGCGTACGATACGCGTGCGCTCCGGTCGCTCAGCGTCGATGCCAAAGGTATGGACATCAACCACGCGTTGGTCTTCGCGGCCCTGAAGCAGGATTTGGCCGTCGTTGAGATCCCCGCATGTCTCGAGTGGCGCCGGCCTTCCGGCGACCAGCCGACGCGGCGCTCCAGCATGAAGATCTTCGCGCATATGTGGGCTGTCATGCAAGACGCCTTCCGTCATCGCCCCACGATGCTGCTGGCGCTGCCCGGTCTTATCCCAGGTGTCTGGCCGCTCATGGCAGCCATCACATACTTCTTGGGCGCGTCACATCAGACGATCGTCGCTGTCACACTGGCGACGGCGATCGTGCAGACCGTGAGCTTTGCTTATTTCTGTCTTCTGACCGGCCGCTACGTGTTCGGCTGGCGCATCCTGCCGCATGCCGCACGCATTTTCAACGAAAAGAGAACGACATCACGTGCCTGAGCTCTCGCCTCCGCTGAACACAGTCATCGCGTTACCATCCGACCAAGACGCCACCGGCCGCAGCCTCGGGAACGAGGAGATGGCCTTGCTCGCCGATGCGATAGCGACTGGAACCCTGACCAGCACCAAAGGCGCCTTCGTGCGCACGCTGCAAGAACGTTTCTCATCCCTGCTGGGCGTCGAGCACGCTTACGCATGCGCATCCGGCACGGCTGCGGTGCACTGCGCGATCGCCGCTTTAGACCTGGAACCGGGCGATGAAGTCATCACGACGCCGATCACCGACATGGGGGCGCTTGCGCCGCTGCTCTACCAGGGCGTCATCCCCGTGTTCGCGGACGTCGAAGTCGCATCGTGCAACCTGACCGCGCGCACAATCGAACAACGGCTGAGCCCACGTACCAAAGCCATCGTCGCGACCCACCTGTTCGGCAACCCTTGCGACATGGAAGACATTCTATCGTTGGCCGCGAGCCGCGGCATTCCGGTCATCGAAGATTGCGCGCAAGCGTTCATGGCCAGCGACCGCGGTCGCTATGTCGGCACGATGGGCGCCGTCGGCTGCTTCAGCCTGCAGCAAGGCAAGCATATCACGACCGGCGAGGGCGGCATCGTCACGACGGCGGACGCGAAGCTGGCGCGGCGCATGGAGCTGTTCATCAACAAGGCATGGGGCTACGGCGATCCCGCGCCCGACCATTACTTCTTAGCGCTGAACTACCGCATGAGCGAACTGCAGGGCGCCGTCGGTGTCGCGCAGCTCGAAAAGCTCGAAGCAGCAGTGGCGCGGCGTATCTCGCTCGCAAACGCGTTGACTGCCAAGCTGGAAGACATCGAAGGCATCGTCCTTCCGCTCGCCCGGCCCACCGCGCGGCACGTGTACTGGAAATACTGCATTCGGGTTGATAGCGCGCTCTATCCTGACGGCGTCTCCTCGATCTCTCGCTTTCTCAAAGAACGCGGCATTGCAGCCGCGCCCCGCTACATCCAGAAGCCGGCCTTCCGCTGCGCCGTCTTCTCCGAGCAGCGCACGTTCGGCAAAAGCCGCTGGCCTTTCACATTGGCAACCCCCGAGGCGTTGGACTACAGCGCCGAACGCTTCCCGGGAACGTTTGCGGCGCTCGACGGCATCATCGTAGTGCCGTGGAACGACCGTTACAGCGACGAGCACGTCGACTATATCGCCACGGCCATCCGAGAGGCTGCCGGCGCCGCCGTCAGACGAGCGGCCTGACCCATGCCCAAGAAGCTTCGCTTCGCAATCGTGGGCGCCGGCGGAATCGCCGGCGCTCACGCAAAGGCCTTCCTTCATAGCGCTTGCGCGGAGCTCGTGGCTGTCGTCGACACGCGCGCTGACGTGGGCGCGCACTTCGGCGAGTCCGCCTCCTGCCCGTCCTTCACATCGCCCGCAGCGATGCTGGAGGCATGCAGCGTTGATGCGGCGCTCATCTGCGCTCCGCCGGTGTTCCACAGCGCCATCGCGGTCGATTTCATGCATCACGGCATCCACGTGCTGTGCGAAAAACCGTTCAGCGTCGATGTCGCAGGCGCAAAGCTCATGCTTCAGGCAGCCGAGGTCGCCGGCGTCAAGCTGACGATGGCCTCGAAGTTCCGGTACGTGGCCGATCTTGCAAAAGCCAAGGCTTTCATCGACGGGGGCCTGATCGGCGAAGTGCTGTCGGTCGAAAACGCTTTCACGTCACGGGTCGCGATGGCGGCGCGGTGGAACTCCGATCCCCGCATCAGCGGCGGCGGCGTCATCATCGACAACGGCACGCACTCCGTTGACATCGTGCGCTATCTCTGTGGACCCATCACGACCATTTGCGCAACCGAGGGCATCCGCGTCCAAAAACTGCCGGTCGAAGACACCGCCCACATCGTCGCGCAGACCGCGGGCGGCATCATGGCCAGTATCGATGCATCGTGGAGCATCAACAAAGAGAACGACACCTACGTCCAGATCTGCGGAACTGAGGGAACGCTGAACATCGGCTGGGGTCAATCGCGTTATCGCGCCGGCATCGCGAAGGACTGGGTCAAGTTCGGCGACGGATACGATAAGGTAGCCGCACTAGCCGCGCAGCTGGATAATTTTTGCGGCGCCATCAGCGGCCAGGAGCTGTTGCGCATAACCAGTGCGGACGCTCTCGCGTCTGTGGAGACCGTCACCGCGGCGTATATCTCGCTTGCGCAACGGCGCTGGGTGCCCGTAGATTCGTTCCTGCGCGCCCCCCTCACTGTCGAAACGTTTGTGGATATTCCAGCCGCGCCGGCGACAGTGCCCGTCGTCGTGCACACGCCCGCCGCCATCGCAGGATGAGCATGCCGGCTCCCCGTCGCGTTCCCACAAGCGTCGAGCCACCCGCGCCGCGCATCCACCCTACGGCCATCATCGAACAAGACGTCCACCTGGGTGCAGGCTGCGCCATCTGGGATAACGTGCACGTGCGGCGGGGCACGACGCTCGGCGCGGAGTGCATCGTGGGCGAGAAGACCCACATCTCGTACGACGTGCGCATCGGCAACCGAGTCAAGATCAACGCCTTCGTCTATATCTGCACCGGCGTGACCATCGAAGATGGCGTCATGGTGTGCGCGGGCTGCGTCTTCACGAACGACCGCACGCCACGGGCCACATCATCCGATCTCTCACACTTGCGCACATCGGAACCAGACGAGCATACCACTCTCACGACGGTGCGCGAGGGGGCGACCCTAGGGGCGCGCAGCGTGATCGGCAGCGACTTGACCATCGGCCGGTTTGCGATGATCGGCATGGGATCGGTCGTCACAAAATCGGTGCCCGACTTTCACTTGGCTTTAGGCAATCCCGCGCGGATCGCCGGATGCGTCTGCCGCTGCGGCAAGATTCTCTTCCGCCTCGGCCACGAGCGTTCCATAGGACCGAGCGTGCAGCGGTGCACCGCCTGCGGTCTGCAATATCGCATGGCGCGCGGCGTTCTCAGCGAGATGCCGCAGCACGGCGAGGATGCAGACGACGGCGTCGGCAGTCCATCCGGTCATGCGGCCAAATAACAGCGAGCGTCCGCGCTGGGCCGTGATCGGCGGCGGCATGCTCGGGATGACGACGGCTCACCGGCTGCTGCAGGCAGGCAACGACGTCACTATCTTCGAGTCGGCTCCCGCTTTGGGCGGCCTTGCGAGTCCGTGGGAGCTAGGCGATCTCACCTGGGATCGCCACTATCACGTCACGCTGCGATCCGACAGCGCCCTGCGCTCCCTGCTCGCCGAACTCGGGCTTGAGAGCGACATCCGTTGGGTGCCGACCAAGACGGGCTTCTATACGGACGGCCGGCTGTATTCGCTTTCCAACGCTGCGGAGTTTTTGGCCTTTCCGCCGTTGCGGCTGACCGATAAGCTTCGGCTTGCTGCGACCATCGTGTACGCCTCGCGCCTGAAGGACTGGCGCAGGCTCGAAAAGGTCTCAGTCAGCGAGTGGCTGACGAGGCTGTCCGGACGCCGCACGTTTGCGAAGATTTGGCTGCCGCTGCTTCGCGCGAAGCTCGGCGAGAACTACCGCCAGGCGTCGGCCGCATTCATCTGGGCCATCATCGCCCGACTGTACGCCGCGCGGCGCTCCGGTATGAAGACCGAATCATTCGGCTACGTGCCGGGCGGCTACGCGCGCATCCTGCGATCCTTCCAGGAGCGGCTGGAAGCCGAAGGCGCGCACATCAATACGAGCCAAACGGCCGTCGCCATCGAGACGAACGAGGACTCAGACGGTTTGAGCGTCCGGTTTTCGGATGGACGCAGAAAAGAATTCAACCGGGTCGTTGCAACGGTGCCCGGCCCGGTCGCCGCGAGATTGTCCGCCGGCTTGTCCGCCGATGAAGTGAGCCGCCTGAACGGCGTGCAGTACCAAGGCATCATCTGCGCCTCCCTGCTCTTGAAAAGGCCCCTCGCGGACTATTACGTCACCAACATCACGGACAGTTGGGTTCCGTTCACGGCAGTGATCGAGATGTCGGCGCTGGTCGACCGCTCCGAGTTCAAGGGGCGGCACCTGGTGTATCTGCCGAAGTACGTCCAGCCCGACCACCCGGCGTTCGAACTTCCCGACGAGCAGATCGAGGCCGAGTTCCTGGCCGCTCTCGAACGGATGTACCCATCCTTCCGGCGCGCTGACGTGCTGGCTTTCCGAATCTCACGAGTGCGCCATGTCTTCCCCATAGCGACGCTCAACTATTCCGACCGGCTGCCTCCGATGATCACCTCGGTCCCCGGCTTCTATGTCGTGAACTCATCGCATATCGTCAACGGAACGCTCAACGTCAACGAGACCGTGCAGCTCGCCAATACGGCGACCGATTACATCCGTATGAAACCACAGGCGCAAAGCCGGCAAGTCCCAGTCCCGACCATCTAGGTGAAGCCGATCGCCAGCCTCTCGCTGGACCTCGACAACGAGTGGTCGTACCTCAAGACGCACGGCGATGCCGAATGGGCGGAGTTTCCGTCATATTTTTCGGTCGTGGTGCCGCGCATCTTGGAATTTTTGCAGTCCCGATCGTTGAAGATCACCGTGTTCGTCGTGGGCCAGGATGCAGCCTTATCGGGGAACGCAGCGCCCCTTCGTTCGCTGGCAGACGCCGGGCACGAGATCGGAAATCACTCCTTCAACCACGAGCCTTGGCTGCATCTGTATTCGGAGGATGCGATCGCACGAGAGATCGCCGAAGCTGAGGAGAACATCGAGCGTGTGACCGGCTCCCGGCCGATCGGTTTTCGCGGACCAGGCTTCAGCTTCTCCGGCGCGACCTTGCGTGTCTTGGCTCAGCGCGGTTACCTCTACGACGCCTCCACGCTGCCCACGTTCATCGGTCCGCTGGCGCGCGCATACTACTTCATGAAAAGCCGCCTCAACAAGAAGGAGCTGCAGCAGCGCGACATGCTGTTCGGCAACCCATCCGACGGCTTGCGGCCGAACAAACCGTACCGCTGGGAATTTGAAGACGGTGAATTGCTCGAGATACCGGTGACCACGATGCCCGGGCTCCGCCTGCCCATCCATGCAAGCTACGTGATCTATCTGGCGGCATATTCACGCGCGCTCGCGATGGCCTATTTCGGCTTCGCGTTGCAGCTCTGCAAGCTCACGAAAACGCAACCGTCGCTTTTGCTTCACCCGCTCGATTTTATGGGCGTGGAGGACAACGAGACGCTGGCGTTCTTTCCCGGCATGTCGATGCCGCGCGCAACCAAGCTGGCGGTCATGGGCGAGATCATCGACACCTTCGCTGGCCGCTTCGACGTCGTCACGATGAAAGAACACGCCTCTCACATCTTGCGGCGCAGCGCATCGCAGATCAGAGCCCTAAGCCCCGCATAAGCCGCAACGCTCCAGCGCAAGCGCCGCCGCACGCGGCAGGTCCTTCGTCCACGCCGACCAATACGGAACTGTCCACTATGGCCCTCACCATCACCGACGAGCGTGCGCGCCCGCTCCGCGATCTGCGCATCTCGGTCACCGACCGCTGCAACTTCCGCTGCACGTATTGCATGCCCAAAGAGGTCTTCGGCCGAGACTTCCACTTCTTGCCGCTCGCCCAGATCCTGACGTTCGAAGAGATCGCAAGGCTAGCGCGCATCTTCGTCTCCCTGGGCGTCGAAAAGATCAGGATCACGGGCGGCGAGCCGCTCGTGCGCCGCGAGATCGAGAGGCTGGTGGCGATGCTGGCCGCCATCCCCGGCCTGCGCGATCTGACGCTGACGACAAACGGCTCGCTTTTGGCCCAGAAGGCGGCTGCCTTACGCAGCGCCGGTCTGACGCGCATCACCGTAAGCCTCGATTCGCTCGACGACACCGTCTTCCGGGCTATGAACGACGTCGACTTTCCCGTGGCGCGCGTGCTGGCAGGCATCGACGCGGCGGCCGCGGCCGGCCTTGAGCCCGTGAAGATCAACGTCGTGGTAAAGCGCGGCGTCAACGAGCACACGATCGCCGACATGGTGCGCCATTTTCGCGGCACATCTCATATCATTCGCTTCATCGAATACATGGACGTCGGCGCCACGAACGGATGGCGCCTCGATGATGTCGTGCCCGCGGCGGAAATTTTACGCCTCATCAGCGCGGCCGTGCCTTTGGTGGCGGTCCAACCCAACTATCCCGGAGAAGTGGCGCGACGATATGGCTTTGCCGACGGTCCGGGTGAAATCGGCATCATCGCCTCGGTGACGCAGCCGTTTTGCGGCGACTGCACGCGCGCAAGGCTCTCGTCCGACGGCTCATTATATACGTGCCTGTTCGCAAACCGCGGCCACGATGTGCGCGCGCTGTTGCGGGCCGGCCGGCCGGATGACGAGATCGCCGCCTTTCTCACTCGAATGTGGAAAGCGAGAGCGGACCGGTATTCTGAAATCCGCTCAGAAGCCACTCTTGGCGATCGCAAAGTGGAGATGTCGCACATCGGGGGCTGAAAGAGTGTACGCGACCCGGGACTGTCTTTCAGGTGCTCAAGCTGAGCGCCGATGCCGTAGTCGTCAAGTTCAGCTGCTCCATCGTGCATTGCTTGGCGGCCTTATCCGGCCGCCAGCGAAGCAAGCGCGTGCCGTGCCGGAAACGCTCGCCCGAGACGTGATCGTAGCTCACTTCCACGACCAGCTCGGGTTTGAGAGGCTCCCATTGTTCCGTGCGCTCCGTGCTCCAACGACTGGGCCCGCCGGGCGCCCGGCCGGTGAAACCAGGCGGGGCGATAAGCGGCGTTAGCTTTTTCACCAGCTCTTTACGCTGGTCCGTCTTCAGCCCCGATGTGAAGCCCACATGGTTGAGCAGACCGGCGTCATCGTAGAGCCCTAACAGAAGAGAGCCGATCACCTTGGAGCTGCTGGCGTAGCGGAAGCCGCCCACGACGCAATCCGCCGTTCGCAGCTTCTTCACTTTTTGCGCGCCGGAGCGATCACCCGAGCGATAGTCGAGATCGGTGCGCTTGGCGATCACGCCATCCAAAGCGCCTCCCACGCTTGCAAACCAGCGGTCGACGACGGCCCGTTGCGCCGACGCTCGCGACAATCGAATGCCCCCGCCCTTCTTGAAGTTGCCTTGCGCGAACCGTTCCAGAAGCGGCCGCCGCTCCGCCAACGGCAGCGAGGTCAAAAGCCTGCCGTCGGAATCAACCAGCAAGTCGAAGACGATGAAGGTCGACGGCGTTTCCCGCGAGAGCAGCTTCACGCGGCTGGCCGCAGGGTGGATGCGCATGAGCAGATCGTCGAACGACAGCTCGCTCCCCACCCGAATGACAAGCTCGCCATCGATGACGAAACGATCGGCCGCGAGACGTTGAAGATTCTTGACGACCTCCGGGAAATAGCGCGCCAGCGGTTGGCCGGCTTTTGACTGCAGATAGACGTCGTCGCCGTCGCGAAAGGCGATGCAGCGGAACCCATCCCATTTAGGCTCGTACTGCCAGCCCTTGCCTTGCGGTATCGCTTCCACGGATTGCGCTTCCATCGGCGGGTACGGAGGGCGCAAGGGCAGACCCCTCGATTTCGTCACAGGAACTTCTCCAGCTGGCATCGCCCTTTTCGCTGCAGCAATGGCTTCCACAAATCGCCGACCGCCTGCAAGCGTTCCGGAACGTTGTCCATGCGGAAGTCTTCGATCTTGATGCCGCGTTTGATCTCATCCCATGTCACGGGCGTTGAAGCCGGAGCGCGGGGGCGAGGCCGCAGGGAATACACGGAAGCCAGCGTTCTGCCCCATGCGTTTTGATTGTAGTCGACGAGCACCCGGCCGTGAGGACGCTTCGCGACCCGGTATTCCGCAGTGATCAACTCTGGATGCTGCGCCGCCAAACTCTGCGCGAGCGCCTTGGCGAATGTCCAGACCTGCTTTTGCAGCGGGCCGCGCACGATCGGGATGTAGACGTGGATGCCTTTGGACCCCGTCGTCTTCGGGTAGCTCGGCATGCCCAGCGCGTCAAGCGCATCTTTGACGACGAGCGCTGTTTGCAGAACCTTGTCGAAATCGGCGCCCGGAACCGGGTCGAGATCGAAATGCAGGTAATCGGGGCGGTCGACATCGTCGCAGCGGGCGTACCACTGGTTGAGGTCGATGCATCCCAGGTTGATGACCCACAGCAGCGATGCGAGGTCTTGCACCATCGGAAAGTCGATGATGTTCCCGGAGTCGTGCGGAATCGTGCAGACCTCGATCCATTCGGGCCGAGGCTTGGGCGCCCGCTTCATGAAGAAGAAATCGGAGTATGCCCCATTGGGGTAACGCTTCATCACCATGGCGCGGTCCTGCACGTGCGGCAGCAGATACGGGGAAACGTCGGCGTAGTATTGCAGCAGCCGGCGTTTTGTGATGCCGAGATCCGGCCAGAAGACTTTGCCGAGGTTGGTCAACGTCACGTCGCGGCGCCCGATGCGCACGACCGCTTCGTTGTCCTCGGCCGGTATGCGAACGGGGGCGGCCTTCGAACTCGCTGCGCTCGGCATTGCGGAGCGCGGTTTCCGGCCGCCTGACGCCTATACCTGGGGAAGCATCTGCGCGCGCCGAAGCGGCGCGCATGGACGAACGGAAGAAAAGCGCGGGCGGTCCTCCCGCCGTCGCGTTGCGCTATCTCGCCGCCATTTTCACGGCGGCCGCATTCGTCGGGGGCGCTGGTTGGCTGTTGCAACGCAGGTCGAAGCGGCGCAAGGCAAAGTCGGAGCTCGACGCGGACGACGCGGATGCTGATGAAGGGCCCGAGGACTGAGTTGGAAGCGACGACTTTAGCAAGCGCTCGGCGTTTACGCTAAGGCTAAGCATCGGTCTCGTCGCATAAGACAAAGTGTTCGTCGCCGCCGTGCTCGCGGTCTTCGCCGCGAATTTCGTCAACCATCAAGGCGCCATCACCGTCCAGCGCTCTTGCCCGCTGCAGGTCTCGCAGGTCACGTTGAACAGCGGCAGAGGCTTCGACCGGGATTCGATCTACGCGAATTTCTTCATCACCAATAGCACGAAAGATGAGTTTCTCTACACGTACACGCTGCAGCTGCGCTCGGGCTCGAGCCGCACACAAGTGACCGAGCAAGTCGCTTCCACGCCGATCTTGCCTCACTCCAAAGGGTGGTATCGGGAATTCGTGAGCTTGGAGTTCTCCAGGCCGGAGCGCTACACGCTCGCCCAATCCTTCATCTCGTGCGTGAAGACGACCACATAAAATGATGATGCGGCGCTCGTGTGGGCGCCGCATCGCTATCCCTGATCGATCGTCGACGTCAGATCTTGTGCCGCTTCACGTTCAGGCTGGATTGATTTCCGCCGATTTGCGGCGCGTCGATGGACACGAGCACGTCCATGCTGTTAAACGATCCGCCAGCTGCATCTTCCAGCGTGAACGAGTAGTTATTGCCCACGTCAAGCTGTCCGGTTGCTTCCAGCAAGTCCGTTGAGGCGTTCGGACGCAGTCCCGAGGGCACGACCGCCAGATTGAAGTCGCCGCTCACTTGGAACATCGGAGCCGGCGCCGGATCGGTCGAGCGAGGGACGTAAGAATCTCCCGGTGCGCTTGCCACCGTTCCGGAGTCGGTGTTGAGCGTCAGTCCGGCGACCAACGGCGAGAACGGAACAGCGCTGCCGACCGGCCAGAGGTAGAAGTCGACCGGACCGCCGATGTTGGCAGCCGCGTCGTTGATTTTGACGCGGAAGAGGCCTTGGAAAATGACTGGATTTGAATCGCGGAATCCGAACAGCCCGGCTCCCCTTCGAGGACTTCCGAATAGCTGGTCGACGCAGCAACGCTTGTGTTGCTGTTTTGGCCACCCGGCTGCACTGCGAAGTTGTGCGTGCCCGCGTTGACCAGCGCGTAGTTGCCTATCTGAACGCTGTTGTCGATGCCGCTGTTGATGACGAGGCCGTCGGCGGTCAACGTGAGGGGGCCTCCCGACTGTTCAGAAGCGTCGATGAGCCGAACGGCTCCTTGCGCTCCGAAATTTCCGCCGATCGTATTGCCGAGGCCGTTGCCGCCGCCGCATCCGGCGGCCAGGATGGCGCCAAGGCAGAGACTAACGAGCGCGCCCCGAGAAACGCGTGATGACATTGTGTGCGCCTTCATGTTGGGCATACGCTGATTTTATGGGGTGCGGCTTAGGCGCGCCTGAGATTTGCGGATCGCGTTTGCGCGATCGCGGTTTCTCATCACACTCTCACGTACCAACGCCTGCCTGTGCCGGTCTTCTCAGTACGCTCTAAGGTTGGCAGCCTACAATGGCGGCATGAACAAATTCATGCCGGCGATGCTCGCAATCGCCTTCAGCTTAGCCCCGTTCGCAGCGCGAGCCGATGCCCCAAGTCTTGATCAAGGTCAGGGGAGACAGCAGATGAGACAGCTGCGACAGCAGGCGCAAGCGGAGGCCCTGAACGCGCTGACGCCGGCGCACCGCACGCTCGTGACGCAGGTCGTCGGCCAACTGGAAACCCAGCAAAGGCCGGACATGCACAACGCGGCCAGAACGCTTGATGCCGCCCTGACTCCATCGGAAAGACAGTCAGTGCTCAGCATTGCAAGCCGCTACGAAGGCCAAATTCGGCAGATGCGTCAGAAAGGCGGAGTTCAAGCCGCTGGGCCGCAAGGTCAGCTGCCGAAGGACGGATCGCAAGGCGCCGGGGCCAGGAATGCCATGCGCAGCGATGCGGGCTACAACTTGCTCAGGTTATCGATGGGCCACCGCTGGCACCACGGGAGTGCCGGAACGTCTTCTTGACCTTGCGTTGAGGGCGCGGCCGCACGGCCGCGTTGCGAGCAGCCGTCCGGTTCGGGCAAAGCATTTGAGGGGATCCCTGCGGCACTAAGGGGTTCCCTCTTCCTTTAATCGTCGACCGAAGGGAGCGCGCAACCACCTAACGAATTAGGTGTTACGGGCGCGCGCTATCCAGATTTCGCATGGGTCAAGGCATGACTATTTTCAGCTTCCTACGGCACAGCGATGGCACATTATATTATTTTGGCGGACCTTGAAACTTTTTGCACGCCGCTTTGTTACAACGACTAGCCCGGCAGCAACATCGTGAGAGTGGTGAGATAATCAAGAGTCAACCCTGGCTCGCGCAGGCAATGCTCTCGAACTTCCCGTTCGTATCGGGCGCCAACGTCACCGTGTACCCCGAATCGCATGAGCTTTTGATCGCAGGAAAGAGCGTGCATTGCACGCCCGCTCTTTTCCGCTTGCTGACCGTTCTGTTGAAGAATTACTGCGCGACCGTCTCCTACAACAGTCTGCTCGACGTCGGGGACCGGCCGCTGCTCGCTCGAGAGCAAAACCTGCTGAAGGTGCAGATCTCTTACTTGCGCAGGCTCTTGAAGAACAGTCGCGCTCAGTTGGAGATCAAGAACGTTTACGATACGGGGTATCAGGCACGGCCGCGACGGTGAGTCGCGGCCGCGCCTTCGTTGCGGATCCGCTCGTCAGCAGCCGTAGCCGTGGCAGGCCGGCCCTGTTGCCGCTGGGTTCGGAGTGGCCTGCGGACCGGGCGTCGCGCCCGTCTTGATGATGACGCCATCCCTCATGCCCATCGCGTAGTGAAACGCGCAGACCACGAAGAGGTTGCCCGCTGTGCTCATCGTCGTCAGCATCGCCGTGCTTTGGCCGGGCGCAAGCGGACCGCTCTGGTAACCTGGTCCGAAGATCCCGCCATTGGGCGCAGCGGCTGAGGTGACCGCCCCTTGAGCGGGGAAGCCGCCCGAGTACACGTTGATCGTGTGAGCGGTGCTGTCGTTGTTTGTGATGATCACATGGACGCCGGGATCAAGCCCGAGCACTTGAGCGTGCTGCTGTTGCGTGAAACCGCTCACGGCGCCGAATGTCGGATCGGTGAGAACGCCGTTGGCACTGCCGAAGAAATTCAGATGCACGGTCGGCACCGCAGAGACGGCCGGCGTCGGCGAAACGGCAGTCGAGGGTTGCGGTTGCGGTTGCGGCAGGGTTGAACCACCGCCCCCATAGCCACCACCGCCGCCGCAGCCCGCGACCAGCATGATTGAACCTGCAGCTAGCACGCTGCCCAGGAAGACGAGGAAGATGCGCGCTGACTTCTTCAAGAGATGCTCCTTCTGTGACAAACACTGAAACCCACATGGGAGTTCGCACCGAGACGGCGCCGTGAACTCACGAGCTATGGGTGATGGTAACCTTAGTTACTTAAAGATTGATGAATCCATAAGCGAGAGGGACGAGACGCGAAGAGAGCACACTAACGGGCAGCGCCGCACGCGCCGTTCACGCGATCATCGACCGGAGGCACACCACATGCACGACATCCACGATCCGAACAACGCGACCAAGCCATCCTTTTCACGTGAGGCGTTCATCGGAATTTCAGCAGGCGCCGGCATCTTGGCCGGAACGGGCCTGAGCGCAAGCGCTGCGGTTCTGACGCTCGGAAACTTTCACGATCCAATCGTTCCCGAAAACGACCCAGCGATTTCCATCGTGACTCCAGAGCTTCCGCGGCCGGGCGGCGCCATCAGGTCATATGCGGCCGTACCGAAGGCGGCGACGCAAACGACCCACGGCGTCGTCGTCGTCCAGCACATCTGGGGCGTCGACGCTTCGATACGAGACGTCGTCCGACGGTTCGCGAAGGCCGGTTATGTGACGATCGCGCCTAGTCTCTTCTCTCGCCTGAATGCCCCAAGCGGTGACCGGGCGGACGACTACCGGCCGTTTCGGGACTTGGCGGCGAAACTGGATGACGAACAAGTCAAGGGCGACATCGAGGCGGGCGCCACCTGGATCCGCAAACGCGCGGCCGTGGACGCTCGCATTCGTCCGCCAAAGGTTGGGCTAACCGGCTTTTGCATGGGCGGCGCAATCGCTTTGCGAATAGCCGCAACCAGCGACGCCTTCGATGCATGCGCCATTTGGTACGGCCGTGTCGCCAACGAATACGCGGCCACGTTGAAGATACCGATGCTGGGCAGCTACGGGGCGCGAGACACGAGCATCCCGGCCGAAGGCGTACGCGAGTTTCAGACCAAGCTGCACGTACCGAACGACATCAAGATCTATCCCGAGGCTGGGCATGCGTTTTTCGACGACCAACGCCAATCGTACGTGCCCTCGGCTGCACCGGATTCCTGGTCGCGTACGCTAGCCTGGTTTGGGAAGTATTTGCCGTAGCGAGAAGTGCGGCGAACTGCCTGCGTCAGTCCGCAGCGCTCAGGCGATCAATCTCCTCCAGATCTTGCGCTGAGAGCGCCCACGCGACGGCGCGCACGTTTTGATCGATTTGGCTCGCCTTGGTCGCGCCGGCGATGATGCTGCCAACGAGCGGTTGAGCGGCAAGCCAGCTGAAGGCGAGTTCCAGCAGGCTGCGGCCTCGCTGGGCGGCGAATTCCCGCAGCTGCTCGACGATCGTCCAATGCTTCTCCGTGCCATAGCGCTCCGCGAGATGCGGCGTCTTCGCGAAGCGGGTCCCTTCGGGCGCCGGCTGCCCGCGCCGGTACTTGCCGGTCAGCAGGCCGCTCGCAAGCGGAAAGTAGGGCAGCAGTCCGAGTCCCAAAGCTTCCATCGCGGGAAGCAGCTCGCGCTCCGGCTCGCGCTCGACGAGGCTGTACTCATCCTGGCATGATATGAACGCGTTGAGGCCGAGGTGCTTGGCTGTCCAATTCGCATCGACGACTTGCCACGCGCTGAAATTGGAACACCCGATGTAGCGAATTTTGCCCGCCTGCACCAGGTCGTCGAGGGCTCGCATGGTCTCTTCAATGGGAGTCTTTGAATCGTAGACGTGCACCTGATACAGATCGATCCAATCCGTCTGCAGGCGCTGCAGGCTCGCATCCACCGCCGACATCACATACCGCCGTGAAGCGCCGCACAGCAGCTTGGCCTCATCCATGTCGCCCCCGAACTTTGTCGCAAGCACGAGGTGCTTGCGACGCTCTCCGAGGATTTCACCGAGCGCGCGCTCCGAGCCGCCGCGATTGCCGTAGATGTCGGCCGTGTCGAACAGCGTGACACCGAGGTCGATCGCTTTGTCGACCACCTCACGGGCGGCGTCTTGGTCGATCCGGCTGCCGAAGTTGTTGCAGCCCAAGCCGACGACGGAGACTCGCAGCCCCGAGCTTCCCAGGTTCCTCAGTTCCATTGCAACCAGCACCTTCGCATCTCAATGTAAACGGGGCGCTCGCGTAGTATGCGACGGACATCGAAGGCCAGCCTACCCAAGAGCTTCGCGAGCCGGTCTTACAGGAGCAGCCGCCGTGAGGGATACGATGTTGCAGCGCGGGTTGCGTGAGGTCGTGAACACGCACATGGAGCCGGGATCCTCGCCCACGCATCGCGTGCGCACGGTTCTCGAGCCCGGTCACTGGCAGGCATACGACCCCTTCTTGCTGCTCAACGAGGATTGGTTCCACGCGGGAACGTTCGCCGACCATCCGCACCGCGGCTTCGAAACTGTCACCTACGTGTTGGAAGGCCGCCTCGAGCATTTCGATAACCGTGGCGGGCGGGGATCGCTCGGCGCAGGCGATGCGCAATGGATGACGGCCGGCCGCGGCGTCATCCACAACGAAAATCCCGATCCGCAGCATCCCGTTCACAGCTTGCAGCTTTGGGTGAATCTGCCGGCCGCGCTCAAGCTCGTGGAACCGCGCTACCAGGACCTGCGTGGCAGCGACATGCCAGTGCGCCGCGCGGACGGCGCCGAGATGCGCGTCTTCTCAGGCTCCTCCGGCGACGCGCGCGCGTCGACGTCGAACCACGTCCCGGTGACGATGGTGGATTTTCGTCTGTCTCCCGAGGCTGCGGTGACGCAAGACTTGCCTGCGGTCTATAACGGATTTTTCTACCTGCTCGAAGGCAGCGGCCGCTTCGGCGTTGCCGAGACAAAGGCGCACGCCGGCCAAGTCGTGTAGCTCTCCTACGCAGATGCAGACGGACCTTCGCAGATCCGGATCGCAGCCGATGAGCGCATGCATGCGATCCTTTGGGCCGGTCAACCGTTGCGGGAGCCCGTGGTGCAATACGGGCCGTTCGTGATGAACAGCGAGCGTGAGATCGCGCAAGCGATTGCGGATTATCGCGACGGCACGTTTTAGACCATGGATCTCGGACTGCGCGATCGCGTTGCCTTGGTGACCGGCGCAAGCTCAGGCATCGGTGAAGCGGTCGCCTTAGCGCTGGCGTCAGAGGGCGTCCGGCTTGCTGTCGCGGCACGCCGCGAGGAGCGGCTCCAGCAAGTGGCGCGTGAGGCGAACCGGGTCGGTCGCGTGGCGGAGCCGGCGGAGTTCGCGGCGATGGTGGTCTTTCTTTGCAGCGAGCCTGCCCGCTACGTGACGGGTCAAACTATCGCCGTCGACGGCGGCTTGACCAAGTCGCTATACTGAATGCTACCCGCGTGAACTTCAAAGCCCATGATCGCCAACCTAGTAAACCCTTGCTATCCGGAACATCTTAAAGGAGGATCGTGATGTCCAGTCCAGCGAGCGTCAAGAACCATCCGCTGCACCCCGTCCTCGTCGCGTTTCCCATCGGACTCCTCATCTTCTCTTTGGTGTGCGATCTCATCGGATTGTCCAAGCCTGACAACACGGCTTGGGGCACCGTCGCCCTCTACAGCATGGTGGGAGGCATCATCGGCGCGCTGGTGGCCGCCATTCCCGGGCTCATCGACCTCCTGGCGCTGAAGGATCCAGCCGTCAAGAAGATCGGCGTCCGTCACATGGTGATCAATCTCATCGTCGTCGCGCTGTTCGCAATCGACGCCTGGCTGCGCTTCCGCGGAACCACGTCGGGCCTGCCGCTCACAATTTCCATCGTCGGCGTGATCCTGCTCCTTGTGTCGGGGTGGCTCGGCGGTGAAATGGTCTATGTCCACGGCGTGGCGGTCGAGCCGCAATCGGATGATGCCGCGCGCGCCTATGCCAAGGATCGCATCGGCGCGGGCTCCGCATCAAGGACGTGAGTACTCGATGATGACGGGCGCGTGGTCGGAAAAGCGGGCATCACGGTAGATGCCCGCATCGCTGACGCTGCCGGCCAAGTCCGGCGAGATGAGCTGGTAGTCCAGACGCCAGCCACGGTTGTGCTCGAACGCGTTTTGAAAGTTCGACCACCAGGTGTACTGGCCGGCCGCTTTGTTGACCACACGAAACGCGTCCACCCAGCCGAGCTCGCTCAAGACGCGATCCATCCATGCGCGTTCCTGCGGGAAGAACCCCGAGATGTGCTCGCAGCGGCGGGGATTGTAGACGTCGATCTCGCGATGAGCGATGTTGTAGTCGCCGCAGAGGATATAGGAGCGTCCGTCCTTGCTCAGCGCTTCCAGATATCCGTAGAGGCGGTCGAGGAACTGCTCCTTGATCACCTGACGCGCCGGCCCCATGGCGCCGGAGACGACATACAATGAGGAGATGCTGAGCGGTCCATAATCGAATTGCAGAAAGCGGGCGTCTTCGTCGAACTCCGGCCACCCGAAGCCGCGCACGATGCGGTCCGGCGCGCGCTTGGCATAGATCGCGACGCCGCTGTAGCCCTTGCGCTTGGCATCGAAAAAGACGCCGGTGTAGTGAGCGACGGCAGCCGACTCCAAGGGCAACTGATGTTCCTGCGCCTTGGTCTCTTGCAGACAGACGACGTCCGCATCTTGGCTCTGCATCCAGGCGTAGAACCCTTTGCGCGCCGCCGAGCGTATGCCGTTGACGTTGAGCGTGATGATGCGCATACCCGGCAGCTTCACATCCATGCGAGCGGCCTGACTTGCGCAGCTTTCGCGCGGTCGCCTTCTACGCACGTTGACGAAGGAAGAGCGCGTCGCCGGAACACAAATGTGCATCGCAATGCACATCTGCGAAAAGCGGTGGTCCGCGGTCTTGGCGCTTCTTTGCGCCTGCGTGGCAGTATGGTGTCCAAGTCGCCTAACGGCCGCCCGGCCGAGCAAGCTGCGGCTGGTCAATGTCGCCATCAGAGTCGAGAACTTGGCCGACGTCGACGAAGTGCACGAGCGCTGGGAGTTGCGCGGCACCCTCATCGCGTCGTGGCTGGAGCCGGCTCTGCGGTACCGTTCGAGGGATGAATTGCATGACCGGCGTTCCGTCAGCATGGATCGGATAAACAAACCCAACATCGGCCTCGGGAACACGCTTTCGACGGTGGACCTTCGCCAACTCGATCTGTACGTGCGGCCGGACGGCCGCGTTTACATGATCGAAACCTTCGATGCAAAGCTTGCCACCGAACTGGATCTGCGCCGCTTTCCCTTCGACGCGGAGTACTTGCCGGTGTATGTCACGCCCCTCGACGGCGATATCGACCGCATCGTGTTGATCCCCGATCGCGCCCGCTCGCAGCTCGCGACCTCGTTGTTCGCGGGCTTGGCACAATGGCGCATGCAGGGACTTCACATGAGAGCCTACAGCGACAACTACTTGGGCGATACCGCGCATGGCGTCGTCTTCGCGCTCGAGGTGAAGCGGAATGCGGGGGCCTACGTCTGGAAATTCATCGTTCCGCTGTCCCTCATCGTCGTGGTTTCTTGGCTCGGCTTTTGGCTGTCACCGGACGATTTCAAACCCAAGGACCTGCTCGGCACGGGCGTATCGACGCTGCTCATCGTCGTGGCTTTCACGTTGAGCCTCACGAACGTGCTTCCGCGCACGAGCTACGTCACGTACATCGATGTCTTTCTCTTGATATGCTTTTTGCTCGTCATCACCGCCATCGGAGCGACTGCGGCGATTCAAGTCCTGGAGGTCGAACACGAACCGCAACGCGCCATGCGCGTCCGCAAGACGGTAGGCACGATCTTGCCCGTGCTGTTCATCATCTCTCAGGCCATCGTGTTCTTTGTGTTCCAGGACCGTGGGCCGGCGTGACGATGTTTCTCAGGCTGGCCTAAGACGCTTCGTGTAGAATTGGCTCGTGATTTTCTCTAAGACGGTCGCCTTCTGGGTGATGGTCGCCCTCGCGGGTCTCCTGCGGACGGCGCCCGCACTCGCTTTGTCCACCGCTCAGGAGGTCGCACAAGGCGCCGCGGAAAGCGCGAAGGTCGACGAAGAGAGTCTGGTCGTACAAGACCCGTTCTTGACATCGTGGCTGAACGGTGTTGGCTCAGGGTTGGCGCAACACCGTCAGCGCGCTGACATCCAATACCGCTTCACGATCCTCGCAGACCCCGACATCAACGCCTTCGCGCTCAAAGGCGGCTATGTCCATGTCAACCTGGGGCTGCTGAACTTCGTCGGCTCGGACGACGAGCTGGCCTCAACGCTGGCGCACGAGATGGGCCACGTCGAACTGCGCCATGTGGTCAGGAGCTCGAATTCCGGCACGATCATCGGCATCCTCACGGCGCTTGCATCGATGCTTTCTCCCGTGGCCTATGTGATCGGCGGTCTCGGCAGCGAGCTTGCGGGTGATAAGTTCTCCCGCGCCCAGGAGCTTCAAGCCGACCATTACGGGCTCGCGCTCATGGCCAAAGCCGGATACGATCCGCGCGCGGCGGTGGACGTCATGGCAAAACTCGGCACGTTGGACCCCGGGCCGCAGAGCAGAGCGGACAAGGCTTTCATCGACCATCCGGTGCCGCAAGACCGCATCTCCCATCTGTTGGGATATCCGCCGCTCGATTCGCCTTCTGGTGACGCCATCGTGGCACAGGCGATTCACGATCAGCGCGAGGGCCGCTATAGCTACGCGACCGCGAGGCTCAGGGAAGCCGCAAAATCCCGCAACAACCGCCTTGTGGAGGAGCACAAAACGCAGCTGGATTACGCGCTGCGGGAGTCAGGAGCCGACGCCGCGCCCGATGGACGGGTGAGCCGCTTGCCGATCGGCCCAAGCGACCCGCGCCGCGCAGCGGCCGCAGCCGAGCTGCGCTCTGCGATCAGCGCAAGCGCGACCGTTCTCACGAATGCAAAGGCGAACGACCGGACCGCAGCCTACGAGCTCGACGACTTGGTGAAAAAGATCAACGCATTGGCTCCGGCTTTGCAGTCCATGTCGCCTGGCCCCCGTCCGACAAATGCTGCCGGGCGCACGAGCGGCGATGGACTCGCCCACTTGACTCGCGACATCTCAGGCACTATCGATCTGCTGGGCGACATTCTGCAGACCGCGCCCGGCTTGGTCGGACCCAACACCGACACGCTTCGAGAGATGGCCGGTCCGCTTGAGGATCCCGCACCGTTGACTCCCAAGTTTCAGGCGTTGCTCGCCTTCTACCCGCGGCTGACATCGCAGCTGAACAGGTCCAATCAGCAGGTGCTCGACAGCATTCAGCGCGCCAGGGACGCTATCGCTCTGGCGGCCGACGCAGTGCAACTCACGCAGAGCGTGTTGATTCCCCGGATTGACCCTCAGGGCGCAGCCGCCTCCCCGCCGCCGCGGCCGAACCCGCAACCAGCCATCGCCGCTTGGGATAAAGCGCTGCGGGCGGCGCAGAATGCGTCTGATACGATGTACGCCGCGCAGACCGCCGGCTTGTCAGGCGAGATCACCATGCTCGACCTGCTGTCTTCGCCGGAACGGTACGCCGCGTTCCGGCAAGCCTTGATCTACCGCTTCCCCCAAGTGACGCCGCCGGATTACACGCAGGCCCTCAAGTCTCAGATCGCGCCCGGAGAAATGGCCTGCGCGGCATGGCTGTCGTTTGAAACGAAACGACCGATGAGCGCTCTTCTGGAGCAACTCGGGGGCGGCAACCAGACGTGCGAACAGCTCGCCGCGGAGCAACGCTACCTGGGCGAATCGATGGAGATCGCCGAAGGTCTGATCTACGAAGACTACGTCGACACTCCGCCCGTCCTGAAGAAGTAAGCGGCGCTCGCCAAGAAATAGCATCGATTGCTAAGCGTAGGCGACCGATCCCGATGGCCGGCGGAGGGAAGTGTACTACTTGGTCGAGGAGAGCGTCCGGCACAACGATGCTTCAATGGCGTGTTGTGCGACGGACTAGTTAGTTTTGCCGCTCCCCCTTCTGGGAACATGTATGGTTGCGCGCACCACCAAAGGACGGAGGTCTCTAACGACGCATGGATATCAAGAAAGAATTCGATAAGACGGTCGACGACGTCAAAGACACGATGGACGAAGCCAAGCACCGTTCCAAAGCGGAGGCCGAGCAGACGAAACGCGACGTGGCCGGTCAGGATATGACGGCCACTGAAAAGGCGAAATCAGCCGCCAAAGAGGGCGCCAACAGAGTTGAAGCCGATTGGGATAAAACCAAGCGCGACGTTCGCGACAAAATCTAAGAGCCGATCTGCTATGAACGGCGGCCAGGACCCGGCGGGTCTGACCGCCGTCTTTTTTTCTGTAGGGGTAAAATGAGCCTCGCTGCCGGATGAACTAGGCGATGCAGCGCGTGACGTATTATCTGCAGATCGTCGGAATTCTGGTCGGGATCGGCATCCTGATCTGGATGATCTCCACGGTGCTCGACCGGGTCAACCTCGTCATCACCATCTTGCTGGTGGCGGTGTTGTTCTCGTACCTGATCTACCCGGCGGTCAAACAGCTCTCCACTCGCATGAGCCGCACGCTTGCCATCCTCGTGGTATATGTCGGCTTCATCCTGGCTCTGGTTCTCATCGGCGCCTATCTTGCTCCGACCATCGCCGAAGAGTCAGTGCAGATCAGCAAAGCCTATCCGAATATCGCACGACAAGTCGAAGTTCAGATGGCCAACCCCAAAGGCAGTCCGCTTCTGGCGCGCCTCCCGCCGCGCGTCCGAGCGATGATCGCCGACAACGTGCCCAAGGCGGGCGCTTACATCGGCGGTCTCGCCGGCGCGATGGGAGCGCACATCTTCAAGTTCATCTCCGGAGCGGTGCAGGCGGTCGTCGAGTTCTTCGTCATCTTGATCTTGGCGTTTTTTTTCATCACCGACATCGAGCGGATTCAGCGAACCGCGTTGGGCATGGTGCCGAGCCGGCACCGCGCCGCCGCCATCTCTTTCGCGGTGGAATGCGACGCGGTCATCGGCGGCTTTGTGCGTGGTCAGGCCATCCTCGCGCTGATCATCGCAGTCGCCACCACCATCATCTTGCTCGCCACGCAAGTGCCGTACGCTGTGCTGCTTGGCCTCATCACGGGCGTGGCGAGCGTCATCCCCTATGTCGGACCCATCGTCGGCATGGTGCCGGCGTTCTTCATCGCGCTCTTCACCATCGGCTTTGCACGAGCGCTGATCGTGCTGGCGTTGTTCATCCTGATCTTCGAGCTGGAGGGGCATCTGATCGCGCCGTTCGTGGTGGCCAAGTCGGTCGGCGTGTCGCCGCTCGTCGTCTTGATCGCACTGCTCGTGGGCGCAGAAGCCTACGGCATCCTCGGCATGGTGATCGCCATACCCATCGTCGGCATCATACGAGTCGTGCAGCTTCGCTTATTCCCGCCGGATCCTCAGGTCGAGGCGCTGCTGACCAGCGCTCCCGCGCTTGGCAATGCGCAGCTCGCAGGGGATGCAGTCGCGCAGAGCGAGGCTCTCGTCGAACAGCCCTGATCGCGCGCCCAACGGACAGCCGCTCTAGGGCTCTTCCGCGAAGGACGGCCGATAGATGACGGCTCACAATTAGACGACGGCGACGATGATGCCGATCCAGAAGACCAGCCAAGTGTTGACGACGAGCGGCATGCCGATGAACATTCGCACCACGGTGTGACCGATCAAGACGAGCGCCAGGACGCTGACGGCGTCGCAGTGCCAGTGCACGAGCGCATCGCGGCGCGCCAGCACCGCGAAGATCAGCAGGACGACGCCCGCGACCAGCGTCATCCACGCAGACTTGGGACCGGCGATCATCCACGGGTTTAAGATGGTTGTGTAGATGAGCCAGATCCCGATGATGCAGTTGATGATGCGCGGCGCGTTCATGCGATCAAAGCTCAACGAAGTGTGCAGGAATTATGAAGAAGCTGAGAAGGCTACGTTCTCTGCGGCCAGCGGGGCGGGGAAGGCTCGCGAGTGCTTGCTATGCGAATGAGGATTCGCACGCTCCGCACGCCGGCGAGAGTGCCTGAACGGAGCCCGGCAGCCGTACGATGAAGACGGCGCCATGGTCGCCGCCCTGGGAAAGCGTCACCGTGCCGCCGTGCGCTTCGATGAAGCGTCTCACCAAAGCCAATCCGTAGCCTGAACCGGCGCTGCCGGCGGCTGCGGCGCTTCCCCGAAAACCGGCTTCAAAGATCTTCTTTGATTCGTCCGGCCGGACGCCGGGGCCCGAATCGTGGATGCGGATCTCAAGCTGGTCCGCGCGGCGCGAACAGTCGATGTCGATGTGGCCGCCGGACGGCGTGACCTGCACCGCGTTGAGGAGCAAGTTCTTCACGATCTCGCCGATTCGCACTGGATCAGCGTAAAAGTGCGTGCAGGCTTGCGCCGGCCGAAGGCAACGCCGCACCGAAATGGCAACCCCCTTGGCTCGCGCGATGGCTTCGAGCGATTGATATTCTCGGTCCAGTAGTTCGCACACGTTGATCTCGGACGGACGCATCCGGCTTTCGACGCTGGGCGCGCCGGATGGCAGATCGCCAATCATTGCTTCTAGCTCGATCAGCGCTTGCAGCACGGCTTCCAGACGCTGTTGCGTGGGCGGCAGTTTGCCGTCTACAAACGCTTCCACCGTCGCCTTTGCGATGGTCAGCTCGTTGCGCATCTCGTGCATCAGCTCGGCGACGGCACTTGGGGCCGCTGGCAAGTTCGTGTCCTCGGCGCTCATGGGTTTTTGGCCATCTTGTAACCGATTCCAAAGACCGTCAGGACGTAGCGCGGCCGGGCCGCGTCGTCCTCGATCTTCTTGCGAAGGTTGGCTATGTGACGATCGAGTGTTCGATCGAACACCTCGAAGCTTTCCTCCTTCGTCTTGTCGAGGAGCTGCGCTCGGCTGAAAGTCCTGCCGGCATTCTTGGCAAGCACTTCGAGGATGCGGAATTCCGTGGGCGTCAGGGCGACTGCCTTCTCGCCCACGCGGACCTCGTGCGCCGCCACATCCACTATCATCTGTCCGAGGCGAATTGGCAATGAGGCCCGAGGGCCGGACGGCTGGCCAGTGGTAGACAGATCACGCGGCGCGCTGTCGCCGGACCGCCGCAACACCGTCTTGACGCGCGCCACGACTTCTCGCGGACTGAAAGGTTTGGTCACGTAATCGTCCGCGCCGAGCTCTAAACCGACCACGCGATCCGTTTCATCCGTTCGGGACGTGACCATGATAACGGGCGTATTGGAGGCCGAGCGCAGTTGGCGGAACACGTCAAGCCCGGTGACCCCAGGCATCTTCAGATCGAGCAGCACGAGGTCCGGTTTGACCGCATTGAAGAGCTCAATAGCTGCCTTGCCGTCATACGCGCGCTCAACGTTGAAGCCGTCATCAAGGAGGTAGCGCTCCAGCACTTCGACGATCTGCGGCTCGTCATCGACGACGAGGATCTTTTTCGGCTCCGGCACGCGCGCTTTGTTTCGCAATGCGGTGCTCTACTACTCTAGCGGGGCGTCACGCCGGTTGCTGCAAAGTCGTAAGCGTCGTAGAGGGTGCCGCCGGCAGGGCGAAAGCTACTTCTTCAGCGCCCCTATGGTCGTGACGAACCAGACCTGGCCTCGCCATCCCGGCGTTGCGCCTTGCGCCAGCAGGGCTTCCAAGTTGACGATCAGCCCCTGCGCCTGGCGTTCGGTGACCGTGTGTTCGGCGAGAAACGCCAAGTCGATGTTGCCCGAATGGGTGCCGGTGCCCAAGCCGTCGTTGGTGTACTCGTCGCGCAGCCCCAACATCGCGTTGTTGGACAGGAACGGTTGATAGACTTCGACGCTGAATGCTTTGCTGTTGGCTGGCCCGAAATCCGTGCCGGGGTTGGCGTCGTGCCCTCGCTGGTAGATCGCCAAGGCGCCGGGTAGGCCGTGCTGAGCGTCGAGCTGAGCGTAGACGGCCGTGGCATTGTAGCGATCAAAGCCGTTGGACACGGGCGCCACGCCGGTGCCTCCGTAAATCCCAAATTCGAAGGGCTTGTAGCCTAACGAATCCACCAGCCTCCATTGGAAAGTCCGATCGGTTTCCGCCGGGTTGAAGTTTGTGGCCACGTTCAGGTCGCCGCTCGGGCCGAGATAGGCGACTTCACCCGTGAACCATTTCTTCACGTACGCAAATTTCGTTCCCCAGCGGTTGTCGGCAAAGGGAAGCGTGTGCTCGCCGACCGTGAACGAGGGCGGCGCGAAGCCATTGAGATCGAACCACTGGCTGAAGGGAGAGGGAGCGGGCGCCTCGATTTCGCCGAAGAACAGATGACCGTCGCGGTGGAACAGGTTGTTGTACGTCACCCACACGGTGTCGGTGCCGCCCGGCAAGTCGGACTGGTAGACCCATTGGTGCAAATGGAAGGTCCAGTCGTTTCCAAAGTAGCCGGCTGCGTGTATGGCTAGGTTCCCCCATTGGATGGCATGCGGTTCGGCGGGGTCCTGCGTGTCGTAGAACGGCGACTCCCCGATCCAGATGGGGTTCGCTCGGTGAATCGTCCCCGGGTCCAAAGATGCATAGCCGGTCCGCTGCACGTAGCGGCCGTACGCGTTGAGCGCAGGAACGACCGAATGACATGCTTCGCAATGCATTCCGTAGGCCTGGGCGAACGGCGGCATGGCTTGCGTGGGCCGCACGGAATCAACCATCCAGACCAGCGCGAGGGCGGCGGCGATGACGACGGTCGCACGCCGGAATCTCATTTGGCGGCCACCACGATGGTCAGCGCCATATCCGGATGACCGGGTCCGCAGACAACCGAGCAGTGGACGACATACGTCCCCGCCTTCTTCGGCGTCAGTTCGACGATTGTGAATTTGTCGGGGGTGATCGTCGTGTCCTTGATTCCGAGGTCGTCCGACTTCAGCCCGTGCACGCCGGTCGTGGACGTCAACCGAAGCTTGGTCAACTCGCCGGCCGGGATGGTGATCTTGGCGGGAGTGAACTTCCAGTTGGACGCAGCGACATCGATCGTCGGATGCGCGAAGGCAACGCCCCAAATCGCAATGATGAATGCGACAGAAAGCAAGCCGCTGACGGCTCTCTTGGAAAAACATTTGTGTAGCATGGTGCCTCCCTTTTGCTCCATTATGACGGTCGGCTGCCCTGAGCTTAAGAATGAGTTGTGAAGCCGGGGCTCACAACTACTTCGCATGCCAACCCTTAGAATGGACGACATGCAATCACCGGACGAACACCGCGAGCCTGTCCTACCGGCGACGGTCCGGTTTGTCACGGCGCTCGGCATCATCATCCTCGTAGGCTGGGTCTTGATGTTCCGCTTGACCGCGATACGCTGGTAACGCTGTGCACAGAGCTGAGAAGATTTGGCTAACTGTTGGGGTCGTGGCACTGGTCGTCTTCTTGATCGCCATCGGCGCCGCGGCGCTGTCGGAAAACATGATCCCTCCCAGTCACATCCAGACGATTGACCCGACCAAAGTCGCGCAGACGCCGCCTTTCGACAGGCCAGGCCTTAGGCAGACCGGTCAGCGGCAGTATGAGGCGTATCTTCTGGCACACATCTTCGCGTTCACACCGCCGCACATTACGATACCGGTTGGTTCGAAAGTGACGTTCTACACAACAAGCCCCGATGTCGTGCACGGCTTCTTCATCACGAACACGGCGGTCAACATGATGGTCGTGCCGGGCTGGGTCAGTTCCGCTACTCATGTTTTCCGGAGGGCCGGAACCTATCTGCTCTTGTGCAACGGGTATTGCGGCTCGGGCCATCATTACATGTACGGCACGATCGAGGTGAAAGGATGATGGAAGCGCACGTCAGGCGCGAGAACCGGCTGGTGCTGGCGCACCTCTACGTCGCCACGCTCGCGCTGATGCTGGGCGCCGTGTTCGGTCTATTGCAATCGCTCTCGCGCGCTCGCTGGGTCAGCATGCCGAGCTCGTTCGACTACTACCGCATGCTGACGGCGCACGGCGTGTTGATGGCCATCGTCTTCACCACGTTCTTCATCGTGGGGCTCGCAACGCTTTTGACCTATCGCGCGATCCCACGGGATCGCTCGCTCGCGTTGGGATGGAGCGCTTTTTGGCTGATGACGCTGGGCACGCTGGCGGCCGCCGCTACAATCCTGAGCGGCAACGCATCGGTGTTGTACACTTTTTACGCGCCGCTCAAGGCGCATCCGGCGTTCTACCTTGGAACGACCGTCTTGGTCGTCGGCACCTGGCTCGTTTTGATCGATATTCTCGCCAATGCGGTGTGGTTCTGGCGCACGCAGCCCGGCCGGCGCTTGCCGCTCGTGGTGCACGGTTCAGCGTGCACGTTCGTGATGTGGTTTATCGCGACCATCGGCGTCGCCATCGAAATGCTCTTCTTCCTCATTCCGTGGTCGCTCGGCTGGACGCCGACCGTGAACGTGATGATGACGCGCATGCTCTTCTGGTATTTCGGCCACCCGCTCGTCTATTTCTGGATCATGGGCGCGTACCTGATCTGGTACAACATCATCCCGCTTCACTACGGCGGCAAAATCTTCAGCGACGCCTTGACCCGCGTCGCCTTCTTGCTGCTGCTGATCCTCTCCACGCCTGTCGGCATCCATCATCAGTTCCTGGAGCCGGGAATCGCAGCAGGCTGGAAGTGGCTGCACACCATGAACACGTACGGCGTTGTCGTTCCCTCGATCATGACGGCGTTTGTCATCTTCGCGTCGTTTGAGATGGCAGCGCAGCGCAAAGGCGTCAAGGGCTTTTGGGCCACCATCCGCTCGCTGCCTTGGACCAATCCCGCCTTCACGGGGCCGGCGCTTGGGATGATCTTGTTCATTTTCGGGGGTTTCGGAGGCATCGTCAATGCCTCGTACAGCATGGACGCGATCGTGCACAACACCATGTGGATCGTCGGGCACTTCCACATCACCGTCGGAGGGCCGGTAGCGTTGACGTTCGTGGGCACCGCCTACTGGCTGATCCCGCGATTGACGGGCCGCAGGCTTTTTGCGCCGAAACTCGCGCTCGCGCAGACCTACACATGGTTTGTGGGCATGGCGATTATGTCAACGGCGATGCACTGGGCCGGCCTGCTGGGCTCACCGCGCCGCACGGACGACGTCACCTACTTCGGAGTGCAGGCCGCTGCCGCTTGGATGCCGCACATGCGCGCGGCCGCCATCGGGGGCAGCCTGTTGTTCCTGAGCATCCTCATGTTCGCAGCGGTGGCGTTCGGCACGTTGTTCACGGCACGCGATGAAACGCAGGTCATCGAGGTCGCTCAAGTTGAGGAACACGCAGCGCTGACGCCCGCCTACTTAGACCGCATCGGAACGTGGGCGACCGTTGCGGTGGTGCTCGCAGTCTTGGCGTATGTCGGCCCCATGCACGAGCTTTTGGAAGCGCACGTGTACGGAGCGCCGGGCATGCGCACCTGGTGAAGAACATGCTGTGCGGGTATGTAGGTAAGCTGAAGCTCACGCTGTTCCCACTGACCGAGCTCGGCGGACCGACGTGGCAATGTTTCCCAGCTGGGCTGTCCAACCCGCGAGACCGCAAAGCGCAGCGATGCTAAGCAACGCCGGCCTTCCAAAGGCAAGTGCGACGCCGCCTGCGGCGACCGCTGCTTGGAAGAAAGCAAAGCATGTCCAACTTAAACGCGATGAAAGAAGCTCGGCGGGTTCGGTTTCATCATCCTCGCCGCGCACCATTGTGGCGATAAGTCGGATTCCGATATGATGGATGTGAGCGTTCACTATTTGGCCGACCCATCCGACCAACAACACATATATAGCTGCTCGACCAACGCCGGCACCGGCAAGAGAGCCCAGGCTCAGCGCCAGTCCCACCACTAGCCACAGCGCCCCGGCTGCGAGAAACGCCTGCGGCGGCCGATGAGTGACGGTCGCTCGGCGCAAGACGACAGCTAGATCGCCGACGTATGTCATCGTCGCTAGAGCCACGACGATGGCGCCTGTCCACTGAACAATGCGCTCCGCAAACGATAAACCGGCGACGAGCAACAACATACCGACGATCGCGCCCGAACCGGCCGCTATGTGGGTCCACCGGCGGGGCGACGGGGAGCCCGTGATCGGCCGGACGGTTCGCGTAGAGACGCCCATGACGAGCACCGTAAGCCAACCGATCATTCCAAACGAAGCATGGATGGCGGGACCTCTCGACAGCAGCATGGGCGAGCCGCCTCGCGCCAGTCCCCATGCCAGCGCTGCCCCCAAGAAAGCCGCGGTGATGAGGCTAGTCAACGTGACTCCTAGAGCGCGCCCGATCGCTGCTTGGACGCGAGTTTGAGAGAGCGCGCCTGCCAAGGTTAGAGCGCAGGGGACCAGATAGGAGACGAGCGCGAGTGAGATGACGGTCGCGCCCAAGGGCAATGCGGCGACAGAGCCGGCGCAAAACGCCGCTACCAATGCGAAGACGCCCGCCGCATACAGCCCAAGCGACGAACGGGCGATACGCTCTCCACGCAATGTCGTCTCCGTGAACGTCGGGATCACATGGATTAAAACCGACAAGGCGGTCATGGTGAGCCAGCCCAGCGCTACGAGATGAATCCACCCAAGTGCAAAGAGACTCATGCCCAGCTCCGAGTGCTGCGCCGCGATCAGCAGCACGATCCAGGAGCCGCCGTGTGCGAGCTGACCTGCGCCGAGTCCCCAAGGCGGAATCCAATGGACGAGCCGCTCTTTGGCGATCAGCGAACACCTGGGGCGGGGTGGTTAGGTGCACGCACGCGTTGCCATGCTACGAACACGAACAAAGCGATCGCCAATAGTTGTGAGATGGCGGCGATGGCGAGCAGAATATCGGGCACCAGCGCATGGCCACCCAGCACATGCCAAGGCTCGCCCACAAGTCTCAACGCAAGCCCGCTTCCCGTTTACTTCACGCCGGCGGCGCAGGGCCAATACGACATCAACATTGGAAATCGAACCATGGAACGTTACGTCGTCATTTTCGACTATGTTCGTGATCTGATCACGTTCGTGTCGCCCGCGAAGGTGGATTGCCGGAACTAAGCTTTCGCAGGATTTCTACGGAAGCTGCTTCGCGCGGAGCCGAGCCAGGCACGCTCGTTTCGAACCCGCCGCAGGTCTCGGCCCCGCGTGCGGCGCTTTTTACTCCGTCATGTTTGTGATCATCCATTCGTTGCCGAATCGATCGTGTAACACTCCGAATTTGCCCTCGCCCCAGGGAGCGTCCTCGTAGGGCATCGTGACCGTGCCGCCTTCAGACAGCGCTTTGAAGATGCGCTCCCCTTCTGCCGCATAGCTTGCGTTCAGCGAAAGAGAGATGTTGCCGGCTTCCGGATCGATCGGCTTTGAATCGCGTCCGTCGGAGACGAAAAAAGAGATTCCGGGCGCCGTAAAGGAGCCGTGCATTATTTTGTTCTTGGCTTCGGCGGGCATATCTGCAGCCATGGATGAGTCACCCATGCGCTGGAACTCGCACGTGCCGCCCAGCGCCTTTTTGTAGAACTCGATCGCCTCTTCGCATCGTCCGTAAAAAAAGATGTAGGGCCGAAGTTGGAACTTGGTCGTCGTGGTGGTTGCCATGAGAATTCTCCTTTAGTTAAACAACCATAGAAACAGCGCTCGGTTGCCGACGGCTGAGAGGGTCCGATACGACGTCAGGGCCGCCAAAACCCGCGAAGCATGCGGTCGCCGCAGGCCCGCACGGCCTTCTTCTAGGCTCAGGCCTCGGAATTACAGCGACTTCAAGTACTCGACTAAATCGTGGCGCTGGTCCGACGACAGATGGAGTTTGAGAAAGGTATCGTAATGGGCGACCACGGCGTCCAAAGTAGGGAAGCGCCCATCGTGATAATAGCCGCCCTGTGAACGGGCGAACAGGCCGCGCAGCGGTGTGGTGCGATAGCGGTCGTCGGGCGACCGGCTCGCTTGGAAATCGTCGATTCCGACTTCCTGCGCCGTGTGCATGTTCCAACCGGGCTCCGTGTACAGTGGCGGAACGTGACAGCGTGAGCACTGCGCCATCGCGAAGACATCACGTCCCCGCCTTGCCGCAGCATCGTCGAACGATCCCGCAGGGGCGGTCGGTGCTGGAATGGCAAGCTGGTAGAACTGAAGAGCGGCCAATTTTGAGGTGACGTTGTCAACCCGCGCCCGGACGTTGTAGAACTTGGCCTTGGCCGCTATAGGAAAACGTTTACCGTCCGCTAAGCGGGGATCGAAGTACGTTCCGCTGCCGTGCATCTCAAGATTTGCCACGAAGGCGTTCCACTGCGTCACCGATCCCCACCCTGTGTAGGTGTGCAGATTGACGCCGGCGAGACCGAATGCGGCCGGCAGCAGAGTCGCGGCCGACTTTCCATCCGGGCGAAACGCCTTGCCGTCCATGAACAGCTCCGCGTCAAATTTCCCCGGTCCCCAGCTATGCAAGACTTTGACCACCGTTGAGCGGTTTGCGCCCAAAAGCTTTTGCACGACGGAAAGATCCGGAGCCATCGCGATAATCGCGCCGACGTTGAGATCGCGGTTCGGCCAACCGTCGAGGCGATGACCGATGCCCGGCGCAAAAGCATTGTCGACGGTTGAGTGGCAGAGCGCGCACGAGATGCCGACGGAGCGAATTTGGGGATGACCGTTCGCGGCTCCGACAGAGGCCTTGACGCCGACGACAGCGTCCTCTTGGAGCAGCGCCAGAGTCGTGGCCGGCGAGCCGAGGTCGACTCTGCCCGCTTTTATCTGCGCCACTAACGCCGCAGGCAGTTTGTCCATGTCGACTTTGAGGCCGACCGTGAGCGCGGCTTTCGGGCTGACGCCCGCTCCGACGCCACCTAACGATGCACCCTCGATCGCAAGCTGAAGTTTGAGGGCTTGCGTCCAGAACGCTTCGTCTCCGAACGTATCGTAACGAAAGATCTGTCGCCCGCGGTCGACCATGCTCGCGGCGATCGCGTTGATGGCTTGATCGTCGCTTCTCTGCGCGACGTCCTCAGTGGCCAAGGCATTGGATGGCGCCCCAGACATCCGCGCCACCGACACGATTCCGACCGCGCACAAAACAAGCATGAACACGACGATGAGTGGTTTCATCTCACGAATAGACCTCGCATTGGCCGACCGGCGATATGCTACGAATGTATCAATAGCGCTGGAGGTCTGTAAAGCACTCGAGAAATTCATTTTCTCCAATTTTTCATTGTGCCAAATGGATCAGGCGCCCAGATTTTTGATTTGCCTAATGTTGCAAAGAACTCGGCCTTGGCCGAGGCCGCGAGGACCTGGTACGGAAGTATGCTCGCAAGCCGCACAGGAGGACGGCGGATATGCACACTGGATTCGTCCGGCGATCAGGGCTTCTACGGCTTCTGGTCCTTTCAACGTTGCTGCTCACAACGGTGGGTTGCTCGGCGCCCAAGTCGGAGACTACTCGCGGAGATCTGCAAGTGCCGCCGGTCAGCGCGGACGTCTCGACCATCGCGCCCGGTTATCGCCTGCCCGCGCCCGCGACGCAACCCGACCAATTGCCGCCGCTGCGCGATGGGAACAAGGTTCACTTCGATTTGGTTCTGCTCGATCGAACGGTCCAAATCGCTCCCGGAATACGCTACCGCGCCTGGACCTTCAACGGATCTGTGCCCGGGCCGGTTTTGCATGTCAAAGTCGGCGATACGGTCGACATCAGCCTGACCAACAAGGCCTTGATGGGACACTCGATCGACTTCCATGCCGCGCTTGCACCGCCGGACGTCGCATATCAAACCGTGCAGCCCGGCAAGACCTTTCATTTCTCTTGGGTCGCGCAGTACCCGGGCGCGTTCTTGTATCACTGCGGCACAGCACCCGTGCTCGCGCACATCAGCAATGGGATGTACGGCGCGATCATCATCGATCCGCCGGGCGGGTGGGGTGATGCTGCACGCCAGTTCGTCTTTGTGCAAAGCGAGTTTTATCCGTCGCGCTATCCCGGATCGGCGACCGATTACTATGGCGACCTTCAAAAAATGAAGTCGGGCATGGCAGACGTCGTGACCTTCAACGGAATGGCGTTTCAGTACCGGACCAACCCGTTGCCCATTAAGGTTGGCGAGAAGGTCAGGGCTTTCGTCGTCGACGCCGGGCCGAGCCACTTCAGCGCTTTTCATGTGGTCGGAACCGTGTTCTCTCGCGTATTCACCGAGGGCAACCCGCACAACGAGCTTGTCGGGATCCAGACCTTGAATGTTCCACCCGGCGGCGGGGCGGTTGCAGAGTTCACGGTTCAACAGGAAGGCATCTATCCGATCGTCACACACTCGTTCGGCGATGCTGACAACGGGGCGATGGGCCTCTTTCGCGCGACCCGCTGATCAAGCGGCTTCCGGGGAGCGGGCCACAAGCGCCCAGACCCGGTGAGGCACGAGTATTGGATCATCGGGATAGTCTCGCGCGAGAAGCTGAGTCAAATCCGTGTCGAACTTCGCGACAGCATCCGACGGGAGGCTTGCTGCCACGCCGGCGCTCGCGCGGATCCGCCCGCGCCAGGCTTCATGTGCGTAGCTGACCGCTTCATCGAACGAAAAAGTCTCAATGTCTTCAAAACCGGCGACTGCGACGTCCATGAGCCAAGCGCCGGTGCCTGTTCCCAAATCGAGCACTCGATCGTTTTTCTTGACCCAGCGTGCTTCGAAGAGCCGATCGAAGAATCGCTCGGGAAAACCGGCGCGATGGCGCCCGTAGTCCGACGCGGTCTTGCCGAAGTCGATGCCGCCCTTCATCGATTCCCCCTGTCAGGCGCTCCAAAGCAAAAGCCCGGAACGTAATCCGGGCCTTGTGTTTCGCAGGTGACGTGGCTTGGTTTAGTACGTGTGGATGTTCTGTGCCTGATACTTCGCCAATACTTGTTCTGCGGTTCTGAGGTCCACGCCACCTGACGGTAACGTGAGCGCGAGAACTGAGCCGCCGTTTGTGATGGAGTTCTGATACTGCACCGCAACGTCGGCCGGAACGCCTTGATCTTTCAGATAGCCGGTAACAGCACCCGCTGCGGCTCCGGCAGCTGCGGTGCCTGCGGCCGCGGCCAGCGCGGTCGCGAGCGCTCCCGCACCCGTGACGAGCCCAAGCCCGGGGACGAAGAGTGATGCGATCACTGCAGCCGCACCGACACCGGCGCCGATGCCCGCTCCTTTGACGGCTCCGGAAGTTGCGTCGCGTCCGGTGGTGGTGGTCATGCCGCCTTTGGCCGATTCGGGATTTGCGTGCTCACCATGCTCGTCGGCTTGATGGCCCACGACGCTGATGTCAGCGTTTTGCATTCCATGATCCAAAAGGGCGCCGACCGCTTGTTGCGCCACCTTGTTGTCTGAAAATGACGCGTATAATGCCTTACCGATGCCGACAGAACTTTGCATGAACTACCTCCAGCGAATTGGTTGTGATGTCACCTCAACGTACCCGTTCCGCCGGAGCTCTAACGGTCCATTTTCGTGTCCTTGGTCACTCGCGAGGATTCCCCACGGGAATGTGTGCTACGTCTTTGTCCGAATGATCTCAATGACGGAGGCTATGCGACGCCTGCGCGTTTCAGGCTTTTTCGCCTGTTCGATCGCCGAAACGAATTCTTTTTGGTGCGTGAAGGAAAAGCGGTCGAATCGTTCCCGTTCCTCTTTGCTCATGGCCTTCTTCAAATCGCTAGGAACTGTCACGGTGCGCTTCGCCGTATCGTGCTCGATCAGGATTTCTGCAACGTCTCCCGCTTTCAGCCCGGCATCTGCCCGACGCTGCGCGCTGACGCCGATCATCATGCCTGCGTCCATGTCGCAGATCGTCGTTTGAAAAGAAGACCATTGAGAGTTCCCTTTACGGGAATGCGTTTCAGCGACGCGTATGCTCGGACCACCTTTTCAGGCACGAGCAAATAGTTATCGTGCCCTTTTCGTTGTGGCTGATGAGTTTGGCTCGGAAATGTTGCTTCACACAGGAGTGTCTACGCGGTCCGAAGCCTAGCAGGGCGGGCGGCGACCAGCGTGCGCGCCACCCTGCCCAATGTAGGTGCTACTGTTTGTTACAGGTTGTCGTCACCGTTGGATTGGCCCTACCGCTCGCATCAGAACTCATGGCCACGTCTTTTGTCTGCGTGTCGCTCAGCTTCGTCAAAGTATCGTGACCCGTAGTGCCGTCGTTTGCTACCAGTATGGTCGAGGTCATCGATGAGCCCTTCCATCCCGGCGACGTGTTGATGCCGTAGTTTCCGAAATCGTCGACAAACGTTGTCACCCAGAGGTGGTTGAGTGGATTGTACGTCGTCCACGAATCGGTTTGGATTGCGCGGGTGCGATACGGATCGAACGGCGGCGCCACGTCATGCGCCAGAATCCAGCGGCCGTCCATCGTCGTTGAATACGTGGTAGTATTCGGGCGCTTCATACCGCGAACGGTGCTTTCGCACTTCCAAGTGCCTAGCAAATAGTTCATGCTGCTGAGATCCGGTTTCATGTCGGGCACGGGCGTCGGCGCGGCCGTTACCGAACTACCACCGACAAAGACCAGCAGTCCTGCCAAAAGGCAAAGACATACGATTGCTCCACGAAGCATAGATGACTCCTTTGCATGCCATGGTACACCGCCGTTTACGGGGGTGCCAAAAGGAGCACTATCGTGTCTGTCGAGGGCAATCCCTTCGAGGATTACTCGGGCTTGGAGCTACCTAGTTCTTGCGGAGCGAGAGGCAAAGGTTCGAACTCGCCGCCCTCAGCAAATCGCCCAGGCTGCGGACAACGCACCGATGGAAATGTTCGGAACGCTCGGCCGCCGGCGAGCGATGCGACCACGGCGATCGCGGTCACAGCAACACTTGGAAGCCACATTCGATGACGCGATCGGATGGGAGCCACGGTCGCGAATAGCTTCGGTTGGGCGCAAGCTCCCGCTTCGTTCGACAGTCCGAACGGCGGTTGATTAATCCTGCGCGCTATTTGCGTGGCGTGGCCGTAAAGGTCATCAAACAACACTAATGCGGCTTTCATGCTTTTCGAACGGTTCGAATCCGAAACACAAGTAAGAGCCCGTCGAGTTCTTACACTGGCCGTTCTCACGCGCGTTGCGTCTGCTCACCACGACGAGGCGCCGTGATTCGCTTTTATTTCGCTATTATAAGGAAGAAAAAACCCTAGATGATCATCGCGCGACGATCCACAGCGCCCGCGCTGGCGCTGTCAATGCTCAATAAGGTCCCGCAAATCACGCTGATCTTCTGGATCATCAAGATTTTGGCGACGACCGTTGGCGAAACCGCAGCAGATTTTCTGAATGTCCGCATGGGCTTCGGTCTCAATGGGACGTCGCTCGTGATGAGCGCACTATTCTTGCTCGTGCTCGGCATCCAACTCAAGTGCAGGCGCTACATTCCGTCGGTGTACTGGACTGTCGTCGTGGTCGTCAGCGTCGTCGGTACGCTCATCTCAGACAATTTGGTGGACAATCTGGGCATCAGTCTGAGGACGACATCAATTGTATTCGCCTGCGCCCTGGCTGTTGTGTTCCTTGCATGGTGGTTCAGCGAACGTACGCTATCAGTCCACTCCATACGCACGACGAAGCGCGAGCTATTCTATTGGGCCGCGATCCTCTTCACGTTCGCGCTGGGAACCTCTGCGGGCGATTTGCTCGGGGAAGCGTCGGGGCTCGGCTATGGGCCCGCCGCGCTGGTCTTTGCCGCGCTGATCGGCGTTACCGCGCTCGCGTACTTCGTCATGAACATGAACGGCGTTCTCGCTTTTTGGATCGCCTACGTGCTCACGCGTCCGCTGGGCGCCTCGATGGGAGATCTTCTTTCGCAGACCCACCAGAACGGCGGCCTGGGTCTCGGAACAACGATGACCAGCGCGGTCTTTCTCCTCGTCATCGTCGCCTTGGTGATTTATCTCACGGTCACGCACAAGGATTTTATCGCGGAGCCTGACGACGCGATGAGCGGCGGACGGAAGAGCAAGCTTGAGCGTACGCGCGCATCCACGTCCGTGGTCACACCGGGGACGGCAGAACCAGCCGCCGCTGCAATACCCGAATAGTCTCCTAGCGCCGGTGTTTTTCGAGCTGTTCGGCGTCGTGAATCATGCTCGCCAAATCATCGAGCACTAGTGCCGGATCTAACATCGCGCTGGGACCTGGCGGAGTCTCGATCATCGAACGCCGGAGGCATTCGCTCAACAGCCATTCAACTCAAATAGTTCTGAGAATTCCCTAGCTCTAGTCCTTCAGGGATGGGGTCAGGTCAGAGGTGCAGTTTCATAACGCAAAGGAGGCCGCGATGGCTTACGGGATCGTGCATCACTTTCCGGGCGGTACCAAGGAGCAGTACGAGGCATCAATCGGGGCGGTGCACCCAAAAGATGGCCTTCCAAAAGGCCAGATTTTTCATGCGGCTGGTCCCTCCGCTGGTGGCTGGACTATCATCGCAGTCCATGCGTCCAAGCAGAGTTGGGAGGAGTTCCGCGACGGCATTCTGCTGCCTCGAATGCAACAGGGTATCAGCGGCGGGTTCACCGCACCACCACAGGAGACGGCCTTCGAGACCCACAACCTGCGTCCGTAATTCGTACCCGCGGCTTGAGAAAAGCAATTTTTCATGTCATCAGAAGAAGAGATCCGCGAAGCCTCACAACGATTCTACGCAGGCTTGAATCGCATGACAAATGGGGATAGCGGTCCACTCATGGATATCTGGTCGCACAGCGCAGTCGTCACGACCATGCACCCTGTCGGCGGCAGGGAAGTCGGCTGGGATGCAGTCAGGGAATCGTTTGAGAAATTTGCCCAGCTTGCTTCAGACGGAAAGGTCGAGCTAAGAGATCAACACATCCAGGTCGATACGGACTTGGCATACGAAGTGGGCATCGAGCGTGGGGAGTTCAAGCTTGCCGGGCGGACCGTTTCCATCGACCATCGAGTCACGAACGTCTATAGACGAGAAGCCGGCGTATGGAAAATTGTTCACCATCACACGGATGTTTCTCCGGCGATGCTCGATGTTCTCAGCCACTGAAGGAATAAGGCGTGACTGCGGTCTGGCGTACGCTCGGCCAATATTTCGGAGCTTGACCACAACGTGGCGGCATGGATGGGCGCAGCTCGCAGGTGACCTGAGCCGCTTTTTATAGCGCTGTAACCGATACGCTTCGCCTCGGCTTAGGATTTGCCGTGAGCTTCTTTCGATTCCGCGATATGCTTGGCTTGGCGCTTCTCTTTAGCGGTATGGCGATGTTTGTCGGGACTTCGTTTTGCGACGGTATCTTCAAGCAAACTTTCTTAGGCGCGCCAAATATTGTTATTTCGGCACATTGACAGCCGTTTGCGCATGTGCTACACTCGGCGGCGGAGTGGTAACGGCCAGAGCGAGAAATCGCTCGGAGAGTTCCAAAAATAGAACAAAACTATATTGGAGTCGGGCCACCGTGCCCGGCTTTTTAGTTTTGTCGGAACCCATAGGGCGCTACCTCCACGCCTAAATACCGATCCGGAGGCTACGGCATGGCTAGATCAGGCGACGAAAGCCGCGATATCCGTATGGTCAACCGGCCGGAGGACTGCAAGCACGGGCCCACGTTCTCTAAACCCGGGCATATTTACTATACAAAGGGCAGTACGCTGGTCGACTTGATAGACGCTGAGCTAGATGAGTTCCTCGATAAGCTGATAGATCAGATCGAGCGGGATAACAAAAGCGTCGAATGATGAGTGAAGACGAGAAATATTGGGACCCTACTGAGGAGCAGATAAAGGCTGTCGCAGCGGAAGTCTCTGAAGCGACCGGGACTCTGGGCAACATACCTGGAGAGTCAAATCGGGTTCGTCGTTAGCATGGGCGGAAGTAAAGAATGGGTGCGCAACACCTCAAAAGAGATCATCGAGAATGCTAAGAAACCACGACGCGAGCGCCACCTAATAACAGACAAAAGTCAGCCGCTTGACCAGAGAGTGGCTGCGCTCCCGAGACAGAGCGATGAGTACAAGAGACGCGACAAAGAGATCGATGCACTCGCAGCGGCCGCTGCTAACGCTACAGGGCTGTCGGCTGAGTGCGTAGCTGACTATGCAAAGGATCGGATCGATTGCATCGTTGGCCTAGGCGCAGACGATCGAGACTTCCGCGAAGCTGCACAGCAGATCATCAAGGAGGTCGCTGCTGAGCAGGACCGTTCGACCATTCGTGATCGGTTCGAGTCGTTTGCGCCCAAGGTGAGTCTTGGGTACACCGACGACACTGACGCGGCGAGGGAGAAGGCAAGGAGGATGGCGGACCCATGACAGAGGCTGAAATAAAAACAATGGTGCAAGCTGATCCTGAAGCGTCCGGGTGGCCGCTGCCGTATCTTGAAGCGCAAATCAAACAAGTCATGAGTTTAGGGGGGTCGGACGAACAGCTACGAAGGTGGAGTGTGGAGTTCATTGAGCGTGAGCAGGCAAAGAAGCCAGACTGCGATGACCGAGCACGAGATAGAGCAGCTCGCTGAGCAGTCACGCAGTGGAGCGGATGGGGCGTTGAATTTAGGCTGGAAGCGGGAGACGAGGTTCGAACTCGCGACCCTCAGCTTGGGAAGCTGATGCTCTACCAACTGAGCTACTCCCGCACCGCGTGCGCCTTCTGCGGTGTCTACCGCCATCCTTCGCGTAGCGTCAAGACCTTTGACCGGGCGGTAAGGTTTCCACGGACAAAGCGCTCAGATCCAAGTGGCCGTGCCCGCGTTTGATCAAACGATCCATTTTTTCCTGGATTGCCGTGAGCGCCGCCATGCTATCGGCATCCGTCGAGGCGCGCAACACCAGGCCGATATCCTTGCGCGCCATCGCTAGGGTGAAAGCCGCGGTATAGTCCGATTTAGCCATCCGCGGACCACGAAGCTTGATGGTCGCGGCGGGATCAAAGAAGTCGAACAGCGTAAGCGCGTGGTCAGGCGCGATGTCGCACGCTTTTCCAATGGCGAAGAACTCAGCCAGCGCCTCGACGATGGAGACGAGGACCGAGTTGGCCATCAGCTTGAACGCCGCTGCTTGCTCCGCATTCTCGCCAACCCACCACTGCTTTTTGATGATCTGCTGCAGGGTGGATTGTGCTTCATCATATGCGCCTCTGTCGCCGGCGGCCAGCATCAAGCCGTCGCCTTGCCGAACGGCCGTAGGAGATGCCAGCAGCGGTGCTTGCAAGAAACGCCAGTCGGAACGAAGCAGCCGTTCGGAGCGTGCCTTCGCGCCGTCGTACGATACGGTGCTGTGATCAACCACGAGACCGCCTGCTCCCAAGCCGGCGAGGGCGCCATCCGCTGAGAACAAGACGCTGTCGACGGCCTCGTCATCCTTGACCATGAGGTGCGCTTCAAGAGTTCCAGTGGCTGCCTCTTTCGGAGAACCGCACGCCGTGCCACCTTCACGCGCCCATTCTTTGGCCTTGCGATCCGTCCGATTCCAGACGCGCACGTCGTGGCCGGCCGATCTCAACCGGCTGGCCATCTGCGAACCCATCAAACCCAGTCCGAGAAAAGCTATTGCCGACATATGTTTCCTTTATCCACTGCAGGGCCCAGCACCGCTGATATCGCGGCGCAGGGCCCAGCAACGCCGTTAACGAGAGGCATTCCTAGGTGAGCCGCTTTTTCAAGAACACACTGGTCGCGATCGCGTGAGGCGTCATCGAGGCATACTGGCCAAACGCAACGCACTTTTGAAATCCGGCACGCTCGTACAGCCGCAGCGCGTCCAGTTGCCGATCGCCCGTTTCCAAATACAGCATGTCGAGCCCGCTATTTTTTGTCTCGAGTTCGATGCGCGTCAGCAACGCCCGTGCGATTCCACGGCCGCGCGCCGCCTCGCGAACATACATGCGCTTGAGCTCCCCAAATGTGTCGAACAACGCGACGCCCCCGCAGCCCACAGCGACACCATCCAGGCGTGCGACAAAGAACCGCACATGCGGTTGAAGTACCTCATCCAATGATAATCCGTGCCGTTGCTCCGCGCGATACTCCCGCGCCAGCGTGCTATCGAGTTCCTCGATCAGCGCCCGTACTTCATCTGTAGCGGTCATCAGCGCTTCAACGGTGATCTCGACCATGCGGCTTGCCTCTTGATCGTGCAAGAAAGCTCCTCGACGCGGGAGGCCCCAATCGTAGATCGGGGCCTCGGATTGGTGCCGAGAGTCGGAATCGAACCGACGACACCAGGTTTTTCAGACCTGTGCTCTACCGACTGAGCTATCTCGGCGCGAGTGGAAAACCCTTACGGTATGTATCTTCTCATGTTCCTCCTTGAACCTAGCGGGCCGGAAATCAAGCGGTTAGAGCTTGGGCGCCCCAACGATGCCGTCGCCCTAGCGGCGAAGGAAGTCAGCCAAAAAGGCCGCCTGTCAGACCGGCACATGGATGGAGTCAAGAGTTGGCGCTGCTTTGCGAACTTTCCGATCGACGTTGCGCTTGGTTAGGCACACCACCGTGCGTACGCCGTGTGCAGCTAACCAGGCTAACGGGCGCGATCGGGCTGGTGGCCACGCATCAGCCACGGTTCCCCGAGCGCGAACTGCGCGATATGATTCGGTTATGCGCCGGCATCTGACTCGCTAAACATCAGCGGCGTTCTCCAAGCGACACAGGTGTTGCGGGCCGTGGCGGCCTATAGCACTGTCAAATCCACTTTTGCGCATGCGAGGCCGTCCGGTGAGACACCGCTTCACTATTATAACCTCGATCGTGCTCTGTTTGATCGCACTTGGAAGCAGCGTGCGGGCTGACCGATCCGCCAGTTATGCCTTGCGCCAAGCGCTCAACGCCGTTCAATCCCTCGATGGCGGCTCTATTTTGGCTTTACGCAACTGGGCATCGAGCGGCAACTTACAGCCGCCGACTCCGATTTTCTTTCCGCAAGACAAAGTTGAAGCGCAGATCGCCGCCTTGGAGCGGCGGGATCGTGATGCTATCGTCACTTGGATAAATGGCGGCGGCCGCGGTCAGCTGTACGTTCGCGGCGCCACCGATTCGGATATAGGCCCCTGCTTGTTCCCCATCGATAGCGGCAATTGTCAAAGCGCCTCGAACGGGGGCAAAGGCACGCAGGACAGCCGCGAACTGAACTTCGTCCTGACCGCGGACAACTCGGTAGCAAGCGGCATCACGATCGTGCGAGGCTTCGGCATGGCAAAGAACGATGGCACCGGCGAAACGCACTGTCTGGCATTCAAGAACACCGGCACTAAGACCGCGACGTCCGCGACGTTCACCTACGCGCTGTTGGACGCCGACACGAACGTGCTCAGCACCGGAACAAACGTGCGCACGGGGTCCTTTTCAACCAACGCCGTGATCGCGGGTCCAAGCGGATCGTCGAATTATAGCGATCTGCGAGGGGGTCTCGGCAATAAGTCGATGCTGGACAACTGCTGGACGACGACGTCCTCGCTTGGCGTTCTCTCCATTTTCCGCGCAGTGTACGTGAGCATCCACGTCAGCGCGGTGAAGTACGATGACGGCACGACCTGGACGCTGACCCACTGACGATACGGAAGCGCCAGTTGTCGCACGCAGAATTCGCCGGAACGATCCCCGAAAATTTATGACCGCTACCTTGGACCGCTTCTGTTCGAACCATATGGCCGCGATCTCATTCAGCGGCTTCCGAAGCTCGAGAGTGGCACCGTTTTGGAGCTGGCCTGCGGGACCGGGATCGTCACGCGGCAACTTCGAGATCGTTTGCCCTCCCCAGTGAAAATTGTCGCAACCGATCTCAATGAGGCGATGATCGAGGTCGCGCGGCGGAAATGCCAACGTGGAGTGGATGACAGCAGACGCCTTAAGCCTTCCGTTTGCGGATAACTCTTTTGACGCGATCGTCTGCCAGTTCGGCTTCATGTTTTTCCCGGATAAGAAAGCCGCCTTCGAGGAAGGTTTGCGCGTTCTCGTTCCAGGTGGAATGCTGCTCGGCAATGTTTGGGACTCCCTCGAGGAGAACGAGCTGACGCAAGTGGCGGCTGCAACCGTCGCGAGGTACTTCCGCGACGATCCGCCTGTTTTTTACGGAGTTCCTTTTGGTTTCCACGACCAACAACTCATCAACACTTTGCTGGAACAGTCCGGTTTTGACGCCATCGAGGTTCGCGAGGTTTCACTGCCAGGCGTTGCGCGATCAGCGCTTGATGCGGCGCGAGGCCTCATCGAAGGCACACCGATCTCCCACGAAATCGTGCAAGGCGCACCTTCAGAGTTCGCACGTGTTGTCGATGCTGTCGCCGAGGCAATCAAAAGCCGCTTGGCGAGGGGGAGATCCGGAGCGGCACGCAAGCAATCGTGATCATGGCGAGGAAGCGCGCATAGATTTGGAGCATCAGATGGAAGTAAAATCGTCCTATCTTGGAACAATGACCTCGCTCGCCACGGTGGCATTGGGACTCATAGCGGCGCTCGCGTGGAACAAATTCATCACCGACTTGATCGGGTTGTTTCTCAAGCCGCGGAGCGGTGTGTGGGCCGAGTTGATATACGCCCTCATCGTGACGGTAATCGCCATCGCGGTGATCCAGAATCTCGGCAAACTCGCCGAACGGCAGATCGGACCGAGAATTTGAGCAACTTCTGGAGCGTCAGCTATTGTGCCGGCCCGATCCAGACGGTCTGCACGTTGACGAACTCGCGGATGCCGAAGTGGGATAGTTCGCGGCCATAACCGCTGTGCTTCACGCCGCCGAACGGCAGTCGTGGGTCGGATGCGGTCATGCCGTTGATGAATACCGCGCCGGATTGCAACCGCGCCGCGATGCTCTCCGCCTTGGCCACGTCGCGCGTCCACAGGTTTCCGCCCAAGCCGTAGGTCGAGGCATTCGCGAGGTTGACCGCGTGATCGGCGTCCCGCGCCCGCACCACGGCCGCCGCGGGGCCGAAGGTCTCTTCTTTGAACATGGGCATATCCGGCGTCACGTCCGCGAGAATGGTCGGCGCATAAAACGCCCCTGGGCGATCCAGCCGCTTGCCGCCGAGCGCGACCTTGGCGCCCATCGCCACCGACGCGCGTACTTGCCGCTCAATGTCGTCGCGCAGGTCCTCGCGCGCAAGCGGACCCACTTGCGTGCGCCGATCCAACGGATCTCCTACGACGAGTTCGCCGGCGCGCCGCACAAACGACGATAGGAACGCATCATACACGGGGGCTTCCGCGATGAAGCGCTTGGCGGCGATGCAGCTTTGGCCTGTGTTTTGGAACCGTGCGCGCACCGCCGTCTGTGCGGCCAGTTCGACATCGGCATCGGCGAGCACGATATAGGCATCCGATCCGCCGAGTTCCAGCACGCTCTTCTTCAGCGCCTTCGCTGCCGCAGCAGCCACCGAACTGCCGGCGGCCTCGCTCCCAGTGAAGCTGACCGCGGCGATGCGAGCATCGGCGATGATCGAATCCATCGCTCGCCCGGGCACGACCAACGTGGTGAAGACCCCCTCGGGCAGCCCGCACGCGCGAAACGTGTGCTCGAGCTCCAGACCGCAATCCGTCACGTTGCCGGCGTGCTTGAGGACCGCCACGTTGCCCGCTGCAAGCGTGGGAGCTGCGAATCTGATGACTTGAAAGAGCGGAAAATTCCAGGGCATGATTCCCAAGACGATGCCTAAGGGCCGGAACGCGACATAGCTTCTGGTCGCGTTCGTCTCGACCACCTCATCCGCCAGATGCTTGTGCGCGTTGTCGGCGTAATATTCGCAGCACCAAGCACATTTCTCGACTTCCGCTTCGGATTCGACGATGGGCTTGCCCATCTCCGTCGTCATCAGGGTCGCGAGCCTGGTCTTCTCCCGCCGGAGAAAAGCTGCGACACGTCTCAGGGCGTCGGCTCGTTGCGCGAAACTTTGCGCGCTCCAAGCCGTGTACGCCCGTGCGGCCGTGTCCAAGCGGCTATTCACGTCGGCTTGCGACGATACTTGATGCGTTGAGATCACAGCCCCGGTTGAGGGGTTGCGCGTTTCGATAGAAGTTGGCGTTAAGGTCGCAGTGCTCATGGAGTCGTCAGTCCTAGCTCAGGGCGCAAGTGACAGTTGTTGGATGAAATCGCCGTCGGTTTGCGCCCAGACGATCCAGATGTTCCCCGTCTTGCCGTCAAATGCTAGCGTGTGGACGCCCTCGGCGGCATCCATTTGCGCGACTGCGGTCAGCTGGCCGTTCGAGGAAAGCTTGAGCACCGTGATCTTACCGGACGCGGCACAGGCAAGTGAATGCGTTCCCTGGTCAAAGTCGCACTGGTCGGTTCCCGCCGGAATGGCGGCTTTTCCCAGCAACCGGCCGTCGCGACTGTACGATGCCATGACCCCGTTCTTGCCGCCCACGAGCAGTATATGGTACGTCGCATCGAACTGCAGCGGGTGGTTATGTTTGATGTCCGGTGTTTGAAACGTTCGTTTCACCTTCATCTCGCCAGCATCGATGACTGCCACTTCCGCAAGGTTGTCGATGTTCTGATACACGTCATGGGTTTCAGGGTCGACAGCCAAGTATTCAGGCTTGTGGCCTGGGATCTTGATCGTGCCTATCTGCTTCATCGTCTGCGTATCCACGACGAAAATCCGGCTGCCGTCGTCTTCGTCGGCGTAAACGCGGTGGAGGGCGGGGTCGTATGCGATGGCATCGACCTTGCCGTCAACGTCGGCGGAGCGCACGACCGTTCGACCGGCTGGATCCACTTCAGAAACCGTTCGCGCCTCGCCATCCCCGGTATAGACGTGGCCGCTTTGCGGATCGACCGCAACGCCGTGCAGCGGCCCCACGTCCACTTGGCCGAGCACGGCCCCAGTGTCGGCATTCACGATGAGCAACGCATTGCTGCCGGTGTGGGCGGCGTACACTCTGCGCCGTTCGGCATCGGTGGCGACATAATCGAAGTGACTGAGCGTCTGTACGTGGGCAGGCGGCGTCACGGGAACGAGGTGCATCAAGGTTCTCCTATCTTAGTTATCATCCGCGTCGGCAACTACCGTCCGACCGGCGGCAAGTTTTCGAAGGTACGCGAGGTGAGCGGCCAGCGCTGACGGTCCTTTGATAGTGGCCCACTCTTCATTCGGTATGTCGAGCGAGTCTCGGCCGTCGAGCTCAAATGTCATGCTCACAGGCTTGCCGGGGTTCCTGGTCATCCCAACGTTCGAAGCGATGGCCTGGTACTGTGAGATGCTCGGTTGGCGAGCGAACGAGGAGAGCATCGGCGTTGCCATAGCGTCGTAGATGTTGAGCGGTTTTAGCCCGAAAAGAACTTCTACGGTTCGCAACACCGACGGATGGCTGTAGCGCGTGTGGTCGATATAGCCATGACGTACGTAAGGACCGATGATGAAGGCCGGCTGCCTGTGCGAGTCGACGTGGTCTCCCGTGCCCTGTGGATCATCTGTAGTGACGAACACGACCGTGCTGCGCCACTCGGGTCTCTTCGAAAGCCCCGCGATGATCTGCCCAAGCGCGAGATCGTTGTTCGAGACATACGAGCCCATCGTGTAAAAACCCGGATCGGTTCCGGACGTGTGGTCGGTCGGCAGCGTCAAGTACGAATATTGCGCCAAGCCGTGAGCGCGAACATCTTCCAGAAAGAGGCGCGCACGGTGGGTGTCAAGCACGTTAAAGTCGATGTGAGCCCCGGGATAGTTGCGGGCCGCGTGTGAGGAAAGGCCCGGCGCGATCCTCCCGTCTGGCTGCATCGTCATCTGTTCGCCGTACACGCGAAATGATATATGCCGCTGGCTGAGCTCGTCGATCAACTCACCGTGCGGCCCGAAAACGCCGCTGACATTTGCTCTGGGTTGCCGCGGCAATGCGGAGAGATTCTGGAACCAGTCGAAATCCATGGTCGCGACCGGTATGGCGTCTTCACCGTATAAGTAGATAGGCCAGATCGAGCCGGGCACTCGCGGGTCGGACTTGTTTGCGAGATCGTCTGGGCTATAGACGTTGCGCTCGAGATAATCGTTAGCCCACCCTTGGGTCGTCCAAGAATGCGCGAAGTCGCTCCGATCGCCATCGCCCATGTAATTGTCCATCAGCGTGTAGCGTTCGGCAAGCGCGTGTGCGTTCGGCGTGTACTTGCGTCCGTAAAGCAAAAGTGTGGGATCCGAATCGGCGCGCGGTTCATCGCCGAACACCTCATCGAATTGTTTATTCTCTTTGACGATGAAGACGAAATGTTTGATGGGCGGTAAGGCAGCGGCCGGCGGCGGCGGCGGAACGTTGAAGTGATCGTTGCGAGCGACCGTCGCCGACCATGAGGCGAATCGACGGGGCTCGACGATGAGATGCTGAACGATTCCGGTATAGGTGCCGTCATGCTCAGAACCGGGATCAGGCTGCTGACCGAGGCCCTGCGCGCTCAGAACGAAGAGCTGCGGCTTGATCCGCGGATCGTCATCGATCGTCGGAGCGGCAAGATAAATGACGTCCATCGGATACCATGCCGTTGGGATACGCGCGATCGATCGGCCGTTCGCCAAGTCAACCACTGCCACGTCGTTGAATCCGGACTCGGCGACGAAGAGCTGTTTGCGGTCCTGTGAGATCGCCATGCTGGACGGTGTCTGGCCGGGCGGTTGATGGAAGCTCACTCCTAAATCGAACCGTCTGACCACCTTCCACGAGTTCGTGTCTATTTCGCAAACATCGTGCCCGTCGGCGTTTGCCACGAACAGTCGCCTGCCGTCGATAAGAAACTTGGTGGGATGTGGCCCCGTGGCGACGTGCCTCGCGCTGCCTGCACCGGTCGGCCAGACGTCGATGTGGTCTGAGTTATACAATGTGGTGAACACGCCGTTGCCGGCAAAGCCAACGCCGAAGGGCTGACCGCTCGCCGCCAGGCGCGCTCTGACGCTGCCGGTCCGCTCATCGAGAACCTCCACGTCCTGGTTTGCCGTTCTGGCAACCACAATCCGGTGCGTCTTCGGATCCTCTGCGATGCCGTTGAGCAGCCCGCCAACCTGCAGGTCCTGGCGCGCAGCGAACGTCGCGCCGCCCTTGCTGTCCGCATGATAAGCAAAACGAGAGATGGCGCCACTATAACCACGCGTAACATACAGTCCGTCCTTGGTCCACGCCATACCGCTCGCGAAAGGCACGGAAAGGCGATCGGACATCATCGCATGTTCGCCGATCGTGATGACGTCAATGGCCCCGCCCGCCTGCGACAAGACAGCTAGCCTGCTGCGATCAGGCGACAACAGCTCCGAGCTTGCGAAATTCTCCACCGGAATGGTAAAACCGGACGGCGTGACGGAACGGCCATCCGGCAGCATCGCCGGGGCGCCTGCCGCGGTCATGACGATCAATCCAACAAGGGTGAAAAGAGCCGGCCGTACTGAACGTGCGGCTCGCATTCGGCTCATCTCACGCTGAACGAATAGTTGAACTGGATCGTCCGGAAAGGCAGACCGAATTGCTCTGTCGCTTGTGCGCCGAAGAAGTGCTGATAGTCGGACGGCTGCGCCAGCTTATTCAGCGCAAGCGGATATCCCTCACCGATATTTCCTTCGTAAAACGCGTCGTTGCGCCATAAGTTCTGGACCGTCGCGCTCAGCGTGCCCTTGCCCAATGGCCCCGACAGGGTCAGGTCGGAGTAGCCGTAGGCAGGCAGATTCTTCGGATTGTTCTCGGACACGTGATAGTTGCTGAGCCGCGCTTCGATGTCGTGCCCGAACGTGTAGTCAAGGGCGTAGGAGTACTTGTGCAGGGGCACGTTGGGCAGCTGAGAGTTCGGGACTAAGACGAGAGAGCCGCCCAAGTTGGGGTCGATCAGGGACGGATCATCCGACTTGAGGATGCTCGATTCGGTATTGTAGTCATAATCGATGAAGAGGGCGTGCGAGATGCGTGCTCGTCCCCCCAGGTCGATGCCACGGGCAAGCGTGTGGCCGATGTTGATCGATCCGTTCACACCAAGCAGGCCGAGCGCTTCTGTTGGCGTGATGCCGCACGTCGTGGCCACCACATTGGCATACGGCGTAGGATCGAAGGGCACGGTCAAGTCGGATAGGGGCAAGTTCAGACCGTCATAGATCTTGTTGAAAAGATTCTCATTGTACAGCGTGAGTTGGACGGTTGAATCGCCGCTGAACCGATGCCCAAAGCTGAACTCCTGGTCGACGCCTTGTTCCGGCTTCAGTTCCGACGACGGCACGCTTCCGACGCCGTTGAGTCCGGAGCATCCTACGTGCGCCAGAAACGTTCCCACCGGCGTTGGGATGAACGAAGACTCGATGTCTGCGGGAAACGGTTGCGCTGACGTCTCCCCGCCCGCTAACCGCAAGACGTTGTTGCCCTTTGTGTAGACGAACGCCAGCCGCGGATCCGTATAGTGGGTCTGCGTAAGCGTCGAGCGCTTGAACCACACGTTGCCATACGTCGTGAGCGGTGAATCCTGCGGATGCCAGGCGTCGCGCAAGAAAAATGCGGTCTCATGGAAGGTTGGAGTCGGCTGTTGCTGCCCTCCCGTTTCCGTCGAACCTTGCAAGAAATAGTACGACGAGTTCTCATAGAAATACCCGAACCCGAACTCGTGGTTGCGGCCGGGAATATCGTAGCTTGCCGTGGCGCCCGTGTTCGTCGACTGCTCGTTGTGCCACGCGGCGTTGTCGCCAGATTCATTGAAGAACGGCAGCTGAGATGTGCGAGAAACGTCGCGCAAGTACAGATTTGTGAACGTGTTGATCGACAGCGTGTTCTTGCCGACCGTTGATTCGTAATGCAGGGAGTACGCATTAGACCTGAATGCCGCCCACGCGGGTCCCGCGCCCTGATATCCGGCGTTGAGTTGCGCGAATTGTTGAGGCGTGACGCACACCGGCTGTGCCGGACCATCCGGCACTCCGCCAGGTCCAAAGCCGGGCGTGCTGCCGTTCGCATTCGTTCCCGGCATGAACGTTTTCGGATTTGCGTTAAAGCACGGGTCTGCTCCGCCCGAGGCGGCTGCGGCGGCGAGCTGCCCTTGCCCGTTCGACAACGCCACCGGGTACGGAAGAAAGTCGTTGTCACCATTGCCCGTCTTGTCGAACCAAAGGGCGCTGCCCAGGAATGTCGCCGTCAGACTGGATGTGTCAGTGAAATTCAGGCGCCCTTTTAAGAGGATGCTCTTGTTGGTCGTCGAGTTGTCGTCGACGTAGACGCCGAGGGCACGCACGTTGGGGTTCACAGCGTACGGGTCGAACGCCGCCGAAGGTTGATAGATCAGCGCATGGTTGAAAGGACCGTCGCTGCCGTCTGTTCCTAGCGCCAACGCGTACCCGAACCTGCCTGCGGAAAGGGATCCGGTCGTCGTCAGTGCTGTCGTGAAATGATTCCAGGTGCCGTATCCCTGTGATATCGTTGTCGCGGGCCGCAGAGTCGGATCGAGCGTCTGCATGTCCACGACTCCGCCGATCGCATCCACTCCGTAGAGGTCGGAGCCCGAGCCATACAGCACCTTGACAGCCCGTAAGCCGAATACCGGCGACAACGCGTAGTCGTATCCGCCTCCGAAGAGCGGACCCACCGGATTTCCGTCTATTAACGTACTGGTCTCCAGCTCGCCGATGCCTCGGACGTCAAACTCCACTTCGTCAACGGGTGCAGCCGTTTGAGCACCCACATAGTTGATGCCCGGCAACTTCACGATCGCCTGGGTCGCCGAATACATGCCTTGTCTCACCAAGCCCTGGGCGACGATCGTGGATGAAACGACTGCCGCCGTTTGCAGCGTCGCCGAGGCGCGTATTGTGGTCTTGCCAAGTGAGCGAATGTTGGACGAACCTTGCGTCGGCTGAATCGCTAAGGTCAAGGATTGGTTCTGACCGGTCGCAAGGTCAAAACGGTTCGACTCCGTCGTTTCATAACCCGTGAAGGTCACGACGAGCCCGTAGCGGCCCGGCATGAGGTGCTGCAGCGAGAATTTTCCTGCCGAGTCCGTCAGCGCTTTGGCCGACGTCGGACCCACTGTGGAAACCGTGACACCTTGCAAGGGCAGTCCGGTTCCCGCTTCGATCACTCTGCCGGCTATCGTCCCCGCCGCAGAATCGGCAGCCAATACGGGGGCTGCGCACAGAACGGTCGCAATTGCAATGCTCAACCAAAATGCGCGGGTCTGTACTCTGAAATTCATAAGCTGCCCCTTCCCGTTCAGGGAATATACTTGGCTGGAAGCGGCGCATAGCCGCGCGGTGGCCGCTGCGAAGTTCCCGGCAGCGGTACCGGCACGATGCCCAGGCTCCTGCAGCTCACAGGCGGCGGAAAAGCGTTGACATATTTGTCCGGAATCTCCGCGGCGGCAGCGGGGATCACCGGCTTGGCGCCGCTTAGCCGCTGCGGGTCGAACCCACCCGTCAGATCTGTCAGGCGCGGATTGCCGTCTCGCGGCCCTTCAGGCATGTAAGGCCTCTCGTCGGGCAGCGACGCAAGCGGGGGCAAACCGAACAGCGTGTTCACCAACTTGACGAGCGACCCGGTGTCGCCCACATCGTGGATCACGGCGCCGGATTTCGCGTATGGTGAGATCAGTATGAAAGGCAACCTCGGTCCGTCGCCGCAGGGTTTACCGTCCGGACAGCGTTCGAACTGCGGCGGCGTCGCGTGGTCGTAGAACCCTCCGCTGTCATCCCACGTGACGATGATGGCGGAATCCTTCCAATACTTGCTGCGCGCGATCGCGTTTACGAACGTGGCGACAAACGCTTCGGCGACATGACGATCAGAATCGTCGGTTCCCGGATGGTCGTCGTCGCCGAGAAAATGCTTTTGGATGAAGGCGCTTTTGTTGGCCGGCCGCCAGCCGAAGTGGTTATAGGATCCGCCTTTGATATATACGACCGACCGCTCGGGCAACGTTCCGGCGCTCAACGCCGGCAGCAGAGCCTTCACGTCATGCACGTTCTTCCAGAATACGTCGTTGTGGCGCATGTAGCCGAAGTATTGAACGGCGTTGCGATGACTCGAGTAGCCTTCCAACGCCGCGTCTGGGGCTTTGAAGCCTTCTTGGAACCAACCCCAAGGCACGGGCATGCGTCCGCTGCGGGTCATCAGCGCGAGGTCTTCGCGCACACCATCGGTGTCTTGCGTCGCTCGGACGTCGTTGCGCCCGTTCATCGTCAACAAAACGGTGGCGTAGCGTTGGCTGATCTCTACCTGTTTGTCTGGCTTACCGGGATACGGCCCAAATGCCGGATCGATGCTGCTCACAATCGGCACTCCGGGTCCCTTGTTCTTCTTGACCGCGTCCTGCGGGTTGCGCGCCCATTGCGTCTGGCCGGTTTGGGCAGCGATGATCTCGATGTTGCCCGGGGTTGACGGGCCGGTCATGCCTTGGAAGAAGCGGTCGTAGAGCGCGAACCCTCGAGCGTATTTCCATAAAAACGGGAGCGTGTCGCAGTCATAGTGCGACATCGTCAGCAGCGCGATGCGCTGCGAGTCGGCTGCATCGTAGCCGTCCTTGGCGCTGTCTTGCTCTTGAACGGCGACGTACTGGTCTGCCTTGCCACCGTTCATCTTGGCGAGCAGCGAGCCGCGCGAGTGTTTTGGACTGTCGATGTCCGGGTCCGTGATCCGAAACGGCGTCACCCACTGCCTGCCGGTCGGATCGTATTGCCGGAATCCGTGCGCTCTGGCGGCGGCCGTCGCCAAGTTGTCCGCTCCTGGGAACGTGCCGAAGTATTCGTCAAATGAGTGGTTCTCTTGGTAGATGAAAAACACGTGTTTCACGTGCCCGCGCAGCGCCGCAACCAGTGCGGCCTGGGCGTTCACCGGTTGCGCTTGCACACGCGAATGCTGACTCAGCGCGCCGCCGAGAGCCGCGAAGAGCGCGACACACACCAGCGCGCTGAGCAGTGCCTTGTGAGAGGCTGAAATGAGGCGCACGTCAGATGCGTTGCGTCAGCGTCAAGCTGATGGCCGCCGGCGATAGACCGAAGCGTTCGGATCCCTGCGCGAGCGCGTTCGCGTCTGTGCCGAACGCGTTTTCAGGCACGAACACGCCCAATCCGATGCGGCCATAGTTGTCAACGGCCGTGTCGAAGAGGTTAGAGATCCCCAGATTGATTGAAGTGTGCGCCGAAAGGCGCTGTGTGAAAGAAATATCTGCCACGCCGTATGCCGGCCGTAACAGGCCGTTGTTGCCGTCGTAGTGGGTGTAGTCGAGGAACATTTCCCCGCCGGTGGTGTTCGTCAAATCTGCGGAAATGCCGTATTTGTGAAGCGGAATTCTCTCGAGCTGGGAGCCGTTGATGAGCGTCGGATTGTCCATCAAGAGGAAGTCGGGCGCGTCGAAGATCACCGTTGATTGCACGTCGTAGTAGCCGTCCATGAAGAAATGGGGAGTCGCGCGCAGACGGCCGCTCAGCTCGAGGCCGCGCGCTCGCGACCTCGCTAAATTCAGGTTCGTGTTCACGAACAGGTTTGCGATTGTCGGGGGTGGCTGACCCACCCCGAAGTTGGGGCAGATCAATTTGATGTGATTGAACACCCCTGGAAGATAGGTTGGGCCGTTTTGATTGATGAGATCCAAAAAGCCCGCAGCAGGTGATTGGCCCTCGAAGATCGTGTCGCTTTCGTTTGTGTCATACAGCGTCAGCTGCGCCGTGCTGTCCTGCACAAAACGGTGAGCGACAGAGAACTCCAGGTCGCGGGCCTTCTCGGGTCGCTCGTTGGACGAGGGTACAGTTCCGAGGGAGAATTGCTGGCAGTTGCCGGGATTGATGCCACCCGCGCCGGTGAAGGTGGTCGCAATCGGGGCTGGGTCGGCAGACGATCCACCGCCGGTGAGACGGATGACGTCTTCTGCGCGCGGCCGGTACACGAATGAGACGCGCGGATCGAATGAGTTGCCACCGATGAGCGAGTGCTTCAGCCAGGCATTCGCGAAGATCGAGAGCTGCTCGGACGGCGTGTACGCGTCGCGCACGAAGAAGCTGCTGAGCTTCTCGAAGAGGTCGGCGCTTGGGATAAAGCCTGCGTCACCACTTACCCTGTTGCCTGTGACGTACTGCCTTTGCGAATAGAATCCAAACCCGACGTCATTCTTCTCGGTCGCGATATCGTCGCTGACGAGCATGCCGACCGTGCGGAACTTGTCCGTCAGTATGTTGTTAGAGCCGTTGATGAAGGATGCGGGTCGAACGCGATCGCGTCCATAGTTGTCCACGAAAGCATCCAGCACGAACTGGTTCTTGCCTCTGCTCGTCAGCAGCCGTGCGTGATAGTCTTGATTGTGGATCGCCTGGAACGCGCCCGGTCCGCCCCCTGCGGGACCGCTGGCGCCGGCCGCATATTGCTGCGGTGAGACGCACTCCGTTCCGGCGTCTGTTTGAACGCTCAGGCCCGCCGGCACAGTGGGGCTAGAACAATTCGTGTTGGTCTGCCCTTGGAACAACGCGTACTCCGGACTGATGAAGTCGTTGTCTCCATTGCCCGTCTTGTCGTCCCAGGATGTCGCTGAGTAGGCGGTAAGCGTGAGTGAGGTCTGCGGTGAGAACGCGTAGCGCAGTTTGCCGAGGTCATTGCGCAGCGTGTAGTTGCCTGTGACGAGGTAGGTGTCTTGGGCGAGCGTCGACGACGTGAAATCGCTGCCGCGCGCGCCGGTTTGCGGGATGAACTGCGGTTGGAAGTCCCCGTACGTCCCCGAGACGCCGTGAAGAAAGACGTAACCCAACTTGCCGTCGGTTCCGGAGGTCTGTGCCGCGAATAACTGTTTGCCCTGATCGCCGAAACCGTACTTCACGATGCTCTCAGGAGTAACCGTCGGGTTGAAGGTCTGCAGATCGACTGAGCCGCCCACCGCGTCAACACCGTAGAGGCCGACGGCGCCGGAACCGTAGGTGACCAGCGAGTTTTGCACCGCGAACAGCGGTGAATCTTGGAAGTTGAAACCGCCGGTGCCGCCGCCTATGTCGCCAGGATAGACTCCGAGCGGCCCAATCGGATGCCCGTCAAGCAACACCTGCGTTTCGCTCGGCTTCAATCCACGTATGTCGATGCCGATGTCGTCGCCGACCGAAGAATCCTGACCTATGGGATTGACGCCCGGCAGCTTCGCGAGGCCTTCGGCGATGCGTATCTGGTTCGTCCTCAACATCGTTTGAGGGTCGGACTCGTGCTGAATGGTCGTCGTGGTCTGCAAGCCACCACCGTGCGAGGTCACGGTTACGCGTCCGATCTGACGGATGTCACCCGTATTTTCGGCGCGGCGCAGGGTCATCGTGATGTTCGTGCGGCCCGTGACGGTGACGATGTCGTCCGAGCGCACGCTCGCGTACCCGGTGGCGCGCACCAAAATCGTATATACCTCCGGCGGTGCCGAAAAGGTGAATATTCCATACGAGTTCGTCCTGGTAGTGGCCACGGTCTTCGCGCCGCGCTGCAGCTCCAGGACAGCGTTTGCTATGGGCAGCGAGCCGTTCTGATCGACGACTGTGCCCGTGATCGTCACATTCGCGGCGGCGGGTTGGCCCGTGTCTGCAAGAGCCGGCAGGCAAGCCAGCCCTAGCACAACCATCGCCAACGCGACAAAACGCAGCGGGGATGACATGGCGGATTTCATTTGAGACGGCCTCCTTCAGTTACGACGGCGGTATGTTTCCGCCGCGGTTTTGCTGTGACGATCTTGGCTGAGATACCGATTCTAACGTCGTTGCGCCGGTCATCAGGCTGACCGCTTGATCCATGGTGGCGGTGCGCGGATCGAGGGTGCCGACGCGCCGTCCATGGCGCATCACGGCGATGCGATCGGCGGCCTCGAACACCTGAGGCAGGTTGTGGCTGATGAAAACGACGGCTGTGCCCGCGTCGCGTACTTTGCGCATCAAGTCAAGCACCAACGCAGACTGCGCCACGCCTAAGGCAGCCGTCGGCTCGTCCATGATGATGAGGGCGGAGCCCCAAAACACCGTTCGGGCAACGGCGATCGACTGGCGCTGGCCGCCAGAGAGCGTGTCGACGCGCTGCTCCATGGAGCCGACCTTGATTCCGAAGTCGCGCAGATGTTCTTCTGCGCGTTCTCGCATGGCACGCCGGTCGAAAAAGTCAAGCCTTCCCAGCAGACCCGGCCGGACGATTTCACGAGCCAGGAACAGGTTGGCGGGAATGTCGAGGTCGGGAGCGAGCGCCAAGTCTTGATAGGCCGTCTCGATTCCCGCGTCGCGCGCGTCACGCGGGTTGTGGAAGTACACGGGCGAGCCGCGCATCGCGAGCGTGCCTGAATCCGGAAGAATCGCTCCCGAGATGATTTTTATCAATGTGGATTTGCCGGCGCCATTGTCGCCGATCAGTGCAACGATGTCACCGGCATATGCTTCGAAATCGACGTCTTGAAGCGCGATGACATTGCCGAACCGTTTGGAAATCGCCCGCGCTCGCAAAATCGGCGCGAGCGCTTGCGCCGGCGCTGCGCTTACCATGCAGCCGCGACCCTGAGTTTGCGCAAGTGGTCGATGTAGACGAATAGAATGAGCAACGCTCCTTCGAGCATGCGCGCGACCTGCGGATCGAAGTTCAGCAGATTCAAACCGTTGGTCATGATCTGGACGAGCAGAACGCCCAGGAACGTGCCGATGATGGAACCGCGGGCGCCGAAAAGGCTCGCGCCGCCCAGCACGGCAGCCGCGATGGCATCCAGCTCGTATCCGGTGCCCGCATTCGGATCGCCCTGCGCTTGTCGAGCCGTGAGCAGCACGCCGGCTATGCCCGCCAACAAGGCGCTGATCGCATAGACCGTCAGAAGCGTGGCGTTGACGTTGATTCCGGCGCGCCTGGCACTTTCGACGTTGCTTCCGATGGCGTACATGTAGCGGCCGCGCCGGGTGAGGTGCAAGAACACCGCCGAAGCGGCGCACACCAACACGAGTATCCAAAACAGGTTCGGAATGCCAAGCGTGGTGTTGGATGCGAAGTTGCTGAAGCTCGCCGCGTCGTAGCCGACCTGCTGACCATTGCCGAATATCTGCGTGAGACCGCGTAAGATGCCGAGCATGCCCAGCGTGACGATGAACGGCGGCAGCGCAGCCGAGCTGATAAGCGCTCCGTTCACGAGCCCGATGACAACTGAAACAGCTAAAACGATGACGACGGCCAATCCGGCGGGCAGATTGTGCGCGAGTCCCAAGGCGATGATGATCCCGCCGAAGCCCAACAGCGATCCGACCGAGAGGTCGATGCCCGCTGTGATGATGACGAACGTCTCGCCCACTGCCAAAATGCCCACGACTGCCATTTGGCGGGCGTTGTTGTCAAGATTCTGAAGCGTCAGAAACCCGGAGGCGGTCGCGGAGAACACGATGACCAGCACGGCGATGATGCCGACGAGGCCGAACCGCATGACGAGGTCCCACCTCGTCCCCTTTCGGGTCCCATGCGGTGAGACTGCGGCCTGTTGACTGGTCATCGCCTGCGTCGCCATCCAATAGGTGACATTCGTCGGCTCAACGGATGATGCGGTCACGCAGGCGTGTGAAGACCGACGCGCCGCTGGATAGAAGGGTTTAAGAGCCCTTGGATGTCCTCAGAGTCGACGTTTGCAGGCGTGGCCGCCGTGACTCCCGTGTTGATGAACTTGGGCGTTTGAATGCCTGCCGCGGCCAGCACTCCGTACGCGACGCCGCCGTAGCCCATCTGGTAATTGTCTTGCAAGATGATGCCGTCGATCTTCTTGTTCTTTAGCTCTCGCACGAGCTGCGGCGAGGGGTCGAAGCCGACGAGCGACACCTTTGCCGAGTCAACCCTGTTCTCGCGAAATGCCGTCACTGCGCCCTGCAGCGTGATGAGCGAGTCTGCGAAGTAACCGGCGAGCTTCGGGAAACGCGTCAGCGTGTCGGACACGATGCCGATCGGTTTTGTGGACTGATCGCCGGCTGCATCCTTGTGGGCGACGAGCTCCAACCCAGGATAGGCTTTGAGACCCTCGACAAAGCCCTTATCCCGCAGCGTCAACGAACCGACGCCGCTGAGAAACGTCGAATAGGCGACTTGCCCCGAGGCCGCGCCCGTCTTCGCCTTGATCGCCTCGGCGAGCGTCTTGGCCGCCAGCAGTCCGCCCGCGTGGTTGTCGGTCGCGAGAAAGGTATCGTAGGACGTGGTATTCGCGGCGGAGTCGATCAAGACGACCTTCACGCCCGCCTTATAAACCTTCTCAATCGTGCTGTCGAGCGCGGTCGAGCTCGTCGGAGCCAAGACGATGAAGTCGGGCTTCTTCGCCAGCGCGTCTTCTACAAGCGCGATCTGAGCTTGGATGTTCGCTTCGGAATTTGCGCCGGTGAACTGCAGCGCTTGCAACCCGAGCTGCTCGGCCGCGTGCTTCCCCCCTGAGAGGCACGTCTGCCAGTAATCGGAGTTGACCGTCTTCACGATGAAGAGAAACCGCAGGGCACCGATAGCCGATTTCGCGGGCTTGGCGCAACCCGCTAAACCCAGCGCGCTTGCGGAGCCCAGTCCTACGCCGACAGCAGCGCCTGTTTGTAGAAGCGTCCGGCGGCTCAGCGTCAATGCGGCTTTCCCAACCGTCATGCGTACTCCAGTCCAACGGAGCTCGCTTACAACGTCCGTGGCGATTCCAATAAAGCCACGCGTTTGATTGCGATATCGTCAATACGATTGGCGACAAACCGCCACCTTCAAGCTCTCTTCCGTCCGCTGGGCCATCTTAGAGGATTGCATTGACCATAGCGCAATAGGCTTGTCTTAAATGGGCAGTCCAGTGAGAGGCGATAGTCGCCTCATACACTCGTTGTCGCGCGGCGCGCAGATACTGCGCTTGCTGGCGGATGCGGCCGACCCGCTCGGGGTCTCAGACATCGCCGAGCGTCTACATGTGGATCCGAGTACTTCTTACCGGCTGTTAGTGACGCTGGAAAGCCACGGTCTCGTCCAACAAGAGCCGGACACGAAGAAATACGGCGTGGGCTTTGGAGTTTTGGAGTTGGCCTTCGCAATGCTCCGGCGCTTGAGCGTAGCTCGGCTTGCGGAGCCGCATCTTGCGTCGGTAGCAGTGAAGACCGGAGAGACCACTCATCTCGCAGTTCGCGACGGCGTACTCGCAGTATTCGTCGGACGTCACACCGGCGAAGGTATACTTCGCGTCGAGACCGCCATCGGAAGTTCGGAGCCACTGTACTGCACGGCGGTAGGCAAAGCGCTGCTGTCCGACTATTCCGAAGCTGAACTGCGCAAGCTGTTCGGGGCGCAAGCGCTCGAACGTCACACGCCGCAAACGGTCACAACGATCGATGGCCTGCTGCTGGAGCTTGATCGGGTGCGCCGTTCGGGATACGCTTATGACGACGAGGAACTGCACCCCGGCGTACGCTGTCTCGCCGCTCCCATTCGCGACCACCGCGCCCGCATCGTGGCGGCGTTCGGGTTGTCGACTCCCGCTACTCGCATGACGCGCGAACAGATCCCAAACCTCGTCGGGCACATTTGTCGCGCCGCGGATGACATCTCAGTGCAACTCGGTCACGATGCCGGGCGTCTCTCCAAGTCATCCTGAGGTGTCGCCCGAGTGCGAATGACTGGCGGACAAATCGTCGCAAGGTACCTGGTCAGCGAAGGCACTCCCTATCTGTTTGGCGTTCCAGGCCATGGAAACACCGCCATGCTGGACGCGTTCGTGGATCACCGGGATGAGATCGCCGTCGTCCAGGCCATTCACGAGCAAGGCGCCACCCATATGGCGGACGCCTACTACCGCGTCGCGCGCAAGGTCTGCGGCGTGTTCACTTCCATAGGCCCGGGAGCCGCCAATACCGCCATGGGCGTGGCAAATGCGTACATCGATTCCATTCCTCTTCTTCTTCTGACGGGCTCGGTCCACACGTACATGCGAGGACGCGGCGTGCTTCAAGAACTCGAGCGCACGCATTGGGCGAACTTCCCACGGATGATGGAACCAGTTGTCAAGCGCTGGTGGCAGCCGAGCCGCGTCGATCAGCTTCCCAACATTCTGCACCTCGCCTTCAACGTGATGCTCGAAGGACGTCGCGGGCCCGCATACATCGATCTGCCGATGGACGTCCAGGCGGAAGACGCCGACATCTCATCGCTGCCCGATCCAGTTTCCCGGCGGCCTGCTGGACGCGTGCACGGAGATCCTCAAGTTGTCGAGCGAGCCGCACAGGAGCTCTTGCGCGCGAAGCGGCCGCTGATCATCGTCGGAGGCGGCGTCATCGCTTCGGAAGCCGAGCCTGAGATGCAAGCCATCGCCGACTTCTTGGGTTGCCCCGTGACCGTGACTTGGATGGGCAAAGGCGCGATTCCAGAGGACCACCCGCTGTATGTATGGCCGTGCGGCGATCTTGGATCGGTGTCGGGAAACACTCTAGCTCGCGAAGCAGACGTGATCCTTTCCATCGGCTGCCGCTTCACCGACCGCACCGCGTCTTCGTTTCGTCGCGGCGTGACCTTCGATATCCCGCCCACGAAACTGATCCAGATCGATCTCGATCCCTACGAGATAGGGAAAAACTATGCGGTTGAGCTCGGCATCGTGGGAGACGCGAAAGCAACGCTCGCGGACCTGTTGCTGTGCCTGCGCGATCTGGCCTCGCCCGTCGACTACAAGAATACGGAATACTTCGCACGCATTCAGCAGCTCAAGCGGGATTGGCAAGAAGCGCTGCGGCCCACACAAGAGAGCCCTGAGTCCCCTATGACCATCTCCCGCGCGCTTGTGGAAACCCGTAAGGTTCTCGAGCGCGATGCGATCGTCGTGACCGGCGCGGGCAATCCGCAAAGTCAGGTCTTCACGGAGTTCCCCGTGTACGGGTCAGAGCAGCACATCACCGCCGGCGGTTTCTCGGCCATGGGATTCGAAGTGCCGGGCGCCATAGGCGCGAAGCTCGGGGCCCCGAACCGCCAAGTCATCGCAATCGTCGGCGACGGCAGCTTCCTGCAGACGATCGAAGAGCTCGCGATGGCGGCGCAGTACGACATCCCTGCGGTGTTCCTCGTCATGAACAACTTCGGGTGGGAGTGCATCAAGAATCTGCAGAGCACGCAGTTCGGTCCAGACCGTGTCATCGCGACCAATTTTCGCAAACGCGACGGCACGCCGTTCTCCGCCGATTTGGCGAAAGTCGCTGAAGGATTCGGCTGTCACGCGGAGCGCGTCGAGCATCCCGAGGAAGTGGGTCCCGCGCTGCAGCGCGCGCTTGCCTCGCAGCGGCCGGCAGTCGTCGAGGCGCTTTGCAGCCGCACGCTGCCATCCAGCGGGCTGACGACCACCGGCTGGTGGGATGTCACGGTCCCCGCCTACCACAAAGCCAAGCGCGCTGCCTATGAGTCCGCGCGAGCGCAAGAGGCTCTGACGTAATGGCCCAGGCGTCTATCGGTCTGGCGGTATTCGGCGCCGGACGGATCGGCGCTGTGCATGCAAAGAACGTGAGTAGCTGCGCTCCGCAAGCGCATCTGGTCGGCGTTGCGGACATCGATCCGGCAGCCGCGCAGCGTCTCCTCAACGCGGCGGGCAGCGGCCGCACCGGCGATATCGACTCCTTTTTGGACGACCCATCGGTCGCAGGCGTCATCATCGCGACACCGACCAGCACGCATGCCGCGCTCATCGCGCAGGCCGCGCAGGCCGGCAAACATGTGTTGTGCGAGAAACCGATTTCGCTGGAGTTGGCGGCCACGGCGGCGGCCAGCCGAGAGGCCGAGCAAGCCGGCATCATCCTTCAGGTCGGCTTTCAACGGCGCTTCGATGATGAGTTCTCGCGAGTTCGCGCGCTTGTGGAAAAAGGCGATCTCGGCGCCGTGCGGTTCTTGCGCTTGGTCGGGCGCGATCACCGCCCGCCCTCGCATGAATATCTTCGCACGAGCGGTGGCCAATACAAAGATCAGATGGTGCATGAGTTCGACGCTGCACGGTGGTTGATGGGACCGCTTGAGGTGGACGAAGTGTACGCGACCGGATCGGCCATCGTCGACCCCTCTCTGGATGACTTCGGCGACGTGGATACCACCGTCGCGGTTCTGCGTTTTAAGGGCGGTGCGCTCGCCGTCATCGATGGCTCGCGCGAAGCGGTGTACGGCTACGACGTGCGCGGCGAAATCCAAGGCTCTAAGGGCTTGGCGCTGATCGGTCACGAGCGGCTTCGAAATGGAAGTCTGATGGATGCCGCACACGCCACAGCTGATGTGGAGTCGTTCATCGAACGGTTTGCGGTCGCGTATAAGAATGAAGTCGTAGATTTTGTCGCGGCGATTCGCAAACGGCGAGCGCCCCGCGTGGGGGCTCGAGATGCCCTCGAGGCTTTGCGCATGGCAATCGCAGCCGATCGCTCCCGAGCGCAGCGTCGTCCGGTGAAGCTTGCGGAAGTCGTCGATGACTGAGCGCTCTGCCCGCAGTTCTTTGCTCGTGCGGGGCAGCGATCGGCGCCAAGGAGACGTCGTTTCAGTGGAGCCCAGCGGCGATCGCTGGAAGTATATCAGCTTTCGAGTTCTTCGCATGGCGGAGGGAGAGTTCTACGAGAACGAGACCGGCGGCAACGAGGTGGCGATCGTCGTGATCTCCGGCTCCATCGATATGAACTCTTCTGAAGGCGCCTGGGAGGGCGTCGGAACTCGGCCAGACCCTTTTTCCGGTCCTCCCGCAGCGCTGTACCTGCCTGCGTCGCAAAACTATCGGATACGCGCTAGAACCGAGGCTGAAGTTGCCATTTGCGGGGCGCCGGCGCGCGGACGGTACCCGGCCCGGTTGATCGCACTTGACGTCGACTCCGAACATATCCGTGGAGACGGCCAAGCGCGACGCCGCGTCTGGAACATCTTGATGGACGAGGGGGAGGCCGGCAGCCTCTTCCTGACCGAGGTGATCACGTTTCCTGGGAATTGGTCGAGCTATCCGCCCCACAAACACGACACCGATGATCCGCCGCGTGAATCCCAGCTCGAAGAACTGTATTACTACCGGATGCGGCCCGCCGCGGGCTTTGCGTTCCAGCGCGTGTATACTGCGGATGGTTCGCTCGATGAGACGGTGACTGTCCACGACAACGACGTCGTTCTCGTGCCGCGCGGCTATCACGTGTGCGCGGCCGCTGTGGAGTACTGGGTCTACTATTTGAATGTGCTCGCGGGCCCGAAACATGTCTACCGCATGACCTTCGACCCGGCTCATGAATGGATCAAGAAGAACTGGAGCTGGTGAGGGGCATTGAAGTCGGCACGGCGTCGGTCAATTGGGGCTTCGACCCGCTCTACACCTGGGTGCAGCCGCCGCCGTTCGATCGCCTGTTGGACGAAATGGCGGCTGCCGGTTATAGCGGCACCGAGATCAGCTATCATTTCCCCGACGACATCGTAGCGCTGCGCGCCCAGCTGGACCACCGCGGCCTGCGCGCGGCCGCAAGCTTCAAAGCGCTTGACCTGCGAGACGCGACCAAGCACGACGCCGCAATTGCGGACGTCGCGCGAGCGGCGAACCGGCTCGCGGGCCTCGGCTCCCACGTGGTCATCATCTCGGATGAACCCTCTGCGCACCGTCTGGCCGTTGCGGGTCGAGTCTCTGCGGACGGCAGCGACGCTTTGGACGATGGAGGCTGGCGCTCGATGGCCATCGGCTTGAATCGCCTCGGAGATCTCTTGAGCGGCCGCGGCTTCCGCGCGGTCTTTCATCCGCACGTTGGAACGTATGTCGAGACACGGGCAGAGATCGATCGGCTCTGCGCTTCCACCGATCCCGCCCTCATCGGGCTTTGTCCTGATACCGGTCATTTGGCGTACGCGGGCGCGAGTAGCGAGGACGTCTTCCGGGATTACGCCCAGCGCATCGGCTACGTGCACCTCAAAGACGTGGACGGCCGACTGCTCGCGCACGTGCGAGACCAGCGCATCGGATTCGCGCAAGCCGTCAAGCTCGGGCTATTCGTGGAGCTGGGCAGCGGCATGGTTTCCATGCAGGCGATCTTCGGAGCCTTGACCGCAGCTGGATACCGCGGCTGGGTCATCGTGGAGCAAGACGCGCCGGCGCAGCCACTTGAGGCCGCGAAACGAAACCGCCAATACCTGCGGACTCAATTCGGACTATGACGGTCGACGAGCTGCAGCGCCTCGGCAACGACATCCGGCGCCACGTGCTGCGGGCCGTGCATCATGCCGGCGCAGGCCACATCGGCGGCGTGTTTTCAGCGGCGGATATGCTGGCGGCGCTGTATTTCTCGGAGCTTCGCATCGATCCGCAACGCCCTCATCTGGAAAGCCGCGATCGATTCATCCTTTCCAAGGGACATTGCGGCATCGGTCTATACGCGGTACTGGCGATGCGTGGTTACTTTCCGGTCGACGAACTCTTCACGTTTGACGCCATCGACTCGCGTTTGCAAGGTCACCCCGATATGACGAAGCTGCCCGGGCTCGACATGTCCACGGGCTCGCTCGGGCAGGGTCTCTCCCCCGGCGTCGGCATGGCCCTCGGAGCGCGCTTCCTCCACAGTGACTTCCAGACGTGGGTGATGATCGGCGACGGCGAAACTCAAGAGGGCCAGATCTGGGAAGCCGCGTTCACCGCGGCCCGCTACCAGCTCGCAAACCTGACCGCCATTTTGGATTGGAATCACCTGCAGCAGTTCGGCTGGCCGACGAGCCAAGGTTATGCGGGCGTCGCGCGGCGCGATCCGACCGAATCGCCCGCCCAGAAGTGGCGTGCGTTCGGCTGGAATGTCATCGAATGCGACGGACACGATGTTGCCGATTTCCGCAGGGCCTGCGATCGCGCTCGCCGCACGCTCGATCGGCCGACGCTCATCCTTGCCCGCACGATCAAAGGCAAAGGCATCTCGTTCATGGAGAACGATTACACGTGGCACTCGCGGCCGATAAGCGACGAGGACTTGGCCGCTGCCTTGGGCGAGCTCGACCGCGCGGATGAACCGCAGCGCACGCGCGTGGAGCGCTCGTGACCGCGATGCTCGCGCAGCGCGACAGCTTCGGCGAGACCATAGTCGACCTGTGCGACCTCGATCCGCGGGTCGTTTTGCTCGACGGCGATCTGGCGAATTCGACCAAGTCGGATAAACTGGCGAGTGCCCGGCCGGATCGGTTTTTCATGATGGGCATTGCGGAGCAGAACCTCGTCGGAGTCGCGGCTGGCATGGCCTCAGTCGGTCTGAAACCGTGGGTCGCATCCTTTGCCGCTTTCATCGCCACCCGCGATCTCGATCAGATCCGCGTCGTCGTGGCGCAGCCAAAGCTAAATGTGAGATTTGCCGCTCACTATAGCGGAATTCTGACCGGATATACCGGGAGAACGCATCAGGTCGTCAACGACATCGCGATCATGCGTTCACTGCCCAACATGGTGGTGGTGGCCCCATGCGACGCCGTGGAAGCGCGCGCCGCCATGTTCGCGTTGAACGACTATGAGGGCCCCGTCTATCTGCGGCTCACCCGAGATCCTGCTGGCGTCGTGACCGCGGCCGATCATCGCTTCGAGCTCGGACACGCACTCCTGTTGAGAGAGGGCAGCGACATCGGGTTGATCTCCACGGGCGGGCAGACGTTGCGGGTGCTGGACGCCGCTGAGACACTGGAGCGAGACAACATCTCTGCCATGGTGCTGCACGTGCCCACCATCAAGCCGCTTGACGTGGATGCGGTAGTGGCCGCGGCAGCCGCCACACGTTGCATTCTGACCTGCGAGGAGCACTCGGTTTTCGGCGGTCTCGGTGGCGCGGTCGCCGAGGTTCTGTGCGAGCGTCAACCCACACGCATGCAGCGCCTCGGCCTACGCGATGTCGACGGAGAAAGCGGACCAAACGACGCGCTGATCGAGAAATACGGTTTGAGCAGCGCTCACGTCGTGAAAGCGGCGAAGGAGCTCTGGTCATCGCTGTGAGCACGATCGCCGTGTTGTCCGGCGACGGCATCGGACCCGAAGTGGTGCAGTGCGCTGTACGCGTGCTGCGCGAGGTGAGGCTGGACGTCGAGTGCGTCGAGGCGCTTGTCGGGGGCGCCGCATTGCGAGCGGGCAAGCCACCGCTGCCCGACGATACACGGGCGCTTTGCGACCGCAGCGCGGCGATACTCTTCGGCGCCGTCGGTCTGCCGGAGTACGACAGCAAACCGCTGGCCGAGCGCCCCGAAAAGGCGCTGTTCTCCCTTAGGCATGATTACGAGCTGTACGCCAACATCCGGCCCGTTCGAGTGTTTCCCGGCTTGGAAGGGTCGTCAAGCTTGTTGCCGTCGCTCGTGCAGGGTTTGGATCTCATCGTCGTTCGGGAGCTGACCGGCGGCATCTATTTCGGCCAGCCTAAAGAGCGCCGCACGGCGGCGGACGGCATCGAAGAAGCGGTTGACACCATGTTCTACCGCGCGCCCGAGATCGAACGCATCGCGCGAGTCGCATTTGAGTTCGCGCAGCAGCGGCGGCGGCACGTCACATCGGTGGACAAACAGAACATACTTGAGACGTCCGGCCTTTGGCGGCAAGTGGTCGAGCAGACCGCGCAGAGTTTCCCGGCCGTCTCCGTCACCCATCTCTTGGTCGACAACGCGGCCATGCAACTGATCCGCCGCCCGGCTCAGTTCGACGTCATCCTCACGGAGAACATGTTCGGCGACATCTTGTCGGACGAGGCGGCCATGCTGACCGGTTCGATCGGCAACCTCCCGAGCGCGAGTCTCGGCACTCGCGGGAACGGAAACCGGCGCTTCGGCATGTACGAGCCGATCAGCGGCACGGCGCCGGACATCGCGGGCAAAGGCATCGCCAATCCGACGGCCGCCATACTCTCCGCCGCTCTGCTGCTGCGTTACAGTCTGGACGACGAACCGGCCGCTCGCCGCGTCGAGCAAGCCGTGGAAAGCGCGTTTCGAAGCGGCGCTCGAACAGCCGACCTCGCGCGAGGCGGCGCCCGGGCGCTGAACACGACGGAATTTACGGATGTCGTTGTCGCTCGTTTACCCCGCTGATGTCCACAGCGGTTGAGGCGGCGCGTCGGCGGCGACGGACGTCAGTCGTCTCGTGGGCGGCGGCGCTTTTCGCCGTCGTGTTGCCGGCCCTGGCCTTGGCCGGGCCGCCGTTTGAAACGGATGATCCAGAGCCGCCTGGGTACCGGCATTACGAGGTGTACCTCGTGACCCAGTACGATCAGGGGGCCGGACGTCATGTCGAGACCTTGCCACGCTTCGAGATCAACTACGGAGTGATGCCGAACGTCCAGCTCTCTTTCGCCACCGAGCGCTCTTGGGCTAGGGGCTCAGAAGAAGGCGCGCCGCGTTTCGGCACGAGCGAACTCGGCTTGAAGATGCGTTTTTTGCCTGAGACGAAGTACCGGCCGCAGGTCGCGTTCTACCCGTCGGTCGTGTGGTCGGGCGAAAGCACACGCGGTAGCGATACCAAGGTCTTCTTGCCGTTATGGGGTCAAAAAAGCTGGGGGCGGTCCACCGTTTACGGGGGCGGTGGCCGTTGGCATAACCCCGGTCCGCTCAATCGCGATTTTTGGTTCGCAGGCGTGGCGATGCTGCGGCAAGTATCCGATACGCTGACGCTCGGTGCTGAGGTTTTCCACAGCACCGCGGAGAGCGTTGACACCGTCAGCAGCACGGGCTTCAACGTCGGTGGCCTTAGCGCGCTTGGGGAAGACCATTCGGTGTTGTTTTCGATTGGCCGGTCGTCAACCCCAGGCAGCCTCAGCGCGTATCTCGCATACGGGATTTCCCTGGGACCAAAAACCACGCGGTAGGCCTTAGCGAAGCTGGCCGCGGGGACTCGCAAAACCGTTCGAGAAGCGCTCATCGACGCGAGGTTGCCAACCTCAGCACCTTTTCCGATTGGGGGATGTAATGCCGAAGAAAAAAAGTTCGTCGACGTACGCGCTCCGACCGCCCGTGAAGAAGGTCACGTCGGATACTGCCTCGACTTCCAAGAAGCGCCGCAAGCCAAGCAAGGCGAGCAGCAGCGGGTCGACAACGCGGCGCAAGAAAAAGTCATCGTCGAAGTCGACAAGCTCTTCGTCGCGATCCAAGAGTTCATCGTCGCGATCACAGGGCAACAGCAGCTCAAGCGGCGGCTCCAAGGCCAAACGGACGGCCCAAAAAGTCTCGAAGGCGGCGACGGCCGCTGCGCTGATCGCGGCCGGCGTTGCCGAGGTCAGCGATGCGATTGCCGGCGACGGCGGCACCAGCCGGCGCTCGGGCCGCGGGTCCAACAAAAAGCGCTGACGACGTCCTCGTAAGCGCATGAAGAAAACGGCCTGGACCGCCCTGCTTGCCGTTGCCGCCGTGTGCCTGTACGGAGCCGGTTATCCGGCTCCGCGCGAGGGCGATTACAGCATCGCGGACTACCGGTTTGCCGACGGCGAGAATCTAGCCAGCGTGCGGCTCCACTATGCGACGCTTGGCACTCCGGTTCGCGACGCTTCAGGCCTCGTGCGCAATGCGGTCCTTATCATGCACGGCACCGGCGGCTCAAGCCAGCAGTTCTTGCGCGATATCTTCGCGGGTCAGCTGTTCGGCCCGGGTCAGCCGCTCGATGCGGCCAAGTACTACATCATTTTGCCAGACGACATCGGTCACGGAAAGTCCAGCAAGCCGAGCGACGGACTGCACTTGCGTTTTCCTCACTACGGCTACCGCGACATGGTCGACCTCGAACACCGGCTCGTCGTCGACGGACTCAACGTCAAGCACTTGCGCTTGGTCTTCGGAACGTCGATGGGCTGCATGCACGCTTGGCTCTGGGCCGAGGCGTATGACCGGTTCGCCGACGGTTACATGCCGATGGCCTGTTTGCCTCATCAGATCTCAGGCCGCAACCGCATGTGGCGGCGCATGGTCATGGACGCGATCCGCAACGATCCGCAGTTCCACAACGGCGAATACACCACGCAGCCGCACGGCTTGGTGGACGCGCAGTACATCTACATGATGGTCGGCAGCAGTCCGCTGCGTTATCAGCAGGCCGCCCCGACGCTTCAGAAAGCCGACGCTTACTTCGACACGCTGCTCGCAGCCTACCTCAAGGGCGAGGATGCAAACGACAATCTGTACCAGGTCGATGCATCGCGCGACTACGACCCTGAGCCGGGGTTGGGGCGCATCACCGCGCCGGTGCTCGCGATCAACTCGGCGGACGACCAGATTAACCCGCCCGAGCTTGGCATCGCGGAAGCTCTCATCCCGAGGGTGCCGCACGGGCGTTTCGTGCTGTTGCCGATCAGCGATCAGACCTATGGGCACGGCACCCACACGCACGCCGAGGCTTGGAAGAACTACCTGATCGACTTCTTGCATCAGACCGAGCCTAAGGTGTGAACCGGCTTCGCCGGTTTTTGATCGCCGGCGCCCTGGTGCTCGCAAGCTGTCACCCGGTCAGCCTCAACACAGCGCGGGCGCCTACCTGGGGCTCACCGCACGAGCTCCGCATCGGCGTGGTCAGCGATCCTTATTCCCTCAACCCCCTGTTCGCCGTGGCGCAGACATCGATCGACGGCGCAAGCTTGTATACGGAGACGCTGGTCGGGCTCAATGACCACAACGAGCTGATACCGCTTGTGGCCGAGCGAGTGCCAAGCCGCGCCAACGGCGACATCTCGTCCGACGGCCTCTCCATCACGTACCACCTGCGGCGCGACGAACGGTTCGCCGACGGCGTGCCGCTGACGTCGCGCGACGTCGCCTTCACATATCACGTGATCATGGACCCCCGCAATCCCGTCAGCGAACCGCAGCCCTACCATGAAATCGCTGCCTTGGAAACGCCCGATTCGCACACCGTGCGCATCCGCTTGCGCCGGCCGTGGGCGGCCGCCGTTTCCGAGTTGTTCGCAATGTCGGATTTCGGATACGGCATTTTACCGGCGCACGCTTTTCCCGCGGGCACAGACATCGCTCACGCCGACTGGAACAACCATCCCTTCGGCAGCGGTCCGTTTCGGGTCACAGCCTGGCGGCGCGGCGACGAGATCGTGCTCGAACCCAACGCCTACGCGCGGCGCAGGCCCGCGCTGCGGCGGCTGACGATCAAGATCATCCCCGATCGCAATTCGATGTTCATCGCCTTGCGGACGCACACCATCGACCTGGCGGACCTCACCGAAGAACAGGTCAAACAAGCTCGGGCGTTGGCCGACGTCCGAGTCGTCAATACCCCGAACAACTATACCGTCTATCTCGAATTCCAAACGCAGCGCGCGCCGACGGACGATCCGCTGGTGCGCCGCGCGATCGGGGAAGCCGTCGATAGAGATGCTTTGCTCAAGAATGTCTTCTTAGGGCTGTACCCGCCGGCCACGACAGAGATACCGCCAGTCCTTTGGGCCCACGACTCGGCATTGCAGCCAACGCCCTTCGACCCGAAATCTGCCGCTGCTGACCTGGACCGCGCCGGCTGGCGGCTCATCAACGGTGGTCGTTACAAGGACGGCAGGCCGCTGCAGGTCGAGTTCTCGTTCTTAGGGACGAATCAGCAAAATCGGCGGCTGGCAACCGAGGTTCAAGCGCAGCTGCGAGCGGTCGGAATTGACACCGTGTTGCGAGGCTATCCGTCGACGCTGTATTACGCTCCGGCCTCCGCGGGCGGCATTCAGTACGGCGGGCACTTCAACATGGCGTATGGCGGGTGGTATGGCGGTACGGACCCAGAGCAGTCGGAAAGCCTGACGTGCGATCGGCGTGCACCGGACGGTTCGAATTACTCGCGCTTCTGCAACGCCGAATACGATCGCCTGTTTGCCGCTCAGAAGGTCACCTTTGCTCGCGAGTCACGGCGGCGCGATTTCGTGGAGATGCAGCGCATCGTCCGCGCCAACGCCATCTATGACTTCCTCGCATACCCGACGACGTATACCGCCATCAATCCCGGGTTGCGCAATTTCAAACCCAACATGCTGTTCGAGTTTTGGAACAGCGAAGCATGGGATGTGCCCTAAGGGTGTTAGAAACTCAGGGAAGAGAAAGCTTGCTCCGTCGTCTTGACTGCCTGCCGGTACGAGGCTGCCATGTCGGCTTGCACTTGTGTGGGCGACTGGAGTGAGGAACCGGAGATGCGCAAAATCAAGTCCTGTAGCCGCTCGCGCAAACCTACGGTTCCGCCGAAATCTTCCACGTTTTTTGGATCGTATGTGAGCCTGCGCCGGAACGCCAACAGCCGGGACCGGCCCTCCCCGGACCGCTGCACGCTCAACCGCTTATCCAACTGATTGAGCATGACGTTCACGCTCCCGAGTTCACTGTTGAGCTCATGCAGCGTGTCATGCCTCTGCCGCATCTGAGACTCGCTGCTGGGATCACGCGGATCCGCCACGACCGTGACCTGTTGCTCGCGCGTGATACCGTCGACGTTCAGCCGCACGGTGTACGTGCCCGGCATAGCCTCCGCGCCCGTCTCGGTCCCGCGGTTGTCTTCGAACGTGCCCACCCACTTGGGCGGACCATCTTCATTGAGATCCCAGGCGATGCGATTGAACCCCGTTTTCAGCGGCACGTGTTTGCCGCTGAGGTGCCGAACGGCGTGCCCTTGCGAATCGACGATCTCCACGTTGCCCTTGCGATGTTTCCCCGGTGCAAGCGCATAGGTGATGAGTGCACCGTACTCCACGTTTGGACCGCGAAAGATGTTGCTCGGCAGCGAGCTATCTTTGAAATAGTTGATAGGCGCCCACTGCCACCAACGGTACGTCGTCCGTGGGGCGAACAGCGTCACAGTGGTGGTAGTCGTCGCGCCTAGCTTCTGCAGGGCTTCCAGATCATCGAACACCCAAACGCCGCGCCCGTGCGTCGCGACCAGCAGATCGTTGGCGCGCGGCTGGATCTCGATGTCGTAGATCGCGCTCGCCGGCATGTTCAGGCGCAGGGAGCGCCAATGCGAACCGCCATCCCATGAGGCCCACACTCCACGTTGCGTGCCGGCGTACAGCAGGTTGCCGTTCACCGGGTCTTGCCGGACAACGCGGACGAAAAGATCGCGCGGCAAGTCTCCCGAGATGGAACGCCAGGTCGCGCCGTAGTCGCTCGTTGCGAACAGATACGGCCTTTCGTCACCGAGCATATGGTTGTCGATCGCGACAAAGGCGCCCCCGGCTTTAAACCGGCCCGTTTCAATGGTTGAGACCCGTCCCCAGGACGGCGCCCCATGCAGCGTGACCCTAGACCAGCTCTTGCCGCTGTCACGCGTGACGTGCACCAGCCCGTCATCGCTGCCCGCCCAAAGCACGTCGCCATCGAGTGGCGACACCGCAAGACTCAAGATTGTGTCCGACGTTTCCGCACCTGAGACGTCGAGGCTCACGGGCCCCCCGCGCATCTGCTGATGCGATCGCTCGTTGCGCGTGAGATCGGGGCTGATGATCGACCAATGCTGACCGTGGTCGGCGCTTTCGTAGACGACCTCTCCGCCCACTAACGCCTTCCCGTTAGCTTTAAACGTTATGGGCGAATCCCAGTTGAACCGGTGCTTGAGGCCGCTCACGGCGACACCCCAGTTGATAGCAGCATCCGGAGACACTTCCAAGGCCTGCTGCGTGCGCGAATCCCAAAGGTAGACCTCACCCGTACCATTGGAGGTAGAGGTCGACCATACGAGGTGCGTGTCGAGCGGATCGTAGAGCGCCCACATGCTGTCGCCGCCACCCACGGTCCGCCAATCGCGGTTCAAGACGCCGAGCCCGGTGTCGCTGTTGGCAGCGCCGCACCATGATCTGTCGTCTTGCAGGCCGATGCAGACGTGATAGTTCGGGCGCGCATCGTCGAAGCCGAGATGGTACGCCTGCGAAAAGGGCAAGTCGTACGGTTGACGCCAGGTCGCTCCTCCGTCGGAGGACATGGTCACCCCCTCGTCGCTTCCCACGCCGAGCCGGCGCCCGTCGGCTGACCACCAAACCTCATGGTAGTCCCAACCTGCATTGCTCCCGATGAGGTGGAAGCTGCGGCCGCCGTTCGTCGACATAGACAGCCACAGTCCGTTGCTTATCAGGCTGTCTGGATTGGCTGGGTCCACGAAGATGCGACTGAAGTAAAAGGGGCGGCTGCCGACCAGCGGACTATGCGGCATCAACCGCCACCTGTCTCCGCCGTCGTCTGAGCGCCACAAGTCGCCGCTCTTCGATTCTATGAGAGCGTAGATCCGAGCGCGCGACCCGGCGGCGACACCGATGCGCCCGGTGGGACTTCTGGGCAGACCGTTTCCTCGCAGCTTGCGCCACGTGTTGCCGGCGTCGTTCGAGCGGTAGATGCCGCCGGAGTAACCGCCGCTGATCAGCTCCCATGGCTTGCGCCGAATTTCGTAAAGCCCGGCGAACAGCGTGTCCGGGTGCCCGGGCACGCGTGTCATGTCTGAGGCGCCGGTCATTGGTCCGACGTAGAGCGCGCGTTTCCAGGTGACGCCGGAATCCGCGGTCACATAGATGCCTCGCATTGGGTTGTCGCGGAAGATCTGGCCGAGCACGCCGACGACGACGCGACGCGAATCGCGAGGATCGATCGAGATGCTTGAGATAGAGCCTGCGTCCCTGAGCCCTGCATGCTTCCACGTCTTGCCGCCATCGGTGGAATGCCAAATCCCGTCGCCTTGCGCGACATCGTTGCGGGGATTGGCTTCACCGGTTCCGATCCAGATGTCGCGCGCGTTGTGGGGCGCCACCGCAATGGCACCGATAGCGGCCGTTGTCGCCTTGTCGAAGATGGGAACCCACGACGAGCCGCCGTCCGCGCTCTTGAAAACCCCGCCGTCCGCGCCGCCCGCAAGATAGAACTGCTGGTCCGAGTCTGCGCCTGCAACCGCCGTCGTGCGGCCGACGGCTATCGCCGGTCCGATGGAACGGTATTCCAATCCCGCGAGCGTGGGCATGTCGGCTGAGACGCGCAAGCCACCCAGCGCGAGCCAAAACGCACATGCGCAAGCGAACGTGACGCCCAAAAAGCTTTTCATGAAACCCCTACTTGACGAAGCGACAACGTTGCGAAGCCACGACGGAAACCGAAACGGTTGGTTACCGCGTCAATTTTTCCTTGAAAGGGTCGCACGCGTCGATGCGCTGCTGCATGAAGGTGCGCTCCATCGAATTGCGAGCGAGGGCGTGCGCGCCTTCGAAGTGCGCACGCGCAACTTGAATATTGCCGGCGCGAAGTTCCAATTCGCCGAGCGCGGCTTGATAAAATGGGTAGCTCGCGAGGCGGTGCCGGTCCCGTATGGCGTGGATCTCTTCGAGCCCTCGCGCCGGGCCCTCGGCTTGCGCGATCGCGATCGCGCGGTTCAGCCCGACCACAGGCGTTTGACGAATGCTCATCAGCGTATCGTAGAGCGCGACGATGCTCGCCCAATCCGTTTCGCCGACGCCGGACGCGCCGGCATGGACCGCCGCAATCGCGGCTTCCACGTGATACTCTGACAGCTCCGGGCCCGCAGCTGCCGAGTCCATCAATCGTAGCCCCTGTGTCAAAAGCCCGCGATTCCACCGAGAGCGGTCCTGGACGTACAGCGTTGTCAAATTGCCGTCGGAGTCGACGCGCGCCGGCAGCCGCGCCGCATTGAGGCACATGAGAGCATAAAGTGCGCGTGTGGACGGAATCGAAGTCAAAGGATGATCTATGAGCAACGAGGTCAGTCGCATGGCCTCAGCGCAAAGCTCGGCGCGCACGGCGGATTCAGACGACGCGCCATGATAGCCCTCGTTGAACAGCAGGTATAGCGCTCGCTGGACGGCGCTGAGCCGTGCTTTGAAGTCGCGGTCCGTGAGATCGAAGAGCCGCTTCGACCCTGCAAGAACTTTCTTCGCCCGCGAGATTCGCTTTTCGATGGCCGCGCGACCGCTGAGGAACGCATTTGCGATCTCGCCGACGGTGAAGCCGCACAGCAGGTGAAGCACGAGGGCCACCTGCGCCTGTTCACGCAGCCGTGGCTGGCAACACGAGAACATCATGCGCAGCTGATCGTCTTTGATCGCATTCGCCGTCAGAAGTTCGTCGACCGTCGGAACGAGCGTCCATTCGCTCTCGAGCAGTCCTTCCAACTCAGGCGCAAAGGCCCGAACCCGGCGCTCGCGGCGCAAGACGTCGATGGCGCGATTTTTCGCGGTGCGCATGAGCCACGCCGACGAGTTCTGAGGGACGCCCTGGAACTTCCAGACCTCAAGCGCGCGGCAGAAGGCGTCCTGAACGACGTCTTCTGCCAGCGCTAGGTTATGCACCCCGAAGATGCGCGTGAGCGCGGCGACCATGCGCCCCGCCTCGCGCCGGAACTGATGCTCGCCTGGTTCCCCTACATCTTCATGACTGGGCGTACTTCGACGATGCCTCCGTACTCGAAGATCGGGCAGCCCTTGGAGAGCTCCGCTGCTTGTGACAGGTCCTTCGCCTCGATCAGCGTGTAGCCGCCGACGAGGTCCTTCGTCTCCGCGTACGGACCGTCCGTGATGGTTTTGTCTTTCCCGCGCACCACTTTGCCGGTGCGCTCGAGCGGCTGGCCCCGGTCCTTCATGTGGCCTTTTTCGCCTAGCTGCTGCATCCACGCGACCCACTTCTGCATCTGCTGCTCGCCTTGCTCCGGAGAATCTGACGGCCCATCGCCGCCGCGGTACAGGTACACGAATTCACTCACGATTGTCCCTTCCTTTCGTTTGGGTGATCGGGTTGGATGCCTCCTAGACGTTTACGAGTGCGGATTCCGGACACTTATTTTAACATCTGCCAAATACGCCTCCATCGCTGAGCAGGGCAAGCGCAGGTAAGACCCCGTGTTGGCAGAAACCGTCCCCGCGTCGCTTGATTCAAGCGTACCTACTAGGAGGGACGGATGAAATCTCGTTTCTTTTGCATGTGCACTGTACTCGTATTTGCTATCGTTTTGGCCGGCGCAATGGTTCTCGCAGCGAACGCGCCCATGATTGAAAGCACACCGGCGCCCGCGGCGCCGAAGCCGGATTTTTCCAAGTCGATGTTCCTACTCGGGAACTGGACCTGCAGCACGAAGAGCTCACGCCGGCCAGCGGCGTTTATCACGACGTCCACAACGACTATCGATCCAACCGGCTATTGGATGATCACCAAAGGGGTACAGCACAAGACGTCGTGGACGCGCACGGACTTTAAGGGCGTGGACATGACCACGTACGACGCTGATGCTCGCCGATGGGTCGATATATCGACCGGCGACGAGGGCAGCTACAACCTATCCACTTCGCCGGGCTGGCGAGGTAATAGCATCGTCTGGACCGATGCTGTCATTTCGCCCCAGGGAAACGTGATGTCGACGACCCCGACGACACTGACGAAAATGAGCGACACCAAGATGAGCAGTCACAGCACATTCAAAGAGCACTCCGGCCGGATGGTGACGGTCGACAGTGCCTGTCACAAGACCGGCTAAGAGGCAGATTATTCAGGTCATCACTTGATGATACAGGCCCGCGGGCGCAATGCCCGCGGGCCAAGGACATCTGCTGACAGTTAGAACGTGAGACGGAAGCGCCTTTGTATCATTGAGTCAGGGCTGTGTTCGATGATGAGCTTTCAAAGCGACGTGAACACTGAATGGCGCGGCCCAATGCGTGCTCTGGAGCGCGCTGTCGCGAGTGATGGCATAGCGATCGTCAAGGATGTTCCGAAGCGTTAGCGTCAATGTCAAGTGATTTTCCGCCTCGTGTCCCCAAGAGCCGTCGAGCACCAAATGCGGGGGGACCTTACAGGTGTCGCAGGCGCTTCCGGTCGACAAGCCCGATCCGTATTCACCGTGCCACGAACAAGCTGCTGGTAACGAGTAGATTCTTTCGCATTGCTTGGCTCCCGTCGATGACGATCCGGCTGACATTTGTTGGTACGCTTAACGGGGGCGTACAAACAGGCACAAGTTTTACCTTGACGAGCCCATCTTCCACCAGGCCGTCAATACTGACCGGCAAGTTGCTGTCCAACGGGGAAAAGAGCGCCGGTCTTCGACAATCGGCGCTCTTGCGGTCTGTTAACCCTGAAGATGGAGGCGGCGTTTTTCTCTTACTTGCAGTCCGGATGTCCGCAAGCACACTTGTCGCCGTTCATCTTATGCTGCATGCAACTGTCGCTACAATGACCGGATTTCGAACTTTCATGACATTTGCAAGCGTTGTGCGCGCATTTATCAGCCATGGTGCTTCCTTTCACTGGACAGATTGATAGATATGTGCATCAACCGTTCCACCCAATTGATAGAGCGCATTGTAGCACGCCCACTGCATCCCCTTTTGTCGAGCAAGCATGCGGCTAGCCACTCTCTTGAGGTTTAGCTGGCTCGATGCGGGTAAGACGTTACGGTAAGAGCCGAACACGATCAAGGAAAAATAGAATGGAACTATCCAGGTTTTTCACAGAACGTCACCATGAATACGCCCAGCCCTGATTATCTGCTCGGCAATACAGATGAGGAGCACCAGCGCCTAATCCGACAGGCGAAGCGGATTGCTCCAATTACTGAGAGTTTCTTCCGCGAGGCAGGCATTGGTCCAGGCCAACGCGTGCTGGACCTCGGCTCCGGCGTGGGAGACGTCGCAATGCTCGCAGCTAAACTCGTGGGCCCTTCGGGAGAAGTGGTGGGGGTAGAACGCGATACACGGTCGATCGCACGAGCCATACGGCGCGCGGCTGATGCCGGCTATCACAACGTGACCTTCAGACAGACCGACGTCGCTCAAATCTCCAGCTACAAGCCGTTTGACGCTGTGGTCGGCCGCTACATCCTCCAGTTCTTGCCCGATCCCGTGGGCGTTGTGCGCTCGCTCTCTAAGTTGCTTAATCCCGGAGGAGTAGTAGCCTTCCAGGAACCGTGTTGGGTGCCTTTTCTCCAGCTTTGCCGCGACCTTCCACTTTGGTCGGCGGGGGCTTCGCTAATCTATGAGACTTCTCACCGCGCGGGCGTTAATATGCGGATGGGCCTCACTCTGCACAAAGTTTTCCAAGAGGCCGGGCTGCCCGCACCGAAAATGCACATGGAGGTACCGCTTGGTAATGATCCCGACTTCACGCGCTGGATTCCCGATGTTCTTTGTGCTGTGCGGCCACAAATTGAACAGTTCAGACTTTCCTTAGATGCCGTCGGTGATCTCGACACCCTTCCCGCCCGCCTTCAGAAAGAGGTTGCAGCTTCACACAGCGTTGTGCCCTGGTTTGGTATTGTTGGAGCGTGGTCCCGAACCGGCACTACCTAGTCGGCTCACGTATCCACGTCGAACTTCCTACAATTGTGATCGGTCTCTGCGGAGATTTGCATGAAGACGAAATCATGATAGACTTCCCGCCGCCGGGCGCGTTCACGCAAACCTATCCAACGAAGCCCGTGCGCGTGATCGAGCCGTTCGGGGTGGGCGGCGGGCCCGACTTGACGGCCCGCGCCCTCGGCGAGAAACTTTCTGAACTGTGGCGTCAACCCGTGATGGTCGAGAACCACCCCGGCGCGGGAAGTACGACGGCCCCAGCCCTGGTCGCAAAGTCGCCAGCCGACGGTTACACGTTGCTCGTTAACACCAGCGCTCATCCGTACAGCGCGGCTCTCATTAATAGGCTGCCGTATGACCCGTTGAATGATTTTATCCCGATCGCTCCGCTCACCAGCCAGCCCTACGTGTTGGTCGCAGGTAAGCCGGCTGGCATCACCACCGTTGGGGACCTTGTTGCGGCGGCGAAGGCGAAGCCGAGTACCATAAAGTTCGGCTCCTCTGGCATCGGCACCGCCACGCACTTTGGCGTCGAGAAATTCAACCTAGAGGCGGGCATTAAGGCGATACATGTGCCAGCCCGACCGGGCGACGCGATCGCTGATACGATCGCCAATACGGTTGCAGGCCGTACTACTTACTTGATGGCGCCTATCCCGCTCGCCCTTGCCGATATTCGTGCGGGCAAACTTCACGCATTAGGCGTGAGCACGATGAAACGCTCGTCCTCTCTACCTGAAGTGCCGACGATCGCGGAGGCCGGCGTCCCCGGATTCGACTTCCCGATCTGGTATGGAATATGGGTGCGTGCCGGCACACCGACCGGAATGGTCGACAAGTTGTCAAAAGACATCGCACGTGTCATGACCGCGCCGGACCTCCGCGACCAGCTGGCAACTCACGGGACCGATCCGATCAACATGACGCAGCCTGAGTTCGCGCGCTTCGTTCTAGGAGAGAGTGAAAGCGCGTCGCGTATCATCAAAGCCGCTGGAATCAAAACTCTTAGAATTGCTGACCAACTGTGAATAACTGCTGGCTAACAAGCATAACGAGGATGTACTAGAACGTACGAAACTTTACGCTCAAGCGCGCTTTTTCCGCTCTTTGACACAGTAGAGCAAAGAAGTTCGAGACCTTTCGCGCTCATCATCCGAATCCGTGTTTTCATAAACACTCAACTTGCGAGCCATCTCGGCTGGCGGCGATGCCAGCTTCGACTTCCCGCAAGGCTGCGGCGATTCGCTCGGGAGTGTGACGGCGACGAGCCATGTGACGTGCACCCCGTTAGTATCCCACGCATAAGGGCAATCTCGGGTCGAGTTGGTTAATCGCCGCACGGGCGAATTCTTCTGGTGTTCGATCATTGAGTGCGCCGTGGGGCCGTGCGCTGTTGTAGTCGCATCTCCAGCGTTCGATTGTATCGCGAGCCTCTGCGATCGTGTCGAAGGCATGCTCGTTCAAGCATTCATCACGGAACTTGCCGTTGAAGGACTCTATGTAAGCGTTTTGGGTGGGCTTGCCCGGCGCGATGTGATGCAAGCGTACGTGCTGCGAGGCTGACCAGGACAGCAGCGCGAGGCTCGTGAGCTCGGGTCCGTTGTCTAACACGATCGTGTCGGGCAATCCGCGCTGCAGGCCGATGCGCTCGAGGACGCGGGCAACTCGGGTACCGCCAATCGATGTATCGACCTCGATTGCCATGCATTCTCGGGTATAGTCATCCACCACGGTCAGGGCTCGGATTTTGCGCCCAAAGCGCAACGTATCGTGTACGAAGTCAAGCGACCACCGTTCATTGCGCCGTCCAACTTGGGGCACCGGATTCCCTCGGCCCAGCGCAACACGCCGCTTGATGCGCTTGCGTACCTGCAGATTCGCGGCTCGATAGACACGATACACTCGCTTGCGGTTGACGCGCAGGCCCTCCCGTCGCAGCATCACGGCCAAACGGCGGTAGCCGAAGCGCCGTCGCTCGGCAGCCAGTGCCTCGAGCCTGTCACGCAGCGCCGCATCATCCCGACCCGTACGCACACGTCGGTACGTGCGGCGATTGCAACATGCCAAGTGACAGGCACGTCGTTCGCTGAGCTTCACCGCTGCCAATACCGCCTGCACGCCGCGGCGTCGCAACGCAGGCGTTAGAAGTTTCCCGAGGCGAGGATCTTGAGCGCGTCGATGTCGAGGGCTTGGTTGGCGACGATGCGCTTGAGACGCGAGTTTTCATCTTCAAGCGTCCGCATCTTGGCGACGTCGCTCACGTCCAGCCCGCCGTACTTGGCTTTCCACTTGTAAAACGTGGTGCCGCTAATGCCGTGCTTTCGGCACAGCTCCGTGGTGACGGCGCCGGCTTCGGACTCCTTGAGCACGCCGACGATCTGGGCTTCGCTGAACCGGGACTTCTTCATCGTGGTCTCCTTACAGGGCCGTTTGACCACGAAATTGCACTTTCCGCTGGGCTACATTACTGGGTGCACGTCATCTCCACAGTTTAACTCCTGTTTCAAAGCGAGGTTTTGGCATCGGCCCCGTTTAGGGAG
>QHBK01000018.1 GCA_003244105.1 Candidatus Eremiobacter antarcticus | reverse complement strand
GAGATCGTGCCGCAGCCAGATACGCAGAGTTTGCGAAGCGCGCAACGAATATGTCCTTGCAAGCCGCTATTTCCGGAGTTGCCGTGGAGTAAAGACGGGGAGACCTCCAGGTACCTCAAACTCTCCACTCATTAGTGGTGACATGATGGGGATACCGTCATAGCCTCTGAGACGAAGCTCTGATAATGACGCTGGATCGCCGCCAGAGGTTCTAAGTCGCCGCTCCGATGCCGCCTAGGGCTTGGCCACCATGACGTAAATCAATGTCAGCCACAGAAGACCGGAAATCGGGCCCGCGATTCCGGGCGCTTTTTCGTTCGCGACTGCGACCAGCTCCGGCGAAGGCCGATCATCGGCACACGTTGCCGACGCTTGCAGAAGACGCCTTTGCCAGGGCACAAACACGAGAAACTACATCAACAACAGCAGCAGCGTCATGATGTATGCTGCGATGAGCCACGGCGCGTTCATGCTGATGCCCAGCGTACCGGCGGCCCCGAAACCAAAAATTGCCGCCAGCAATAGCAAAACGCCGCCGGCCATACTCATGGGCAACCCGGCTTTGACAGCGATTCGAATGGCACGGGGATCGGCGGACCTGCCGACTGCAGCCATGACCACGCCGACGCCGGTCGTTAACCCGAACGCGATAATGACGAACAGTATGTGCAGGAAGACAGATATGTTAATGACGCCCGGCGTTCGCCGCCCCCACCCGCTGCTGCCTCTTGGCTTTGAGGCAGGCAAAAAAAAGAAAGGGAGCGCTTAAGCGCTCCCTTTCTTGATGTGGGAGTTGGTGTTTAGCGGCGTGTGCTCGTCACGCGCCGGCGGGTCTTCGTCATCTCGCCGTTGCCGCTCGACGCCTCTTCGGCCTGCGGATTGATCTCTTCGGCGATCTGCGTCAGCCGCTCGTCGGTTTCTTTCTCCTCTTGGAGCGTCTCTTCGAGCAGCTCTGCGGCCTGCTGCTCGCCTAAGATCTCGGCGTGTGTGCGTGCGGTGCCGTAGGTGGCAATCTCGTAGTGCTCAACCTTCTGCGCGGCCCCGATCAGCGCCGCGTCCAGCGTGTCGTCGGTGAGCTCTTCCTCAAGCACCTCTTTGCCCTCTTCGATCACGCCTTCCATGCCCTTGCACTTCTTGCCGCGGCCGTTGCCGCCGGCCCGTTGAAAGATGCGGTCCAAGCGCTGCACGTGGCCTTGGGTCTGCTTGAGATGCTCCTCGAACGCTTGACGAAGCTCGTCGGAGTTCGCCGCCTTGATCATCTTGGGAAGAGCCTTGAGGATCTGGTTTTCAGCGCTGTACAAATCCTTGAGCTCGTCCGTCCAAAATTCGCGTAATGTTTTTTCCTTCATAGAACGCTCCTATCTCTCTTCGCTTGGCAAAATAGCCTTATTCAAGAGTTCCGCGTGCGCGGGTAGTTTCAAACATCCGAGTGTCTCAATGTCGCGCCCCCGCACCGTTTCGCCAGGCAAGGCTTTGGGATAAATCACGAGCTACCTAGTGCCTGCTTGCATAACCGCTGCGGCTACATTTCCGCGTGCTGCGTGTCCAGGTCGGAAAACGACGTGAACCGCTTGTCAAAGCGCAGTTGGACGAGTCCGGTGGGGCCGTTGCGTTGCTTGGCGATGTGGATCTCCGCGATGTTCTCATTCTCCGGCGTCGGCGGATTGTAGTACTCGTCACGATAGATGAAGGCGACGACGTCCGCTTCTTGCTCGATGCCGCCGGACTCGCGCAGGTCGGAAAGCAGCGGCCGCTTGTCGTTGCGCGACTCCGGGGAGCGGTTGAGCTGGGCGAGGGCGATGACTGGCACCTTGAGCTCCTTCGCCAACGCCTTGAGATTGCGGCAGATCTCATCGATGATCTCGACGCGGTTGGTCGCCCTTGCATTCGTCGGCCGCAGCAGCTGCAGATAGTCGATCGCGATCATGTCGAGTCCCGACGACGCCGCCAAGCGGCGGGAGCGGGAGCGCACTTCGCTCAACGTCAGCGCTGCCGAGTCGTCGATGTAGATCGGAACTTCGGCCAAAACGCCCATCGCGTGCGTGATGTCGCCCCATTCCTTGTCCTTGATGTTGCCGCTGCGCAGGCTTTGCGCGTCGATCTTCGCTTCGGTGCTCAGGAAGCGTTGCACGAGCTGGTCGTTGCTCATCTCAAGCGAGAACACGGCGACCGCCTTATTGAACGTCTTCGCCGCGTTCATGGCGATGTTCAGGACTAGCGACGTCTTGCCCATGGCGGGCCTCGCCGCGATGATGATCAGCTCGCCTGGCTGGAACCCCGTTGTGAATTGGTCGAGCCGCTTGAACCCTGATGGAACGCCGGTCACGCGCCCGCGCTGATGGTAGAGCTTGTCGATCTGCTCGAAGGCCGGCTTGAGGAGATCCCGCACGAGCGTGAAGCCGCCCGTGTGACGGCGGCCGATCTCGAAGATCATCTGCTCGCAGCGGTCGAGCGTGTCCTCGACGTCATCCGGCTGTTCGAAGCCCATCACCGAGATGCGCCCTCCGGCCGTGATGAGCGATCGCAGCACCGCCTTCTCGGCGACGAGACGGGCATAGTACTCCGCGGACGCCGAAGTGGGTACCGCGTTGAGCAGCTGGCTGATGAACTCGACCCCGCCGACCTCATCGAGCAGCTTGCGGCGGCTCAACTCCTCGGAGACCGAAACCTTGTCGATGGGCTCGCCGCGTTCGTAGAGCGCCGTCAGCGCATCATAAATCGTGGCGTGATGAGGCGCGTAAAAATCAGACTTCTGTACGATCTCGCTGACGATCGGGACGAGTTCACGGTCCACCATCAGCGACCCCAAAATGGCTTGTTCGGCCTCGAGATTTTGGGGCGGGATGCGATCGAGCGTGGTCAGCATGAAGACGCGGGAATATTCTGCGATTCGAACAGGCGGCGCGCTACTCCGTCGCCACCCTGACCATGACCCGGGCGGAAACGCCGAGCGGCAGCCGTACAAAGCATTCGTGGTCTCCCGCGGATTTGATCGGTTCGGGTAGTTCAATCTTGTGGCGGTCGATATCGATTCCGTGCGCGCTCTTGAGCGCATCGGCGACCTGTGCGTTCGTGATGGCCCCGAAGAGCTTGCCTTTTTCACCGGCCTTGGCTTTGACGGTGAGCGGCACGGAGGTTAGGCGCTGACCAAGTTCCTTGGCTTCATCGAGCAGCTTCTCGTCGCGCTTGGCGGCGGCGGCTTTTTTGCCGGCCAGTTGGCTCAGGTTGCCGGCGGTCGCCTCTTGGGCGAGGCCCCGCGGCAGCAGGAAGTTGCGGGCGTATCCGTCGGCCACCTCGGCGATGGCGCCCGCCTTCCCCACACCTTTAAGGTCCTGGCTCAGAATGACTTTCACGCGATGACTATTCGGCGCTGAAGGGCAACAAGGCGATGACGCGCGCGCGCTTGACGGCGTCGGTCAGCGCGCGCTGGTGGCGCGCGCAATTGCCGGAGATGCGGCGCGGCACGATCTTGCCCCGCTCGGTGATGTACTTGCGCAGGCGCATGGCGTCTTTGTAGTCGAGCGTCATCAAGCGCTCCATGCACAAGCCGCAGTTCTTGCGCTTAGGCTTGCGCTCTTTGGTGCTCTTGCGCTTGACCGGCTTGGCCTTCTTAGGCGACATGGTTCACCCGTCTCGTCAAAACGGCACTTCCTCGTCGGCGACGTTATATTCGTACTCCGGCAGGTCGGATGATGCAGCCGGCGCCGGCGCCGGCGCCCGTCCGCCGCTGCCTCCGCCGTCACCGGCGGGCCTGGCGTCCAGCATTTGGAAATCGTCTGCGACGACGTCGACCGCCGTCCGCTTGTTGTTCTCGCGATCGGTATACTCGCGGATCTGCACGCGCCCCCCGATGAGCACCAACCGCCCTTTTTGCAAGAACTCGGCGGCACGCTCTGCGCGCTGGCGCCACACGCTCACGCCGAAAAAGTCGGTCTGCTTGTCGCCGTCGCGTCCGCGCGGACGGTCGACCGCGATGCGAAAGGACGTGACGGGCACGCCCTGTTGCGTCTGACGCAGTTCCGGATCGGCCACCAGCCGTCCGACCAGCACGATATGATTATAAGAACCAGCCATTATGCCACCTCGCTTCAGGTCTTGATCAACAACGCCCGCAAGACGTCGTCGTGCAGACGCATCTGGCGGACCACTTCTTTGGCGCAGTCGGAGCTGCCCGCGAACTTCATGCAGATGTAATGGCCTTCGCGCAACTTCTTGATCTCGTACGCGAGGCGACGTTTGCCCATGTGCTCGTTTTCCACCGTCTCGGAGCCGTTGTTCTTGGCGACGTCTGCGAAATGCGTGGCGAGCTCGAGGACTTGCGGGTCCTCGAAAGTCGGGCGGACGATGTACGTGATTTCATAGTGCGACACGAACGTGCGCAGCCTCCCTCTGGGCGTAAGGCTTGATCCGTATCCGCCAACGGCGAAAGGGAACGAGCAGGAAGGAAAAGGCGGCGAGGCCGCCAGGCAAGCTCGCAAAGTATATCACACGCGCTCGCGACGTGACAAGGCCGCTAGTGTGCATAACCGTGTGCATGAAGGCGCGCATATGCTGTGGACGAAGTGTGCATGCATGCGCTCGACTCGACTCCCTGTTGCGCTCTTCCTGGTCATCATCGTCGGGGTGCTGCTCGTCCTCGCTCGGCATCACGGTCTCTGGAGCGCATTTCGACGCACCGTCTTGGGCCAGCACATCGTGGCGCCCGGCAGACTGCTCGTGGGTCAGCAATTGCGCCCCGTCACGCTGAGCAAGATGGAAGGCGGCCAAATCGTCTTGGCGCCCCGGCCGGGCCGCGTTCTCTACGTGAACGTCTTCACGACGTGGTGCCCTGGCTGCGTCCAAGAGACGCCTGCGCTGCAACAGCTGCGCGAGGCCACCGGCTCTCTGCCGGTCGACGTTGTCGGGGTCGACCAGCAAGAGAACCCCTCGACGGTTCAGGCGTTCGCCGCTCGATACGGACTGACGTATCCGATCTTCATCGACGATCTGCACGAGACCGACATCGGTTTCGGCGTCCACTTCCTGCCCACGACCTTCGTCATCGACGGGCAGGGAGCGGTGCGGGCTCACGTGCCCGGCGCGCTCACGCTGCCCCAAATGCAGCGCTTAGTGCGCGAGGCGATGCAGCCGAAGACGGCGCTTAGAACCTAGCCCCCGACGTACGACACGGCCCCGCCCGCTCCCAAAGCGGTCAAGAGGTTGTGCGGGATGATCCCCGCGTTTGCGGCCACCTCGTCAAGCATCAAGCCGGGCGCTTCCCCCAACAGAACCGCTTCATCCTCGATTCGGATATTGACGCCTTGGGGAGCGCTCACCATCGTGTAGTTCATTCCGATGGCGCCCACCACAGGACAGCGCTGTCCTTTGAGCAAGGCCGCTCCGGCACCGGCCAGCGTCCGGGGCAGACCGTCGCCATACCCGATGCGCAGCGTGACAATCGTTTCGCTAGGCGCGGCGACGTACGTCCCCCCGTATCCGAGCGGCGTGGGCTCGTCAAATGTGCGGATCATAGAAATTGGAGCCGTCAACGTGACAGCGGTGCGCAGCCCAACGTCTTCGCCGTTAGCGCAAAGCGTCGAGCCATACAGGCCCACTCCTAGGCGCGCCGCTCCTTCCTTGACGCCCCAGAGCAGCGGCCCGGTGCTGGCGACATGCAGCGAGGGCACGGACAGTCCGTTCGTACGCAAGTCCTCGACCCCGGATTCAAACCGTTCCAGCTGCTGGTGCAACGAGTTCGGCCCCGCGATATGGGTCCAGGCGCCCTCCCACTCCACGCCGCTCAAGGTCGCAGCTGAGCGCGCGAAACGCTCGATGCCGGAATGGACGACGCCGCTCCAACCGCTGCCTGTGTCCACCGCGACGTGCGCTTTTGCCACGACGCCGGAAGCGGCCGCCAGCCGCGCAAGCGCGCGCGCACCCGGGATGTCGTCGATCGTGACGATCACGCCGAGGCGCAAGGCAGTCCCCAGATCGGAGAGCGGAGTCGTGCAGATCTGCACGATGGGCAACTGTAGGCCTCCTGCCCGCAGCGCACTGGCTTCCCCAACGTCGATGACGCATAAACGCTCGGCCCCTGCAGCCACGCAAGCCTTGGCGGCCGGCAGCATTCCCATGCGGTAGCCGTCGGATTTCACGACTGCCCACAGACCGCGCTCACCCAAGCGCCGCTTCCAGCTGCGCACGTTGTGCTGTACTGCCGCGAGATCCACGGTGAGCGACGGCCCTTTCAGAACAGCTTCCTGGAGTCGAGCAAAATCGTGACCGGCCCCTCGTTGACCAGCTGCACGTGCATGCGCGCGCCGAACACGCCGGTCTGCACGGTCACGCCCTCGCGCCGCAGGCGCTCGACCGTGAGATTGAAAAGCGGCAGCGCCACGTCGGAACCTGCGGCTTCGACGAATGAGGGACGCCGTCCACGTCGCGCGTCTCCATACAGCGTGAACTGCGAGACCGCTAGAACCGAACCGCCGACGTCCGAAAGGCCAAGGTCCATGGAGCCGGACTCGTCGTTGAAGATGCGCAGGCCCGCGATCTTCGAAGCGATGGCTTGGGCGTCATCATGCGAATCGTCGCGCGCCACGCCGACAAGCGCAAGGAAGCCGCGTTCGATCGCGGCTACCACGTCGCCATCAACTTCGACGGATGCGCTCGTGACCCGTTGGACGACTGCCCGCAATCCGCTGCCGCCGGACGTCAGCTGCTGACGCGGGCTTCGCGCTTGGTGACCCGATAGGCGCTGCGCACGTCGCGCACGCGGTTGATCTTGCCCAGGATGGCGCTCAAGTGCTCGAGGTCGCGGATCTGCAGGCTGCAGGCGATGTTGGCGGTGCGGTCGCGCTTCACGCGCGCCGTCACCGACGTGGCGTTCGTCTTTTGCTCCGAAAGCACGCTCATGATGTCTTGCAGCAAGCCCGGCCGGTCGAGCGCTTCAATCTCGACGTCCACGACGTGCGAGTCGCTCGGGGCCACGTCCCAGCTGACGTCGATGAGCCGCTCGGGCTGCGCGCTCATGCCCCCGATGTTGGGGCACGTGAGGCGATGCACGGAGATGCCCTTGCCCTGCGACACAAAGCCGACGATAGCGTCGCCCGGCACGGGCGTGCAGCACTTGGAAAAACGCACGGGCATGCTGTCGACGCCGCGCACCTTGATGCCCGACGTCGCGCGCGGCGGCAGTTTGGAGACCGCCGCGGTCTGGCGGTCGAGCGGCAAGGGCACGACGTTTTGGCGCTTGGCCTCCTCGCGCAGCCGGCCGATGACCGAATTCACCGAGATGTCGCCGAACCCGATCCCCGAGTACAAATCTTCTAAGGTAGCGCAGTTGAGGCGCGCCGCGCATTTCTTCAAGAAATCCGATGTGGCGATCTGGCTGAGCTGGTTGCGCGCGATCTCGCGTTCCAAGCTCTGCTGGCCCGCTGTCACATGCTCCTCGCGGCGGTTCTTGCGGAACCACTGCTTGATCTTGTGCTTGGCGCTGGACGTCTTGCAGATGGACAGCCAGTCCAAGGAAGGCCCAGGGCTGTTCTTGTTGACGAGGGCCTCGCAGATGTCGCCATTCTGCAGCGCGTAATCGAGCGGCGCGATCTTTCCGTTGATCTTCGCGCCGATGCAGTGGTGGCCGACCGACGTGTGGATGTGATAGGCGAAATCGATCGGTGTGGCTCCTGCCGGGAAGCCCATCACGTCGCCTTTGGGCGTGAAGACGAACACCTGGTTGTCGAAGAGATCGAGCTTCAGGTTCTCCATGAACTCGCGGCTGTCGCGCATGTCCTCTTGCCATTCGAGCAAGGAGCGCAGCCAGGCCAGCTTCTCGTCGAAGTCGTCGCTGGCGCCGCCTTCTTTATAGCGCCAGTGCGCCGCGATGCCGTACTCGCTCGTGCGATGCATCTCGAGCGTGCGGATCTGGATCTCGATGGGATCACCGCCCGGGCCGATGACCGTCGTGTGCAGGGACTGGTAGCCGTTGGTCTTGGGCATCGCGATGTAGTCTTTGAAGCGCCCGGGCAGCGGCGTCCACAAGCTATGGATGATGCCGACGGCTCCGTAGCAGTCCTTGACCGAGTCGACGATCACGCGGATGGCGCTGAGGTCGTAGATCTCCGAGAAGTCCTTGCCGTGCTGCAGCTTCTGATAAATCGAGTAGAAGTGTTTGGGGCGGCCCGACACGTCCGCGCGCAGACCCGCCGCTGAGAAACGCTGCTGCACCTCGGCGATGATCGTGTCGACCGTTTGCAAGCGGTCGCCTCTGCGCTTGGCGACCTTGTCCGCGATGTCGCGGTAGGCTTGCGGATCGATGTAGCGCAAGCTCAAATCCTCGAGATCCCACTTCATCTTATAGATGCCTAGCCGGTGGGCGAGCGGCGCGTAGATCTCCAAGGTCTCTTGAGCGATGGCTTTTTGCTTCGGCGCGGTCAGGCTGTGCAGCGTCCGCATGTTATGCAGGCGGTCGGCGAGTTTGATGATGATGACGCGGATGTCTTTGGCCATCGCCAAAAACATCTTGCGCAGGTTCTCCACCTGCACGTCCTCTTTACTTTGGTAGGGGATCTTGGTGAGCTTCGTGAGCGCATCGACCAGCGTGGCGATCTCGCTGCCGAAACGGCGCTCGATGTCGCCGATGGGAACGGTTGTGTCTTCCACGACGTCGTGCAGGAGGCTGGCAGCGATCGTCTGGGGGTCCATCTCGAGCTCGGCCAGGATCGATGCCACCGCCAGCGGATGCGAGATGAAGCTGTCGCCGCTGGCTCGGGTCTGGCCGTTATGTGCGCTTTCCGCGAAATTGAAGACACCGTGCAGCCACTCCACGTCAACGGACGGCTGATAGTTCTTGACCTGCTCGAGCAGTTCGTCGAAGTTGTTGGCCATGAGTCTAGTGGACGATTCGCCTTTGCCGGACGTCGAGTCGGACTATTCTGTGAGTTCTACGCCCGTCATCACACGCGTTCCCGCCGGGATGCGCTGCGCCGCTAGTATTTGACGACCGCGTTGACGGGCGTGCCGTCGAGCTTTTCGCGCCCGTGCAGCGCCGTCAGCTCGACGAGGAATGAGACGCCGACGATCGCGGCCCCCAACTGTTTTAATAACGACTTGGTGGCAACTGCCGTGCCGCCGGTCGCGAGCAGGTCGTCGACGATGACCACGCGCTCCCCCGGCGACAGTGCGTCGTTATGGATCTCAAGCGAATTGGTTCCGTACTCAAGCGCATAGTCGGCGGTCAGCCGCTTAAACGGAAGCTTGCCGGGCTTGCGGACGGGGACGAGACCGGCGCCCAAGCGGTATGCCATGGGAGCTCCCAGCAAATAGCCGCGCGCTTCGATCGCCACGATGTGATCGATCCGCTGTGCTGCCAGTCCCTCGCACATGAGGTCGATCGCGCCCGCGAAGGCGCGCTTGTCTTTGAGCAGCGGCGTGATGTCGCGAAACAAGATCCCCGGCTGAGGGAAATCTGGGATATCCCGGATCAGCGCTTGTAGCTCGGCAGCGTTCACAGGCGGTCTCCTTTCAGTCTGGCTTCTTGCAGGCCGGCGCAAACCCCGTTGACCGCCTCGTGCGGGCGCGGGATAGGCGCGCACTGACCAAAAGCCGTCTTGGGGAGGATGCCAGTGGATCTCGCCGCCGTCGATCGCCAGAGCGCGCCGCACCGGGTCGTCTTCGCCGTCTATCGCGACGGCGACAACAACCTCGACGAAGCGCAAGAACGCAACGTCACCGACTTCGTCAAGTCGACCGCACAGAATCCGGCGCTCAAAGTCATTGCGGAAGACACGACCGCGCTGCCGAAGTCGCCATTTCCCGCCGGCGCGCTGCGCAGCGAGTGGTCCGTCATCCAAAATGGCCAACAGCATGTGACTCGTGTTACGCCGCCCGTGGACATGTCCAACCGGCGTTCGCTTTCGAACTTCGTCGAACAGACGTTGGAAACGCGCTTCCACGATCCCCAGTTTCGCCATGCCGATGTCTGGATCGATCTCGTGGATCACGGCGGCGGCGACGGCGGCGGGCTGCAGGCAGACATTTCCGGCGGCTTCATGGGACTGCAAGACATCGCGGGCGCGATCGCCGACGGCCGGGCGCAGTTCAACAAGAAGTGCCCGCAAGGAGACGACAGCGTGACGGGCGTGTTGGCCAACCAGTGTCTGATGGCCACGGTCGGTTTTGCCGACGCGCTGTCGCACAGCGGCGTGCGCTATCTGGCTGCTTCTCCCGAGACGATGATCGCACCGGGAGTGCCGTCGGCGAAATTCGCCGACGTGCTCACGCGCAACGATGAAGATTGGGCGCAGCAAGCAGTCGACGTCACGATGAAGGCGCGCTATGGCGGCGTGGAGGGTTGGCACCCGGCGGCGGCGTTCGACGTGCTGGATCTCGACGCAGGCAAGGTCGGCGCGATGCGTTCGGCGGTGACGTCCTTCAACGACGCCGTCGACGCGCTGCCGCATTCGCAAGAAGGCCGAGAGACGCTTCGTGATATCCGTAGCGACGTGCGCTCAGTGCGAGGCATGGTCCGCTTCGATCACTCCAAGGACATGCCATGGCACGCCGACCGGCCGGCGATAGCAACCTATGAAACTGTGGCCGGCGATGAACGCCTGCCGCAAGCGATCCGTGGAGCGGCGCAGGCTGCAGCACAGGAGATCGGCGGCATCGTGCTCGCGCACGAAGAATCGTTAAACTTCGGACCGTTCCATGCGTCCTATGCAGATGCGGTGGGCCCCACCGCTCACTTGCCGGTCAGCAAAGCCTCGTACGATTCATGGGCAGACCGCGGCGTCGTGGAGACGCACAATGATTTCTACGATGCGGTGCATGGCGCCGACTTCTCTCGCTCCATCGGCGCGTACAATAGGCTTCAAGACGCCGCAGGTGCTTTGGCTTAAGCGTTATCGCCGCCGTTTAGGCCTCGGGTTCGAGGTGAATGAGCACGTGCGCCCGCGGCCATTGCTTTTTGATGTCGACCACGATCAGATCCGAAAGATCGTGCGCTTGCCGTAAGGGTAACGCGCCTGGCATCTGCAGGTGGAAGTCGATGAACTCCCCGCCCCCCGAGCGGCGTGTCCGCAGCTTGTGATAGCTGACGTATGTGGCCGCATGGCGCTCGATGACTTGCCGTATGTCCTGCTCTTGCTGCGGCGGCAGCCTTCCGTCGGTCAGATCCGCGATGGCTCGCACGCTCACGTCGTATGCTGCCTTCACGATCAATCCGGCGATCATCAAAGACACGATGGGGTCGACGATGTTCAGATGCGTGATGCGGATGACGAGCAGTGACCCTGCCACACCGGCGGCCGTCCACACATCGGCGCGCAGCTGCGCCGCTTCGGCCTGCAGGGCCGGCGACTGCTCGCGCTTCGCCACCACCTCCAAACGCCGAGAGACAAACACGTTGACCACGGCCGACACAACCATGATGGCGAGCCCGAGGTCCAAATGGGAGATGGGCGTTGGGAAACGCAGCCGCTGCAATGCTTCTGCCACCACCAACGCAGCAGTCGCGAGGATAAAAAGCGCCTCAACGCCGGCGCCGAGGTTTTCGAATTTTCCGTGACCGTAGGCGTGATCTTCATCGGCCGGGCGCACCGCCAAGCGCACGGAGATGACTTGAAGGGTCGTGACAACGAGATCGACCCCGGAATGGAGCGCCTCGGAGAGTACGCTGACCGAACCCGTGACGAACCAGACCGCCAGCTTGAGCACGACGAGCAGTCCGTTCGAGAGCAAGGGCGTGCGAAGCGCGCGCAGGCGGACGTCGCCCGTGCGCCGCAGGGACTCGTTGTAGTTACGAGTCCCCTGGGAGTCGCTCTTCGGAGTCGTCGCCGCCATTGTGCAGCGGGTCCTGCGTGAGTATCCCGACGCTGCCGTCGGGGTTCGGCGGAGCTGTGCTCGAGGGCCGCTTCCTGCGGTAGCGCGGAGGCGGGACCGCCGGCTGCTTGTGTTTGGGCGATACTCGTTTAGCGTTCGGCGCAACCTTCGCTGCACCGGCGTCCACGACGGGCAAGGGCCGCGCCGGCCGCGGGGCGCCGATGGTCTTCACGTCGCGCGTCGAGGCAGCGGCTCTCACGGCGGCGCGTTTTCGCATGTCAGCATTCTTCCAGATCACGAGCAGCGGGCTGGCGATGAAGATCGACGAGTAGGCGCCGCTCGTCACGCCCACCAGCAGCGCGAATGCGAAATTCTTGAGCGTGTCGCCGCCGAACAACAACAAAGCGAGCAACGTGATCAAAACCGTGGCAAGCGTGTTGACCGAGCGCGTCATGGTCTGCAGCAGTGACGTGTTCACCATCTGATCGTAGGGCATGTCCGGCATGACGCGGCCATTTTCGCGGATCCGGTCGAAGATCACGATGGAGTCCATGACCGAGTAGCCTATCACGGTGAGCAGCGCCGCCAAGAAGGCGTCGTCCGCCTTGCGGTTGGCCAAGGCGTAGATGCCCACCATCACGATGACGTCATGGATGAGGGCGATGTCGGCGACGATGCCGTAGCGCAGTTGATTGCCGAAGCGGAAGGCGATGTAGACCAGCTGCAGGATGAGCGCGATGAGCAGCGCCCACAGCGACTTGCTGAGGTACTCTTTGCTGAGGCTCGGGCCGACCGACGTGATCTGGCTCTGCGAGCGGTCGACCTTGAGTCCAGACTTGTCGAACGCATTGTAGATCGGACCGGGATCGTTGACGGCGCTTTGCATTGCGATGAGCACCCGGTCGTTGGGCGCCGCATCGCCGGGCTTTTGCGCCAGCTGCACGCTTTCTTCGCCCGCGCGCAAAGCCGCATATTGCGCTTGGTCCTGCGCGTTGAAACCCTTGGTGTCGATCGATCGCAGCGCATCGCGCACCGCCGATTCGGAAACGGTTTGGGAGAACTTGACGTCAATCGTGGAGCCGCCGGTGAAGGACAACCCCAACGGCAGCCCGCGGTGCATGACGAGCGCCACCACGCCTGCGATAATGACGATGGCCGACAGGGCGAACCAGTAGTTGCGCTGCGCGATGATGTTCCAGTTGAGCCGGCGGAAGAACATGCGTCAGGCTCCGTACAAGGCGGGCGCGGTCACGACGTCTTTGTCCACCACGACGTCGACCAGGGCCCGCGTGATGTTCACAGCCGTCAAGAGCGAGAAGACGGTTCCAACGAGCAGGGTCAGGGCGAACCCTTTCACCGTTCCCGTCCCGAGCCAGTACAGGACCAGCGCGCCGACCATGGTCGTGACGTGCGAGTCGAAGACCGTCCAAAAGGCCCGCTTGAAGCCGACGCCGACGGCGGCGCGTGTCGTGCGCCCCGCCCACAATTCTTCTTTGAGGCGCTCGAAGATCAAGACGTTGGCATCGACCGCCATGCCTATGGAAAGCACGAAGCCCGCGATGCCTGGGAGCGTCAACGTGACATGGAAGAGCGTGACATAGGCGAGCATGAGCAAGCAGTACACGACGAGCGCGAGGTCGGCGAGCAAGCCGGGGACGCGATAGACCAGCAGCATGAAGGCGAGCACGATGCCCAATCCCACGAGCGACGCCATCAGCGACTTCTGCAGGTCGATACGGCCCAACGTCGGCCCGACGTTCTCGGTCTCAAGAATTTTGGTGGGCACCTTGAGCGATCCGGCGCTCAACTCGTTGGCGAGCCTCACGGCCGACTCGGTCGTGAAGCTGCCGTGGATCTCCCCCGTATTGCTGATGGCGCCCTCGATGGTCGGCGATTCGATGAGCTTCTTGTCTAAGAAGATCGGGAGGGGATCACCGATGTGCTTGCTCGTCCATGCGTAGAACTTCTTCGAGCCGGCGCTGTTGAGGGTGAAGTGCACCGCCGGCTGCCCAGCCGAGTCCGTGCTCGCGGATGCGTTCGACATATCGGCGCCCGTGATGACGGGCGACTGCGACGCCTTATACGCGTCGAACTTGGGGTCGGTACCCGCTCGCGCGACTTGCTCTTTGGTCAGCGGTCGCATCTCGAGCACGGCCGCTTCACGGATCATGGCGATCGCCTGCTCCGGATTCTTGAGGCCCGGCATCTCGATATTGATGCGGTCGGTTCCGACCTTCGAAAATGTCAGCTCGTTGACGCCCAGCCCGTTCAGCCGCGTCTGCAGAACCTGATATTCCTCGTCCTGGAGTTCGCTCGTGATCTTCGGATTCTCCGGAGTCGGTTCCAGCTCGACCAAAGCCCTCAAGCCGCCTTGCAGATCCAGCCCGAGGTGGACCTTCTTGTCGACCGGCAGCGCAGCCCACGCGCACAGCCCGCACAGCACGGCGATGCTGGCGAGCTTGATGACGTGTTTCCACCGAAACCAGAACATGATTGCTGCCCCTCGAGTCCGCGCGCGTAACTGCGATGGCGAAAATTCGCCTTCGCCTCGTGCCCTCGCCAACCCTTATGCTTCCGGTCGCGAGCGGCGGGGCGGCTGCTAGAGGATCACTTCTCCGTTGACCACGACGCTGTAGGCGCACTGCAAGAGCTTGGCCGCGCTCGCGCTCATCGCGAAGCGGACGCTGAAGAGGTCTAAGATGTCGGCGGCAGTCGCAAACGTGGGGTCGGCCGTGAGGCGCAGCTCGATGGCTTTCGCCTGCAAAGCAACGTCGATCTCCGCTTTGCTGACCGCCCAGTTGATGCGATCGTGGACGTCGAAGTCTTCGGGCCGGCGGGTGCGCACGCGCGAGCGGTGGATGTCCGCTTTGTCTGCGATGATGAGCGCCGCGCTTGTGACGTCGACGGCCGTCCCTTGCTCGCTTTCGTCGTGGTTGCCGACTGCTGCCATGACGGTCGCCGCGTCGAGCGAGCCGACCCCTCTCGCGATGAGCAGCTGATAGACGAAGACCGCACCCGCGCCTGCGTGGCTGTGCCGGCCAGCGCAGTTGCCGAGGTCATGCATGAGCCCGGCTACTGCCGCGAGGTCGCATTCGTGTGCCCCGTAACCGAGCGCCGCCAGAATGCGAGAAGCGTTCGTGGCAACCAAGGTGGCATGGCGGCGGCCGTGATCGGTGTAGCCCATGGCCGCGCAGACCTCATCGGCTTTGTCGATGAGCGTGAGAATGTCAGCATCGCGGTGCAGCTGTTCATACAGCGAAGGGCGTAGCGGCGCGACGTTGGGTTGCATCATGTGGTTCTTTCGTTGTTTCTGTTTGGATTGCTGGGGCTGCCGAACTTTTTGGCTCCTTAGAAACGCCGCGGCGCTCTGATTGGTGCCCTCAGTCGAGACCGATGGTACCCCACACGTCGATTGCGTAGCCGGCCGCCACCTCGGCGAGCCCCAGCACCGCGATGCTCGTCCCGCAAGCTTCCAAGAACCGCGACAGCGCCAGGCGGAGCGACTGAGAGCAGACGACCGCTGCACGGCTTCCGAGCGCACGGCTCACCGACTGAAACTTCGGCGCCAACACGCGTGCCAGCGCAGGCTCTATCCCGAGTATCGGCCCCCGCTCGCTGAAGGCCGTCGCGGCGGCCAGCTGTGACTCAAGCTCAGGCGTGAGCGCCGCCGCCTTGATGATGTTGCGCTTGTCGGCGAGCATGGCGCATATCGCCGGCGCCAAACGACGGCGCACCGCCTCTCCGATGATGGAGGGGTCTCTCGTCGTTTCCGCCTCGTCGGCGATCGTCTCTACGATGGCGGCGATGTCGCGGATCGAGACGCGCTCGCGCACGATGTGTTGCAGAACACGTTGCACGAGCCCAAGGCTGACGACTTCAGGCACGACGCCCTTGACGGCGGCCGGATGGGTCTGCTTGAGGTTGTCGAGCAGCATCTGCACTTCTTGGCGGCCGAGCAATGCTGCCACGTTCGCCCGTACGACCGCTGCGAGCGTGCTGATCAAGACGGCGATCGGATCGACGACGACGGCCTCGGACGCTGAGCCTAAGGAGCCGATGTGGGGCGGTCCGGGGTGGCTTTGCGGCAGCCAGACCGCGCTTGCGCCGTGCGCCGGTTCGGCAACCGCTTCGCCAGGCAGCTGCGACAGCGCCGTCGGAGGCCCTATCGCGAGCGAGCGATCAGCGTGCAGCTTCCCATGCGCGACCACACGGTCGCGCAGCTTGATCGCGAAGCCCCGCGCGGGCAACAGCATATCGTCTTGCACGCGCACGCCGGGCATGAGGATGCCGAGCTCTAGCGCGAGCACCCGCCGCAGCAGCGCGATGCGATGCAGCAGCACGGAGCCTGCCGAATGTTCCAGCAGCGGCAGCAGTTCTTCGCCGAGGCCGATGCTGAGCGCGTCCATCGCTAGAAGCGTGATCGCCTGTTCGGGCTTATGCAGGTCGGAGCGCTTTCGGTTCGCCTCGGCATCGGCGTGCTCGCTTTCCGCGCGTCTTTTCGCGCGCAGCCCCACGGTCGACGACACGATCGTGACCGTTCCAAGCAGGCCAAAGGCGACGTGCGGCAGCCCGGGCACGCAGGCCAGCAGCAGCATCGCAACGCCGACCGTCCGCAGAGCTGCCGGATGAGCGAGCAGCTGGCGCAGCAGGTCGCTGCCCAAAGTGTTGTCAGACGCCGCCCGTGTGACCATGATGCCCATCGCGGTCGAGAGCAAAAAGGCCGGCAGCGTCGTCGCGAGCGCGTTGCCGATGGACAGCAGCGAGAAGACGTGCGCCGCAGCGCCGAGATCGAGATGCTTGGCGAAGATGCCGATGGCCATGCCCGCGAAAATGTTGACCGCGACGATGACGATCGCTGCGATCGCATCGCCTCGCACGAACTTGCCGGCGCCGTCCATCGCGCCGTAGAAGTCGGCTTCCGCCTGCACCGCTTTGCGCCGTGCGCGCGCCTCCGTCGCGTCGATAAGGCCGGTGTGCAGATCCGCGTCGATGGCCATCTGCTTGCCGGGCATGGCATCGAGCGTGAAGCGCGCCGCCACTTCAGCCACCCGCTGCGCGCCGTTGGTGACGACCACCAACTGCACGACGATCAAGATCACGAAGAGCAAGAGCCCGACCACCGCGTTGCCCCGCATGACGAAATTGCCGAACGCAGGAATGACCGACCCCACTGCGCCCGGGATATCCCCTTGCGTGAGGATCAGCCGGGTCGCCGATACGTCCAAGGACAGCCGGAACAGCGTCGTCACGAGCAGGAGTGAGGGGAACGCTGCGAGCTCAAGCGGATTTTGGATGGACAGCGCGACCACGAGCACGGCCGTCGCGAACATGATGTCAAACGCCAGCAGCACGTCGAGCAGCGGCGGCGGCAGCGGAATGATGAGCATCGCAATGCTGGCAAGCACTGCAAGAGCCAGAAGCCCATTCATGGATGTCCGCATTTGGTCGTGAAGCCTGCTAGCGGCTCAGTTGCGGGTCGCTCGTCGGCGCCGCGCAGAAAGCCATGGGTGTTGACGATCCAAGCGAAGATGGCGGCCACGGCTGCGTAACATTCCTCGGGGATCGGGGAATCGATGTCCACGCGGCCGTACAAGAGCCGCGCTAAGTCCGGCGATTCCACGATCGGAACGCCGCAAGAGAGCGCCGTTTCACGAACGATTGCGGCCGACCGATCGGCTCCCCTCGCCACGACGACGGGCACGTCGATCGAGGGAGGCGCGTATCGCAGCGCCACCGCCACGTGGGTAGGATTCACGATCACTGCCGTGGCGCGGCGTATCGCAGCGACTCGCAAGCTGCGGGAGCGGCGCAATCCGACGGTTTTTCGGCGCTGCTTCATCTCGGGTCGCGCTTCGGTCTGTGCCCGTTCCTCGCGCACCTCGCGTGCGGTCATGCGAAGGCGCTGCGCCTGCCCCCGCCGCTGCACGATAACGTCCGCAGCTCCGACAACGAGCAGCGCGACGGCAGCGCGTTGCCAAAACCGCCCCAGGGCCGATGCGGCGAGCAGAATCTGCGGCTGGAAGCCGTCGGCCGCAGCCATGCTTTGCAGCGCGGCGGTGAAAGGCTGCCTCACCAACAAGACGATGCATGCCACGGCGACCATGGCAAAGGCAGCTTGACTCGCCTGTCGCTTGGAAGCCAGGCGCGCGAGGCCCGAGGCGCTGGCAAATCGTGACATCTTAGGCTTGAGCGCGGAGAACGAAAGCCCGATAGACCCGCACAACGCAGCGCCGAAGAACGACGCGACAAAGGTGATCAGCGAACTTACGGCGGTCGCAGCGACGATCTGCGCGCGCGCCCTCGCAGTTGCTGCGAACAACGCAGCGGGCTCCGCGGCTCGGATGGATGCGGCGGCGCTCAACCCATCCGCCATAAGGCGGATGCCTCTATTCACCTCCGCGCGCAGCATGTAGGCCGCCAGCAGCGCGAGAGAGACGCAAAGCGCTGCTGCCATAATGGCGCTATGCACGCTGTCTCCTTGCATGCGCGCCTGCCGCTTGCGGCGCGGCGTCGCTTCATGAGAGCGCTCTTGGCCTTCGCTCACGGCATCTGCAGCCGGCTTGCGGACGCAGCATCGACGCTTAGGCGCACGAGCTCCGGCCACAAAAACAGCGATCCGGCCGCCAGAGCGAACAACACAGCGGTGGAAGCCAGGGGCGCGGCCAACAACATGCCGTTCACCTGGGGAAGCGCACGCGCACAAAGACCGGCGACCGCGGTCGCGAGCGCTTGCGCGTACAGCGAGGGCCCCGCCAGCGTCAGACTTGCGCGCATGGAGGTGTCCGCGAGCACGACCAGCGCGTGCGGCGATGCGATGCTCGCCGGTACGCTCAGGAATCCGTCGGCAAAGCGCTCGACCAGCACGTTGAAACCGCCGCTGCCCAAGAACACGGCGCTGAACGCGATTTGGTAGAGATGAGCGAGCGGGCCGCGCGTCAGCGCAGTGCGGTCGGCCCCCAGTGGCGATGCAAGCGCATTGTCGATCGCGCCGCCCGCGGCGGATGCGGCGGCGGCCAGCATGGCAGCCGTCAATCCGAACGACGCCCCGATGAGCGCACCACTTGAAAGCGCCGGGAGCAAAGGCGGGTGCAGGTGCGACGCCTGCAAGCGGCCGGCGAGCAGCGGCGTCAGTGTGAGGGCGAGCGCCGCTCGCACCGCCGCAGGGATCGCGCCTGAGGCGAACCACGGGACCGTTGCGGCGAACGCCGACGCGCCCGCCAGCGCGACGACGAGAGAAAGAATAGCGCCTGACGCGAGATGGGCCGTCATCAAAATCCGCGACCGACTAGAAACGGGCCGAGCTCGGCAGCCAATCGGCGGATCTCAGACGGCGTGAGCCAGCCGCGGGAGCACGTCGACTGCTTGCTGGAGGAGCGCCTGAAGCATGAGCAGCCCCGTCATGCCGCCGGCGCTCAGCAGCGCCGCTACGGCGCAGATCTTCGGCCCGAAGGAAATATTTTGATCTTGGATTTGCACCATCGCCTGCAAGAAGGCGATGACGACGCCGATCGCTCCCACGAGCGCCACGAACGGCAGCGACAGTTTCATCGCTGTCATGAGCGCTTGCGCGAACAGATACAGCGCGATCTCCGGCATAGGCGCCTAGTGAAACGACGCGGCCAGGGCGCCCGCGACGAGCGACCAGCCATCGGCGACGACGAACAACAACAGCTTGATCGGCAGCGAGATGGACCCCGGCGATACCATGAACATGCCGAGCGACATCAAGACGATGGCCACCACGATGTCGATGACCGCAAAGGGCAATGCCAAAGCGAACCCCATCGCAAACGCTGTGCGCAGCTCGCTGACGAGAAACGCAGGCGCGAGCACGGTCAGCGGCGTCTGCGCCGCGGGCGAAAGCTGGAGGCGAGCGATGCGCGCAAACGCGCGTACGTCCGATGGCCGGGTCTGTCTAGCCATGAAGCGCTGAAGCGGCTCGGCGGCGCGCTGCAGGCTGGCGCTCGCGGACAGCCGGTGTGCCAAATACGGCCGCACGGCTTGCTGATCGATGCGGGTCGCCGTCGGAGCCATGATCGCCGCGGTCAACATCACGGACAGCGCCATGATAACGCTGTTGGGCGGCAAAGACGATGTGCCAAGAGACGCTCGCAACAAACTGAGCACGACGACGATTCGGGTGAACGATGTCACCGACACGGCCAAGACCGGTACGAGCGAAAGAACGAAGAGCGCGATCAGAAGATCGACCGGCGAGCCGATCTTCGGCTGCGAGAGAAACGCTGCTGCGTCGTTCATTCGGCCTTGAGAGCGCGCGGCTGCGTCAAATGGCACCTGTCCGCGCAGATACGGCGCTGATCTCGATCGCGAGCATACCGTCTTCCGTTACCACCACGTCTCCGGTTGCGACCGTCACGCCGTTGACAAGGAGCGGCACCGGCGCATCGGCGCGCGCGTCAAGCGCGACGATGCTGCCGGTGGTATATGCCAACACCTCGCCGATCGTCGCGCGGGCCGGACCGAGCATGGCGGTGACATCGACCGCGACATCCGCCAGGCTGTCGACCGTCAGGGGCGCGCCGTCCGTCACGGCCGGCTGCGCGTTCCAAATCGGTGCAATCGGACGGCGCGATTGCTCGCCGCGACGCCGAGCGAACCGCCGGCGGTGGTGCTGGGCGAAAGCATCAGATTGGCCATGATCTCGTCGGCAGAAGGTTGCAACGCGAGCACGGTGCCGGCGCGCCAACCTAGCAATTCACGAAGGCGGACGCGCACGGGCGGGAGTGCGGCGTTGATCGTGAGAGGAATTGCCCAAATGTCGATGGGCCCGCCGGTGCGCGCGGGCGCAACTGCGCGGGCGGTGAAAATCGAAAGCACGGCCGTGCCGATCGTGGGCTGCATCAGCTCAATGTCGCAGTGCCACATGCTGCCGCGCGGCCGAGCCCGCAGCTCTTCATCCCAACGCCGCTGGGAACTGTCCGGCGAAGCCACACGCATCACTGTCTCAGCCAGGATCGTGCGCTCCATCGCGCTCGTGCTCTGCGACGGGGAACCGCCGATCACGCACGCGAGCAACCGGCGCTGCGACGGTTCGTCGATGACCCACCAGAATTCTCGGCCCGCCGTGCAGCAGCGCCAGGCGCGATCCGGAATGGCGCGCCGCTCCTCGTAATCCGCACGATCGACGGGCTTCGCGGATGCTGAAAGCGACGGTGCGATGACCGTGCCCGCGCGGCGGCAGGCCAAATCCACCAGCTCTGCGAGCGCCATGCCGTCGGCATCGATGGTGGATTCTAGCGTGCGTTTCGGTCCGCGAGGTGCCCACGGCCGCGTGCGGTTGCGCGGCTTGGCATGTGTGGTATTCACTTGACGAGGTTCAAGGCCGTGCGCTCAAGACCGTCGGACGCCCTCGCCATGGCGACATCGATTTCCGCGCGGCCTGTGAGACTCCAAATCCGGGCCAACTGCTCGGACAGATCGGCGACCGGCGCTGACCGGGGCGCTTGGCGGACGATTCCCAAGTTGGGGGCGCCTGCACTGAAGTATTTTGCAGCGCCTGCTGCGGCGTTGGCACGCATGATGCCGCCGGTGCCGCGGATGAGCTTTTGCGGCGCGGGGAAGACTGCCAAGCACAAGCGCCCTAGAGATACGAAGCGTTCGGGCGGGTTTAGGCTGCGACCGGCTGCCTTTTCGACGATGCGAATAGCGCCGTTGGGGTCGATCTCAAACCGCGCGGGGCCGCCTGCGAGAGAACTGTTTGCTGGCAAACGAAGTTCGTGCGCTCGCGCCGTGGCAATGTGCCGTTCAGCCGCCTCCAACTCGCTGAACCCTAGGAGCTTACGGCCCGCTTCATCGACCAATGTGCCGTCAGACGCCAAGCGCGGATGGACGGAACGCGTGAACCACTGGACGTTACGGTCTGCAAGCGCGAAAAATCCCGGGCCTTCCACCGCGAGCGCCGGCAGCGAGCGGCTGGGGCGCGTCGAGCTGCCGAAGTCCTGCACCGCCGCGTCATCCCCTTGACTATTCGCGCCGTAGCGCAGCACCAGGGCTCGAGCAGCCGACCAGGCTGCATCGAGGTCTTGCAGGTCCGAGGCCATCCGCGCCGTTACCGTCGGATTCATGAAGGTCGCCCGCTCCGAAGCCGACGACTCGAGACGAACGCGCGGCCACGGAAGACGATGCAAATGATAACGGCATTTTCACTGCTCGCCGAGACCCGGTACCAACGTTGCGTGCAGGCGTGACGCGCTGCCGGATTCTCCTCTTGGCGAGCGGCCTTGAGACGAGCGAGGCCTGCGGCAATTCGTTCACGAGCCCCGCTGTCAGGCTTTACGACAATGGCGCGATGGCTTGCCAGCCGGCGAACGGCTGACGCAGCCTGGATCTGCGGAAGAGGGCGGTTGGGCGCCCCCGCCTGAGCTATGCGAGCGGTGTTGTGCGTTCCGCCGATTCGGTGCAAGGGCGCAGTCGTCTGGCGCTGCGGAGAGCGCGGCTGGTCGAACATCCCAAACGCCGCCTTGCTTGCAAGGCTGAGCGTGCCACGCATGCGGTACACCGCATCGAAAGTATATGAGGGATGGCGTTCAGCGGCGGCGGCGTGCAGAACTGGCGACACTTCTCAAGCCCTCCTTGGAGAGCCAGCGTAGCGGAGGAAGATGACCGGCTTGAGACGCGTTTGAGAACGGCCCACGCAGACGTGCGGGGCCCCGTCGCGCAGCTTTAGCTCACCTTGAGCTCTGCCGCCTTGAACGTCGCGAACACCTCTGCGCCGGCCGCGAGGCCTAGTTCGCTCGCCGCTTGGGCGCTCACGCGGGCGATGATCCGCGGTCGCGAGGCCACCGCCACTCGCAAGCTGTCACCCTCTAACTCGACGTGCTCGATTCTTCCCTGCAGATGGTTGCGGGCCGACGATCGCACGGCCGACAGCGACAGCATGACAGCGCTGGGATCGATCGTGACGGTCACCGGCCCGGACCAGCCGCCAAGCACCGTCAGGCTTGTCTCACCATCGACCAGCACAGTGCTCGTGCCGCCATCGGATGGATGCGCAACACCGCGATAGTAGTTGACACCGGCGAAGGCCGCGGCATAGACGGATGCTGGAGACGCCAGCAATTCTGCCGGAGTGCCTTCTTGCACGGTCGCGCCGTTTTCCATGATCACGAGCCTGTCCGCGAACGCGAGCGCCTCGGCCGGTTCGTGAGTGACCAGAATTGCAGTCGTGCTCTCAGCGCCGATTCGCCGGCGCAGCGCGGCGCGCAGCGGCGGCCGAGCGCCGACGTCGAGCGAGGAGAGCGGCTCGTCGAGCAGCAACACGCCGGACTCGACGGCCAGCGCTCGCGCTATGGCGATGCGTTGCGCTTCACCGTTGGATAAAAGTGAAGTGCCTCTGTCCGCAAGCGCACCAGCACCGACGAAGTCCAACAGCTCGGCGACACGCCGTCGGATGACGGCCTCCGGCACCCCAATGGCTCGCATCCCGAAAGCGACGTTCTCCGATACGTCCAGATTGCCGAACAAGGCGCGGTGTGCGAACACCATCGTGCAGTCGCGTTTGTGAGGCGGCACAAAGCGACGTTTTTTCGAATCGAACCACGTGCGATCGTTGAACAAGATCGCGCCGCCGGCGGGCCTGGCAAGCCCCGCGATGCAGCGTAGCGCGCTGGTCTTACCGGCGCCTGTGGGCCCCAGCAGCGCGACGATTTCCCCCGGCTTCGCCAGCAGGCTGACGGCGAGCCGGAAGCGACCAAGCTCGAGGGCCACATCGCAGAGCAACATGGCTCACAACGATTCGGAGGGAGCGCCGCAAGCGCGGACCAGCAGCAACGCGCCGTACGAGAGCAGCATGAGGATAACCGCCACCGCGATCGCTGCGTCGAGGTCTATCTGCGTCGCCATGTAGACGGCGACCGGCATCGTTTGCGTGACGCCCGGCAGGTTGCCGGCAAAGGTGATGGTGGCGCCGAACTCGCCGAGAGCGCGTGCCCACGAAAGAGCGAGCCCTCCCAAAAGCGCCGGAATCGCCGCAGGGATGATGACGCGCGCAAACGTGTAGGCCGTCGAGGCGCGCAGAACCGCCGCCGCCTGCAGCGTGTTCGCATCGACGCGCGCGAAGACACCGCGCGCGACCGAGATGTACAGCGGCGCGGCCACAAAGGTCTGGGCCAGCACCACCGCCGCAGTGGTGAACGGGATGTGGATGCCGAGAGCGTTCAGCTCTTTGCCGAGCAGCCCGGCTCGTCCGAAGGCCAACAGCAGCGCCAAGCCTCCCACCACCGGGGGCAGCACGACCGGCAACGTCACGAGCGCTTCCAAGACGGCTCTGCCGCGAATCGGCTGAGACAGCAACGCCGCAAGCGGCGTGCCGCACAGCGCGATGATGAACAGCGAAGCGGTGCTCGTCTCAAGCGACAGCCAGAGCGCCTGCCGCACGATGGTGCCGTGAGCCGCCGCCAAAAGCGTGGACGGATGCACGCGCGCGACCAGCGCGAACAGCGGCACGAAGATGAACGCGACGAAAAAAGCGGCCAAGAGGTAGGCGCCGGCGCCCAAAGCCGCATCCCGGGCGCGGGCCGCAACGGACGCGTTGAACGAAGCGCTCACCGTTGCGATGCTCTTGCGGCCAACCCCGTTTTGAAGCCAAAGCGGCGGACGATGTCATGCCCAGTCGCCGACCGGACAAACGAGACGAAAGAGTTCGCAAGCGAAGCGAGCCTGGTGGAGCGGACCACGGCGATCGGATACCGGATTTCCGTTTGGCCAACCTGCGGTATTTTGAGCGTGCGCACTGCGCCGCCGAGGCGAACCGCGTCCGAGCCGTACACGAAGCCGGCATCTGCTTCGCGAAGCCGCACCTTCGCGGCGACCGACTCCACGTTCTCCTCCATTGAGACGACGTTGCGCATGACGGCCGCGTTGAAGTGACGCCCGTATCTGCCGTCCGCGTTCAGCTTCGCAAGCGAGGCCCGCGCGTAACGGCCGCAGGGCGCCTGCTCCGCGCACATGATCAGGCGCAACCCGGGCTTGCTCAGATCGCTCAGCGCGCGCACCTGCGAAGCCGTGTTGACGATCACCGCCAAACTATTGCCCGCGAACACAACCGGCGCGTCCACGAGCCCGTCCGCGCGCGCCGCCTCCATGGTTCGCTTGTCGGCACTCGCGAATACGTCCGCGGGCGCGCCCTCTCGAAGCTGCGCTGCCAAGAGCTGGCTGCCGTTGAATTCGAAGCGCACGCTCACGCTAGGATGCCTCGCTTCGAAGGCGCGGCCCACCACGGGCATCGCCTCGTGCAGCGAAGCGGCTACGAACACCGTCAGCACGGCGTGGGTAAGCATGGCAATGGGAGCGGCCCAGAGCGCTTGGTAAAAGCTCAGTCCTCGCATGCAGGGCGCTACGTCGCGCTGCTCGCGAACGCCGTTGTGCGCGGTGCACAAACGGCGCGCTTAACCGGAGGGGGCGGCCTTTACTCGCTGCTCGAGTAGCTGCTCTGTCCCTGGGAGACGGGCACGCGCTGAAATGCTTGGCTCTCGAGCAGTCCTTCGATTTGGGCCAAGCCCTCGTCGAAAGCCAGTTGGTCCTGCTCCACCTTGTAGATGGTGCACAGGCCCTGGATATCGGCTGCGAACGCGCGAGCCATCGACCTCGCATGGACCGTCGAGCCGCGTTCCATGGCATACTCGGAGACCAGCGCTTCGAAGCGGTCGATGAGCGACTCAAGCGCGCGCCGCAGCGGTTTGGCGAACGGCTCGACATCGCCGAGCTCGGCCAACAGGTTCCCGAGCGGGTCGCCGTGGTTGTCACTGTGCCGCTGCCGAGCGATGAAGGTCAGGTAATCTCTGAGACGTTGCCGGGGGGACTTGCTGCGCGAGAATAACTCATCGCCGGCCGCGCCGTTCACCCATTTCTCGATCTCGCCGATGATGGCGACGCCTAAGTCGTCTTTGCTGCGGAAGTAATGATAGAAGTTGCCCTTGCCGACGCCCGCGATCTCAAGGACGTTGTCAACGCTCGTCCCTTTGAAGCCTTGCCGGTACACGACTTCCGCCGCCAGCTCTACGATGTGCTGTTTTCTATTCGCCATCAGCTATAAGCCTCAAAGCCCTGATCGGCTCCTAGCGTTGATGCTACCAGGTAATAAGGCCGTTCGGAGGGTGGTGGCGACCGGCCTTCTCGCTAATAAATGTGTGGAGCGCCGCCTACTGAGGCTGGTAACCGATCTCGGCGGTGCGCAGCTTCTCTTCCACGTCGGCGGATTGCACGCTGACCGGGTGACACCGGTACACTCGCTTCGCGACGTCGGCAGCGGCTGCGTCGCCTGCGTTGTGCGGCGAGATCGCATAGACGACTGACAAGCCTTTCACGACGCGGCCGAACACGGTGAAACCGCGGTCGAGATGCAGCTGCGGTGACTGCGTGATGTAGTACTGGCTGCCTGCGGAATCGATGAGCGGCACGTTGCGCCGCTGATCGTAGTCGAGCCCGTACGAGAGGATGCCGGTGAGCTGCTGCGATGGGTTCAGTTCAGCGGGAATCGAGTATCCCGGCCCTCCGTCGCCGGTGTTTTTGGGATCTCCGCCTTGCACGACGAAGTCTGCTATCACGCGGAAGTACTGGAGCCCACTGTAAAATCCGCGGTCGACGAGATAGAGGAAGTTATCGACGCTGTACGGAGCCGCGTCGGGAAAAAATTCGATGACGATGACGCCTTTGTTCGTGACGAACGCGACCTGCGGGTGATCGCCATGCGGGGACGAGGTCGCGACCGGCGCCGGCTCCTCGAAGTCCGCTTTGGGCACGGGCGGAGGGCGGACGTCTACTGCCGTGCGGTCACCGAGCGCTGCAAGCGCATTGCGGACTTCGACCCGCACGCGCCACGATTTGTCGTTGACCGCCAACCGGATGGGCAATGCGTACGAACGGTCTTTGAGCTTGCCGAGCCCGCGCACGGCGAACAGCCGAACCAGTTCTTGATCGTCCGTCAAAAGCCGCCGCAACGTGCGAGGCTGGCTTTGATAGAACGCTCGCCCGAGCGCCCACGCCATGCGCCACCTCACTTCCGGATCGCGCTCCGTCAGAATGGCGGAGGCCAGCCCTCCCGCCGCCGCTTCGCGGTGTTGGTTATCGATCGAAGCCGAGCCCGGCAGAGCCGCCTCCCCTAGGCCCACGGCGGCCTGTGCGCGCACGTCGGCGCTGCGCTGCGAGAGCAAGCGAGTGAGGACATCGACGGCAGTCGCGCCGCCGATCCTGCCAAGCGCAGACGCGGCTGCGGCAGCCACGCTGCTGCCGTTGGCCTTTGCAGTGGACGAGAGCGGGCCTACGGAATCCGGGGAGCCGATCACGCCGAGCGAAAACGCAGCGGCACTGCGCACCTTATCGGGCTTGCGCGCGTCGGCGAGAATCGCCGTCAACCTCGGTACCGCAGCGGGATTGCCGAGGCGTCCCAATGCGATGGCGGCCCGTGCTTCGACTGCGGGGTCGGCGTCGCTGAGGTAGGTCGCAATTTTTTGCGGATCCGCCTTGCGATCGCGTTCCAGCTTGCCGAGGGCTGTGAACGCGGGATTGCCCGAAGAGACGGCGGGCGGTGGCGAAAGAGTCCCAAGCGGCGCCGCCGCAGCGATGCTCACCAGGTGGCCGCGCGCCACCGTCACAAAAAGCAGGGAAAAGCAACACAGAAGCACGGCTGACGTCACGGCAGCGAGCGTACGCATGCGTGCAGTTCTACGCCGCCGTGCGCTGTGTCGCCTTGTAGAGCGGTTTGGCGTGCAGCGCGCGCGGGTATCTATGATAGGCAAGGCGAGACGAATATTTCAGGCCCGCCAGAAACCAAAATCAGAAAAGAAAACGGTAGGAGCCTGCCCCCATGGCAAAAGAGAACACCAAATCTGCGACCGGCATGACGGTGCGTGAAGCCGGAAAAAAAGGCGGCCAAACGGTCAAGCAGCGCTACGGCAAAGAGTTCTACGAACAGATCGGCCGCAAGGGCGGACGCGCGACCAAAGACACGCACGGCCATGAATTCTACGAGAACATCGGAAAGCTGGGCGGAAAAAAGGGCGGCGAATCGACGCGCGACCGCTACGGACCGAAATTCTACGAGACCATCGGCCAGCTGGGCGGACAAAAAGTCAAGCGATTGATCGAGGAAGGCAAGAAGGCCGCCAAACGCGGCTGAGTCCGATTTCTGTGGCGCGGCCGCCTCAATCCGCCTGCCAGTAATCCTTTAGAGCTTTTCCGCGGCTGGGGTGGCGCAGTTTGCGCAGCGCCTTCGCTTCGATCTGCCTGATGCGCTCGCGCGTCACGCCGAATTCCTGGCCGACTTCTTCAAGCGTGCGCTGGTGGCCGTCTTCCAATCCAAAACGCAAAACCAAGACCTTGCGCTCGCGCTCGGTGAGATTGGTGAGCACGTCGCCCATCTTCTGCTTGAGCATGGTCACCGATGCGGCTTCTGCAGGCGCCACGGCTTCCGGATCTTCGATGAAGTCGCCCAGATGGCTGTCCTCTTCTTCACCGATGGGCGTCTCCAAAGAGATCGGCTCTTGCGCGATCTTCATCACTTCACGCACTTTGTCGGGCGAGAGCGTCATCTCTTTGGCGATCTCTTCGACGGATGGATCGCGGCCCAGCTCTTGCAGCAATTGGCGTGATATCTTCACGAGCCGGTTGATGGTCTCAACCATGTGCACCGGTATGCGGATGGTGCGCGCCTGATCGGCCAAGGCGCGCGTGATCGCCTGACGGATCCACCACGTCGCATAGGTCGAGAACTTATAGCCTTTTTTGTAGTCGAACTTCTCGACCGCGCGGATGAGCCCAAGGTTGCCCTCTTGGATCAGGTCCAAGAAGAGCATGCCCCGACCGACATATTTCTTCGCGATGCTGACCACCAGACGCAGATTCGCCTCGGTGAGATCGCGTTTGGCCGCCTCGCCTGCTTCCACCATGATCGGATTCGGGTGCGCGCCGTTTCCCTTGGCCCGATGGCGCTCTTCTTCGCCGAGCTCGATGGCCTTGGCGAGCTCTTGCTCCTGCGCCATGCCCAACAGCGGTACTCGTCCGATCTCCTTGAGATACATGCGGACGGGATCATCGAGCGCCACGCCCGGCACGGAGCTGAGATCTTCAGGCGCTTCCTCGACGGGCTCGGCGTCGTCTTTGTCTTCGGCCGCCACTTCAGGCATCTCGGTGATCTCGATGCCTTGGCCCATGATCTCTTCGACGAGCTCGTTGCCCTTTTCGGGATCGTCTTCGTCGAAGGCAGCTGAGACGAGGGCGATCTCGTCGTAGGTCAGCGAACCGCGCTTCTTGCCTTTATCGATGAGAGCTTTCACGACCGCTTCGCGACTGGCCGACGCCGCGCCCAACGCCTTGGGATCAGCGGCTTGGCCGTTTTCCCCGACCGCCTCGCTTTCCGCAAGCGGCGTCGCGCCCGCCGGTTTGCGAACTGGCACTGCTACGTCTGCTCCTTTCTGGCTTGAGAAGAACCGTGAAGCGTCGCTGCGAGAACGTTGTACTCATCGCGCAATGGCTCGGGCACCGATTTGCCCGCCGTCAAGAGCGTGTTCATTTCCGCGTCCACATTCGAAAGCCTCCGCTCCATGCGCCGGCGCCGAAAGCGCTCGACAATGCGGTCCAGCCGACGTTCATCTTCCTCTAAGTTCAGCGGCGGCGACGATAGCGCAAGCCGCGTGAGTTCGGCGACATTGCTAACATCGGCAAGAACGGTCATCGGATTTACGCCGGCCGCGATGTCGTCGCGACGACGGCCCAAAGCCGCGTACGCGCTCGCGAGATGTTCGTCCATGAACTCCTCGGGTGGCACCGTATCGGCCACCGCGCTGAAGAGCTGCGGCCGGACGAGGACAAGCTGCAGCAGCTCGCGCTCGGGAGACAGCGGCTCGGCGGGCGCAGGGGCGCGGCGCGGACGATGTTCGCTTTGGGGCGAGACGCGCGCAGCGTTGACCGGCTGTCGAGTGTCGATCTGCCGCGTGTCGACCTGCCGCAGCGCTGTTTCTGTGATGTCGAGCTTGCGCGCCATCATCTTCACATACTGATCTCGCTCGATCGGATCGCGCACGTGCGAGACGACGCGCATGGCCTCGCGCGCCACCTCGGTCTTGCTCGAGAATGCAGACGCGATGCGGCTGCACGCCTTCTCGATCTTGAAATCGACCCACGGCTGCGAAGCGGCCACGATGTCTTTGAACGCCTGCGCGCCGTCCTGGCGCAGCACGTCGTCAGGATCTTTGCCTTCGGGCAAGTGCGCGACGCGTACGCGCAAGCCCTCATCCACCAGCATGTCGATGCTGCGCGCGGTCGCGCTCTGGCCGGCGGCATCGCCGTCGAAACACAGATAGAGATTCGACGCGACCCGGCGCAGCTCGCGCGCCTGCTCGACGGTGAACGCGGTGCCCAGGCTTGCAACCGCATTGCCGAACCCGGCTTGGTGCAGAGCCAGACAATCGAGATAGCCCTCGACCACGATGAGCGCTTCTTCCACCGCGGCGGCCTTGCGAGCGATCTGCAGGCCGTACACGTGCTGGCCCTTTGTGTAGGCCGCGGTATTCTTAGTGTTCAGGTACTTGGGTTGCTCGTCACCGAGCGCGCGTCCGCCGAAAGCGATGACTTCGCCGGTCAGATTGAAGACCGGCAGCATGAGGCGGTCGCGGAAAAAATCGCAGTGCCCCTGGCCCTGTTGTCGCCGTGAGAGCAGGCCCGCGCGAAGCGCGACGTCGGCGTCCACGCCCGCGCGCAGCAGCGCGGACGTAAGACCTTCCCAATCGTCGGGCGCATAGCCCACCGCGAACGCTCGCAGCGTCGCGTCTTCGATGCCTCGGCGCTCGACATACGCCAGCGCCTTGGAGCTCTTCGCCAGTGCTGCCGTGAAGTATGACTTCGCGACGGCGTTGGCTTCATAGATCGCTTCGCGCTCACTGCGATGGCGCTTGGCTTCGCCCGATTCGCGCAGCTCGATGCCGGCGCGGGCAGCGAGCATGCGGAGCGCTTCGACGAACTCGATGTTCTCGTAGCGCCGCACGAAGGTGATGATGTCGCCACCAGCGTCGCAGCCGTAGCAGTGCCATACTTGCTTCTCGGCATTGAGGGAGAACGACGGGGTCTTTTCCGCATGGAACGGGCACAAGCCGACGTATTCGCGGCCGCGCCGTTTCAGCGTGACGTACTGGCTGACGTATGCCAGGAGATCGACCTTGGCTTGGATCTCAGCGATGATGCTGCCCGCAACCGGCATATCGCTAGCCTTCCGTGCCTTGCATAGGCGATTCCCGTGACCCCCGCATCGTCACACGTCCCACTCTTTCGGCACCTGCGATTCGGCCGGCTCGACGAAGAGCTCGCGGTATCTCTTGATCGCAAAGCGGTCGGTGAAGCCTGCGATGTAATCGCAGACGCGGCGTGCCGGAGAATCTCCAGGGTCCGCGCCGCGCGCAAATTCGTCGGGAAGCTCAGCCGGGTGCTCCATGTAATAATCGAACAGCTTCTTCACGATGTTCTGAGCTTTGGGCTCTTGCTTTTTGGCGGCCTCGTTGAGGTAGACGCGCTCGAACATGAAGGTCTTGATGGTCTCGACCGCCTCGAGGACGGGCGCAGACAACCGTATCTCGTTCTTGCCGTGGCACTGCATGATGACGTCGTTCACCGCCGTCCCTATTCGACTGCTGCCGCGGCTCCCCAACGTCTCCACCGCCGGGCGCGGCAGGTCCGCTTCCGCGATGACACCGGCGCGGATGGCATCGTCGATGTCGTGGTTGAT
>QHBK01000017.1 GCA_003244105.1 Candidatus Eremiobacter antarcticus | reverse complement strand
ATGAAGTACTGGCTAACACAGCTAACGAGAGTTGCGGTCAACACGCAAAGTTGGAGGAAGTTTGTTGCCATATTCGCCTCCCTTAATCATGGGCAACTTGACCATTGGCCCTTGAATATAGCGTCCGCAGACAAGGCGAGATCGCTGCTAGAGCGCCTCTCTTTTCTCCGCCATCGTACATTTTCCGTTAGGGTGGTGAAACCTCACCGGGGTGGATATGCACTTCGGACGGAACTGCGCGTAGTCACTCGAATAGATAGTTAGCAGCGCGCAAAGTGTTATGGGGCGAATAGCTCAGCTGGTAGAGCACCTCCCTTACAAGGAGGGGGTCACAGGTTCGAGCCCTGTTTCGCCCACCACGCCGTAATTCGGCGCTGGAGATATGAAACATTATTTGTAAATCGCAATTCCCAGGCTTGGGATGCCGTGACGGCACTCCTATCATTCGGACTGCTGCTGTTAATCGTCGGCGCGGTATTCAGAAACGGCATAGACATGGTCGTTTTGCCCGTTGTGTTTCTCATCATCGTGATCGGTACACTCCCTATCCCGAAGGGGTGCACGCGCCCCCATCTGGCGCGTTGTCGCGCTGGTCATCTTGCTCGTAATGCCACTGCTTCGCCGTGGTGGATCGGTTACGCTATTCACTGATCGCACCGTGAGAAAAAAGTGGGGCTGTGCCGTCAGCCTCTTTTTCCGCATCGGCGCGATTGTGTACCATCAGGCTTATGGTCGCGGCTTTTGTTGTTTTGGCAACGAGCACACACATGGCGTCGTCAGACGTAGCTCATGCACCAAACGCTCACCGGCAAGCTAACGCGACTGCAGTATCTGATCGGAACGTGGAACTGCGTCACTAAGGCGTCAATGATCCAGCAGACGCAAACGGGTCACTACCACTTCTGGATCGAGCCAGGCAACGTCATAGGAAACGAGTATAGCGCAACAGGGTATTCTGACAGTGGTTATATCGGCTGGATGCCTTCGGAGCGTCGGTGGTGGAGCAACTCGGCTGGTCGGTTTGGCGGTATCTCCTATGAAACAGGTGAAGCCAGCGCTACGAATGTGCAACTCATGACCGGAAGTACGTGGTTCCAAGGCCAGCCCTCGCCACGCGCGATACGATCACCAAACGCAGCGACAGAAGTTTTCGCGACGTTTTCGACATAAAAACAAAAAGCAAATGGGCCGTTGTCGCGGACTCGAGCTGCACCAAAATCTCCAACAAGAAAATATAAGAAGCTGATGCCGCTGGAACTTGCGGCATCGCTTCCTTACTTCGAACCGGGGCGCTGGATCGGCGGCGCGGCAACCAGCTCTGGCTATTCCGAGTCCCGGCTACTTCGCCAAATGAAGGGCCATCGAGCCTTTAGCCGTCACCTGCACAACCGTTTCGCCCTTGGCCATGGCATAGTGATAGACACCGGCCGGCACGTAGACAAACGAACCAGGGCTAAGCGCTTTCATGCTCGCCATGTCAACGCTGTGGCCGACGCCTACCATGAACGTGCCGGAGAGAACGGTGACACGCTCATCGGCGTCGTGCGAATGGATGGGGATTTTGGTGCCATCAGCCAGCTTTATGCGGACGGTGTTCACAGATTCTGCCTTGTTGAGATCGCCGTAGACCAGCGCCTGCATCGCTCCCGCGAGCCCCGGCACCGGCGCCCAATTCAAACTGTCCGGCGTGACGATTTTCGGCGCAGCGGACGCGTTTGACATCGAGGTGCTGTCGGCCGATACTGCGCTCGCCAAGCCCAACGCGGCCACGATAGCGCAAACTGTGGAGAGAAATGCTTTCATACCGTATTTACCTTTCTCGAGCAAGAACGGCGCAGCCGCCTGAAACCCCAGCGGTCCGGCCGTCATGATAACGCGTAAGATTCGGATGCCATCAAGTCCTCCCGGGGGTGCGTAAAAAGCCGGAGTTGGCGGGCAGGCTAACCGTTTAACCTGCCTCGACAGTTCTCGTCAAGCATCGCTGCGGGCGGGAAAACGAAGGTCACAGCCTGTCTCGGCAACTGTCAGCGCTCAGCTGAGCGGCATTCGGCCTGCGTTTTGAGCGAGCCACTCATCAAACGACTGCAGCTCGGGATTGAGCGCCTTCGAGAGAGCCTGGTCGCGCAAAGGGAGAAATTCTTTCTGAAAGTCGGCGTGGAACTGGAACATGTTGCCGAGATCGTCGGCTCCCGGAAAGCCGAAGCCGCGAAAGACTTCCGGCGTTATCGCATTGTAGCGCACTTCTTGGCCGAGCGCCTTGCTCATAGCCGCCGCCATCCCCGTCCCGGTCAACTTGTCGCTTGTGATGCCGACCATCTGACCGATATACTCTGGACCTTTCTTGAACACGCCGTAAACGCATTTGCCGATGTCCTCTGAACCGATGCCAGGCAACTTCGAATCTCCCAAGGGCAACGTGAGAGCGAGCACCCCGTCGGGACCCTTCTTCGGGCCCAGGCCGAAGAAGACGAAGTTCTCCCAGTAAAATGCGGCTCGCGTAAACGTGACGGGTAGTCCTGCGTCGGTGAAATATTTGTCCGCTTCTCCCTTGCCATCGAAGTGCGGCACTTTATATTTACCCCGAAGCGTCGGCATCCGGTTATCATCTAACGGTACCCACTTGCGAGTGTCCTCGAGCGTTGACCAGATGACGTGCGCAACGCCGGCAGCCTTGGCCGCCTCTGCCATGTTTTTGGCTTCAGCCATTTCCTTCTCGGGGGAAAGATGGGCCCAAAAGAAGGTGACGCAGTAGGCACCGTGCGCCCCTTGAAAGGCGCGTTTCAGACTTTCCACGTCGTCGACGTCGCCGGCGACGACCTCTGCTCCGAGTGCTGCGAGCTCCTTTGCCTTATCCGAGTTGACGTCTCTGGTCACGGCTCGCGCGCTGAATTCACCACCTCGATCGTTCTGGATGGCGCGAACCACTCCACCACCTTGCGCACCGGTAGCCCCGATGACGGTGATGATTTTTTTCGCCATAATACTCTCTTAAAGCTGCCTCACCACTTGCGGGTGCTCAGTTGTGCGGGGGCAAGGGCTTAAGTTCGTCGCCCTCACAGCAAAGCGAGGCGCGTTGCGTGGCTTTCTAAGTCGAGCAGCAAGCGCTTGCGATGAAGTCCTCCGCCATAACCAACGAGGCTGCCGTCAGCGCCGATCACCCTGTGGCATGGGACGATGATCGCGATCGGATTAGCCCCGTTGGCCGCACCGACAGCGCGCGCCGAGTCGGGAACGCCGAGCCCGGCTGCAAGCTGACCATACGAAGCCGTCTTACCGTACGGTATTTCGCACAGTGCTTCCCATACGCGTTGATGAAACGTGGGGCCGCGCAATTCGAGCGGCAACTCAAAAGTAGTACGCTTGTGCGCGAAGTACTCCATGATCTGTGCCTGCGTCGCCTCGAGCACCGCGCCGCTGCCTGCATCAGCATCCGTTGCGACGTGAGCGCCGGTGCTGACACGGTGGTAGAAGCTCAGTTCGACCAATCGGCCGTGCGAAGCCCGCGCCAGCAGCGGACCGACCGGACTGTCAAAGATAGAGATCGAATCGTTCATAACCCGCAGTATAGCAAAATCATGTACGAAGGACTATCCGATTTTGACCCGCAAATGCGAGCCGCAACAACAAATTGGCTCATTGCGACCACTCATGGTTCGTTCTACCAAGGAAAATCAAGTGCCAACAGATTTCCGTGACGGGAAAACCTTTCCGCGCCGGGGCCGTCAACTGATGGGTCCGTTCATGTGGCTTGCACGCGTCATCGATAAAGCACGGGCAAGCGCCAATGGCACGATTCATGACTACATCTATCCGTGTCCGATGGACGAAGGCGCGTTTAGGCGGTGGGGCATCACCTCAGCAGAATTCGATGAGGCGGTTGGAAGCAACGCGACGGATGAAGAGATGCTCGACTGGCTTCAGGCACGCGTGCGCAAGGGTGGAGTTGAGTCGGCGAACCGGTGGATCAGCAAAAAGAAAGAGAACTTAGATCGGCAAGATCTCGAGGAAGGCGTCGACCCCGCGAACAGCCGCCGATGATGTACAAGGATGGTCTCAGTCTCGGTGGTGTCGTCGAGCTAGGAGAAGCATATGGAAATCAGACGAAGCGGCTCACAGGCTTCTGGAAAAGGACCGGCAGAGTATTTCACCGGCACGGTAAGCATCGATCCGCTGTTCGAGGCGCCTAATCCAGCTCGCGTTCGCGGTGCGAGCGTCACCTTCGAGCCGTGCGCCCGCACGGCATGGCACACGCATCCGCTCGGTCAAACGCTGATCGCCACATCCGGGCTCGGCTGGGCGCAACGTTCGGGCGGACCCGTCGAGGAGATTCGGCCCGGTGATGTTGTCTGGATTCCGCCGAATGAGAAGCATTGGCATGGCGCGACCCCGACCACGGCAATGACGCACATCGGCAATTCAGGAAGCGCTGAATGGCAAGCCTGTCGATTGGTTGGATAAGGTGACCGACGAACAATACCACCGCTGATCGAGCGTTAACCCCAAGCATGGATGCAGACGTGATCGTGATCGGCGCTGGCGTTGCCGGCCTCGCGGCGGCGCGAAGCCTGACCGCTCGATCGCAGCGCGTAATTCTGGTCGAAGCCCGGGACCGCGTGGGCGGTCGCGTATGGTCTGACTCGTCGGTCCGTGGTGCCCTGGCGGCCGAACTCGGCGCGGAATTCATCCACGGCCGGGCAGCCGAGACCATGGCCTTGCTTCGCGCTGCGGGGACTACGGCGATCGACATAGGTGGAGAATCGTGGAGGGTTTCCGACGACGGTGAACTGCGCCGCGACGATGATGATGACGACTTCACATCGGCGTCCGGTATTTTCGAAGGAGCTCGAATGCTCGCGCGTGACGAGAGCGCCAATCGATTTCTGCAGCGCTTTCATAAGGACAAGGCAATGCAGGGGACCGTGCGGGCGGCGCGCGCATTCGTCGAGGGATTTGATGCCGCGGACCCGGACGTTGCGAGCGCTCGCGCGATTGCGGACGAGTGGCGATCGGGAGTTGGTTTCACGATCGCGCGGCCGCTCGGCGGTTATGGCCCGATGGTAGAATACCTCTACAATACGTGCAGGGCTACGCGCGTTTGCAGCCGCCTCAGCACGGTTGTGCGGCGAATCTCGTGGCGCCGTGGCGCTGTGTCGCTGGAGGTGAGAGGCGCTCAGGGAGACACACAAATACTTCGCTGTCGAGTTGCTATCCTGACGCTCCCGGTGGGCGTCTTGCGGCATAGCGGTGACGATACGGAGATTGTTTTCGACCCCGAACTGCCGAACCCAAAGCGCGATGCTTTACAAAGCATCGAGACAGGTCAGGCGGTGAGGGTCGGGATGTGGTTCCGAACGCCGTTCTGGGAGCGCATTTGTGACGGGCGCTATCGCAACGGCGCATTCTTTCGCTCCCTAGCCCAGCCGTTCGCCGTGTATTGGACGCAGCTGCCGGTGCGCAGTGAGCTCGTCGTGGCGTGGGCCGGACGTCCGAAGGCGATGGCGTTGAGCGGCGCCTCCGAGGAAGACCTCGTGAGGCTCGCAGTGGACGGCTTCGGAGCACTGCTTGGCGACCCCGCGCTCGCGCATGAGGAGTTCGAGCTCGGAGTCACGACCGATTGGAGCCGCGACCCGTTCGCGCGCGGCGCCTACAGTTATGTCGCCGTCGGAGGCGCAGACGCTCGAGCGAGGCTCGCAGCGCCCGTCGACGACACGCTGTTCTTCGCAGGCGAGGCGACTTCGAACGATAGCGAGGGCGGCACGGTGAACGGAGCGCTGGAAACCGGCGAGCGTGCCGCCCGGCAGGCGGCAGCGTCACTTGGTGCCCAACGCGTGAACAATGGCTGAGCAAGCCTCGTCTTTCCTGACGCCCTGGTTGAGCTTCTACGTCATGGCCGGCTCGTCGGCTGCCGCCCTCACCGGATTGATGTTCGTCGTGACCACCCTCGTCGCGGGATCGGAACGTATGCGAGGGAGCCGCGACGGAATGTCGACGTTCAGCACGCCGACGGTGGTGCACTTCTGCGCGGCCTTGCTCGTGTCTGCGATTCTCAGTGCGCCGTGGCGCTCACCCGTCCATCCCCGCCGTGTTGCTCGGACTCGGCGGCCTCTATGGAGTGGCTCACGTGTTGGCCGTGATCTATCGGGCGAGGCGGCTGACCGAATATACTCCGGACGCCGAGGACTGGGTGTGGTACACGCTTCTGCCGTTCGTTTCCTATGCCGCAATCCTGGGAGGCGCGATCACGCTTTCCTCTCTTCCAGTGAACGCGCTGTTTGCGCTCGCAGGCGGCGTCATATTGCTGATTTTTATCGGGATCCACAACGCTTGGGACATCGTGACGTACATCGTGACCGAGGCGCTGACGAGCCGCCCAGCTCAAACTAACGCTCGGCGCCGGAGGTTCGTGGCAGCAGCGTCGCGTTGAACGTTAGCCGTCGATACGATGGCGAGCCACGTTGCGATCTGGCCGCGCGATCGCTTCATACAAGGCTCCGAGCGTCACGATGACCGCCATCACCAACAGCGTAACCCAGCCATAGTTGAAGACTGCCCGACCGCTCGAAAGCGAGCTCGGCCACACGATGTTCAACAGCATCAGCAGCAGGTAGAGAGCCGCGACGCAAGTGACGGGCATCCCCCACTTTCCGAGCGTGAATGCGCCGCTCGGCTTCCAGCCTCGTAGGCGGGCGAGCAACGCTCCCAGCACCGTCAGGAAAAAGGCGAGATAAATGCCGGACGTTGCGAATGAGACGAGAGCATAGAGCGCGTTGACGTTTGCGGGGTAATCAAACCACAAGATGTGCACTGGCTTGGCCGGATTCACAAGAACCAAGAGCAAGAAAAGAAATGGAACGATGGTGCCCACCAGGATTGCGTTCACAGGCGTATGGTAGCGCACTGAGATCTGCCTGATCCGATGGCTGAACGGCAAAGCTCCATCGCGGGCGAGCGCGAACGCCACGCGTGCGCCGGCGCCCTGCACTGCCGTACCGCAACTGAAAAACGCGACGATGACCATAACGAGGAAGAACTGCTGCAGCCAATTCGGCAGGACCGACAAGATCGTGTTGATACCTCCCGTCACCACGCCGCCGATCCCTGATGTCGGCGTCGCAAGCAGCAATCCAAGAACCAAGACAAACGACGCGATACCGCCGTACAGCAGTGCGTTCCGCATGGCTTTGGGGACCTGACGCTGAGCGTCCACCGTCTCTTCTGAGATATCGCCCGCTGATTCAAAGCCGTAAAAGATGTAGACGTTTGCCAGCACGGCGACGAGAGCCGCGGCCGTCCACCAGTTGCCCGAGAAGTTCAGGCTAAGCGGGTTGGTCTTCACGAACTCGACGTTTTGCGTCGTGAAGATGAACGCCAAGCCATGATGAAAACCGTAGACTGCCAGAGCGATAAACACGCCGAACGTGCCGACCGTCTCGACGTACACCCCGAAACGCGCCACTTGACCCATGATCTTCGCGCCGATCGAATTCAAGATCGCCGAGATGACGATGATGCCGCCGGTGATGACAAAAATCGTCATGTGCTTGCCCGCGTCCAGATGCGTCTTGAACCAGATGTTCGAAAGCGACGCGATGTACCCGACAGCGCCGGAATCGACCGAAGCCACGGTGGCCAGCAGCGCGAAACCGTAGATCCACCCTATGAACCATCCGAAGCGCGGCCCGACATTATACTTGCCGTACTGGTAGAGCGCGCCGGAGAGCGGATATTCGCTCGAGAGTTCCCCGAACACCAACGCCACCAGCATCATCAGGCCGACGACGAGGGGAATCGTCCAGATGTAGCGCGGTCCACCGGTACCGAGTCCCAGGGTGTACAGCGAATAGATCCCGACCATCGGGCTCAGGTAACTGAAGGCCACGGAGAAATTGTCGAAGAGCGAGAGAACTCGCGAGAGTTCCTGCCGGTAACCGAGCGCGACGAGACGGTCGCCGTCGGGCTGAATTCTTGCGCTCAGGTCCTTGCTCACGATACAGCCGTTATGGCTCGACGCGCTCCTGGTACAGGCCGATCAGGTTCCCAGCGGGGTCGCAGAACCTGGCGGTGATCTCCGGGGCGTCGGCGCCGATGGGCTGCACAATCGTGCCGCCGTTTTCAACGACCTTGTTGAGAGCTGCGGCTGCGTCGTCAACCATTATATAGACTAAAAGGCCGGGTTCTGATGAGGGCGGGCGGCCACGCACCCACGCACCGCTCACCTCGCCCACGGCATCGTCAAAGGCGACGTTGCCGTCACCGCGAGTGCGAATGTTCCAGCCGAAAGCACTTTGGTAAAAGTCGGCTGAGCGAGTGACATCAACCGCGGGAAGCTCGATGTAGCAGATCTTGCCGTTGGCCAGCGTTGGAGGCATTGCAATCCTTTCCAAGGGCGGGAATCGGTGTTGAGCAAAGGTCCCGCAACAACACTTCAACATCCTGAGGAGACTGAACTGATGGTCCGCGCCTTCATGCAGACTTTGCCTACGGCGTTGTTGGCAGCCTTTGTTCTGAGCTCACCCGCAATAGCACTGCCCCACAGCAGCACCGCCACAGCAGGGCCTGCTCTGCTGCGGACCGCGTTGCAACGAGATCTGGATGCGTACCTGAAGGACCGCTGCCCCAAAGAGCACTGCTCCGCGCTTTCTCTTTCCGTGAGCTTAGGCAGAGGTACGCCTGACATAAACCTTGCCCGAGGAACGACGCAATACGGCAGCGGTCCACGGGTCACTCCGGCCAGCCTCTATCAAATAGGAAGCAACACCAAGTCGTTCACGGCGGTCGCCGTCTTACAACTTGAGGCTCAAGGCCGTCTCTCCATCGACGCGCCTATCGGTAACTACCTTCCGCAATACCCAGCCTTTCGGAACCTGACGTTGCGCAGATTGCTGAGCATGACCGGCGGTTTGGAATCGTACGACAACACACAAGCATGGTTGCGCTCATATGCCAACGATCCAATGGCGGACGTTCCGTCTGATACGCTGATCCGAATGGTGTACCCCAAAATAAAGTTCACGCCGGGCACAAGGTACTATTACTCAAACACGGGCTACCTCTTAGCCCAGGAAGTCGTCGCTGCTCGCAGCCTGAGCAAAAGCTACGATGCCGAGATCGCGCGCATCATCTCAAGCGTTGGTCTCAAGAACACGTTTTATGCCTCGCATCTCTATCCGGCTCCGATCGCTCGGCGAGTGGTCTCCGGCTACTATGAGAACAACGATCCGGGCTTCGGGAAATTCATCGGTAAGGATATGACCCCTTACAGCCTGTCCTGGGCGCAAGGCGCGGGCGCCATCGTCTCAACGCCGGAAGACTTGGTCGCCTGGGCGCGAGCGATGTATCAGGGTACAGCACTCTTGCCCGCAAAGCAAAAACGAGAGCTCATGAGCTTGGTCTCAGTCAAAACAGCAAGGCGTATCAATGTCCCGACACCGGCGGATCCCGCAGGGTTTGGGCTCGGCGTCGCTCAGCGGAACGATCCCGGTTTCGGTCCGTACTGGTTCTACCAAGGTGAAACGCTTGGTTTCCGGGCCGCCCATCTGTACTTCCCGGACTCGGATCTTGTGGTGACGCTTTTCGCCAACAGCCGACCGATAGAATCGAACAGCGACCTTCATAAACTGTTCTTGAAGATCTACGCAACCATCAAGGCGCGTCCCAAAAGCTGAGCGCTGCGGCAGTCATCGTCCATTCCCACGAGCAAGAAAAAGCGGGCAGCGTGGGAGACACTGTCCGCTTCTTTTCCCAGTCGGCGTGGTGTTTGCGCGGCTAGCGCAGCACGACGATCCGGTTTGCGAGGAAGGTGTTCCCTGACCAGTATCCCGACGCGTGAACGACCATCGCAGGGCTGAGCGTAATGCCAACCGGTTTGATGACCGTGCCGTCGTGCAGCGAGACTGAGTAGACGGCGTCTTGGATGCGCACATCGACATGATACGGCACGGATGACGTCACGACGCCCTGGAGGTCGCTGCTGGCGGCAAAACGCTCATTGGGACGATACGAGATGACCTCGGGGGTGCCGCGGTAGATGACCGCGGGAGCCCGATGGTACACGACCACGGGCGCGTGCCAGGTGCGGTAAATATAGATCCGTTGGGCGTTCGCCTGTGCTCCGACGGCGAACAGAGCCAAAAATAGCGTGAGTGCCAAGAGCTTCCGATACATGTTCGATGTCCTCCTGAATGTTTCGTATACTCAATATACTCGCGAGTGCGCTCATATATATGAGAGCCGCCTTCAGGCTGCGTGAAACCCTGGTGAGAAAGGTAACGAAAGCACGACGTCATATGCGCCGCGATGAGGTCATCGAATGAACGCTGACGTTGAGACGGGCACGCGGCGCGGTCTTGGCCGCGCGCGCCGCTTGTATTGTCTCGTTGCCGCAACCCTGGCGTGGTTCGCCTTAGTCGCCCAACTGTTTCTGACCACCGCCACCGTCGTCGCTCAAGAACGCAGCGTGCTTGCCGGCGTCATCACGTTTCTAAGTTTTTTCACGATCTTGACCAATCTTCTGACTGCCGCTGCGCTGACAGGTTCCGCAACCCTCGCCGATTCTCGACTCAGCGGCTTTTTCGACCGCCCCGCCACTCAAGGGGCGATCGCCACCTACATCACCGTGGTTGGGATCGTCTACAGTCTCCTGTTGCGGCAGCTGTGGCAACCACAGGGCCTGCAACTCCTGGTGGATTCGATTCTGCACGACGTCATACCGATCGCATTTGTCATCCAATGGTTCGTGTTCGTCCCAAAAGGTCAGCTGCAATGGAGACACGCGCTGATGTGGCTGTCGTATCCATTCGTCTACGTCGTATATAGCTTGCTGCGAGGCGCTGTGTCCGGCCGATATCCCTATCCGTTCAGTGACGTGTCGGTACTCGGCTATCCCAAAGTCTTCGAGAACACGGCAATGCTCTTGGTTGGTTTCTTCGTTCTCGGACTCGTGTTCGTCGCGGTCGACCGCTTCTTAGGCGCGCGTCGAAGATCAGCCGGTTAGGAGCATCCCTCGACGTACGCCACTTGGGGCAGTAAGCCGGCCACGATCGTCTGCACCGCGCCGTTTTTCAGCGAGTAGGTCATACGATATTTCGCATCGGCGCTGCTCTTGGGCTCGATGACAGCCATCTCCACCTTTGGGTCGTATTTGTTCGGTGACAGCCGCGCTCGCTGTCCATAGAATCTCAACAGCGTCGCGCCGGAATCGCCGACTCGGAAGCCATCGACGCTAGCAATCGTCTTGCCGGTGACCTCAGCGCGGCGGATCGATCCGTTCTCGACCATGAAGGCAAGGCCGGCTGGCGTCCGCGGGTACAGCATAAAGCAAGTGCTGCCCGTCGACGGTTTGCTCAACGTGAACCGCGTGCCCGTTTCAACCGCCTGCCTCTGCGCCACGCCGAAGACGATCGGACCAACGCCCCTTGGCCCAATGCGCGACGACGAGGACAGCGGCGCAGCTGAAGCGGACACGCACGTGGCTGACAGCAGCAGCACGAAGCCGACCAGATAGGGTCTGATCGATTGCATCGCGCCTGTTGAGCTCATCGCGTTACGATTCGCGGCCAGCCAGCCCTTTCGCTCGCACCGCAGCGCGAGAAACGGCCTTGATGAGTGCGACTCGCAGCCCACCCTCTTCAAGCTGCATGATCCCGTCCACCGTGCAGCCGGCTGGCGTCGTCACTTCATCCTTGAGCTTAGCCGGATGCTCACCCGTCTGAACGACCATCGCTCCTGCGCCGGCTGTTGTCTGAGCGGCAAGCTCAAGAGCGACTGCGCGCGGCAAACCCACATTGACGCCGCCTTCGGCCATGGATTCGATGACCATGAAGACGAAGGCCGGGCCGCTGCCGCTCAAGCCCGTGACCGCATCCATGTGCTGCTCCTGCACCACCATGACTCGCCCGACCGACGAAAAGAGATCAGAGGCCAATTGCAGCTGCTCGCTGCTGGCATGACGGCCGCGCGCGAGACAGGTGATGCCTTGGCGGATGATCACGGGAAGATTGGGCATCGCGCGCACCACGCTTATCCGACCCACGCACGCCTCGATGTCGCTCGTGCTCACCCCGGCGGCTACCGAGATGACGAGCGCGTCCTTGGCGATCTTTGTTCCCACGCTTGAAAGAATGGGACCGACCATGCTGGGCTTGAGGGTTATGACCACGATTGCCGCGCCGTCCAACGCCAAATGATTATCCGTGGTCGCCTTGATGCCGAGGGACTGCTTTAAATCGTTCGATCGTGACTCGGTGCGACTCGAAGCGATGACCTCCTCGCGGGATGTGAACTGCGCGGCCAACATACCCCGAATGAGGGCTTCTCCTATCTGACCACATCCGATGACCGCTATTCTCATGGCGTCCTCGCGGAACTGAGCATGGGCCCTCCGGCGTTGTTACACAATCGCGTCGAGAGCCCCTAATAGCTCCAGCATTATGGTTCCTGCGAACGGACCAAAGGTCACTGGAACCGGCCGCAGGCTTCGGTCACAATAAGATGGACAGCGGGATGGGCGGGACCATTCCGGACCCATGGAAGCGGGAAATGATAAACGTATTCGACTTCGGCAAGCGCGCCGCCAGGCATAAACGCAGAGCCGCCAGACAGAAGGCTTTGCAAGAGCGCCGCCGCATTGACCAAGAGCTGGACGTTGTCTTCAACGACATGCGCGCCGAGATCAGGACGCTTCAGTCGGAAGTGACGTGGAAGCCTTTCGAAGCCAAAACCAAGCGACTTCATATGGTCCGCTCCGTTTCAGCCCTCACATCGCTCTGGGTCGTTCGTCCGTTCAAAGCGCCGAGCCAGCGTTCGCTCATGGCTGGGCAGCCGTTTCAGCCCGTGGATCTCAAACCGGCGGCGGAATACAGCGAACCCGCCTGATCCGTCGCGTCGGACGCCGGCGTTCAGTTTGCCACGCCGTTCCCCACGTTGAGCAGCATTCCGCCATCGATCACAAAGGTCGCGCCCGTCACGTAATCCGAATCTGCGCTTGCCAAAAACAGCGCAAGGTTTGCTATGTCGTCGGGCGTTGCGGCGCGTTTCCAGGGGATCGTCTGCTCGTGCTCCGCGAGCGCTTTTGGATCATCTAACAGATCTTGGTTCATGGCGGTCAGGACCGTACCGGGAGCAATGTTGTTCACGTTGATTTTGGCCGTGGCAAGCTCGAGCGCCAAGCAGCGCGTGAGGTTTCTCAAGCCGCCTTTGCTCGCGCAATAGTCCGCCACGCCGATGGCCGGCATCTCTTCGTGGACTGACGTGATGTTGATGATTTTGCCTGGATGCCCATGCTGCGCCAGCCCGCGGGCAAAGCGGCGGCTGCATAAGAATGGCCCCGTGAGGTTCGTTCTGAGCGTCGCTTCCCATTGCTGCACGGGCATGTCGAGCACGCGGACGTCGCTCGAATTGCGAGCCGCGTTGTTGACCAGGATGTCGGGCGGCCCGAACTTCCCCTCACAGGCGGCGAACAACGCGTCCACTTGCTCTTCACTCCCGACATCGGCGCGCAGTGTTATGCCTTCACCGCCGGCTTGCTCGATTGCGGTTACCGTCGCTTCCGCGCCCGCCCGGTCGTTCAAGTAATTGACCGTCACGCGCGCGCCTTCGCCCCCGAACAGCGTTGCGATCGCCCGACCGATTCCCGAATCAGCACCCGTCACGATTGCGACCCGCCCGTCGAGCCTTCTGCTCATCGCCCCTCCTCATTCAGTGCCGAAGCGGTTCATACGAGCCGCTCGTGCGTCTTGCCCTTCCAATACATGAAGTAGTACGAGGTTTGCAGGAGCAACGACATGCAGAATGCCGCCGGGTAACCGATCCACACGCCGTTCAAACCGATGTGCCGCATGAGGATGTAGGCGGTCGGCACCTCGATGCCCCAGATGGCGAAAATCGAGAATGTCGTGGGCCAGAAGACCACGCCGCTGGAACGCATGATGCCCGAAAGCACCGCCGAGTTGCCGAAGATGAGGTAACTCCAGAGCGTGATCATGAGCAAGCCGTGCGCCACCTGCAGGGTGTTGCGGTCGGTCAAAAACCAGCCCAAGATGTCGGACGCGAAGATGTAACACAGCCCCACAATCGCCCCGCCGATGATATAGTTCAGCGCGACGCCGGACCGGACCACACTGTGCAGCTTATCTTGGCGGCGCGCGCCGATGCACTGCGCGCCGAAGATCGACGACGCGATTCCGATGCTGATCGCAGGAAACTGCACGTAGCTGACCACTTGATTGACGGCGCCGTATGCCGCCGTCGCATGCGAGCCGAAGCGGTTGACGAAAGCGAGCACGGCGATCTCCGCAAGCGACACCATGACGACCTGCAAGCCGGTAGGAACCCCGATGCGTATAACGTTCTTCGCGATGGCCGCATCGAAGCGCAGATCCGTGATGATCTCGCGATCCAGTGCCAAGGGGTGCTTGCGCGCCCGCAGATACAGCATCATGGCGATGAACGCCAACACGTTCGACACCACCATAGCGACGGCCGCGCTGAGGACCCCCAACCTGGGGAGCCCGAGCCAGCCGAATATCAAAGCCGGCGTCAAGGCCAAGCTCAACGCCGTGGAGACGATCAGAAAATAGAACGGTGTTTGTGAATCGCCGGTGCCCCGCAGCGCAGTACCATAGATCAGATACACGAAGAGCACAGGGCAAAACCAGAGGATGACGCGCGCGTAGGCAACGGCGTCGGCGAAGATATTCGCGGGCGTGCCTAACAGCAGCAGCAACCGGTCAGTGAAGACGAAGCCCACCGCTAAGGCGGCCGCCCCAAGCACCAACCCCATGAACAGCACGGTGCCGGTGATCGCCTTCATGCGGTGCGCGTCGCGCGCCCCGAAGGCCTGGCCGATCAGTACGGAGGCACCGCTGGACAGCCCGATCAAGAATGAGATCAAAAAGAACAGCACCGGGAAGAACGCGGAAATGGCGGCCAGTGCGTCAACCCCAATCAGCCGGCCGACGAAGATGCTGTTGAACGTGCTCGAGGCCGATTGCAGCACGTTGCTGAGCATCAGCGGGACCAAAAACACGAGGAGACGGCGCCACATCGGCACCGTATCGTCAGAAATGTCAGCGGCCGGACGCCATTGACCGCCTGGCGGCTTGGGCGGCGCCGCCTTTGCGCTGCTGATGGTGGGTCACATCCTTGCGGGGCACCCGCGAGATGCCGTACTCGCCGTGGAAATCCTGCCCAAAACCGAAGTCCGCTGCGCCTTGAGGGTTGAAAATAACGATTGACGTGCGGGACTTCTTCCCCTATAATGCAGATGAGTCTGAGAAACAGACAACGGCCAGAAACGGAGTCACACATGATCAGCCCCTCGCAGGCAAGCGCCCAGCTCGAAATGGTGGACCGCATCCTCAGCCGGACGGACCGCACCGTCCATCTGAGCGGATGGATCTACATCATATGGGGACTGGCGGCCACCCTTGCAGACATCATCTTCCAACTGTGGGTCGATCATCGCATCAGCGTCGCAGGGCTTGCGATCGCAGGCGTCGCTGTGCTCGCCGCGGTCGCGTTCATGGTCTTCCACCTGCGCGACTGCGCCGCGGAGCCGAGCGCATGGCTCACGTGCAGCGTCAGGTCGGAAGCATGTTCTTGGCATGCTGGATCGGCGCGATCGTCGTGAGCTATGCCAGCCCGCACATCTTTGCCGGCTGGGCGCAAGGCGCGATCTGGTCGGTATGTGCCGCCATCACGCTGCTCTTCATTGGGCTTCAGGGCGACCGCCGTGCACTTTGGGCGGCTGCCGTGCTGCTCGCCTCGGTGGTCGCCGCGAGCGCGTTCTATCCGTTCGCAGGCTACGTCATGGCCGCAGGATTCCTCATCGCATACACGGGATTCGGCCTGCTCCTGTTGGCGTCCGGGAACACGGTTGGCGAGCCCAGCGATGGATGAGATGCTTCTGTCGAAAATACGTTTGAGCGTCATCGCGGAACTGTTGAACGCCGAGTGGGTCGCGTTCAGCGAATTGCAGCGGGCGACCGAAGCCAGCAACGGCAACCTGGGAGCGCATCTCGGCAAACTGCTCGAAGCGGGGTATGTCGCAGAGGAGAAGACATTCGTCAATCGACGCCCCCAGACGCGTTACCGCCTGACGAAAAAGGGACGCAACGCATTTGTCGGCCACGTGGCGCTGATGCAAAAGCTTCTCAAAGAGCACAAAGCGTCTTGATCCGGCGCCCCTGCTCTCACCACAACGAAGGCTCTTCGCCCAGCCGCTCTTCACGTGCAGCGAACGCCGGCGTTTGATTTACCACTTCGTCTCTGACGCGAATTACGGCGCCCCGTTCATCCGTGTCTTGACGACATTTGCGCAGCGGCACGGCGTTGCGGCCACGGTGGTCTGGTCGACGTTGCGCGAGCCCGCTCGGCGCCGCCGCTCCTTGCGCTCTGTCGCACGCTCGACCGAGCAACTGGTCATGAGGCGGCTGCACCCGCGTTTCGAGTTGCCGGCGATCAGGGTCAAAGAGGTGAACGACACCGTCTTTTCCGAACGCATCGCACAAAATGACATAGGGATCGTCTCGGGCTTCAATCAGATCTTCAAGGCCGACACTCTGGCCCGCTTCCAGTCGATCGTCAACATCCACCCATCGGTTTTGCCGTTATACCGAGGTCCCACGCCGGTCAGCGCCTGCGTCCGAAACGGCGAACGCATGACGGGATTCACCTTCCATACGGTGACCAGCAAGATCGACAGTGGCCCCATCTTGTACCAAGAAGCGATGAGAATCGACGGCGTACAAGACGTCGCCATGCTCAGCTCTTGGCTCGCAGAACGCGGTTCGCACGTCTTGTGGCGTTACCTGGAGCACGTCATCAACGGTGGCCCCTGGGAGGCAGTGACGCTCGACGCGAGAGCGATCTATGAGACGCACGTGCCGTACGCGTCGTTTTCATAAAAATTCCGGGCGATGGAAGATCGTGCAGCGGCCGCCTGTGTTTCCGGTAAAGGGAGCGCTCGCTGGTTTCGAATCGAAAGACGCCCGAGCGCGTGCGTCGAAGCGCGATAACAGGAGGTGACTATGAAATCATCCACTGATATCCGCACCCAAGAACATCCGAACGCAACGGTGCTTCGGCGCACGTACGATGCCTACGTCACAAAGGACTTCGACACGCTCAAAGCCGTGTTTGCGCCGAACCTCACCTGGCACGTGAGCGGCAAGAGCGGAGTTTCCGGCGACTACCAAGGCATCGATGAGGTGCTCGACTATTTTCGCCGGACGATTGCAGATACGGCTGAGACCTTGAAAGTCGAAGCTCAAGGCTTTCTGGGGGGTGACAACTACGGCGCGATACTGCTACACGTGACGGCGTCACGGCAGGGCAAAAAGTTAGACGACGATCAGATGCTCGTGGGGAAGATCCGCGACGGCCGCGTGACCGAGATGTGGCAGACGTCTACGAATCAACAGGCAAGCGATGAGTTCTGGTCCTAAGCGCAACGGCGTAAGAACTCGTTAGCGGCGGGCGGCTTGCGAGCCGCCCTTTTTTGCGCCACATCAGCCCGCAGGCTGACCCGCTTGCTTCCGATGCGAATGCTCCGCGCTTTCTTGGCTCGGCAGCTTCTTCCAGTCGGCTTGCGCGGCCGACGGCAGTTTGTCCATGTGTTTCAAGAACATGACGAGCTGCCAGATCTCCGTGTCGTTCAGCGATTTCCCAAACGACGGCATGCCGGTGAGCCGAATGCCGTGCTGGATTTTCCAGTGGGTTTCACCCTCGGCGTCGTCCTCGACGCCGTGCTTGCCCAGCTGCGGCGCATGCTGGTACAAGCCCAGGGCGATATTCGAGCCCTTCGCGTCGGAGGCGCCGTGGCAGACGGCGCAATTGGACCCGTATAACTTGATGCCGGCCTTGAGGTTGGCGTCATCAACTGGTAAGGGATTCGCTTTTCCGCCCGCCTCGCGTTGAACCGTCGCATTTAGCGATTTCCTGGCAGCCCAGCGCTCGAGCGAGCTTGGCTTGCCATCGGCGTTGGCCGGGACGAGCCCAAACGCAACGGCCGCGTATGCGACGAGAAGCCCCACGACGAGAACCCCGGCTGCGCCGAGAACAACCCAACGCCACGGATTCATCGGCTCCGGTTCAACCTTTGCAATGCCCGCGTCCTCGCCAAGCCGATGGAGACCACCTTGTCTTTTGTCAACCCGGTCAGATCTTCCGACGAAAACACGTTCTGCAGTTCGACGGGTTGAAACGCAGACTTCACAATGGCGTTGCTGGCGGAAATGCCGACTGCGCCCGCACATTCGCCGACCTGGCGCACGATCGCGGCAAACGCTCGCACTCCCTCAGCGTTCACGGCCTTCACGGCATACAGATCGAAAAGAAAGCTGACGTGTCCCAGATCGATCATTTTTGCGACCAACTCGATCATCAGGTTCCGCTGAATTCGTCGAGATTACCATCTACGCATAGCACGACGGCCCGCGCCGTGTGTTCCCATGGCCGCCGCAATGTTTTCGCAAGTAATCGCCCCATGGGCGCTATGGTAACCGGGCACGCTTTGAATGGGCTGGGATGATTCTGAGTATGGCTTAAGCTTTCCGCGGTATAATAACGGTACAATGCCTCAAGGCTCAAAGGTTCTGATCGTCGATGACGAGCGCCCGATGCGAGAGATGCTGCAGCTGGGATTGGAGCAGCACGGCTATCTCGTGCGCAGTTTGTCGGACGGCCGCTCCTTGGATGCGACGATCGACCAATGGGGTCCCGATGCCATTGTGTTGGATGTCATGATGCCGTTCGCCGACGGTTTCCAGCTGTTGCCTTCCATCCGGCGCCACACGCAGGCGCCCGTCATCATGCTCACCGCAAAGACGGAGCTGGATGACCGGCTGACTGGCCTCGACCTCGGCGCAGACGACTATATGCCGAAGCCGTTCGCCTTTCTCGAGCTGATCAGCCGGCTCGAGGCCTGCCTGCGTCGTCCGTACATCGCGTCGCCTACCATCTTGCGCTGTGAGGATCTGGTGGTCGACGTCGACAAGCGCGAGGTCACTCGCGGCGGCAAGAAGATATCGCTGACGAACAAAGAGGCGAGCCTGCTCATCACCCTCATGCGCGAACCCCGGCGCGTTTTCTCAAAGGAAGACCTTTTGCGGTTGGTCTGGGGGCACGACTTCGAAGGCGAGATCGGCAACGTCGAGACCTACATCTCGTACTTGCGCGCCAAAATCGACGCGGGCTTTACCGACAAGCTCATCCACACGATCCGCGGCGCCGGCTACTCGGTGCGCAGCGAAAAATAGACACGGGTCAAACAGAAGCGATTGCAAGCCGCGCCTGGGCAGAGGCTAGGCGGCAGCTTCCTGATTCGGGAGCCGGATCTCCACCGTCGTGCCCTCTCCCAACTTGGTATCGAGGGAGACTGAGCCGCCGCCCCGTTCCATCGAGCGCTTGACGATGGCAAGGCCCAAACCCGATCCGCCGACGGAACCAGCCGTTTCGCCGCGGGTGAAGCGCTCGAACGCACGGGCGCTCAGCTCGGGGCTCATCCCGGGCCCATCGTCGCGAACTCGGATCAGAACCGAATCTCCCTCCGTGCGGACTGATGTGACGATCGTGGTGCCAGGCGCGTACTTGAGCGCGTTGTCGAGCAGGTTCCTGAGGGACTCGCGAAATTCTGATTCGGATACTTCGACAAATGAACCGGGCTGTGTATCCTCCACGAACCGTGAGCCGTTGGCGAGCGGCCGAAAGGAGTCGACGATGCTGTGCGCGACAGCCGCCGCGTCCAGCACCTTGACGTCACGCGGGTCCTGACTCTCGATGCGCGTTAGCAGCAGGAGCTTTTGGATCAGCATCGTCATGCGCTTGCCTTGGCCCTCGATCTCGGAGAAGATGCGAGTGGCCATGCCGTCGTCTATCTTCGCCATCTGGCGCACCAATTCGACGTATCCCATGATGACGGTGAGCGGAGTGCGCAGTTCGTGGCCCGCATCAGCCACGAACTGCCGCATATTCGTCTCGTACTCCGCCTTCTGGCGATAGATGCTGCTCATCTCTTTGGCGGCAACGTTGTATGCGTCCACCAACTCAGCTCCTGCGCCGTCGTCAGCCGCCAAAACTTCGACGCGGGCGTAGTCGCTTTGAACCAGTTGCAGCAAAGCGGTTCGCACCCGCTCCATCGGCCGTGCAGTGCTGATGAAATAGCGGCGCCCCACAATCCACACGCACACAAAGGTGAGGATGACAAGCCCTATGACGGTCCAGCGCTCCAGATCCTGAATCGCCTCGATCGGGTCCGACAAAGGCGCGAAGATCACGGTCTCGCCTGGGAGCCGGATGACCGACGGCGGACTGCTCATGCGGCGAACCGGGGACCGCACGGTCCCCGCGTTGTCGGAATTAGCCAGGCGCGTTTCGAAGAGATCGCGCAACGGCGGTAAGCCGGGCGGCGGCGAGCCTTCGAGCGGAGGTGGAAAACGCCGAAGCGGCGTAGCCGCAGCAAGTTGGCGATTGCCGGCCAGTACTTTGCCCGTGTCATCCACCACGACGGCCGTGAACTGAGGGACCGCGGTGACGCGGTTGACGATCTGGGTTGCGCTTTGCGCGACCGGCACGTGTTGCTGCTGCAGGCGTTGGGCTAGCTTTACCACATCGTTTGCGATTCCGGTCCGGCGATTGGCATCGCGCCAGATGTTGGGCGCTGCAATCGTGAACGCCCACAAACACGCCAACACGACGCCCGCCGCCCACAGGGCCGCCACAGCTCCCAAAACGATGCCTGGCCTCAAACTCCGCATCTTCATGTGAATCCCGTCAACGCACGCTTGCGCCGGAATGCCTATGCTTACATAGCGCTCGCTTTGTGATTGTACAGGGGCCGCCTTAAAGCCGTCTGTGAGTCCCCGGCCTCTCCCAGGCTCGTCAAAGGAGAACGCGCTAGAATGTCAAGCATGTACACGACAATTCAGGAGCCTCCGGAACGGGCTCGGACCGCCGGTCCTCCAGACCTCGGGTCAAACCTCCCCCAGGACAGACAGCGCAAGCGCCGGCCGAGGATATGGATGGCCATTGCGCTGATCGTCATCGCGGGCATCGTCTTCTATTTCGTCCAGCACGCGCGCAAAAGCGCTGGCGGCTCTCGTTACATCACCGCAACGGTGCAACGCACAACGATCAACGCGACCATCCAGGAAACAGGCACCGTGAATCCGGTCAATCAAGTGCAGGTCGGCACGCAAGTGTCCGGCACCATTGCCGCCTTGAACGTCGACTACAACTCGATCGTGCATAAAGGCGAAGTGCTCGCAACGCTGGATCCAACGAGTTTCCGAGCCTCGTCCGCGCAGGCGCATGCCACCTTGCAGGCAGCGCGCGCCCAAGCGGCGGCGAGCGAGAGCACCATCAACCAGAACGCCGCCGCCGCGCAGAACTCCATGGCCAACGCGGCTCAGCTGCGCGCCAACATCGGCGCCGCACAAGCCAACGTCGAAAAAGCCCTGGCGCAGCAGACGCTCTCGCAGGCCACCGTGCAGCGAGCCCGCTCGCTGCTGGCGCAAGGTTTCATCCCTCAAAGTCAGATGGATGCGGATCTCGCAACCGATCGAAGCAATGCGCAATCGCTGCAGGCTGCGCGCTCCTCGTTGGAAGCCGCACAACAGCAAGCCACCGGCGGAAGCGCTCAGGTCTTGGGAGCGCAAGCTCAAGAGACGACCTCACGCCATCAGGCCGGAGCCTCCGCGGCCCAGATCGACGTCGCAGCCGCGCAAGCGCAAGAGGCCGACTATAACCTCGACCGCACCGTCATCCGAAGCCCGATCGACGGCATCGTCGTCTCCCGCAGCGTGAGCGTCGGACAGACCGTCGCGGCCTCGCTGCAAACGCCCACGCTGTTCGTCATCGCATCCAGCCTCAAAGATATGCAGGTCGATGTGTCCGTCGACGAGGCGGACGTCGGGCAGCTCAAGGTCGGTCAAGCAGCCGACATCTCCGTACCCGCGTTTCCCAACGTCAGCTTCCACGGGACCGTGAAACAAGTTCGCGTAAACCCGACCACTGTGTCAAACGTGGTCACCTACGACGCAGTCGTAGCCGTGCACGATCAAGCCGGACGCCTCCGGCCCGGCATGACCGCCAACGTTACCATCGACGTCGTGTCGCGCAAGAACGTCTTGTCGGCGCCGGTAGCCGCGCTGCTTTACCGGCCGTCCGCCGGGCGCTCGGCGGCCGGCGGTTCAGCCGCCGCCGGGGGCGGCGCTTCGGCCGGCGCGGCGGCGTCTCCTCAGCCGGTCGCGGGGGCTCCCAACTCCAAGACGTTCCTGTGGGTCGTGCAAGCCGGGCGTCGCCCGTCTCGCGTGCCGGTCACCATCGGATACTCGGATGGAACCAACGTGGAGATCAAAAGCGGAGACCTGCAAGAGGGCGACCGCGTCATCATCGGCGAGTCCCAAACCGCACGCCCTGCACGCGGTGGTGGAGCGGGCGGGCCGGGCTTTGGCGGCGGCGGATTCGGGGGCGGCGGCCGTCCATAGTGCAGACACCGGGAGCGGAACTAAATCTTGACCATAGTCACGTGCTCAATGAGAATGCATCTCAAGCGCGCGTCATCGACACCAGGGACCTGACCAAGATTTACACGTTGGGATCCGTAGAGGTTCGCGCGCTGTACAGCGTATCCGTCTCCGTGAAGCGCGGCGAATTCGTCGCCGTGATGGGCCACTCGGGCTCGGGCAAATCGACTTTCATGAACTTGGTGGGATGCCTGGACCGGCCGACCTCGGGGACATACCTCTTGGAAGGCCACGACGTCTTTCGGATGTCGCGCGATGAGCTCGCCAGCATACGCAATAAGTACATCGGGTTCGTGTTTCAAGGGTTCAACTTGCTTGCGCGGACCACAGCGGTCGACAACGTCGAGCTGCCGCTGATCTACGGCGGCATCAGCAGCGAGCAACGACGCGAGCGAGCCGAAGCAGCTTTGCAGAGCGTCGGCTTGGGCGACCGGCTCGATCATCGTCCGACCGAGCTGTCCGGCGGGCAGCAACAACGGGTGGCGATCGCGCGCGCGCTGGTCAACCGCCCATCGCTCATCCTTGCCGACGAGCCGACGGGCAACCTGGACAGCCGCAGCAGCGACGAGATCATGAAGCTGTTTCGCGACTTGAACGAGAGCAGCAACATCACGGTGGTCGTGGTGACGCACGAACCGGAGGTCGCGTCGTGGGCGCGCCGCATCATCACGTTTCGTGACGGCATCGTATTGGACGACCGGGCGGCGGCCGCGTGACGTTCAAAGCGCTCTTCTCCATCGCGTGGCAAGCGCTGGTCCTCAACGCCTTCCGGTCGCTTCTCACCATGCTGGGCATCATCATCGGCGTGGCCGCGGTCATCACCTCGATGGCCATCGGCAGCGGCGCTCGCGCCGCTGTCATCGCGCAACTCGCGCGCTTGGGAAGCAACCTCATCGTCATCGTGCCGGGCAACGTGATCACGGGCGGCGTGAGTCTAGGCTCGGGCGCAAGGCAGTCGCTGAAGCTCGGCGACGCGACGGCGATTCAGCAGAGCATCCCGTCCATCAGCGCCGTGGCGGCGCTGAGTTCTATCAACGCGCAAGTCGTAGCGGGCGGTACGAACTGGGCCACAAGCATCTTGGGTACCACGCCGAGCTGGCTCCAAGTGCAGACTTGGACGCTTGCCACCGGCCGGTTCTTCGACGACAACGACGTGCGCGCTGCCGACAAGGTGGCTGTCCTCGGCCAGACGGTGGCGACGAACCTCTTCCCGGGAACAAACCCCGTGGGTCAGATGATCGTCATCCGCACCGTGCCCTTTCGCGTCATCGGGGTGCTGCAGTCGAAAGGCCAGACCGGCTTCGGGCGCGATCAAGACGATCAGGTCGTGATCCCGTTGAGCGCTCTGCAGATCCGGCTGAGCGGAGCGAATTGGCTGAACTCGATCATGATCTCCGGCAAGTCCTCGGACACCCTGGATTCGATCATCGCGTCGACTGAGGCGCTGTTGCGCTTGCGGCACCGGCTGACCGCACGTCAGCCCGACGACTTCTCGGTCCGCAATATCGCGAACGTGCAAGCGGCCGCCAACGAAACGTCGCGCGTGCAGTCGCTCTTGCTGGCGGGCGTGGCCGCGGTGTCGCTGATCGTGGGCGGCATTGGGATCATGAACATCATGCTCGTCTCGGTCACCGAGCGCACGCGCGAGATCGGCATCCGCCTGGCTGTGGGCGCCAAAGAGCGCGACGTGCTGATGCAGTTCTTGGTGGAAGCGATCGTGCTCGCGTGCATCGGAGGTGTTGTCGGCATCGGCATAGGCTTGTTGGCTTCGCTGCTGACGTCGACGCTTGCGGGTTGGACGGTCATCGTCTCACCGATCTCCATACTGCTGTCGTTTGGATTCTCCGCGCTCGTCGGCATCGTCTTCGGCTTTTATCCGGCGCGCAGAGCGTCGCTGCTCAACCCGATCGAAGCGTTGCGCCACGAATAGCGGTCGCTTGCGCGGCGTGATCGATTACGGTTACGAGAAGGCGATTTTCGGGATGCGGGCCGTCAGAGCGCTGTGGTTTCCGGGCTTCTCTCCCGGCGGGCGCGTGACCACCACAGCAAGTATACCGCAGGCACGATCGCGATGCCATCTCGCAGCACGGTCGTCCAGGTAGCCGGTTCAGCATCGCCAGGGCCGAAGCAGCCGCACGAAACCGACAGGCCGCGCGCGACCACCGAACTGAGCACGACGATGAACGAAAGCAGAAGCACGCTTGCCGCCAGTGACGCGGCGAAGAGCAGCCTGCCCCAGAGCAGATAGAGGCCCAAGAGCATCTCGAAAGGAGGAAGCGCGACCGCAATGGTCGCGACCAACGGTCCGGGAATGCCCAGGCGAAACGATGCGATCGTGGCGGCAAGCTCCGCAGCATGGTTGATCTTCAAGGCGCCGGCCACGATGAACAGAACGCCCAGAGCGACTCGCGATATCCGAGGTAGCGCATGAGCCGTAGGTCCGAACCATCTCCCAAGAAAAGGCAACCGCCCCTGACCCGCACTCAACCGGCTGCAGCCGATGCTAAGCAAGCCGGCGCGGCAAAGCGAGTGGCCGCAGTTGTCGGCGTGCTGGCGCTGGCGGCCATCATCGTGTACGCCCTGTGGGGCGCGAAGCACCTCGTGCCCGGCGCGGCCGTGGCTCCCGAGCCGACTTCAAGCCTTCCTCCGATGGCTGCGGCCGGCAGCGCAGCGCCGCATTGGAGCGTCCAGGGGCCGCTTGGGCCGATCTCATCCTCATCTCTGGCCGGCAGTCCGTATCTGCTCGAGATCTTTGCGACGTGGTGTCCGCATTGCCAGCGCATGACGGCGGTGTTGCGCGACATACGAGCGAAGCTTCCCGCTTCGCGCCTGGCGATGGTTTCGGTGACGGGTTCCCCGTACGCTGCCAATGCAACGCCGGAGAATCTCGTCCCCGAAAACCAACAGGACGTGGATGCGTTTGACGCTCAATATCACGTCTCATGGCCGACCATCTTCGATCGGGATATGACAGTGGCGCGCGCCTTCGGCATGAGCGGCTTTCCGACCGTTTACATCGTCGACAAGAAGGGCACGATTGCTTTTGCTGATTCGGGGGAAATACCCGAAGGGCGACTCCTCGCTGCCATTCGCAAGGCCGGCGCTTGAGATGAGGAAGGCTCGTCTCGTGCTGCTCAGCGCGGCGGTCGTCATCACGGTGGCGTGTCTGCCCGCACGCGCGCAGCCTGCAGCCGACGGCCGCACTGTGTTGATAGCGAATCTGCGTGCGCACATCAAACACATCTTTGTGATCTATCAAGAGAACAGGTCGTTCGATTCCTACTTTGGCACCTTCCCGGGTGCCGACAATCTGGCCACCGCCGAAGCGCGTGCTCACGGCTTTCGGCAGTACGACCCCATCGGCAACCAGTGGATCAGCCCGTTCCGGATCAGCGACGCCGATTTGGCTGACGCCGACCATTCCCGGCCGGCGCTGTACACGAAGGCCGATGGGGGCCGCATGGATCTCTTCGTCGCCGCTGAGGAAGGCCGCATGCTGCGGATGGGCGCGACCTTGCAAGATGCGCAAGCCGTGGGCGTCTTGACCATGGCCTACCAAGACTGCGACACGGTTCCATTCTTATGGAAGTATGCCAAAACGTTTGCGCTGTACGACCACATCTTTCAAGGCATGTACGGACCTTCCACGCCCGGCAACATCGATCTGGTCGCCGCGCAGACCGGGCTGACGCAGTGGGCGCGGCACCCGGAAAGCGTGGTCAATGAGGGCGCTACGGGCCCCGGCGAGCCCGTGGTCGACGACTTGTATCCGGCGTTCGGTCCGTACCACAACGGCGAACCGAAAACGAAGCAGCTGGATCAAACCTACGCAAGCCTGCTCCTGACGCTGAGCGGAGCGTCGGCCACCGCTGCGGCTGCCGACAATGACGACATACGCGAAGACATCGCGGAACTCGCGCGCCTCGGACATCCGGCCATCCCGTGGGGTTGGTACCAGGAGGGCTTCAAAGATGACGGCAGTGGAACGTATCCGGCGTACGTGACCCATCACAATGTGCCGCAATTCTTCGGTTACGTGCGTCGCAACGAGCCGCTGTGGAGCGGCGTGCACGACCTCACCGACCTTGTGCCGGCGATCCAAGCGGGCAAGCTGGGCGACCGCAGCGTCGTCTTCGTGAAGGGCGGTTATCGGAATCCCTTCGGCTGGCTGCCCGCCAATTCGGATCCGCGCGTTCGCAAGTCGTTCCTCGGAGACGACGACCATCCGGGTTATTCGGACTCGCACATCTCCGAGGCAATGGTTGCGACGGTCGTCAACGCCGTCGCGCGCAGCTCTTACTGGAACGATTCCGCAATCATCATCGTGTGGGATGACTCAGAAGGGTACTACGACCACGTGCCGCCGCCGGTGTTTGAGACCTGCCCGGACGGACGACCATGCGGTGATGGGCCGAGGGTGCCGCTCATACTGATCTCACCGTTTGCACGGTCGGGCGCCATTGTTTCCGACGCGGGCGATCACGCGTCGTTTTCGAAGTTCCTGGGAGCACTCTTCGACCTGCCTGCGCTTGCCTCGCTGCCGGACGAGAAGCCGTATCTTCCGCGAGGGCCACGCGACACCAACCCGGCACTCACCGACCTGCTGGGCGGATTCGACGCCGAGCGCTTGGCAGGGGTTAGCCCACCTTTGCCGGCCGCAGCGGCGCAGGTCCCGGACGATGTGATCGGATCGTTCCCACCGCCGATGAGCTGCGGCACTTTGGGTATCACTCCGGATGTCGTTCCCGGAGGCATGGGATCACCTCCGCAAGCCTTTACGCCGCGCACCTCTCGTTCGTACTGATGAGCGGGAGCAGAAGGGGTCGACGTGCCGGATAAGCAGCAAGACGTGCTCAAGAAGTTCAAAAGCCTCGGCTTCACCGAAGTGGGCCGGTTAGCCAACGGAAACATTTTCATGGAACTCAAAGGCAATGAACCCGTCCGTGCGCTGGTCGCAGCCGACGGGAGCGTAACGCCTCTTTCGGGCGATCTCAGCCGCTTTGACTGGGCGAAAAAAAGGTAATCGTAACGGGCGAGCGGGGATAGGAATTCTTAGGAGTTCCAACTAAGGACGGGACGTGAAGCGACCGTCAAGAGCACCAGGGCCGGTGGCCAGAACGGACCCGACGCGACCGACTCCGCATATCGCGAAAGTCTCTCACACGCTTGATGCCGGTTTGGCAGAGCGTTTGGAAGAGTTCGCATTTATGCAAAGGATAAGTGAAAGCTCGGTCATTGAATTCGCCTTGCGCACATTTTTCCGCAAGGGCGACGATGCTCAGCTGGGCGGCCTCTTGCGGCGCAACGGTGCCGGCCGGCGGCGCAGGCATCCTTCCGCGTCAGGACGCTAGGCTAGCTGTTCATTTGCGTCTCAGCGACGCGCCGAGCTCCCGCAATACGCTTCCCAGTTCCTCGTCATCGCCACGCGCGAAGAACAATCGCAAGGCAGTCTCTACGATCGAGCTCTCACTTAAGCGCTGTTCGAACGCAAGCCGACGAAGGCGTCTGCCGGTTTCGGGCGACACATTGAGAGAAAGCTTGTGACTCTTCGGGCCCTTGGGAGCGGGCGGCACATTGTTCCCCTTGATCTCTTTGGTGATGGTTCGAACCATTAAGTCATTATCTGGCATGGTTGGCCTTTGCGGAAGGGTGCAGAACCCTAATGAAGTTCCAAGGCGAAAAATCGCTAAGTCGTAATTACTACCAACTACATATGCAGTATTCCTGCTTTTCTCTTCCTTTCACCCGCAGGCTAATTTTGACACATGGGACGCCGCCAGTACGGAGCGCTGTCCCGCTGTCCGCTCTGCACGCGGGACTGTCACTTTTCAGGGCTCCGCGCGTATCATCCAAAAGGGGGTTTTCGACATGATGTTGTCTCGGGAGGCCACGACGGCTTTGAACGATTATTTGGACCGCGTCCGCGCGGCGCTGCCGCTGGCGCCGTCTCATGGCTTATCGCTTGTCGATAAGCTGTACCGTCAGATCACGAGCGCATGTGAGAGCAAAGCTCGTCTTGCGCACGAATCGCAGGTGAGCGCCGAAGTGATGCAAGCGCATCTCGCGACGCTTGGATCTCCGCAAGAATGCGCTGAGCGGTTGGCGCTCGCCGAGGCCGACCGGCGTTGGCCGGGGGAAGCCTTTGCCGACATCATCTTCGAGCGCCACGGTTTCAGCGATCGGGCCGGCGCTTTTGCCAAGGCTGCGGCGCAGCGCGGTGAATACGCCGCGCGCGTGTCGATCGATGTAGCCGCAAGCGCCTTTGATATGGCGGCGCAAAAGCTGCGCGAAGCTGCCGAGAAGATGAAGAGCAAGTAGGAGCGCTGCGGCGCCCACATCACATGGCCGGAGGCAAGCCTTAGGCTGACCTCAAATGCGAGGCCATGCACGTGAGCCTTCGGCGCGTGGCGCTCCTTTTTGTGATTGTCGGCGCTTTAGCGTCACTGCTGGTGGCCGCCGACCGCCGGCGCTTCGAGGCTCTCAATCGCACCGTTGAGATAACGATCGACCAGCAAGACCTGGCCGATTTTGCCCACGCCTACGGCTACGACATGAACGAGCTGCTGCGGGAGATGCGGCGCGCGGGCCTGACATCGGTCGCAGTCTATGAAGAGCTCGGGCAGCGCGTGAACAACTCAAGCCAAGCGATCTCCTTTTCAGGGCAGCAACTAATCGATGCTGCGCGGACGGCCCCGCTGGCGGATCGCACGCTCGCCGCCATGGTGCGTCAGCGGACCATCGATCCGAACAGCGTGTACCTCATCGTGTACGACGCCGCGACGCTGAAGCGCTATCTCTCGGTTCTCGGAACGCAGCTGGAACCTCAGAACGTGCGGGTGCTGCGCGCCGGCGTGCCTTCTGTCGTCGCCGTCAAAACCCAGATCGATTTCTTCAACAGCTTGGGCCTCGGTATTCCGGCGGACATCGCGCGGCAGATCCGGCTCATGGGACTCCTGGTCGACCCGCGCGTGCAGAACAACGAGCGCTTGACGCGCGAGCGCATCCAAGCGGTGTTCGGCCAGATGTTGGCCGGCGGGCGGATCGGCACGGTGATCTTCTTCGGCCAACGCAACGAGGTGCTCGGATATCCGTACAATCTCGACGCCACCGCAGACAATTTTCGAATGTTCGGCGTGAACTTCGGCGACATCGAAGCGTATGACCCCAACCAGATCCAAAAAGGCAGCCAGACGCTCTCGCGCAAGATCGTGAACCAGACGGTGCGCGTCCAAGCGATCTCCAAGGTCGAGGTGGACAAGCTCGACCTGGACACCGTCGTTGCACGGTATCTGCTGGGCGTGCGTGAACGCAACATCAGAGTCATCTATTTGCGGCCCTTCCCTCGTATCGTGCAGCGTCCCAGCGCCGACGGAACGCTCGTGAGCGAGTCAGCAGAGGCCACGAATCTTGACATGCTGCGGCGGTTGCGGGCGGGTCTTCAAGCAAACGGTTTCAGCGTCGGAAGAGCGTCGGGATTCGTCGATTTCAAAGGCGCGACGCTTGAAGTCTTGTACTTCTTGGCCGCGCTTGGTGCAGCCGGCGCGTTCCTGCTGCTGCTCGATCTGCTCGGATGGTCGCGCGCGTGGATGCCTGCAGCGTTTTTCGCTGTTACAGCCCTGGCTTTTTGGGCCGCGTTCGCCGTGGGCCGAGATTATGTGGTACGCGAGCTCTGGGCGCTCGGAGCGGCCATCACGTTTTCCTTGCTGGCGGGTCTGACGCTCGGACCGTACTTTCGGCCCGTCCCTGACACGTATTGGACCGATGGGTTTGCGGCCCGGACGGCGCCGTGGGCCGGACTCCTCTGCCTGCTGCGAGCCGTCGGCGTCGCGCTGCTCGGCGGCCTCTTCGTCGTCGGGCTATTGTCGCAGGCGAGCTTCATGATCGAAGTTCAGCAAAGCGTCGGCACGAAGCTGTTGTTGGTGGCGCCTCCGCTGCTGCTGCTCGCCATCTATGCCTTCACCGATCTGTTCGGCGCGCGCCTTCGCGTCCGCGGCGTGGCCGCGGCGCCGTTGCGCGTGTGGCAGTTCGCGGCAACGCTCGTGCTCGCCACGGCGGCGTTGGTGCTCGTGAGCCGCTCGGGCAACCAGCCTGACATCGGGGTCTCCGGGCTTGAGACGCACGTGCGCGGGGCGCTGACCTCTCTCGTCGGCGCTCGTCCGCGCTTCAAAGAATTCTTGATCGGGTTTCCCGCGATCGTGCTGCTGCCCGCTTTGACCAGGCAGCATCGACGCGTCGCAGGCTGGCTCATCGTCTTTGCGGCCGCGATCGCGTTGTCCGATGTGCTTGACACCTTCACGCATATCCACACACCGCTCGCCGTCACGATGCTGCGCGTCTTCAACGGCTTGTTGTTCGGCGCGATCATCGGCCTCATGCTGCAGTACCTTTACGCCGCGCTCAATGGCAGGCTCAACCGAGGCGCGGCGCGATCGAAATGAGGGAATCCCGCGCTCATCTTCTGCTCTCAGGCTACTACGGGTTCGGCAATTTCGGCGACGAGGCGATCCTCGAGATCTTCGTGAGGGAGTGGCGGAGGCGCCGTCCGTTGGACGTCCTCACCGTCCTCTCTGCGACGCCGGATCTCACGTCGTCGGCGTTCGGAGTGAAGGCTGTGCCGCGCTCATCGTTCGGGGTCGTCCGTGAAGCGCTGCGTCGCTGTGACGTTTTTGTCAGCGGCGGCGGCGGCCTGTTGCAGACGAGCACGAGCGTGCGCAGCCTGTTGTATTATGCCGGGCTCGTCCACCAGGCGGCAAAGGACAACCGCAGGTCGGCGATCTTCGCGCAGGGCATCGGACCGCTGAATTTCGCCGGCAAACAGATCGTGCGCCGCAGCTGCGCACGAGTGGACCTTGCCGTCGTCCGAGACGCCGAAAGCGGGGCCATCCTGCGCGCCCTCATCCCGTCGGCGGACGTGCGGCTCGGAGCCGACCCCGTTTTCTTGGCAGAAGAATCGGTCGATGCGGACAGCGAGTTCGACGCGCGCGGACCCGAGCGCACGCTTGCGGCAGAGGGCATACCCTCTGAAGGACCGCTCGTCGCTGTGGTTGTGCGGCCCTCGCGCGCGCTCGAGCGCCTGAGCGCTGACATCGCGGCGGCGATCGACCTGCTCGCAAGCCGGTATGGGGCGCACGTCGTGCTGATTCCGTTTCAGAGGCCCGTCGACGTCGTGGCGTGCGTATCCATCATCAGGCGATGCGGAACGTCACCAGTTTTGTTGGGGGGCGGCTACACGCTGGCGACGATGACCGCCCTGTTCCGCCGCTGCAGCGCGTTGATTGGCATGCGGCTGCACGCGCTGATCCTGGCGGCGCGCGTCGGGCTGCCGTTTCTCGCGGTCCCTTACGATCCCAAGATCGAAGCGTTGTGCAGCAGCCTCTCGTATCCGCTGCCTCCTCTGCACCCGGGAACGGCTGCAGATCGTGCTGCGCAGTTGTGGGAAGACCGCGAGCGCTTAGGCGCGCACTTGCAGGCCGGCAGCCGCGTGCTGCGCGAGCGCGCGTCGCGCTCGTTCGACTGGCTGCAGGAGTTGGTAGAGGGGGCCGCCTCGTAAGCGTCGGAACAAAAGGAACATATGCGTCTGCGCACTGTTTGGCGGATCGGCCGCATCGCCGGCATCGGAGTCGCCATCCACCCCAGCTGGCTGATCATTTACGTCTTGTTCGCATGGTCCGCGACCGTGGCGGTGCGCTATTTCGACGCCGATCTCAATGAAGTCAACAGCATCGTCTTAGGCCTCATCGCATCGCTGGTCTTGTTCGCAAGCGTCGTTGCGCATGAATTCGCCCACGCGTTGGTCGCCCGCCGCCTGGGCATTCCCATCGAAGGCATCACGCTGTTCCTCTTCGGCGGCGTGGCGTCGATACTGCGCGAGCCACCGTCGCCCGCAGCAGAGTTGGCCATGGCAGCGGCGGGCCCAGCGCTCAGCCTCGTTTTGGCCGCGGTGTTCCTGCTGATCTCCGTCGCAGTCCACGCGCTGCACTGGACCTGGGGCTGGACGTTCTGCGTCTTCTTGGCGGCGGCGAACGGCATGCTCGCGGTCTTCAATCTTTTGCCTGCGTTCCCGAGCGACGGCGGACGCATCTTGCGAGCGCTCCTGTGGATGCACAAGCGCAGCCAAGCACGCGCCACGGGAACGGCAAGCGTGGTGAGCTTGGTCGTAGCTGTTTGCCTTGCCGGCTGCGGCCTGTACTTCGTCTTGGGAGAGCACGAGTATCGCGGCGTGTGGTGGATGGTCATCGGATCGTTTCTGGCGCAAGCGGCCATGACGAGCGCGCGCCAAGCGCGCGTCGACCTTGCGCTGGAGCAGCTCAGCGTGCGCGAATGCATGCTGACCAAGCTGATCCCCGTTCCCGCCGACACGACGGTGGGCGAGTTCATCGGGGAGATCGCAGGTTTGCCGGGAGCCGCGTATCCCGTGGTTCGCGCCGGAGTGTTGGTCGGGATAGCAGATGTGCGGCAAACCGCCGGCATTCCGTTGCAGCGCTGGCCGAGCACGCCGGTCAGCGCCATCATGTCGCCGCTCGGTGCGCCGCCGCTGCGCGAAGAGGCAAGCGCCCGCGATGCGCTGGCGGCTTTGCATGACAGCGGCCGCAGCGAACTGCCGGTTTTCGAAGCCGGCGTCTTGGTCGGCATCATCACGCAAGAAGCGATCTTCCGCGCCCTGCACGCACGCAAGACGAGCGTCCTGGCCGCGGCTCGGCCATGACCGCTCTGCGCTTCCCTCCCATCCCCGATAAGCCGGACAACGTCGCGAGAGAACAAGCGGTGCTGACCTTTTGGCGCGATCAACGCGTGTTCGAGCGCAGTCTCGAACAAACGAAGTCGGGCGCTCGCTACTCTTTTTACGAAGGGCCGCCGACGGCCAACGGCAAGCCCGGCGTGCACCACGTGCTGGCGCGCGCGTTCAAGGATCTCTATCCGCGCTTTCACACCATGCGCGGCCGATACGTTCCGCGCAAGGCCGGTTGGGACACCCATGGCCTGCCGGTCGAGCATGAGATCGAAAAAGAGCTCGGCATTTTGGACAAGAGCCGCATTGAGGCCGAAGTCGGTATCGCGGAATTCACGCGACGCTGCCGCGAGAGCGTCTTTCGCTATGTCGCCGACTGGAACCGCATGACGGAGCGCATGGGCTATTGGGTCGACTTGAGCGATCCCTATGTCTCGCTCAACAACGACTACATCGAGACTGTGTGGTGGATTTTCAAGCAGTTGTGGGACCGCGGCTTTATCGTGCAAGACTACAAATCGGTCCCATACGATCCGCGCATCGGCGCCACGCTGTCCGATCATGAGGTCGCGCAAGGCTATCGCATGGTGGACGACCCTTCGGTCTACGTGCGGTTCCGGCGCAGCGATAATTCGAACACATCGTTTTTGGCATGGACCACGACGCCGTGGACGCTGCCCGCCAATATGGCGCTGGCGGTGCATCCCGACGTGACGTACTGCGTCGTCGAGCGCAGCGGCGAGCGCCTCATCGTGGCCGAGCCGCTGATGGGCAAAGTATTTCACAGCGAAGACGTGCGCATCGTGGAGCAGGTGGCCGGCGCAGCGCTGGCGGGCATCCGTTACGAACCGCTCTACAGCTACTGTACGAGCGCACAGGACAAGCATTACGTCATCCCGGCGACTTTCGTAACGACGGAAGACGGCACGGGCATCGTCCACATCGCGCCGGCCTATGGTCCCGACGATCTGGCGCTCGGAAAAGCGCACGATCTGCCCATCTATTACAGCGTCGACTACACGGGCCACGTCGTAGAGGAAGTCGCCGTCGGCGCCGGACTTTTCTTCAAAGACGCCGACAAACCGATCATCGCAGATTTGCAGCGCCGGGGCTTGATGTTCCGGTCCGAGATGTACCGCCACAACTATCCGTTCGGCTGGCGCACCGGTGACCCGCTGCTGTACATCGCGAAGACCGCATGGTTCATCCGCACCACCGCGTTCAAAGACCGGCTGCTCGCGAACAACGAACAGATCAACTGGGTCCCGGAGACGATCAAGCACGGCCGTTTCGGGAACTGGCTCGAGAACAACGTCGACTGGGCGATCTCGCGCGAGCGCTTCTGGGGAACGCCCATGCCGGTCTGGACGGATGGCGTCAACCACGTCTGCATGGGATCGCTGGCGGAGCTCGAGGAGCGATGCGGGCGGGATCTCCCCCAACTCGATTTGCACCGGCCCGCGATCGACGACGTCACGTTCGTGCATGAGGGCCGCGAATACCGGCGCGTGCCCGAGGTTTTGGATGCCTGGTTTGATTCAGGCTCGATGCCGTACGCCCAGTTCCACTACCCCTTTGCGCATGGCGACGGCTTCAGGCAAAGTTTTCCGGCGGATTTCATCTGCGAGGCGGTCGATCAGACGCGCGGCTGGTTCTACAGCCTGCACGCCATCGCGACCATGCTCTTCGACTCGCCGGCGTACAAGAACGTCATCTGCCTGGGTCTCGTCGTCGATGCGGCTGGCGAGAAGATGAGCAAGTCGCGCGGCAACGTGCTTGACCCATACTCCGTCTTCGATACGCTGGGCGCCGACGCACTGCGCTGGTACTTTATAACCGGCAGTCCGCCCGGCGATTCCAAGCGCGTATCACTCGAGCTCATCGAGGACGGCTCGCACCGCTTGATCCGCACGCTGTGGAACACTGCGAAGTTTTTCAGCCTCTACGCGAACGCCGACGGCATCGGCAGGCCCGAGCCCGTGGACCTCTCGCAACGGACCGATCTCGACCGTTGGGCGGTGGGCGAGCTTGCGCAGCTGACCGCTGACGTCACGGCGCTTTTGGAAAACTACGACGCCCAGACGGCAGGCCGTGCGATCGAACGCTTCGTGGATGATCTCTCCAACTGGTACGTGCGCCTTTCGCGAGACCGCTTTTGGGGCAGCGGCGTCGGGCCCGACAAACGAGCAGCCTATGCGACGCTCTATGAGTGCCTCACCGGCGTGACGCTCTTGCTCGCGCCGTTCACTCCCTTCTTGGCTGAGTCCCTCTATCAGTATCTGGTCGCTCCCGTGGACTCTTGCGCGGGGAACAGCGTGCATCTTTGCGCCTGGCCACAGGTGCAAGCCGCCACGCTCGACGAGTCGCTGCTGCAGGCGATGAACGTCGCACGCCAAGCGGTAGATCTTGGACGGCAAGCGCGCGCGGGCGCCAAGATCAAGACGCGGCAACCATTGCGCGCCGCGCATATCCGCGTGCGATCCGAAGCGGATCGAGCCGCGCTCCTGCGTTTCCGCTCGCTCGTTTTGGATGAGCTCAACGTCAAGGACATGGCGCTCGTCGGCCTGGAGGCGCAGTTCATCGAGTATGGCTTACGGCCGAACCTGCCTCGTCTGGGCCCGCGCTTCGGAAAACATTTGGGAACGGTGCGCGAAGCGCTTGCGTCCGCGGACGCGCGCAGCGTGGCGACGGCTGTGGCCGCCGGCAAGGCGGTCGAGCTCAAACTCGACGGCGAGACGTTCGTCCTTGAGCCGGACGACGTCTTGGTGGACAGCAAGTCCGCGCACGGCTTCGCTTTTGCGGAGAACGACGGCATGCTGGTGGCGCTGGATACAGGCGTCGATCGCGACTTGCTGCTCGAAGGGCTTGCGCGTGAGATCGTACGCGCGGTGCAGGATGCCCGCAAGCAGGCGGGCTTGGACGTGACGGATCGCATCTTCTTGAGGATGCGCGCGCATGGCGACTATGAGGAAGCGCTGGGCGTGTGGCGCGATTACATCATGACTGAGACGTTAGCCCGCGTCGCCGGCCAAGATTTCCGCCCGTCTTTCGAGACGGCGTCCTCCGACGGCGTGGCCATCGCGCTCGCCAAAGCAGACGCTTAAGGCCGCTGCGCGGACTTCCTCGCCACGCGCCCGGAAGCTGTCGTCCGGGGCGCTTCCGCGCTCGTGCGCTGTGCCCGCCACATCATGACGCCGCCCACCACGAGCATGATCAGCGTGAGATACTGGGCGGCGGTCAACCCGAGAACGATGATTCCAGGCTCGCGATAGAACTCGACCACCGTGCGCACGAGCCCATAGGTGGCGATGAAGGCCCAGAAGATGAGGCCGTCGCGCCGCCACTTCGTGGCATGCAACAACCACAGCAGCGGCAGGACGACGACGAGCATCCCGAGAGCCTCGAACAGCTGCGATGGATAGCGATAGCCCGCGAAACCAGGGAAGAGGAAGCCGACCGGAGCGTCAGTGACGCGGCCCGGCAGCTCGCCGTTGATGAAGTTGGTGATGCGCGTGAGGGTGATGGCCACAGGCATCCATAACGCGACCTCATCGCACACGCGGAAAAACTTGAGAGCGTTGCGGCGCACGAAGAACCAGATCCCGCCGAGCGCGCCGAGGAACCCCCCGTGAAAGGCCATGCCCCCGTGCCAGATGCTGATGAACTCCAGCGGATTGCTCAGATAGTACGAAAGCGGATGGCCGCCTGCGCTTGGCGGCGTGAGCATATCGGCGATCACGAACAGCGCGCGCCCGCCGACGATGACGCCGATCATCGCGTAGACGACGAGCTCCTGTGCTTGATCGACGGTCATGCCGGTGCGATCGCGGCTGCGAGCGCTTTGCAGCTGGAGGTAGACGAGAATGGCGCCGAAAAGGTAACTCAACCCGTACCACCGGATTGCCAGCCTTCCGATATGCAGGGCAACCGGATCGATGTGAGGGTATTCGAACCAGTGAGCCCCGCCGGCAAGCGTCGCCACCGGCGCCCCTTCAAGCCCGATCATCGCCGCCCCGATGCGTTCGCCGCACGAGCTGACGATAATCCATGTAACCGTGATGCGATTTGAATTGATACCCCCGCAAAACAGGCGGTACGCACGATGAGCGTGACAGCAGGCGCGGACGCGCCGGTCTTGCCCCCGGCGCAAGCATCGCGGCGCGACGTGGTCGCGCACTCGCTCGTCTTCATCGCCGGGTTTACGCTGGTCTTCATCGCAGCGGGAGCCACCGCGAGCGCCTTAGGACAGCTCTTCGCCGAATATCGGATCGTGATCACCCGCATATTCGGTGTGGTGGTCATCGTTCTTGGGCTTAACATGCTTGGCCTGTTCCGCCTCTCCTGGCTTGCCATGGACAAACGTCTGCGCTTTCGCCGCTCGAACGCGAATTATTTCAGTTCGTTTCTTGTCGGCATCGGTTTTGCAGCCGGCTGGTCGCCGTGCATCGGGCCCATCCTCGCCGCCGTGCTCGGTTACGCGAGCGAGGAGAAGACCATCGCGTCGGGCATTGGATTACTCTTCATCTACTCGATGGGACTGGCGTTGCCGCTGCTGGCCACAGCGTTGGCCCTGCAGTGGGTGCTGCCGTTTCTCAACCGCATCAAGCGCTATCTGCCGGCCATCGAGATCGTGGCGGGGTTGATCGTGATCGCGATGGGACTTGTGCTCGTCACCAATTCATTCTTGCGCTTCACCGGCTGGCTCTACAAGTCGTTCCCCGCGTTGGCCAACGTCGGGACCGGTCCGGAAGCATCGGGGGACGTGCTCTCCATCGGGGCTGTGTTCGTGGCGGGCCTCGTCTCGTTCATCTCACCATGCGTGCTGCCGCTCGTCCCCGTCTACATTTCATACCTGACGGGGCAAAGCATCGAAAGCCTGGTAGCCGCGTACGACAAGCCTGCGCCCGCGGGAGCGGTCTAGCGTGGCCGACACGCTGGAATCGGTTCGTCAGCTGCGCATGGTGCTCGTCCGTCTGGGTGCCCGGCCGGCCGCCAGATATTGGGCCAACCCGCTGCATATATTCGCGGGCAACTTCGCCGGCGGTGCGATCGCAGGAGTCGTCGCTTCCATCATCGCGGCGGCGATTCTTGGGTTCGACGCGCAACGCGCAGGCACGCATTCGACGCTCTTCCACTTCCTGCGCATGTTCCAAGCGTTCCTGGAAACGGTGCGGATGCGCATCGAGCAGGAGATGGGGGGCTGATGCTGGCGCCCCAGCCCCACGACGGCAAAGAAACGCCGGTACCGCCGATCTCCGAAGAGCAGGTCCGTGCGATCACCCGCGAGGTCGACCGCATCGCAAAAATCGTCGAGCGGCTGAACCTCGGCGACTACATCGGATTGCTGCAGCGGCCGGCTCGGCTCTTGTGGCTGAACTTCCTCGCCGGCCTTGCCCGCGGCCTCGGCACGATTTTGGGAGCCACGCTGTTGGTCTCGATCATCGTCGCGGTCACCGAACGGATCATCGCGACGCATCTGCCGGGCGTGAGCCAGTTGCTTCAGGACCTGTTGCGGCTGCTGCAAAAGCCGGCCAAATGACGGCGTCGTGCTGAAGTCCGCCGCGGCTCTCGCGCTGGCGCTCGTCACCGTCGTGGCAGATCAGCTCAGCAAACACGCCATCGCCGCGGATTTCCTGCCCGGCGAGAGCCGCATCGTCATCCCGCATATCCTCTATCTGACGTACGTGCAGAATTACCATGGCGCGTTCGGGTTGTTCGGGACGCATCCGCTCCTGCTGACGGCGGCGGCCGCGACCGTTCTGATCGCGTTCTACCTGTGGTATCGCAGGGAAGGCGCGAGCGCGTCCGTCCATGCTGCTTTCGGACTGATCTTCGGAGGCGCCATCGGCAACATCATCGACCGCGTGCACTTCGGCTACGTCCACGATTTTATCGACCTGCGCGTTTGGCCGGTGTTCAACATCGCAGATTCCGCCATCACGGTCGGCGTCACCGTTTTGCTCCTGCAGATGCTGGTGCAGGATCAGCGCGGTGCGGCCTCGCCGCCCAGCGACGAACTCAGCGTTGCCGCCGCGGTCCCGACCGTCAGCGCCGAGGAATGACCGAGCGCCGGCAATTCTTCGCCGACGCAGAAGACGCCGGGCGCCGGCTTGACAGCGTCGTCGCCACGCATCTCGCGCGCTCGCGCAGCCTGTGCGCGGAGCTCATCCGCGGCGGGCGAGTGCTCGTGGATGGACGAGCGGCAAAACCATCGCTCGTGGTCGAGGCGAACTGGCGGATCGAGGTGGCCTTGCCGCCGCCGCGCGACGCGGACGCAGCGCCCCAAGACATCCCGATCGACATCATCCACGACGAAGCGGATTTTTGCGTCGTGAACAAACCCGCCGGCATGGCGACGCATCCCGCGCCCGGCAGTCGCGACAAGACGCTCGTGAACGCGCTGCTCGCGAAGCTCGGCCCGTTGCCCTCGATCAACGGCGTGAGGCGTCCGGGAATCGTCCACCGGCTGGACAAGGACACGTCGGGGCTGCTCGTCATCGCGAAGACGGAAACAGCCATGCTGGCGCTGACGCAGGCGATGGCCGGCCGCCGCATCGCGCGGGAATATGACGCGGTCGTGCTCGGCAGCCCCGCGCACGCGAGAGGCGTGATCGACGCGCCGCTGGGCCGCGACCCACAGGACCGAACCAAATTCGCCGTGCGCGAGGGCGGCCGCCGGGCCGTCACTCACTATCGCGTGCGCGAGCGCTATCGCACAGGCGACGGCGAGGCCGCGTTGCTCGAGCTGTCGCTTGAGACCGGCCGCACTCACCAGATTCGGGTCCATCTCGGCGCAGTGGGTCATCCGATCGTAGGCGATGTGGTGTATGGACCGGCCGAACCCTCTCACGACATGCCCCGCCAGGCGCTGCACGCGGCCAGGCTGTCGTTCGCTCATCCGATCAGCGGAGAGCCGCTCGCATTTACGGCTGCTTGGCCGGAGGATTTCGCCATGCTGGTCCGCTGTCTGCGCGCGCGATCCTCGTGAGCTGCCTGACATTGGCCGCGCGCGATGGCGCCGCACGGGCGGGAACGCTGCACACCGCCCACGGCGAGATCCCCACGCCCGTCTTCATGCCCGTCGGCACCCAGGCTTCGGTGAAGGGCTTGGCGCCGGCCGAACTCACTCGTCTGAACGTGCGCCTCATCCTCGCCAACGCTTATCATCTGTATCTGCGTCCGGGTGCGGACCTGATCGCTAAGGCAGGAGGCCTGCACGCCTTCATGTCTTGGCCGGGGACGATCCTGACGGACAGCGGCGGCTTTCAAGTGTTCTCATTGGCGCGGCTCTCCACGGTTGACGATGAAGGGTACCACTTCGCATCGCACCTGGACGGTTCGCGGCATACCTTCACGCCCGAATCGGTCGTGCGCATCCAGGAGCAGCTGCGGAGCGACATCGCGATGGTCTTGGACGACTGCGCGCCGGCAGGAGTGGACGAGGCAGCCGCCCGCGCATCTGCAAACCGTACGCTTTCTTGGGCGCGCCGAGCGTGCGCAGCGATCCAGCCGTCGGCCCAGTTGACCTTTGCCATCGTGCAAGGCTCGACGTTTGCGGGGCTGCGCCGCGAGCAATGCCGGGCCTTGGCCGAGCTGGATTTTCCAGGATACGCGTTGGGAGGGCTGTGGGTGGGAGAGGGACGATCCGCCGGTCTTTCCATGGTGGAGCTGTGCTGCGCGGAATTGCCCGTCGATAAGCCGCGTTACCTCATGGGCGTTGGCACGCCTGAAGATCTGCTCGATTGCATTGCGGCCGGCGTGGACATGTTCGACTGCGTGTATCCGACTCGCTGCGCGCGCCACGCGTTGGCGCTGACGACGCGCGGGCGCGTGAATCTGCGCAACGCATCCATGCGCGACGATTTTCGGCCGCTGGACGCGGATTGCGCTTGCGACGTGTGCGCGGAATTTTCGCGCGCATATCTGGCTCATTGCTTTCGCGCCGAGGAAGCCTTGGGTCCCCGGCTCGTGAGCCTGCACAACATCGCGTACATGAGCGGATTGGCTCGCGCTGCGCGGGCCGCCATCGTCGAGCAACGCTTCGAGGCGTGGCGCGCGACGTGCAGCGCTGCGTTGTTGGATCCGGTGTGAGCGCCGCCGCGCGGCTGCGGCGCGGAGGAGAATGGCAAAATTCATCGGAACGTTGAGCATGTCAAAAGCGTCCATCGCTCTCGACGGAGCGCGCATTCAGAAAGCGCTGAAGGCGCTGAGGTCCCGGATTGGCAGCGTATGCGCAGACTGCGGCCGGACGGGCGAGGGCGTGACCATCGTGGCCGTCAGCAAAGGATTTGGCGCGGAGGCGATCGAGGCGGCAATAGCGGCGAATCTCACGGACATCGGTGAGAACTACTACCAAGAAGCCGTGCGCAAGTTTGCGCAGGTGAGCTGGCCGCCGGTTCCCCTACGGCGCCACTACATCGGCAGGGTGCAGCGCAAGAAAGCCCGCCGCATCGCGGAACTCTTCGACTGGGTGCAAACCATCGATGGGGCAGATACAGCCGCCGCCTTGAACAGCGGCGCGCAGGGGGCGGGTAAAACCCTCGATGTGCTCCTCCAGATCAACGCCACCGGCGATCGCCGCCAAGGCGTTCCGGTGCAGGACGCCGGCATCTTGGCTGCAGCGGTGGCCGGGCACGACCATCTGCGCCTTCGCGGCGTCATGACAATAGGGCCGGAAGATCCGGCCGGTTCGAGGGCGGCTTTCTCTCAGGCGTCCGCCTGTCTTGCGCAGCTACGCGCGCTCCATCCGAGCGTCGACACGCTTTCGATGGGGATGAGCGGCGATCTCGAGCCGGCGCTGCGAGCGGGCTCGAACATGATCAGGATAGGCACGGGCCTGTTCGGTCCCAGACCAAAGCCTCCGTGGGTAGAGGGAGAGGAATAGTTATGGGCATGTGGTCGAAGTTCACCAATTTCTTACGCGTTGAGGGCGACGACGAATTTGAGGATGGCGGCATCGAAGAGGCGCCGCGCAAGAACGTCGTCCAGTTCAGCGACAAAGGCAGCGGCAGATGCAGGGGCGTGTCGATTTTCCATCCGCGCCGCTACGAAGAGGTGACGGAGATCGCCGATAACCTTCGGGCCGCTCGTCATATCGTCGTCAACCTCGTGGGGGCCGACCGCGCCCTCACGCAACGCGTGGTGGATTTCCTGAGCGGCGTGGTCTATACGGTCGACGGCAAGATGCAGCGTCTGGGCGAGGGCATCTACCTGTTCGTACCGGCCAACGTTCCGGTCAGCGCCCGCGACAGCGACGTGGCCACGGCCGTCGGCTATGAAGGCTACTGAGATGCCGGATCCGGCGGTGAAGCTCACGCCGGTCGACGTTCAGCACAAAGAGTTCAAGAAGGCCATCCAAGGCTACGCGCGCGAGGACGTCGATCAGTTCCTCGACGAGATCATCGAGACGCTGGAGGCCCACATCGAAGAGCGGGGCCGCCTCTTGGGAAACATCAGCGAGCTTCAGGACAAAGTCTCGCATTTCAAGGCGATGGAAGACAGCTTGCGCAGCACGCTCGTGCTGGCTCAGCGCACAGCGGACGAACTCAAAGCGTCAGCTCATAAGGAAGTCGACCTCATCAAGCAGCAGGCGCGCGTCGAGGTGGACGATGAGCTGCAAGGGCTGAAGCAGCAGATCATCGAGGCCAGAGCGGATCTACAACGGGTGCTCGACAAGACCAGCGCCGCCAAACACGACTTGCGCAACTTCTTGTCGCGCCAGCTCCAGTTGATGGACGAGGTCGCGCCGGGCATCAAGACGGCCTCGTAAAGCAGATCCGCTCGCAACCCTAGCTCCGGTTCTGCAGCATTTGGTCTGCCCTAATTCAGCCGGTAGCCGCCGTGCTCGAGGCAGACGCTGCGGTTTCCCCCGATGTCGATGCTGCGGTGGAGCGCTTCTAAACCTCTGATGACAAGCGCTTTGAAAAGGCGCCCGGCGTTCACGAGCAAAAGGGCTCGCGCGCTCAACACGATCACGTCTCCGTTCGGTATGCCGGCCACGATTGCGCCGGCAGTCTCCAAGCCGCCCACGCCTGCATACGAGGTGATCGCGGCGGGCGCTGCGGCCGGCGCACCTGAAACCTGATTTTCGCGGCCCGATACCGATGCGTCCACGGTCATGCGTCGACAGCGGCCAGGGCGAGCATCGCGCGCAAGCTCGCGATCGCGCGGCCGTGGATCTGCGAGACGCGCTGCTTGCTGATGCCTAACCGCCCTCCGATGGCGCGGAAGGTGGTGTCCCCCGCATAGAACGAGGCGATGATAAGCCGCTCGCGAGCCGACAAGGTTCTGACCGCCCGCACAAGAGCGGCGTTGACGGACTGTTGGGCCACGATCGCGGCGGGATCCGCGGTCTCAGCCTCGATCCGTTCCCCCAAAGAGGCGCCTTGCTCCGTTATTCCCACAGGCGCATCCAGCGATAGGGGCACCGCGCGCCGCAAGGCCAACAGCACTGCGTTGAGCTTCCGTTCGCTCAAGCCGGCGCCGGCCGCGGCGGCTGAGTCGCTGGGCGACTGTCCTCCGTGCTGTGCGAGCTGCCAGCGAGCCTGATCGAGATTGCGCGCGTCGCGCCTCACGCGTTCGGGGATCACGTCCATTCTTCTCAGCCCGTTGAGCATCGCGCCGCGGACGATGCGCGCCGCCCAGATCTCGAACGCGATGCCATGAGATGGGTCGAAGCGGTCGACCGCGCGCAGCAAGCCCAAACAGCCGTCGCCTACGAGATCATCGGGCGCGAAGTGAGCCGGCAATCGGCGCAGCACGGCGGTCGCGAGGCGGCGCACCATCGGCAGCGCGGCTTCGCAGAGCCGTTCGCGGTCCTCACGGGCGCGCGACGCCGCGAATGTGCGGGCCAGATCCTCGATGGTGTCTTCCAGCGCTGCTTTCATCGGTTTTCAGGCGATGACCGTTCCCGGCTGAGGCCACGGTAAAGATCGGCGGCCAGACCGACGCCGCCCGCGCGCTCGAGCGCTTGGGCAAACGCGTCGGCGAAGAGCCCATCGAGCGGGCTGGGCCGGGCTGCGCTGTCCTCGCCCGCACCGTCGCTCGACGAACTCGCTCCCAGATCGCGCTTTGCGAACATCGACGACGGCAGGATGCATCGCAACAGCACCGCTTCGAATTGGCGGCACAGGCCGAGCAGCTGCGGCTGATTCATCTAGCCGCGTTCCAGATTGTTCGCCAGCCGCAGCATCTCGTCGGCCGCTTGCACGGCCTTCGCGTTCGCCTCGTAAGCGCGCTGCGCGGCGAGCACGGCCATCATCGCCGAGACCACGGTGACATTGGCGCGCTCGAGATAACGTTGCTTGATGCGGCCGAGCGGATTGTTGTCGCTTGCGCGATGCATGTGTCCGGCGGCGGCAGCCGGATGGAAGAGACCGTCGGGATCCAAGCGCAGGGCGGCGTTGTCGTCAAACGTCACGAGGCGAACGCGGCCGCCCGGGATGTCGCCGCGACGACCCGCGACCTGGCACGCGATCCGTCCGTTCTCGTCGACACGAACGGACGTCGTCGCCGCCGGCAGCCTCACGCCGTCCAAGGCGGCCCCGTTCGGCAGGCGCAGCCGGCCGTTTCGATCGCTTTCGAAGTTGCCGGCTCGCGTAAAAGCGAGTTGGCCGCCAGTGGTGCGCACGGCGAACAATCCCTCGCCGTCGACGGCGAGGTCGTGATCGTTGTTCGTGAAGTCCAAGCGTCCTTGGGTGAAGAGCCGTTGCGGAGCCGCGGTTTGCGGAGCGATGGCACGCCCGTCCGCAGTGATGAGGGCGGCGAAGTCCGCTCGGCTGACGCGAAAGCCGGGGACGTCCACGTTGGCCAGATTGGCCGCGATGTCGTCCAGCACGAGCTGCTGCGTGGCCATGCCTGCCGCCGCAACCGCGAGCGTGCGATTCACGAGCGTACCGCCGGCACGTCGGTCACCACGCGCTTCAAAGTCTCGTCGGCCTGCTGGACCGATTTCTGATTGGCTTCAAACGCGCGCTGCGCCGTGATGAGCGCCGTCATCTGGGAGATGGCGTCCACGCCGGAGTCTTCTAAGAAGCCCGATTGCACGCGCGCCGGCGAGCGTGATATCACCCTGCGCATCTCTGCGAAGAGCCCTGACGAGTCGCCGCTTTGCAAGGGACGATCGAACGCCGCAATGCGCAGACGGTCGAAGGCCCTTTTTCCGGTCATGACATTGCCGGCGGCGTCGATGCTCGCGCCATGCGGAAAGCGGACCGCTCCGAACGATCCCAGCACCCGGTGGCCTTGTGCGCTCGCCAAGTATCCGTCGGCGTCCACCGAAAAACGGCCGTCGCGCGTGTAGCGCACTCCATCGGGCGTCGCCAGGCAGAAGTATCCGGGCCCAACCAACGCCACGTCGGTTGAGACGCCGGTGCGCCGCAGAGCGCCTTGGCTTTCGACCGATGCGGTGCTCGAACGAAGACTTCCGGACGACGCCGCGACCTCAAACGTACGCGCGCGATACCCCGTCGTCGAAGCGTTGGCGAGATTCTCTGCGATGACGTCGAGCTTATCGGATTGCACGTGCATGCCGCCGGCCGCGGTGGAAAGAGCATCGGAAAGATCCATGAGAAGAGCCTCCGAAGGAGCGATGGAGGCTACCCTACGATGGAGATTTAGACGGAGTGGCGCAGGTTTGTGACCGAGTTGTGAACGCCGTTCACAATGGCACGGCCGGGGAGCAGATCAGGCGGTCAGCAGCGTGTGACCGGTCATGACGGCCGGTTGAGGAAGCTCCAGCAATTGACAGATGGTCGGGGCAACGTCGCACAGCTTCCCACCCGATTTGAAAGAACCCAGCGTCTCCCGGCTGACCGCGATCAAAGGCACCGGGTTGCACGTGTGGGCGGTCAGCTCGCTGCCGGTCGCGAGATCGATCTTCTGCTCTGCATTGCCGTGATCGGCCGTGACCAGCAAGATGGAATCGCTTTCCAGGGTGGCGGTCACCAAGCGCCCGATGCATTCGTCGACCACTTCCAGTGCGCTGACGATCGCATCCCACTTCCCTGAGTGCCCTACCATGTCAGGGTTTGCCAAGTTCATGATGACCAGCGGGTAGCGCTTTGACGCAATGGCCTCGACGGCTTTGTCGGTGATCTCGCGCGCCCGCATTTGGGGCAGCTTGTCATAAGTCCCGACATCGCGCGCGGACGGCACGAGGACTCGGTCCTCTTGGGCAAACGGTTCCTCGCGGCCGCCCGAGAAGAAGTAGGTGACGTGTGCGTATTTCTCAGTCTCAGCTAACCGCAGCTGAGGAAACGATGCTTCCGCGACCACCTGGCCGAGCGTCCAGTCCTCGAAGAGCTTGCCGAACATCACGGGGTTGGAAAAGGACTGATCGTACAACGTCATCGAGGCGAACAGAAAATCGGTCAGATGTCGAACCGGGAATTCGGCGAAATCCGGCTGCGACAGGGCGCGCGTCAGCTGGCGAGCTCGATCCGGCCGGAAGTTGAAGAACAGAGCCGCATCGCCGTCTCTGATGATAGGCCGCGGCTCGCCGATGATGACCGGCTTGACGAATTCATCCGTCAGCCCGTCGTCATAGGCGCGTTGCAGCGCCTCGGCGACCGTGCCGGCCGTCTGGCCTTTGCCATTGAGCAAAGCATCGTAAGCAAGCTGCGTCCGTTCCCAACGCTTGTCGCGGTCCATCGCATAATAGCGGCCGCAGATCATCGAAATGCCGGCGTCGCCCTGCGCGTTGCAGCGGTCCACGATGGACTGCAGGAACGATCCGGCGCTGCGCGGCGGAGTGTCGCGCCCGTCCAAGAACGCTGCGATCCTCACCGGTACGCCTTCGCCTTCGGCCGCATCCATCAATCCGGTCAGATGCTTGAGCGAGGAGTGCACGCCGCCGGAAGACACGAGTCCAAGGAGATGCAGCGTACCGCCGGTGCGCGTGACATGAGCGAAGCATTGCCGCAAGACCGGGTTATTCGCGAACGTTCCATCGTCGACGGACGCGTCGATGCGCGTGACACTTTGCAGCACGATGCGGCCAGCCCCGAGGTTCAAATGGCCGACTTCACTGTTGCCTTGCTGACCGGGCGGCAGCCCGACGGCTTCTTCCGCTGCGCCGATGCGGGTGTGCGGATATTTCGCCACGAGCCGATCGAAGTTGGGCAGGTTGGCGGCTTCCACGGCATTTCCGCGCGTCTCGTCGGAACATCCGAAGCCGTCCAAGACGCACAGGATGACGCGGCGCGCGGACGGCGCTGCGCCGCTCGTGTCAGCGGGCGTCAAAGACCTGCGTCGCGCTCGCGATCAATCGCACGAACTTGTTCGGGTCCAGGCTGGCCGAGCCGACCAGGCCGCCGTCGATGTCCGACTCGGCGCAAAAGGCCGCAGAGTTCTCAGCGGTCATGGAACCGCCGTACAAGATCCGCGCCTCGCCCAGACCGCCCGCCGCCGATCGGATGGTCTGGATCGTGTTGTTGGCGGATTTCGGGTTGTCGGCCAACCCCGTGCCGATCGCCCACACCGGCTCGTAGGCGATGACGAGCACCGCACGCTCCGCATCGCTCAGGTAGCCGAGGCCGGCGCGCAGCTGTTCCTGCACTCTCTCCGCGGTGCGGCCCGCCCGGTTCTCGTCGAGCGATTCACCAACACAGACGATCGGCGTGATGTCCTCGGCGAGCAGAGCGGTGACCTTGCGCCCGACGGTCTCGTCGGTGTCGCCGAACAGCCGGCGCCGTTCTGAGTGGCCGACGACGCAGTGAGAGCATCCGATCTTTTTGAGCATCGAGGCGCTGACCTCGCCAGTGAAGGCGCCCTCGCGCTCCCAAAAGCAGTCTTGCGCGCCGAAGCCGATGGTCGATCCGCTGAGCGCATCGCAAACGCATTCCAAGTCGATGAACGGCGCGAGCAAGACGATGTCGACGCTGGCCACGAGCGACTCCGCCTCCGGCAAGAACGCGGTGACGTAAGCGCGGGCTTCCTGCGGCGACTTGTGCATCTTCCAGTTGGCCGCGAACAGCGGACGCCTGCGTCTCACACGCCCGCCTTCGGCCGGTCAGGCTGGCAGCACAGCAGCGCGGGCGCGCTCACGCTGGGGCCGAGCTGCGCAGCGCGGCGATGCCGGGCAGCTCTTTGCCCTCGAGATACTCGAGCGTCGCGCCCCCGCCCGTCGATATGTGAGTCATCTTGTCGGCGAAGCCGAGCTTGTGCGCGGCGGCTGCGGAATCCCCGCCACCCACGACGGAGCGGGCGCCGGAATCGACGATCGCCTGGCCCACGGCTTCCGTGCCCGCCGCAAACGCGTCGTTCTCGAAGACGCCCATGGGCCCGTTCCACAACACCGTCTTGGCGTTGAGGATGACGCCGCGATAGTCCATCGCGGTGCCGGGGCCGATGTCCAAGATCATGTCGTCAGGCAGCAGCTGGTCGATGTCGACGTCGCGGGAATCCGCGTCCGCTTCGAGCTTCTTCGCGACGACCGCGTCTTTGGGAAGGTGCACATCCACGTCGGAGGCGTCATGCTCGATGGCCGCCACCACGCGTTTTGCGGGCTCCAAATCGCGGTCGCGCAGCGAGGCGCCCACGTTGAAGCCTTGCGCGGCCAAAAGTGTGTTGGCCATGCCGCCGCCGATCACAAGCGCATCGCACAACGTCAGCAGTCGTTGGATGACGCCCATCTTGTCGGAGACCTTGGCCCCGCCCAGCACGGCGACGAAAGGGCGCTTGGGGTGTTCCAAGAGTTCATCGAGGATCTCGACTTCGCGCGCGAGCAACGGCCCCATGTAGGAGGGCAGATAACGGGTGATGCCCACCGTTGAGGCGTGGGCGCGGTGCGCCGTGCCGAATGCATCGTTGATATAAAGATCGCCGAGCGCCGCCAGCGCCTGCGCGAACTGCGGATCATCCGCTTCCTCGCCTGCATGAAAGCGCAGGTTCTCGAGCAGCAACACGTCCCCGTCGCGTAGCGCTGACACCATCGGCTCCACCTGGGGGCCGATGCAATCGGCGGCGCACTTCACATCGCACCCCAAAGCATCTGACAGCGCCTTGGCCACCGGCGCCATGCGCAATGCGTCGACGACTTTGCCGTCAGGGCGGCCCAAATGCGACATGACGATGATTCTGGCGCCACGCTCGCGCAGCATGCGCACCGTGGGGACGGCCGCGTCGATGCGCGTCGTGTCAGTGATGCGGCCGGCTTCCAAAGGAACGTTGAGGTCCTCCCTCAGCAGGACCCGCTTGCCGGCGAGATCAGCGGTGTCTAGACGGGCGTCGCCCACTGCGCCTCTTTTTGCAAGACGAAGGCCGCGAGGTCGGCGAGGCGGCACGCATACCCCCACTCGTTGTCGTACCACGAGAGGACCTTCACGAGATTGTCGGCCACGACGGTCGTCGAGAGCGCGTCCACGACCGAAGAGCGGGAGTCGCCCTTATAGTCCATGGAGACGAGCGGCTCATCGCTGACGCCCAGGATGTCCTTCATGCGGTCGCGCGCGTAGCGCCGGAAGAGATCGTTCAGCGCTTCCTTGGTCGTCGGCTTCTGCGTCTCCGCCACCACGTCGACGATAGAGACGGTCGGCGTGGGCACTCGCAACGAGATGCCGTCCATCTTACCTTTGACCTCGGGCACGACCAAGTGCAAGGCTTTGGCGGCGCCCGTCGTCGTGGGGATGATGTTGAGCCCCGCGGCGCGAGCGCGGCGAAGATCCTCGTGCGGCAGATCCAGCGTGCGCTGGTCGTTCGTGTACGAGTGCACGGTCGTCATCGTACCTTTGAGGACGCCCAGCTCGTCGACAAGCACTTTGACGACGGGCGCTAGACAGTTCGTCGTGCAGGACGCGTTCGAGATGATCTTGTGCTTGGCGGGGTCGTAGGTGTCTTCGTTGACCCCCAACACGATTGTGACGTCTTCATTCTTGGCGGGAGCGGAGATGATGACCCGGCCGGCGCCCGCGTCTAGATGAGCCTTGGCCTTGGTCGCGTCGGTGAACAGGCCGGTCGACTCCAAGACGAGGTCGATCTCAAGCTCCTTCCAGGGCAGGTTCGCCGGGCTGCGCTCCGCGAGCAGCTTGATCGTCTTGCCGTCGATCGTGAGCACGCCGTCTCCCGCGCTCACGCTTCCCGGATAGTTGCCGTAGGTCGAATCATGTTTGAAAAGGTGCGCGGCTGTCTTGGTGTCCATCAGGTCGTTCAGCGCGACCACATCCAAGTGCATGTGACGCTCGTTGATGGCTCGCAGCGCCTGCCGGCCGATGCGTCCGAAGCCATTGATGGCTACTCGGGTTGACACGATGCGATGCCTCCGATCCATGCGAGAACTTTGGACCATGCTAGTCCGCTCTTGGCTTGGGCGTTACCTCTTGCTTGCAGCGTGCGTGCCGCGGTGCAGCGCGCGAAACGTCTAACGCGCGACCGCGAACGAGCCGGCGGCGTCCACATACAACTGCTCGAGCACGACGGCAAGGGCATCGCTGCTGTACGGCGTGGCGGCTGTTCTCGCAGCTTGGCGGCGCGCCTCACGCTGCGCCGGCGCCTCGCGCAAGAACAGCTCGACCGCATCCGCGAACGCGTGCGGATCGTCATCGGTCAAGGTGCCCGCAGCGCTGCGCAGGACTTCGCGCGTCACCGCACAGTCGACCGCTACCGCGGGCAGGCCGTGCGCCATCGCTTCCAACAACACCAACCCTTGGGTTTCCGTCTTTGAAGAGAACACAAAGCAGTCCGCGTTGCTGTAATATCCACCCAGTTGCTGCTGCGGAAGATCGCCGACGAAGCTGACCAGCTCGCGACAACCCAGCGACACGCAGCGCTGCTCGAGCTCTGAACGGTACGGTCCGTCGCCGACCATGACCAGCCGCGCATCCGGACGGCGCGTCACGAGATGAGCGAATGCATCAGCAAGGAAATCCAGGTTCTTCTCCTTGGCGATCCGTCCGACGCTCAACAGGATCGGGTGTCCTTGCAATGCTGCAATGGTTCGCGGGACCTCGCCGTCCCCAGCGAACGTCGCGAGGTCGATGCCGGTGGGAATGATGTCGATCGCTTTTTCGACGCCGTAGGAGCGCAGCAGCCGCTCGACGTCCGTCGTGGGCGTGATCACGCGGTCGCAGTGGTTGCAGAACTCACGGGAAATCCAGACGGCCTGCGTCTTCGTGACGCGCTGGTGTACGGGCAGATAGTGCGCGTAATCGACGAAGCGCGTGTGATAGGTGTACGCCAGCGGCACGTTACGAACGCGCGCCAGATAAGCGCCCAGACAGCCGATGAAGAAAAACGAGTGCGCATGGATCACATTAAAAGGAACGCGCGGCAGATTGGCGACGAGTTTTGCCGGCAACGGAAACGCCATGCGGAACTCGGGATAGAACGGAAACGATGCCGAGCGCAGGTAGAAGACGTCGGGATGCGCTTCGTCGACCTCACCCAGCCCCGGCGCGACGATGATGACGCGATGTCCGCGCCGCCGCAGCGCGTCAGCGCTCGCCAGCAGCGAACTGACGACGCCGTTGGTCTGCGGCAAGTACGTATCGGTGAACATCCCGATGGTCAGATGATGCCGGGCCATCAGAAATCGCCGCCGTCCAAGACGGTGTACAGCTTCTCCGCGCTGCGTTGCGTGTTCGGCCGTTCGGGGACGCTGTCGATGCGGATGCGAACGTTCCGGCTGGCATAGCGGATCAGCAGCTCGTCACCCGCTTTCACTTGATGCGAGGCCTTCGCGGGATGTCCGCCGCACTCGATCCTGCCGGCGTCGAGCGCCTCCTTGGCCTCGGCGCGCCGCTTGGCGAGCCGCGCCACTTTAAGAAACTTGTCCAGTCTCATATTCCTTGGCGCGCTGCCAGAGCGCATCCAGATCTTCCAAGCTTCTGTTCGCGAGCGCCGTCGCTCCCCCGCCCGCGATTTTCTCCATCGCTGCGAAGCGCAACCGGAATTTGCCGTTGGCGGAGCGCAGCGCCGCCTCGGCGTCCACGCCGCACCGCCGCGCTAGGTTTACGATCGTGAAGAGCACGTCACCCAGTTCTTCCCGGATGGCGGCGTCGTCGCGCTGCTGCATGGCCCCGTGCAACTCGCTGATCTCTTCGCGGAGCTTGTCCAAGACGTCGTGGGCCTGCGGCCAATCAAAGCCCACGGTGCGGGCTTTCTCTTGCACGCGCTGCGCGTAGAGCAACGACGGCATGGTTTTGGGTATGCCATCCAGCAGCGAGTTGCGGTGGCGGATCGAGCTCTCTTGCGTTTTGATCAGCTCCCACGACCGCATCTGCTCCTGCGACGTGGAGATGCTCGCGTCGCCGAAGACGTGCGGATGACGGCGTATCATCTTGTTGGCGAGCGCGTCGATGACGTCCGCGGCTGAGAAGCGGCCTTGCTCGCATGCGATCTCAGCGTGAAAGACGATCTGGAGCAGCAAATCCCCGAGTTCTTCACACAGCTTCTTCGGGTCGCCCTCATCGACCGCTTCGACGACCTCATGTGCCTCTTCGACGAGATATGGCAGCAGCGTCTCATGCGTCTGCTCCCGATCCCAGGGACAGCAGGCACGCAGCCGCGCCATGATCTCCACGAGCTCTTCCCAGCTGTGATGCACCGCCGTCGGCGGCAAGGGCAAGAGCGGCGTCACGGCGGCGGCCGACAGCGCGCTGCGCGGCACGCCGGCGACGATCGTCGCCTCGATGCCGGTCCGTGAGAACTGATGCAATAGGTTGGGAAGCCCGGGGAAGTCGAGCAGCGGGTGGCCCGGAACCGCCAGCGCTGCGCCGCCGCGCTGAAGCGATGCGGCGGCGGCTTTGACGTCAGCGTCGACGCCGCGCAGCAAAGCGCCCCCGTCAAAGGTAGGGTTTTCCACCAGGGTCCCATGTTCGCGCAAGTAGTCGATCGTCGCGGGCGCTGCGTTGCAGGGAAAGACCGCCGACGCTTTGCGCAGACAATCGAGCGCGCCAACGGTCAGGAGTTGGGCGTCGCTCGGGCCCAGCCCGACGATGTTGGCATGAGGCATGTCTGCTTGAGGTTTGGCGCGGGCTTGACCCGCGCCTTGTGCTTACCTCGCGCCTGTTAGCGGCTCGCTGCGGGGGCCGGTGATCCGCCGCCCGGTGCTCCGCCCGGACCAGGCGTCGCTGGATACAGCGGGTTGAAGCGGTCGTCGGCCACGACGATCTTCGCCTGTGAACGCAACTGCTGCAGGAATGGCCCGCTCATAGTGGTCTCCTGCTGTTGCAGCAGGTTGGCTCTCACTTTTGGTGACGCTTCCGCAAGCGATGCGTTGTGGGCCGGCCGTTTCTCTTGCACTTGGATGATGTGCCAGCCGAACTGCGTTTGCACGGGCTTGCTGATTTGACCGGGGCGCATAGCGAACGCGGCTGCCGAGAACGGCGGCACCATCTGCGCTTGACCGAAGAAGCCTAAGTCGCCGCCCTTGTCTTTGGTTCCGGTGTCGACCGAAAGTTTGCGCGCCAGCTGTCCGAAATCTGCACCTTTTTTCAGTTGCGCCTCGATGGAGTCAGCTTCGGCTTTCGTCTTCACCAGGATATGGCGGGCGCGCACCTGGGCGGGAGTGCTGAACAGCGTCTTGTTCTTGTTGTAGAAGTCGGCCACTTGTGCGTCGCCCAGCTTGATGTTCCGGTCGACCGCTTTCTTCACGATCAGCTGCACCCGCACGATCGTCTTGGCATCGTCGAGCGTCAGCCCTTGCTGTTTGAGGATCGTCTCGAACTGGCCCGGAGGAAAGCGCTGCTGCAGCGTGTTCAGCTGATCCTGGATCTCTTTGTCGGAGACGTCGATGTTCTGCGCCTTTCCGTACTGGAGCACGAGCGCCTGATCGACCATCTGCTGCAAGGTCGGTTTGCCGGCTTGACCCTCGAGCCGCCCGTCGAGCTCTCCCTTGGTGATCTTTTGACCGTTGACGGTCGCGATGGCGGAATCGCCGCCTCCGCACCCTGCCAGTGCAGGTATGCAGAACAACGAGACGGCGGCAAACACGACTGCGCGGTTTCGAAAGCTAGACGTCATTCTTTCTCCTTGCGATCACGCTCGACCATCTCGGTGCGGCCATTTGAGCACCGCCATCTAGAGGGCGGAGATGAGCTCGCTGACAGCTGCGAGACCGGCGGCGCCGCTGCCGTTGCTCGGCAGCTCAGCGACAATCCCGTCCTGAACGAACCTGAAGTTTCCACTGGTGAGCGACGTGAGGTGTGGAAGCGCCTGTTCGGACAATGAAAACTTAGGCCCGATATCTAGGGTCAGGCGCCGCCTTTCGAGCGAAACTTTTTGTACTCCTTTCAGCGCTGCGATCACTCGGACTTTCGTCAAATCCAACAGCGATTGTGCTTGAGTGGGGAGCGGTCCGAAGCGGTCTCGCAGTTCTTCGCCGATGCGATCAACCTCATCGGTCGACTGCGCCGCGGCCAAGCGCTGATAGAACGAGATCTTTTGATTCGCGCCCTTCATATACTCGCTCGGGAAGTAAGCGCTGACATGCAGATCGAGCACGGGCGGCGCTTCCGGCTGCTTCAGCGTCTGACCGCGGCGTGCGGCGACCGCCTCTTGCAAGATGTTGCAGTACGTCTCGAATCCGACCGCCGTGATAAAACCGTGCTGCTCCCTGCCCAAGAGGTTGCCGGCGCCGCGGATCTCGAGATCGCGCATGGCCAGCTGCAGGCCGGAGCCCAAATGCGAAAATTCCCGGATGGCCTCGAGGCGGTTGCGCGCGACTTCGGTCAGCGCGCGATGCGGCTGATATAAGAAGTACGCGTACGCTTGATGGGTGCTGCGGCCCACTCGCCCTCGCAACTGGTAGAGCTGTGCCAGGCCGAAATGCGCGGCATTGTTGACGACGATCGTGTTGACGTTGGGGATGTCCAGGCCGTTCTCGATGATGGTGGTTGAGACCAAGATGTCGATCTCACCGTTGACGAATGCGAGCATCACGCTTTCCAGCTCGTGCTCTTTCATCTGGCCGTGCCCGATGGCGATGCGGGCGCGTGGCGCCAGGCGTTGCACCGCCGCGGTGACCCCGTAGATCGTCTCGATGCGGTTGTGCACGAAGTAGACTTGGCCGCCGCGCTCGAGCTCCTGAGCGAGCGCCGACGCGATCAGGCCATCGGAGCTCGGTGCCACGATCGTCTTGATGGCGACGCGGTTGACGGGCGCAGTAGCGATGAGCGACATCTCGCGAACGCCGGCCATAGCCATGTGCAGCGTGCGGGGGATCGGCGTGGCCGACAACGTCAAGACGTCGACCGACTGGCGCATCTCCTTGAGCCGTTCCTTGTGAATGACGCCGAAGCGCTGCTCCTCGTCGACGATGACGAGCCCCAACTGCTTGAAACCGATATCTTTCTGCAGCAGCCGGTGCGTGCCGATCACAAGATCGACGCTGCCCGCTTGCAGATCGCGCAGCGTTTCCTTCTGCTCGGCCTTGGAGCGGAATCGCGAGAGCAGCGCGATCTTCACGGGAAAGGCTGCGAAGCGCTCGCTGAACGTCCGAAAATGCTGAGCGGCCAGCACGGTGGTCGGCGCGAGCAGGGCGACTTGTTTGCGGTCCATGATGGCCTTGAATGCCGCGCGAATGGCCACTTCAGTCTTGCCGTAGCCGACGTCTCCGCAGACGAGGCGGTCCATCGGGCGGGGGCGCTCCATGTCCGACTTCACGGCGGCGATGGCTTCGTGCTGATCGGGCGTCTCATCATACAGGAAAGACTCTTCCAGTTCGGACTGCCAGGGGGTGTCAGGGGAGAACGGATGCCCGACGGCAAGCTCGCGCGCGGCATACAAGCGCACGAGTCCTTCGGCGATCTTCTCGACAGCTTCGACGACGCGGCCCCTGGTGCGAGCCCAGTCGCTGCCTCCCATCTTCGAGAGCCGCGGGGCAGCGCCGTCGGAGGCGACGTACTTGCGCACCAAGTGCATCTGATCGATCGGCACGTAGAGGCGATCTTCACCGGCGTATCTGAGCTGCATGAAGTCGCGCTCGACGGCGTTGATGGTGAGATGCTCGAGGCCGACGTATTGTCCGATGCCGTGATGGGCATGGACGAAGTGCTCGCCCGGCTTGAGGTCGGATTCGCTGAGCGGCACGCCTTCTTTAGCCGCTTTGAGCTTTTGACGTCGAGCAGGATGGCCGTACAATTCGTTGTCGCCCAGCACCACCAGATGCAGGCCAGGGATGACGAACCCGGCGTCGATGAGGCCATCGGCGCACAGCACCGCGCCGGCTTCCGACGGAAGATGCAGCCGCGACCCGACGGGCGCGCGCGAGATGTCGTGCTCCTCGAGGACTTCGGCGATGCGCCGGTGGCCGACGGACGCGACGCAGACTGTGGCGCCGCGCGCGCTCCTCTCACGCACGTACTCGATGAATTTCTCAATGCTGCGCTCGAACGCGGGCGCGGGCTCGCACGGCAAAGCCACGGCGATGTCGGCCTTGCGCGCCAGACGCGCGGAGTGGATGCTCGAGACGAATGAGACGACGGCTCGGGCATCGAGCGCAGCGCTCAGCTCCGGCAGATCAAAGATGTGAGCCCGTCCAGGATCTCCACCCGGCGAGTCTTCTGCTTCGGCGCGATTCTCCGGCTCCTCGCCTGTTTCGATCGCATCAATTTCGTCTGGATCGGCTTCTGAGGCGTCCGCCGAGGCAACGGTCGTGTCGTCGCGAACGCGGGCGAAGCCTTCGTCGACCGCGACGATCATGTCCGCGTGGTCGATGAAGACGGGCGCGTCGGGGGCGTAATCCCAGATACGCGCACCCGCGCCTGCGGCGCCGGTCTCAGTCCATGGTCCGATCTCGATGGCTTCGTGCGAGCCGAGGGAGCGCTGGGTCGTCAATGCGAACGCCCGGATTTGTTCCAGCCGGTCGCCGAAGAATTCCAAGCGCAGCGGGTACTCCGCGGTCGCCGGAAAGACGTCGATCAAGCCGCCGCGCACTGCGAACTCGCCGACGGCGCTGACGACCTCGGCGCGTTCGTACCCCAGATCGACAAGCGCCCCTAGAACATCATCCCAGCCGTAGTCTTTGCCCACCGAATAACGGCGCACCGCCTTGCGAGCACCCTTCACATCAGGAAGGGCCTGACGGACGGTGACGTGCGGCAGGCAATACACTCCGGGGCGGCCTGAGAGCAGCAGATGGAGCGTGCTGAGGCGCTCGCTTCGCTCAGTCGGATTGACCAGGACGCTCGAGCCGTCGTCGCGCGGGCGCAAAACGTGCACGGGCGACCCCGCTGCGCTCAGATAGAATGAGGCGTCGTTCGCGAAGCGATCGGCCGCCTCGATCGTGGAGTGCCACGTGAGGAACTGACCGCCGAGGTTGCGCCACAGCGCTGAGATAGCAGCCGCTCGGGCGGATTGTGCGACCTCAGCAATGTCGACGGATGCTTTCACCCCGAGCGCCTGCGCCACGGGCTTTAGCGCTTCGCCTCCCGATGCGATGCCCGCGGCGATGGCCGCACCCAACTCGTAAAGCAACGTGTGACTCCAACGACGCAGGGCCGGATCGCGCGCGACCCGGCCTGAAGATGAACCAGCGCTCTTCTTTTACTTGGCTTGTAAATCTGCCCTGCATATTCGGGGGCGACGTTCCAGCGAGACCTCGAACGAGGTAAAGCGGTGCGTGGAAAGGTAGCGGCTTGTCTGTTCGATGAGACACTCAGCGTTGGGGCGCATTGGCCCGATCGTTTTCAGTCTGGCGGTTGTTCTGACGCTGGCTTTTTTGTCTTGGAAGAATGTGGCGGTAGTGCATAGGACGCGTGTCGCCCCCAGGCCGTCGAGCGCGCCTCCAGTATCAGCGCTGCCCCTACGGTTGCCGAGCACGGGCGCAGCAACGGCAGGGGTCAGCGCTCCCCGGGCTTCGTCGAAGCAAACCGTGCAGCCCAAACCACCGGTCGCCGTATCAAAACGGGTCACGCCTGCGGCGAAGCCCAGCTTGGGCGCCGTGCCTATCACAACAGTCTCCGCCCGACCTTTACCGTCCGCAAGCGAAGCGCGTATCGCAACGCCGAAAAAAGCTGCGCTTCTGAGTCATCAAGGAGGCTCATCCGTCCAGCCAACGGCGTCGCCTTCAGTCGGCAGCGATGGGCTGCCGCGGGGCGTGGCCTACGCGTCCGATACTGACCCCATACGCATTGAATCGATCGCGCTGTCATCCGACACCGTTCGAGGCGGCGAGGTCGCCAGCGCCAAGGTCATCACCACGAGCAACGCGGCTTCGGTGACCGCTCGCATCGGCACATACGTGGTCAGCGTGCCGAAGACGGCGCCCGGCGTTTTCGCGCTGTCGGTGACGGTCCCACACGTGCTCATCCCCGGGCAGACGGTGAACGTGGTCGTCACGGCGATCCGCACCGACGGGGCGTCCGTGCAACGCAGCGTTCCTATCCGAGTGTTGATCTAATGGAAGAAAGAGCGCGCGTCATCATACTGGTCATCGACGGTGGGGGCGCCGGTGCAAGTGAGGATGCCAGCCGCTACGGCGATGAGAGCAGCGCCAACACGCTTGCCAACGTCGCGCGGTCTGCCGGCGGGTTGCAACTGCCGAACTTGGAGCGGCTCGGTTTAGGTTGCATCACGCGCATGCAAGGCGTTGAAGCTGCGCTCGATCCCCTCGCTTCGTGGGCGCGCTTGCGCGAGTCGAGCAACGGCAAGGACAGCGTGACCGGCCACTGGGAGATGATGGGCATCCACATACGCAATGCCTTTCCCACCTATCCGCACGGCTTTCCGGCGTCCATCATCGAGCGCTTCGAATCGCTCATCGGGCGGCCGGTGTTGGGCAACGTGGTGGCGTCTGGAACGGAGATCATCGAGCGGCTAGGACCGGAGCACACGCGCACAGGCTATCCGATCGTGTACACGTCGGCGGACTCGGTCTTCCAGGTCGCCGCCCATGAGAACGTCGTCAGCGTGCAGACCCTGTGGAAGTGGTGCGAGAAGGCGCGCGCTGTGCTGGTGCCGCCAAACCGCGTCAACCGGGTGATCGCGCGGCCATTCAGCGGAACGCCGGGCGCATACCAACGCACCGCCGGCCGGCGCGATTACGCCGTGGCGCCGCCCTCGCCGAGCATGCTCGAGCGTCTGGCTTCAGCAGGCATACCGACGCATGCGATCGGCAAGATCGAAGACATCTATTGCGGCCAGGGCATCGAGTCGGGAAGCAGAACGGCCGACAATATTGAAGGACTGGCCAAAACGGTCGAATGGCTGCGCGCCGGGCAACGCGGCCTTTGTTTTACCAATTTGAACGATTTCGATTCGAAGTACGGACATCGACGCGACGCTGACGGCTTTGCCAAAGCGTTGCTAATGCTTGACGACCGATTGACCGACATTGTAAACGAAATGCGGCCGGACGACCGGCTGCTGCTCACCGCGGACCACGGCTGCGACCCGACCGCGCCAGGTACGGATCACACCAGAGAATTCGCTCCGCTGCTCGACTATACGCCGGGCCGAAAGGGCGTTGGGCACGGCACTGTCGACTCGTTTTCTCAAGTTGGGATGAGAGTGCTCGCGAGCTTTGGCGTGCCGCCGCCCGCGCAAGAGCTGGCCGTGTGATGGCGATCGCGAACAAGACCGTTCAGCAACACATTGCTGCGCCGGCGCGCGGGAACGTGCGCGTCATCGAGCGGCTGTCGTTGGAGCAGCGCTGCGAATATTGGCGCCGCGCCCAGCGCACGGTTCCTCCGGCGTGGATCCTTTACAGGCGATCCGTCGACGCACTCGCCTCAGCGGTGCTCTTGGTGCTGATGGCGCCGCTGTTGGCACTGATCGCGCTCTTGGTGAAGATTGCCTCTCCTGGTCCGGCGTTTTTCTCACAAGAGCGGGTAGGCAAAGACGGCCATCCGTTCCGGTTGTATAAGTTTCGCACCATGCAGGACGGTGCGCACCTGTTGCACGAGCATGTCGCCCACTTGAACGAGATCGACGGGCCGGCGTTCAAAGTCGCCCGCGACCCGCGCCTCCATTCGCTCGGCGCCTTCTTGCGGCGAAGCAGCCTTGACGAGCTTCCGCAGCTGTGGAACGTCCTTCGCGGGGAGATGTCGCTGGTGGGGCCGCGACCGGCTTTGCCCGACGAGGTGAAGGGCTACGCGCCGCACTATCATCAGCGGCTGACCGTTCGGCCCGGATTGACGGGCCTGTGGCAGGTGAGCGGACGCACCGCCGTGCCGTTCAGGCGTTGGATGGCGATGGACATCTGGTATGTCAATCACTGGTCGCCGTTGATCGATCTCTGGCTTTGTTGCGAGACGATTCCGGCGGTGTTGCGCCGCGAAGGAGCCTGGTGACCGCGGCATTCCCACCGTTTCCGCCCGTTATCGATCAGACGATCCATCGCACGCCACTCGACCTATGGTCCTCGTTGGCGTTTGCGGCGATCGTGGCAGCGTCCACCTATTGCGCATTTCATCGCAAGGCCTGGCTCTTGGGTGTTCTTGCGTTCGCCGTGCCCTTCGCCGCTTATCGCGATGTCGGCAGCACCACCATCACCATCGAGAAATGCTTAGCGCTTGGAACTGCTGTTGGACTTCTCTGCTCGGGAGTTCCGCTGATCCCACGCTCTCGGCCGGCTCGCTGTGTCTTGCTTGCCGGCGCGGCGATCATGCTGACCGTTGCGCTGTCGGTGGTGCATGCGCCCTATCCCGTGCACGTCGCGCGCGAGTTCTTCAAGCAGGCTGAGTACCTTGTGCTGTTCTGGTGCGCCGCCACGCTCGTGGAGCGGACAGCGCGCGCCCAACACGCCTTCATCTACGGAGTGGTCGCGTCGTCGCTGATCGTCTGCATCTTTGCGGTTTCGCAGGCCGTCTTGGGAGGAGCGCCGTCGGGCATCTGGTTGAACGATCATCCCTTGCCGCGAGTCGCCGGCCAGTTGGAAGGGCCCAACCAATTGGCAGGGTTCTTGGAAGCGGCACTGCCGGTGTTGTGGGTCGCCCCGGTGTTGCCGGGTTTCTTGACACCTGCGCGCGCTTGGGCCACAGGCGTATCCGCGTCGGCTTTCGTCCTCACGCTGTCGCGGACGGGTGCGCTTGTGACCGCCTTGAGCTACGCCTTCTTGTGGAGGTTGGACCGCGCGCGCGCCCGCACTGCGGCGCTGCCGATGATCATCGGTGTCGCGTTCGGCTGCATCGTCGCGGGGCTGTGGTTCTTTTACTGGGCGCATGCCGGCTTGACCGGTCTGGAACGGCGGCTCTTGTTCGCCAGTCTCCAGCAGCCTGGCGGCGTCGGCACGCGCGGCGAGCTGTGGCGGGCCGCGATCGCCTTGTTCAAACGCGATCCGCTCACGGGCGTCGGGGCTGGAAATTACGAGCTGCTTCTGCCGACAGTGGGATTGCACGGCGTACAGACGCAGGCGAGCAGCCTGTGGCTGCAGACCCTCGCGGAACAGGGCATCGTCGGCCTGGCTGCACTTTCCGCCTTCGCCGTGGTGGCTTTGAGACAGACGTTTGCGCTGAGCAAGACATCGGCGCTGAGCTTGGCCGCTTTTCTCGCCATCGCAAGCTTGCTCGCGCACCAACTCGTTGACGATCTCTTTTTCTTCCCGAAAGTGGCGGCGCTGTGCTGGCTTTTGCTGGGCGCGGCCACCGCGTCGCCGCTCTTCGAGGTCAAACAAGCTTCCCCCGATGGCCGAACGGATCTGACGCGCTCCATTCCGGTCGCGGAAAGCCTGGGCAGCCCATCGTAAACGGCTTCGCCCGCCGCTTGAAAACTGCGATCGCTGGGATTGCACTCGCACTCGCCTCAGCCTTATGCGCGCGGGCTGAGCAAGCGCCGCAACATTCTTCCGTCACCATCGATCTGCGAGCGCAACGCGTCAACTACTTCAGCGACTCGGCCACCATCCAAGCTCGCGGCGACGTGGTGGCCGCGCTCTCGAACGGCGTCACGGTCAGGGGCGACGCGTGTTCTATCGACCTCAGTTTGCGGCGCATCGTCGTGGCCGGCCACGTGCGGCTGAATGCCCCGGGAGCGAGCTATGGGGGGGCGGCGTTTGCCGATTTCTTGGCGTTTCGGCGCGCGTACTTCGTCCCGCTCAGCCCCACTCCGGATCGTTGGACATTTCTCAACGACGACTACGGCCATCCCGAAAAGGGACGCGAGATGCCGGGTGACGCTTTCTTCTTGACGGATCTCGGCGACGCCAGACCATTCATCGTCGCCAAAGAGGCCGTGATCGACCCTGAGAACTATGTCCGGTTCGATGCCGCGTCGTTCGTGTTTCTCAACGGCGGCATCCAAACGCCTGCGCTGCCGCGCTACGTGCGAAACTTCTCGCACAACCAGAACTTCGGCGTCAATTCACTGGCGGGCGCTACCTATGACATTCCCTATGGCATCGCCGGCTCGTCCACGTCGCTCGACACCGCTCATTTCCGTTACGACCAGCAGCGCAAGACATACTTCTCGTTCGAGCATCATTCCGTCTTCGGACAAGCCGGCTACGCCGTTTTCAGCGTCAATCCCATCACGCAGCCCGCCAAGCAGTGGAGCTGGCTGACGTATCTGCCCACGGGAACGAGCAGCGCCCTCGTTTTTGATGCGCAGCTCTTCACGTATCAGTACGGGCTGATCCAACCGCTCTCGTCCAACGGCTTTGCGGACCTGCGCCTCACGCGTGCGCTGCGCAACTCGTCGGTGACCGCCGAGGTGTCGCAAGCATACGGCAACCTGCTCGCACCAAACGATCTCGGATATTACGGCGATCCGAGCCACAGCTACACACAGAATCATCCGACCACCGAAGGCGTCGCGTGGTCAGGATACGATCAGCGCGCCGGCCGCTCAGGCTTGACGTTTCGTCTGCTTTCCGGCGCCGGCCACACGCGCGATGTTTTCGGCGTCGGCGGCAGCGCCAAGCGCGATGTCGAGTCGCTCTATGTCGGCGCGATCGTCTCGACGCCTGTATATCGCGCGCCCTGGGGCACTGGACTCAACGGGATCTACCAAGGGCAACATGTTTGGCTGAGCTATCCGAACAGCATGGACTTCCAGACGGTGACGGTGAGCGAGAGCAAGCGGTTCTCGTCCAAATTCGCGCTGACGGCCTCCTGGGTTTTTCAATCGGTCATCACCCGGCGCGTCGATGAGACGCTCGCATCACCCAACAGCTCGACGGGGCTCGTACCCCAGCCTGCGTCGCCCAACGGACTGCCGTTGCTTGCAGGCACCCTCACGGCGTTTCCGCACGTCTCAAATCAGGCGCTCGTGTTGACAGCTGCTGTGGCGCCGTCGCCCGCTTTTCAGTTCACGGTCAGCGCACAGCGAAACAACTATCGTCCGATCCAGCAGCCGTTCGTCGCAGGCCCACCGCGCTATCAAGCCGCAGCCGACATCCGCACGAGGCTGGGCAAGACCCTATTCGTCGACATCGGCCGAGCGTATTATTTCGATTGGGCCGGTCAACGCTGGTCGCCGGCTTTTTCGATTCAGGTGTCGGAGCAATGAGACGATGGAGCATGATTTTTGCCGCCATTGCGTTTGCGGCTGCGCTCCAGCCGGGTTTCATCTCCCATAGCATGGCGGGCGCCGCGCCGGCCGTGCCTCAAGCGGTGCAGACCGCCCCACCTGATCGAGCCGCTCCATCGCCGACGCCCTTGCCTTTGCTGCTGAGCGGACAGATCGTGGACCTTGAGAGCGGCTTCATCGTGTTCGCAACGGGCGATGCGCTCAAACTCGCTTCCGGAGCGGCGATCACGGATTATGGCAGTGGCGCCGCACCCGCATATGCCATCAGTCCGGGCATCTACGCGGTCGTGACGCTGGACGCGGCGAGCGGTGAGATACAAACCGTGCGCACGTCGCGCAAGCCGCTCGTCGTCGGCACGCCCGCGGCGCTCGTGCCCCGGCGCTATGTCGTAACGCTGTCTTCACCCAAGCCGAACCCCGATCTCGCGCCGCGCCAAGGGCTGCATCCGAGCATCTTGTCGAAAGCGGTCACGGTGACCGTCACGGTTGCCGTGCCTCCCAACACGCCATTTTCCGACGACGTTTACATGGCGACCGACACGAGCGGATGGAACGCGCAAGCCATCAAGATGCAGCGGCTGGACGGTTTGCATTTCCAAATCCGCATGGAGCTTCGCGGCGGCAGCGACATCCGCTACGTCTTCACGCGCGGCACCTGGAGCACGGTGGAGCGCGACCGCGCCGGTCTGCAGCGCGCGTCGAGAAGCCTCTTTGTGGCGGGCGGCGACGCCCAGATCATCGACGCGACGGTGTATCGCTGGGCCGATCTGCAATGATGGCATCTCTGCGAGCCTGCAAGGCAAGTCCAACGGCGCACGCAAGTAGGTAGAACCACGCAGCTGCCGCCGCCACTTCAAGAAACGAGGCGATGCGCTGCGGCCCATAGCGAACGAGTAGACGCGCGCCCGGTTTGAGAGAGACGCTCCAGACATTCAAAGTGTCGAACAAACAGGGTTCACCTCGACGCGGCACGGTCTGACCGTCAACAGACAGCGCCCAGCCGGCGTCGCATCGTTCCGCCAAGACGACTTCACAGCGCCGGCAGTCCTCGGCGGAAGTGGCGCTCACCGCGCTCGGGCTGCGGCTGACGTTTTTGAGCGTCGCCTCCTCGCGGCGGCCCAAAGCCACCAGCTCCCTCCAGCCTTGGAGCGCGGACGCAGCGGTCAGAATCGTGAGAGTCGGGGCTCGCGACGCCGAACGCAGCGTTGCGCCGCACGGCGGTCGTTGCAGATGCCAGCCCAGCGAGCCGGATGATGCGGGCGGCTGAGAGATTTCCCACCGGTACACATCAGCCGTTCGAACGCCGGGTATACATTGCACGCCGACGGCCGCATCACGCGCAAAGGTCAGCGCACCGTCGGCTGCCGCTATCGCCGCAGGAAGCGCGAGGTACCAGAAATCTTGAGCGGGTGCCCATGCACGTCCGATGTCGCTGCCGTGGATAACGTCGAAGGACACAACTTCGCGTTTGTCCCCGCGGCCTGTCGGCGCTTTGAGCAGACGTACGATAGACGCCGGAGACGGACTCACCGAGATCCGGCTAGCCGCGTCTGCGTGGATCACGCGCCAGCCGGCAGGCAAGGGCGCCTCTCCGGGCAGCTCGCGGATTTTGAACGCGTGGCCAAAGGGTACGTTGGGTGAGAATTTGGTCTCGAAACCCTTGCGGTCGAGAATCAAACCTATCCCGAGCGCTTTCGTGATCTCTGCTGAGCCGACAAATGCTCGTTCCAAGGTGAAGACGGTGGCGGCATCGCCACCAGACGCGGAGTAAACGGAAAACGGCATCCCCTCGCCGACAGAAAACGCGAGCGGATCTGCGCCTCCGAAATCGAAGCTGACCGGCCCCATCGGATTCACGCCTGGACGCAGAAAAAAGCGCGCTGCGCCGGCGTGTTCAAATGATGCCGCCGACGCTTCAACGTCTTGCCTTGTGATCGAGCCGGTTTGGCCCAGGGCCGAACCCGTGAAGAAGGGCGCCGCCGCAAGCGCCGCGACCGCGGCTGCGAGCGCTAGCCGCATCGGCCTCCACCGTAAGGCGGAGAGTGCCCAAGCAGCCGCGACCGATCCGGGCAATACCACGAATATCGCGCCATGGTAGAGTTCTCGCAGGGCCGACGCCCCCAGGCTATGGGAGAAGAGCCAGGAGAACGCCGGCGCCGCAGGGCCCTTCGTTCCGCTGAGCACGAGAAAGCCGACAGCGTACGCCGCCAACAGACGCAGCGTAGTGGGCCCGCGCCGTACTGCAGCCGCCGCCAGCACTGCAGCCGGATATATCCACGGATACAACCATTGCAGTGGAAGATGAGCGGCGGCAGTCTCCCAATAGCGCGCGAAGTATCCGACGGCCCGCATCGCATCGATCGGATCCGCGGACTGCACGACCACCCATGGCAGGCTCGTGCGCATCTGCGCCTCGACCGTCTGCGCATGCTCGTTCAGCACCGACCACAACCCCAAGAGGGCGACCACGGCCGCGCAGGCCAACGGGCCGGCCGTGAGTCGGTTGACGCGCACTTTGCCGACGATAGCGATGAGCACGACCGCGAAGAGCAGATACTGGATGTGGAGCGTGGTCCATGCAAGCGCGCTGCCCAAGAGCAAAGCGGCGCTTCGTTGCGACGACAGAGACGCTGCAATCGCCCATGGCACTGCTGCATACGCCAGGAGTACTTCTACATGGCCGGCGACGAGTTCGTTGACGACGAGCGGCGCCAACGCGTATAAGACGCCGGCCACCAAAGCGCCGTCAGGCGTGGCCTGCAAGAGGCGCATGCTCAGCACCGTGGCTCCGGATGCCGCCATGCACGCGTAAACGACCATGCAGCCGATCAGAATAGCCTTGGGTGAACACACCGATGCCAAGCCCGCAGTGAGGACAAAGAACGGATGCACCTGCAAGGCCAAGTTGGGAGCACCCAAACCGTTCCAGTTCCAGGCGGCCAGACGCGCCGGCAGGGAGTGAGCCAACATGGCCGAGAGCGGCGGCCATTGCCAGTCGTGCCGGTAGGCTGGGATTCCAGAGTGCGCCCAGAGCGCGAACCCAAGGGCGAGGGAGCAGAACGCCATGCTCGCGGTCAGCTGCCAGCGCTTCAGCACCGAGCGGCGGACTCCAGCACTGCTTCGTAACGCGGCAGAATGTCCGACCACAAAAATCGCCGCGCTGCAGATCGTCCGTGCTCGATCATCGTCGCGCGCCGCGCGGGGTCCAGCAGATCGCGAATTGCAGCGGCGAAAGCCGCGGGGTCGCCCGGCGGCGCGAGCAACGCGCAGCTTTCGAGGACCTCTGACATGCCCTCCACCCGCGAGGCGACGACCGGCAAGCCCGCGGCGAGCGCCTCGACTGCCGCAATGCCGAAACCTTCGACCCGCGACGGCGCCAAAAGCACGTCCGCATTGCGAAGCAAAGCGCGCCGCTCCTCATCGTTAAATGGTCCCTTGAATTCCACCGCGGAATCCAGCGCCAGTTCGCGGCGCTGCGCGAGCAGCAACGGGGCATCGCCGTGATCGTGTCCGTAGATGGCGGCGGTCGCATCGATATCCATCGACCGCAGCTGCGCCATCACCCGCAAGACGGTGTCCGCGCCTTTGACGAGCGACAGCCCTCCGAGCGAAACGATTCGCAGAGGCCGTGCAGCAACACGGTGATCGCTTGCCCCGTCGAAATCTTTTTCGTCTATGCCGTTATGTATGGTGATCGCATCGCGCCGCGGCAACATCGGACTGCACGCGACCGCGGCGGAAACCGCGGTGTAGCGCGCCGCATGCCGGATCGTGGCGCCGGTGACCAATTGCAGGTAACTCATGAGGGCGGTGCGGGCAGCGAACCCGCGAGAGAGCGGCGATGCTGGAATGCCGTGCGCGGTGAACACATACGGTATGCCGCGCCCGCGTAAAACCCAAGCGGCGAAATCGACCAGCGGGAATCCCACCGCGTGCAAGTGCGCGACATCCCAGGGCTGGGCGAGTAACCGCCGGAACCGCCTCAAGCCTCTCGCATTGGGGGGGAGGGCCGGCCTCAGCCACTTCATGTTCCACAGCACCGGTGCGGGCGGCAGGCCCAGCAACGAGACTGAACCGACGCTGCGTTCCCACGGCTCCGTTCGCCATCCTAGACGGCTTGTATCCGTGAAGGCTGCGCTCACGGTGTGACCACGCTGCGCGAGAAAGCGCCCGATTCGCTCGTACACAGGTCCCCCGCCGCCCACGACGTTGGGCGGCCACTCCGGCGCGACGATGAGGACCCTCACGGAAACGGCGTCACCGCGGCTTTCTGAGCAGTACGTGGATCCCCAGGCAACCTGAAAAAGCGCGGAACGGCGCATCCAAGGCGTTCACCAGATGCATCACACCGAACGGCAACGCGCAAAGAGCATTGAAGCGAGGTCGGTGCGTCGATTCGTCATCGAAGCGCGGAGCGCTGCTGGTGATAGAGCGCATCGCCGCCGTCTTCAAGCGCTCGTTGTAAATCACAAAATTATACCAAAGAAAACATGCCAGAAAGCCGTGATAGGTGTGCCGCAGGACGACCATCCCCGCCTCGTTTGCGGCGCGGCGGAATTGCTCCAGCGAGTACCGGCGCAGATGACCCTCAACCCCATCAACTTTGCGGCAATAGGCACGAAAGAACGGCAGCACGTCGGCGAGCGAGTTCGGCGCGGTGATGTAGATCAAGGCTCCGGGTTTTGCGACTCGCGCGACTTCGCTGAGCGTTCCGGCGGCGTCCGGCACGTGCTCGATGACTTCATTAACGATGATCTTGTCGAACGTTTCATTTGCGAACGGAATCGTATCCCCAGCCGTCCTCAAGAACTCGAACTGCTGACGGCTGCCTACCGTCAATTGACGCGCTCTGCGGATCGCGAGGTCGGAAAGGTCGATGCCGACCGCGCGAGCCACTCGGCAGCGGTCCGTCAGGCGCTGCAAGAAGTAGCCGTCGCTGCACCCAAAATCCAAGATGCTGTCGCTCGGCTGCAGGTCGAGCCAACGCGCCATGCGCTTGACCAAGAGCACGTTGTCCGGATTATCCGATGTGATGTATTTCTGGGCGTTGCGCTCTTCATAGAAGGCTTCGAAATCCGAGATCAAGGGCAAGCCCCATTTCGATGCGGGCCCTTGAGCGACGCGGCAACTCCGAAGAGCAAGCTCAAGACGGACATCGCGAGACCCAGCGTGCGCAAATCCGCAGCTCCATATGAGAGCGTTAACGGGCCCGCCGCCGGCACATACCACCCGTTGAGGACGCCGTCGACCAGCACCGGGCGCAGAGTCGCTTCTTGTTGCGTTGCGCGCCAATCGCCGTTGGCAGCGGTCGCGAAAGCTATGACGCCGGGATGGTATACCATGACGCTCAGTTGGTCTCGCCATTCATCGCGGTCCAGAACGCTGACTTGTCCGCTTGGTCCAGTCGCCTTGTACGGTGTGAAGACGTTGGACACCGGAACTGCGGGCGGCAGGCGTGCCCAGCTGGTGAGAACGGCTTCGGGCAGAACCACGTCCTCGCGCATCGAGACATCGGCGGAAAACAATTGCAGCTGTGAGTGAAACAGGGGGCCCAGATCGTCACCGAACAGCAACACACTGCCGGGGCAGGCGGTTTCTGCGCGGGCCTCAAACGCGACGCCGCGCCGGAGTCCGTCGAGCTTCAGGTACGAGTCTCGCTGAGCGGCAGTTCCCGGACAGGCTGTGAATCGCGAGCCGATGACGCTGGCCTTCATGTTCGCTTCGTACGTCAACCCATAGACCCGATCGCCTGGTTGGATGGTGACCGGCAGGCGGATTTGCGCGGCAAGCGCCGGCGAGCGGGCCGGCGCGCTGCGAATTGACTTCAGAACCGTCAGGTGCGAGCGCCCGGTCTGTGCGTCGGCGGCCACGGTGCGCGTCAGCAGTTGGCCGTCGAGCACGTACCCGCCGGCTCCAAGCGGGGGGACGGCGCCGACGATGTCACTGGTGATGTGATTGGGCAGCACGATCACCCCATCGGGGGCCCGCGGGGCCGGAGCGGGATCGCTCGTCAGCGTCCGGTTTCCCAGCCAATAAAGGCTCTGTGCCGATAGGTCATGCACGAAAGGCGGCGCGCCCTCGAAGCGCACGAGAGAATAGCCATTTCTGTTCAGCGCCGGCCCAAGCTCGTACAACTCGAGCTCGCCAAACGATCGCACGTGACGAGCGCCCGTATCTGCGATCAGGCGCCTGATGTCGTCGTAGCGATCGGCACCGTAGAAAGCTGTGTCCACGTCGCGGTGCACGACGATATACTTCACTGACAGCCGGTCGGCGGCGCGGCGCAAGGCGTTGTTGGATCTGTCGATGTTGTGAAACGCGATGCCGACGTACGGATCGGCAAAGCCGTTGACTTCAAAAACCGTGGGCCGCGCGATCATGAATCTCAAAGGATCGGGGCCGACGAACCCCCAGCGTAACGCGGTATAGCTCAGCGCCGGTGAAAACGGAAATACGATGACGCGACCTTTTTGGTCGTGCTGCTCGTTCAGATAGTTCGCAAGCGCGGCATAGCCCGGCGGCATGACAACGTAATCATCCATTGGGTAGCCTTCCCGCTTGAACATATGGCCGGTCCAATAATGATACGGCGTGACTAAGATGAGCGCCACGCAAGCCGCGACGACGGCGGTGCGGTATGCGGCCGAATCCACGCGCGTACTCAGAAACTGCACTCCGAAGGCGGCCAGGATCGCAAGAGCGGGCACGACTCCGATCCCGAACTTGGTGTAGGGGTCACGGAACACCTGAAATCCCGGCAGGTGGTGGTACAAGAAGTCATAGAGGCCCCCGAGCGGGGGCGCAGTGCCCTTCATCAAGAAGAGAAAGACGAGCGCGCAGAGCGCGTACGGAGACAGGCGACGCGGGTACGCAATCGCGCCCACGAGCGCAAGCGACGCCGGCAAGAACGATGCGGAAAAAAGCAAGCGGCTGTGGCTGAACATCGGCGCGAATGGCGTGTAGGCACGGCCGGCCTCATCGGCGTGCAGCCATTCCCACGTGCTCACGAGACGCACGACGTTGCCTGGGCTAGCTGAGTCTGAGATGGCGCGCAGCGTGCTTTCGCCCCATCGTAGCGCGTATTCCGAGGCGGCGATGCGCGCTCCATCGGCGATGACGTAGTGGATGGTGCTCACGATCCAATAGCCGTTCAGACCGATGAGCATTGCGCACGGCGCCGTGAGCCGCGAAAGCGGCATCCGCAGTTCGCGCGCGCCGGCCACCGCGAGGATCAGCGCCGTCACAAACGCGAGCAGTGCGCCCGCGGCGTTTGCGCCGATTTCCGCGGTGACGATGGCCGCCAGCAAAAGCAGCATCACATTGCGCAGCCGAAAGCTCTGGCCCAAGCAGAGGATGGCCGCTGCGAGCAAAGGCCCGGCCGCCAAGGCGGCGTCAAATGCCAGGTACGGCGTCGTGTTGTTCGTGACGGCCACGTAGAGGTTGAAAAAGACGGCCAACGTCGAGACGAAGACGACGAGCTTGTTGTCGCGGAACACGACAGCGGTGTAGAAAGCCATTCCGACCGGAGTGAGGATGAGGTGGAGGAGGACGACGATCCACTGGATCGCGGCGGGAGCAACGCTGGCATGCGACAAGAGCGATTCGAGCGTCAGAACGGGTATCTGTCCGATGGAAGCGGCGCCGTTCCCGCCAAGCCCCTCATAGAAGACCCAGGCTCCGAGCGCTCTCTTTAACGCCAAATCTGGACTCAGCACGGTTCCATCGATGTCGCCGCCCAAAAGCAAGCGATGGGGATCGACGGCCAACAGTAACGGAATAGCGCAGAATGCGAGCGCCGCGAACGCCGCCCAGCGGGCCGGTGAGAGAGCGGGCTTAAGCAGGGCTGCCGTTCAGCGGTTTTTGTAGGCTCGCGAAGATGTAGAAATACCGCGGAACGCGCAGGCGCACTTTGCGCAACGAGGACCATGGCTGCGTGCGGTAGAGGTCGGGATGCTTGTCGACATCGAGCAGCTTCAAGCGAGAGAACCCTCGAACAAGCAGCTCCGACGCGTTCGTGACGACCGGGTCGAGCTCGATCGATCGCACCTGAAACCCCGCTCCTTCGAAGATGCGTCGATATGCCGCAGAATCGGTGTACTCGCGAACGTGGGATGGATCGATGACCCAGCGGCCGTTGGCACGATAGTAATACCAAGCGCCCTTGGTCTTGAACACAGAACCGATGAACGCTCTGCCGCCGGGAGCCAGCACTCGGAACGCTTCTCGCGCCATGCGATCGTCACTCGGGACGTGCTCGATCACTTGGTCCGAGTAATAAAAGCCGACGCTGTCGCTCGGGAGTTGCAGCGCTTCAGCGTCGGACTGAAAGGCCTCCACGCTTGCGACGTTGGCCGCGATGCGCGCGACCCGCAATTGAGAGATGTCGGTCGCCATGATGCGAGTGAAGTTCGAGAGTGCGCCGGTTTGCATGAGCGCTTGCAGCTTGATCCCGTCTCCTGCGCCGACTTCGAGGAACGTGCCTGACGCGCCGTCCATCGCAGGCAGCAGCTGCGGCGGAAATCCACCTTCGGCAAAACAGGTCGGGCTCGTCTGCGCATACTTCTCATAGTCAAACATACTCATCGCCTTGCACGCGCTGTTGCTCGGCCGTGTGAGCTTTCAGCGCTCCCGAGTATAGTGAGGCAAATGCACTGGCCACGAGTGGCCACGTTTTGGATTTGGCGAGCCCGGCGAGGTAGTCCCGCGAGCGAGTGCGCAGCAGCGCATCCTCGAAGAAGCGGTCGATAGCCGCTGCGATGCGTCCGTGGCTGACCTGGTACATGCCGGGAGCGTCCGGATAGGACTCTGCGAATGCGTCAGAAAGAAGCACCGGAATGCGGTGCGATATGGCGAGCGACATCGGGCCGCTGGCCGATATCGCAAGCGTGTAGGGCAAAACCGCTACGTCTGCGGCGGAAAACACGGTGGCGACGCGCCCCTCAGGAACGAAACCCAAGACGTGAACGCGATCGTGCGATTCCAGGTTCTTCAAACGTGCGCTGAGCGTTGACCCGTGGGCGAGGCGGCGAGGTACGGCGCCCGCGATGACGATGTGGACTGCCGGGCGTTTGTCCAGCAGCGCGGGTATGTCGTCGAGGAACTGGTGGATGCCTTTATATCCAGCCAAGTACCCGAAAAAAAGCGCGACTTCCGCGTTGGCCGGAATCGAAAGGGCCGAGCGTGCAGCCGCCGGATCCTGGCTGCCGACGCCGTCCACACCGAGTGGTATCACTGCGATCCTTGAGCCGCGAAGGCCGTATTCTTCTTCGAGCCAGCGGCGGTGAGCGCTCTCATGCACATGGACGAGATCCGAGTGGGTAGCGATGCGGCGCAGCAGCGACCGCCAGACGTTTCTCGCCAAGCTCAGCGGTCCGCCGATGCCGTTGGCACGCATGAACTCGCGGTCGAGCTTGTGAAGCGGCAGCACTCCGTGAAGGGTCGTCATTACGCGGATGCCCCGGCAGCGCGTCGCGCGCATCGCCGCAGGCAGCAAGAACGCGCTGGCCAGTCCCCCGTACGCGAACAATTCGTGCTGGATGTGGACGAGCGGAGCTCCGGCGGCGGGGAGCGCGCGCGCGATCTCGCTGGCCGCGAATGGAGACCCGCGGCGGTATGTCGGCAAAATGCGGATGCCGGAATCGAGCCATGGGGCTTCATCCGCGTGGCGCGGAGCTACCACGCGCACGTCGACGCCTTTATCTCGGAGCGCGAACGCGAGGCGCCGGGTATACCAGTTGAGCGCTGAATCGCCGGCATGTGAGAGCTCGGCGCCCTGCGGCGGCCGATAGGGTGAGAGCATGCATATCCGCAGCACGTCGAGCGAAACGTGCGAAGTGCCAGGAGCGGCTATAAGGTCTTGCGTATGAGCACGAGGTCGCGGATGGTCGACGGCACGCGGCGCAGCAGCGACATGCGCGGAGCCCTGCGGTCCAAAACCGTGACGGGCACTTCGGAAATGCCCAAGCCGGCTCTTTGCGCGCGCAGAACCAGCTCGGTGTCGAAGACTTCGCGGTCGGTGCGGCACTGCTCTAGAATAGGCACGATCCGCGAGCGGCGCATCGCCTTGAGCCCGTGCGTATCGCTGCCGGTGAAGCCGTAGCACGTGCGCAGCAGCGCGTTGAAGCTGCGAGTGATGCCGCGCCTCAGGAATGGGCGATTATCCACCGATCCCGGCATCAGCTTGGAGCCGATCACGAGATCCGTGCCGCTTTTGAGCCGTTTGAGGGCGCTCGAGAAGAAGTTCAGGCACCAAAGGTCGGCGTTGAAGATGAACACGTACTCGCTCGACGAGTGCAAGATCCCGTTGCGGATGGCCGCCCCGTACGACGGCTGGTCCAGGGTGAGCAGCTCGACGTTGTCGTAGGCGCGCGCAAGCGTCCCGCCGATCTCTTTTGATGCGTCGGCGCTGCCGTTCTCGCAGATCAATATCTCGTAGGGGAAATAGTAATTGTCGAAGTGCTCCTGAAGCTCCTCAATGAGGTTCTGCAGGATCCGCGCCTCGTTGTAGACAGGAATCACGATGGAAACATCCGCGACTCGTACGTCGGCGGGCGTTTCCACCTGTTCGTGCGCGCGAGCGACGCGCGTTTTCTGCGTGATCAATGCAACTTTCTAGCGCTTACACAACCTCTGTGCATCTAATCATCAACCTGTTCCTGCCACATGTTACCTCCCATAATCGGCGCACGACCAGGCGAACATAACAGCTTCTCGTCCCGACCTTTGGACTTTCGTCAAAACGCACGAGGCTCGAACCACGAGTTCATTTCACGCCGCATCTTTTGGGTAAGGTGAGGTGTGCAGCAAATAGCGGTTGTCGGTGCCGGCTATGTCGGGTTGGTTACAGGCGCCTGCCTGGCCGAACTCGGCAACGTCGTCACATGCATCGACAACGACCCTGTAAAGTTCGCCTCGCTTCGGGAGGGCGAAGTGCCGTTCTTCGAGCCGGGCTTGCAAGAGCTGGTCGCGCGCAATCAGGCAGCGGGCCGCCTCGGGTTCCGCGCGGACGTCGCTGACGGCATCAAAGGAAGGCAGATCGTCTTCATCGCCGTTGGCACTCCCACCGGCCCGGATGGACAACTCGATTTGCGCGCCATCCGCGAAGCCGCGCAGGTGATTGCCGAGTCTCTCGACGGCCCAAAGATCGTCGTCAATAAGTCCACCGTTCCCGTCCAGACGGCGGACCTGGTCGCCGGGATCATCAGCGAACGCAACCGTGGCGACCATCCGGTCAGCGTGGTCTCCAACCCGGAGTTCTTGCGCGAGGGCTCCGCTGTTGCAGATTTCATGAAGCCTGATCGCATCGTCATCGGCGTCGGCGATGCGCATGCGGAAGCCGCATTGCGGGAGCTCTATGCGCCGCTGCATGCGCCCATCGTCGTCACTGACGCGCGCACGGCAGAGATGATAAAATTGACGGCCAACGCGTTCCTGGCGGTGAAGATCTCGTTCATCAATGAGATCGCCAATATCTGCGAGCACAACGGCGCGGATGTCAACGACGTCATCGCCGGCGCCGGCTCTGACGCGCGCATCGGCATGCAGTATATGAACCCCGGTCTCGGATTCGGGGGCTCGTGCATTCCCAAAGACTTGAGGGCGCTCGTGCAGATCGCAGAGAAGTCGCAGGTCCCGGCCCGAGTGCTGCGAGCGGCCCTGGAGGTCAACCGTGAACGCGTCGACCGCGCGGTGCAGCGTTTGAGCGAGCTCCTGGACGGTTTGAACGGCAAGCGCCTCGCACAGCTCGGGCTCTCGTTCAAGCCGGAGACGGACGACATCCGCGAATCCCCGGCGATCGCGCTGGCCAAGCAACTCGCGAGCGAGGGCGCACAGCTGACCGTCCACGATCCGGTCGCCACGGAGAAGGCGGCTCGCGTCTTGGGCGACTCGGTGCGGTATGCGGGCAGTCCGTATGACGCAGCGGCAGATGCCGATGCAGTCATTGTGGCGACGGAGTGGCGGGAGTACACACAGCTCGACTTCACAAGGCTGCGGGCGCAGATGGCCGGCGTGGTGCTGTTCGATTTGCGCAACGTCTACGATCCAGAAACGGTGGCTTCGCACGATCTCATGTACGCGGGCGTCCGAAGCACGGGTGCCGTCAATGAGCCGGAACGCGCGAGCTCGCAGACAGCTCGCGGGCATGAGACGACCGAGACCATAACACCGTCCGCGTGAACGTCGTCATCACTGGCGCGGCCGGCTTCGTCGGCTCGCACTTGGTCGATCGCTACCTGCGCGACGGCCATCACGTGATCGGCGTCGACAACATGCTCACCGGCGCAAGCGCCAACCTGGACGCAGCGCTCGGCGATGGCAAGTTCCAGCATCTTCGGCTGGACGTCAGCGAGCCGTCTTGGATCGAACATCCGGATGTGCGCGGCACCGATCTCCTGCTGCATTTCGCATCGCCGGCAAGTCCCGTCGATTACACGCGTTATCCGATCGAGACCATGCTCGTCAACAGCAGAGGCACAGAACTATGCTGCCGCCTTGCCGCCAAGCACGGCGCACGGCTGCTGTTCGCCTCGACGTCGGAGGCCTACGGCGAGCCGCTGGAACACCCGCAAAGCGAATCGTACTGGGGGAACGTGAACCCCGTGGGCGTGCGTTCCTGCTACGACGAATCCAAACGGTTTGCAGAGGCGATGGTTTCAAGCTTTGCTCGCTGGCACGATCTCGACGCTCGCATCATCAGGATCTTCAACACCTACGGGCCACGCATGCGGCTTGACGACGGAAGAGTCGTGCCCAACTTCATCTGCCAGGCGCTGGCAGGCCAACCGATGACGCTCTTCGGCCGCGGCCAGCAGACGCGCTCCTTATGTTATGTCGACGATCTCGTCGAAGGTGTCGTGCGGTGCGCCGCAAGCGATCGCACACGCGGGTTAGTCGTGAACCTCGGGAATCCGAACGAGCAGACGATTGTGGAATTGGCGCAGGCGATCTGTCGGGTGGTAGGTTCGGAGCCGCGGTTTCAATACCGGCCGCTGCCGGAAGACGATCCCACCAGACGATGTCCGGATATCTCTCGAGCACGGCAGCTGCTCGGCTTTGAACCGGCGGTTTCCTTAGAGACGGGCTTGCGCATGACGGTCGCCGACTTCAAGGGACGGCTATCAGGCGAGTCGTAAGCCAGCCCTCGAACGTGGAAACCGCAGAGCGAACGGCGCGGGGATCGGCGGAGGCGCTCGAAACACGGCCGTCAACCCCGAGCGTGACCTCATCCACCGTCGCTGTGATGCTGGCGACGCTGCTGAGCATGGTCCTGGGGTTCGGACGCGAGGTCGTGAATGCTCGCTACTTCGGCGAGCGCTGGGAGCTCGACGCGTTTTTGGTCGCGGCGATCATCCCGACGCTCGTCTTCGGCGTGTTCAGCGGGGCGTTGGTCAGCGCGTTGGTCCCGATCTTCAGCGGGTACTTCGCGGCAGGCGAAGACGAAGAGGCCTGGCGTTTTTCGAGCACCGTGATCAACGGCATCCTGATCGTGCTCTCGGTGTGCGCGGCCATCGCCTGGATCGCGGCCCCCTGGCTCGTGCACGTCGTGGCGAAAGGCTTTCCCGCGCCGGAAGCGGGCGTGACCACGCGGATGACGCGCATACTGCTGCCCGCCATCGTCGCGACGTCGATCGCCGGCGTGCTGCAAGCCTTGCTCAACGCGCAGCGCAGCTATCGCGCCGCCGCCCTGCAAGGAGCGGCGCTGAACCTGTGCACGATCGTGGGCGTGCTCGTGCTGTTCAAAGCCTACGGCATCTACGCGCTGGTCTTCGGCACGGCCGCCGGATTGTTCGCGCAGCTGCTGGTGCAGCTTCCCAACTACCTGCGCCGCTGCAAGTACCGGTTCGTGCTCGATCTGCGGCATCCGGGCTTGCGGACATTGGGCCTCATCCTGGGACCGATCGTCGTCGGCTCAGCGGTCGGCCAAGTGAATCTGCTCTTCGACAAGTTCTTCGCGTCCACGCTCGAGCCGGGCAACATCGCCACCATGCAATACGCGACCAAGGTGGTCGGCTTTCCGCAACAGCTGTTCGCCGTGGCGATCGCCACGGTCATCTTTCCCATCCTCTCCGCGCAGTACGCGTCCAGCAACCCCGCCGGCCTCCGTACGACGGCTTTCAACGGTCTGCGCATGACCGCGCTCATCACGATTCCGGCAGCCTTCGGCCTGATCGCGTTGGCGCGGCCGCTGATCAGCGTGCTGTTCGAACGCGGCGAGTTCACGCCGGGCGACGTGGTGCGGACGGCCGGCGCCATGCAGTTCTACGCCGTAGGTCTGCTCGGGATCGCGGCCAGCATCGTCCTCACCCGCTGCTTCTTCGCCATGCACGACTCCAAGACGCCGGTCCTCGTGGCGACCGCGGTCGTCGCGCTGAATGTCGTGTGTTCCGCGATCACGGTAGGGCCCTTCGGCGTCAATGGGCTGGCCGCGTCCAATTCCATCTCATCGCTCGCGGAGGCGTTGATCCTCGGCTATCTCTTCCGGCATCGCATCGGGGCGTTGGACGGCGAACCGGTCAGCTCGTCGTTCGTCAGCACGTTGACGGCGTCTGCCGTCATGGCCGCCACGGCTTCCGGCGTCTCCACGCTGCTGTGGCACGTGCGGGCGCCCTTCTGGCAGCATGCCGCCATCCTGTGCGCTGCCATCGTCAGCGGTGCGGCAACGTTTCTCGCGGCCGCGGTGTTCCTGCGCATCCCCGAGCTCGCGTCACTGGTCGATCTGATGCGGGCATATCTGCGCCGGCGTCCGGCTGCCGGCTCGAGCGCTGCGGAGACCTAACGCGCGCCGGCGGATCGCAACGCAAGCGCAGGTTTTAGCCCCTCGGAATCAGATAGTCGGCATCACATGTCCACATTGGCGCAGCGCATCTCCGAAACGCAAGCCTTCCTCGCATCGCGCAGGGCGGAGCGTCCCGGCGTCGCGCTCATACTCGGTTCGGGATTCGCGGAGCTGGCGGAAGCGGTCGACGCCAGGTGCGTATTGGCCTATAAGGATATTCCACACTTCGCGGCCACCAGCGTTGCGGGGCACGCCGGTCGCCTGCTGCTCGGGCGATGGCGAGGGGTCGAGGTCGCGATGTTCGAGGGGAGGTCGCACTTCTACGAAGGGCTCGCTCTGCAACAAGTCGCGTACCCCTCGTATATCGCCAAAGAACTGGGCGCGCAAGCGCTGATCGTCACCAATGCGGCGGGCGCCATCAACGCCGACTACGAGCCGGGCGACGTGATGCTTGTGACCGACCACATCAATCTCATCGGCGATAGCCCTTTGCGCGGACCGCAAGACGGCGGCGTGGGAATCCGCTTTCCCAGCATGCGCAACGCGTACGACCCAGCGCTGTTGAACGCCGCGCGGCGCGCGGCTGCCGCGTGCAAGGTCCGGCTGAGGGAAGGAGTCTACGCGGCGGTCGCTGGGCCCATGTACGAGACCGAAGCGGAGCTGCGCATGCTGCAGACGCTCGGAGCAGACGCCGTCGGCATGTCGACCGTGCCGGAGGTGATCGCCGCACGGCATGCAGGCTTGCGTGTTCTGGCGCTGAGCGTCATCTCAAACCGCGCTTCTCCGAGTCCCGATGCCACCGTCGCGAGCGGCATCGTCGCCGACGAGGCGCCTGCCGCCCATCGAGGTCATGATGTCGATCATGAAGACGTGCAGGCGACGGTGAAGCGCTCCGCTCACAAGGCGCGCGCCGTCATCGAAGGCGTCCTCGACGAACTGGCCGGCTGACGTGAGCCGCACGATCGCGGTCGTCGGCGCGAACGGGCAAGTGGGGAGCGATATCGTCAAAGCGGGCCGGCGCGCAGGCTTCTCAATCGTCGAGTGGACGCACCGCGACCTCGAGATACGCCATGGTGAAAGCGTCCGCAAGGCGATCGCCTCGCTTGCGCCCGACGACGTCGTCGTCAACACCGCCGCTTTCCACCGCACTGATGAGTGCGAGGCCCAACCCCAGCGCGCCCTCGAGGTGAACGTCTCAGGCGCCTATCATGTGGCTGCGGCCGCCGCGCAGGCAGGCGCGCACGCCGTTCAGATCAGTTCGGATTACGTGTTCGACGGCATGCAGAGCGTGCCGTACGTGGAAACCGACGCTCCGCATCCGCTCAACGTGTACGGGGCGAGCAAGGCGGCGGCCGAGATGCTCGTCGCTGCTGCCAACCCTCAGCATTACATCGTGCGCATCTCGTCCGTCTTCGGAACCGCGGGCAGCAGCGGCAAGGGCGGAAACTTCGTCGAGACGATGGTCGCCAAAGCGCGCGGCGGCCAGGCTCCCGAGGTGGTCGACGACCTGGTCATGGCGCCCACCTTCGCGCACGATGCCGCGAGCCTGCTCATCGACCTGCTGCGGCTGCGCGCTGCGTTCGGGGTCTATCATCTGGCGAACAGCGGACAGTGCAGCTGGTTTGAATTCGCCTGCGCGATCTTTGAGATGACAGGCTCAGCTCTGCGGCCGCGCCCGATCCACAGTTCGGCGCATCCGGCAGGGGCTCGGCGTCCGCCCTACTCGGTGCTCGCAAGCACCAAGCTGCACGATATCGGGTTGCAGCCGCGGCCCTGGACTGAGGCGCTGAAGACTTATCTGCAGGAGAAAGGCTACACGCGTTAGCGAGCCGTCAGGGCCTGCGGTTCTTCTTGATCGGACGACCACACCGACGTGAAGCCTCCTCGCGACTGGAAGATCTCCTCCAGCATGGTCATCCATTCGATGTTGTAGTAGCGCGGGTGCGCGAGCCTCATCGGATTGTCGACGTCGAGCTCCTGCAAAATGGTTTCTATGGACTCCAGCACGGTCACGTGCGGCGTGAAGCCGAGTCTGTCGTGCAGCTTGCGATTCGTGCAGCGATAGTTTCGGTTGAGCGCCGGCAAGGGCGCATCTTGGAGTTGCACCGGCCGGCCGCGCAGCGAGAGCGAACCCGCCACGAGCATGGCCAACTGGCGGATCTGGAAATTTTGATGCACGACATTGAAGATCTCCCCGCCGAGCGAGCCCGACGGTGCTTCCAGGCAGCGGATGTGGGCTTCGCAGACGTCGAGGATGTCGACGAGCGGGCGCCACATCCAGCCGCCGCCGTGCAGAAAGAGCTTGCCGCGCTGCAAGGCGTCTTTGATAAAGGTGTTGACGACGAGATCGAGACGCATGCGCGGGCTGAAACCGTAGACGGTGCCTTGCCGCAAGATGACCGGCGCGAACTCGCTCCCCGCCAAGTGCAACAGCGCTTCTTCCGCGGCATGCTTCGAACGAGAATACGCGCCGCGCGGTTTCACGTCGGTGGTTTCATCGAAGAGGCCGTCTCCGAGCCCGTCGTAGATCGACGCGCTCGATCCGAAGGTGAAGCGCCGGATGCCCGCCCGGCGGCAGGCAGCCGCCAGTTCTTGCGTGGCGACGGCGTTCATCTCCCAGTTGGCGTCGGGGCGGTACTCGGCGGTGGGATCGTTCGAGAGCCCAGCAAGATGCACGACGCCTTCGATTCCAGCGAGCACCGAGGAGTCCAAGCCCCGGACATCCGCTTGCACGAGTTCGACCCGGTCGACCAGCGATTCTAGCGGTTGGCGGCCCCAGTACAAGCGGTCGAGCACGCGCACGTCATGACCTGCATCGAGCAGCCGTTGACACAGCACGGCGCCGATGTAGCCGCCGCCGCCCGTCACGAGGACCTTCATCGCGCGTCCCAGCGAAGCTGCGGGCTCGAGCGTGCTTGCGCATTCATGGCAGTATCTGAAATCCGAACGAGCCGAAGCGCCGGCCGTTGTACCCGAAGAAATATGAGCGGCTCAGGTCCAACGAGAGCGACGGCGTGACGCGGAAGCGCACGTCGGCCAACAACGTCCACGGGGGCACGGCAGGGGGCGACGGATTGTCGCTGCGAGCCGCGCTGTGCACGCCCGTCAAGAAGAGCGAGAACGCATCGCCGCGGTCGTAGTAGACTTGCACCGTCTGCTCGCTGAAGTGTGTGCGGTAACCGGTCGCGACCGATGGGTAGCGGTCGAGGATAGGGGTCTCGCTTGCCGACACGGTGGTGAGGATGTCGCGAGTCCAACGGTGCTGCAGCGTCACGATGTAGGTCTCAGAGGTTTGCCGGTGCGGCAGCGTGTCGGTTTCAGCGCGCACATCGATCGAAGGTCCCAAGCTCGTCGATGGGTTCAAGCGCCAAGGCTGCGACGCGATGTACCCTTCCACGGCTTTATGGAAAACCGTCCGCGGGAGCACGGCGTCGAACGCGAACGGCGCGAACGAAAATTCTTCCGGCACGTGCTGGTACCCGTACTCGCTGCGCAGATGGAAGTAGACGCTGCTTGAGGCGGTGGCGCCCAGAGGTTGGTCGTAACTTTGCCACGCGAGCGTCGAGCCGTGATTGCCGCGGAACTGGCTCGCGGTCAGCTCCAAAAACGAACGGTGGATGGAGTCGCGGACGTCGTAATTGTCCGACGTGCCGATGCCGGTCGTAGTCGAGGAGAAAAACGTCTGGCTGGCGTGATCGTTGATGTGCTGCTGCCACGTGACGTTGAAGGTCTTCGTCGGACCGTTGACGGGCGAGAGCGAGATCAAATCGTACGCGCGCTGACCGAACACGATGTGGTCGTCGAATCCGATGCCCAGCTTCACGAGCGGATTGTAGAAGAAGTGCGCTCCTTGGATCGAGTTCGGCGTGCTTCCGAAGTAGATGGGCAGATCCTCGGCCCCTGCGTTGACGTTGCTGACCACATAGCCGCTGTCGGTGGAGAACGTGTATACGTACGAGGGGAGGGGAACGGTCTGGCCGCCGGGGACCAGCACGCGCACGCGGCGCAAGCGGACGTCGGCTCCGAGATGAGCGACCGCCGACGGCGCCACGGCGTACGGCTGCTCCGTCCCCACGTCCGGCAATGAGAGCGGGTCTGCGGGCTGAGCCGCCGCGCCCCGTCCGGGGACCTCACTGTTCTGAGCAAGCGGCATGGAAGCGCCGTCAAGGTAAAGCTTCTGCGTGGCCGCGCCGCTGCTGATCAACACGCCTCGATGACTGAGGAGGTCCATCCCCAAGGCGTCTCCGTGTGCCGATCGAGATCCGAGCACCGTGACGGAGCCGGCAGCGACGTAGCGGTTTGCGCGCAAATCCACGATGATGCGATCGGCCGTAACGGTCAGGACGCCATCAGACAGAGAGCCTGCTCGCGCGTCCAAGACCAAGTGGCCCGCATAGAATGTCACGACGGCCCCCTGCACCGAGACGGTCGGATGCAGGACAGCTGCCTCGCTCCTGAGCGGAAGCGGTCGCGCAAGACAGGCGGCCGCGAGCACCGCGCCTGTCCAACGGCACCATGGCGGCGCCCCTCGGCAGTCGGGCTTCACCGTGCTCCGTCGAGATACGCCTTCACCGAATTCCCTATGCGCTCGATGCCCTCGACGATCATCTCATCCGATGCATTGCTGAAGTTCAAACGCATCGTGTTGCGCACGTCGCAGTTCACCCAAAACGGCGCGCCCGGCACGAACGCGACCTTGCTCTTTGAAGCCAATGCGAGCAGCTCTTCGGTGTCGACCTCTGGCGGAACGGTCAGCCACAAAAAGAGGCCTCCGTCGGGGCGCGTCCAGGTGCAGCCCGGCGGCATGTCGCGCTGCAAAGCTTCGAGCATCAGATCTCGCCGGCGCGCGTACACCGGGAGTATCTCCTTGATGTGCGACTCGAAAACGCCAGGCAGGCGGGCGTATGCGTATACAGCGCGCTGCGTGAAACTTGACGTGTGCAGATCGGCCGCCTGTTTAGCGGGCACCACTTTCTCATAGACCGCCGGTTCCGGAATCACGAGCCACGCCACTCGAACGCCAGGGGCGATCGTCTTGCTGACGGTGCTCATATAGATGCAGTGGCGCGAAGCGGACAATGCGGTCAGGGATGGGATGTGTTGGCCAGAGTAACGCAAGCGGCCGTACGGGTCATCCTCGTAGATCGGAATGCCGTGCTCCTCGGCGATGGCGACGACCTCTTGGCGTCTGCGCAGCGTCAGCGTGATGCCGCTTGGATTCTGGAAGTTCGGCACGAGATACAGAAGCTTGGGTTTGTGTTTGGCGGTGCGCAAGACGCGGACGAGGTCTTCGGTGACGATGCCTTCGTCGTCAGTTCCGACGTTGAGGTAGTTGGCCTCATACGCGTCGAATGCTTGGATCGCCCCGAGATACGCCGGGTTCTCGATGATGACGGAATCGCCGGGATCCAGCAGCACTTTGCCGATGAGGTCGAGGCCCTGCTGCGATCCGCTGATGATGAGCACTTGGTCCGGTGTGCAGTGTATGTTGTTGGTGCGCTCAAGATATTCGCACACCCAATGGCGCAAGGGTGGGTATCCTTCGGTCACGCTGTACTGCAAGGCCGCTGGTCCGTCGTCGGCCAGCACCTCGGCACAGGCCAACGCGAACTGCTCGACCGGAAACAACTCCGGCGCGGGCAGTCCACCGGCGAAGGAGATGACGTCCGGCATCTCAGTGACTTTGAGGATCTCTCGGATCGCGCTCGCGCGGAGGCGCCCCATGCGCTGCGCGAATCGGAAGACCGAAGCGTCGACGAGCGGATCGGGTGCAGCAAGCGACATGTGGTTGGCATCGACCGTTCTGCGGCGTTTTTGCATATCCCCGCGAGAAAGCGAGCAGCGGCACGCGGGTCGCAGTTGAATATGAGAAGAACTGTGACGCGCGCCATGATAGTTGTCTGCCGACGGCGGGTTGCGTACGCCAGTTGAGAATCGCTTACTTCGACTGCTTTTCCGGAGCCAGCGGCAACATGATCCTCGGCAGTCTCGTCCACGCCGGTCTGGATCGGCACGAACTGGAACGCCAGTTGCGCCGTCTGCCGGTCAGCGGCTGGACGATGCGGGCGCACCAAGTGGAAAAACGCGGCTTGGCGGCGCTCTATCTGGACGTCGACGTTCCCGGTGAAGACGGCGCGCAGGCGGACCCGCACCACCACGAAGCCGGCGCGCACCGGCGCTTAGCCGACGTGATCGGGATCGTGCGCGCAGCGCGTTTTCCACAACCGGTTGAGGACACCGCGATCCGGATCTATCGCAGGCTGGCGCAGGCCGAGGCGGTCGTCCACGGGCGCAGCGTTGAGGCGATCGCTTTCCATGAGGTGGGGCAGATCGATGCTATCGTCGATATCGCAGGTGCAGCGCTCGCGTTGCACCTCATGGGCGTGGAAGCCGTTCACTGCTCCTCGCTTCCGTGCGGCACCGGTCGCGTGCACAGCGCGCACGGCGTCATGCCGTCGCCCGCGCCGGCGACGATGGAGCTGCTGCGCGGCGCTCCGACGTGTCAGCTCGAGCTCGACGCCGAATTCGTGACGCCCACAGGCGCCGCCATCCTGACGACGATCGGCTCGTTCGCTGCCCGGCCTCCCATGACGGTTGAGTCGATCGGCTACGGGAGCGGACGGTCGGATTTCCCTTTTCCCAATGTTTTGCGCGTCCTGATCGGAGATACGATCGTACAAGAGCAGGCAGGCGCGGCCGGCAACGAGGTCGTGATGTTGGAGACCAACATCGACGACATGAACCCCGAATTGTACGAGCATGTCATCGAGCGCCTTTTCGCAATCGGCGCGCTGGACGTTTGGACGCAGGCCATCGGCATGAAGAAGAGCAGGCCGGCGCATACGCTTTCCGTGCTCGCGCCCGTCGCGCTCGCAGATCAGCTGACGAATGTGGTGTTGGCTGAGACCACGAGCATCGGGGTGCGGCGTTGGAACGCCGGCAGAGTCGTGCTCCCGCGACGGATCAGCGTGGTTGAGACGACGCTTGGGCCGGTGCGCGCGAAAGTCGTGCGAGCTTCCAATGGCGCGCGCGCCAAACCCGAATATGACGACTGCGCAAGGATCGCCGCCGAACGCGAGCTGCCTCTGCACGAGGTGATGAGGGTCGTCGAACGCGACGTGGCGGCCTGGCTGGAAAAGCAGCCGCGCTGAACCTCGGGCTTACGCTTTCCCAAAGACGAGCCGCCGCAAGGCGGCTTTCGCTGCGTCCAGGAACCTCTATGACGACAGCATGGATGCGATAGAAAGCGCGGAGTCCGCCGTCAGCGTTCAGACACTGCAAGCGCCGCTGCGCGGCTCCTTTGACTTGCGGCGTTTTTCGAGCGATGCCGTGCTGGTCATCGGCGCCGCGCTGGTGGCGAATGTCTTCTCCTACGCCTTTCACTTCATACTGTCGCGCCGGTTGGGTCCGGATCACTACGGCACGCTCGCGACCATGATCGCGATCTCCGGCATGCTCGGTGTGCTCGGCTCCGCTGTTGGGACCGTCGCCATGCAGGAGACGGCGAGGATGTGGGCCTCTCATTTGGACCGGCGCATCGCACCGTTTGTGCGCCGCACCGGCCTATCGGTGCTCGCCCTGGCCGGCCTGGTGGCGGCCGCGATCGCGCTGTTGAGCTTGCCGCTGCAGACCTACCTGCATGTCGCCGACCCGCTGCTGTGGCTTTTGCTAGCCGTCTACGTCGGTGCCGCCATCTTTTCCGGATTCGCGCGCGGAGCGGCCCAAGGCGCTCACCGCTTCGGCATCTTCGCCACCTCGCTTGTGAGCGAGGGCGTCGCGAAAGTCGTCTTCGCCGTCGCCTTCGTCTCGCTGGGCTTCGGCGTCGGGGGCGCATTGGGCGGACTGATCTGCGGCGTCGTCATCGGCGTTGGCATCGTCTTTGCGCCTATGGTGTTCGGCGGCGCTCATGACGCGTCGCATCTCGGCGAGCGAGTGCGTCTCCAAGGCGAGGCCGCCAAGGTGCTCACGGTGACCGCGACGACCAGCGCCTTGCTCTTCGTCGACATGCTGTTCGCAAAACACCACTTCTCGGGGGTGGTCACGGGCTATTTCAGTGCGGCCGGCACGGTGGCGCGAACGATTCCCTACGGCGTCGGGCTGGTCGCGCTCGTCTTGATGCCCAAAGCTGCAGCCGCGCAGCATGCCAGCCGCGATTCGCTGCGGCGCATCCTGATCATGGCCGGCGCCATTGCGCTGGCGCTCACCGCGCTGAGCCTCGCGTTCATCATGGCCTTGCCCCGCGAGATCATCGCCGTCACCTACGGCGCGAAATATCTGGCGGCCGTTCCTATCCTGCGCGTGTACGCTCTGGACGAGGCATTGTTCTCGATCTTCGCGGTGGCGGTCAGCTACTTGGTGGCGATTGCGCGCTACCAGGTCTTCGCCTATCTGTTAGCGGCGGCGGTGGTTGAGTCGCTCTGCATGGCCCTATTCGGAGGAACGCCGCTGCATCTGCTGCGCATCGCGATCACGGTCAACGCGCTCTTGGTGCCTGTCGTCTGGGCGCTTGCATGGCGCTCGCTGGCCGCAGCACCGCAGGCAGCGACCCCAGTGCGTGCCGAAGGCGCTGCTTCAATCCCCTAAACCCTCGACCATCCATCAACGAAAGCTTTCGAGGCTTGGACCTGCCCCCCAACTCCGCCCCCTATTCGTTTGGCGGTCACGTCTTTTACCGCAAGCTCAACCGGGCGCTGCCCATCATCGTGCGCGGCGAAGGCGTTTATCTTTTCGACGAGCATGGGAAGCGCTATCTGGATGCGTGCGGCGGCGCCATGGTGGCAAACGTCGGCCATGGGGTGAAGGAGATCGCGGACGCCGTCGGCAGGCAAGCCGGCACGCTCGCATACGTCAACGGCACGATGTTCGGCAACGAGCCGGTCGAGGCGCTCGCAGACACGCTCGTCGCTCGTTCGCCGGCGGGGATAGAAAAGGCATATTTCTTGAGCAGCGGCTCGGAAGCGGTCGAGGCCGCGCTCAAGCTGGCTCGTCAGTATCACGTTCAGCGCGGCCAGCCGGAGCGCTCGATCGTGATCGCGCGTACGCCGGGATACCACGGCAACACCCTGCTCGCGCTTTCGGCCTCTGCGCGCGCGCACTACCGCGAGCTGTTCGAGCCCTGGCTTTTGGAAGTGCGCATGATCGATGCGCCCTATCCATACCGCGCGGGACCCTTGGGCGATGCTGCTCCGGCCATGACCGGCGATGCTTTGCAAGAGGCGATCGAACAAGCCGGACCGAGCAAGGTGGCGGCCTTCATCGCCGAGCCTATCGGCGGGTCGTCGACCGGCGCCTCGCTGCCGCCGGCCGGGTACTACGCGCGCGTCCGCGACATCTGCGATCGCCACGGGATTCTCTTCATCGCAGACGAGGTCTTGACCGGAGCAGGCCGCACCGGAAAGTTTTTCGCGATCGACCACTATGCCGCCCGTGACGGCGGCCCCATCGTTCCGGATATCATCACTATGGGCAAAGGGCTCAACGGCGGCTACGTCGCCCTTTCAGCAGTGCTCACCACGGCGCGCATTTTCGAGACCATGCGCGAGGGCAAGTACGGCGGGTTGATGCACGCGCAGACGTATTCTCACCATGCCGTCGGTGCGGCCGCCGCGCTCGCCACCTTGCGCTACATGGACGATCATCATCTGATCGAGCGCGCGGCATCGGTGGGTGCGCGGCTGCAGGAGCGGCTGCGCTCACTTTCCAGTGACGGCAGGGGCGCTCACCTCGTCGGCGACGTCCGGGGCGTCGGCATGCTCGCAGGTGCCGAGTTCGTGGCGGATCGCACGACGAAGCAGCCCTTTTCGCGCGCGCTCAAGATCGCCGAGCGCGTCGTCGACGCGGGATTGCAGCGCGGCCTCGTGCTGTGGCCGAACACGGGTCACGCCGACGGCGTCAACGGCGACCTCGTGCTCGTGGCGCCGCCCTTCACCATTTCGGAAGCGCAGATCGAAGAGCTGGTGGCGCTGTTGCGCGACAGTCTTGCGGACGTCGCGGCCGCCATCGGCGAAAGCCTGCAAGTGCCCACAGTTGCGAGCCCCGGCTAGCGGCAAAGTAGCAGGCGGTCAAGGCGCTTCGACCCGGCGCGACAAAGAATCAACTATCCCTCGCGTCAACCAACGGTTCCCCTATAAAGGAACGAATCATGAGCATCCAAGCACCCGTCAGGCAGCCCAAAATCACCTATTCCGCCGTCGGCGGAAACCTGGATGAGATTCACGCATCGTTTGACGAGGCGCTGACGAGCGTCCGCGCACGCCTGGCCGAACGCCATCAACTCTTGATCGACGGAGCCGCAGTCAGGGGCGGCGGAGCGCTGTTTGTGACGAAGACGCCGATCGACCGCGACATAACGATCGGTGAGTTCACGAGCGCGGACAGCGCGCAGATCGACGCGGCCGTTCGGGCCGCCAAGCGCGCGCAGAAAGCTTGGGGCAAGATGCCATGGCAAGAGCGCGTCGCGATCATGCGCCGTGCCGCGGAGACCATCCGCGAGCATCGCTTCGAGCTGTCGGCGATCATGAGCATCGAGATCGGGAAGAACCGCTTCGAGTCGCTGGGAGACGCAGAAGAGTCAGCTGATCTGGTCGATTACTACGCGGATCAGGTGGAAAATTCGAACGGATTCACCCGTCCGCTGGGTCAGCTCTCAGCCAACGAGCGCACCACGGATGTCTTGCGGCCCTACGGCGTCTTCGTCGTGATCGCGCCCTTCAATTTTCCGCTGGCGTTATCCACCGGCATGTCGAGCGCCGCCCTGGTCGCCGGCAATGCCGTCGTCTACAAACCTTCGGTGCAGGCTCCGCTGACCGGAGCCAAGCTCGCGCAGATGTACGACGAAGCGGGCCTTCCCGCCGGCGTTTTCAATCTGCTGTTCGGCTCGGGAGAAAAAGTCGGCGAGCGGCTCATCCAACATCCAGGCCTTGACGGCGTCGCCTTCACCGGGTCTAAGGACGTCGGCATGCGGCTGATGCGCGAGTTCGGTGCAGGCGGCCACTATCCCAAACCGTGCCTCGGCGAATTGGGCGGCAAGAATGCCGCCATCGTCGCGCGCACCGCGGATCTCGACATGGCAAGCGACGGCGTGATGCGTTCGGCTTTCGGGCTGCAAGGCCAGAAGTGCAGCGCTTGCTCGCGCGTATACGTCGACGAAAAAGTAGCCGACGAATTCCTGAGCCAGCTCGTGCGCAAGACCAAAGCCATCGTCATCGGCGATCCCACGCAGCGCGACGTCTATCTCGGCCCCGTCATCAGCGAGCACGCCGCGCAAAAATACGAGCAGGTCGTCGCCACCGCGCGCGCGGCCGGCGCGATTTTGACGGGCGGAGAACGGCTGACGGAAGGGCGGCTCGAGCGAGGCTGGTACGTCTCGCCGGCGATCGCCCGGCTCCCCTTGGACGACGAGCTGTTCACGCGCGAGCTGTTCCTGCCGTTCCTTTCGGTCGGCGTGACGCGCTCGTTCGACGAGTCTTTGGCCCAGGCAAACCATTCGCAGCTGGGCCTGACCGGTGGTTTGTTCTCACAAGACGACGCCGAGATCGAGCGCTTTTTCGATGAGATGGAAGCGGGCGTGCTGTACGTCAACCGGCGGACCGGTGCGACCACTGGTGCTTGGCCCGGCGTCCAGTCGTTCTGCGGTTGGAAGGGCTCCGGCATCACGGGCAAAGGCGGCTGCGGTCCGTATTACGTCGCTCAGTTCTTGCGCGAGCAGAGCCGAACGCGAATGGTGTGAGCCAAGCGACAGATCCCGCGACGACCTCTTCACTGCCGCCCCGACACCGCAAAGCAGGAGCCATGGCCAAGAACTACCCGTACATCGCCACGCCGCCGCCCGGACCAAACGCGCGGCGCATCATCGCTTTGGATCAGGCGTACTCGTCGCCATCCTACATCAAAGAGTATCCGCTGGTCGTCGAACGGGGCGAGGGCCCGATGATCGAGGACGTGGACGGCAATCGCTTCTTGGACTTCATGGCCGGCATCGCTGTGGCTTCGACCGGACACAGCCATCCGAACGTCGTCGCCGCCATCGAGGCAGCAGCCCACAAGTTCCTGCATATTTGCGCGACCGATTTTTACTACGCGGGCTTTTCCAGGTTGTGCGAGCGGCTCGCCAGACTTGCGCCCGGGCCGGAACCGAAGCGCGTTTTTCTGACCAACTCGGGGACGGAGGCGACCGAGGGCGCGATCAAGCTCGTGCGCGCACATACCAAGCGGCAGAACATCATCGCGTTTCGCGGCGGCTTTCACGGCCGCACCATGGGCGCGATCTCGCTCAACTCCAGCAAGGTCAGATATCGCGCGGGTTTCGGTCCGCTGCTCCCGGGCGTCTACCACCTGCCCTACGCGGACCCGTATCATTGTTCGGTCGGACACAAGCCGTCGGAGTGCGGCGATCCTCTCTCTTGCGCGCTCGAAGAGGCCGATTCGCTCTTCCACGAGCGGCTCGACCCAAGCGAAGTGGCGGCCGTCTTCATGGAGCCGATCCTCGGGGAAGGCGGCTACATCATCCCGCCGCGCGAGTTCTTGCAGTACTGGCGTGACTTCTGCGACGAGCACGGCGCGGTGCTCGTGTTCGACGAAGTGCAGTCGGGAATGGGCCGCACCGGCCACATGTTCGCTGCCGACATGTTCGACATCGCGCCCGACGTGACGCTGCTGGCGAAAGGCCTAGCATCCGGCATGCCGCTGGGCGCGATCATCGCGAAAGAATCGGTCATGACGTGGGGGCGCGGCTCGCATGGCAGCACCTTTGGCGGCAATCCCGTGTGCTGCGCGGCCGCGGAGGCGACGCTCGACCTCATCGAGCAGTCGTTGATGAAAAATGCCGCTCGGGTGGGCGCGAAGCTGATCGAAGGCGCGCGAGCGCTGCAGCAAAAGCACGACATCATCGGTGACGTGCGCGGAGCGGGCTTGATGATCGGCATCACGTTCGTCCGCGACCGCATCACCAAAGAACCGTATCATGGCCTTGTCCCCGAGCTCGAGCTTGCCGCATTCAAGCGCGGGCTGCTCCTGCTTGGCTGCGGCCGCAGCACGATACGGCTCGCGCCGCCGCTTGTGATCGACGAGGAAGATGCCGCCAACGGACTGCGCATCCTCGATGAAGCGCTGATGGAGCTGCGGGTAGCGGCGTAGAAAGCGTGGCGCACCCGTCGGGCTCGAAGCTCATGACGATGAGCGATGCCATTGGGCGCTTCGTCCGAGACGGGGACGTGCTCGTCATCGAAGGCTTCACGCACCTCATCTGCTTCGCGGCCGCGCACGAGATCATCCGTCAGCGCAGGCGCGACCTCACGCTGTGCCGCCTCACGCCGGATCTCATCTACGATCAGCTGATCGCAGCCGGCTGCGCGAAGAAGCTTGTGTTCTCGTGGGCCGGCAATCCGGGGGTTGGATCGCTGCATGCGTTGCGCCGCAGCATCGAAAAAAATCCCGACCGTCCGCTCGAGCTTGAAGAGTATTCCCACTTCGGCCTGGTGGCGCGTTTTTGCGCCGGCGCCGCCCAGCTGCCGTTTTGGCCGATGCGAGACTACCGCGGCAGCGATTTGCCGGCCGCGAACCCGCTCATCAAGACGGTGACGTGTCCGTACACCGGCGAGGAGCTTGCGACGGTGCCGGCACTCAACCCGGACGTCGCGGTCATCCACGCGCAGCGCGCGGATGCAAGCGGCAACGCTCAGGTGTGGGGCCTGTACGGGGTGCAGAAAGAAGCGGCGTTTGCTTCCGATCGCGTCATCCTCGTCGCTGAGGAGATCATCGCGGAGAGCGTCTTGCGCTCGGATCCGAACCGCACGCTCATCCCCGGCATCATCGTCGACGCGGTTGTCTGCGAGCCGTGGGGAGCACACCCGTCGTACGCGCAAGGCTACTACGATCGCGATAACGATTTCTACATCGAGTGGGAAGACATCTCAAAAGACCCGGAGCGCCTGGCCACGTGGCTGGATGAGTTCGTGTACGGCGTGGCCGGCCGCTCCGAGTACATGGCCAAGCTCGGGCCCGAGCGCAAACAACGGCTCACCGCATCGCCGCTGATGTCCGAAGGGGTCAATTACGGGTTCTGAAACGGGCCGCGCCTACACGAACTCCGAGCTGATGGCGGTGCGCGCGGCGCACGAGCTGCGTGACGGCGAGGTCGTGTTCGTGGGCATCGGCGTGCCGAACTTGGCGTGCAATTTGGCGCGCGCCACTCATGCGCCTAACCTCATGCTCATCTATGAGTCCGGCGCCGTTGGAGCTGTGCCAGACCGCTTGCCGGTTTCGATCGGCGATCCCGCCCTTGTGACCGGGTCGCTTGCGGTCGCGCCCATGGCCGACATCTTCCAGTACTATCTGCAGGGCGGCCGCATACAAGTCGGATTCTTGGGCGGTGCGCAAATCGACCGCTACGGCAACATCAACTCGACCGTCATCGGCGACTATCTGCATCCCAAAGTGCGGCTGCCGGGCAGCGGAGGAGCTTGCGAAATCGCCATCCACGCGCAGCGCGTCGTCGTGGTGGCGCCGCTTTCGCCCCGCTCGTTCCCTCAAGCGGTGGACTTCATCACGTCGCCGGGTCTCAACGGAAAATATGGAACGCGCGAGTCGCTCGGGCTGCCCGGTGCGGGTCCCGTGCGCATCGTCACCGACATGGGCATCTTGGCCCCGTCGCATGGCAGCGGCGAGCTTGAGTTGGTCGGTGTCTATCCCGGACTGGATGCGGATGCAGTGCGCAAGAAAGCAGGCTGGCCGCTTGCGGTCGCAAGCACCCTCGAGCCGATATTGCCGCCCACCGAGCGCGAGCTGCATCTGTTGCGCGACGTGCTAGATGTCGACCGCTTGTACATCGGAAAGAGGGGAGAATGAGCGGCTCAAGACGCTGGACCGTGCTCTGCGGCGCGGTCGCCTGCATTGCGGCCTTCATCATGTCACTGGCGCCGGAGCGCGCGCGCCCAGACGCAAGTCCGGCAGCCACCGCCGGCATCACCGCGCAGACAGCGCTGGAAAGACTGTTCACAGCCGAGAGCATCAGCGAGGACTGGTTCACGCCTGAGTTCTTGAAAGCCGTGACAACCACGCAGTTCACGCAGATCATCGTCCAAATCAAGTCGCAACTGGGTGCTTACCGCGGAGTGCGAGCACAAGGCGACAAGTTCCGCATCTCGTTCGCCCGCGGTGAAGATACGGCCACGATCAACCTGCGGGAAGGACGCATCGCGGGGTTGTTCTTTCAGGCGCCGGAGCAGAAGGTCGCAAACCTGGACGCGGCCGTTGCGGAGTTCACAAAGCTGCCGGGCAAAGTGAGCCTCGACGTGTTGGCAGACGGCGAACAGCGAGCTTCCTTGCGGCCCGACCTTACTTTAGCGGTGGGCTCTGCGTTCAAGCTGGCCATCGCGGCTGCGCTGCAACAGCGCGTGGATCAGAAGCGGCTGCAGTGGGGTCAGGCCTTGAGCTTGCAGCCTTCCTTGAAAAGCCTGCCCACAGGCATTCTGCAGGCATGGCCGGACGGCGCGCAGCTCAGCGTGTACAGCTTGGCTGCCTTGATGATCTCGCAGAGCGACAACACAGCGGCCGACATGCTCGCCAACTACCTGGGGCGGCCCGCTGTCGAAGCGTTCTCGCAAGCCGACCACCCGATGCTGCGCACGCGCGAAGCGTTCGTGCTCAAAGATCCCAAAAATGCCGACCTGTTGGAACGCTGGCGGCATGGATCAGCGGCGCAGCGCCGTCACGTCCTCGACGACGCCGACAGACGCGCGCTGCCTGCCGTATCGATTTTCGACAACGGCCCACTCGCGCCGGACGTCGAGTGGTTCTTCAGCGCGCGCGAATTGTGCGGGCTCATGCAGCGGGTCGCTGATCTCTCGTTCATGAGCATCACTCCCGGCGTCGCTGATCCGGGCGACTGGAAGAAGGTCGCCTACAAGGGCGGGTCCGAGCCAGGGGTCCTGAATTTCACGACATAGCTCGTGAGCGCAAGCGGCAGACGGTTCTGCGTCGCGGCGACCTGGAACGACAGCAAGGCTCTTGACGCGACCCAGTTCGCCTCGTTGTACAAAAGCTTGCTGTCGACGCTGAAGTGAGAGTTTAGGGGACCGCGGGCGGCCCCGTGGGCGCCGGTCCGACCGGCGGCGCGAAGCCGGCAGCTGCCGGAGGAGGCGGCGGACCAGGCGCAGCCGCCATCCTAGCCTGACGGTGGATCTGAGCGGTTCTCGTCATGGCATACAGAGCCGCGCCCAGCGCCAGCGCCATTATGACCCAGTAGAACACGACCCCGAGCCAGCCCGTCGTCGAGATGACGACCAGGATGAGCAGTCCCACGAGCATCCCCACGACCGGTTTCGGCGGCTCGGCTTTTGCGACTTGAAACAGCCGGTCACCGATAATGGCGGCGAGCGCCGCTTTGCCGACCAGGTAGCCGAGGAATGCCACGATCGCGAGCAGCGGCAACAGCGGTATCCCGATGACTGTAATGCATAGCGCGACGGCCATCAGCACGAAGATCACAGGGGAGAAGAAGCCGACGACAGCCGCCATCAGCGGGTACTCGATGAGATGATCGATCGTGCTGCGCGTTCGCAGCGGGAAGAGCAGGAATGCCAGCAGCACGAAAAGCGCATCCATCACGATGAACGACGTCCAATGTTGCCAGAAGCTCGATCCCATGTGGCGGTGTACGTGCATAGGCACTGGCACCGGTGTGGCCGGCGCAACCTCGGGTTGCTCGGTCGGTTCGGGCATCGGCGTCGGGGATGCTCTGCGCGCATGCGGCGCCGTGGTCGACTCGTTGTCAATGGATCCGCCCAGGCTGACCAGGCTTCCCAGCACGGCACCCTGCGGCGCGATATAGATGTGTCCGCCGATGCAGACGGCGTCTCCCTCAACCTGACCATACACGTCGGCGTTTCCGCCCAGCACGACAAGATCGCCGTGCACGACTTGGCCTTCCTTGACCGTTTGATCGCCGCCGAACACAACCAGGTCGTCGCTGCTGTCCTTGGCCAGCGCGGGCGCCCCAGGCGCAAGCCAGAACGACATCAGCACGGCCGCAGCGATGATTCCGAACAGCTTCTTCATATCGCGCGCGCTCCCAGCAGATTGTTTCCCACGTTGCGAAGCGTTCGCCGAGCGGCGATGGCGATGGCGATCGCAGCAAGAGATTCGATCAGCACGCCGGCGGCCGCATACACGCCAAGATGGAAATGCCCGGCGATGCGGTAGAGGTCGGCGCCGGCCAGCGCAAGTCTGCCCGCGAGCAATCCGCCCTCGCCGACGATCGCTTGCCAGTGGAGGATGCCGGTCGCAGCCAGTGCCGCCAACAAGACCCAGGCGACGACGTCATACATGCCCAGCCACCACAGACGGCTGCGCTGCCCGGCTCTCGCAGGTGAAGGGAGCGCGGCGATGCGCGCCATCACAAGCTGTGTGAAGTCGCTGCGCGGCTCTATCTCGCGGACTCGCGCGAGGCGCGCTTCGAGCGCGCTCAACTCTGCGAGAAACGCTTGGCACCCCTGGCAGCGCTCCAGATGATCGCGCACGGCGCTTGCGGCCGCAGCGCTCAGATCGCCTTCGCGATATCGCGCCAGCCGCGCCTTACACGCAGAGCACTTCACGGTGAGCAACCTCCGGTCTAGCGTGTTGTGCGCGTGCGAGTTGCGTCGCTTCAACGGCCGATAGGGCGTGTGAGAGCGCAGACTTGCCGCGGTGGATCAACGTCTTGACGTTGCCCAATGACACGCGCATCGTATCGGCGATCTCCTGGTATTCCAGGTGCCGATAATAGCGCAGGACGAGAGCCGTCCTCATTTTCTCAGGGATTTTTTGCAGCGCCGAGTGGAGCAGACGCTCGTCGTCGCGCGCGATGACGCGCTCGTCGGGGGAGCTGTGGTGCTGATCGGGCAGCTTTTGCTCGAGCGTCTCATCTTCGAACAGATCTTCGCTCGGCGGCCGGCGGCGCTCTTTGGCCAGATGCGTCCGGGCGGTGTTGCGCGCGATCTGGTACAGCCAGGTCGAGAACTTCGCAAGTTTGGGATTGAAGGTTCTCAGGTGCGCGTACGCCCGCATGAAGGTCTCCTGGCTCAGGTCGTCTGCGTCTTCGGCTGATCGCACGACCGCATGGATGAAGTTGAGTATGCCACGCTTATGACGCTCCACGAGCGGCGCGAAGGCTGTGCCGTCTCCGGTCAGGACGCGGGCCACGAGTTCCTCGTCCGTTGCCTGCGCGTAAATCGTGCGTCCTCCGTCGGTGATGTGTACCGAAAAGCGCCCCAAAAGTTTCGACCGGGTTTCTCATCCGGCGCCGCGAAAGCCCGCACATGCAAGAAAAGCAGGCCGCCCGGCGGTCCACAGGAGGCGCTCCGGCGACGGCCGTCTTGGGCTCCGCGTCTGAGCTGCCCGGCAAACCGGTAGCTGCCTCGGCGTCCGTTCTGGCAACGCTCGTGGAAGTTGCCGACACGAACCCGATGGGCAACATCCACGGCGGCGTCATTATGAAGTTGGCCGACCAAGCGGCCGCGGCAGCTGCTATCCGCCACTCTCAGCATATATGTGTGACCGCGAGCATCGATCGCCTCGACTTCCTCAACCCGGTGCGAGTGGGCGACATGGTCGAGCTCAAATCCGCGGTCAACTACACACACCGCAGCTCGATGGAGGTCGGCGTGCGCATCGAAGCCGAGCGATTGCAGACGGGCGAGCGCAAGCACGTCGCGACGGCGTTGCTCATCTTCGTCGCGCTCGACGAGAATTGCAGGCCGGTGACCGTTCCGCCGGTGATCCCCGAAACGCCCGAAGAGCAGGCTCGCTTTCGAGACGGTCAGGCTCGCTACAAGGAGCGGGCGGAAAAGCGCCAGCGTGAACGCAGCTCGGCAAGGCCCGGCTGACCGGCCGCACAGCTCGCTAGCGCGCTACGCGCTGCTGGCAGTCGGAATCGCCGGCCTTTCGATGGCCGGCGTTTTCTATAAGCTCGCCAGCGCCACGGTCATCGCCATCGTGGCCTACCGCATGGTGATGGCGGCGCTGCTCATGCTGCCGCTGGTGGCGTTCGCTCGGGGCGGCGGCGCTCAGCGCCGCTCCCGGTTCGCGCCTCGCGATGTGCTCGCGGCGGTGGTATCGGGAACGCTCTTCGCGCTCGACGTCACGCTGTGGGCCTTGAGCTTGCAGTTCACGAGCGTCTCGAGCGCTGCGCTCTTGGTCAGCATGGATCCGATCTTCGTCGCCGCCTTCGGCGCGCTGTTCTTGCGCGAGCGGCCAGGTCCGCTTATGGTCGGCGGCATGGCCATCGCCGCGTGCGGCGCGGTGATCATCACGGTCGGCGACTTCCACATCTCCGGCCGGGCGCTGCTCGGCGACGCTCTGGCGTTGTGCGCGGCGTTTGCAGAGACCGGCTATCTCTTGTTGGGCCGATACGTGCGCCGGCGCGTCGACGCCTTGCGCTATGCGAGCGTCGTGTACGCCGCCTGCGCCGCCTGCGTGTGGATCGCGCTCGTCGCATCGCAAACTTCCCCTGTCATCGGCGCTCACGATGCGCTCGTGTGCCTCGCGCTCGCGTTGGTCGCAACCGTTGTGGGCCACACCATCGTGTCGCAGTCGCTGGGGGCCATGCCCGCCGTCGTCGTCGCCGTTGCGTTTTTGTCGCAGCCGATCATGACGGCCGGTTTTGCGCTGCTGTTTCTCCATCAAGCCGTGGCGGTTGCGACGGCGCTCGGCGGCACGGTGGCGTTGCTCGGCATCGGCGTCGTCGCATACGCAAACGAGCGTTACGTCGCGGAGGCGTCACCGGTCGTGATGTAAAGGACGGCCGCGTCGCAGAACGTAAAGCGGCGGCTGTGGCCAAGCGAGCGCTGATCACCGGCATCACCGGCCAGGATGGATCCTTTTTAGCCGAGTTCCTGTTGGAACAAGGCTACGATGTCTACGGCATGACGCGCCGTTCCAGCACGAATTCGTTCGACCGCATCTCCCACATCATCGACAAGGTCACGCTGCTGTCCGGCGATCTGCTGGACGAGCATTCGCTTGCGTCCACCATTCGCCAAGCGCGTCCCGACGAGGTCTACAACCTCGCAGCGCAAAGCTTCGTGCCCACATCGTGGTCGCAGCCCGTGCTGACAGCGGAGTTCACAGCGGTCGGGGTGAGCCGGCTGCTGGAGGCCATGCGCTCCGCGAAACCGGACGCGCGCTTCTATCAGGCCTCGAGCAGCGAGATGTTCGGCAAGGTCCAAGAGACGCCGCAAACCGAGACGACGCCGTTTTATCCGCGCAGTCCGTACGGCGTCGCGAAAGTGTACGGCCATTGGATCACCGTGAACTACCGCGAGTCATACGACCTGTACGCCTGTTCCGGGATTCTCTTCAATCATGAAAGCCCGCGGCGTGGATTGGAATTCGTCAGCCGCAAGGTCACCGACGCGGTCGCCCGCATCAAGCTCGGGAAAGCGACGGAACTGCGCATGGGCAACCTGCAGGCGCGCCGCGACTGGGGTCACGCGGCCGACTACGTGCGAGCCATGTGGCTGATGCTACAGCAAGGCCGCCCTGACGACTACGTCATCGCCACAGGCAAGACGCGAACCGTGCAAGAGCTGGTCGAGACGGCCTTCGACCATGCCGGCCTTCGCTGGCGCGACCATGTCGTCATCGATCAGGAGCTCATCAGGCCGGCAGAAGTCGATGCGCTGGTCGGCGATGCCTCGAAGGCGCGGCGCCTGCTGCAGTGGGAGCCCTGCGTGAGCTTCCATCAGATGATCGCCGAGATGGTGGATGCAGACTTGGCGCGTCACGCACGCATGCTTGTCTGATGCGCGCAACGGTCACAGGCGCCGATGGGTTTGTCGGCCAGTGGCTGATCCGCCATCTCATCGAAGAAGGCCACGAGATAACCGGATTGATCCGCGGAGAACACCCGGACCTGACGACGCTCGACGCCGCTCGCGCTACGTTGGTCGACTGGCGGCCCTTTCGACTCGGCGATGTCGATGGGGCGCGCGCGCTGTTGGATCAATCCAGACCGGACGTCGTCTTCCATCTCGCTGCGCAGTCCTCGGTCCCAGCCAGCATCCAAAACCCGGTCGGTACCTTCGAGGCAAACGTGCTGGGCACAGCCGCGCTCCTGGAAGCGTGCCGGACAAGCCGGCTTGACCCAACCGTTCTCGTCGTCGGGTCCTCGGATGCCTACGGACCGGGCGCCGGCAGCGAGCCCCTGCGTGAAAACGCGCCGCTGCGTCCTCGCAATCCGTACGCGGCCTCGAAGGCAGCCGCCGAATACGTCGCCCTGCAGTACGCTCAGGCTGGGTGGGCGCGTGTCGTGGTGACGCGCTCGTTCAACCACACAGGTCCGGGGCAGACGACAAATTTCGCCGTCGCATCGTTCGCCAAGCAGATCGCCGACATCAAGCGCAAGCGAAAGGAGCCGCCGTTGCGCACCGGATCGCTCGTGCCGCGCCGCGATCTCTCCGACGTGCGCGACGTGGTGCACGCGTATGCGATGCTCGGGGTGCACGGTCATGCGGGCCGCGTGTACAACATTTGCAGCGGCAACGCGCCCAGCATGGGGGAGATCGTCGAGCGGTTGCTGCGCATCGCCGGGGTCCAGGCGGAGGTCACGCAAGATCCCGCGCTCGTGCGTGCAGTGGAAACCCCCGTCTTGCTCGGCGATCCGACGCTCATACAAACAGACGTTGGATGGCGCCCTGCCATCGCGCTGGAGCAGACGCTGAGCGATCTGCTCGATTATTTCATGCATGACCCGGCGTAGGAAAAAGCCGCAGGCAGTTGCGCCACAGGAGCGCCCGCCTGCAGGCGGCTGGCGGACCTTCATCTTCAAGAACCGCGGCCTGCTGCTCGTGCCGGTAGCGATTGCGCTGGTGGCGTTCGGAAGCCCGTCAGTCACAAGCGCACTGGCGGGCATCCTTGTGGCGCTTGCCGGGGAGGCTCTGCGCATCTGGGCCGTTGGTTATTCGGGCACGACGACGCGCGCCGACACCGTGACTGCGCCCTTGCTGGCCACGGCCGGTCCCTACAGCAAGATACGCAACCCGCTGTATGTGGGAAACGCCGTGATCGCACTGGGTTTCTGGATCGCGTTTAGTGGGCGCCTGTCAGTAGGCGTCTCGCTCTTGTTGCTGTTGTGGGTGGCCGCCCTTGTCGTCGGAGTGTATGCAGCCATCATTCCGCTTGAAGAATCGTACCTGATGGACGTTTTCGGCGCCGCGTACCGGCGCTATCGAGATAACGTGCCGCGCTTGCTGCCGCTGAAAAGGCCGTTGCCGCCGCGCCAGCAGCTGGGCAAGTGGCAAGGCCAGGTCATCCTCAAGGCTGAGGTCATCACGCTTGCATACTTCATCTTGATGGTGGGGTGTGTGCTGGCGAGGCTCGCTTGGCCGGCGGCCGGCTGGCGGTTATGATGCGCCAAAGAAAAAATCCCGCGATTGGGGACAGTCTTATGCGGTGCGGTGGTCCAACCGCGCCTTGAAGCGCACTAGGCCGGGTGGTATCCTTCTATGGCGATTCGATAGATTGAAAACGGGCGGCCGGTTCTGCGGAGATCCGGCGAGCGCCGCCGCCGGAAAGCCGGCTCGCACTTCTGGCGAGCAAGGCATTACGAGGAACATCTGCGATTCGCGATCTGGGCCGCCCCAAAGCGGCCCTTTTTCTTTGACAGGCGGCGCTGCGCTTGAAAGGAAAGCCCTGACCGATGCGCGTGTTGGTGGTCGGCGCCGGCCAGATGGGAAGCGGCATCGCACAGGTGTGCGCCGTGGCGGGCAACGAGGTGCAGCTCAACGACGTCACGGCGAATGCGCTGGCGCACGGTTGCGCCGCGATCCGACGAAACCTCGAGCGGTCCGTCGAGAAAGGCAAGATCAGCGCTGCCGATTCGGAGCGCAGCTTCCAGCGCATCACAGAACTGCCGTCGATCGAGGGCTCCCTGCAGGCCGACCTCGCCATCGAGGCGGTCAGCGAAAGCTTGGATCTCAAGACCCGCGTCTTGCAAGCGCTCGACGCCGCCCTGCCTCCAGCCGCCATCTTGGCGAGCAACACCTCATCGCTCTCCATAACCGTGTTGGGGGCTGTCACGAAGCGAGCCGACCGAGTCATCGGCATGCACTTCATGAACCCCGTGCCGCTCATGCGTTTGGTGGAACTCGTCCGAGGCATCGCCACGTCTCAGGCGACCTTCGCATTCGCCAAGCAGTTCGCCGAAGCGCTCGGCAAAGTCGCCGTCGAGATCAACGACTTCCCAGGCTTTGCGAGCAACCGCATCTTGATGCCGATGTTGAATGAAGCGATGTTCGCCAATATGGAAGGCGTAGGCAGCGCAGAAGCGATCGACACGATCATGAAGCTCGGCATGAATCATCCGATGGGACCGCTCGAGCTAGCGGACTTCATCGGACTGGACACCTGCCTTGCGATCATGCAGGTCCTGTACGACGGTTTCAACGACCCGAAATACCGACCGTGTCCGCTTCTCAAGAAAATGGTGGCTGCCGGATACTTGGGAAAGAAGAGCGGTCGTGGCTTCTATCAGTACTCGTAAGCGCGGCTTTGCGAGCGGCCGGCGGTGAATCATGCACTTTGAGCTCGCGGAAGAACAAAAAGCCGTCCGTCAGATGGTCGCCGCTTTCGCACAGCGTGAGATCCAGCCGAACGCGGGCGACTGGGACCGCGCGCACGCCTTCCCCTTGGAGTTGTTCGCAAAGCTCGGTCAGCTCGGACTTATGGGCATGTCCGTCTCGGACAAGTATGGCGGCGGAGCGTTGGACACGATCAGCACGGTCCTCGCGATCGAAGAGCTGAGCAAAGCAGACGCGGGCATCGGCGTCACCGTCTCCGTCCACGCCGGCTTGACCACTCGGATTGTGGAGGCGTTCGCATCGGAAGAGATCAAACAGAAGTATCTGCCCAAGATGTGCACCGGAGAATGGGTCGGCGCGTTCGCATTGACGGAGCCTGAGTCGGGATCGGACGCGGCCAGCCTGAGAATGCGCGCGCGCAGTGATGGCGACGGCTATGTGCTCGACGGCACGAAGCAATGGGTGACAAACGGCGGGTTTGCCCAAGCTTTCGTCGTTTTCGCGCGCACCGGTGCCGCCGGCTCGAAGGGCATCTCGGCCTTTCTGGTCGATCGCGACACGCCCGGATTCACGATTGGCCGCGTGACGGATAAGCTCGGGATCCGTTCTTCGAATACCGTCGATCTCACGTTTGAAGACGCGCGCATTCCAGCTGCGCATTTGCTGGGCGAGCAAGACGCCGGTTATAAGATCGCTTTGGCAAGCCTGGGGACCGGGCGATTGGGGATCGCCGCACAGGCGGTCGGCATTCTGGCAGCCTGTTTGGAGACGTCACAGCGCTACGCTCGAGAGCGGCACCAGTTCGGCCGGGCCATCGGCGCATTTCAAGCCGTGTCGTTCAAGATCGCCGACATGTGCGTCGATCTTGACGCCGCGCGCCTTTTGCTCTATCGTGCCGCTTGGCTGCGCGATCAAGGGATGCCCGTCATCGAAAGTTCTTCAAAGGCAAAGCTGTTCGCTTCGACCGCCGCGCGCAAGCATGCCGCTGAATGCGTACAGATCCTGGGCGGGTATGGCTACACGACGGAGTTTCCGGCCGAGCGCTATTACCGCGATGCCAAGATCACGGAGATTTATGAAGGAACGTCTGAAGTGCAGCGCATCGTGATCGCGCGGGAGCTGCTCGGACGGCTCGAGGAGCGCATGCAAAAGCAACGCGGCGCGCAACCGATGAGCGGCGCCGTCAACAACGGTCTTGCCGGCATCGTCGAGCCCGCTGCCGAGCTCTCACCCGACGCGGCCGGCTGATGCGGCTGCTGGAGTATCAAGGCAAAGAGCTGTTCGCAAAGGCGGGCATACCCGTGCCGCCCGGACGGGTCGCGCACTCCGTCGACGAAGCAGTGGCGATCATGCGCGCCAACCCGGCCCCATCGGTCGTCAAAGCTCAGGTCCTCATCGGCGGCCGCGGCAAGGCGGGGGGCATCAAGTTCTGCAGCGATGCAGACGACGTCGTCGCGCCTGCGCGCGCGATCTTGGGCATGGACATCAAAGGCGAGATCGCCAGAAGCGTCTTGATCGAACAGCGCATGGATATCAAGAAAGAGCTGTATCTTTCGATCACCGTCGATCGCGCGAGCAAGAAGCCGGTGATCATCGCGTCTGCGATGGGCGGCATGGACATCGAAGAAGTGGCATCGCGTGAACCGTCGGCGATCGCCAAACGCCCCATCGATACCGCGGCGGGTTACTGGCCGTTTGTGGGGCGGCGCATCGGGCGCGAAGCCGGCATCCCCATCGAAGCGCTCGCTCAATTCGCGGCGATTCTCGGCAAGCTGTACGCGCTGTTCTTCGAGGTGGGCGCGATGCTGCTCGAGATCAACCCGCTTGCGATCACAGGTGACGGCAAACTGGTGGCCTCCGACGCTAAGGTCGACCTCGACGACAACGCTCTCTTCAAGCACCCGGAATTCACGCAGTGGAAGACCGACGCTGAATCCGATGCGCTGAAGGCTCGTGCCATCAAAGCCGGCCTGGGCGAGAACAACTACGTCGCGCTGGACGGAGACGTCGGCATCATCGGCAACGGAGCGGGGCTCGTGATGGGCACGCTGGACGCGGTGAAGTCCGCCGGCGGCGAGGCTGCCAATTTCTTGGACATCGGCGGTGGAGCGAAGGCCGAGATCATGCGGGAAGCGGTCAACATCGTGACGTCCAACCCGAATGTAAAGGCGCTGTTTATCAACATCTTCGGCGGGATCACGCGCGGCGACGAGGTGGCAAGGGGCCTGATTACAGCACTCGACGGCGGCAAGTGGAGCAAGGACAAACTTGTCATCCGCCTCACGGGGACGAACGAACGCGAAGCGCGTGACATATTGGAGAGCAACGGCATCGTTGCGGTCGATACGATGAACGAGGGCGCGAAGCGCGCGGTCGCGTTGGCGAAAACCTAACGTGTCGATATATCTCGATAGCAAGAGCGTCGTCATCGTGCAGGGCATCACCGGCCGTGAGGGGCTGTACCACGCCAGCCGGATGCGCGAGTATGGCACAAAGGTCGCAGGCGGAGTGACACCCGGCAAGGGTGGTCAAACCGTGGACAAGTTTCCGGTATTCGACACGGTGAGCGAAGCCAAGCAGCAGACGGGCGCCGACGTCAGCATCATTTTCGTGCCGCCGCCTTTTGCGGCCGACGCGATTTTGGAAGCAGCCGACGCAGGCATCGCGTTGGTGGCGTGCATCACCGAGGGCATCCCAGTGCACGACATGCTCAAGGCGGTCGCGAGCCTGCCGCCCGGCGCGCGTTTGATCGGCCCCAACTGCCCCGGTTTGGTATCCCCTGGAGAAGCGCTGGTCGGCATCATGCCGGGCCATGTCTTTTCGCGCGGTGATGTGGGAGTGGTGTCGCGCAGCGGAACCTTGACCTATGAGATCGTGGATTTGCTCACTCGCGCCGGCATTGGCCAGAGCACGTGCGTGGGCATCGGAGGGGACCCCATCATCGGCACCGTGTTCGTCGACTGCCTGCGCGCCTTTGAAAAGGACCCCGCGACCGCGGCGGTGGTCCTCGTGGGTGAGATCGGTGGGACAGATGAAGAAGACGCCGCTTCGCTCCTCACCCGAGGGGAGTTCAGCAAGCCCGTCGTGGCGTTTATCGGCGGGCGCTCCGCCCCCGAAGGCAAGCGCATGGGGCACGCCGGTGCGATTGTCAGCGGCAGCAGCGGCACCGCCCAAGCCAAAGTCGCAGCCTTCGAGCGGGCAGGGGTTAAGGTGGCGGACAGTCCGGCCCATATACCGGACCTCATCTCGAAGGTGCTGCGGCCGGCTCCGCACCCCTGAAACGCTACCGAATATGAAAATCAGCTGCTTTCATTGGCCCCCGTTACAGCCCGCCGGAAGGGCCTTAGAGCAGGTATGGATGGGGCTTGAGCGAACTTTTAGCGCACGTTAAGTTAGGGCGGCAGGCGTCAAAGGGGCGGCTGTGTCCGTCTGTCTTGGTTTGTCGGCTCGGCTTACGTATCTCATCACTTAGGAGGAACCCCTTGATGTCAAATAAGGGCCTTCTCCGCATCGCGCTCTTGGCGCTGATGGTACTGCTCTTCCAGGGAACATGGGCACTGGCAGGCACGACCGGCAGCATCTCGGGCAAGGTGACGGATCAGAATGGCAATGGAATCGTGGGAGCAAGAGTCACGATCGCTTCCCCGTCGCAATCGGAAACGTTGACGTCGGCAGCGAACGGCTTTTACTCTGCACTCAATCTCTCTCCCGACACCTACACCATCACCACCTCGAAAGAGGGCTACGATACTGCACAGGTCTACGGCATAACCGTTCAGGCCGACCAAATCAGCCGCGCGGATGTCACACTGCGGGCCGGAACCAAAACCCTCGGCCGGGTGACGACGACCGCGACAGCCTCAGTGGTAAGCCGCACGGTGACGGGCGATCTGTATTCCGTCAATGCCGCGGCCATCAATTCGTACGCGGGCAGCGCAGGCGGCGCTGAGACGCTCTATAGCCAAAACGGCGTCGTCGGATCGCTTCCGGGCGTCGTGCGATCCGGTGGCACCGGCGGCGGATATGGCGGTCAGGGCCAGCTCAGCTTGCGCGGAGGCGCCTTTGACCAAGTCGGCTATGAGCTCGACGGCGTTCCGTTGAACCGTGGATTCGACTTCTACAACGGCACCGCGTTTGTGACCAACGGGCTCGCGAGCCTGGAAGTCTACACCGGTGGAGCGCCCTCGTCTGAAGGCCGCGCCATGTCGGGCTTCATCAACGAGACGATTCAGCGCGGCAAGTATCCAGGCGGCGGAGACATCACCGGTGTCATCGGCTCTCCGACATTCGCGCATACCGTGCAAGCCGATGTCTACGGCGGCACCCCCGATAACCGCTTCACGTACTACCTCGCGACGCTGGCGGCGAACCAGGCCTATCAATTCGGCGATCGTAACGACCTCGACAACTCGGCCGTTCACGTGGCTGCGAACGACCCGGGTTGCGCGCTGTTCAATACCATAACGCCGGCGGTCACGCCCGGCCCGGCGCTGAACTGTGCTGTCGCGAATGACCTCAGCCAACCGCAGTCGATCGCGGCGTACGGCGTGAATCCGTTCAACGCCACGCGCGACACGGTGGCCAACCTTCACTGGACCCTGAACCACGCGGGACTCAACGACGACGTCCAAGCGCTGTACATGGTCGGGACCACAGCTGCGGCGCCCTACGGCAAGTACGCAGGCTTCCAGCTAGACCCGTCCATCTACACAGCGTACAGCGGCGGCGTAATCGGACCGAACGGTGAGAACGACTGGCCGACCGGCACCTTCTATCGCGGCGTAGTGGGCCAGCCGTATAATCCGGCGCTCTTGACGACACTCACGTGGCCGTCCTCCGGAAACTCGACCGGCCCCATACCCGCGAACTTCAACGACAGCCAGAGCACGCAGTACAGCATCGAGAAGCTGGGCTACACGCGCGCGCTGACACAGTCGTCGTTCCTGCGCCTGTATGGCTATCAGATGTACTCGTACTGGACGCTCGACCAGCCGCTCAACGGCATCATCGGCTCGAGCTTCTACCAGCTGCACGACTATCTGAGCGGCTTTACCGGCATCTACCAAAACCAGCTCAACCAGCAGCATCTCTTGAAGCTGACCGGAGATTATTCGAGAGACCGCACGCTGCGCAGCAACTACTTCAACTACACGAGCGCTCCGCCGGCCTGTGTCGGAGGACCCTGCGTACCAGGGGCCCTTGTGACCCACGTGGGCGCGCCCTCGAACAACTGGTCCACCGTCGAACCGGTGAATACGGACTTCGTCATCTCGGACACCTTCAAACCCAGCGAGAAGCTGCTGTTCGATCTCGGCTTGCGCTTCGATCAATTCAAGTACAAGCTGATGCCGATGCAGATCGTTGGGGCGGGCGGCCTGGCCGTTCAAGCCGAGCAGCAGTTCGGTGATTGTCTCCACGGCTTCAACTACAGCCCGAACGATACGCGCAACATCGGCAACGGCACGCAGAACTGCTTCGACATCCTCAACGGGATCGGCGGCGTCGACGCGCCGGGAGCAGCAAAGTGGACTGACGCCCCTGCGGAGCTGACGTTCAACCAGACAAGCCCGCGCTTCGGCGTCACGTTCAGCGCATCTCCGACCGACGTCATTCGTTTCTCGGTCGGCCGCTTCGTGCAACCGCCGAACTCGGCGTTTGAGCAGTACCGCGACAACCCGGCCTACGGCTCAGGACGCACCATTCGCCGGCTGAACCAGTTCTACGACGGCTTGGGCTTCCTCGTGGTGCACAACGTGCAGCCTGAGGACAGCACGAACTACGACTTATCGTACGAGCACGACTTCGCTGGCGGGCTATCCATGAAGATCACGCCCTACTTCCGCAACACGCGTGGTCAAGTGCTGAACCTGCCCGTGAACCCGACCTCCCCGAGCTTCGTGACCGGATTCAACTTCGGCGCGGCGCGCATCAAAGGCACGGAGTTCTTGATTCGTAAGAACCGTGCGGCTGAGAACGGACTCTCGGGCTCGCTGGCCGTGACCTACACCGACTCGAAGATCCGCTTCACCAGAGGCCCGAGCGGCGCTTCCTTCATCGATGTGGTGAACAGCCAGATCACGGCATACAACACGGACCACGGCACGAACTATGCGCTGCTGGATCCGGCGGGATACTACTCGCCGTCCTTCACGCAAGCACCGACCGCGACATCGCCGTCGTACGACGTGAAATGGGTCGCCAACCTCAACCTGGACTACCGCACGAACGGCTTCGACATCTCCCCGACGTTCAATTACCAGTCGGGCAACCCGTACGGCGATCCGCTGCAGTTCCCGGACGTCACCGGAGACACTGCCAACGGACCCGATCCGTACACGAATACGTTCGATGCTCCCGGCTCGCTTAAAGGGCCCTCGTGGTGGGTGATGAACCTGGGAATTTCCCATGACATCGGCAAGAACATGAAAGCCTCGGTTCTTGCGACCAACCTGATCACGCAGGTCAAGAACCACGGCTATCCGTGGGAGCAGCCGACCAGCCAGCACATCGTCTCTTACGCCGACAACTTCTTCTACACCGGCGCGCCGCTGGGAGCATTCGGAGCGGTGGCTCCGAACCCGGCGACTGCATACTACGGAGACAACTACTATCCGTACGCTGCAGGCACAGCCGCCAACACGCGCGACTTCATCTTCACGATTTCAACGAAGATCTAAGTCGAACGCAAGGTCTGACAGAGAAGAAGGTCGCCGGTGACGGCGGCCTTCTTTTTATCGCGCGGCAGGGCGCCCATCCAGGATGCGCCAAACCAGGGCCATCTTTGGGGAGCGTCGTTCAACAGGCGCTCCGGTGCACGACAGCCAGCCTAAGGAGTATTCAACCCTGATGAATCCCAAGTTGGGAATCGCCGTTACCTGTGCGTGCGTTGCGCTCCTGATGGCGGGAGGCGGCTGCAGCAAGAAGAGCACCGGAGTTACCCCTACGCCCGCGCCCACCGTCACGGGCAGCGCCGCGCCTGACACCTTATACGTGCAAGACAACGGGTCCAAGACGGTCCGCGTCTACCGGGGAGCGTCGTTGCTGAACGGAGCCGCCAATGCGGTGGAGACCCTTCCGACAAGCGACGTGAGCAACCCGGACGTCATCTATTCGCCGGTCTTCGACGTGCTTTGGTATCCGAGCGCATACCCCAACGCGACGCTTGGCCCGCCTGTCTCAACGCCCGTCAAGCTGTGGACCGCAGCTTCTACCAAGAACAACATGAACCCCGATCAGCAGGTTCCCTATAGCAACGGTGCCGGCACGGCAACCTATGACTCGGTCAACGACGTGCTCTACGTCGCCAACGTCAACGGCCCCACGGTGCAGATCTATAAGAACGCCCATCTGCTGACCGGCGCATCGTTGCCCTCGGCCAACATCACGCTCATCATCACAGACTCCGGCATAAGCGGAACGCCCCGGCCTCAGGAGATGTTGTTGGACCCCGGCAGCGGCCGCCTGTTCGTAAGCGACGAGGGTTCGGTCGTCGCCGTCTTCGATAATTTCGCCGCTACCGCGCTCAGTGCAGCCAACAGCGGCACGAGCATCAGCCTTCCGGCCAGCAGAGAGATACTGGGATTGAGTTCGCCTGATGGGCTGGCGTATAGCCCCGCGAACGACATCCTCTTCGTGGGAGAGATCTCGCGCCGGCAAATCGACGTCATCCACAACGCGAGCACGTTCTCAGGGCCGCAAGGCCACAGCCAGACGATCACCAACTTCAGCACGGGCCCGGGCGGGATGGCCTACGACGCCGTTCGCGACTTGCTGTTCGTCTACGATCCGATTGCGATCAACGTGATCCCGAATCCGGAGACGGCAAGCGGAGCCTTCGCCAACATCCCGAATCGGCGGCAGTTCTTCGATACGCTTGTGCCCTTGAGCGGCTTTGGCATAGCGGTCGACGCGACGCACTAACCGCGGCCGAACCTAGCGGATGTCGAGCTGCCGGGCGATCACCATGCGCTGCACTTCGTTCGTGCCTTCGCCGATCTCGTTTATCTTGCAATCGCGCCAGTAGCGCGACACCGGATATTCGTCCATGAAACCGTAGCCTCCGTGGATCTGGACGGCGGCATTGGCGGCACGCCGCGAAACCTCGCCTGAGAACAGCTTCGACATAGCGGCTGCGGTCGCGAAATCGCGATCGTGATCTTTCAGCCAGGCGGCTTTCAGCACCGCAGTGCGCGCCAGCTCGATCTCGACCGCCATGTCGACCAGTTGGAACTGGACCGCCTGGAAGCGTGCGATGGCTTGGCCGAATTGATGGCGCTCCTTGGCGTACTTCAACGACGCGTCGTAACACGCTTGCGCGAGACCGACGGACAACGCGCCCACACTGATGCGCCCGCCGTCGAGGATGTCGAGGAATTGCTTGAAGCCACGGCCCCGCTCGCCCAGCAGGTTCTCTTCCGGCACTGCGGCCTCGATGAATGTCAATTCGCGCGTATCCGAAGCGCGCCATCCCATCTTCTTGTACGGCGGAGCCTGTGTATAACCGGACGTCTCCTGTGGAACGATGATGTTGCTGATCTCGGTGCGCCCGTCCGTATGACGGCCGGTGACCGCGGTGATGGTGACCCCGCCTGTCATCGCCGTGCCGGCGTTTGTGATAAAGCACTTTCCGCCGTTGATGGTCCAGCGGCCGTCTTTGAGGTCCGCGGTCGTCGTGATCGCGCCCGCATCCGACCCAGCCTGCGGCTCCGTCAATCCGAACGCCCACAGTTTTTCGCCGCGGGCCAGCGGGGCGAGGTACTTCTGTTTTTGCGCCTCCGTGCCGAATTGGAAGAACGGCTGCGATCCCAACGAGACGTGCGCCGCCATCGTGATGCCGACGGATGCGTCCGCGCGTCCAATCTCCATGACGGCGAGCGCGTAGGAGACCGTGTCCGCGCCGACGCCGCCGTATTTCTCAGGAAAGGGAAGACCGAGCAGCCCGAGCTCTCCCATCTTGCGAACGGTGGCGAGCGGAAATTCCGCTTTGGCATCCCACTCTTGCGCGTGCGGTGCGATCTCTTCGTCCGCGAACTCGCGGCACAGCCGTTGCACGTCGAGTTGCTCGGAGCTCAAATCAAAATCCATGCCGCTCCTTTTGCCGTCTTCTGCCGCAGTCCCCACCGATAGGGCAGCGTGACCCAGCGGCCGAAGCACACCGCACACGATGCAGCCTCACAGCGCCGAACTCCATTCGGACCGCCGATGATCGTTTTTCGCGACGTTTCGCTCGTGTATCCCAACGGCGTCCACGCGCTCAGCGATGTGAGCCTCTCCATCACGCGCGGCGACTTCATGTTCCTGGTGGGCAGCACGGGCCAAGGCAAGACGAGTCTTTTGAAGTGCATCAACCGCGAGGTGCGGCCCACCGAAGGAGAGATCACGGTCGAGGGTCAGAGCCTGGCCGAGTTGCGCGCCGGCGACATTCCGTTCTTGCGGCGCAAGGTTGGGGTCGTGTTTCAAGACTTCAAGCTCTTGCATCAGAAGACCGTCTGGGAAAACGTCGCCTACGCGCTGCAGGTCACAGGCGCAGGCTCGCGCGACGTTCTGCGGCGCGTGCCGCGCACGCTGGAGCTCGTCGGCATCGCGCACAAGAGCAAGATGTTCCCGCAAGAGCTGTCGGGCGGCGAGCAACAGCGCGCCGCGATCGCGCGTGCGCTCGTGAATCATCCTTTGATCTTGCTGTGCGACGAGCCGACCGGAAATCTCGATCCCGAGACCTCAAGCGAGATCATGGCCCTGCTGGCGCGCATCAACGCGAAGGGCACGACCATGCTGGTCGCCACTCATAACCAAGCGGTCGTCGACCGCATGCGCAAGCGCGTCGTGCGCCTCGTCAATGGACGCATCACGCGAGACGAAGAGCGCGGGCGGTACCATGTTGGACTGGGGTAAGGTCGCGTTCTTCTGGGCCGAAGTGGCCCAGAATTTCACGCGTAACGTCGCGATGGCGCTGACCGCCATCGGCACGATCGCGATCTCCATCGTTTTGTTGGGCGTCTTCTTGTTCTTGCGCGCATCGTTTGACACCGTCATGAAGAGCGTGGTGGGGCAAGTCGTCATCGCGGCATATCTGCGCGACGATCTCAAACAGCCGGCCATCCATCATCTGACGGCGATGCTGCAAGCGGATCCGCGTGTCGACAGCGTGCGCTTCGTCAGCAAGAAGCGGGCCATGATGAATCTGCGGCAGCGCTTGCGCGGACAGATGAATCTCAACGTCATCAACACGAATCCGTTGCCGAATACCATCGTCGTGCACCCCGTCGACCCGGCAAACGTGCCGCCGCTCGCCGCCGAGATCAAGAGGCAGCCGGGCGTGGACATCGTCAACTATGGAAGCGGCGTGACCGAAAAGCTCTTGCGCGCCGAGGCGGTGTTCAGCGCGGTCGGCTTGAGCATCATCGTCATGCTGCTCATCGCGACCTCGCTGATCATGTACAACACCATACGGCTGACCGTCTTCGCGCGCCAGCGCGAGATCCGAATCATGCAGCTGGTAGGCGCCACGCGCTGGACGGTGCGCTGGCCCTTCGTCTTCGAGGGCGTGCTGACGGGCGCCATCGGCGCCCTCATCGGAATCGCCGCGTTGTTCGCGGCGTACCGGTCGCTCGTTCCCAAACTGGCCGTCAACGTGCCGTTCGTGCCGTTCTCCATGAGCAGCGTACCGGTGCAGCACTTGGCGCTCGAGCTCGTCGTCGTGGGAATCTTGGTCGGCATGCTTTCGAGCATGTTGTCGGTAAGCCGCTATCTGCAGACGGCCTGAGAGAACCTCGAGCCGCAGGCATCCCGCGTCAGATGGAAGGCGCGTAGCCGCTGCCAGCCTCGCAGCTTTGGCGTTCACCCTTGCGCCGCTGTTCTCGCCTCTCGGTCAGCACGGCGCCGCGGGTGCAGCGCGACCGTCGATCAACGAGAAGATACGCCAGAAGCGCGCCATTCTCGAAGCAACGCAGCGCAAGCTCGAGGCCAGCCGGAAGCAGCTGCACAGCGCGAGGTTCAAAGAGCAATCGATTGCGGCCCAGCTCGGAGCGGTGCAGAGCAGCATCAGCCGCGTCCGCATGGACTTGGGCGAGTTGGCGTCGGCCATCAGCGCGAACCAGGCGCGCCTCACGACCCGGCGCCACGAACTCAGAGTGACGGAAGCGATTTTGGATCGCCATCGCGACGCGCTGAACCATCGGCTGGTCGATGTGTACGAGTACGGCACTGCGTCGTATCTCGATGTCTTGTTGAGCGCTACGTCGTTCGTCGACTTCATCGAACGCTTTGATTTCATCCGCTTCATCATCAAAGCCGACGCGTCCCTGATCGGCAACGTCAACCGCGAGCAGGCGCGCTACCAGAAGCTGGTAGCCGACTTGCAGAGCACGCAATCCGCGCTCGAGCGCCAGCGCCAGGAGCAAGAGAACCGCCAAGCCCAGCTCGGACTGCTCGCGGACGAGCGGCGCAATCTCCTGGCGTTGGCGGCCACGCAGCGGTCCGCCATAGCGCAGCAAGTGGACGAGCTGGAGAACCTCACCGCCGCCGAAGAGGCCCGTTTGCAAGCGCTGATCCGCGAAAAGCAACGTGAGGATGCTCTGGCAGTCTTGCGCGCTCGCTTGGCTGCAGCGCAAGCTCGCCGGATTGCCGCCATGGCCGCCGGTCTGCCGCCGCCGATGGAGCGGCCCGAAGGCGGCCCCGTTCTGTTCATGTGGCCGGTGCGCGGACCTATCACGTCACCATTCGGCATGCGAACCGACCCCGTTACGGGACGATATCAGCTGCATTCTGGTGTAGACATTGCGGCGGGGTACGGAGTGCCGATCGAGGCTGCGGCTGATGGCCTCGTCATCTATGCTGCCTGGTACGGCGGTTACGGCAACGCGATCATCGTCGACAACGGTGCCGGCCTCTCCACGCTGTACGCCCACTGCTCGGCCATGTATGTCTCGCCCAATCAAAGCGTTCAGCGGGGCCAGGTGATTGGCGCCGTCGGAGCGACCGGCTATGCCACGGGCCCTCACCTGCATTTTGAGATCCGGGTGAACGGCGTGCCGGTGAATCCTCTCACGCGCCTTTAACGGCACCTTCATCAACTGTGCGCGTGTTGTGTCGATGGTTTTAGGGCACCCTTGCGTTAACAGGGAATGATGTTTTCGCGACCCAACTAAGAGATGTAACCTTTTACCGACTGTCCCACAAAGCAATTTGAAAGGATCCCACCGAACCGTGGCCCGCTTTCGACCGACCATCGGCGCGCTGAGCGTCTTCATCGTCATACTCGTGGTGCTGCTGCTTCAGGCGCACCGCCACCAAGCCGGCCAGCAGCTGACCGCTCACAATCCGGTTCTCGCCTTCGATCTGGGAGGCGTCGCCCGCGACGCAAACGATCGCGGCTCGAGTTCCGACGAGCAGCGCGATCTGGACATGCTGGACCTCTCGCTCGACAAGATCAGGCGCGTGTACTACAAGCCGGTCGACGAATCGCTGGTCATCACGGGCGAGCGCAACGGGCTGCTCGCCTACCTCAAGGCGAAGCATGTCGTCGCGCAGCTGCCCGCAGTCACGGTCGATCCACAGGCTCCCTCGTCCCAGGTCAATGAGCAGGCCAACCAGCTGCTTTCAAACGCGCTGCACCGCTACGGAAACCAAGTCGGCTACAATTACTTGACGTTCTCCGCCATCGCTGGGGCGCTCAACGCGTTGAACGATCCCTACACGGTGTTTTTGAGCCCGCGCGACAAGACGTCGCTTTCTGAGTTCATCCAAGGCGGCGACTTCGGCGGCATCGGCATCTACATCGGGCGTGACGCCAAGACCAAAGACATCAACGTGATTCAGCCGATCGACGGCACACCGGCCGCTCGGGCGGGGCTTAAGCGCGGCGATATCATCGTTTCGGTGAACGGCAAAACCGCCCATGGGCTCGATCTTGACGTGGTGATGAACATGATCCGCGGCCGGGCCGGCAGCACGGTCAACTTAGTGGTGCGGCGCAGCCGCACGGACGTGCGCAGCTACGCGATCGAGCGCCAGAAGATCGAGGTCCCGTCGATGACCTCGCGCATGCTGCCGGGGAACATCGGTTATATCCAACTGTTCGATTTCGGCGAACGCTCGACGCAAGAAGTGACGGACTCGCTCAACTCGCTGCTCAAATCCGGCGCGCGCGGTTTCATCTTGGACCTGCGCAACAACGGCGGTGGCCTGCTGGACGCTGCAGTCAACATCTCGTCGAAGTTCATCGCTGACGGACCGATCGTCTCGCGCATCGACCGGGAAGGCCACGTGGAAACAGACGACGCGAATCAAGATGCGATTCCGCCCCATCCTCTGGCGGTGCTCGTGAATCAGTACTCGGCAAGCGCGTCTGAGATCACGGCCGGCGCCATCCAAGACTCCAAGATCGGCGTGCTCATCGGCACGAAGACCTTCGGCAAGGGCGTCGTGCAGACGATTTATGATCTCCCGGGCGGGAGTGCCATCAAAGTCACAACGCAAAGGTACGTCACGCCGAATGGGCGAGATATCAATAAAAAGGGCATCGAGCCCAACATCGTGGTACCGATGGACTACCGGAATACCGGCGTCGCCGGCAAAGACGTACAGTTGAAGGCGGCGGTTCGGTACGTCAAGAGTCAGATCGCCTTGAACCCAAACGCCATCTGAAACGTTGACTGGAAGTACAGCGAAATCGCCCACACTGTCCGCACCAAGCAAAGGTAAAGCCGTAACCATGTCTTTGAGAAAACTGTTCGCCGCCAGACTTGCACCGGCCGCGCTGGCATTCGCGCTGATGTCCGGCCTCATCGCACCGCCGCCGGCGCGTGCAGCCGACGACATGGGACGCTCGATGCTGGACTACACGTTCACGCGAGCCTCCGTAGAGTTCTACAAGCGGACAGACGATCAGACGCTGCTGGACGGCGCGGTCGCAGGCATGCGGGCTGTGGTGAAGAGCAAAGGCGGAGATCCGAGCAAACTGCCGGCGCTTCACCAAGCGGGCAATCAGGCCGCCGACATGGCAGCACTCAACCGCGAGCTTGCGCTGGCGGACAAAACCTTCGGTCAGCAGATCGGCGAGCGGACCCTCGCGTACGGCGCGATCTCAGGACTGTTGGAATCCCTGCACGATCGCTGGTCAACGTTTTTGAGCCCCAAAGACTATAAGAGCCTCAACGAGGGCCTGGACGGCGGCAACTTCGCCGGCATCGGCATCATCATCGACGTCGATCCAGTATCGAAATCGCTGCTGGTCGTGCGAACGATCGACGGCGGCCCCGCGGAGCGAGCCGGCGTTAAGCCGGGCGACATCGTAACGTCGGTCGACCAAAAACCGACGCAAGGGTTAACGACCGAGCAAGACAGCGGATTGATCCGCGGCAAGGCCGGCACCGTCGTTCAGCTCAGCGTCAAGCGTGGGACCGATCCCAAGCCCGTGATGATCAGCATCACGCGGGAAACGATTCATACACCAAGCGTGTTGAGCAAGACCGTTGACAACGACATCGGCTACATCCAGGTGTTGGTTTTCGGGCGAGACACGGGCCAAGAGCTCGCCAACGCCATGCAGCGCTTGAACAAGCAAGGCGTCAAAGGCGTTGTGCTCGACCTGCGCAACAACGGCGGCGGCTATCTCAACGCAGCCGTTGAGGTCTCGTCGCTGTTCATCCCTGAGGGGCCCATCGTCTCCATCGACAGCCGCACCAAGCCGCTGACGACTTTCGACGCCGAGAACACCGCTATCGCTCCCAAGCCGCTCGCCGTGCTCGTGAACGGTTTCACGGCCAGCGCGTCTGAGATCGCCTCCGGGGCCATTCAGGATTCGGGCGCGGGCGTGCTGATCGGCACGCGTACGTTCGGGAAGGGTGTCGTGCAGACCATCTATCCGTTGCCCGACGGCAGCGCGATCAAGATCACGACCGCACGGTATCTGACGCCCAGCGGCCGCGACATCAACACGGTCGGCATACAGCCGGACATCACCGTCGGCGACGTCAAAGCGGGCGACTTCGGCAAGCTCGACGTGGACACGCAGCTTCGCCGCGCGGTCTCGTATGTCCAAGACAAGATAAGCGCCGGCGGCCCGGACGACGTCAAGTCGCCCGCATCGACGAGCCAGGGCACGCCGCACTAGCCTTCGCATCGCGCGATGTCGATCGCGAAGATCGGCGAGGCATTCGTCTGGCAGCCTAGCCCTGAGGTGATCGAGCGCGCCAACATCACGCATTTCATGCGTGCTGTCGGTGTTGCGCATCTTCAAGGGTTGTGGGATTTCGCACGTGCTGACATCGCCGGCTTTTACGATCGCCTCGTGCGCGAGATCCACCTCAGCTGGTTCAAGCCGTACGAGCGGGTGCTGGATCTTTCGCGAGGCGTGCCGTTCGCACGCTGGTTCGCGGGAGCCGAATACAACGCGTGCTACAATTGCGTCGACCGTCATGTAGAGTCGGGTCGCGGAGCCGCCGACGCGATCGTCTGGGAAGCAGAAGACGGCGCTTCGCGCACGCTGACTTTTCAGGAGCTTCTCGCCGAAGTTTGCAAGCTGGCCAACCTGCTGCGAGCCTGCGGCGTCACCAAAGACGACACCGTCGGCATCTTCATGCCGCTCGTGCCGGAGGCGGCCATCGCGCTGCTGGCGATCGGCCGCATCGGGGCCATCGCCGTGCCGGCATTCTCCGGCTACGGCGCGCAGGCGCTCACGACGCGTCTGGCTGATGCGCGAGTCAAAGTTCTGTTGACTGCCGACGGTGCGTATCGGCGCGGCAAGTTCGTCGACATGCAAGCCGTCGTCGATCCCGCGGTCGCCGGCCTCCCGGATCTGCGGCAGGTGATCAGCGTGCGGCGCGCTGCCGGTTCAATGAAGAGCAATGGGTCGACCTTGGATTGGACTGAAGGCGTGCGCGGCCAGCCGGAATCCATAAAATGCGAGCGCACCGGCGCGAACGACCCCTATCTGCTCCTGTACACTTCCGGCTCGACTGGAAAGCCCAAAGGCGCAGTGCACGGCCACGCGGGCTTTCCGGTGAAGGTTCAGATCGATCAGTATCTGTGCTTCGACGTCAAGCCGGGCGACCGCATGTTGTGGTTCACCGACATGGGATGGATGATGGGCCCCTTCCTCGTGCTGGGCGCGCTTGGGCTGGGCGCGACGATCGTGCTGTACGACGGCACGCCGGATTATCCCAAGCCGGACAGGCTGTGGGAAGTCTGCGCTCGTCATAAAGTGACGCACCTGGGAATCGCGCCAACGGCGATCCGCTCGCTGATGACGCACGGCGAAGAGGAGCCGCGCCGCCACGACCTGTCGTCGTTGCGGATCTTGGGGTCGACCGGCGAAGCTTGGAATCCCGAACCGTACAAGTGGTTCTCCTCTGCCGTCGGCGGCGGCAAGCTGCCGATCATCAACTATTCAGGCGGAACGGAGATCAGCGGCGGCATTTTGGGCTGCGTGCCGACGGAGCCGCTCGTGCCGTGTGCTTTCCACGGACCCGTGCCCGGGATGGATGCCGATGTCGTGGATGGGGAGGGCAATTCGGTTCGAAATGAAGTGGGCGAGCTCGTGCTCAGGCAACCGTGGCCCGGCATGACGCTAGGCTTTTGGCATGACGACGAACGCTATCTGCAGACGTACTGGTCGCGTTTGCCCGGCGTTTGGGTCCACGGCGACTGGGCCAGCGTTTCTGCCGACGGTTTTTGGTACATACACGGCCGTTCCGACGATACGATCAACGTCGCCGGAAAGCGGGTCGGACCCGCCGAGTACGAGAGTGCGCTCGTCGGCCACGGCGCCGTCCGCGAGGCCGCGGCGATCGCCGTGCCTGATGAGATCAAAGGCGATGCGGTCGTGTGTTTGGCCGTCCTTCGGCCGGGGTTCGAGGCGAGCGACGCGCTGCGTGGTGAACTGAAGAAAGCCGTGATCGCAAGCCTCGGCAAAGCGCTGGCAGCGAAGGCGATACGATTTGTCGATGATCTGCCGCGCACGCGCAATGCGAAGCTCATGCGTCGAGTCGCGCGCGCCCGCTATTTAAAGCTCGAGAACCTCGGCGACCTCTCGGCGCTCGAGAACCCGGCATCGCTCGAAGCGATCGACAACGCCCGCTGACGGACACCTGGCGCTCAGGCGATTTTAGCTCGCAGGGAGTTTGTTGCGCATGCGCTTGGCGGCGTCCACCATGTTGCGCAAGGCCGGTGTGACCTCTTCCCAGCGGCGCGTCTTCAGACCGCAGTCGGGATTCACCCAGAGCTGGTCCGCCGCGAGAAAGCCAGCGGCCTTTTCCAAAAGTGAATGCATCTCGTCTGTGCTCGGCACGCGTGGCGAGTGGATGTCGTAGACTCCCGGTCCGATCTCGTTCGGATAACTGAATTTACGGAACGCGTCGAGCAGCTCCATGCCCGAACGTGACGACTCGATCGTGATCACGTCGGCGTCCAGCAGGGCGAGTACGTCGAAAATATCGTTGAACTCTGCATAGCACATATGGGTGTGGATCTGGGTGGAGTCCGTGACGCCGGACGATGCGATGCGAAACGCACCCGCCGCCCACTTGATGTACTCGTCCCAGTCCTTGCGCTTAAGCGGCAGTCCTTCCCGGAACGCGGGCTCGTCGATTTGGATGATCCGAATGCCGGCGCGCTCAAGATCGACGACTTCATCCCGAATGGCGAGCGCGATCTGGGTCGCGGTTTGGGAGCGCGGCTGATCGTCGCGCACGAATGACCATTGCAGAATGGTGACCGGACCGGTGAGCATCCCCTTCAACGGCTTGTTGGTGAGCGACTGCGCGTACTGGATCCACGAAACCGTCATCGGTGCGCTGCGCTTCACGTCGCCGAAGATGATGGGCGGCTTGACGTACCGCGAGCCATAACTTTGCACCCAGCCGTTTTGGGTGAAGGCAAATCCGGACAGCTGCTCGCCGAAATACTCCACCATGTCGTTGCGCTCAGCTTCCCCGTGCACCAGAACGTCTAAGCCCAGGCGCTCTTGTTGTCGCACTGCGTGTTCGATCTCGCCTCTGATCGTCTGCTCGTAGCCCGCGGCGTCCAACTCGCCCTTCTTGTACTTTGCGCGCGCGTCTCGTATCGCGGTGGTCTGGGGGAAACTGCCGATGGTGGTGGTGGGGAAGGGCGGAAGGCGCAGCTCGTCGCGCTGTTTGCTCTGGCGCTTGGCGAACTTGCTGTGGCGTGCCGCATCAGCCTTCGTTAACGCATCGAGACGCTTTTTCACGTCGGCGCTGTGAATGCGCTCCGAGGTGGCGCGGCGGCTTTGCACGTCGTCGGAATCGCGCAAGGCGCCCGCAATCGCATCGCGGCCATGCTCGAGGCCCTGCTTCAACACCGAAAGTTCGTGCAGCTTCTGGACCGAGAACGCCATCCAAGACTTCAACTCTGGATCGAGCTTGGTCTCAAGCTGCAGGTCCACCGGGGAATGCAGCAAGCTGCACGAGGGAGCGATCCAGACATCGTCGACTTTGGAGCGCGCCTCTTCCAGGACGCTCAAAGCCTTGGAAAGGTCGGTCTTCCAGATGTTTCTTCCGTCAACGACTCCGAGCGATAGCGCCCGGCCCTTGGGGTGACGCGAAAGAAACGCTGACAGCTGGCTCGGTGCTCGTACCAGATCAAGATGGATGCCGGACACTGGTAGCGATTCAAGCGCCGACACGCGGTCTTCAACAGATTCGAAATAGGTCGCAAGCAGAATGTCGAGTCCGCTCTGCGAGAGAGCCTCGTACGCTCGCTGCAGCCCGCTCATCCAATTCTTCGGCAAGTCCATGACGAGCGCAGGTTCATCGAGCTGGACCCAGCGCACGCCGAGATCTCTCAACCGTTTCAGCGTCTCCTGATAGACGGGCAGCAGACGCTCCAGCAGATCGAGGCGCGAAAACGCACGCCCGTTGTGGCTACGCTCTTTGCCGAGCCAAAGGTAGGTGATCGGTCCGATGAGCACGGGCTTGGCAAGAATGCCCAGCGCAAGCGCTTCCTTCGCATGCTCGATCACCTTGGTGCTGCGCAGCTCGAATGCCATCGCTGCGTCGAATTCCGGAACGATGTAGTGATAGTTCGTGTCGAACCACTTGGTCATCTCCATCGCGGGCAGCGCATCGCTGCCGCGCGCCATCGCGAAGTACGTCGCAAAATCGACGCTGCCACCGGAGAATCCATAGCGCGCAGGGACTGCGCCGACCATGGCGGTCGTGTCCAGCATCTGATCGTAAAACGAGAAGTCACCGACGGGGACGAGATCGAGGCCGGCATCGCGCTGGATCTCCCAGTGCCGCCGGCGCAAGTCCCTGCCCACCTCGCAGAGCGCGGTCTCGTCGATGTCGCCCTTCCAATATGACTCCAGCGCTCGCTTCAACTCGCGCCTGGCGCCGATGCGTGGAAAACCGAGATTATGAACCACCGTCAATGTGAACGCCCCTTGTGAGTGGTTATTTGCCGAGGAGCCGGCGCGCGATGACGATGCGCTGGATCTGCTGCGTGCCCTCGTAGATCTGGGTGATCTTCGCGTCGCGCATCATGCGCTCGACGGGGTACTCCGTCATGTAGCCGTATCCGCCGAGCAGTTGGACGGCATCGGTGGTAACCTTCATGGCGACGTCCCCGCACTTCAGCTTGCACAGCGCTCCCCAATATGTAACATCATCGGCGCCCAAGTCGCATTTGCGAGCCGCTTCGTAGAGCAGAAGCCGGGCCGCCTGCGTCTCCAGGTCCATGTCGGCAATCATCCATTGCAGGCCCTGTTGCTTGGAGAGCGGCTTGCCGAAGGCGACGCGCTCCTTGAGGTAGGTTGCGGCAAATTCCAAAGCGCCCTGCGCGATCCCGAGCGCTTGCGCAGCTATGCCGGGACGGGACTTGTCGAGGGTGGCCATGGCTATGCGAAAGCCTTCACCCTCGCGGCCAAGCAGTCGATCCGCCGGGATGCGGCAGTTGTTGAGCACGACCTCGTTGGTCGGCGAACCGCGGATGCCCATCTTGTGCTCGACCTTGCCGAGTGTAAAGCCGGGGTCATCGGTGTGGCAGATGAACGCCGACGTCCCCTTGGGACCCAAGTCCTTGTCCGTCACAGCGAACACGATACACAGATCTGCGACCGCGACGTTCGTGATGAACACTTTCGTGCCGTTGAGCACGTACTCGCCACCCTCGCGAACAGCCGTCGTGCGCATGTTGGCGGCATCAGAACCAGACGTCGGCTCCGTCAAAGCGTACGACGTCATCAGGTCGCCGGTCGCAAGCTTGGGCAAATACTTCTGCTTTTGCGCTTCGTTGCCGGCTATCATGATGGGCAACGCGCCCAGCTCCTGCACGGCGATGATAAGCGAAGACGTCGCGCACGCTTTGGCGACTTCTTCCACCACTTTGACATAGGTGACGAAGCTGCCCAGGCCGCCGTACTCTTCCGGGAAAGGAATTCCGAGCAGATCGTTCTTCGCGAACAGCTCGCACAGATCGCGCGGGTACTCGCCCGTTTCGTCGATCTCGGCTGCGCGCGGCGCGACTTTCTCGTGCACCAGTTGCCGCACGGTGTCCAGAATCATCTGCTCGGCTTCGAGCATCTCTGGGCTGCGTTCAGGTGCAAGCATAAGAGAGGGTCTCCTTGGACCGTGTGTTGGGGCCGTCTTGTTTCGCGCCGGATGCAAGGCCGCCCTTGACCAAGAGACGCTCGGATGGCGCAGCCGCGGCGTGCGGCGCGGCGGTTAGCGGTTTTGCTGGATCAGATGGACGTCGCCGAACTCGTGCCACAGGTAGCCGTGAGCCAACGCGGCTTCGTACGCTGTGGCGACGCCCGAGCGGCCGAGCAGTGCCTGAAGGATCGCGAGATGCGAGGAGCGCGTTTCGTGAAACCCCGTGAGAAGCGCATCGAACGATCTGATGCCGACGTCGGGTGTGATGAGGTGATCGGTCCAACCGCGCGACGCGACCAGTCTGCCGCGCTCATCGAAACAGCTTTCCAATGCGCGCGCGGCCGTGGTGCCGACGGCGACGACGTGCCGATGCTGCGACCGCGCTTGCTCAACCGCAGCGACGGTCGTCTCGGAGACATCGAAGTACTCGCTGTACGGCGGCTCATCGCGTTCCAAACTCGCGACGCCACAGTGAAGAAGAAGCGGAACTATCGTGATTCCCTTTTTCACGAGCCGTTCTACGACGCGAGCGGTGAACGGTCTCCCGGCCGACGGCATCTCCGCCGAGCCGGGATGCAAAGCGAAGATCGTCTGATATACTTCGAGCGGCCACTTGGCCCGGACGTAGGGGTATTGAATCGGGCTGCCGTGATGCGCCAAAAAAGTCAGCAGGGGCTCCGGTAGATCGAAGGCCGCGATCCACAGCCGCTGCGACGCCTTATACGGACTCAGCAGCCTCACGGTTCCGCCGGCTGCGAGCGACAGCACATCTCCTTCGATGACGGCGGTGTTGCGAGGTTCCACGACCGTCAAGCCGGCCGCCAATCGCGTGGAAACGTGCAAGCCGATGCGCTGGCCGCTTCTGCTCGTGGCCTCAAGCGCCGCCGGCAAGGTGGCAGACGTGTTGACGACGAGCACGTCGCCCGGCTCCAAGAAGTCGGGCAGATCATGGAAGCTCGCGTGAGCGTTGCTTCCGCGGCGAGCGCCGGAAACCAACATCCCTACGCCGTCACGAGCGATGCCGCGCGCTTCCGGCGGCTCGTGCGCTTCCAGCTCAGGGGGAAGCGCAAACTCGAGCGTTTGGGCGACTTCGATCATGATGCTCCGACGGCGGCGAAAAGCGGCTTTTGCGCCTCCAAGCGCGCGAACGGCTCCCTCACATCTTCGACGAAACGCACGAAGGCGCGCGCGACGCGCTCCGGTCCCGGCAGATGCGCGAGGTCGACTCCCGGCTCGGCTTGACGATGCATCTCGGTGTTCATGTCGCCGGGATCCACGACCAGAATTCTGACGCCTGAGCCGTCGAGCTCGGCAGCCAGTATGCGCGACCAGTGCTCGAGCGCGGCCTTGCTCGACCCATAACCACCCCAGCCGGGATATGCCTGCACGCCTGCATCGGAGCTCACGTTGATCACGAATGCTTCGCCGGCAGCTTTCAAGTGCGGCAATGCGAACTGCGTCAACTGCAAGGGAGCGACCGCGTTGACATCCAGGATTCTGTGGTAGTCGTCGATCGGCAACTGTTCGAGCGACGGCATCGGGCTTGGCCCAAGCTCCGAGGCGTTGTTGATAAGGATATCAAGACGCCCGAATGCGCGCACCGTGGTGTCGATGAGCCGACGGGCGTGAGATGAATCCGCCACGTCGCCGGCAAGCGCTTCGATGAGCGGCTCGCGCGCCGCGCCGTCGCCTCGGGAAGATGTCCGAATCTCAGCCGCCGCGCGCTCCAGGTCGGCGCTGGTTCGCGCCGTGATCATCAAGCGCGCGCCGCGCTTTGCATACGCCTTGGCGATCTCAAGCCCCAGTCCGCGTGACGCTCCGGTGATCAAAGCTACTTTGCCCTGCAAATCCATCGATGTTCTCCTCGTGCTGGCTCTATTGTCCGTCAAACGCGAGCATAGCGCGCCGTCCGCTTGGGCCGGCCACGGCCTGTCCTTTCGGACAGTTCTACCGCGAAAGACGCTTCAGATGAGGTGCTCACGGCTCGCCAGGGCGACCGCCTGCGCCCTGTTCTCCGCGCCGAGCTTCCTGAAGATGGAAGCGACGTGGAACTTGACCGTCCGTTCGGCGATCGACAAGCTGCTGGCGATCTGTTTGTTGGAGAGGCCCTTTCCGATAAGCTTGAGCACTTCGGACTCGCGCCGGCTCAGGTCGTCATTCGCAGAACCCGCAGCGGCGCTCATGATCTTGCTCGCGATGCGCGTTTCGAGATGCGACCCGCCGGCGTGCACCTGGCGTATGGCGTGCGTGATCTCTTGCGACGGCGCCCCCTTGAGCATGTAGCCGCGAGCTCCGGCCTTGACCGCTCCCAGTATCTTCTCGCCGGCGTCGTAGGCGGTGAAGACGATCACTCTGGCCTTCGGCGACGCAACCTTGAGGCGGTCGATGGCCTGGACGCCGTCCATGTCGGGAAGCTCGAGATCCATCAAAACGACATCCGCCGCCAGCGCCGTCGCATCTGCCAGCATGTCCTCGGCCGAGCCGAAAGCGCCGGTCACCTCAAAATCCGGTTCGTCCTCGAGGATCGAGATCAAGCCTTCCCGCACGACCGGATGATCGTCGACGATGACGATGCGGATCATGCGCCGTCGAGCGGCACGGTCACGTGCACCCGCGTCCCCTTTCCCGCGCGCGATTGTATGCGCAGCGCTCCGCCCACCAGACGAGCGCGCTCGGTCATCCCCACGATGCCGTGCCCGGGTGACGAGCGGCGCGGCATGGCAATGCCCCGCCCGTCATCGGCAAGCGACATGGTCACAGCCTTCGGTCCTGCACGCAGCGATATCGCTACGGATTTCGCGCGCGCGTGCTTGCGAACGTTGGCCAGCGCCTCGCCCGCGATGCGGAACAACTCGGCCTCTACCTCGGGAGGCAAGGCTGCCCGGCCGCGAGCAAGGACGTTCACGCGCACTCCGGTCTCTGAAGTGAACGATCGGCCAAGGCCGCTCAGCGCCTCCGCCAACGGTTGGCCGCCCAGCGGCGAACCGCGCAATCCCAGCACCGACCGGCGAGCTTCTTCCAAGCTCTCACGCGACACCGCCAAAGCGCGCTCCAGCCGGTGGCGCGCCTTTTCGGGATCCGCTTTCAGCTGGTGCAAGGCGCCTTCGACTTGCAACGCGATTGCGGTCAAGCCTTGAGCGAGCGTGTCATGGATCTCGCGGGCGATGCGCGCGCGTTCTTCGGACCGTGCGGCTTTGGCAGCGTCGGCAGACAGCCTCGCGCGCTCCACGGTCACGCCGACATAGTAGCCGATCGTCGACAGCACGCGCAGCTCGTCAGCCGACAGTTTGCGCCACGCCGGCCCGGTGACGTTCATGATGCCGACCGGCTTGTCTTGAGAATACAAAGGAATGCTGGCGTGATAGCGCAGCCCTTGCGTGAGGTGCGTGGCTTTTCTCTTGACCGCGGGTTGCAGACGGCTGCACTCGATGACGTCGATGTTCTTGGGCGTGAGCGCTCCAGCCCTGAACTCGTCGATGCAGGTGCACCAGCTGCCGGCCATGCGGACCGGCTCTTCCAAATACGGCGGCAAGTGCTGCGACGCGGCGTGATAGAACGCTTGCGTCTCGTGGTCGAGCAGCCAGACCCAGCCTGCGCGCAACCCCAAGAGCTTGGTCACGCGCGCTAGCGTCCGTTCCAGAGCCTGACGGACGCCAGCGGCGCTGTTGAGCTCTTCCGCGATCGCGTTGAGAATGGCAAGCTCGCGCGCGGTATTCTTGGGCTGGGGCTGTTTGCGCACGGGCCGCATGCTTAAAGACTGACGTCGGCGCGTCCTAGAACGCGTGGTAGGGCGCACGCCGCCCGGGGCCGTTCCTATTCCAGCTGACGCTGCAGCGTTCGTATCTCTTCAAGCAAGCGAAGCACGACATCGACGCCTGCCAGGTTGATGCCGCAGATGTCGGTCAGGCGGCGGATGGTCGAAAGACGCTCGATGTCCGCTTCGGAATAGAAACGCACGTCGTTGACGAGCCGAGGCCGCAGCAAACCGGCGCGTTCGTAGCGCACGAGTGTCTCCGAGGGCACGTCGAATTGCGCCACGACCGCGGTGATCGCATACAGTTGGTCGACGACGTCCGTATCCATCATCCCACCTTGCTTCTTCGGTTGCCTGTTGGTGTGGAAAGTCTGCGCATCATCGCGTCTTGGCCATCTTCGCAAGCTCTTGGAAAAGCTCGCGCTCGCGGTCGCTGACCGCGGCGGGCACTTGAGCGACCAGCTTGACGTAGAGGTCGCCTTGGCCGGCGCCTTTGCCCAGACGAGGCATGCCCTTTCCCGGAATGCGCAGCGTTCTGCCGTTCTGAGAACCGGCAGGCACTTTGAGGTCGATCTGGCCGGTCATCGTCGGCACGACCACTTCGCCGCCCAGCACGAGGTCGTAGATGCTCACCGCCTGCTCGATGTGCAAATCGTCGCCCTTGCGCGCAAAGCGCGGGTCCGGTGCGATGCGCACGATCAAGTACAAATCGCCGGCGGAGCCGCCGCCCATGCCGGGAGCGCCTTGGCCTGCGAGCCGGATGCGCTGACCGTCTCTCACGCCTGCCGGAATCGTGACGTCCAGCGATTTTGTGCTCGGAATGGTGCCCGTGCCGCGGCACTGATGGCACAGCTTGCCTTTTTCGTTGCCGGTGCCGTGACAGCGCGGGCAGGTGGTCTCGACTTGCATCGTCAGCGTGCGGTGACCGCCGCTAAATGCCTCGCGCAAGGGAAGCTCCAAAACGCTTTCGACGTCGGAGCCGCGCGCGCCACGCCGCCCGCCCCCGGCAGTCGCGTTGCCGCCGCGCCCGATGTTGCCGAAGAACGTCTGGAAGAACTCGGAAAAACTGCTGTCGCCTAGATCACCGAAGTCGAATTGCGCGCCGCCACCGTCGGCACGCTGCGCGCCCGGCTGGCTGCGGTAGTATCCGCCTTGCGCGTTTTGCGCGGCGCGCTGCTGCCAGTCGTTGCCCAGCGTGTCGTACATGCGCCGCTTTTCGGCGTCGCTGAGGACCTCATAGGCTTCAGCGATGTCCTTGAACTTGTCTTCGGCCTCTTTTTTGCGGGTGGGATTGACGTCGGGATGCCACTGGCGCGCGAGCTTACGATACGCCGCCTTGATGTCTTTGGTGGAGGCGCTCTTCCCTACGCCGAGGATCTTGTAATAATCTTTGTATTGGACGGGCATGCGAGCGGCCCGCTACTGCGCGGACTTGGAAACGATGACTTGCGCCGGACGCAAGACGTCTTGTCCGATCATATAGCCGCGCCGTGCCTCGTCGAGGACGACGTCATCTGGCGTATCCGGAACCTGGCGCGTGCCGACCGCCTCTCCGAGCTTGGGATCGAACGGCTTTCCCATCAAGTCGATGGGCTGCACGCCCTCGGCTTCGAGCACGGTCATGAACTGTTTGACGGTGGCGAGCAGCCCGTCCACGAGCTGCTCCGCTGGCGTGCCCGCTTGGCGGTACTGCGCCGCGCGCTCGAGATTGTCGAGCACCGGCAACAGGCGCTTGAGCACGTCGCGCCTGCCTTCTGCCGAGCGGTCAGCCATCACCCGATCCATACGCCGCTTGTAGTTGTCGAAATCAGCGAGCGCGCGCACGTACAGCTGGCGCTGTTCTTCCGCTTGATTCTTGCTCTTCTCTAACTCGGCGCGCAGCGCCTCAGAATCGGTCGACGCCTGCCCATCGGCAGGCGTCTCGTCGACTCCCGGAACTTGCGCACTCGCAGCAGAGTCGAGGTCTTCGGACTCCGGCATCCCCCAGCGCAGCCTCTATCTCTCCTTGAATTCGGCGTCGATGACATCGCCATCGGCTGAGCCGCCGCTGGCCGCCGCGGCGCCCGCGCCTTCGGGTTCCTGCGCGCCCGTTGCGCCGTTTGTGGCCGCGCCGTCCGTGGGAGCGCCCGCTTCCGCGCCGGCCGCCTGACCGGTCTTCTGATAGACCACTTGGGCCAGCTTGTAGGAAGCCTCTTGCAGCCTGCTGGTAGCGCGTTTGAGCTCTTCGAGGCTGCCGGCCTTGAGCAGCGAGCGCACGTCGTCCAGTGCTTTCTCGACCTCAGCTTTGTCGGCGCCGGAGACCTTGTCTCCAACCTCCTTGAGCGTGTTCTCCGCGGAATATTGAAGCCGCAGCGCTTCGTTGCGCGTCTCGGCCTCTTCGCGCTTGCGCTTGTCCTCGGCGGAATGCGATTCGGCCTCGCGCACCATGCGGTCGACCTCTTCCTTGTTGAGATTGCTCGACGACGTGATCGTGATGCGCTGTTCCTTGCCGGTGCCCAGGTCCTTGGCGCTCACGTGCGTGATGCCGTTGGCGTCGATGTCGAACGTCACTTCGATCTGCGGCACGCCGCGCGGCGCGGGCGGGAGGCCTTCCAGCCGGAAGCGGCCCAGCGTTTTGTTATCGGGCGCCATCTCCCGCTCGCCTTGCAGCACGTGGATGTCGACCGAGGTCTGGCCATCGTCGGCGGTGGTGAACGTCTGCGACTTGCGCGTCGGGATGGTCGTGTTCCGCTCGATCAGCTTGGTCATGACTCCGCCCAGCGTCTCAAGACCCATGGACAGCGGCGTGACGTCCAGCAGCACGACGTCTCGAACCTCGCCCGACAGCACGCCGGCTTGGATGGCAGCGCCGACCGCCACCACTTCGTCGGGGTTGACGCCCTGGTGAGGATCCTTGTGCGTGAGCGACTTGACCAGTTCTTGGATGATCGGCATGCGCGTGGCACCGCCGACCAAGACGACCTCTTTGATGTCGTCCACCGTGAGCTTCGCGTCCGCGATTGCGTTTTCGAACGGCTTTCTGCAGCGCTCGGTGAGATCGTTCGTCAGCTGCTCGAAGTTTGCGCGGGTCAGCGTGTAGTCCAGGTGCTTCGGGCCGTTCTGATCGGCCGTCACGAACGGCAGATTGATCGACGTCTGGACCATGGAGGACAGCTCTACCTTGGCTTTTTCGGCCGCCTCGGTCAAGCGCTGCAGGGCTTGGCGGTCGCTTGAAAGATCGATGCCCTGCTCTTTTTTGAACTCGGACACGAGCCAGTCGACGATGCGCTTGTCGTAGTCGTCGCCGCCCAAGTGCGTGTCGCCATTGGTGGACTTCACCTCGAAGACGCCGTCGCCGACCTCGAGAACCGAGACATCGAACGTGCCGCCGCCCAAGTCCCAGACGAGGATCGTCTCGTTGCCCTTCTTGTCGAGGCCGTACGCGAGCGCAGCCGCCGTCGGCTCGTTGATGATGCGCAACACGTCTAAGCCAGCGATGCGTCCGGCGTCCTTGGTGGCCTGGCGCTGCGCATCGTTGAAGTATGCGGGCGTCGTGATAACCGCCTTGGTGACTTTCTCGCCAAGATACGTGCTCGCGTCCGCGGCCAGCTTTTGCAGGATCATCGCCGAGATCTCTTGCGGCGTGTACGACTTGCCGTCGATCGTGACTCTGTGATCGCTGCCCATATAGCGCTTGATCGACGAGATCGTGCGGTCCGGATTGGTGATCGCCTGCCGTTTCGCGAGCTGGCCGACCAGACGGTCACCGCCTTTGGTGATCGCCACCACCGACGGGGTGAGGCGGCTGCCCTCTGCGTTCGTGATGACCGTCGGCGTGGTGCCTTCCATGAAAGCGACGACGGAGTTGGTGGTGCCGAGGTCGATCCCGACGACTTTTGCCATGGTGTTTCTTTCCTCCGAGAACGCTCGCCGGCTGTGCCGGCGAGCCAATATACGATTTTGTAGAGTCTGTCGCTGACTTCGCCTAGAGCGCGTTTAACCTTGCGGCAGCGTATCGGGCCGGTCGCCGAGCGTGACGGCGTACGGCTGCAAGCCTCCGTCGCGCCACACCAGCAGCGTGACCTTGTCGCCGACCTTCAGCTTGGCGATGGCCGCGCGCACCTCGTCCGGATCGCTCAGCTTCTTGTGATTGAGCTCCAAGACGATGTCGCGCATCTGCAGGCCTGCCTTTTCGGCGGGACTGCCCGGCTGCACGCTCACGACGACGATGCCTTGCGATCCCGAGTAGCCCAAGTAGCTGGCGAGTTGCTTGTCGAGCGCGCGCATCTGGATGCCGATGTAGGCGTGCGCGACATGGATGCCGTGGCCTGTCTGCTGAATCTCGGCCAGCACCGGCTGCGCTGCGTTGATGGGGATAGAGAAGCCGATCGCCTGCGCCTGCGCGGCGACAACCGCATTGATGCCGACGACCTGACCGCGAGTCGTGATCAGCGGGCCGCCGGAGTTCCCGGGGTTGATCGGCGTCGTGATCTGGATCATGTCTTCATAATGAAACGCCGGAAAGCCGGGGCCTCCGGTGGCCGTGATGTTGCTGCGATGGAGCGCAGATACGATGCCCAAGCTCACCGAATTTTGGAATGATTCAGGCTCGCCGATGGCCAGCACGAATTGTCCTTGCTCCAGCGCGCTCGAGTTGCCGGCCGGCAATGCGGGCGGCAGGTTGGCGCCGTGGATCTTCAGCAGCGCCAAGTCGGTGCTGTTGTCCGCTCCCACGACTTGCGCATCCAACTGACGGCCCGTCCATAACAGGACCTGGATGTGGTCGGCCTGATAGACCACGTGCGCGTTGGTGGCGATGTATGCGGTATCGCCATCCCGGTGGTAGACGAATCCCGAGCCCGACGCCTTTGCGGTGAAGGGCTGGGCTTGGTTGGGGACTTGGTCGCCGAAGAACTGGCGGAAGAACGGGTCGTTTTGGAACGGGTTGTAGATCTGCTGCTGACCGTGGACGGTCGCCTTGATCAAGACCACGGACGGCTCGGTGCGCTTCACGACGGCGACGATGCGCCGTTCGAAATCACTGTCGCCGCTCAGCGGCATCGGCGCCGCCGAGGCGGCGTTCGGTATGAGGTTGGCGGCCGCTTCTTTACTCGTCCAAAACTTGGGGGCCAAAAGCGACACGACGAATGCGCCGATCAGCACTCCGAGCAGTCCCATGAGCGCGAAGCCGAGCGACGTGCGAGTTCGGGAATTCATCTTTAGTTTCACTCCTGTAAAGGCCGGCCGCGGATGGGAGGCCGTTATCCCATGGCGATGCTGCGCGCAGGTAGCCCGCACGAACTGCGACTGGATCGACACGTACATACTTACCCGCGAGCGAACCGAATTGTTGCCAAAAGACGGGGAATCCGGCTTGTCCCGAAGCGCGTGAACGCGATAGCCGTAACTGCGTTAGCAGTTTAACACCGAGAGTGCTAACCGTCAAGATTGGGGTTGCGGCAGAGGTCGGAACGCCCTACAGGGGACGATTTCTCGCGCCGCTCTCATCGCTTATGACCAGCCCGTCTCGCAAACGGATGATGCGGCGCGCGTGGCTTGCCACGTCGTCGTCGTGCGTCACGATGATGATGGTGTGGCCTTCGCTGTTGAGGTCCGCGAACAGCGCCATGATGTCCTCGGCGGTCGCCGAGTCCAAGTTGCCGGTCGGCTCGTCCGCCAGCAACACCGCGGGGTCATTGACAAGCGCTCGCGCGATGGCCACCCGCTGCTGCTGACCTCCCGAGAGCTCGTTCGGGCGATGCTGCACCCGGTCGCCCAAGCCCACTTTCTCCAGCACCCGTTGAGCCTTTTTGTCTCGGTCGCGGTCGCCGGCGTAGAACAAGGGCAGGGCGACGTTGCGCAGCGCCGTGGTGCGCGCGAGCAGGTTGAAACCCTGGAACACGAAGCCGAGCTTGCTCAGGCGGATGGCAGCCAGCTCCCGATCGTCCAAGTTTGCGACGTCGATGCCGTCCAGACGGTAGATCCCGCTGGTCGGCTGATCGAGGCAGCCGATGATGTTCATCAACGTCGACTTGCCCGAGCCGGACGGACCCATGATGGCGACATAGTCGCCGGCCGCGATGCGGAACGAAACTCCCCGCAGCGCCGGTACCTTGATGTCGCCGAGCTCGTAGACCTTGGTCATGTCGGTGATGTCGATGACGGCGCGCTCCTGCACAGAAGGGATGCCCCGAGCGGACAGCGGCTGCGCGAGCGTCTCACTCAAAGCGCAAGCACTCGATGGGATCGAGGTAGGATGCGCGCACGGCCGGATACGTGCCGAACACGAGCGCCACGCCGGCGGAAAAGACCACCGCGATCGTCACGATGGGCGCCCAAGAAAATGCGACGACCGTTCCCGTGAGCTTGATGATGAGCGTGTGGATGACAAGCTCCGCGAGGCCGACGCCGCCGCACAGGCCTATGAGCCCGCCTGCCAAGCACATGACCAAAGCTTCGCTCAAGAACTGCAGCAGAATATCCGTGCGCGCGGCGCCCACCGCCTTACGAATGCCGATCTCGCGCGTCCGCTCGGTCACCGACACGAGCATGATGTTCATGATGCCGACCCCGCCCACCAAAAGGGAGATGCCGGCGATGACGCCGATGACCCCGGTCAACACGGTGAAGACTTTGGCGATGCCCTCGTTGAGTGTCTTGATGTCGCGCTCTTGGTACTGCGAGCGCTGACCGTGGATTTTCTTGAGCGCGTCGATGGCCGCATTGCCGTCTTGCGTGACATGCTCCGGATCGCTCACGATGGACAGTCCCGCCACGTAAGAATAACCGAACTCTGGAATGAGCGTGTAGGGCACCGTGACCGTCTCCGAACCGCTGTCGCTTTGCAGGAGCCCCGCGTTGAGCGGTTTGGCTTGGACTCCGACCACGGTGTAATAGCTTCCGTTCAGCCGCACGCTGCTTCCGGTGACCGCGGCGCCGGGGGAGAAGATGGTGTTGCGCGCGTCGTACGACAAGATGCAGACGTGCCGGTGCGCGGCGACTTCCAGCGGAGTGAAGCGGCGCCCAGCCTCAAGCGCGCTTGCGTCAAAGCCGACGCCCGCGCCGGCCGTGATGACGGTGATGGTCTTGGTGCGGTGCCGCACGGTCGTCGTCATGGGGATCACCATGATGGGGATGACCGCTTTGACCTGCGGCACGGCCTTGGCCACTGCTCGGGCGTCCGTGTAGCGGATGGCCGCGTTTTGGAAATCAGGCTGCGTCTGCTTGGCGACCACGAAACTCGACGCTTGCGAGTATTGCGAGAGCAGGTTTTGCACTGAACGATTTGTGGCATCGCCCACCGCGAGAATGGCGATGACCGAGCCGACGCCGATGATCAGCCCGAGCATTGTCAGCAACGACCGGAATCGGTTGTTCCACAGCGTCTCGATCGCCTGACGCAGAAATTCGGCAGTTTTATGAACCACCGAGTTGCCGCTTTCCGTCATTCATGGCGCAAACAGTCGATGGGCGACAAGCGGGAGGCGCGCACCGCCGGATAGGTGCCGAAGAACAGCCCGATGGCGACCGAAGATGTCAGCGCCATGGCTAGGATGGGGACCCAGTGGATGGCTGCGCTCGCGCCCGCGAACTGGGAGATCAAGAGCGCATTTCCGAGGAGCGCAGCCGCGATCCCCAACAGCGTTCCGATGGCGCCCCCCAACAGCGTGATCGCGATCGACTCCGTGAGGAACTGCAGCAAGATGTCGCTGCGCGTGGCGCCGATCGCCTTGCGGATGCCGATCTCGCGGGTGCGTTCGATCACGGAGACCATCATGATGTTCATGACGCCGATGCCCCCGACCACGAGCGCGATGGCGCCGATCGCTGAGACGCCGGCCGCGACATATGCGACGACGTTGAGAAAAACCGAGCCTTGTTGGCTCGTGTCGACCGATTGGTAGTGCACGCGCTGGCCGTGCATGCGCTTGAGGATGCCCTCGGCCTGATCGATCACCTGCCCGGACGCAGCGCCGGCTTGCGCATAGATCTGCAGCCCCAACATCGTTGCGCCGCCGAGATTGCGGTAGGTGGTATACGGGATCAGAATCGTCTCGCCGCTGCCGACAAACGCGTTGAAAACACCGGCGCTGATGTTGCTGTACACGCCCACCACCAAGAAGCGCCGCCCGGCGATGCGCACGAACTGGCCGACGGCGGGTCCGTCTCCGAACAGCTTTTTCTTCGCATCCCACAGCAGATCGCACACCGGTCGCGCCCCTGCGACGTCCTCTGCGGTGAAGCGCCGGCCCTCGGCCATCGGCAGCTTGTCCGTGATGTAATCGGTGTCGGACGAGAGCCCAAAGGCGTCGCGCGTGTGCCCTCTGCGGATGGTATAGGACCCGCTATAATATGGAAAGACCTTGGCACAGCGCGTACAGCCGTCTCGCAGCGCCGCGACGTCATGCCATTCGAGGTGCGTCTGCCCGGCGCGAGCCGCTGTTTGATCCGGAAGAATGTAGATGCCTTGATCGCCGAACATCCCCAAGAGCCCGCCGATGGCCGACGAAGCGCTTTGGCCGAGGCCGAAGATGGCGATGACCGCAGCTGTTCCGATGACGATGCCGATCATCGTGAGCGCAGAACGCAGGCGGTGCGTCCACAGCGTCTGTACAGCGACGCCGAACAGCTCCCAGAATTTCATGACGGGTAGCTCAGACGCTCGGTGAGGGCGCCGGCGTCGCCGCGGAAGCCGACACTTTCTGCCCGTCCTTGAGGCCGGCCGGGCTCAAGATCACCGCGTCGCCTGCGTGCAGGCCGGATATGGCCACCACGTCGGTGTCGCCGGCGAGGCCAAGCCGGACCGGCGTCTTGCGCGCTTTGCCGTCTTTGGCCACGAAGACGAAGCGCTTTTTGCCCTCGTTCACCACCGCGGAGCTTGGAACGGTCAACGCGTGCGCCGTTTTGCCCGTGATGACGTCGACGTCGGCGGACATGCCGTCGCGCAGGAACGGATAGGTGCGGGGGAGAGCGATCGTCGTCTCCACGTTCTTGGCAGACGTCGTCCCCTGGTTCTGAGCGATCACCACCGGAGCGATGCGCACGACCGTTCCCACGATCGTCCGTCCGGGAAAGTCTTCGCCCGATATGAACGCGTGCTGCCCGACGTGCACGTTGATGATGTCTTGCTCGTCCACTTGCGCCCTTACGATCATGGGACCGGCGCCCGCGATCGTGAACAGCGCTTGACCCGGCTGCACCGCATCGCCGACCGACAGGCGCACGCTCGAGGCGCCGCTGGATGATGGGGTGCTTCCGATCGTCTGGATGACGCCGTCGAACGGCGCCCTCACCTGAGTGTCGGCCAGCATCTCCTCGTCGTACTGGAGCTGCGCGCGCGCCGAGTCGACTCCGGCTTGAGCCGAGCGCAAGTCGACCGCCGCTGTGTCTTGCTTCGACTGCAGCTGGGCGGAAGACAGAGCCGCTCGGGCGCCTTCGACGGCATGACGGTCGGCCTCGATCTGGCTATCGAGCTGTCCGGAGTTATCGCGCAGCTGCCGCAGGGTCAGATCGTATTGACGCTGCGCTGCTAATTTCGCGGAAAGCGCCTGCTCGTAGGCAGCTCGGTCGGCGTCGAGCTGCTGGCGCGCCAACGCGTTGATCCGGTACAGCTCCTTGTCGCCGTCGTAGCGCTCTTTTGCCGTTCGGAGTTGCGACGAGGCCACGGAAAGCGCTTGCTGCTGCTCGACCAGTTGCGACTGGCCGTTCAAGCCGAAGCCTGCGCCCGATACGGTCCCCGACAGCTGCCCTGCTCGTTTGCCGTTGATGTCGGCCTTGAGCTTTGCTTGCGCGGCCAGCAGCGTTTCTTGGGCTTGCGCGACGTTCTGAACGTTCGTGTTCGGCGAGACCGCCGCGGTCTGCTCCGCTTTTCGCAGGCCGGCTTCGGCTTGCGCCAGCGCCGCGCTGTCGCGGCTGACGGTGGCCGAGATCTGCCGGTCGTTCAACCGCATCAAGAGATCGCCCGGGCTCACGCGTTGGCCCTCATGCACGCCGATCCAGGTGATCGGCCCGGTGGATTGCGCGGCGATCGTGGCGGTCTGGGGCAGCGAGACGATGCCGTTCTCCGGCAGCTTTACGACCAGCGTGCTGGGGTGGACCGTCATCGTGCCCACGCTTTGCGCCTGGCCGCCGCGGTGCGCGAGTGCGCCGACAAGGATCGTCAGGGCGATGCCTGCGGCCACGAGAAGGATCAGAAGCCATTTCGGCATGCGCGTATGCGTCCTTGCGATCTACCGGAAACCGGTCACAGCGAGCCCGTCGCCAGCTTCAGTTTTTCCGCCGACAACACGTAGCCGATCTGCGCGATCAGATAGTCCCTGGCTGCCTGCAAATACGTCTGTTGCGCTGCTGTCACTTCGATCTGGCCGATCAGACCGACTTTGTACTGCACTTGAGACGTCTGGGCCACTTGCTTAGCGATATCGGCGTTGGCGCCGGCCAGCGCGAGGTTTTGGCGCTGGACTTCGACGCGCCGCAGGGCCTCATCCACATCGACGACGGCTTGCCTGCGAGCCGCATCCAAGTTGGCCTGGTTGGAGTCGATGGTGGCTCTGGCGCTCAGATGGGCCGCATGCACCGTGCCCCAATCCAGCAGTGGCAAGCTCCACGTCGACGACAGGCTGACGTTGTAGAAGTGCGAGGCGCCCGGCGAGCAATTCAGCGGCGCCACCGCAAGCGGCAGATTCTGGTTCGCGAGCGTGCATTGGTCGAATGCCAAAGCGTTGGCCGTGGGCGACGTCTGATTGCCCCAGCCGCCGCTCAGCTGCACGACCGGCCGGTTCGGCGCGTCGACGAGGGCATTGGCGTAACGCGCGTTGTCCACGTTGGCTTGCGCGATCGCGACCTCGGGCCGCTGGGAAAGCGCGAGCGTCTCGAGCCCCGCTCGATCGAGAGACGGCAAGACCGGCAGCTCGACGGTCGTGGGCAGAAGGAAGCCTTGCGCCGGCTGCGCGCCGATCAGCTGCGCGAGGTTCTGACGGGCATCGTCGACGTCCGCTTGTGCGGACGCCAGGCGCTGCTGGCTTGACGTGAGCTGCACCTGGGCCTTGAGCCTGTCGATGCCGGCCACTTTGCCGGCGCGAAAATTTGCGTCTGCGATGTCGCGCAGGGTGCGCTGGTAGGCGAGGTCTTCGTTTGCCAGCTTGACAAGGTCGGCGTCTTGCACGAGCGCATAGTAGCCGCTCTCCACGGCCAGCGTCGTCTGTTGGCGTGTCAGCCGCACGTTCTGCACGGCGGCATCGTAGGACCGCTTCGCTTGGCGCGCTTCCAAGGTCGAAGTGAAATTGATCACATTGGCTGTGCCCAGCAATTGGCTCGTGTTCTGCGAGAAATTCGCCGTCGGCTGCAGTCCGAACTGAGCGAACGTCCCTGCATTGTTGGCGCTCTGGCGCTGCAGCAGCGACTGGGCGTTGGCCGCCACCTGCGGAAGCTGCCCGGAACGGTTGCGGGTCAGCAGCGCCGCCGCGGCGATCGCTTGCGCCTGCGCCTGAACGATGGACGGGTTGTGCGCGAGCGCGAAATCGACGGCTTGCTTCAGCGTCATCGAAGGACCGGGGCTAGGCGCGGGCATCGCCTCGGCGCGGACCGCCGCGGGCGATGAATCAAGGGCAACGCACAAGAGGAGCCCGGCGATTCCGCACGCTGCTGCGCGCTCTTGCGCAGACGGTCGCTGCCTCATCCTCTCACTTGGCGGTGGCGTAAAGATACAGAGCCCAAATCAGGCTGTAGAGGACCGCCGTGACGATGGCAGCGGTGCGCGAAAGTTTCAACATGATGTACAGCGCGATCGCGACGACCACGTAGTACCAGATATACAGAACGTTGTAATTGAACAGAAAGGCCGTCAGCTTGATCCCCGGGTGCACGATCATGGCAAGCGACGGCAGCGACATGACGTCCGCCATCGAGTTCACGGTCGACGGATCGCGCAGCGAGAGGATGATGGCGTTCACCAGACCCGCGATCCCGTAGACGATGTAGCAGTTCACGGCAGCCACCCAAGCGCGCCCAAACGTCGCCGTGCCGCCGCCCAAGGCCGCCGCAATGATAAACACGACTGCCGCGATGAGCCAGGCAAGCCACGGCCCGACCAGCGCGCCGATGATGATGAAGATACTGCTCAGCGAAGCGAACTTCGCAAGCTGAGTCCGGGCTGCGGCTTGTTGCTCGCTCGGCATTTGCGCGATCCGTTGGTCCTGCATGACCGAAACGAGATGCGACTGCGCGTGCAGTGACAGCAACACCGCTCCGAGCGTCAAAGCGATGCCGATGATCGCCGCCCAGCCCCAAGCGGGCATCGCCGCGAGCTGTTCGAAGGCGGCTTTGGGGCTGATGATCACCGACAGCGCCTTGGCCAGGCCGCTGCTCCGCTGCGCGGGAGTTATCTCGCGCTCATCAACCGCCATATTCAGCCACTCCTTTTCGTCAAGTGGATGAGGACGTTTTGGGAGGGCACGGACACAGCGTCGAGCACGAACGTCGTAGGATCGTACCACTCTTGAAAATCGACAGGCCCGCGAATGGATACGGCGATGTCGTTGGCAGGCGCGCCGGGCGGCCGCACCGGCCTCATGCCGCGATCCACCGTATTCGTGACCTGCGTCAGCTTGCTCGGCACGATGCCGGCAAAGGCCGTCGCCCTGGAAGCGTGCAGTTGTGCGGGCAGAAACAAAAAGCCGGTCAAGAGCGCGCCTTCGATGACGTAACCCGACGTGATGCGTGGCGGCAGCTTCAGCGACGTCGAACCCGACGCGCCGTCAACCGTGGCGTCTGCGCGCGATCCGTTGAAGCTCATGCGCACCACCACTGGAGTTCCTCCTTCCATCGTATAGTTTCCGACGTACGATTTCGGCGCGAGCTGCGAGCCGGCCAGCGTCTCATCGACGGTGACGGCGAACTTTTGGGCCGGCATCGCCTGCGTCTCGTGCACCATGATCGCGTCGCCCGATCGCTTTACGGTGACGGTCGACGTGCCGATGTTCGCGGAGGCGCGATCGATGGAATAGCTGTACGTGCCGTCCGGTGGCGCAGGCGGCGCATCGGCAGCCAACGCGGCAGACGCCGAGCTGCCGCCGAGCGCGAGCGCTATCATCAGGACCCGAAAAAGCATGTGGTCATCCTTTCTCTATGTCTTCTCTTAAGAGGCGTCCGCTTTGGAAGCGGCCTGCGCCTCGTCGGGAGCGAGCCCCGCGCGGGCGCCGCTCAAAGCCGCCAAGCCGGAGATGGTGCCGAGACCCATCGTCTCAACCGCGGTGCTGGGAACGACGATCATCGCGCCCTTCTCCTTCAAGCCTTCGTACAACATGTTCATCGCGCGCAGATGAAGCGCGATAGGATTATCGACGTACGACTTCGCCGCCTCAAGGAATAATTCCGCGATTTGCCGCTCGGCATCTCCCAAAATCACTCGGGCTTGGCGCTCCCGTTCGGCCTGCGCCTGTCGTGACATCGCGTCCTGCAGGTTTTCAGGGATCTTGATGTCGCGGATCTCGACCGACTGCACGGTGATCCCCCAAGGCGTCGTGCGCGCGTCGATCGCTTGTTGCAGATGCGCGTCGATCGCTTGGCGGTTCGAGAGCAGTTCGGCAAGATTGGTCGTGCCGATGATGTCGCGCAGCGCCGTTTGTGCGGCCCAGCCGATGGCGTCGCGGTAGGATGCGACCTCGAGAGCAGCCTTTTTCGCGTCCCACACCACCCAGAACAGCACCGCATCGACGTCCACCGGAACCGTGTCCTTGGTGAGCGTTTGCTCGGCCATGAACGTGCTCGTCTGAACGCGTTGATCGATCCAAGCGGTGACGTTGTCAACCGCCGGAACGATGATGAAGATGCCCGGCCCGACGAGTCCCTGAAAACGGCCCAGTCTCGGCACGACCGCCTTTTCCCACGCCTTCGCGATCTGGATGGACGTCACGGCGAGCAGGGCAAGGATAAGGCCGACGAACGCGTACAGCGGCTGCTCCGAGAAGATGGTCGCAGCGATGCCGGCGCCGACGCAGATCGCGGCGATCAGCCAAGAGATCGCATTGCCGACGTGCGGCGCTTGCGGTCCGGCGGTCACTGCGGCGCCCGACGGCGGCGTGGGGGGAATCGTCGTGATCACTGGCATGAGATGGTGCCTCCGTCTATGCATGGATATGGATGGTGTGTTGCGCTTCAGGGCGCATGGCTCAGCCGCTTGATGGCGCGCAGCAGTTCATCGGCCGTGAACCCGAAGAGATCGCATTCCGCGAGCGCCCGCCGCGAGATGTCGCGCAGCTTGTCCTGTTGCGCGTGAGCGCCTTTGCCGGCCACAGGCTCGCTGACGAACGTGCCGCGCCCGCGTTTGCTCGTGAGGTAGCCGTCGCGCTCCAAGTCTGCGTACGCGCGGTTGACAGTGTTGGGGTTGATGGACAAGTCCACGGCGACTTCCCGCACCGTCGGAAGCTGATCGCCGGGCCGTAACCTGCCGAGGGCGATGAGATGCAACACCTGCTCCTTGAGTTGGAGATAGACCGGGATTCCGCTGGCTTCACTGATGCGAAACACGGCGCGTCACGGTTTGGAGTTTTCTCTGTCCTATTGTCTTAAGCAATTAAGACAATTATACATACCGTCAGTGGGTTGTCAAGCACTCTTGAGCCCTCCCGGGCGTTGCCGCCCGAAGCCGCCGAGGGATAAACCCTCCATGCTGATCGTGATTATGGCCCTGGTGTGGGCGACGGCTTGGCCACACGCTCAACCGCACGCGGCGAAGGCGCCGCATTTCAAAAAGCATCACGCCCGCTCGCTGAGATCTGGCGCGATAGGCGCCAAAGCGGCAGGTGCAAGTCAAGCGGCGGAGCTGGCGCTGCGCCGGCGCGTCGCGCGGCTCTTGCGCGTCGCCATGATGGAGCGCCGGGAGGCGGAGCTGCGCGACTTCTTGATTGCTGCCCGTACCGAGACACCTGCGTTTGCCGATGGCGCGGTTCACGAGTTGGACGCCCGTCTTGCCGTTCTCAGCGCGTTTGTGACCAAAGATTTCTTAGGCAGTCCGATCGTGCGAGCTCGCGTGATAAACCGTCGTCACGTGAAGCTGTCGGCTGTGCTCGAGCTGCACGTGCGTTCACGCGACGGTCAAGAGGGCTCGGCCGTCACCATCGTGCAGCTGCGCCCAGACGAAGAGACGACCATCGAGCTTTTGTGTCCGCGAGCGCTCGACGCCGCGCAGCTGACATGGAAGGCAACCGCGTTGTGAGCGCGGCAGGCCAACGCCGGCGACCGCCAAAATAACGGGCTGATGCTGCACGAGTTCTTCGCGAAGGCGAAGGGCGATATGCCCTACGAGCCTTTAGTCACGCCCTCGGGTGAGTACCTCAGGGTCATTCCGCTCGGTGGCTGCGGCGAGATCGGCCGCAACACCACGGTCTACGAGACGCAAGACGACATCATCGTCGTCGACGCCGGCGTGCAATTCCCGGAAGAAGAGATGCTGGGGGTCGATCTCGTCATCAATGACGCGTCGTATCTCGTCGAGAAGCGCCATAAAGTTCGCGGACTCTTCCTGACGCACGCGCATGAAGACCACGTCGGCGGCGTGCCGTTCTTTCTGGCACAACTCAACGTGCCGGTGTACGGCACGGACGTGACGCTCGCGCTCTTGCGCGGCAAGCTGAAAGAGCACAAGCTCCTGAACGTTGCAGATCTGCGCGTCACCGATCCCGGCGTCGAGGTCCAGGCTGGGCGGCTCGAGGTGACGTTCATCTCGGTGACTCATAGCGTCTCAGGCTCGTGTTGCCTGGCGATTCGAACGCCGCTCGGCACCGTGATCCACACCGGCGACTTCAAGTTCGATCAGACGCCGATCGACGGTCAGCCGACGGACATGGCATCGCTGGCGCAATTCGGGCGCGAAGGCGTCTTGCTGCTGTCCTCTGATTCCACGAACGCCGAAGTGCCCGGCCATACGTTTTCGGAAAGCGTGGTGGGCGAGACCTTCAACGACATCTTCGCGCAATGCGCCGGCCGCATTATCATCACGATGTTCGCTTCCAATGTGCCCCGTCTGCAGCAGACCATCGACGCGGCCGCGCGTTACGACCGCAAGGTCTGCTTCGTCGGGCGTTCCATGCAGAATATCAGCTCGATCGCGCTCGAGCACGGCTATCTGCAGATCTCGCCGGGCATGCAGATCCGCGAACACGAGCTCGACAACTTCCGCGACGATAAAGTCGTCATCTGCACGACCGGCAGCCAAGGCGAGCCGACATCGGCGCTCGTGCGCATGGCCGTGAACGATCACCGGCGCGTGCAGCTCAAGCGCGGCGACACGGTGATCCTTTCCGCGACGCCGATCCCCGGCAACGAGCGCAGCGTGGGGCGCACCATCAACAACCTGTTCAAGTTGGGCGTCACGGTCATCTATGGAAAGCAGCGCATGGCGCATGTCTCGGGCCACGGCTGCCAAGAAGAGCTGCTGCTGATGCTCAACTTGGTGCGGCCAAAGTATTTCATCCCGGTGCACGGCGAGTACCGCATGCTCGTCCAGCACGCGCGCTTAGCCGAGCGCACCGGCGTTCCGCCCGAGAACATCTTCGTCGTCGAGAATGGGGACGTCGTCCAGTTCACGGCGACAAGCGCAGGTCATGACGGCAAGATCTCGGGCGCTCCCGTCTACGTCGACGGGCTCGGCGTGGGAGACGTCGGCAACGTCGTCTTGCGCGACCGGCGCCACCTGTCCGCCGACGGCATGATCGTCGTCACGGTGACGATCGACAGCGTCGACGGAAAAGTGCTCGCGGGTCCGGACATCACATCGCGAGGCTTCACCTATGGCGGCGGCGATTCGGATGGGCTGCTCGAGGACGTGCGGCGCGAGGCATCCGTCATCATGGAAGGCGGAGCGGCAAACGGCCTGACCGAGTGGACGACCATCCGCGAGCACGTCCACAAGGGGCTGCAGAAATTCGTCTTCGACCGCACCAAGCGCCGGCCCATGATCGTCCCGGTCGTGATGGAAGTGTAAGACGATGGCGCAAGCCGGCATCGCGCTTGCGACCGCGACCCTCGATGCGCCCTATACGTCGGTCTGGACCGATACCTGGCGGCGGTTTCGCAGAAGTCCATCGGCGCTCATCGGACTGGCCATCATCTTCGCTCTGGCTATTGCAGCCATATTCGCGCCCCTCATCTCAGCGCACGCCGACCCGCTGGCCCAAAACCTCGCGCTGCCGGTCTCGCGCCCGTCATGGCAGCACTTGGCGGGCACTGATAAGCTCGGCCGCGACATCTTCACGCGCATGCTCTTTGGCGCGCGCCTCTCGGTGGAGATCGGATTTGTCTCGGTCGGCATCGCGCTGACCATCGGCACGCTCATTGGGATCATCTCCGGCTTTTGGGGCGGCGCACTGGACAGCGCGCTGATGGGACTGATGGACGTCATGCTCGCGTTCCCCACCATCATCCTCGCGATCGCGATCTCCGCGATCCTGGATCAGCGGGTGAGCGACGTCGTCAAACTGTTCTTCGCCATCGGGATCGTGGCAATTCCAGTGTACGCTCGCATCGCGCGTTCTTCCGTGCTCTCCGTCAAGGAGATGGAGTACGTGGAGGCGGCACGCGCCATCGGCAGCGGCACTCCGCGCTTGCTCGCGCGCTATGTCTTTCCGAACATCCTCGCGCCGCTGATCGTGCAAGCGACGCTTGGCGTCGGCACGGCCGAGCTCGATTCGGCGGGATTGTCGTATTTGGGCTTAGGCATCCAGCCGCCCACCCCCGAATGGGGCTCCATGCTCAATGACGCTCGGGATTACTGGCTCACCGCTCCCTGGGCGCTGCTCTTTCCGGGGCTTGCAATCTCCCTGACGGTGCTCGGCTTCAATCTGCTCGGCGACGGCTTGCGCGACGCGCTCGACCCGCGCTCCAAATGACGAGGCGCAGCGCTCGACCGTCATAGCGCTCCAATCGCGACCGGGTAGGCCGCATCTGCGACCGTATCGAACGCTTGTGCGCAGGCGAAGAACGAAGCATGAGCAGCAAAAGAGCGCGGTCTCGCAGAGTCGATCGGCTTCCGGGACCCACCGTCAATCTTGAAGTCCTCGGCATAGCGCTGCTGTGCCTAGCTGCCTTGTTGGGGTTGGCTCTCGCCTTGCCCCAAGGCACGGGTTCGTTCGGTCCGGTTGCGGCTGAGCTGCTGCGCGGTGGTTTCGGCGAGGCTGCCTGGCTGGCCATAGCGGCGCTGCTCGCGATCTCGGTGATCGTGTTTTTGGAGCTGCACGCGATGCGCAAGCTCGCCATCTTCGCGGGCTGTGCGGCCCTCGAGTTCCTCGTGCTGGACGCATGGTTCGGCTTGACGCGCCATGGCGGGCAAGTCGGCGATGCGCTGGCTCACGGCATCGCGTGGCTGTTCGGAGGAGCCGGCGCTCGCATCGTATTGGCAGCTGCGGCTTTGGGCTTCATCGTCACGCCAACGGGCCTTTCGCTCAAAACACTGTTCGCCGCCGCGGCGGTGCGCGCGGCGCGAGCATCCAGTTCAGCCGCTGCTGTGATGCGCGACGCGCGCGCTCGCAACGCGGAAACGAAGCGCTTCCCGCTGCTGCTCGCAGGTCCGCCGCAAAGCCGTCAAGACATGCAGGCTGCGCCCATCGATCGAGCTGCACCGTTACACGCCGATCAACCGGTCCCCCAAGCGGAGCCGCTGCCGCCGCTCGACGTCGCTCCTGAGTCCCCCGAACGGCAGTTTTCGCCGGCCGCTCACAACGGTGATGTGATGTTGCCGGCGGTCGAACCGGCATGGACTCCGCAACCGCCAATCGCTGCCGAGGCCCGTCAGAGTTCAGGCCGGCCCGCCTACCGGTTGCCCGACTACGCGCTCTTCAATCCGCCTGAAAAGCGCGTGCACAACGAGACGAGCGCGGCGCTGCTGCTCGAGGAAACACTGGACTCGTTCGGCGTCAGCGCCAAGGTGACGCACATCGAGCGCGGTCCGAGCATCACGCGCTACGAGATGACGCCGGGCAAAGGCGTGAAGGTCAGCGCCATCAAGAGCCTGGCCGACAACATCCAGCTCGCGCTCGCTGCGCAAAGCGTCCGCATTGAAGCGCCCATTCCCGGAAAGGCTGCGGTCGGCATCGAGGTTCCCAACAGCGCGGTCTCAGTGGTTGCCATCCGCGAAATCCTCGATTACTTGCCTCACGGCGAGGGCCAACTCTACTTCGGGCTGGGAAAGGACATCACGGGGCGGCCCATCATCGGCGACCTATCGCGCATGCCGCATCTGCTGGTCGCAGGCGCGACCGGCGCGGGCAAAAGCGTTTGTCTGAACGTCATGCTTGCGTCCTTTCTCTCGACGTGCACGCCGGACCAAGTCCAGCTGCTGCTCATCGATCCGAAGCGCGTGGAGCTGACGTCATACAACGGTATCCCTCACCTCATCAGCGACTGCATCACGGATCCAAAACTTGCTGCCGGCGCGTTGCTCGAGCTGACCAAGGAGATGGACGCGCGCTACGAACGTTTCGCGCTGGCGGGCGTGCGCAAGATCGAAGAATACAACCAAGCCTATTCCGATGAGCCGCTCCCGTTCATCGTCGTCGTGATCGACGAGCTCGCCGACCTCATGCTGGTGGCGCCCACACGTGTGGAGACCAGCATCTGCCGCCTGGCCCAGATCGGCCGCGCGACCGGCATCCACCTCATCGTCGCCACGCAGCGGCCGTCGGTCGACGTCATCACCGGTCTGATCAAGGCCAACATCCCATCGCGCATCGCTTTTGCGGTTTCGTCGCAGGTGGACTCGCGAACGATCATCGACATGGCCGGCGCGGAGCGGCTGCTGGGCCGCGGCGACATGCTGTATCTGCCGATCGACGCGCCCAAACCGGTGCGCGTGCAGGGCGCGCTCGTCACCGGTCCCGAGATCGAGCGTCTGTGCGAATTCTGGCGCATGCAGGACGATCCCGACAACCGCATCGACATCGAGCCGAGCGAGATCGAAGAAGACGGACGCGGACCGTCGGACGAGTTGGCGTTCGACGCGGCTAAGATCATCATCGAGCGCCAGATGGCGTCCGTCGCGCTGCTGCAAGCGGAGTTGAAAGTGGGGCATCCGCGCGCTGTGCGGCTGATGAAACTGCTCGAAGACTTTCGCGTCGTCGGCCCCGCCGAGGGCACCAAACCGCGCAAGATTTTGGTGGGCGACGCAGACGTCTCTCAGCTTGCGCTCACACTGAATCCGCGCCGCACACAGCAGCCGCTTTTGTAGCGTTCGGCGGCAGCGAAACGCTGCGAGAAAGGTAGCCTGCCTCGATGAGCGTGCGGATGCCGTCACAGGCGGTTTGGGGCACGCGCCGAAACTCATCTGTCATGGCGCCCGAGCGCACCCATATGGAAACCATCGCTTCCAAAGTGCGCGCCGGCATCGCGCTCAGTCGCGCCGACGGCGTCTATCTCTATAAGGAAGCGCCGTTTCACGCACTCGGGCGGCTGGCCCACGAAGTGCGCACCGCCAAAAACGGCAAGAAAGCCTATTACGTCGTCAAGCGCTATCTGAACACGACGAACGTCTGTTACGCCGACTGCAAGTTCTGCTCGTTCGCAGCGTACGAAAAGGATCCGCGCGCCTACCGCATGCCGCTGGAAGAGATCTTGGACAAAGCGTGCGCACAGCCCGACGACTACGACGAGCTGCACATCGTGGGCGGGCACGACCCCAAGCAGACCAGCCTCGATTTTTGGATTCCGGCGATCGCCGAAATGAAGCGGCGCATCCCCCACGTGCAGCTCGCTTTGTTCACCGCAGCCGAAATCGACTATATGTGCAAACGCGCGCGCTGTTCCTATCAAGACGGGCTCGAGCGGCTGCGCGACGCGGGCCTGACCTCGTTGAATGGGGGAGGCGCGGAGATCCTGGTGAAGCGCGTGCGCGACCTCATCTGCCCGCGCAAGGCGAATGTCGAAGAATGGCTCGAGGTCCATCGCGTCGCGCACCGCGTCGGCATCAAGACGAACTGCACGATGCTGTACGGGCACGTGGAGACCATCGAAGAGCGCGTTCAACACCTGCTGCTGCTGCGCGATCTTCAGGCAAACACCGGCGGCTTCAAATGCTTCGTTCCACTGGCGTTCCACCCAGAGGGCAACGCATTGGAGGAGTGCGGCTGGACGGGCGGCATCGACGATCTCCGCACGATCGCGGTGTCCCGGCTGATGCTCGACAACATCGATCACATCAAGGCGTACTGGATTTCCTACGGCATCAAGGTCGCGCAGCTGGGATTGCACTTCGGCGCAGACGACATCGACGGCACCGTCAACAACGAACAGCACATCTATCGCGATGCCGGCAGCACGACCGATCAAAGCACGCCCATCGCCGAGTTGAAGCGAGCGATCAGCGAGGCCGGTTTCGAGCCTACCCGGAGGAACCTGTTGTATCGAGTGTTGGAGCCCGCGTGACGGCGTTGCGGGAGCAGCCGCGCTGCGGGCGCATCGCCTACACGAACGATCTTCCGGTGTATGCGGGCTTCGATGAGGGTATCGCCCGCTTTCCGCACCGCATCACCGCGGATGTGCCTTCAGGCTTGAACCGAGCGCTGCTCGAAGGTCGTCTCGACATCAGCCCCATCTCATCGGCGTTCTACGCACAGCACCCGGACGATTTCGTCCTGCTCCCGGACGTCTGCATCGCGTCCAAGCGCGATGTGAGAAGCATTGCGTGCATCTCCGCGGTGCCGCCGGACCGATTGGCGAGTCGCCCCATCGCCGTGACGATGGAGTCGGAGACCGGACGAATGCTGTTCGGCGTGATCTGCCGCACGTGGTATGGCTTTCAGCCGGTGCTGCAAACCGAGGACGACCCGTTCTCCGCCTACGCACGCGACGGAAGTCCTTGCCTGCTCATAGGCGACAGGGCCATCGACGCCGCCGACCGCGCGCGCCCGGAGCATGTGTACGATCTCGGCGCTCTCTGGCACGCTTTCACAGGCGCCGGCATGGTCTACGCCGTCTGGGCCGCCCGCAGGGCTTATGCGGCCGAAAATGAGGAGACGCTGGCAGGTTTCGCGGCCGAATTGGGCCGCTCTAAGGATTGGGGCCTGCAGCACATCGACGAGGTCATCGTCAGCGCGCAGCGCATGCGGCAACGGCCGGCCGGGTTCTACGAAGACTACTATGATTGTCTGACGTTCGACTTCGACGAAGCGGCACAAAAGGATCTCATGCTGTTTTTCGACGTGGCGAAAAAGGCCGGACTCTTGAGCGAAGCACCCGCCCTTGAGTTTCTGAGGCGCGTAAGAACGCGCACCGGTGCAGGGGCGCGCAGCGCCAACGAACCCCTGGCGGGGCGCGCGCGATGATGCAAAGGCGGACCGACCACCTTACGGCGCTTCTTGAGCGGGCGGCGGAGGGCGGCCGTCTGAATCACGCTGATGGGCTGCGCCTGTACCGCGAGGCATCGCTGCACGATTTGGGCGCAGCCGCGCACCGGCGCCGCACGCAGCTGCACCCCAGCCGCGAAGTCTCCTATGTCATCGACACCACCATCAACTACACGAACATCTGCAACGTCCACTGCAGCTTCTGCGCCTTCTTCCGCCCCGAGGGCCACCCCGAAGGCTACACCATGAGTCACGATGAGGTGCTCTCACGCGTCGAGTGGGCCGCGGCCCAAGGCGCGACCCAGATCATGGTGCAGGGCGGCGTCAACCCAGATCTGGCGATCGGCTACTACCTCGAGCTCTTCGAAAAGATCTCTCGGCGTTTTCCCGGCGTCGACATCCACTCGTTGTCCACGAGCGAGATCTGCGGCATCGCCAAGCGCGAAAACCTGGGAGTGGACGACGTCTTGCAACGGTTGCGTTCGGCCGGGTTGAAATCGTTGCCGGGTGCGGGAGCCGAGATTTTGGTCGAGCGGGTGCGCAAGCGCATCTCGGCGCGCAAGATCGACGACGACCGCTGGCTCGAGGTCATGCGGGTCGCTCAGCGGCTCGGCATGCCGACGACTGCAACCATGATGTTCGGCTCCATCGAGACCGACGAGGAGCGCATCACCCACCTGGATGTGCTGCGCGAGCTGCAAGACGAAACGCGCGGCTTCACGGCGTTCATCCCATGGTATTACGTGCCGCACAAGACGCCGCTTCGCGGCCGGGAAGCCACCGGCATCGACTATTTGCGCGTCATCGCGATGAGCAGGTTGTATCTCGATAACTTCGCGCACATCCAAGCCTCGTGGCTCACGCCCGGACTCAAGCTCGGCGAGCTTGCGCTCGTCTTTGGCGCAGATGACATGGGCGGCACGATACTGGAAGAGAAAGTGGTCACGCTTGCCGGCAGCACCAACCATGCCACGCGCAAAGATCTGGAAGGCGCCATCCGCCGAGCCGGATATCTACCGGTGATCCGCGACACCTATTTCAACCGGCGCGAGTACCCATTGGCCACGACCGCCTAAAAGCGCGGACTACAACTTCAGCGGGAGACGATCCGGAAGAACTCAAGAAGACTCTCGACCGGCGGCGGCAGCGGCGAGCCCGCAAGCGTCGCGGTGAAAAACCCGTCGCGCACGGCATCCGGCGCGAACGCGCAGAGGCGCTTCACGAACTCGCGCAGGTTTAATTCCGTCGAGTAGGTCGCATGGCGCCCGAGCGCTTTTCGAAAGTTGAACGAGGTCGCGACCAGATACCAAAGCTCCGGCAACCGGTCGAGACGCAAAGCCAGCGCATAGTACGCTTCTTCCTTTTGAATCGACGTGTCGCCCCGCCTGGGCGACGGCATTGAGAGCGGCAGCCCCGTCGCGACCAACACAGCGGCCGAGTTGAGCGGCGCTTTGACCTTCGGCGGCATGGCGGTGACGGAGACATGCCGGATGCGGGCTCCGTGCAAGGCGCGCACGTCGTTCGCTTGCACGATGCGTTCTTCGCCGCCGTCGGCCAGCTGCACGTGCAGTTGGCGGGATGTGTCATCGAACGTCATGGTGCCGATGCGCGCGTTGGGCGGCATCAAAACCCCGAATTCTTCGTCCTTCACCGGCACTCGATCGTCCACGGATCCACCCTCGCTTTGCATGTCAGCGAGCGCTCGGCCACGGCTCGGAGACAAAGTTATTGACGCGAACGTCCGGATACAGGCCGTTGACGCGAGCTTTCGTGAAAGCGTTGAGCAACCTTATGCCGGCGCTGTTGGCGATCGTTATCTGGGAGACGCTGAACGGCGCCAGTGGATCGTTCGCATTCGCGGCGGCGAGCTCGATCATCACATGGTCCGTCATATCATAGATGTCGCGCGTCGGAGTCTCGTTCGTCTTCTCGATGGCGACGTACGAATCACGGTGGCCGCTGCGTTTGCCCCGGTGCGCCGCGAACGCAGCTTTGAGCTGATCTTCCGACATCCCGACGCTGGCGCCCGCCGGTCCGCGGTAATCGGGATCGTTGTTGATGGAGACGGCTACGACGCGATCGTGCTGCAGCAGCACTTGGCCGAATGGATACGTCATCACGTCTGCGCTGAGAGTGGGCAGGGAAAAGGGACCGGCCTGCTGGGGCTTGCCGAGCACCGCCTCGACTTTTTGCCGCGTGACGCCCGGAACGACCGCCGCTTGGTAGCCGCGGTGCTGCTCGTGTTTGGGGCCGCACGCTGCGAGCGCTAAGGCGAACAAAAGGGCCACGGCACAGGCGATGACCGCGCGCGCGTGGGGGCCCGGCACGCCGGTCGTGCGCACGCTAGCGATCGGAGCCGACTTCACACGACTCAAAGGCGAAGCTGTAAACGCCCAATCCATACTCGACCGGCCGCAGGACCAGTTCGTGATGCCCGAAGTGCTTGTTCATGACGACATCATACTCGCGCGGCGCATCCACCATGAGAAACGCTCGACCGGCCGCGTCAAACCTCACGTCGGCCCCGGCGTCCGCTTTGAGTAGCGGCTTTCCATCTTGATCCACATACACAGTAATCGGCTTGCCGGCTTCCGGTTTCAGGACGGAGACCACTTGGATTGCATGATAGCGAAGGTCGAGGTAGTCTTTGGCTTGCGTTTGTGTTTCGGCATGTACCATGGCTTGCTCTGCGCTGAACCAAGCCCCTTGCAGGTAGACGAATCCGTCGAGGTGGTGGCCGGTGGGGTCCTTGTAGCGGACGACTTGCCCGGCGCGATAGCCTTCGCGGTTGCCCAAGGCGGCTTGCGCGCCCCGCCACATGCCGACGTACACTTCGTTTGTCTGCGGGTAACAGACGGCGCCCGGCTTCGTGTAGTTGTCGGCAGGCAGCAGCGCCATTGGCACCGGCAAGTTCGCAGCGGGATGAAGCTTGCGGATGAGCGACTGGATGCGCCGCTCGGTTTCGGGATAGTCACCCTCGCCCGCATGGTCTGCCACGACGCGGCCTTGCGGATCGATCAAAAACTCGTGGGGCCAGAACTGGTTTTCATAACGGCGCCAGATCGCGCTGTTGCTGTCGAGCACGACCGGCCACGCGATGTCCAAGCGCTTGAGCGCAGCAGCCACGTTCGCGCTGTCGCCTGAGAAGGCGAACTCCGGCGTGTGGATTCCGACGATCGTGAAACCGTACGGCTTGTAGCGCTCGTACCACGCACGTTCGTAGGGCAGCGCCTTGAGGCAGTTGATGCATGTGTACTCCCAAAAGTCCAGCAACACGATCTTCCCTTTGAGTGCCTGCGGATCGAGCGGCTGGGAGTTTAGCCATCCGGTGTTGCCGTCGAAGGGGAGAATCGTTTTGACGCCGGTCTGTGCAGCAGCCGCAGAAGTTTTCGAGTTGAATCCCGCTGCGCAGATGAGGCCCACCGCGATGACCGCAGTCAAGAGGACACTGCGCCCGAGCGCCTTCACCCGCATTGTTTTCGCATCGCTCAACCGCCCTCGATGATGCCGGAGGCCACGACCTCTTCGCCGTCGGGCCCGTACAGAACGAGCAGTTGCCCGGGGCTTACCACGGGCACGGGTTGCGCGAACTCGACGTCCATCGAGCCGGTGCCTTTGAGCCTGGCGACCGCCGGCTGCGGTTTGCTCCGGTAGCGGCACATCGCAAGACCCGAACTTGCGCCCTTCAGGAACTGCTCAGGGCGGATGACGTTCACGTTGCTGCAATGCGCGGTGTTTCGCGCCAGCTCGTCGCGCCGGCCGATAACGACTGTATTTCTCGCGCGGTCGGTTCTCACGACGTACCACGGGCCATCCGCTAGCGTTTCCGGCAGACCTCTGCGCTGGCCCACGGTATAGCCGAGCAGACCGTCGTGTTGCCCGACTTCGTGCCCCTGTGTTGTGATCACCGGGCCCGCGGAAGCGCCGTCGGGATGGCGCTCGAGGATGAACGAGCGGTAATCGCCATCCACGAAACAGAGATCCATGGAGTCCGGCTTTTCCGCGATATCCAAGCCGCACTCGCGGGCGAGCGCCCGAGTATCCTCCTTCCTCAGGTCGCCCAGCGGCAGCACCATGCCGGCGAGCTGAGCTTGCGTGAGCCCGGCCAGCATGTACGACTGATCTTTGCCGCGGTCGACCGCACGCAGCAGATGAGGCCCGCTTTCGTCCGTGAAGACGCGTGCGTAGTGGCCGGTGACGAGGGTGCGGCACCCCAGCGCTCGGGCGAACTCGAGCAGGACGCCGAACTTCACCAAGTTGTTGCACGCGACGCACGGGTTGGGCGTGCGGCCCGCTAGATATTCCGCGCAGAAGTACTCGACCACGGCCTCATGAAAGGCCGCTTCGAAGTTGACCGTATAGTGAGGAATTCCGATCGTGGCTGCCGCGCGGCGCGCATCTTCAAAAGCGCTTGGGCCGCAGCACTGTCTGGCTTTCTCGCTCAAGCTCCCCGACCCGGCGCTCCACAGCCGCATCGTGATGCCGACGCCGTCCAAGCCGGCTTGAGTGGCCAAGGCGCACGCTACCGCGCTGTCGACGCCTCCGCTCATGGCGACAAGGCAATCGGTCTCTGCCCTCGGGCTGCTGCCGGGGCGAGCGGATGTTTCGACAGGCAGAGGACTCACGGCGGCCGTTTCAAATCCTTTCGGTAGCACTGGTTTCATACCATCAGTTCGTATTATCCTACGCAGCCGCCACGCGATCGGACGTTTTGGGCGCGTTGCTGGTTCCGCTTCACCCGCCGCGGGCATCGCCGAGGTTGTCATGACGAACATAGGCGAAGCACTTTCTTCCGGTCGCGAGAGACAGGGCTTGAGCATCCTCGAGGTCGCCAGGCGTCTGCGCATACGCACGAAGTTCGTCGAAGCCCTGGAACGCGAGGAATGGGGCGCGATCGGAGAATTCGTGTACGTCCGGGGCTTTCTGCAGAACTATGCCACGCTCTTGAAACTGGATCCGGCGCCACTCGTGCTTCGTCTGCGCGAGGAGTACGCTGCGGATTCTGGCTATGCGCGGCTGCCGGGGACGGATGCTCGTGCGTTTACGGCAGAGTCCCACCCGGTTTCGCGGCAGCCGGTCAAGACCGCGCGCTGGTTCCCATGGGTGCTGGGCACTCTCACCACAGTGGCAGTGGTGCTCGTCGGGCTGGTCGCCGTGAGCGTGTTCGGGCTCATGCACGCTGGGCCGTTGGCGACGAACGACGGCTCAGGATCTCCGATTGCCGGCGGATCGAACGGCAGCCGTCCGGCGAACGGCTCAGCGGCCGGCAGTCAGACAGACACGATGGAAGCCACGGCGGGCAACAGCCTCAGTTCCACGCAGGAAGCCGGCGTCAATCTGCGGCTGCAGCTGACGCAGCCCAGCTGGCTGTCCGTGACGGTTGACGGCAAGCGCGTGGTGTACGAGACCCTGCCGGCCGGAACCACGCGCGAGTTCCACGGTGCACGCGAGATCACGCTGCGCGCCGGGAATGCGGGCGGTGTCGTCGCGAGCATCGACGGCAAGGAGTTGGGCGCCCTTGGACAAGCGGGTCAGGTGAAGGATAAGGTCTTTGCGGTGAAACCGTCCCCCACCGAATCGGGCGGCCGGCATGAGTGATTTCTCTTTCGACATCGTCTCGCGGGTGGACCGCCAGAATCTGGCCGACGCCGTCAACCAGACCGAACGCGAGATCGCGACGCGGTTCGATCTCAAAAACTCCAAATCATCGATCGAATTGGCAGGCCTCGAGGTGACCGTTTTGGCCGACGACGAGCTGAAGCGCAAAAACGTCGTGGACATCCTGCAGAGCAAGTGCGTGAAACGCGGAGTGCCGCTCAAGGCGTTGCAATATGGCAAACCTGAACCCGCTGCCGGCGGCACGGTACGCCAAGTCATCACGTGCGCCCAAGGCATCGCCAAAGACAAAGCCAAGACGATCACCGAGGCCATAAAGTCTGCCAAGCTGAAGGCAAACACCCAGATCCAGGATGAGCAGATACGCGTATCGAGCAAGTCGAAGGACGAATTGCAAAAAGCCATCACGCTCGTGCAGGAACTGCCGTTGGAATTCCCCGTTCAGTTCGTCAACTACCGATAATCTCAATATCTCATCTTCCCCAAAAGGGAATCTGCGGACGCTCGCTTGAGTTGTCACGCTGGCCGCGACGCTGTGCCGGCGAGCCCTTGCTCGCAAGCTCTCGAGGATGTGACCGCGTTGGTCCCGCCGCCCTCGGGTAACAGAAGGATCTAGTTGCCGGACTTCGACGACACGCAGTTTCTGCCGCCCCTTGACGGTGCCGAAGAGCCAAGCACCTCTGACCTGGGCGCGCCGCCGCGGCGTCCCCGGTCCGATCGGCCGCGCTTCCGCCTTCTTTTAGCATTGCTGGGGGGCGTGATCGTCCTCGCCGCCGGCCTGTTCGCGCTTCACGTACGCTCGCACGGCCTCGCGGGCGCTTTGCAGCCGTTCCTACCGAAGCCCGACCTAGCGCGCGTCTTCGGAAAACCGAACCTGCGCGTTCTCGTCATGGGCTTGGACGAAAACTGGAGCGATAAAGACGAAGGCTTCACGGCGGGCGCGCGCACCGACACCCTGTTGGCCGTGAACGTCGACCTGACTTCTAAACAGGTGAACATCGTCTCCATCCCCCGCGACCTGTGGGTCTACATACCCAAGTCCGGTTACGGCAAGGTCAACGAAGCGTTCTCCGACGGCGGTCCTTTGCGCACCGAGGCGACCGTCATCAAGAACTTGGCCACACCGCCCTTCGACTATTACATGGTGCTCAAGATCGATGCGACCAAGAACATCGTGGACGCCCTCGGCGGCCTGGATGTGAACGTAGAAAAAAGCATGGACTATGACGATACGTGGGGCCATCTGCACATCCACCTCAAAGCGGGCCCCGCGCATCTGAGCGGCGAGCAGACCGTGGGCTACATCCGATTCCGCCACGATGAAGAGGGCGACTTCGGGCGCATGCGCCGGCAGCGCCAGGTCGTCCAGCTTTTGGCAAGGCGGCTTCGCGATCCGAGCATCGCGCTGCACCTCCCATCACTGCTCGGCATCGTCAAAGACAACGTGCGCATGGATATGCCTTTCGGCAAGCTCTACGATCTCGCGCTCGGCTTGCGCGACGTGACGCCGCAGATGGTGCACAGCCTGCAACTGCCGGCCGACGAAGGCTGGATCGCGGGCGAATCGGTTTTGTTCGCGCGCGACACCGCTCGTTCTGTCGTGGCCAAGTACCTGGTGGCAGGCTTCGGCAGCGCCTTCGACCCTTCGACCGTGCACGTCCGCATTGAGAACGGCTCCGGGACTCCTGGTGCGGCTTCTGCCATGGCGCTCTTCTTGCGCCAACGCGGATTCGACGTCGTGCAGACCGGTAACGCGAAGACCTTCGACAATTCGACCACGACGATCAAGGGCCACGATCAGCACGTGATGGGCGAGGTCGCAAAGCGGCTTCCCATTAAGAATCCGAAGATCGCGGTCGGACGCGTTGACGGCGTGGACGTCGACATCGTCGTGGGCCGCGATTACCGCGTACAATAGTTCAAAAAGATGATGCGCCGTTTCCCCCGTAGGGCGCAGGCGTGGCTGGCGCTCGTCGTGTTGTTCGCTGCGGTGGTGTTCCTGCGGCGCTGGATCCATCACGCCGAACTCGCATCGCTCAGCATCATCGTGCCGGACGATGTGCAGCCCTCGGCCGTCGTGCATCCGCCACCGGCTGCCGTTTTGCAGCGCATGGCCGTCGACGTGCGCGATGCAGTTTCACCGCCGCTGCGTCCACGCCTGGCCGTGCTCACCTTCGATGACGGGCCGTATCCCGTGACCACGCCCGTGTTGATCGCTCGCCTCAAGGCGCTTGGGGTGCCGGCGGTGTTCTTCCTGATCGGTCGCGATGTCAGACAGCAGCCGGCGATCGCGCAGCGAGCCGCGGCTGACGGCTTGGAGTTCTGCGATCATACGCTGACGCACCCCGAAATAGTCGGGATGCCTGTGGCGCAACAGCACCGCGAAATCGCGGCCGGCAAAGCCGCCATCGCGGACGTGACCCGTGTCGCGACCACATGCTTCCGGCCGCCTCACGGCAATTTCGATGCCGCGACCATCACGGCCGCGCGTTCGGAAGGACAGACCGTCGTGCTGTGGGATGTGGATCCTGGCGATTGGCGCAGGATCAGCGCCCAGCAGATTGTCAGCAACGTCAAGGCGCAGGCGCGCGCGCCCGCGATCATCCTCTTACACAACGGACGGACAGCGACAATCCAAGCGTTGGCGGGCATCGTGCGGGCCTACCGCGCCGCCGGGTTCAGCTTCGTCTCATTGGCGCAGCTGCGCGAACGCGTGCCGCTCGACGTCATCAACGACCCCGAGAAGACGCCGCTCTAGAGGCCACACGTGTGATCGGAGGTTTCCATGCACCGCGAACCGCAGCGCCGGCAGATCATCAAGACCAGACCGCAGCGTCCGTATATCATCGCGCGCGTGGCGATCGTGATCGTTCTAGCGGCTCTGCTCATCGTGATAGCCCTGTACGCGCGCGAGCATCACATGCTGTTCGCGGCTCCGCCGCTCGCAGGTCCTCTTACGGCAGGAGCGCATTTCAAACGCTGGAAAACGCCTCAAGGAGCCGCCACTTGACGCCGATATCCCGACTGCAGCCCCGCCGATGAAGATCTACATCAAAGGCCGCAATCTGCGGCTGACGCGACCCCTTAAGGAGTATGCCGAAGAGAAAATCGGCCACGTCACGCATTACTTGGACAACATCCTCGAGGCGCACGTGACGCTGCGCACCGAACGGGAGCAGCAGATCGTCGATGTCGTGCTGAACTTGAAGCACTATCTGATCAAAGCCGAGGAGCGTTCGGCCGACATGTACGCCTCGATCGATTTGGTGCGCGACAGGCTCGAGCAGCAGATCCGCAAATACAAGACCAGGCACTGGCGGCACCACACCAAGACGAACGGAGCTGCGCCATCGGGGCGCTCGCGCGCCAAGCCGGATGCTGAGGATATTGAGGAATCGGACAAAGAGCTGCGCATCGTGCGCTCCAAGCGCATCGGCGTCGCGCCCATGACCGCACAGGACGCAGCTCATCAGATGGATCTGCTCGGTCACGACTTTTTCATCTTTCTCAACGACGAAACCGGCGCGCTCAACGTTTTGTATAAGAGGCGTGGAGGCAACTTGGGCCTCATCGAGCCGGTATCGTAGAGCCAGCGGGCGCCGGCTTGAACATCTGCAAGGAATGACATCCACGTGTCCTTTTTGAGGAATATCCGTTCGTTCGTGGACGGCAACGACCGCGAAGTCGCTCGGCTGCGCAAGATCGCGGCCCGCATCAACGAGCTGGAGCCCAACATCCAAAGCTTCAGCGACGAGCAGCTCGCCGCGAAGACTCCCGAATACCGGCAACGTCTGGAGAACGGAGCGCCGCTCGACGACCTGCTGGTGGAAGCGTTCGCAGTGTGCCGCGAGGCCGCTAAGCGCACGTTGGGCATGCGTCATTTCGACGTGCAGCTCATCGGCGGCATGGTGCTGCACGAAGGCAAGGTCGCAGAGATGCGCACCGGCGAGGGCAAGACGCTCGTCGCCACCTTGCCCGTGTACCTCAATGCCTTACCGGGCAAAGGCGTCCACCTGGTCACCGTCAACGACTATCTCGCGAAGCGCGACGCGGAATGGATGGCCCCCGTCTACCGTTTCCTCGGCCTCTCCGTGGGCGTCATCCAGCATTTCTTGGAACCAACGCAGCGCCGCACCGCTTACGCAAGCGACGTCACCTACGTCACCAACAACGAGGCCGGCTTCGACTATCTGCGCGACAACATGGCGCCGCACTTAGCCTATTGCGTGCAGCGCGATCTCTGGTATGCCATCGTCGATGAGGTCGACTCGATCTTGATCGACGAAGCGCGCACGCCGCTCATCATCAGCGGCTCGCCGGAAGCGGTGCTGGGGACCGCCTATAAGGAGACCTCGCACCTGTACGAGCACTTCGCGCGCACCATCATGCCTACACTCAAAAAAGACGAGGACTACACGGTCGATGAGAAGATGCACGCAGTGCCCATCACGGAGAAGGGCGTCGCGAAGGTCGAGAAGATCTTGGGCGTGCAAAATCTGTACGACCCGACGAATCTGGAGCTGACGCACCAACTGCAGGCCGCCCTCAAAGCCAAAGAGCTCTTCCACTTAGACGAGCAGTACGTCGTCAAGGACGGCGAGATCATCATCGTCGACGAGTTCACCGGCCGGTTGATGTACGGGCGCCGCTACTCCGATGGCATCCACCAAGCCATCGAGGCCAAAGAAGGCATCAAGGTCAAGAGCGAGGATCAGACCCTCGCGACCATCACCTTCCAGAACTATTTCCGCCTCTACAAGAAGCTGGCCGGGATGACCGGGACGGCCAAGACGGAAGAGCGGGAGTTCCGCGACATCTATGGGCTGGACGTGCTCGCCATTCCGACGAATCAGCCGGTGCACCGCCGCGACCACGACGACGTCGTCTATAAAGAAGAGAGCGGCAAGTTTCGGGCGGTCATCAACGAGATCGTGGACTTGCACACGGCCGGGCGGCCCGTGCTCGTGGGCACGCGCTCGATCGAGAAATCCGAGCGCCTTTCCGCGCTGCTTTCAAAACGCGGCATCGATCACAACGTGCTCAACGCCAAGTACCACGAGAAAGAGGCCGAGATCATCAAGGACGCCGGCCTTCCCGGCAAGGTGACCATCGCCACCAACATGGCCGGCCGCGGCGTCGACATCAAATTGGGCGGAGGCGTGGCCGATGCGGGCGGATTGCACATCATCGGCACGGAGCGCCACGAGTCCAGGCGCATCGACAATCAGCTGCGCGGCCGCTCCGGGCGCCAAGGCGACCCGGGGTCGTCGCGCTTCTACGTCGGTCTGGACGACGAGCTGATGCGCATCTTCGGCGGCGAGCGCATCCGCTCGACCATGGAACTGTTCAAGATCGATGACGACACGCCCATCGAGGCGGGCATTCTGACGAAGAGCATCGAGAACGCGCAGAAGAAAGTCGAAGCGCACAACTACGAGCAGCGCAAGCACGTCCTCGAATACGACGACGTCATGAACAAGCAGCGTTCCGTCGTCTACGCGGAGCGCCGCCGCGTGCTCGAAGGCCACGACCTCCGGCCATCTTTGACCGAGATCCTCCGCCAGAAAGCGCAGCAGGCGGTCGACGCCAACTGCGCCGACAGCGTGCATCCGCACGAATGGGACCGCGCCCAGATCCTCACCGATCTGGAAGCTTCCGTGCGGGGCATCAGTAAACGCGTCAGCGCCGCGGACCTTGAGCCGCTCGCGAAGCCGGAGATGGTGGACCTGCTCGCTCGCGAAGCCGACGCGATGTACAGCGAAAAAGAGGATCGCATGGTCGCGCGCTATCCGGATCTCGACGGCACCGCCCTGCGCGAAGCGCTGCGCGGTTTGGAACGGGCGACGATGCTGCAGATCATCGACCGGCTGTGGATCGACCATCTCTACACGATGGACAGCCTGAAGCAGGGCATCGGGCTGCGCGGCTGGGGTCAAAAAGATCCGCGCGTGGAGTACGAAAAAGAAGCCTTCGAGCTGTTCGAGGATCTCAAGATCGCCATTCAAGACGAGTTCTCGACGGCGATGTTCCAAGGCGACGACTTCCACATCGTCGTGCAGCAGCAAGACGGCTCGCCCGCGCAGGAGCACCCGCCGCACGATGTTCGCGAGCTGCCCGCCGAGACAGGTTTTGCGGGCGCAGCGAACGGGCCCGTTCCCTCACGCGGCCAGGCGATCGGCCCGGGAAACGGCGGACTGGGTTCGACCATGCCGGCCGCGGACGCGAGAGCGCTGCGGCGATTCGATCAGCTGCACACGAACCGCGAAGACGCCGCCGGCCCTGCGCCGGTCCGTAAAGCCGAGAAGAAAGTCGGGCGCAACGATCCATGTCCGTGCGGTTCAGGCAAGAAGTACAAGAAGTGCCACGGCTTGGCGGCGGTCTAACGAGCATGAACGAGCAGCTTCGCACCGACTTGCAGAAGATCGAGGACCGCTTGCAGACGCTGCAAGTGCGTCTTTGACTATGCCGGCAAGCTCAAGCGCATAGGCGAGCTCGAGAAAGAGACTCAAGCCCCAGAGTTTTGGAACGACCCTGCGGCAGCCCAGGCGCGCATGAAAGACCTGTCCGCGGTTCGGGCGGACGTCGAGACGCTGCAACGTCTAGCGGTGAAAACGACCGAACTTCGGGAGTTCATCGAGTTGGGCGAGTCCGACGAAGCGCTGGAGAGCGAAGTCGGCCAAGAACTCGAGCGCCTGCAAACAGGCGTCGAACAGGCGGAGATGACGGCGATCTTGGACGGCGAGTACGACCGTCACGACGCTTTCGTGATCATCCATGCGGGCGCAGGGGGGACCGAGGCGTGCGACTGGACGGCCATGCTCCTGCGCATGTACATCCGCTGGGCCGAGCGTCACGACTATCGGACCGAGCTGCTGGATACGCTGGAAGGCGACGAGGCCGGACTGAAGAGCGCGACGCTGCTCATCGCGGGTCCGAACTCGTATGGGTATCTGGAAAGCGAACGCGGGGTGCACCGGCTCGTGCGCATCTCCCCGTTCGACGCGGCCAAGCGGCGTCACACCTCGTTCGCGTCCGTCGACGTCGTGCCCGACGTCGAAGAGGGTGAGGCAGTCGAGATCAAGCCCGACGAGATTCAGATCGAGACCTATAAGAGCGGCGGCGCCGGCGGTCAGTACGTCAACAAGACGGAAAGCGCCATCCGCATCATCCACAAGCCCACCGGCATCATCGTCGCCTGTCAGAACGAGCGCTCGCAGCTGGCCAACCGCAATCGCGCCATGAAGATGCTGGCCGCCAAACTCGCCCAGCGAGAGCGCGACGAGCGCGCGGCCAAGCTCGCTGCTCTGGGTGGCGAGAAAAGCGCTATCGAGTGGGGCAGCCAGATCCGCTCCTACACGCTGCAGCCTTACACGATGGTGAACGACCACCGCACCGAAGTGAAGATGCCCAACGCCCAGGGGGTCCTCGACGGTGACCTCGATCAATTCATGTGGGCGTATCTGCAGCAACGGCGCCGCACTCCCGCCGCATAAGCCTTCGAGCGTCCTGCCCCGACAGGTTTTGGGGCCTTCAAGCCGAATATTGCCCTTGTATCGAACCTGCGGTTGCCGCTAGAGATGAGACAAAATGGCGGCGCACGACGGGAAAGGGGGGTGGTCGCCGTCAGTACAGACAGTTTACGTTTCCATCAAGATCTTACGGTCGGCGAAGCCTTTGCTCTCCACCCTGGTGCGAGAGCGGTCTTCGCCAATTTTCACCTGGGCGGTTGCGCCCACTGCGCCATTTCTGAATTCGAAACCCTCGAGCAAGTGAGCGAAGGGTACGGAATTCCGCTGGCCATGATCCTCGACGCGCTCAATGCGTTGGACGACCGTGAGCCTGCCCAAGTGGCCGCAGCTTCCTAAGTCCAGCCGGTATCCCGCGGCCGCAAGGCCGTCGCAGATGCCACAAGCGGTTCCACCCCGAGCGTCAGCGTGACGCTCTTTTTCTTATCCGCGGTCAGGCATGACGGCCCGGTTTTGTAGAGAAACGCAATGCGGTGCCACCACAGGTCTCCGTTATCATCGTGAGCTACAACGCCGCCGCTCAGCTGGAGGCGTGCCTGCGAACGCTGGCCGCTTTGCCTGAAGTGGCGTCCGACCGCGACTTCGCCCAGGTCATCATCTCGGATAACGGTTCGGCCGATGACAGCGTGGCCCGTGCCCGTGCAGCGTTTCCGCAAGCGCTCATCATCGAGAACGGAGCCAACCTGGGTTTCGCCAAGGGCTGCAATCGAGGTGCGCGCGAGGCTGCGTCGCCCTTGCTCTTCTTTCTCAACCCCGACGCGCGCGCTCACCCGGGTCTTCTGCGCAACGCGGTGGACTATTTTCAGGCTCAACCCGACGTCGCGATGGCCGGCGTGAAGCTTTTGCATGAGGACGGCTCGCTCGCCGACTCGTGCGGGGAATTCGATACCTGGTGGCAGGCTTTTCTACGTAGCTCTGCCTGGGGTCGCCTTGCGCCGTTCCGCAGACAGCAGAATGGCTGGGGCCTGCGCCAGTGGGGCTACGCCGGCGAGCGCGACGTGGATCTCGTCGTCGGCGCCGCCATGTTCATCCGCACGGAGATCTTCCGCGCGTTGGACGGCTTCGACGAGCGCTTTTTCCTGTATCATGAGGAGATCGATTTCGCGCATCGCCTGCGTGACCGAGGGCAGCGCGTGGTCTACCTTCCGCAGTGCGTGGTCACCCACGCCGGGGAAGAAGGCGGTTCGCGCCAGACGTGGGGCAAAAGCGGCGTGCTCGGTTGGCGGCAACGCAGCCGGCGGCTCTATTGGATCAAGCACCACGGCCTGTTGTGGTATTGGTCGCTGTGCGTGGCCTTGGTCGGCCGCTATGTCTTGTATCTGGCGATGGTGTGGGCGCTCATCGTGTTCGCGCGCAAGGCCATAAGCGGGTCATGATGTCCGACTCAGGGGAGCTGCGGACAAAACGCGCTGCCGACCTGGCGCTGCTCCGTGCAGACGTGGAAGCGTGCCGCCGGTGCGCCATCGGTTACACGCGCACCAACGCCGTCTGCGGAGTGGGCGACCCATGCTCGCCGCTGATGGTCGTGGGCGAAGGGCCCGGCGAGCGCGAGGACTTGCAGGCAGAACCCTTCGTCGGACGGGCGGGCGAGCTGCTGACGAAGATGCTGGGCGCCATCGGATTGGCGCGCCATGATGTGTTCATCACCAACACCATCAAAAGCCGCGCTATCCAAGAGGAGAACGGCAAACGCTACAACCGCGCGCCCTCGCCGCTCGAGATGGAGAACTGCCGCGAATATCTCAACCGCGAACTTGCCATCGTCGCGCCGCAGGTGATCTTGGCGCTGGGCAGCCCGGCCGGCAAATCGTTTTTGGGGCGCGCATTCAGCATCACGCGTCAACGCGGCATCTGGTACGCGGGGCCCAACGGCGCTGCTCTCATGGTCACGTTCCACCCGGCCTACATTCTGCGGCAGACGGGCGGCAACATGACGGCCGTCAAACGCCTGGTTTGGGCCGATCTGCTCGCGGTGCGCCAAAAACTGGACGAGATCGCGCGCACGCGCGCGGCCGAGGCTGACGCCCTGGGCGTGCAAGCAGCCGGTTACGAGGCGCTGGAGTTGGACTTGCGATGATCGCACACGCCGTCCCGTCGCTTCCGGCTGCGGGCAATCGCGACGCCCAAGCGCTGTGGTGGGCCGCCCGCGCCCGCCAGAGCGGATATGACGACGTCGACACTCTGCGGGCGCACCTGGAGCTGCCGCCCTACCGGCTGGCCCAGATCTACCGCGCCGCCGCCAAAGAGTTGCACGACCGCTTCGAAGACCTCACGGTGTTGCCGCGATCGCAACGCGAATCGCTTGCAAAGCACCTGCGCTTGTCGAGCGTTCATCCTGCGCACGCCGCCCACTCGGGCGACGCGCAGACGAGCAAGTTTCTTTTCGCGCTCGCTGCCGGCGATCGCGTCGAAGCGGTCCTCATGCGCCATCGCGGCGGACGCACGACCGCCTGCATCTCATCGCAGGCCGGCTGCGCGCTGCGCTGCAGTTTTTGCGCGACCGGCCAAGGCGGCTTCTTCCGCAACCTCACGTCGCTTGAGATCCTCGATCAAGCCGTCTACGTGGCGCGCGCGGCACGCGCGGAGAAACGCAGTCTTAGCAACTTGGTATTCATGGGAATGGGCGAGCCGTTCCTCAACTACGACGCGGTCTTGGATGCGGTGGCGATGCTGAACGACCCGCACGGGTTCAACTTGGGCGCGCGCCGCATGACGATCTCGACCGCCGGCGTGGTGCCCGGCATCGAACGCTTCACGGCCGAGGGAATCCAGGTCAACTTGGCGATCTCGCTGCATGCACCGGATGACGAGCTGCGCACGCAGCTGATGCCCATCAATAAGAAGTGGCCCATCGCCAAGCTCATGGCGGCTGCGCGAGCCTACGTCGCGGCCACCCGCCGCAAGGTCTTTTATGAATATCTGATGCTGGGGGAGGTGAACGACCGGCCAGAAGACGCCCGCCGCTTGGCGGATCTGTTGGGAGGGCCGCTGCATCACGTGAATCTCATACCATACAACGCCACGGCGGCGCGCTACCGGCAGAGCGAGATGACGCGCATGCGGCGCTTCCAAAACGTTCTGCACGAACGCGGCGTGCCGACGACGGTGCGCTACACGATGGGCGCGGATATCGCAGCCGCCTGCGGCCAGCTGCGGATCGACCAGGCGGCGGCGGCGCTGTGATGCTCGAAGCGGATCGCATCTCCAAGAATTTCGGGCCGGTCCAGGCTGTCAGCGATTTGAGCTTCAGCGCGCGCCCGGGCGCCGTCTTCGGGCTCTTGGGACCCAACGGCGCGGGCAAGACGACGACCATCCGTATGGTGCTGGACATTCTCGAGCCCGACGGCGGCGAGGTTCGCTGGAACGGCAAGCGCGTGGACGCCGGCAGCCGCCATCTTTTCGGCTACCTTCCGGAAGAGCGTGGCCTCTATCCCAAGATGCGCATCGGCGATCAGCTGCTCTTCTTCGCCAGGCTGCACGGGGTCGAGACCGGCTCGGCAAAAAAGCGCATCGCTGAGCTCGCAGACTCGTTTCATTTGAGCGAAGCGCTCAAGAAGAACCCGCAAGAGCTTTCGAAGGGCAATCAGCAAAAGGTGCAGTTCATGGCGGCCATCACCCACGCCCCGCCGCTGCTCGTCTTGGACGAGCCCTTCGCCGGGCTGGATCCCATCAACGTCGAGATCTTCAAGCGCATGATCCGCGAGCTCATCACGGCCGGCACGATCATCCTGCTCTCGAGCCACCGCATGGAGCAGGTGGAGGAGCTGTGCCGCGAGATCTGCATCATCGACCGCTCAAGGGCCGTTGTCAACGGCAACCTCGCCGAGATCAAGCGGGCGTGGCCGGATCGCTTCATCCGTCTGAGCAACAGCGGCGACACGGCTTTCCTGTCCAGATTTCCGGGCGTGCAAGCGCTCCCGAGCGACAACGGATATCTCAAGCTGAAGGCACCGCCTGGGATACCGCCGGCGGACATCCTTCGGGCGGCTGTCGCCGCTGCGCCCGTCGATCACTTCGAGGTCGTGGAGCCCACGCTCAACGACATCTACCTGCAATACGTGCGCCCCGAAGAGCCGATGGGATGAAGACGGTTCTCATCATCTCGGCACGCGAGTTCGTCGAGCGCATCAAGCAGAAGAGCTTCATCATCGGCACCGCGCTGGGCGTCTTGCTCATCGTGGGGCTCTCGTTCATGTCGATCATCTTCGGCCTGCTGAGCAGCACGTTTTCCACGCGCTTGGCGATCGTCGCGCCCGACGCGCGCATCGCAAAGACCGTCGCCGACTCTTTGAGTCTAAAGGGCCAAAGCGACCGCTATCATCTGACCGTCCTGCCGCAGCGCTCTCATGGCTCGCACTTGCCTCCCGGCGTGGAGTCGGCGCTGCGCGCGCGCACGTACGATGCCGCGCTCGTCGCGTACTTGAACCCGCAGCGCGATCTCGCGTTCACCTATTATCCTCGTCAATCGAGCGCTTTGGACGAAGGCGACAACCTCAAGCAGCGCCTCCTGCGCGCCGTCATCGTGACCGACGCCGCGCACTCCCAGGGCATGCATCCGCAAAGCGAGATCGACTTCCCGTTCTCCACCGTCAACCTCAACGACCGGTACCGCACGGAAGCGGAGCAGACCAACTCGCAGGTGCTCGTCTACTTCCTCCTGCTCCTGATGTACATCTCCGTCATCTTATACGGCATCTACGTCGCTCAGGGCGTCATCGAAGAAAAATCCAACCGCGTCATGGAGCTGATGATCGGCGCGGTGCGGCCTTCGCAATTGCTGGCGGGCAAGATCTTCGGCATCGGCACGCTCGCCATCGTGCAGCTCCTGATCATCGGCTTGGCGGCCGCGCTCGTCCATGTGGCAGCGGCTGCCCAGTGGGGCGACCGGCTGGTGAACAGCGTCCACACGACAGCCGCTGCAAGCCAGCAAAGCCTGAGCATCCTCACGGTGCCGTTCCTGACGTGGCTGTATCTGCTCGTCTTTTTTCTGCTGGGCTTCTTCACGTACGCGACCATGTTCGCGGGCGTGGGCGCTTTAGCGACCAAAGCCGAGGACCTGCAGCAGAGCAGCGGCGCATTTACACTGCCCATCGTGGCCGCGTACATGCTCTCCATGCTCGTGCTCATGGATCCGGACAAACCCATCGTGGTCTGGAGCTCGCTCATCCCCATGCTGAGCCCGATGGTCATGTTCGCTCGCGTCGCCACTTCCAATGTGCCGCTCTGGCAAGTGGGGGTGTCCATCGGCGCTTCGCTCGTGGCGATATGGCTGTTCACGCTGCTCGCCGCCAAGCTCTACCGGGTCGGTGTGCTGATGTACGGAAAACAGCTTGCGCCCAAAGAGATCCTCCGCGCGTTGCGCGCGCATATGTGAGCCGGATGGTCCGCCCGAAGCCGAGCATGGATGAAGTCGTGGCGCTTGCAAAGCGCCGCGGTTTTATCTTTCCCTCGAGCGAGATCTACGGCGGCGTCAACGGCGCGTGGGATTACGGGCCCGTGGGCGTGGAGCTCAAACGCAACGTGCGCGCCGCCTGGTGGAGGCACATGGTGGAGCTGCGCGATGACGTGGTTGGGGTGGACACCTCCATCCTGATGTCTCCTGACGTGTGGCGCGCTTCCGGTCACTTGGAGCACTTCCATGACCTCATGGTGGACTGCCGCACCTGCAAGAAGCGCTTCCGCGCCGACGAGCTGAGCGGCGAGCGCTGCCCGTCCTGCGGCAACGCGACGCTGACGCAGCCGCGAGCTTTTCACATGATGTTCAAGACCTACATCGGCGCGATGGAAGACGCCTCATCCGTGGCATACCTGCGGCCCGAAACGGCTCAGGGCATCTTCGTGGACTTCAAGTCGATCTATCAGACAGGCCGCAAGAAGCCGCCCTTCGGAGTGGCGCAGATCGGCAAGGCTTTCCGCAACGAGATCACGCCGGGCAATTTCATTTTCCGGTCGCGCGAGTTCGAGCAGATGGAACTCGAGTTCTTCGTTCCCGTGCAGCCCGAAAGCGAAGGGATGCGCTGGTTCGACTACTGGGTGGAGCAGCGGCACAACTGGTTCCTCGGGCTCGGCATCCAACCCAGCAGGCTGCGCAGGCACGTGTACAGCGGCGCCGACTTGGCTCACTACAGCCGCGCGACGACCGACCTGGAATATGATTTCCCGTTCGGTTGGGGCGAACTCGAAGGCATCGCCCACCGCGCATCGTTCGATCTGCAACGGCACGTCGATGCCAGTGGCAAGGACCTGTCGTTTTTCGACGAGGAGTCGAAGGAGAAGTTTTTGCCGGCGGTCATCGAGCCGTCGCTGGGTGTCGATCGGGCGTGCCTGGTGTTCTTGCTGGACGCCTACGAGAAAGAAGCGGATCGGACGGTTCTTCACCTGCACCCGCGCCTCGCTCCCTATAAGACGGCCGTGTTTCCGCTGGTGCGCAACAAGCCTGACATCGTGGAGATGGCGGTGAGGATCGAACGCTCGCTGCGTCCCTCCTTGCGCACGGTGTTCGATGACTCCGGGAACGTCGGCAAGCGCTACTACCGCCAGGACGAGATCGGCACGCCGCTGTGCGTGACCGTCGACTACGAGAGTTTGGATCGCCAGGATGTGACCGTGCGCGAGCGGGACTCCAAAGAGCAGAAGCGCATTTCCGTCGACCGCTTGGCTAGCTACCTCAAACACGCGATCGAGCCTGACGATACCGCCGTCCTCGACTCAGTCGCCCGCTGACGTCCGGTTGTAGAGGGCCGGCCCTGTCCCGCATCCAAATATATAGTCCGCACTCTTTGCGTTCGGAGCTCCTGTCCAGCGTCTTCTGGGACGGCCGGATCGGCGTTTTAGCTCCGGTGCGCCTTCACGGGAGAGAGAATGAAGCCGAAATCTCGCACGTCGCGCCCATCACATAAGGCGAGCGCCGGCAGGAGCGCATCGCGCAAATCCGCCTCGTCGCGCTCCGGAAAGCCGCAGCCGCGGCCGAGCTCGGCCAAGAAACCCTCAGCAGGCGCTGCAAGAGCTCACTCTCCGTCTAGGACCCAAGCCGCAGTCAGGCCCGCGGGCAAGGCCGCGCAGGGCAAACCCGCCGAGGAGAACGGCAAACCACAAGCCACCGCTGCGCAAATTCCCGCCGACAACGGTTCGGTGGACGGCGTTCCGATGGCGACCATACCGCAGATGCCCAATATGGATGTGGGTCCGATGCCTGCGCTGCCCAAGCCCAAGAAAGCGGTTCCACGCCGCCCGGAGCCGCCGGCCAAGACCACGCTCGGCAAGATGACATACACCTTTGAAGAGGGCGACGCTACCATGCGCGACCTCCTGGGCGGCAAAGGCTCAGGGCTCGCGGAGATGACGCGCATCGGTCTGCCCGTTCCGCCGGGGTTCACCGTGACGACCGAAGTCTGCCGCCGCTACCTCGAGCTGGGGCGTCAGTTCTCGCCCGGGTTAGATGAAGAGCTTCGCCGCCGCACGGCGGAGCTCGAGCGCAAGACGGGCAAAGAGTTCGGAGGCGAAACGAATCCGCTCTTGGTTTCCGTCCGATCGGGAGCGCGCGTGAGCATGCCCGGCATGATGGACACGGTCCTCAACCTGGGCTTGAACAACCGGACGTGCAACGCGCTGATCGTTCTGACCAAGAACGATAAGTTCGCCTGGGACGCGTACCGCCGCTTCGTCCAGATGTTCGCCACCGTCGTGCTCGGCATGAAGCGCGATCCATTCGATGAGGTCGTCAAGCGCTACGTCGCAAAGGCGCGCGTCGCGTCGGAGTCTGATCTCACGGCGTTGGCCTTCCGCAACATGACGAGCGAGTTCAAAGCGCTCGTCCGCCATCACACGAAAAAAGATTTTCCGGAAGACGTCTACGTGCAGCTGCGAATGGCTGTCGAAGCCGTTTTCGGCTCCTGGAACAGCAAGCGCGCCATCGAGTACCGCCGCTACGAACGGATCCCCGACTGGTGGGGCACGGCTGTGAACGTGGTGACCATGGTCTTCGGCAACATGGGCGATGACTCGGGGACCGGCGTGGCCTTCACGCGCAACCCGTCCACCGGAGAGAAGTCGCTGTACGGAGAGTTTCTGCAAAACGCGCAAGGCGAAGACGTGGTCTCGGGCAGCCGCACGCCGGTGAAGATCTCCGTGCTCGAAAAACACCAGCCCAAGATCTACAAGCAGTTCGTCGAGATGGCGGTCAAGCTTGAGCGCCACTATCGCGACATGCAAGACATCGAGTTCACGGTGGAGCGGGGCCGCCTCTACATCCTGCAGTGCCGCTCGGGCAAGCGCAGCGCCGCCGCTGCGGTGCAGATCGCCGCGGACATGGTCAAGGAGCATGTGATCGGACGCGAAGAGGCCATCATGCGCATCGACCCCGGATCGCTGCAAGCGTTGCTGCACGCGCAGATCGACGAAAAAGACAAAAAAGCGCCGCTTACCAAAGGGCTCAACGCCGCGCCCGGCGCGGCCTCGGGCATCGTCGTCTTCGACCCTGACCTTGCGGTAGAGATGAAGCGGCAGAACCGGCGTTGCATCCTCGTGCGGCCCATGACGACGCCTGACGACGTGCAGGGCATGATCGCCGCCGAGGGCATCCTCACGTCCCAAGGCGGCGCGACGTCGCATGCGGCGGTGGTTGCCCGCGGCATGGGCAAGCCGGCGGTGGTCGGCTGCGAGTCCGTCCTCATCGATCTGCGGATGCGCCAATTCACGGTTAAGGGCGAAGTGGTCAACGAAGGTGACATGATCACGGTCGACGGCACGACCGGGTTGGTGTACCTTGGAGAGCTGCGCATGCAAGCCGCTCGGCTCTCACCGCAATTCGGCCACGTGCTGAAGTGGGCAGACGAATTCAAGCGGTTGGGCGTTTACGCGAACGCCGACACGCCTGAGGATGCGATCAAGGCGCGCGACTTCGGAGCCGAGGGCATCGGCTTGTGCCGCACCGAGCACATGTTCATGCAGACCGAGCGGCTGCCCGTCGTGCAAGAGATGATCTTGGCCGAGACGCCGGATTCCCGGCGCAAGTGCCTCGAGCAGCTGCTGCCCATGCAGCGCGACGATTTCCAAGGCATCTTCCGCGCGATGAAGGGCATGCCGGTCACCGTTCGCCTGCTCGACCCGCCGCTGCATGAATTTTTGCCCAGCCTTGAAGATCTGCTGGTGGAAGTGACCGAGCTGCGCATGAGCAAGGGCGATGCGTCCCTGCTTTCGCAGAAAGAACGGCTCTTGCGCCGCGTGCGGGTGCTGCACGAGAGCAACCCGATGTTGGGGCTTCGCGTATGCCGCCTTGGCATCGTCTATCCCGAGATCTATCAGATGCAGGTTCGCGCCATCATGGAAGCGGCCGTCGAACTCAAGAAAGAAAAGATCGACGTGCGTCCGCTGATCATGATACCCGGCGTCGGTTTGGTGACCGAAATGAAAGCGCTGCGGGATCTCGTCACAAACGAGGCGGAACGCATCCTGAAAGCCGCCGCGTTGAAGGTCGCGTACCAGGTCGGCACGATGATCGAGCTGCCGCGGGCTTGTCTCGTCGCCCATCGCATCGCCGAACATGCTGAGTTCTTCTCGTTCGGCACCAACGACCTGACGCAGACGGTTTTCGGCTACTCGCGTGACGACGCCGAGGGCTCGTTCATCCCCGTCTATTTGGACCGCAAGATTTTGCGCGAGGACCCCTTCCAGGTGATCGATCAAGACGGCGTCGGGGAGATGATGCGCATGGCCATGGAGCGCGGGCGCACCTCGCGGCCGGATATGAAGATCGGCATCTGCGGGGAGCACGGCGGCGACCCGACGTCGGTGCAGTACTGCCACGACATCAAACTGGACTACGTCTCGTGCTCGCCGTTCCGAGTGCCGGTGGCGCGTTTGGCGGCGGCCCAAGCCGTGCTCAAGGACCGCGCGAAACAACAACCACAACAACCAGGCGCCGCCGGAAAAGTCGATCAAGACTGACGCCCCCTTGGCTTGCGGGCCACCCGCCTGCGACGCCGGCGTGATAGCGTTATCATGGCGATGACCACGTCCATCCGCGAGGAGCTGGAGGCGCGCGAGGCGGCGACCTTATCGCCCTTCGCCGCCTTGGCCAAAAACTCGCGCGGGCGGCGCACGCCGGAACCACAAGACGCGATGCGCACGTGCTTCCAACGCGACCGCGACCGCATCATCCACAGCAAAGCCTTCCGCCGGTTGATGCACAAGACGCAAGTGTTTCTCTCGCCGGTCGGCGACCATTACCGCACGCGCTTGACCCACAGCCTCGAGGTGATGCAGCTATCGCGCTCGATCGCGCGGGGCTTGAACCTCAATGAAGATCTCGCAGAGGCCATCGCTTTGGGCCACGATCTCGGTCACTCGCCGTTCGGCCACAGCGGGGAGAGCGCGCTCTCGGAAGCGCTTGCAAGTTACGAGCCCGGCGCTCGCTTCATCCATTCCGAGCAGAGCTTGCGAGTGGTGACGTGCTTAGAGCGCCGCGGTGACAAAGTCGGCCTCAACCTGAACGAAGAAGTGCTCGACGGCATCGCCAAGCACAGCAAACACAAAGGGGCGCTGGCAGGCTACCACGACATTCCCTTCACTTTGGAAGGTCAAATCGTGCGTTATTGCGACCGCCTCGCCTACATCAACCACGACATCGACGATGCGCTGCGGGCCGGTGTGATCGCCGCGGGGGACCTGCCCGCCGAGCCGATCACCGTGCTCGGCGACACCGGGCCGAGACGGATCGATGCGCTCGTGCACGATCTCGTCGAGCACTCGGCCCAAGCCGGGGAGATCGTCCAGGGCGAGCGAGTCGGCGGGGCGATGGCCGCGCTGCGGGCGTTCATGTTCGAGCGCGTGTACCTGGGGCCGCAGGCGACGCAGGAGCACGCCAAGATCGAGGGCGTCGTGCGAGCGTTGTTCTCGCACTACTGCGCGCACCCCGACGAGATCCCCGAGTCGATCCCCACGGGCGATCTGGCGCGGCGCGTGACCGACTACCTGGCGGGGATGACCGACCGCTTCTGCATCCACGCGTTCGAACGGCTGAGCGTGCCCGTCGCGTTCGCGCCGTGACCCGCTACACCGCCGACTCCCGCGATCGCGTGCGCGGCGCCGTCGACATGGTCGCGCTGGTTTCCGCGCGCACAGAGCTGCGACGAGCCGGCGTCAACAGCTACTTCGGGGTGTGCCCGTTCCACGAGGAGCGGACCGGATCCTTCCACGTCCGGCCGGAGGACAAGTACTACCACTGCTTCGGCTGCCAGGCCTACGGTGACCCATTCGATTTCATGATGGAGACCGAGGGACTCGATTTCAAGGGCGCGCTCGAGGCGCTGGCCGATCGCTTCGGGGTGACGCTCGAGACCGAGGCCGAGGACCCGGCCGCTGCCTCTCGCAGGCTGCGACGCGAGCGGCTGCACTCGCTGCTGGGCCGCGCGACCGCCTACTACGCACGATATCTGTGGGAGGCGCGAGAGGCGGCCGGCGCGCGGGAGTACCTGCGCGGCCGCGGGCTCTCAGAGCAGACGCTGCGAACCTTCCGCGTCGGCTATGCCCCGAGCGCCTGGGACCGGGTGCTGACCGCCTCGCGGGGCGCGGGGTTCACCGACGAGGAGTTGCTCGCGGCCGGCCTCGTGCAGCGCTCAAAGGCGCGTCCGGGGCAGGTGTACGACCGCTTCCGGGAGCGGATCATGTTCCCGTCGGCCGACGCCCGCGGGCGCGTGCTCGGGTTCGGCGCCCGGGCAATGCGTGAGAACCAGCGCCCGAAGTACCTCAACACCTCCGACGGCGAGCTCTACCACAAGGGCAGCCAGCTGTTCGGGATCGACCTCGCCCGCGCGCCCGCCGCGCGCTCCGGCCGCATGATTCTTGTCGAGGGCTACACCGACGTGCTCGCCCTGCACCAGGCGGGGCTGCTGGGCGCCGTCGGGATCATGGGCACCGCGCTGACCGAGGACCAGGTGCGTGAGCTCGCGCGGGTCGTATCGGTGCTCGAGCTGTGTCTCGACGCCGACCGCGCGGGCCAGGACGCGATGCTGCGCGCGGCCCGAGTGACCGCGGGGAGCAAGCTCGAGCTCCGAGTCGTGCCGCTGCCAGAGGGCAGCGATCCCGCCGAGCTGGTCGCGCGCGAGGGGGCCGATGCGCTGCGGGCGCGCGTGGAGTCGTCGGTCCCGTTCGCCGCCTTCCACGTCGAGCGGATCCTGCAGCGCACCGATGCTCGCAGCGCCGAGGGGCGGGACCGGGCCGTCGCCGAGCTGGCTCCGGTGCTGGGGGCGGTACCGCCGAGCGTGCTGCGCGAGGATCTGCTGCGGCGGGTCGCGGGACGGCTCGAGCTGTCAGACGCGACGCTGGCGAGGCTGATGGCCTCCGCGGGACCGTCGAAGGTTGGGCGCCGTGGCCCCGGCGGCGGCCCGCAGGCCGCCGCCGTGAAAGAAGTCCCAATGATCGACCAGGGCGTTCGGAAGGAACGCGACTTCCTGGCGCTGTGCGTCGCCTTGCCCGAGCCGGGGGCGGCGGCGCTTGTCGCGATCGATCCCGACGAGCTGCTCACGAGCGGGGTGTTCCGTCGCGCGGCTCGGCACATCGCAGGACGGACCGCCTCGCCCCTGGCCGATCTGCCCGGCGATGACGAGGAGCTCGCCCGGGTGGTCGCGGACCTCGTGGCCCGCGCGGGCCGTGCGGGCGATGTCAGCGCCGAGCGGCTCGAGCACGCGCGGCTGATCCTCGAGCAGGCCCGCCTCGACCGCGCAATCCGCCGCGCGAGGGGACAGGGCGGAATGGACATCGCCGCGCTCGCCCATGAGCGCGAGCGGGTGCGGGAGGCAATCCTCGAGGTCGGCGCGCGCTTGGAGCGGGCGGTCTGATGCCCGCGCAGCCACGCCCGCCGCGCTCGCGCTGGGCCTCGTTCATCGCCAATTCCTCGGAAGCGAAGCCCCGCGTCCTGCGCGAGCAGGGCAACCCCGCGCACCGGCTGCGCGTCGAGCACAACCACGACACGATCCTCGTGCACCTCAGCGGCGAGGACGGACAGGGCTGGACGGTCATCGCCGTCGACCGCCCGACCCGCCGCTGGGCCGTCGGCGAGTCAGCACGGCAGCTGGATGCCGCCGAGGAGGCGTTTCGATGGCCGTACTCGGCGCGGTCTCAGCTCGATCCTGGCCGGAGAACTGGCTGAGAGTCGCCTCCGCGTGTCCCGGTACACTCGGTCACGTTCGCGACCGCGGAAGGCACGTTCGGTGCGAGACACCATAATCCGGGGTAACTCAATTGGCAGAGTACTCGGCTGTTAACCGAGGTGTTGTGGGTTCGAGTCCCACCCCCGGAGCTCTCGCCTCTGCTCGGGCGAGTGTGCACATCGGGGCCCATGACGATCGCTGCATTGGCGAGCCGGTCGACCTGGTGCAGAGCGCGGATCCAAGGCTCATCGAGTTCGTGCGCGCACGCCGCGCTGACTGAGCGCCAGGGCCTCGACCAGCTCGGCCGCGCGCGACGCGCCGTCGTTGGCCGATGCCCACACGGCTAGCTGACGCGCGCGCGCCGCCAGCGAAGGCTGGGTGAGCGCCCGACGCACTGCGAGGCGCAGCGTGGACGGGCTCAGCAGCCGCCAGGGGAGCCGGACGCCGATCCCCGCCCAGTCCGCCCGCGCTGCGTTTTCCGCCATGTCGCCGCTGTGGGGCACAGCCAGTACCGGGCACCCGCAGGCGAGCGCCCGCGCCATCGTCCCGTGACCCGCGTGACAGATCACGAGCGCGCACCCCGGCATCGCGCGCGAGTACGAGAGCCACTCGACCAGCCGCGCGTTTGGCGGGACCGAGATCGGGGGCACCAGCGGCGCGCGGTTGGTCGTGGCCAGAACCCGCACCGGTTCCTCGGCAAGGCCTTCCAGCGCTGCGCGCAGCAGCCGGTGCTCGGTGTCATGGGCGGTCGAGGGGGCGACGAGCACGAGCGGCTGCTGACCCGCCGGCGCCTTCACCTCGTGATAAGGCGGCTCCCATATCAGGGGTCCGACGACATGGGTCCACGTTGGCCAGTCGCGCGGATACTCGAGCTGAGGGAAGGTGCCCACGATGCACAGCCGCTCACTGAGCCCGCCGTGGAGGCGCTGCACGGGCGGCAGGCCCAGCTGCGCGCGCGTGTCATTGAGCTCAGCCCGTCCGCGCCGAAGCCCCTGGTCGACCGGCCGCGCCAGCGCCCGCCACAGCGACCGACCGAGCGCGGTCCGCGGTGGGCGCGCTCCGGACGCGTACGGCGCCGCCGCGCCCGCGGGATGCAGATGCGGGATCAGGGTCGCGACCGGCACACGCTCGAGCTCGCCCGCCAGCGCCGGCGCGAGCGTCAAGATGTCGTGCACGACCACGTCGGGCCTCGCCCGCGCAACGGCCTCGTGCGTGGGGGCGGTGGCGAGCACGACGGCTTCGTATGGCTTCAGGGGTCGCTCCTGGGTCGGGAACACCGGATACTCGGGCGCCGCGACGAAGCCCATCCCCTCCGCCTGCGCCGACTCGCGCCAGCGCGACCACGTCTCGTAGGTCACCTCGTGCCCGCGCGCCGCGAGCTGCGAGCCGAGCGCAAGCATCGGAAAGGCGTGACCGGGCTCGCCGAACGCGCCGAGGAAGAAGCGAAGCGGGCCGGGCGCGTCGCTCACTCGGCCAGCTCGGCCACCGCCCGCAGCTGCGCGATCCGGTCCTCCGCCGTGAACGCCATCGGCGTGACCATCAGCGTGCCCACATCAGCGTCGCGGTAGGCGGCCAGGCGATCGCGGACGACCTCTCGTGGCCCGCAGAGCGAGACCATGTCGATCAGCTGCTCGGGGATCGCTTCGGCCGCCTGCGCCTTCTTGCCCCCCAGGTAGAGGTCCTGGATCTCGGCGGCCGCCGCCTCGAAGCCGTAGCGCCGCACCAGCTTGTTGTAGAAGTTCTGCTCCCGTGCCCCCATCCCGCCGATGTACAGGGCCAGCAGGGGGCGCATCAGGTTGCGGGCCAGCTCGCGGTTCTCGGAGACGTAGGTGTTGACGGTCGGCGCGATTTCGAAGCTCTCGAGCGAGCGGCCGGAGCGAGCAGCGCCCTGCTCGAGCAGGGCGCGGTGCTCCGAGACGTGCTCGGGGGAGAAGAAGGTGGGGATCCAGCCGTCGGCGATCTCGCCGGCGAGCTCGGTGTTCCTCGGTCCGATCGCCGCGAGGTAGATCGGGATTCGGTCCTGAACCGGCGAGATCGTCAGCTTCAACGGCTTGCCGGGACCCTCCGGAAGGGGCAGCTCGATCGTCTCGCCGTGGTATTCGACGCGCTCGCGCGTCAGCGCCATGCGGACGACGTCCACGTACTCCCGCGTGCGTTGGAGCTGCCGCGCGAAGCGCTGCCCGTGCCAGCCCTCTGCCACCTGCGGACCGGAGGACCCGATCCCCAGAACCATTCGTCCGCTGGACAACTCGTCGATCGTCGCGGCGGTCATCGCGGTCATGGCGGCGCTGCGCGCCGGCATCTGGAAGATCGCCGAGCCGAGCTTGACCCTGCTCGTACCAGCCGCCAGCCACGCGAGCACCGTCGCCGCGTCGGAGCCGTATGCCTCCGCGGCCCAGACCGAGTCGTAGCCGAGGCGCTCGGACTCCTGCACGACCTGGAGCTGCTCGCGCGCACTCATCCCGAGGCCCCAGTAGCCAACGTGCACTCCGAGCTTCATCTGCAAGGCTCCTTTCACTCCGAGGAGATCGCTTGAGCGGCCCGGCGGCCACCGCTACGGTGGGACCGCGGTCCGATGAACCCTATGCGAGAACACCGCGACGCGGCGATCGAGGGCCTCCGGCGCGCGATCGACTGCATGCCGAGGGAGACGCGCGTCGCGATGCTCCAGGGCGTCGAGGCGAACGACATCATCATCGGCGGGTATGCGAGCCAAGACGGCGTGTGCCCGATGCTCGCCGCCCACCGGGCCGGCGGTCGCACGAGCCTGATCGCCTTCGCCAACGCCTGGGACAGGCTCGCGCTGCCTGACGCGCGCGAGAGGCGGGCTCGGCGCGCCACCGCGCGGGAGCTGCGCATCCTGACCACGAACCTGCACGCGAGCCTGCTGGCGGACGAGGCGCCGGCGACCCGCTTCCCGGCGGCGATCGCAGAGCACCTCGAGCTGATCGTGGGGCGGGGGCGGAGCCCTCGAGCCTCACGACGCCGGCCGGGCGATCCAGATCGCGCTCGCGAGCTCCGGAACCGACCGGGCTGGGCATGGATGCGCGTGGTCCGCCGCTATGACGACTACGACCGGTTACGCGAAGAGCTTCGGGTCGAGCGAGACTCGATCGAGGTCGAGCGTGAGCCGGCCGGGCGCGTCGCCTGACGCTACGACATTCGTCCATAGCCAAAAAAGAGCGGCTGCTTTTGGGGTAAATAGCACCTTACCGCGATGGTCCTCGTCGCGTTGGGTTCTCTAGCGGCGCAAGCAGGCGCTGTAGGAGCAAGGAGTGGCCAAATAACCAACTGGAGGTTTCTAACTAAGATGGGTATCGGTACATCAATCATCCTGATTGCTGTCGGTGCGATTCTGCGCTTCGCGGTTTCCGTCACCACACAGGGATTCAACCTGCACACTGTGGGTCTGATTCTGCTGGTAGCCGGCGTCGTCGGCCTCGTAGTCTCACTGTTGTGGATGACGCTGTGGGCTGATCGTCGACGGGCGATGCCAACCGTTGCTCGTCGAGACGAGGTACCGGTGAGGCGCGAGACAGAGCTGTATTAGCCGTGGCAGCGAGCCTGCTGCGGGACGACGCTCCGGCAGCAGGCTTCGCCGCGCCACCGCTCGATCCAGACGCTTCAGTCCGCGCGCTTGTCAAGGAGGCGTGAACGACTGCCCGGCCCTGGCCGATTCGCTCCGGGGGGAGGATGCGATGCTGGGCGAGGAACCGCAGGTTGCGCGCGCTTCGACCCGCAGCCCGCGCGTGCCGATAGGCCCAGTGTGACGAGCTCGGCTCGCTTGAAGCCAACCGTGCGGAGCATCGCCTTGGTCGTCCCGTTTGCCGGATCGCGGAGCGAGCTCGAGCGACTGTTCGCCGAGCTGCGGCGCCTGCGCCTGGGCCCCGGCGACGAGGTGATCGT
>QHBK01000016.1:53325-58250 GCA_003244105.1 Candidatus Eremiobacter antarcticus | reverse complement strand
ACACCTACCCCGACGCCGACGGCCACGCCGACTGCGACGCCGACGCCGACCGCGACGCCGACACCGACGTCGACGCCAACGGTAGATCACTCAAGTCTGTCGTTCACCGACGTCGGTCAGACGCAGAGCTTCACGGTCACTGAGTCAAACTATAGCGGTGGTTTCACTCAGAACGCGGCCATAGCGTGCGCCAATGTCGCGAGCGTCAGTCCGCCGGCCGGCACCGGCCCGAGCACGACGTTCAACGCAACGTCGCAAGGAGCGGGTTCGTGCACGGTGACCATCACTGATGATAACCAAAACAGCGTCACGGTCGCGATCAGCGCGACGGTGCCGACTCCGACTCCGACTCCGAGTCCCACGGATACGCCGACACCGACGCCAACGCCGACAGACACGCCGACACCGACGCCGACGCCAACGCCGACGCCAACGCCGACGGATACCCCGACGCCAACGGATACGCCAACACCGGCACCCACATTCGGCCCACTGACCGTGAGCTCGAATACGCTCAACTTCACAGGGCCAGGGCAGACCCAAACATTAACCGCGAGCGAAGATAGTTATGGGGGATTCATAAGTCAGGACGCGGCTACGACTTGCGCATTAACCATAGTGATCGTGACCCCGCCCTCGGTCAGCGGTCCGTCGAATGATTTTTCTGTCACCTCCGGCGTTGGCGGACCGTGCACGTTCAACGTCACCGACGATCACGGCGGCACGCAGCCGGTGACAGTGAACGTACCCTAGGACAAGGGCGGCCCAGTAGGGTCTAAAGTCTAGCGTTGCGGCGACCGCCGGAAGGTCCGGCATTGGCGCAATCAGGGTATTCTAGTTAGGAGTGATGCTCATCACGTAGGACGTGAGAGCACCTCAGCCCTGATTCCGATGAGTGGCAATCGGGCTCCCTTCTTTGTGGCATCCTCATTATGCCGGAACCGTCGATGATCAATCGGGCTCTTATCCTTGGGTCAGCCGCGGTCTGCGTCTCGTTGGCCGGCTGCAGCATATCCCAGCAGGCGATCCCAAATGCCAAGCCGGTGGCTGCGGCTACGCAGCAAGCTGCCTCGAATTCGCGTCACCGGGCGCCCGTCCCGCGTGAGACGGGCCTGCTGCCGCTTCAGATATCTATCACTGATCTGAACTCTGGGAGACCACCCAGTCGATTCAGTTTTCCTGGAAACACGGCTCCGATCGAGATCGTCAATGCGAGCGAAGTCCTCATCGAACTTGAATCACCCAAGAGCACGAAACGCGTCTCGTTGGACACGGGATCGGTGACCACCGAGATGGCGCAGGTCAGCCCAGGGCATTGGCGCGTACAATTCCAGTACCTCAACCTGCACAACTCAGGCGACCGGCGGGCTGCGCTCAAGATCAATCTCGTCCAACCCGGCGGCACGTCACAGGTCTCGTTGCCCGTGTTGATCATTCATGACGAGTGATGCCGGTACTCGCCGGCCGCAAGCCAGGCGCAAGACCCCGCATTTATTCGCATTGCCGGCTGCACTCGCGATCGCGGCTGCGTCGGTTCTTATCGGGCTTTCCGCGTTGCCGGCGAGCGCTTGCGGCTTAGAGCGCTCCTCGATCAAGGCTGCGAGCGGTCCCGGCTCGCAAGCGATCGACCCGGTCGTTCAAGACACCACGATTTTGGCGCTGACATCGGTCACGGCTCCCGCCGAGTTGCCGAATGCCGCTCGCGTTCCTCCCGTAGAGAATTCGCTTTTTCGTCTCACCAATGTGACGTTGACGGCCATCAATGTAGAGCGCGACGGAGATGTTCGCTTGGTGTTGGCGGACGCCGGCCGGCGTACGATGATAGCGGAGATACCAGATCCCACCTGCGCGCGCGGCAGCCGTTTTTTCGCCGACATCCAGCGCCTTCGCCAGACAGCCTCGGGGCTCGCGCAGCAGCGGTTTCCTTTGATAGTGACGCTCACAGGCGTTGGCTTTTTTGAATTTCTGACAGCCGAAGACAGCCAAGCCCACAACGGTATAGAGCTTCATCCGCTGGTGTCGTTGTGCACGGGTTACAACTGCGCCGGTCCGAGCAGAGTAGCCCCGGTGAGCGCGCCTGAGCCCCCGCTCGCCGAGCATGCTCCATCGCTCACAGAACCACGAGAGCGACCTCAGCCGCGACGATCTCCCGTGCCGCAAAATTCCACAACTGTACCGAGTTCGCCGCTCCGTGGTCTGATGGTGAAAGCTCGCAACTCGCCGACACCGGCGCCCCAAGCGACATGGCTCTGGGAGCCCGAGGAAAATCCGGGTCGGACGGGCGGCGCATTCGGCGCCATCACGTGCAACGGCTACGGGCGATGGCCGATCAAGACGATGGCAGATTCGGGCGCGGGCAGCGTCAACCTCACGCCCACAGATACGACCATTGCGGCGTTGCGAGCGGTTCCTCTGCCCTCTCCCTACCCTCTTCCCGAGGAATACCCCACGCGCATAGGACCACACGAATACACGACCTATCGTCTGACCAACGTCATACTGTACGAAATTTTTCCTCCCGGAACGGACCAGGACTACCATGTGATACTCGAGGATGCGACCGGCAATCTCTTCACAGCAGAAGCTGTAAACCCCCAGTGCGCGCCCGGCAGCACCGTCGGCAGTCAGATATCCGCTGTCCGAAGCTACATCGATGCGCACTGGACGGTAGGTTCCGCGCCGATCTTTCCCGGCACGACCGTGACGGTTACCGGCGTCGGCTTTTACGACTGGTACACGGGTGAGGAGCATGCGCCCAATGGCGCGGAGCTGCACCCGATGCTCTCCATCGTCACGTCGTCCGGCAGTCCGCCGCCCAGTCCAACGCCCCGTCCGAGCGCGACCGGCCAGTCTACTGCAACTCCGCCGCCCGCCTCGACCGTTTATTACCCCGGCGTCAGCTCGGCGCCGAGCCTTCTCTTCTACACGAATGGCGCGAACGAAACAGGCGCTATTTCGCAGGAAATGGATCCGAGCGCCGTCGGCGCGCGCACCAACGAGTTGCTCACATACGTCGCGAACAGTTCCAACAGCTGGGGATGGATCAGCGGAGCGAATCAGCCGGGCCTGACGTCTTGGCCTGCCACCACTTATACGGTCATGCTGAACATCACGCAGCCAAACGCATTCATTCAGCTGCAGAAGGTGAGGATCTATCGCGTCAACTCTCTCGGAGGTCCGCAGTACTCGGGCCTTGCCACTGTGGCGACCTTGAGCGGCCTCACGCAGTCTCTGGGCTCGGTAGGCGTCTTGACGTTCACACTGGCAGGCTCCGCGCAGGTAGCGCAAGCGGCTGACCGCCTCGCCGTCAAATTCGATGTCGCAAACCTGTCAACAGCCAAGCAAAGTTTTGCGTACGACGCCGGCATCGGAGCACTGTCCAGCCTGAGCACCGGAACGATGACAACGCCCACTCCCACGCCGTCAACGACCCCGGCTCCCACGGCAACGCCGACGGCCACGCCGGCGTCGCTGCCCTCGGTCAGCCCGTCGAGCCTCTCATTCAGCGGCGTTTCGCAGACGAGCAGTTTCACGGTCGCGGAGACGGCTTACAGCCGCCTCCTCAGTCAAGATGCCGCGACTGCATGCGCAGGCATCGTGAGCGTAAGCCCTTCGGCGGCCAATGGGCCGAGCGCCGGCTTCAATGCCACGTCGCAGGCTGCGGGCTCGTGCACGATCACGATCTCCGACGACCATGGCGGTGCAGCGTCGATTGCGATCAGCGTGACGCTGCCGTCACCGACGCCGACACCCACGCCAACCGCGACGCCGACGCCGACCGTTACGCCGACAGCGATCCCGACGGCCACCCCCACGCCGACTGCGACACCGACGCCGACCGCATCGTCGGGTTTTGGCGGCGTATATCGTCCTGGAACTGCACCGGCGCCGACCGCTTTGTTCTACACGAATGGCACGAGCGAGACGGGCGCGGTCTCACAAGAAATGGATTTGAGCGTCATCGGCGCGCGCACGAACGAGCCTTTGACCTACGTTTCAAGTTCGTCCAACAGTTGGGGATGGATCACGGCAGTGAATCAGCCCGGCGTGACGTCGTGGCCGGCCACAACCTATACGGTCACGCTGAACGTCACGCAGCCGAATGCATCTTTGCAATTGCAAAAGGTGAGAATATTCAGGGTCAACTCCGCCGGCGGACCGCAGTACACTGGACTTGCGACGGTCGCTCAATTGCTCGGTCTCACCCAGTCGCTAGGCTCTGCAGGCGTCTTGACGTACACACTGGCCGGGAGCGCCCAGACGGCGCAAGCGAGCGATCGTCTTGCCGTCAAGTTCGACGTGCTCAATCTATCGACGTCGAGGCAGACCTTCGCGTACGACGCCGGTCTCGGCGCTTCATCGCTTTTGAACACGGGCACGACCGTGCCGACACCCACGCCAACTCCGACCGCGACGCCGACGCCGACCGCGACGCCAACCGCGACGCCAACAGCAACGCCAACCGCGACGCCGACCGCGACGCCAACCGCGACGCCAACCGCGACGCCGACCGCGACGCCAACCGCGACGCCAACCGCGACGCCGACAGCAACGCCAACCGCGACGCCAACCGCGACGCCGACCGCGACGCCAACCGCGACGCCAACACCGACCCCCGTTGCTACGCCGTCGGTGACGCCCGATAGCCTATCGTTCAGCGATCTGTCGCAAACGAGCAGCTTTACGGTTTCAGAGGCAGCCTATGGCGGGACGTTCACTCAGAACTCACCTACCGGGTGTGCCGGCATCGTGAGCGTTAGCCCGGCGACGGCCGGCGGCCCGAGCGCAACCTTCAATGCGACCTCGCAAGGAGCAGGCTCGTGCACGCTGACCGTCAGCGACGATCACGGCGGCAGCGTGTCCATACCGGTAAGCGTCACGGTCCCGTCGCCGACGCCAACGCCCACGCCGACCGCGACACCCAC
>QHBK01000016.1:0-53271 GCA_003244105.1 Candidatus Eremiobacter antarcticus | reverse complement strand
CCGCGACACCCACAGCGACGCCCACGCCGGCTTTCGGCCCGTTGACGCTCAGTACCAGCGCGTTGACCTTCAGCGCAACGTTGACAACCCAGTCCTTCACGGCGAGTGAGGCAAACTACGCGGGAGCTTTGAATCAGGATTCAGCGACCGGTGACTGCGCCGCCATAGTGGCCGTGACTCCGCCATTTGTCACAGGACCAGCGGGCGACTTCGCGGTGACGGCGTTGGCGTCCGGTTCCTGCACGCTCCATGTGAGCGACGACCACGGCGGCAGCCAGCCGCTGGCCGTTACGGTGCCCTAAGGCAGAGTCAAACAGCACGAGAAAAAGGCGGCTCTTTCGAGCCGCCTTTCTTTGTCGCGTCGCGGATTCTCAGGGAATGAGCCGCGCTGCCGAACTTGCCACAGATCTGGCGCTCACAACACGATTCTAGATGCGCTACAAGCGTTCCCTAAGCAAGGCAGTCCCTTCGTGCTCTCTATCCACTGCAGGATGCTGTAGTGGTTCACGTTGGTCGAGTTCTGTCTCACGGGCACGCCTGGCCCGACGATGATCAAGACCACGTTGTTAGGCGTGTAATCGACATGCTCTGCCTCGTCCCAGACCACGATCGTCGTTCCTGAGGTCGGCCAATGGGCTTTGAGCCAAGCATCGCCTTGCGCGACCGTACCGTCGTGCATATCGTCCTGCTGATTGGGCACGATGAAGTTCACAGTACCCGCAGCAGTGGTGAGAGCGGTGACGGGGCTGAAGTATGCCCATGGGACATGCTTCTGCCAGTAGTCGCCGCTTGAACACGTCCGAATGTTTGACGGCGCAGATTCTGCGTAACCGCCAAAGGTCTGGCCTGAGCTTTTCAGTTGTGACGCCAGATTGGGCCCGCTGAAGCTATAGCCGCAGCCATCGTCGGTCACGCCTTGGGTGCTGCCTGAGAACAATGCCAAGTAGTTCGGCAAGCTCGGATGAGCGACGCCGTGCGCGTTGGTGAACCATTCCCCCTTGCCGAGCAAGGAGTTGATGAAGGGTGCGCTAGAGTTGCCAATGATCTCAGTCGGAGAGTGATTTTCCTCGATGATGACGTTGATCATGCCAGAAGTAGCGGGTGTAGCTGTTGGGATGGGTGTCGGCACGGGGGTACGAACCGGCGTCGCGGTTGGAGCGGGCGTCGGGGCCGGTGTGGGAACCGGTGTAGCGGTAGGCGCGGGCGTCGGCGCCGGTGTGGGAACTGGTGTGCTGGTCGGCGCAGGCGTCGGCGCCGGCGTATTGGTCGGGTTAGGCGTCGCGACCGGAGTGGCCGTGGGGCTTTGCGTGGGCGGCGCGGTCACGCTCGGACTCGGGTTGGGAGTCGAAGTAGGGGCGGGCGTGGCCAAGCGCTGGCGGCCCACGTTGTAGTGATTCAAGACCTGTGAAGCCGATAGGGCGCTCCCGTAGACGGAGACCTCATCGATGGAACCGGCCAGCTCGTTGCCGCCGCCGGCATACCGCCCGATGACGAGAGAGCCACCGGCGGGCGAGGATTGCCCGTCAACGACGGAAGCGGATTCGAAGCCGTCGACATAGAGACGCTTTGTCGTTCCGTCGAATGTGGCGACGACGTGATGGTACTGGTTATCGCCGTACGTCAGCAAAACGCTGCGAAGGTAATGACCGCCGGTCCCGAAACCGAACTGCCCGCCGACGATCAAGAGCTGTTGCGATCCGACGTTGATGATGTGAGCTTCAGGCAGCCATCCCGTCTTCACCCATGCTTCCAAGCTGAAGGACGATGACAGAGAAGCCAAGGAGCGCGATGCAAAGCCGAGCGCTTTGCTTTGCGCAGATGAAGCGCCGAGCGGGTTGCTCACGGTTATGGCGGTATTGGTCCCGTTGAAGCCCATGGCTCCGTTGGAATCGCCGACCAGCGCGCCTGCGATGTCATAGGTGGCGGTGCCGCTCAGCGTCGCGTTCACGGCGTGAGAAGAAGAATCGGTCACGGTCATGCCGCTGGTCTGGCCGAGACGGTAGTAGGCGCTCGGGGAATCGTTGAGGACGGTGGATTGATACATGGACCCGGACGCCGAAGTCGGAGCAGGGGTCGGGACAGGGGTTGCTGCGGCGTTACGCCCCGCATTGTAATGGTTGGAGATCTGGGCAGGCGTCAGGACGACGTTGTAGACCGCCGGCTCGTCGATGGATCCGACGAATTGAAAGCCGCCTCCGTAGAAGTGGCCGATCGTGAGCCCAGTGCCGGTGACAGCGCCGTGAGATTCCGGGCCTGAAGTGACCTGCGCGCCGTCGACGTATATGCGTTTGGTGTTGCCGTCGAATGTGGCCACGACGTAGTGATACGCATTATCATCATACGTTCCGAGCGGGCTCTTCAAATAATGACCGCCGCCCTCTCCAAAATAGAATTGTCCGTGGTACATCATCAGCTGCTGGGGATATATGCCGATGATGTGCCCTTCCGGATACGACGCGATTTTGATCCAAGCCTCAAAACTGTAGTGCGACCCTAGCACCGGCACAGAGGCGGTCATCCAAGCATTGGGGTTGTTGAATGACATCGCTGTGTCGGAATCACCGTTTAGCGCTCCGGCGCTTCCAAAGCTGGTGTTGCCGCTGAGGGTCCCGGTGTAAGAGTGGCCAGACGAGTCGGCGACCGTCGAGCCGGATGTTTCGTCGAAGCGATAGTACGCGAGCGGGCCATCGGTCAGAACGGCAGCCCGGTAGCCGGCAAGAGAATCGGTTTGAGAACGCGCGGAGCGGAGATTTTGCGGTGCGCCGGCAAGCATGCCGGAGCTCGAACCGCCGCAGCTCGCGAGCGCCAACGTCAAGAACAACGATATGCCGGCGGCGCCGAGGGGAATGGAAAATTTTACGGATCTCATAAAATAATCAAACGACTCCAAATCCAGAATTTTGGAAACCGGAGCTTGAAAGAAGCAGCGGCGAAAGGGAAGCGCCTGCCGGAACAGCCGGCGGGGTGTGACGTTCTTGGTGGCTTAGAGGCAGTGCCGTGGAAAAACGGGCGGCAAAGCTGCTGTGTTTTGTCTATCGTCGTGAGTAGTAGATAGCTGGTATCCACCACTTATGATGAAGACATCATATAACTTCACGTCACGTCTCTGCTATGAGCAGGCTCACGTGCCAACGGCTCGTCGTGATCGAGATGCAGCCGATAAGGCGACGGTGACGCCCCTCTCAGCGCGGCTTCCCGAAGAATTTTCTTCGGCTGCATGGGCGCCGGAGGCACGAGGTTGTCGGGAACCCTTTAACGCGGGGCGGTGGTTGGGCTTCCCAGATAGCGCAGGCCGGGTGAGCGCTCCCACGGTCGCGCCGCCAGCAGAGCGGACACGACAGCGCGCGACGCCGGCGACTTGTTCAACGTGTAGAAATGGATCGCCGGAGCTCCGGCCGCCAACAGGTCGACGCACTGTAAGGTCGCATAAGCGACGCCGAGCTCAGCCACAGCTTCTGGATCGCCGCTCCTGCTCTGCAAGGCGGTTCTCAGTCGTAGCGGCAGCGTGGCGCCGCACAGCCGTGTGAATCGTTCAATTTGATCCGCATTCGTTATGGGCATGATCCCGGGAATAACGGGCACCCGCACGCCGACCGAGCGCGCGCGCTTCACAAAACGGAAATAGTATGCGTTATCGAAGAACAACTGCGTGATGAAGAATTGCGCTCCGGCCTCTTGCTTTTTGAGCAGGAACAACAGATCGCTGTTTGCATCCAGGGACTCGGGATGAACTTCAGGATAACACGCCGCGCCGACACAGAATTGAAATTCAGCCTGTACGAGCGCGATCAGATCGGTAGCATGCGCAAGGCCATCGGCTGGAGGCTCGAAGTGAGCCGAGCCCCGCGGCGGATCACCCCGCAAGGCGAGGACGTTTTCTATGCCGGCATCAGCGACGTCTCGGAAGACAGCCCGCAAATCGTCCTTGGAAGCGCCGACGCACGTGATGTGGGCCATCGCCTCAATGCGCAATTCCTGTGCGATCGCTTTGACGACTTGCAAGCTGCGCGCACGGGTGCTGCCGCCGGCTCCGTACGTGACCGAGACGAAGGCGGGTCCCAAAGCTTGCAGTGCAGCGGCAGTCTGCAAGAGCGCTTGAACGGCATCATCGCTCTTGGGCGGGAAGAACTCAAAGGAAAAATGCGGGCCTGAGCCCGACAGAATGCGATCGATTCTCACGCTAGGCTGAAAGCCCGCTGACTGCCGTGTCTATATGTGGAACAGTGAGTCGGGCAACGGCACGTTCAATTTGACGTCGGAGTAGTCCACCTTCTTGACCATGCTCGCGCCCTGGTACTGCTCGAATTCCAATGGGAGCCCGTCCGCTCCAAAAATGAAAACCTCTTTGGTGACGCCTGCTTGCGAGGCTGGATCTGCCACTTGCGCGGTGACCAGCGTACGATCGCCGATTCGTGCGGCGTCAAGATTGTCGGGTTTGAACGTGCGGATGTGCCCCAGCAAGATCCCGTAGTTCGCGTCCGCTATGGTGGTGCCTCGGATGCTGGTCGCGAGCGGGCTATGGATATCCAACGTCTTCTTGATGCCGGCGAGCATGCCGCCTCGGTGTCCGCGCAGCGTGTCCCCGCCGCTCCACACCGCCGCACCGCCTCGGCCATCGCCTGAGATGATCTCCATGCGCGTTTTCATCGGCTTCTCGAAGAACATATGATAGACGCGGTCCTGGACTCGGATGCCGTCGACTTCATGAGATGTCAGCGTGCATTGGTAGGTTTCAATGCCTTGCCAAGCGCTGAAGAACTTTTCAATCGTCTCAGCCGTCGTCGGCGAGGATTGCGCCTGCGCGTGACCAGGGGCGGCGAGCGCGGCGACCAACATCACGGCGAAAAGAGTGGGCCAGAACACAGGGGATTTCTTCACGATCATTTCTTTCTGAGGGGGAGCGGGCCGAGGCTCAGCATGCTGTCGCCCTCCATGGAGCTCGAGACGCCGATCAATACGTCGGTGTGCGTCTGAGAGAGGACGTACTCAATGGCTTGTCCCATAGGAGCGCCTGCGTATCGGCTTTCGCGGTATGTACCCATAACGATAAGATTGGCGCTTTCCTCACGGGCTGCTTGGATGACCGCGGGCCCAGTCTGCCGGTCGCGGGTGGTGCGGGTTTGGATCTCCAGCCCAGCCTTGCGCCCGATCTCCTCCGCCGCCGTGAGCACTTGTAAGGCCTCGCGCTCCTGCTGCGGCAGCTCCGCATCGATGGGAAGAGTGTACGGCACTTCAATCACATAGAGGGCCACCAACTGCGCCTGCCTGCCCTTGGCCATGCGGGCAGCCAGCGCCATAAGCACCTCAGAGTGAATATCGGCTGAAAAGACCACGAGCACATCGCCTGCGATCTCCTTCGCCTGCCGGTCGGCATGTTGGGCGATCTGCTCGGCGCGGTTCGAGGGAGCGTTCAGCATCCGGTACATGGTCGAGCTAATGGCTGCGACGATCGCGGTGGCGATGACCGCGCCGACGGGATGGACGGCCAGCATCAGGGCTTAACGGCGGCGCGCGCCAGGCGCATATAGATGATGCCTCGCCAGGCGCCGGCGACGATGAGCAGGCCGACGATGATGAACGCCGTGAGGCTGCTATACGAGGGCGGCGTTGCTTGCCAAAGACGTGCCCAGGCGATGCATCCCATCAGTGCGACTGCAAACGAGCTGACGATTTTGAATCTCAAACGCGTTTGGGGGTTCATACTTTTGCTTCGGGTTCTGGGCGTTCAGAAAGACCTCCTAGGCTGACTTCGTGCTGCTGTGGAAACGGGTGACCGAGTCGAAGTCTTTACGGTTGATCCGAATGAGAAGATACCAGTTCGAGCGCCTTGCCTTGGACGAATGGGAAGCGATAGACCGCAGCGCGGCCGCTCCTACGTTTTTCGCAAGACCAGCGTGGGCGAAAGCGCTCGCTGATGCGCATCCGTATCTGACGGCTTGGCCGCTGCGCTGTGAGATCAAACCGCACGGCCATGCGATCATCCCCCTGATGCGTGGCTCCCGGGGGCGATTCGGATGGAACGTTTTTGAAGGAATGCCCTTTGGATCGTACACGGCGATACTCGATCAAACCAACGCCCCGGTAACATCGGAGATCGCCGAAGCGGTCGTGACAGACTTGCTTGCGAAAGCCGACGCGATACTCCTCAATCCATGGCCCCTCAAACCGCTGCGTGCGCCGGCGTCAATCATCCGAAAGCTGGAGGAGGCGTCCGTCATCGATATTTCCGGCGGTCCCGAGCAAGCGCTTTCAAAAATGCCCAGCAAGAGCCGGCGCATGGTGGGCCAAGCGCGTCGCCGCGGCGTCCAATGCGCGATTGAAACCGACGAACAAGCGGTGGACAGGTATTATGAGCTGCTCGAAGACGCGGCCCTCAATCGATGGCACATCTCCTCACCTCGCACGAGCAAAGAACTGCTACGCCGGGTCGCTTTCCACGGAAAAGATTCAGTCGAGATCTGGATAGCCCGATTCGAGGGTAAACCGGTAGCAGGCGCCGTCGCATTGTATGGAAGCCAAGAAGTGTTGCTGTGGACAACGGCGACGCGTCCGGGAATGGAGATCTTGCGACCTCACAACCTGCTGCACGCCGAGATCGAAGAGCACGCCGCAAAGCGTGGCATCCAGTGGTACAACCTCGGCTCCAGCGGCGGCTTGGCGGGAGTGTTGAAGTTCAAGGGGTCGCTGGGGGCTACTTCGATCGAGTACGAGACCATCCGCCGTGAAAGCCTTCCATTCAGGGCGGTCAAGGGTCTCAAAAGACGCTTCGGTCGAACGTCCCAAGACGAACCGCATCCTGTCGTCTGAACCGCTTGTGAACCGCCCCAGAGAGAGCCCTTCCATCGTTACGCAGCCGCCTCAGGTGGTAGCGAACGCCGCCTTCAAGTGCGTGATGTCCGGCCCTTTCGCCGACTTCATCACGCTGACCACGTCGAAACGGATGTGCTGGAATATGCGGCCGCTATAGCTCAAATAGACTTGGGCGGCTCTGCGGACGCGCAACTGCTTTGCCGGTGTGACTGCCTCGATCGGCGCACCGCGCGCGAGCGAGCGGCGCAGTTTGACCTCGATGAAGACGAGGGTAGCTCCGTCGAGCGCGATGAGATCGACCTCAGCGCCGGCGCAACGAAAGTTGCGTTCGAGGATGTGGTAACCGCGCGCCAGCAGATATTGCGCAGCCGCTCGCTCACCCTCGTTGCCGGCGGCGGCTCTCGACACAAGGGCGGTGCGGCTTTTCACAACACGACGCTGTCGGCAAAATCAAACGACGGCTGAAGCACCGGCGCAAACGAGCGGCGGTGGATGGGGCTCGGACCAACGCGATTGAGGGCCGCCAAGTGCTCGGGCGTGCCGTACCCCTTGTGCTGGGCGAAGCCATACTCCGGATACAGCGAATCGTATTCGTTCATCCATGCATCCCGGTAGACTTTGGCGATGATGCTGGCCGCTGCGATCGTCGCGCACTTAGCGTCGCCGTCGATGACGGGCTCTTGGGGAAACAAGCACTGGGGCAAGGACACGGCGTCGATGAAAACGTGGCAAGGAGAGATGGGAAGCCCGGCAAGCGCTCTTGTCATCGCCGTCTTGGTGGCCTGGAGAATGTTGAACCGATCGATCTCTTCGGGGCTGGACCATCCGACCGAAAAACAGACGGCGCGACAGCGGATCGACTCGTTGAGGAACTCCCGGCGGGTCATCGGGACCACTTTGCTGTCGTTCAACCACTCGATGTACAAGGGCTGATCGATGACGACCGCGCTCGCGACGACTGGACCCGCCAACGGTCCCCGACCGGCCTCGTCGACGCCGCACAGATAGCGGGCTCCGCTGCTCCACGCGTCGCGCTCGAACGAGTGGAGCCGGTAAAGCCGGCGACGTTCTTTAGGCGTCACGTGCGCTCGGGCGGAACCTCAAAAGTGATACGGCCAAATCTGCCTGCACGAAAATCTTTCATGAAAGCCAGCGCGGCATTGCGACGGTCGCTTTCGCCGTCGCGGCGAAGCATCCCGCGTCGGCGCGCGAACGCCTCGAGCTCTGCGTCTGTGTTCAACGGGTGACCGCGCGCCGCAATCCAGTCCCGCAGATCGTCGACAACTTGCTCGGGATCGATCGCGCTTGCCGGCAGAATTCCGCATAGCGCGAGCTGCCAGGCAGCCCGCACTCCCGCGATTTTCGGCTGCAATACTCCCGGAGTGTCAAGCATTTCCGTCCGGCCGTCTAGCGGAAGCCAGCTCATGTGTCGAGTCACGCCCGGTTTGTCGGCGACGACCGTTCGCTTGCGGCGAAGCAATGCGTTGATGACAGAAGACTTGCCGGTGTTGGGGGCACCGATCACCGCGATCCGGAAACGGGCGCGGCCGTGCGAAGAGCGCGGAGGAGAAGAAACGAGGGCGGTTCGCAGCGCGCGCAGCGACGACGCGCTCGTGCCGATGCCCGCAAAGACGCCGGCCCGTCCAGGCGCCAGCGCCGCCACCCATGCTTTGGTCAGCGCAACATCTGCAAGATCGTGACGATTGAGCAAGACAAACGTCGGCTTTCGCGCGAGCTTGCGATGCAGATGAGCGACCGCGGTCGTGTCCGGCAAACGAGCGTCGCGTACTTCGAGCACCGCGTCGATGAGGTCGGCCGATTGTTCCAGTCCGCGCACACCGGCTGCCATGTGACCGGGAAACCATGAGGCCGCGGCGCGGCGTTCGTCAGCGGACGCGACGAACATGGGAGGGCGGCCAGATGACGACGACGGCTTTGCCGATGAGCGCCTCGAGCGCGACCGGCCCGAAGGAACGCGAATCCTCGGATTGGCCGCGGTTGTCACCCAGCACGAAGACGCTGCCTGCAGGGATCGTCTGCAGTGGCATGCTGGTCTGATCCGCTCCAGCCTCAAATGTTTGCGGGATCATGGTTGATCCGTTGACGACCAGCGAACCGTTCGACATCGACACGCGGTCGCCGGGCAAGGCTGCGACGCGCTTTAAAAAGATGCGCGTTTGTTCGCCGTCATCGCGATAAAAGGCCACGACATCGCCGCGCCTCAGCGCGCCGCTGGGGATGACGGCGCTTCCCAGCCTGACGCGGTAGGCCGTGGTGTTGATGAGGACCCGATCCTCAGGCTGGATTCCGGGAAACATTGAGCGGCCTTCCACTTGAGGAAGGCGCAAACAGAAAAGCGCGAGCAAGAGCAACAGCACGAACGTCTGGCAGATGGAGCGGACGCAACGCCGAGCGATGCGCTGCGATCGTACCGCCCGCTCGTCGAAACTATCGGGGAGCGCGCGGACCCTGGAATACCGTCGCGTTGAATGGGCCGGCTGCAGCATCTGCGGCACGGAAGCAGGTCTTCCAAGAAACAGTAGCCGCGCCCTGTGCGCAACCGTTGCCAACAGACCCAGACCGTTTAATGCAGCAGCTTGGCGTGCGTGAAGGGCCAAAACACGAGGAACGCATGGCCCACGAAGTGGTCGCGGGGCAGCAGGCCCCACAAGTGGCCGTCGTCTGAATCGTTGCGATTGTCGCCCAACATCAGATAGTAGCCGCGCGGCAGGCGGTCTGCGTTTTGCCATTGCGCCTGAGGCGGAACCTTTGCTCGCGACGGGTCGAGTGCAACTCCGTCGACGAAGATCCGGTAATTTTTGACCTCCAACTCGTAGTCGGGTCGCTGTGAGGCGGGCAGGTAAGGTTCGTCCAGTTTTTTGCCGTTTCGATACACCACGCCGTTGTGGATCCGAAACGCGTCGCCAGGCACCGCCATGACGCGCTTGATGAAATCGGTCGTGCCAAGCTCCGGCGGCGGCAGGAAGACGGCGATCTGCCCATCTTTGGGGTCTTGCAGGCGGTATTCGATTTCATTCGCGAGCAGCACGTCATGGATGTCGAGCGTCGGCAGCATCGAGCCAGACGGGATCCAAAAGGTGCGCACGACGAAGTGCATGAGCAGAAGAGCGACGACGCCCGCGATGATGAACGCGTCGAGGTATTCACGGATGATGCCGCGCTGCTTGGCGTCCGGCACCGTGACGGGGGCGACCCAAATAACCGCGCGAGCGACGCCGAGGATCCCCAAAATGGCGCCGAGGACCACAGGACTCATTCCTGGAGTTACTTCTTCTCTTTGATGCGGGTCGCTTTGCTGCCCACGCGATCTTGCAGATAATACAGCTTCGCACGCCGTACGAGCCCGCGACGGAGGATGTCGATCTTTTCGAGGCGCGGCGAGTGGATCAAGAACGAGCGCTCGACGCCGACGCCGTGAGCGATCCGGCGGACGGTGAAGCTTTCCGCTAAGCCGCCGTTCTTTCGCTCGATGACGATGCCTTCGAAGACCTGAATCCGCTCTTTGTTTCCCTCGGTGACCCGCGAATGCACCTTGACGGTATCGCCGGCGCCGAAGTCGGCGACGCGTTTTCTTTTCTGGGCATCTGCGATCAGCTGTGCGGCATCCATGTTCTACGCGTCAACCTTCTCCCGGTGCGCCAGCCCGCGCCTCCCAAAGAGGCGGCGGTACCGCGAAAAAAGCGCCGCCCGCAGCGGGTTGCCGCTTGCGTTCCGCGCTCAAGAATCAAGTGAGAGTATAGCACGCGCGAAAGTCGACGAGCAAGCGCCGGCCCAAGGACCGCCGTATGCCTTTGGGACAAATCTAGCCCAGGTCCGGCCGCCGCTCAGCCGTGCGGCTTTTGGCAGATTCGGCGCGCCAGCGCGCAATGCGCGCGTGATCACCGCTCAGGAGGACTTCAGGGACCCCAAGACCCCGAAAATTGGCTGGACGAGTATAATGCGGCCAATCGAGGCCGCCCTGCGCAAACGATTCGGCTTGCGTGCTCTCGGGGTTGATAGCGCCAGGCAACAGGCGGACGCAGGCATCGATAAACGCAAGCGCGGGAATCTCGCCTCCCGTGAGGACGAAATCTCCGAGTGAGAGTTCGCTTGCGCTCACGAGCGAGAAGAACCGCTCGTCGATGCCTTCGTAATGGCCGCAGATGATGATGAGCCGTTCCAAGCCTGCGAGCGCGGAGGCCGCATCCTGATCGAAGCGCCGTCCGGCCGGCGAGGTGACGATGATGCGGCAACCGGCCGGCGGCTTCAGTTGAGGTCCCAAGAGGCGTTCGATGCAGGCGACCAGCGGACCCAATCGCAGGACCATGCCCGGACCGCCCCCGTACGGCGCATCGTCCGCTCGTTCGCCTTGGGGCACGTGATCCCACAGGTCGTGGACGCGGATCTCCACGATTCGTTTTGCCTGCGACCGTCCGATGATGCTTCCCTCAATGATAGGGGCGAAAAATTGGGGAAACAGGGTGACGACGTCGATGCGCATCCGGACCATCCGTTCCCCACTGCTTGGCGAGCCGCCCGCCGCCGTCTGTGCTCGCCGCTCGTGACCGCATTCGCCAACGCAATGGCGGCTTACGAGCGCGGCGCTTTTGTTCAAGCGATCGAATTGTTCGATTCAGCCATCGCAGCAGACGAGCAGCCGGCACAATCGTTGTGCAAGCGCGGGGTCTGCAGACTGCGCCTGGGCGACAGGGTCGGCGCTGAACGCGATTTCCGAGCGGCGCTTGCAGCTGACGATCGGTGCGTGTCGGCGATGGTCGATCTCGGCAACCTGGCGCTCGAGTCGCACGAATTCGAGGAAGCGCACATCTACTACCGGCGCGCGCTCAGCATCGACGAGACCTACGCCTTTGCGCATTACAACCTCGGCATACTGCATCGCAAACTCGGCAACGTCGGCGCAAGCGTCGCCGAACTCCGCCTAGCGGCGAAATACGAGGCAGCGCCGACGACCGCTCGCAAGCGCTTGAGCTTTTGGAAACGTCGCTCGAAGTAAAACCGCGCCGGTGCTCTGCGCGAGGAGAGACCTAGAGCCGCTGGCTCTCCGATACCTCAACGACGTCAGCGCTCAAACTTTCGTGCAGGTATTCCATCAGCTGTGGCAACGTGATGTGCTCGAGCGCCTTCCGCTCGGGCGCGGTCTCATCCTCGCCTTCGTCGCGCAAGTAGTAACGGACCTCGAAGTCGCCTGCCTCCTCGGCGTAAAACGCGATCGCAAGCCCTTTGCCGGGATTCTCGTCATAGATGCGTAGCGCGTGCGGGTTGACGATCTCGACCGAATGGGCCGGGTTGTTGGCATCGAAGAGCGTGATCACGAGCTCAATCGAGCCGTCGATGTCGAAATGGCCGATCGTGAAGTTGTTCTTGACCGAATATAGCTGGCGGCTCAGACGTTGGCGCGCCGACATCTCGTAGAACACCCGGTGGCGCACGAAGCGCGACAGAACCTTTTTCAGGGTTGCGAGCGACCCTACCGGCTCCTCGCGCTGGCTCTTAGTGTAATAGATCTTCAACGTATGCGTGATCCGCAAGAACGCAGCTGATAAATCCGCGGGAAGATTGTGAGGCTTTGCGCGGAATATCCGTTTAGCGCTCGTCCAAATGAGGCCCTTTTGCAGTGCTGAGCCCGTCCGATACCGCCATCGTCTTCGTCCTCGCGCTCTTGTTGTTCGGTCCGGAGCAGCTCCCGAAGATGGCTCGCCAGCTGGGCGAGGCCATGCGACACATACAGAACACGACGCATTCGTTCATGCAAGAGATGGAGCGCGCAGCCGAGCCCGAGCATGCGGCTGCCTCATTTCCGGACCCACCGGCGATCAACGATCCGAAGCTCGATTCGCTGGAGCCGCCCGCCCCGGGGTTATGGGATCAAATCCCCGACGACGAGTTGGACGATGAAGCGCCGAAAGCGGCAGCCGAGAGCGCGGACCCCTCGCGCTAGCCGGCAGACATGCCCCACAGGCGGCGCCAAAGGACCACGACTTTCCAGACGTAGTGAATCGTCTCGTCGTACGGCGGCACGCCGCCGTACGCATCAACCGCGCCTGCGCCCGCATTGTAGGCAGCGATGGCATAGACATAGCGGTGCTGAAGATCGAACGCAGCGTAGTGCCGCAGATTTCCCTTCAACGTCAAAACGGTGCCGTGGATGTTCTGATCGATGTTGCGGCTGTCGCTGACATCGTCAGCGGCGGCCGTGGAGGGCATGAGCTGCCCGAGGCCGATCGCGCCGGCCGAACTGCGGGCCGTGCGGTCAAACGAACTCTCGGTGGCGACGATGGCGACGACCAGGCGCGGGTCGATGCCGGCCGCGTGCGTTTCTCGGACGATCGCCACCACGATATGACGAGCCTCGTTCTCATCGATGCCGGCATTGAAGTAGCGAATGGCTGCGACGTACGCCTCCATGGCACGGGCGGCGCTCGCGTGCCGCTCACGGCTTTGGGCTTGCGCGCAGGCAGCTGAGCAAAAGAAAACCGCCCAGACGGCGAGCGCGCAGACAAGCGCGGGGACGAAAGCGCGAACGCGCCTGAACGGCGCGAGCGACACGTGCATACTGGTTGGTTCGGAGCGGTCGGGCGGTTATCTTAGGCTGACGCGGCCCGGCTCGCCTTTACCGCCTCTCGCGAGGCGGCTTCGAGGCGCGCTGCTAGAATTTCAGCTGCGAACGGACGTCCGACATCTTGTCTTGGACGAACTTGCCGACCGACTCGCGCAGCGCCTCACGCTGCTCGTCCTCAAGCCTGGTGTAGATCAAGTATCCGGCCGAAGCAACGACCGCGCCGATGATCCCCGCCATGAGCGTGGCTCGGAAGCTGCCTTCGCTGCTTTGGAAATCGGAGCGGTTGTCGCGGCCAGGTCCGTCTGAGTACCTTGGGTTGATGTCGCTGAGAGACGATTCCATAGATATTGCTCCCATGGTCATATGGTTTCAAACAGCGCGAGAACGTCGCTTCTTCGGCCGCTCGCGCGAGCCTGTTGGCAAAAGCCGCGCTTGCCGGATTCTCATATACCCCGGATAGGCTCTTCCAACCGCTCGCAAACCCGTGAGCATCGTCTTCAGCACCGCCTGCGCGGCCGAGCCGCCGCCCTCCGGCAGCGTCAGCTGATAACGCTCGCCGGAGTCCAGCACCACAGCGTGGGCGGCGCAATGGCGCTTGAGACCTTCGGCCGAAGCGAGCACCAGGGCGCTGACCGCCGCGCAGACGAGGTCGGAGCCTGCTGGGGCGAAGCCGGCGTGTCCGCGCACCTCAAAGGCGACGATATCTCGAGCTTGGCGCTGGAAGAGGACCAGAAGCGGTGAGCGAGCGGGTTTAGGAGAGCGCGATCTTTTCAATGCGCAACTCGGTCACCGGTTGGCGGTGGCCGTAGCGCTTGCGGATGCGCTTTTTCGGCTTGTAGTGGAACACCATGACTTTGCGGCCCTTCGCCTGCCGGAGGATGCGGGCGGTGACGGTGGCGTTCTGCACGAGCGGCGAACCGGCCAAGAAGTCGTTGCCGTCATGCGCGAACAGCACCCGATCGAAGACGACCTCTTGGTCGGCGCCGCCGGTCACTCGATCGAGGCGCAGCACGTCGCCTTCTTGAACCCTGATCTGTTTACCGTTGGCTTCGATCACCGCGAACATGGAAACGCACCTCTCTCACGCTGTCCCATTGAGCAGCCAGGTTTGTAGCACAAAGTATGGGGAAAGTATTTACAAACCTACTCAAATAACCTAATATTTGACATCGGTACGCCACATCGCGCGTCCGTTCCCGTTGAACTGGAGGTCGGATCTCCCACTTTTCGTCGCAGGGGGATTGATGGTTGAAAGCACTTGGGACCCATATCATCGTGGAGCTGTCGGATTGCAACTCCAGCATTCTCAGCGACGTCGACCGGGTAGCGGGCATACTGGTAGCGGCAGCTAACGCCGCAAACGCCGAGGTTCTCCAAACCGCGTTTCACCGCTTTTCGCCTCAGGGCGTGAGCGGTGTTGTCGTCATTGCGGAGTCCCACTTGTCCATCCACACCTGGCCGGAATACGGCTATGCGGCAATGGACATCTACACCTGCGGCGATCACACGCAGCCTTGGACTGCCTGCCGCTTCGCTGCCTCCGAGTTCGAAGCCAAGCAGATGCTGACGACAGAAGTGCGCCGCGGTATGCCCGACGAGGACGGCGTCTACAGCCACGTCGTCGGCCGCCGCTCGGCGGGGGTGCAGCCTAGTGCCAAAAACCGAAAACTCTCAGTGGTACGTTGAGCAGGTCGGCAAGGGAGAGATCCACGGACACGCCATAGCCGAAAACTTGGTGGCCGGCCGAACCGATTTCCAAAGCTACGCCATCGTCGTCAGCCCGCTCTTCGGTAAGATGCTGGTGCTCGACGGCGACACCCAAAGCGCTGCTTTGGACGAACACATCTATCACGAGGCGCTCGTCCATCCGGCCTGCGTGGCCTGCGGTGGCCGGCCCGAGCGAGCTCTCGTGCTGGGCGGCGGCGAAGGCGCGACGCTGCGTGAGCTGCTGCGCGTTCCCAGCATCACTCTGGCCACCATGGTCGACATCGACGGCGAAGTGGTCGACATCTGCCGCCGTCACCTGCCGGAGTGGAGCGCCGGCGCTTTCGAGAGCACGCGCGCCGAACTCATCATCGGGGATGCACGAGAGCACATCTTCGCTTCGCGCGGGCAGCTCGACGTGATCATCGGGGATCTGACGGAGCCGCTTGAAGATTCACCTTCGGCGCAACTGCACACGCCCGAGATGTATGCGGCCATCCGCAGCCGGCTCACGGCCACGGGCGTGTATGCGCTGCAAGCGTCCATGTCAGGGCCGCACAATTTCCAGCTGCACGCGGACATGATCGCCCGCTTGAGAGATTCGTTCGAAAGCGTGCTCCCGTACTCGGTGTACGTCCCCGCGTTTGACACGGAGTGGGGCTTTGCGTTGTGCAGCAGCGTCAAGCCCGAGCTGTTCGAGGATGCGGTCGGATCGACGGCGCTGTTCGAGGCGATCGATCTTTATGCCGGACGCTGTGGCGGTCTACGCTTCTACGACGCTGAATCGCACCGGCGCATGTTCAATCTGCCGCGCTACATGCGCGAGGCATACCGGGCGCGAACCGGTTGACAAAGGTTGCCCGAGCTGCCGTTGCGGCCGAGGGCTCCATGTGCCAGGTCCAATTGCTGAGTGCTCGGTCGAAGGCGTCGCTGATCGTGACGGACGGCGGCGCGGCGGACCCGAGCAGCGCAGCACGCAGCGCTCGCGCCAGGTCCGTCGAGCCGGCCTCCTCCGCTTCCAATACCAGAGCGCGGTCCTGCCCGATCATTGCGCACCATGCCGTGCACTTTTCATGATATGACAGCGTCACCGACGGCACCCCCGTTAGGTATCCGAATACCGAGGCGTGCAGTCTCATCGCGAGAAGCGCTTGCAGTCTGGAAATTTCGCTGAGCATCGTCAACGGATCCGACGTGTACCGAACGCGGCGCACAGGGAGGTGCTTGGGCAGCAGTCGCGAGAGACGATCGTGAAGCAGGCTGTCGATGCAGCTTCGTTCTCGACTGAAATCGAGCAGAACCACGTTGTCGATGAGTCCGCTTGCAAAAAGCTGCTTGATGGCAGATGCGATAGACTCAAGACGCCTTGTTTCCCGCAGCTGCCCTCCTGCTGAGGTTGTCGCCAAGCCGCGCAAGACCACCCCAAGACCCTCAACAGGTTGACGTCTGCGAGGTCGAACATCGAGGGCAAGCAAGAGAGGAGCAAGATCAAACGTGAGTTGCGAGTTGACGTGAGGCGCAAGCTCTCTGGCTCGCCTTAGGCTCGGTATATCTCGCACGCCCACAAAAGAAAAGCGCTCAAGCAATCGCTTACAAGCCGTTTCAGCATCCGCGTTCTTGAATGGGCCAAGCGATATTCCCGCGCCGAAGTGTGAGAGCCTTTTGGCGCTTGGGCCATAACCTTGAGATACCACTCCATTTTCGAAGCAGTGTGAAAATTCGAGCCGCCGCCATACACGATGGCATCAATACCCCTCGCGACTCGCAGCTCCATCGGAGGATTCAGCCGCCCGACCAAAGGCCACCCGTATGGGGCATGAGCGGCGCGCACCTCAACGCCGTAGGTCCGGGGCATCGTGCCGGCAGTGGCGTAAATGCTTTGGGAACCGCAGAATTGCTGTGTGGCCCAGGCCGATGCTGCGAGCAGCGCGTCGTCTCCGGTGTTTCGGCGACCGAAATACCCCTGCAGTAAGGCACACTTGGCAAACGGAGTAGAGGTCGGCTGCATTTGGTTCGAGCGTAAGACAGCGCGATTAAGATGATGTTATGCGGCGCTTAACACCCGATAAGAAAGGGCCACGTCAACGTGGCCCAAGGAGCGGCTAAGAATCTGTCGCCTGGTCTTATGCCAACCCGCTCTTGATGGCGTAAATGGCCGCCTGCGTGCGCGCGGTGACGTTGAGCTTGCTGAAGATGCGGCTGATGTGGTTCTTGACCGTCTTCTCGCTCAAGAAGAGCTTCTCGGAGATCTGCTTGTTGGACAAGCCGATCGCGATCAGTTGGATGACGTCCGTCTCGCGGTCGGAGAGCTCGCTCGGATCGCCCTTGTAACGTCGTTCGCTCATGCGGCGCAGCATGCTGCCGGCCAAGCGAGGATCTACGTAGAAATCGCCGGCATGGATGGCGAGCAATGCTCGAGAGAGGTCCATCAGGCCGATGTCTTTGATGACGTAGCCTTCTAATCCGAACACCAGACTGCGCTCCAGCAGCGCTTGCTGCGCATGCATGGAGAGGAGGCAGATCTTTCCGTTGGGATGCGTCTCGCGCAAGAGCTTCACAGCATCCACGGGGTCGCCTTTTTGGAAATCAACGTCGAGCAGCGTGATGTCGGGCTTGCTCGCAGCGATGCGTTGCAGGTCGCAATGATCGACGCACTCCGCGATCACCTTGAAACGGTCGTCTTTTGCGAGCACCTGACACAATGCTTTGCGGAACAATGCTTGCTCTTCAACGACCGCAATGCGTACCTGATCCGAAGCCATTACACCCTCCTGTTACCTGTTAGATGTTACGCTGCACGCTGGAGCCGATAAATTTCTTACCCGACCCTTCAGTTTAGTAAGGTACTTATAGCATAGGTACGACGGCCCGGGTAATCCCTGAAACCAGGGAAAGACCCATATGAAGTTAGGGCATATCGCATCAGAACGGCGGTAAGAAGACCTTGTGCCCAGGGTCGATGGTCTCCGCCGCGAAATCGTTGCGCCGGCCATTCGGCCCCGTTTTACCGTAGTTTGATGCGAGCTCGCTTGCCATCCGATCGTTCACAGCGGAACCGTCCGGTCGAAAAGCTAAACTTACTCAGTGCGCGGTGGTATGCTTCGTCGTATGAAGCATTAGGTCTATCGTCCCTGTCCAGCAACTTTTTGCCGTCCTATTCACAGGACTAAGAACTACGAGGTTTTGTGACGACCGTCAAGGCGAACGTTCGCAATATCACTTCCGCGCTCGTCGTGGCAGCCGTCAAAGACGTCCAAAGCAGGCAAATGTCAGGTGTGCTCATCATCGACGGCGCGCCCAAGGTGCGGATGGCCAACAATGCAAGCTTGGATCTCTTGCGGCCGATCCTGGGCAACGACTTCTCCTTTTCACCGAATTGCGAGATACCGCCAAGCCTGCAGAAGGTGGTCGAAGACATCAAACGCCGGTTGCGCGGTCATCAAGAGTCGTGCTCCGTCATGCTGCCGTCGCTGGATATCTGCGTGCGAGCTTGTTGGCTCGAGACGGACGATCACCCGCATCTCCTGCTCATCGTCGAGCGCGCCAGCCGGCGCGACACTGTGCGCGCTGCGCTTGCGGGTTATCCGTTGACGGCGCGCGAGGCGGAAGTGGCAGCGCTGGTGCTGCGTGGCTACTCGAACAAGCGCATCGCCCACAGTCTCATGCTGACGGAGTACACGATCGAGGATCATCTGAAGCGCATCTTCGCCAAAGTGGGCGTGCGCACGCGCACCGCGCTTGCCTCCAAGATCCTCGGCGTGCGCGAAGAAATCACCGGCTGAGCGCACGACCGCAGGGCTAGGACGCCTTCGTGACGGCGCCGAAATACGGCGTGTGCTGACTCAGCCTGCCCAGACGGCGTTATGCCGGACGCACGTCGAGTTGGGAGCCAAGATGTCCCCCTTCGGGGGATTTCTTATGCCCATCGTCTACTCGAGCATCCTCGACGAGCACCGCGCGGTGCGCACAGCGGCGGGCATGTTCGACCTCTCCCACATGGGCCAGTTCGTGCTGTCGGGCGACGGGGTTGCCGGCTGGCTCGATGAGCTCACCGTCAACGAAGTCGCGACCATGAAGCCGAATCAAGCGCGCTACAACATGTTCACGAACTCGCGCGGGGGCGTCCACGACGATGTGATCCTCTATCAGCTGCCGGGCCACTGGCTGCTCGTGGTGAACGCGGGCAACACGGAGAAGATCTGGCAGCTTCTGACGGCTGCATTGCCGCCCGGCATTTCGCTGTTCAATCGCACGCTTGAGTCTGCCCTGATCGCCGTGCAGGGGCCGCGGGCCGTTGAGATCCTCAAGCCGCTCTGCGACTTCGACGTCGCGACGCTTCGCTATTATTACGCGGGCCAGGGCACCGTGGGCGGGATCGCCGCGGAGGTCGCGCGGACGGGCTACACGGGCGAGGACGGCTTTGAGCTGTTCATCCAGGCGGGCTCCGCCCAAGCTTTATGGGATCATCTGGGCGAAGCCGGCGCGGGCTACGGGTTGCTGCCCGCGGGTTTAGGCGCGCGCGACGTGCTTCGGCTGGAAGCCGGGATGCCGCTGTACGGTCACGAGCTGAGCGAAGATATCACGCCCTTGATGGGGGGCCAGCAATGGGCGGTGAGGTTCGATAAGCCCTCGTTCAGCGGCAAAGAGGCATTGGAGCGACAACGGCTCGGCGGGGCGTTCGATCGCATCGCCGGCCTCGTCATGGACGGGAAGGCGCCGGCGCGAGCCGGGTATCCTGTTTCCTTTGAGGGCCAAATCGTAGGCCAGATCCGCAGCGGGGCGCCGGCTCCCGCGCTGGGCGGCAAGAATATCGCGACCGCGCTGCTCAAACGGCCCGCCGCGGATGTTGGCACTCGCCTGGCCGTCGAGATTCGGGGCGCGCAACATATGGCCACCGTCGTGCCGATGCCCTTCTACAAACGCCTGCGGTCAGGGGAGCGCTCTTGAGGCAACGGAGGCAGTCGCGTGTCGCAACCGGGCGATAGGGTCTATACCAAGGAACACGAGTGGTTGAGGATCGAGGGTTCGAGCGCAACCATCGGCATCACCGACTACGCGCAATCCTCGCTCGGCGATATCGTGTACGTGGAGCTGCCCAAACCGGGCGCGCAGCTCGAGCGGTCGAAGCCCATGGGCGTGGTCGAATCGGTCAAGGCAGTCTCCGACATCTATGCGCCGGCAGCCGGCACGGTGTCAGAGATCAATTCCTCGGTCGAAGACGATCCTGCCAAGGTCAACGCCGACCCGTTCGGCGATGGTTGGCTTGTCAAAGTGACGTTGCAGGATCCCAACGCCGCCGCCCAAGGCCTGCTCGACGCGCAGGCGTATGCCGACTTCGTCGCCTCGCTGTCGCACTGACCGTTCCTTCGCACTCCGCCCACAGAAAGACCGATGTACACGCCCCATACGCCTGACGAGATCCGTTCGATGCTGGACGTCATCGGCGCTCCCTCACTGGCTGCCTTGAGTGCGCCGCCGCCGGGACTTGAGATCAAAGTGAGACTTGACGTTCCGCCTGCGTTGCCGGAGGCGGACGCCTACGCGCACATCAAGGCGATGGCCGATGAGGACCGTGCCGCTCGCATGGTGTCCTTCTTGGGCGCAGGCGCCTACCGCCATTATCGCCCTCCCGCCGTCGGATGGTTTGCGACTCGGTCGGAATTCTTGACCTCCTACACGCCCTATCAAGCCGAAGCGAGCCAGGGGAGCCTGCAAGCCATCTTCGAGTGGCAGACCTACATCTGCTTGCTGACCGGAATGGACGTGAGCAACGCGTCGCTGTATGACGGCGCGACGGCGCTGGTCGAGGGCGTGATCATGGCGCTGCACGCGAAGGGACGCCGGCGGGTCATCATCAGCCGAGCCGTCCACCCGATGTATCGCGCCGTCTTGCAGACCTATGCGTCCGGCATGGGCATCGAGGTGGTCGAGTTGGCAGTCGGAGAGGACGGGCGCACGCACTTCACATCCTCCGACGGGGCCTCGCAGCCCGCCGACTGCGTCGTCGTTCAGAGCCCCAACTTTTTCGGCTGCATCGAAGACGTGCCGGCGGCGGCAAAGCTGGCCGCCCGCTGCGATGGTCTGTGCGTTTCGGTGACGGCAGAAGCGCTGGCGCTGGCGGTGCTCAAGACGCCGCGGGAGCTTGGCGCCGATATCGCCTTGGGTGAAGCGCAGTCGTTCGGGCTTCCGCTCGGGTATGGCGGCCCTTACGTCGGCTTCATCGCCTGCACGAAGGAGCACGTGCGCAGGCTGCCTGGGCGGTTGGTGGGAGAGACGACGGATGTGGACGGCAAGCGCGCCTTCGTGCTGACCTTGCAAGGACGCGAGCAGCATATCCGGCGCGAGCTTGCCACGTCCAACATCTGCACGAACCAAGCGTTGTGCGCGCTGATCGCCACCGTGTATCTCGCCACCGTAGGATCAAGGGGTCTGAAAGCGATCGCGTCGGCCAACTTGGCGCGGGCACGAGAGCTGGCCGGCGCCCTAGCCGGTATTCCCGGATTTTCGCTGGCGCACCCGACGCCGTATTTTAACGAGTTCTGCGTGAGAACGCCCGTCGCGGCTGCGGAGCTGGCAAGCCGGCTTGAGCGGCGCGGGTTCTTAGCCGGCTTGCCGCTCTCGCGGTTTTATCCGGCGCTCGGCGACTTGCTGCTGGTCTGTGCTACAGAACTGACGACCGGGCAGGACATTGCAGCGTTCGCCGCCGCGGCGCGGGAGGAGACATCGCATGCCCTCGCTGCTATTTGAACGCGGCGCCCCGGGGCGCGGCGCCACGTTCGTATCGGACGCCGGCGCGGCGGCCCGCTATCTCGATGCCGGTCTCTTGCGCGCAGACTTGCCGTTGCCGGATCTGGCGGAGCTCGAAGTGGCGCGCCATTTCACGGAGCTGTCGAGCCGCAACTTCTCGGTCGACCGCAACTTCTATCCGTTGGGCTCGTGCACGATGAAGTACAACCCCAAGCTCAACGAAGCGGCGGCAGCATTCGAAGGATTCACCGAGCTGCATCCGTTCGCGCCCGACGCAGGCTGCCAAGGCGCGCTGCAGCTGTTGTGGCGGATGCAGCGCGCGTTGACTGCGCTGTTCGGAATGACCCAGTTCTCACTGATGCCGGCCGCGGGGGCCCATGGCGAGATCACCGCCATGCTCATGGCGAAGAAGCACTTCAACGATATCGGCGAGGGCGCGCGCAACGTCTGCCTCGTGCCCGACACGGCGCACGGCACCAACCCAGCCAGCGCCGCCATGGTCGGATACCGCGTCAACGCTATCGCCTCGACCGCTCGCGGCCGCATCGACGTGGCAGCGCTCAAGCGAAAGCTCGGCGCCGACACCGCGGTCTGCATGATGACCAACCCCAACACACTGGGTCTTTTTGAAGACGACATCGTGGACGTGACGAACGCGGTGCACGAGGCCGGCGGTCTCATGTACTACGACGGAGCGAATGCGAACGCCATCGTCGGACTCTGCCGGCCGGGAGACATGGGGTTCGATCTTCTGCACTTGAACCTTCACAAGACGTTTTCTGTTCCTCACGGCGGCGGAGGGCCCGGCAGCGGGCCGGTGGGTGCGAACAAGAAGCTGGCGCCCTATCTGCCCCAGCCGCTGGTCATCGAGCGCGACGGCGCCTTCGCTTTGGACTGGGGCTCGCAGCGAAGCATTGGACCGGTGCGCGCGTTTTGGTCGCACTTCCTCGCGGTCGTTCGAGCCTATGCGTACGTCATCGTGCACGGGGTGGATGGCCTGCGGCGCAACAGTGAGCTTGCGGTGCTCAACGCCAACTACGTGCGAGCGGCGGTCAAGGACGTGCTCGCGGTGCCGTACGAGGACTTCTGCCGGCACGAATTTGTGTGCTCTGCTGAGGCGCTCAAGAAGAAGACCGGTGTGCGCGCGTTGGATCTCGCCAAAGGGCTGCTCGACGCCGGCATCCATGCGCCAACCATGTATTGGCCTCACGTCGTTCCCGAGTGTCTTATGATCGAACCGACGGAGACCGAGACCAAGGCGACGCTGGACGGGTTTGCAGCGACCCTGCGCGGTCTCGTCGAGCTGGCTGAAGCCGAACCGGATGCCCTCAGGGCCATGCCTTTGCACACGTCCGTGCGGCGCGTCGACGAAGCGCACGTGGGCCGCCAGGCCAACAAAGGGATTGGGCTGCGATGGTCTGCGGAGCAGGGCGCTGTATAGACCCCGGCGCAAAGGGCCGGTCAAGCATGAACGATCCGCGGGCGGCCTTGTTCTCAAGCGTGAAGGCGCAACGTACGAAGCGCTCTTGATCGGGCGCAGCATGCCGCGCATCTGGTCTTTGCCTAAGGGGCACGTAGAGCCGAATGAGAGCGTCGAGGCTGCGGCCACGCGCGAGGTCTTGGAAGAAACCGGCATTCAGGCAGCCATCATCTCAAAACTTTCCGACATCCGATACTGGTTCTATGCGAACAAGATCAAGCACAGCAAGGTCGTGCATTTCTTTCTCATGCGCTATATGGGCGGCTCTCCAGTGCCGCAGCTCGGTGAAGTGGACGAGGCGGTGTGGGCGGGCTTGAGCGTGCTTCCCTCGATGCTGACCCACATCAACGAGCGACGCCTCATCGAGATCGCGCAGCAGACGGTCAATGAAAAGGCGCCGCACGAACTCGGCTTTCATTAGCGAGATTGTGGCCGCGACACGCCGTTGCGGCGATGCTTTCGCCGGCCACGCGCTGCGCTTCATCGCAGTCCTGGCATTCGCAGCCGCGATCACTGCGGATTGCGCGAAGCGCACAGCGCCTGTGCCAAGGCCCTCGTTCTCTGCCGTACGCCCGAGCCCAATCCCAACTCCGGAACGAAGCGCCTTAAATGGCACGGTCATCAGCCGCAACTCCGGGCAGCATCGCGTTGTGGCGGTGATGATCGACAACTATCCGACATCCGCTCGGCCGCAGAGCGGATTGACGGATGCCGACATCGTCTACGAGGTGGAAGCTGAAGGCGGCATCACCCGGTATATGGCGCTGTTCTTGGAGAAGACTCCGCGGCGGATCGGGCCGGTGCGCAGCGCCCGAACGTACTTCGTCGATCTTGCGCGTCCCTACGATCCCCTGTTCGCGCACGCCGGCGAAAACAACGATGTCTGGGAACCGCTCAAGGAGCTGCGCGCGTCCGGTTTCGCCGATATGGATGAGATCGTCGGCACGCCCGAGGCGTTTTGGCGAGATCCGAGCCGCGAGATGCCGCACAACCTCTACACGTCCGTCGCGCGCTTACGCTCGACGGCACGCAAGTACGGTTGGCACGATCGTCCTTTTGGGCACAGACACTTTGTCTTCTCGAGCAAGTCGAATTCGAGGCGAACGGCGCCGGACGTCATCTTGACGTTTTGGAACGGCTACACCGTGGCATTTCGCGCCAACGCCGGCGCGTACAAGCGCATCATCAACGGGCAGGTCCAGCACGACCTGGAAAACCCCACCCCCTATCGCGTCGCCGATATCATCGCGGTGTGGATACCGGCCAAGGTCTTGGACGACCTCGGCGACCTGAGCATGCCCGTGTATGGCGAGTTTCCGGCGGTGCTCGTGAGCGGCGGCGCTGCCACGGCGGCCAGATGGGTTGCGCTCGGGCCCAACGAGCTGCCCCGGCTGACCGACGCCAAGGGAGCCTCGCTAGCGCTTTCTCCTGGTCAGATCTACGTAGAGGTCTTGCCGCAGGGCGGTACACTACGCAACGGGAAGAACATATGGTCGCATTGAGCGGCGTGGAGGCTTCCGTATAACCATCGGCTCGTCCCCCGAGGCCCAGGCTCCCGACGCAGGCGGGCCGCTTGAGTTTCCCCCAGGCGGCCGTGGCGATCTGCTTGTCAAGCTCGATGTCTTCGACGGGCCGCTCGATCTGCTGCTGCGGCTGGTCCTGGCACAGGACTTGGACATAACCAAAGTCAGCCTAGCGGCGGTCTGCGAGCAGTACCTAGGCTACCTGGCTCTCATGGAGTCGTTGGACATAGGGGTTGCCAGCGAGTATCTGGTCATCGCGGCAACGCTGACGTTCATCAAGTCGAAACGCCTCTTGCCGCCTCCGCCGACACCCTTCGTCGATGTTCTGGGCGACGACGCGGCCTGCGCCGAAGAGGCGCTGCGCGAGCGGCTTATCGCTTATCAGCACTTCAAGCAAGCCGGCGAGGCCCTCAAGATCCGTCTGGAATCGAATCGCCGTTTTCATTTCCGCGAAGCGCCCGAGATAGCGGACGCCGCCCGCGCGACGTACCGCTTGCAACCGGCGCACCTTGCCCGGGCGTATGGCGAGGCTTGGAATGCAGCGCAACGCCGCCCACTGACGATACGGCGCGACGCTTTCTCCGTCGTCGATAAGATGAAGTGGTTGCTCAGCGCGCTGCGACAAGCGGGGACCGTCTCGCTCTTCTCAGTGCTGGCGGGCTGCAGGCGGCTGGAGGCGGTCGTGACTTTTGTGGCGGCGCTAGAGCTCATCCGCGCGCATAAAGCGGCGTTCGCTCAAGAGCAGCCCTTCGGAGACGTCATCTTGAGCCTTGCGTCAGGCAAAAGCGAACGGCTTGACAGATCTGCCTAGCCGTCTCGAGGCAGTGCTCTTCGCGGCGGCTGACTCGGTCAGCACGGAGCAGCTGGGTGCGGCCACGGGCGCCTCGCCACAACAAGTCACCTCCGCGCTCGCGGAGCTGTCCGCTGCGCTGCTCGACCGAGGCATCGTTTTGCGTGAGCTGGCCGGCGGCTATCGACTCGCGACAAACCCCAAGTGGAGCGACGATGTCGAACGCTTTTTGCTTCCGCCGAGGACGCACATGTCGCAAGCCGCGCTGGAAACGCTGGCGATCGTCGCCTATCTTCAGCCCGTCACGCGCACGGAAGTCGAAAGCATCAGGGGCGTCAACGCCGACGGTGTGATGGCGACGCTGGAACAGCGGCGATTGATAGAGGAGTTGGGGCGCAAGGACGTCGTGGGAAGACCGATCCTGTACGGCACGACGAAGCAGTTTTTGGAGACGTTTGGATTCCGCTCCCTCGACGAGCTGCCGCCCCTGCCGGAAGGCGCTCCCAAGCGCCGGCACGGGGAAGTCATCATGTTTCCGCAGTCGCGCGAGCGCGCCATCGCCGTCGAGCAGCTGCGCCACTCACTCGACGTGTCCCAGGAAGCCGCCGGCGAAGTGGATGCGCCGAGAGCGTCCAGCGTGCCGGAGCCGCCGGTCACCGCAGTGAATGGGCGGGAGTGAGATTTGGCGTGCATGTGGGCATCGGCGGCGGCTTTGACCGCAGCATAGCAGAGGCGCTGTCCGCAGGCTGCGAGTGCATCCAGATCTTCGCCGGAAATCCTCGCGGATGGCGCGTGACGCCGTATGATGCGGCGGCTTGGTCTGCGTTCGCTCGAGAGCGCGCCCGTCATCGCATCGCTCCCACCGTCATCCATACGTCGTACCTCATCAACCTCGCCTCAGCCGACAAGAGCTTGCGCGCGAAGAGCGCGCACCTCGTGGCCAACGACCTAAATGTTGCGGCCAAAGGCAAGGTCGAATTCGTGAATACTCATCTGGGAAGTTATGGAAGCCAGCCGGAACGCATCGGTTTCCGGCATGTCTGCTCGCTTTTGAGCGACCTCATCTTCGAGGCGCCGCGCGGCCCCATGTTGCTCCTCGAGAACTCAGCCGGCGGAGGAAACCGCTGCGCCGGCAGCCTGGAAGAGATCGGAAGATTCGTGCGGTCTATCGGCAGTAAGCGCGTCGGTGTCTGCTTGGACACAGCGCATCTGTGGGCCAGCGGCTATGACATCGCAACCAGCAAAGGCGTCGGGCGAATGCTGTCGGAGGCCGACAAAGAGATCGGTCTCGAGCACGTGCGCGTCCTTCACCTCAACGACACGAAAGTGGCCTTGGGCGCGCGCCACGACGTGCATTGGCACCTGGGGCACGGCCGCATCGGCGAATCAGGCTTCCGCCGGCTGCTCAAGGAGCACGCGCTGGCCCACGTGGCGTGCATCTGCGAGACGCCCAAGCCCCGCGAGATGGACGGCGTGAACGTCGCGACTGCTCGCCGGCTGGCAGGCGTGCGCAGGTCGGCGCAGCACAAGAGCCCGAACTCGGGAGTCCAAGCCGCAAACGGGCGGCAAACACGAACACGCCGCCGCGCAGCGCTGGTCTGAGCGGTTTGTGACCTTTCCCCGCTGCGCCGATAGACGAAATCCTATGCACTCAACGTCTGCTCTCCGCTCCCTTTGGCGCACGCAACAATGTGGGTCGCTCACGGCTCGGGCGTTGTCGTCGCTCACGGCAGCCGTCTTCGCGACGCATCCGGCGGCGGCGCTTGCCCGCGCCGGGGGTGGACAGCACTTCGGCGGCGGCGCGACCTACAGCGGCGGACACGGCGGCGGCGGCCTCTTCAGCTTTTGGCCCTTGCTGCTGTTCGGGCATGGCAGCGGGTTTGGTTTTCTGATCTTCCTGTTGGTCGTCTACTATCTCTACCAGCAATCGCAGTCGCGCCGCGCAAGCGTTTGGCCAGGCGCGGGTTCCTGGTCGCCCTCGTTGGACGCGGGCCCGCAGGCCGATGAGACGTCCACCCTTGACGCCGGCGCGCGGACGGCCGCGTTCGACCCGCAAGCGGTGGCACGAGGGTTGGAATCCATCAAGGCACACGATGCGAATTTCGACGAGCACACGTTCATGGACCGGGCGGAAACCGCGTTCTTCAAACTGCAGCAAGCGTGGACTGCGCGCAGCCAGGACTTGGCGCGAGACGTCATGTCGGCGGCTCTGTACGAGCGGCACAAGATGCAGACGGATCAGCTCATCGCCAATCGTCAGATCGACGTGCTCCAGAACATCGTGATCGGCCATGCCCGCATCGTGGACGCCGCTGCGGCAACGCCGTACGATTCCATTGTGGTGTCTTTTGACGCGGCGATGGCCGATTATACGATCGACGAACGGACGAAACGGATCGTCGACGGCGACACCGGCCAACGGCAGTTCACCGAACGGTGGACGTTCATCCGCAGAGCGGATGCGAAGACGGTGGCCGGCCAGACCCAGCTCGCGAGCACGTGCCCCTCGTGTGGAGCACCGCTCAGCCTGGAGAACGGAAAATGCGCTTACTGCGGTGCGTTCGTGCGGTCGACGTCTTCTGACTGGGTCGTCGACTCCATCGAGCAGACGTAACGGCAGGAGACGCAGGTCGTGGCTGACACCCCGTGGGTTCCGCGCACCCCGTCAGACCGGCGTGAAGCGCCCCGCTTCAACATCTCTTTGCCGGTCACGTTCAGCATCATATCGACCGGCCGCATTTGTTCCGGCTTGGTCGACAATTTGAGCCTTGGCGGCGTGCTGCTCGTGACGGACGAGCGCTTGGATCGTGACGAGAACATCATCATCCACCTGCCGATCGCGCACGACACCACCGTCAACGTCGAAGCGTCCATCGTGCGAACATCGAACTTGGGGGAGGTCGGCGTCGCGTTCGCGTCGCTCAGCGACGAGGCGATGCAGCGGCTCTCGGATTTCGTGGACGGCCGTCCCAGCCGCGAGGTCTGACGCTCGCTCGAGCGTCACTGTTCCAAGATGAGCCGCTTTCCGGCGTAATCCAAAAAGACGGCCTCGAAGAGCGCGAGCGAGCCTGCTCCGATAATGCCGTCGGCGGAGGACTGTCCGAACGCCCCGACTTCTCGCAACGCGACCTGAGCCAAGACGTTCGGCAGCGAGTAGCTCCCCAAGTTGAGGCGCGAGATGGTCTCAAGGCGAGTCGGGAACTCCCCCGCAGCGCCGGCCGCGTATGCTTGCACGACATCCAAGGGCAGCATGATGAAATCGCGCCGGTTTGCGTCCGCAAATTTACGGTAGAGCACCAATTTCGCGTCGCTGCCCGTGTCGATCGTGAACTGGCCGCGATCGTTCAATCCGACCGATGCGCCCACCAGCGGCACGCGCTTGGCGGTGTCCACGGGGATGACGGTGCCGTTGCCCGCGTACGTGAACGATTCGGGCAGCATGAATCGCAGCTGACCGTGTTTGTACGAGATGCGCATAACGAGCGAAGCGAGCAGATCGTAGCCCAGGATGCCGTCGATTCCATTATGCGCGAGTGCTGACGGAAGACGAAGCGGGACTGCTTCCATGAAGAACGGCCGGAAGAGCATACCCCCGAGGTCAAAGGAATCGATCTTGGCAACGCTGCCCGTCATCGTGCCCACGCCCTGGATGCGAGCCGCGCCGCCGGTCGGAAGCTTGAGGCGCTTGGCGACGTCCGCATCGATGATGGAGGTAGTGCTCCCGGAATCCACCAGCAAGCGGACCGTGTTTCCGTTGACGGCGGCCGCGACGACGATGAGCCCGCGCGGCGAATCGAACTTCATCGAAACTTCGCGCACGCCGTCCGGGAACTGTGGTCGCCTCTGCGGCGGCGGCTCGAAATCGTTGCGGGTCAGCCGGAAATCGACGTCGTCGACCGTCACGGTGAAAGCGGAATCGCCATCGGTCTCCGTGACTTGCGTCGGAACCGGCACGCCTTGGAAGCGCCGGTAAGCGCCGTAGCGCACGGTGTACTGCCCGAAGTCCGCGCCGTCCACGAGGGCGCTGGCCGCGTCGATGTAGATCGTCGAAAGGTTGCCCGCAACCACGGTGTTGAGCGCGTAGGCCCTTCGCCCGTTGATCTGCGCGACGCCTGAGACGAAAGAATGCTGCGCATCGATGCGGGCATCGTTCAGACGCACGAGGCGAGCGTCCATGGAGACATGATGCTGCGCTGTTTCGATGAACACATCGCCGTTCTCGTCCTGCGTCCAGTCCACAGAGCCGTTGCTGCCCTCACTGCGCTGCAGAAGCGGAAAGCTGAACACTTGGCGAAACCGGCCATCGCGAGCGGCGACGATGTCGTAGTGGATGTTTTGGGCGTCTTTCGATATGCTGCCCGACCAATGCGCGATCAGCGCCGGCAATTTCCCGAGCGCTGCCCGGTGGCGCGACGCGATCTCCTCGACAGAAGGAACGCGATCTTGTGAATGCTGATTGCCCGTCCGTTGCGCATCCGCCAAGCTGGCAGCGGCACCTAGAACACAAAGCGTGCCCGCGCAGGTCGCCGTAGCGGCGAGGACGAGCAAAGCGCGGGGCCAGGTCATACTTAGGGATTCGGCGATTGCACGCAGGGCGCCTTACCGTGATCCCGCTACGAATCCTGAATGGACGGAAACCTTGCATGGCGGGTAAGCTCAGCAAGCCTGGGTCAGCGCGACGGGCGGCGGCGAGGGGCACGGCAGCTGGGGCCCTTGTTCTGACATGGCTGCAGAGCGAGCACGCGGGGCTGCGGCCGATTGAGCCGGCGGACGTTCCTTTTATCAGGGGTTGGCTAAAGCAGCCGCCGGTCAGCCTTTGGCCATGGCCTGCGGGGCACAAGTCAGAGGAGTCTGATATTGACCGGTACGCGCGGCTTGCGGTCGATAGGAATTCTCCGGCGCTCATCATCGAAAACCGCGCCTACCGGCCCCGAGGCCTCATCGTTCTTCGGATGGACGGTATCCGGGCGACGCTTGGCATCGCCGCGGCCGGCGCGCATTTTTGGCGGGAAATTTGCGCGGCAGAAAGCATCGACCTCACGGTGAGCGCCGCCTTTCGCATTTGGCCGTTGCAACGGATCGAGCTCCTTATTTTCGCCGGCTGCCAAGCCGCGCTCGCCTGCGCTCGCAAAGCAGGGTTCCGGCACGAGGGTGTGCTGCGATGCTGCCGCCGCACCGAAACAAGCTTCGAGGATTGCGTCGTGTTGAGCATTGTGCGCGCATGAAAGCGATCGACGGATCTGGATTACGAGCACTGGGCTGCCATATCTGCGTGAGACCGCTGAGTACCGGCGATGCTCGCTCGGTCCGCGACGGTTTCGCAAGCGCCGCCGCTGCGTTGACCACGCGCTATTCGTTCCCCCGATCGCTCGCGTCTGTGTCGGCGCAACTCGAGCTGGAGCGCGCACGTGGGCACGCTCAGCGCTTCGCGATCACAGCCGACGAGCGCCTCATCGGCGTGTGTTCATTGCAGCCGCCCCTGTACAGCGGCAAGGAGCTGACGATCGCAATATTCGACGCGGGTTTTCGTGGACGCGGGGTCGGGACCCATGCGGTCGGAGCTGTGTGTCGCTACGGTTTTCAAGTGCTCAAAACGCACCGCATCGAACTCGGCGTGTACGCCGACAACCACGCTGCGCGCGCCTGCTATCGCCGCTGCGGGTTTCGTTATGAGGCGAGATTGCGCAAATTTCTCTATCACGACGGCGGCTATCGTGATATCCTCTGGATGTCGCTGCTGCCGGCGACTCGATATATCGTGGTGGCCGGTGAGCGCCGGCAAAATGGGACGAACCGTTACCGGCACGAGTTACGTTCACCGATGTAGAAGGTCGAGATCCGTCACCTTGCAACATCAATTAGAGGAGCACCCGAATGAATGCCATCCGCCGTCTCATCGTAACAACTCTGACCGCAAGCGCCATCGCCTTGCCGCTGGCCGCGTTTGCAGCACCGGTGTACCTGTACTCCGGCAGCACCGTCACGTCGAAGATCAATCAGACGATTGATTCCGGAACTGCACACGCAGGCGACAGGTTCACGATGACCCTGGTCTCGCCGTATCCTCGGAACAATTCCGCTTTCAGCAACGGGCAGCTGTACGGGCACGTCACACGCGTCGTCAGAGCAGGTCAAGGACAAAATGCAGCGCTCGAATTCGCGGTCGACAGACTCGTGCTGCCGGGCGGACGCCAAGCGCACGTCAACATGATGCTGCAGTCGCAAGAGACGCAGAAGCACAACAACGTGGGCAACATCGCCATGACGGCTGCCGCCGGCATGATCCTTGGGAATATGGTCGGCAAGACGCTGTTCGGCTCCAAGCTTGGCGGCCCGGCCGGCGCCATAGCCGGAGCGCTGTACGCGAACAACAAGCGGACCAACGTATCCCTGCGCCAAGGTTCGGTCGTTGTCACCGAGGCGCGCCAGACGGTTGCTTTGACCTACCCCACGGGCACGGCCTACCGCCACTGATCACAGAGCTCGCGTAAAGGTCCGTCAACGCAGATGCGGGTAACCGCATCTGCGTTATTTTGTCGTGCTCTGGCCGCCCCCGCCAGCAGGAGTTGACGCGCCGAGCATGGTTCTTGTCTCCATGATCGCTTCGCTGATCTCCGTGTTTGCCGCTCTCGTTGCAGCAGTCGCCTCGCCTGGGTCGGCTCCTTCTCCGACCGTTGCACCCCTAGGGTCTGGCTGGGTACCCGTTCCTTTGGAAGGCGTCGGGGAATACGCGCGCTACATTCGCCACGAAAACGATGGCACCGACAGCCTGCTTTCAGCCGGCCGTCAGGTCTGCGACTGTCAGCCGGACGACGCGATGCACACTCTGCAAAGCATCTTTGGACGGATGAAGAGCGTGTCTGTGCGACGGGATGTCGTGGAGGCCTGCGGGCACACTGCCGACCGGATGCTCGTGACCGGTCTTGCCGCCACGGCGAGCTCTCGACGCAACACGGAAGTTTTGATGTTCCGCGGCGACGGGGCGCTGTATTCGCTGACCTATACATTCCGCTACCCCGCGCCGATGTCCGACGCGGAAAGCGCTCTCCTGACGTTATGCGGAGGCGCTCACTAAGAGAGGCGAGCGCCCGGAACCGCTCGAGCTCAACCGTCAAGTGAATCCCAAACGCACGTGGGAGAAGTTTGGGGCTGGTGCCCCTGCTGGTCTTCAAAACCAGTTGGTCTCCGCAAGGGGGCTGGTAGGTTCGATTCCTATCTTCTCCCGCCAGGCAGATCGAGGGTGAGGGGAAATCAAGGCAACCACGCCCTCATAGAAGCGTTGAGCTCCCGAGCGCAGTGAAGGCCGCCATTGGCAGCAACGATAGACCAAGATCAACGGCGAGATGCTGGTCGTTCCCAAATATACCGGACGCGCATCGAGGAAGATCGTGTAAATGCTCCATCGTCGGTGACACCTTAACCGGGGCTCAGCGGGCTTTTTCGGTTACGGGCCCCCATAGCCCGTTGAGGGTTGATCGAACAAACGCACTTCCCGCGCCGGGCAGCGCTTCGCAGGCTTAGGATATCAGACCGCGGCGGAGGGCAACGACCGCCGCCTGGGTCCGATCGGCAGCGGCCAACTTCTCCAGTATTTCGCGAATTTGCCCTTCAAGCTTGCGAGAGACTGGACCGCCCACCACCAACGCGTGCTTGCGCGGGCGGGCGAACTGGAGATGCTCGACGATTACCGTGTACGATTGAAGGGCCGAACCTGAGCGCGGCGGGATGCGTACAAGCCGCTGCGCCCGCTATTGGGTGTCGTTCGGCCAGTTCTGCATGCTCGGGGAGCTGTGTCCAATGCTCGTGACGTGAAAGACGCCATCGGAGCCGCGCTGCCCGTAGACGACGACCGGCCTGTTGCGCGGCAGCACGCCGATGTTCCCCGCTCGTCGCGCCGGTGCTATGTCAATGGTGATCGTCTTGCCGTTTCGACGGCGCAGCGTCAACGCATCGCCGTTGACCGCAAGGATAACGCCGCTGATGTGCTCACGGAACCCCCTTGAGGAATCGGTGACGACCGGCTGTGCGCAGGCCCAGTTGGGAACCGCGGTCAAGGCGATCGACAGCATGACAATAACACGTCCGAGCCGCTGCGAAATCTTCATTGTTGCTTCCCCTTAGCGGAGCCCAAAGACCGTCACCGTCCGGCTCGCTCCCACGTACACGCGGCCATTGGCCACCAGCGGTGAAACGAATGGATTGTGCTCGGGGTTTGGCCATGTCCCGGCCGTGCCCAAGAAAAGGCGGTTTTGCATGTTTGTCACGTCATACGCTTCCAGATGCACGGTCGAACCGCGTTGCGCTACCCACAGGACGCCCGTGCCGGTCTGAGATCCGTTCGAGGAGACGACGGGCGACGAGCCGCCGTAGCCTCCACTGTCGGCAGCGCTGCTGGACAACGATAACTGCGACCCATTGAAGACGAAGGCTCGCATCGGCTCGGCATCGCCTTGATAATAGACGTAGCGGGTGCCTGTCGGTCCGACATAATAAGCCGGACCGCCCCAGATGCCGCGCGTGGAGGCGTACACCTGTAAAGCTCCGGCGTCATTGGTCTGCAAACCACCCAGCGCGGTCTCGCTCAGCAAGAAGATGCGGCCGTCTTTGCCCCGTGCGACCATGTCGGTCGAGCCCGGAAGCAGCATGACACCGCCCGATCCAAAGTCGAGATCACCGTCATTCAGCGTCGCGTAGTTCTGCGGCGTGAAATAGCTTGCCACGGCAGACAAGTCAGGGCTAAGTTTCAGAACGCTTTCTCCGTAGTTCTTGCCGCCGGTATTCGCGTCAAAAGGGCCGTTGCCGGTTGCAAAGTAGATGTTGCCGTTTGCGTCCACCGCGCTCGGATACCCAGACATCCACACGCTCGCCAAACTGTTCCCGGCGGAGTCGTCTTGTGTGTTGAAGGCGGCTGTTTGCTGCAACGCGCTGTTGAACCGAAGCATCCAGCCGGTGATAGGCACGGTGGTGAAATCGCAATGTGAGCTGAACGCCACATACACGGACCCGCTGTACATGAACAGCGCGCTGCGGCTCATCTGATGTTTGGGGTCGAAGTGGATCAGCGATCCATTCGTCAAGACGGCGCTGGGGTTGATCTCGGTTGGGCTCACCTGGTCTGCGCCGGTCCCGATGTCGACGGCGTGCAGCAGTGTATGGAAGGACATCGATGACGGTTCGGTCGCTGCGACCAGGTAAATCGTCCCCGAGCCGGCGCCGGTGCGGTTGATGACCGGAGTGCTCGTGATGCCGTACTCAGGCTCGATGTCGGCGCAGCCGACGTCTGTCGCGCTCTGCGAGGGTCCCAAATTCACGTGCCACATCTGACTGAGCGTGTCGGCATCAAAGGCGTAGATGCTGTTGTGCTCGGTGGCGACGATCAAAAGGTTATGCGTTCCCTTGTTCGGCACTTGGTACTGGCCCACAAACAGTGGTTGCGCAAGCACGTCTCCGTCCACCGACAGTTGTCCGACTTGGCCAAACCTGGTCGAGGCCACGTTGGTCGCCGTCAATGTGACCTCTTGGGCATTCCACCCCGTGCGCGCGTTGTCGACGTGGAACGTGGTGATGTCCGGTATGCTGCCGGCTGAAAAGCCGGTGTTCAGACTCGACAGCGTACCAGCGCCCGCATCGTACGAGAAGCTTTGCGTGGTAGACGCGAAGTTGCGCACGTCGAATTTCACGGCCAGCCGGTCGCTCGCGTTCGCGTTTTGCGGGCTGCCGGGAATCGTGAAGGTCAGCACTCCAGCCGCTCCCAGGGATTGGGTCAGGCCCTTTAATGCGCCGACCGTGGCCAAACCCGTGTATTGCGGCCCGCCCGTAGAATCGACGCGGAATATTCGCACCTGCTGAATCTGCAGCGACGCATTCGGCTGCGTCACGTTCAATTTCACCACGTAGGTGGTGGCAGGCCAGGCGGTTAGCTGCGGCTCGTTCGGTCCGCTCACCCAACCCCAACTGCTGCTCTGCGTGCTCGCCAAGTAGGTGATCGTCTCGTTGGTCAGTGCGCCGACGGCGGTCGGATCCATCTGCCGTGAAACCGCGCCGCTCTCGCCCGGAACCGTGTAGAAAAGCTGCGAGGGTGCTGCTGCCGTGCCGGGGTGAAAGATCGAACCGATCGGCGGTGAGGGGCTCGGCGAAGGCGTTGGCGACGGACTGGGCGGCGGAGATGCTGCGAAGTTCGTATTCAGATTCGACAGCGCGCCTGCGCCTGCATCGTACGAGAAGCTCTGTGTCGTTGACGAGAAGTTGCGCACGTCGAATTTCACAGCGAGCCGGTCGCTCGCGTTCGCGTTCTGCGCGCTGCCGGGAACAGTAAACGTCAATATCCCCGCCGCACCCAGCGATTGCGTCAGGCCCTTCAGCGCGCCGACCGTGGCCAGACCCGTATATTGCGGCCCGCCCGTCGAATCAACGCGGAATACTCGCACCTGTTGGATCTGCAACGACCCATTCGGCTGCGTCACATTCAAGCTCACCACATACGTGGTGGCGGGCCAGGCCGTCATCTGCGGCTCGTTCGGTCCGCTCACCCACCCCCAATTGCTCGTCTGTGTGCTGGTCAGGTACGTGAGCGTCTCATTCGTCAGGCTTCCTATAGCAGTCGGATCCATTTGCCGGGAGATCGCGCCGCTCTCGCCCGGCACCGTGTAGAAAAGTTGCGAGGGCGCGGCGACTGTGCCTGGGTGATAGGTCAAAGTCGCGCCCGCTGACATCGCCAGGGTGCGAGCGAAATAAGCCGCCCGAAGTTGCTGCTGGCGCGCGAAGGCGCTCTGCGGCGTCGGAGCGGTGGTCGGCGCGTTAGCGGCCGTGCGTCGATCGTTCGCTGTGAAGTTCGGGATGGGAGGCGCAACAAAGGTGCGACCCGCTAACGGCGCGAGATGAGCATATGGATGGCGCGCGGCGTACTGCTGCATGCCGCTTCGCATTGCCTGGTCGACGCTTTCGTCGAAATTCGCGACGAATAGTCCGCCGCCGCCAGCATGCCATGATTCGAGCGATGCACCGAATGACAGCCTCGTCCGTTGCGCCGCTTGCAGCGCCTCAAGCGCATTGCGAGCCGGGCCCGCGGCTGTGCTCGGTCCCTGATAGGCGAACAATGACAGATGTGGGCCGCCGAGCATGGTCGCGGTGCTAAGCAATGCGCTCGCGTATGAAGCGGCGTTCACAACGTTGTTCTGCTGCAAGGCATACATCCGCGTGAAACGATTGCCGGGCCCGGCATTAGCGGGGCTCTGGTCACCGGCTGCGCCCTGTGCGGCGACCGCGAATGCGTCCGCGCTGCCGGCCGCATTAGCGAAGCCCAATATTTCGCGATCGACCGCCGCCTGCGCCGAGCCTGCAGCACCCAGCGGCCCGCTGAGCACGCGCACCACTCGCCGCACGTCAAAACCAAAATTGCGCTCGATGATGTTGAAAGCTTGCGTTGAACGCAAGGAATACCAGTGCAGCGCAGCCGTTTGCGGGTCATTCGACAGGCGGAAGTTGCGGCCGGCCATCTGCGCATATCCGTTGCCGAGCGATCCGATCCGCCAGACCTCGTGGCCGTATTCGAAGATGGGATGGAGTCGCGGATCGAGCGAGGCATGCACCAGCCGAGCGAATTGTGCGATGTAATAATCCGTCGCGCCCAGCGGGAGAGCGAACCACGGATCGTCCCCCGTCGCGTTGGCGAGCGCGATCAGATACTCCGGTGCAACGCCATCCGGGCCGGCTTGGGTCAGGCGGGAAACAGTCGGCCGGTTTGACCACGTCGCTGAAGCTGCGTAACCGTCGGCGCGTTCCCACCCCTTGAAACGGAGCACGTGAAATCGCTGTAACGCCGCAACAAACGTTGGGTGGAACGGGTGAGTCGCATAGGTCGCCTCAAAACCCGGCAATATCAAGCGCACGTTGCGCACGTAATCGCTCGGGTCCACCGCACTGAGTTGCAGGTAGATGCTGTGTCGCGCCGGAGAGAGGCGTGCGACCATTCTGCCCGGCGAGTTTTGGACGAGCGTGGCGCCGGAAACCGAGATGCGACCTCTACCGTCGTAGAGCAGAGTGTAATCGCCCGGCGGATAGGCCTGTTTTGTGACGATGGAGGTCTGGGCCGTCTGACCCGGAGCTAGGCTTGTGATATTGCCATCAGCGTCGGTCCGCAACGGCCGGAGGCTCGACCACGGGGCCGCCTGCTTCATCGCATCCACGAAGACGATCGCATCGCTCGGCTGCGGCCCAAGCTCCGGCAGGTTTATCCCGAGCCGTGTATCTGACGATTGGAAGAAACGCAGGGCAGACGTCAGGTTGTGCCGCGCCATGGGTTGCGGCAGTGTCGTCCGGGCGCCGACCGTCACGCCGGCGCGCCGACCGAGAGGTTCGGTCTGGCCGTAGTCCACTGTCGCGACGCAGACGAACGCCGACAGCATACCGGCGACAATCGCGCTGCGGAGCAAGGGCTGACGGACCATGTGTATCGTCCTTTGGCGATGAAGCTCCGCCGAACGGGGAGCTCTAGGTCACATCATCGGCGTGTGGCTGCCGCTAGTCAAGAGCCGAATACTTTGCTGCCGGAGCCTCACGCGCGCGAAGATCGAAATCTACGCTTCCTGAAGCGCTTTGATGTCGAGCCTCTCCATCTGGAGCATGGCCCTCATCACGCGCTGCGATTTTTCGGGTTCGTCGCTTTCCAACAACGCACTGAGATTCGACGGAACGACCTGCCAGGAAAGCCCGAACTTGTCTTTGAGCCAGCCGCATTGCACTTTCTCGCCGCCCTCGGACAATTTGGCCCAGAGCTCATCTATTTCTTCTTGCGTCTTACAGTCGACCACGAACGATATGGCCGGCGTGAACTTGAAGTCAGGACCGCCGTTGAGCGCCACAAAATCTTGGCCCAAAAGTTGGAAAGCGATGGTCATAACCGTGCCCTTTGGGCCCGGCCCTGCTTCTCCGTAGCGAGCGATGCTTTCGATTTTCGAATCTTTGAAGATTGATGTGTAGAAGTTCACAGCCTCTTCGGCGTTGCTGTCGAACCATAAAAAGGGAGTGATTTGCATATCATTTCTACTCTCTTGATATCTCGCGTGGAGCAAGAGCACCTCATACGGCCAGCTCCTCGGACAAACCTGTAGTATTGAGGCCGAAGGCGCAGGCACCGAAGGGCTGAAAGCAACTGGGTCAAACATCGCCCTGACATGTTGAGCAGCCCCTCGGGAAACCCGGCGCTTTCGATCGTTTCCGCGATGATCACGCCAGCGATCCTCATCCTCGCTTCTGGGTCGCTCGTTTCCAGTACGCTCGTGCGCCTCGGCCGCATCGTCGATCAGACGCGCGCTCTCATCGCCGACGGCCAAGCATTGAGGAGCGCAGGCAAGACGCCCGCCTTGGATTTCATCGACCGGCGCATCGACCGGCAATTGCGCCGAGCGGAATTAGCGCGCTCGGCGTTGCTCGGTTTTTATATCGCGATTTGCTTGTTTCTTATATCGAGCGTCGTCATCGCCATCACCCAGGCCACGCATGCTGGATTCTTCTGGCTCGGACCGGTCATCGTCATCATCGGTGGAGTGGTATTGATCTTGGCGACCGCAGCCCTCGTCTTCGAAGTCAACGTCTCGGCCGGCACGCTTCACGAGGAAGTGGTGTCGTATCGCGAGCGCGAGTCAGAGCGGCGAGATAACGCCTAGCGAACGGAAAGCTGTCAAGCCGCCTCTCAGATGTGGCAGGAACCCAGCCCTTGCTTTTGCAGGTAACGCTGGTGGTAATCCTCGGCCTCGTAGAACTGCGCAGCAGGCTCGATCTGCGTCACGATGGGCCGCTTGAAGCGTCCGGAGGTCTGCAGCTGCGCCATCAAAGCGCGAGCTTCACGTTCTTGCTCCGGCGAATGAAAAAAGACGACCGAGCGGTATTGTGAGCCGACGTCCGGGCCCTGACGGTTGCGGGTGGTGGGATCGTGAAGGCTCCAAAACGACTCGAGCAATTGCCGGTATGAGACGAGCGCCGGGTCGAACGTCACCTGCACGACCTCAGCATGGCCCGTTCGATCGCTGCCCACGTCGCGATACGTCGGGTTCTCAAGGGTGCCGCCTGCGTAGCCCACTTTTGTGTCTGTCACGCCGGGCATCTGCCGAAACGCCTCTTCGACACCCCAGAAACATCCCGCGCCAAAGGTCGCCTTCTCCACCTGCATCCTCCTCGAACGGCTCGGTGCACTGCAAACAAGCATGCTGCTGCCCATTCTCTCTACGGTGGCCGGTTGCTTTCGGATGACGAAGTTCGGCGGTTGAGCACGCCAAAGGCTGACGGCTCTAGCGAACGGCATCCACCCTCACATCGGGTTTGAGCGCGTCCTCTTGCTTGAGCGCTTCAATGATGAAAGCGATATGCTCGTCGAGCGGCACGCCGAGTTCGGCTGCGCCTTCATCGACTTCATCCCGCTTGACGTTGGCCGTAAAACGCCTGTCCTTCAGCTTTTTCTTCACGGAGTTCACGCTGACTTCGGCGACGGACTTGTTGGGATGCACCTGCGCCACCGCGGTGATGAAGCCGGTCAGTTCGTCGCATGCATACAGAGTTCGCGCCATCAGCGTGTCGCGTGCCACCCCGAGGTAGTTGGCATGGCCGCGGATGGCTCTGACGATGTCGCCCGGATAGCCGAGGTCCTCAAGCATGCGGCAGCCGATCTCTGGGTGCTCCTCGGCGCTTGGGTGGATCTCCCAGTCGAAGTCGTGCAACAATCCGGTGATGGCAAAGCGCTCTTCGTCCTCGCCGAACTTGCGCGCGTATGCGCGCATCACCGCTTCCACCGCCAGCATGTGCTTGCGCAAAGAGGGGTTGCTCACGTGGCGGCAGACAAGCTCCCACGCGTCTGCGCGGCGCAGCTCAGAAATAGGCGGCACGTTCGGCCGGGAATCTAACGAGCTGCGAGCCGTCAAAATGCGGTCGTGGATGAGCCAGCACGAACGCCGAGACATCCGCGGCCTGCTGATCGCTCAACGTGCCGGGCGCGTTCTGAGGCATGGCAACGCGAACGAAGGGCGCCATGCGATCCATGCGGCTCATGCCGGCTTTGTCGTTGAACGAGCGCGGCCCCCAAAGCGGAGGATAGCGGCCGCTGCGCCCTTGCCCGTCTGCGCCGTGGCACGTGGTGCAACGGGCCGCGAATATCTGCGCGCCGCGGTCGCGATCCGGCGGGCGGTCGGCGCGAACCTTGACCGCCTCCTGGCCCGCAAATCCCTCGCCGGTTTTTGCTCCGCGCGAAAGCCACGCGATGTACGCGGTTATGGCGACCATCTCATGACTGTAGTAGGCCGGCGGCCTGCCATTCATGCTGTACAGAAAACACTCCGCGATGCGATCTTGCAATGCGATGAAGCGCCGGGCCCGCCGGTTCCACTGCGGAAACTTCGCGTATGTGCCGAGCAGTGAGCCTGCATGCGATTGAGTGCCCCCCGACGGGTGGCAAGCGGCGCAGGACATGTCGGCACGGACGTATTGGCCGGCGTGGTTGCGCGTGTCTGCGATGATGTCGTACCCGAGGCGGATGAGCTTGCCTTGCGCGCCCGGCGGAACGGTCGCTTGCGCGTTGGCCCGCGCGGCGTCACTGGGTGCGGCGTTGAGCGGAGCGTCCCCCGCATCGCGAAGCAGCGACGCACAGGCAACCGCGAACGCTGCGCACAGGCTCAAGCCCAAAAGCGCGAGCAGCCGCCGCGTCATGCGGTCACTTGATCACCGGCAATCCGGCCGCTTGCCATGCGAGAATCCCGCCGAGCAGGTTGTGCACCCGCGTATAGCCGTGCTCGTCGATGAGATAGTCCTTGATGGTGCCGCTGCGGTTGCCGGACCGGCACGTGAAGACGATGTCGCGATCGCGGGGCAGCTCTGCGATGCGGCGTGGGATCTCACCCATCGGGATGAATTGGGCCGACGGCATGTGCCCGGCATCCCATTCATGACGTTCCCGCACGTCGATGAGCAGCGCACCTTGGGCCACGAGCTCTTGCGCGCGCTGAGGCGGATAATCGTCGATTTCAGGATGTTTGAAGCCGCCCAGTTCAGCCATACCGCCTCCAGTCCTTGGGTCCCTGAGAACGACGGATCTATTTGACCGCGAGCGGGACCAATCCGCTGGCGCTTGCGGCGACGAACATGCCGACGCAGAAGACGAACACCGCGAAGATCCGCTTCAACGCTCGTTGGTCTGCGGCTCGCGCAATGGCGGCGCCGACGAGGTTGCCGCCGATGCCGCCCGCCAAAAAGAACGCCGCTACGTGCCAGTCGATAGTGCCGGCGATGCTCGTGCCGCGGTGACGCAGCAGCATAAGACCGGCGAGGCTGGCCAAGCAGTTCATCCCGATGACCAGCAGCGACGTCGGAATGGCGGACCGCATGGGCATTCCGAGCAGCAAGACCAACACAGGCACGATCAAAAAACCGCCGCCGACGCCCAGAAGACCCGTCAAAAAACCGATGCCGGCGCCCCCGAGGAAGATCAACAGCCAGCGTCGCGGCTGCGCCCGGTCGTGGGCGTACGTTTGGGACCTGAACATGGCGACCGAAGCGACGACCATGATGAGCGCAAACAAGAAGAGCAAGGTGCGGCCCGAGAAATGCTCCGCAGCGATGCGGCCAGGCGCGGCGCCGAAGAATCCGGCGAGGCCGAGCGCGAATCCCGCGAAGGTGTCCGCTTGGCGCAGGCGTCCGGCGAATCCGATCAGCGAGATCGAACCGACGATGACGAGCGACGTGGCGATCGCCGTGTGCACCGGCTCCCCGACCAAGTAAACGAGCAGCGGGACCGTGATGATCGATCCCCCGCCGCCCGTGAGGCCCAAAGAGATGCCGACGGCGAGCCCGTAGAGGAACAGCAACGCGAGCGATGCCGTCATGCGGGCGCCGCGGCCTCGTTATGTCAGATGATTGGGTACACTTTCCAGCCGTTCTCTTGAGCGAGTTGCACGGCCGTTACGCCCGCGGGCACGAGCATGAATTCCGGCAAGAAGTTCTGCTTGAAGTCGGTTAGAACGGCTTGCGGCGTGCGCCCGGTCTTCGAGGCGAACAGCGCCGCGACTGCGGTGGTGGCGTTGTGGCAGACCATGAACGTGCCGCCACGTTTGAGCACCGCCTCGGCGCTCCAATCCTGATAGAGGCCGTTCGGATCGTCAGGCGCTGCGGCCGGGTCGAGGTTCGACGTCGCCTTGTAATAGATGTTGGTCGAGGCCAGATTGAGCGCGGTGCCGATGTTGTATTTCTTCCACATCGCATCGTTAAGGCCGAGCACGATCGACGGCCCGATGAAAACCGCGAGCGTCGCCAGGCTGCTAGGCCCGTATCCCAACGAGTACTGATAACCGTTCATCGCGTTCTGCATGTGGATGTAGACACTCGCGATCGTGGGCGTGATCAGGAGCGGGGAAACCGACTGGAAGACCTGCTTATGCGGCGCCGGCGCCGTGATTTTCTTCATCATCAGAGCGTGATCGTATTCGGTTTGGGTCAGGACGTGAAAGTGAAGGCCTGCCCCAGGGCTTGCCGCGGCAACACGCGTTTTGTCTGCGAGCAGCGCGGCCGAGGCGGCAACAGCCGTGGATGATAAAAACGTCTTGCGGGATACAGGCATACTGAAAGATCCTCCGGCAAAGCATACGACAGGAATGCCTGAGGCTAGAAGCACGGTTGAAGGATTCCCTGCCGTGCGGTTGCTCGCAAGCCCCTCAGCTTGGGACTGCGACCGCTTGGGATTCTAACGGAAGGCCGTTGGCACGCCAATCGTCCAGGCCGCGCTCGAGGTTGAAGACGTGCTGGAAGCCGTTGGCTAGGAGCACGCTGCTGGCGGCAACAGAACGGTCGCCTGCCGCACAATGGACGATGATCGCGCTACCCTTGGGCACGCGGTCTAAGCCAGTGAGCAAGCGCCCCGAGCTCAAGTGCAGCGCACCCGGAATCCGTACGCGCTGATACTCTGCGTCAGAGCGAACATCGACGATCACCGCTTTCTTATCGGACCACATCCGATGGGCGCTGTCCGCTGATATCTCGGGCAGCGGTTGAAGCGCGGATTTGCCCTGCGACTGATCTGCCGCATAGCCGATGATGCGATCGTGGCCGACCCGGATGAGGCGGCGCACCAGCTCCTCAACGCGGGCCTGAGGCGCGATCAGCACGATGGCGCTTCCAAGCGGTACGAACCACGCCGCCCAATTTGAGAACGATGGACCATCTGGAATGCTGACGGCGCCTGCGAGATGCGACCGGATGAAGGCTTGCTTACTGCGGGTATCGATGACGACCGCACCGTCAGCGCGCGCACGCTGCAAAGCGCTTGCATCAAGCGCCGGCGGCACGGGCAACGCGTCAAGCAACGGTCTGTCGCCGCGATTGAGTCTTTTCATGGCGGCGAAGTATGACGGCGCGTCGGGCTGGTCGCGTAAGAGCGCTTCGACGAAGCCGGGCTCGTCGCCGGTTTCCAGCAAATGACTCCACCACGAGAAGCGGCGCTCGTATCCGAGCGTCGTGCTGGGCACCGCTCCTAACGCGCGGCCGCATGCGGATCCGGCTCCATGCCCGGGCCAGACCTGCACGTAATCCGGAAGCTCTGCAAGCGCACGTCGCAGGCTCGCGAACATCTGCAGCGCGCCGGCGCGAGCGGTGCCGGCCGCGTTCAACGAACGTTCCAGCAGATCGGGCCTTCCCAGATCGCCGACGAAGATGAAATCACCGCTCAGCAGCAGCATGGGCTCCGCCTGGCGCGCGTCGTCGAAGATCTCGAAGCTCAGATGTTCGGGCGTGTGCCCAGGCGTGTGTCGCGCCTTGACCAGCACCTCGCCCAACGAAAAGGATTCCCCATCGTTCAAGAAGCGGACGTCGCCTTCGGACGCCTGCGCGTAGCCGTGCGGGCCGCGGCCTTCGCCGGAGAGCTGCAACGTTGCGCCGGTGACGCGGGCAAGCTCGGGCGCTCCTGAAAGGAAGTCGGCATGGATGTGGGTCTCGGCCACCGCGACGATTTGCAGATCCTTTTGCGCCGCCAGCTCAAGATAGACGTCGACGTCGCGGCAGGGATCAACGACCAAGGCGCGCCCGTCGCCTGAGCTGCCAACCACGTAGGAAGCCTGCGCTAAACCATCATCGTAGATCTGCCGGAAGAACATTCCGCTCCGTTTCGTCGCGACGCTTGGTTTCTTCCAGAGAAAGGGTTAGGCACAGCATCGGCAGTCCCTCGCGAAGGCGTCGCCTTGGGAATAAGGAGTAGACGCCATCGCACAGAACGTACCATATCCGCTTCGCCGACGATGTCGAAAAGGAGATCCATCATGGCTCGTGACTTCGCTCATCCCGAGATGCTCGTGACGACGGCTTGGGCCGAGGAGCACCTGAACGACAAAGATTTGCGTTTCGTCGAAGTCGACGTGGACACGACCGCATACGACCAAGGCCACATGCCGGGCGCGGCCGGCTTCAACTGGCAGACCCAATTGAACGATCCGATCCGGCGCGACATCCCGACGAGCGAAGAGATCGAACAGCTTCTCTCATCGCATGGAATCTCCAACAACACGACCGTCGTGCTGTACGGCGACAACAACAATTGGTTCGCAGCGTTTGCGTTTTGGATCCTGAAGTACTACGGCCATCAAAAAGTGGTGCTGATCGACGGCGGGCGCAAGAAATGGCTGGCGGAGAACCGCCCGCTCACCAAGGATGCGCCGTCCTATCCGCGCGCGGAATACCGGGTTGCTGAGGTCAATCCGGAACTGCGCGCCAAACGCGACCTCATCTTGGAGACCGTGCGCGATCGCTCGCACAACTTGGTCGACGTGCGTTCGACGCCGGAATTCACGGGCGAGATCATCGCGCCGCCCGGCATGTCCGAAACTGCTCAGCGCGCGGGCCACATCCCAGGTGCGATCAATGTTCCTTGGAGCCAGGCGGTGAAAGACGACGGCAGTTTCAAATCGGCGGAGGAACTGGTCTCGCTGTACGAGGGCAAGGGCCTCGATCCCAAACGGGAGACGATCGCCTACTGCCGCATCGGCGAGCGCTCATCGCACACGTGGTTCGTCCTGAAGTATCTGCTCGGCTATGACAGCGTTCGCAATTACGACGGCTCGTGGACGGAGTACGGCAATCTGATCGACGTCCCCATCGAAAAGGAATCACGCGCGCCCGTGGCCGTTTGACGATCGACATTTGCGGGCCGGCATGACGGCTCCGGCCCGGGCGAATCCGGCAGGGTTGACCCAGCGGTCAGCCCTTTTCATCGAGGATGGCGCAGGCGGTCGATGCGTAGGCGCACAGACGTCCGCCGGAATCCGTGATGCGAGCTTCAGCCGTACCGACCGTCTTGCCCAGGTGCAGCACCGTGGCCTCGCAGCGAACGACGCCTGTCTCACGCGTGAGCGGTCGAATGAAGCGCACGTGCAGATCAACGGTCGTACAGCTTCTGCCCGCCGGCAGCAGCGATGTGACGGCGCAGCCGAGCGCTGAATCCAAAAGCGTGCATGCGAAACCGCCGTGCGCCACGCCGCCGAGGTTATAGTGAAACTCCGCGGGCGTCCCCGTGAAGACGACGCGCCCGGGTTCGCATTCAGTCATCTCGATGCCAACAAGAATGGCCATCGGGGGCTTGGGAGACTCTCCGCACAGCAACGCCTGCAGCCGCTCGAAGCCGGAGCGCACGGCAGAGTCCCCCGCCGTGATCGCCGGGTCTTGCCATGCGACGGTGCGCGTACGGTCCGAACTGCTCATCTGATTTTCCTGACTCTCGCTTTCGTCGAAAGCGCGGTTTTCAACGGCTGTTCTGGCCCGCAGCGATTCCCGCCACAGCGGCGAGAGCGCACGCCACGCCGCCAAGCTGCACGAGGGTCAGCCGTTCGTTCAAGATGATGCGGGCGAGCAACACGGTGCTGGCTGGATACAAGGATGCGAGCACCGCCACGAGCGCCAACAGCCCGTGCCGCGTGGCAAGCAGGTAGAACGCGTTGGCCAGCATGTCGATAACGCCCGACAATAGGATGGCAGGGTACGCGCCTTGTGCCGGTACCAACGTCCGGCGCCCGGCCGCCGCGAAGACCAGGAGCACCGCAATCGACGCGCTGCGGGAACCGGCAAGCGGCCATAGCCCGGCATCGGGGCCCGTGTGCGCCAGCAGCACGTAGAACGCGCCGACGCCAAGCCCTGAGATCATCGCCTCGACCAAGCCCGGCGGGAGATTGAGCGCGCTCTTGCTGGTGCGCGCACGGGCGGCAGACGAGGTGCCGACAAGTCCGGGCGCGGCGTTGGACACAGGATTGCCGGGATGTTCGGAAACGGATACCAGCACCACGGCGATCAGCGCCAGCGCCACACCGCCGATTGCGAGCAGCGAGGGCCGCTCGCCCAAGACGAGGCCCCAAACGAAGGGGATCATCGCGGCGATCACCGCCGTGACGGGCGAAACAAGGCTCATGCGGCCGATGGCGAGCCCGCGATACAAGAACGTGATGCCTGCCGCGCCCGCCAGACCGGCGGCGGAACCCCAGCCAATGTCTGCGACGGTCGGCGCAGACTTGGGGAGCAAACCCACGAGAAGCAGAAGAGCAACGAGACCTGCCACCTGCGAGATGACCACCACCGCAACGGCCGAAGAGCGGCGGCTGGCGAGACCGCCGATGAAATCCGCTGCACCGTAGGTGAAGCCGGCCAGCAGGCCGAGGACGACGCCTAGCAATCAGTCATGGCTGCCGCAGGCGGCGCAGATCGCCTTCGCGGATCGTCACACCGCTGCTGTCGAAGTACTCCATCAACGGCAACGCATATCTGCGCGATGTGCCCAAAGCGTCGCGCAGCTGCGCCATCGTCGCGCGGCCGTGCTCGGCAAGCGCGGTCGAAATGGCGGAGCGGGCCGCATCGATTTGAGAACGGCGATAGACGTCATCGCCGATGCGCACCACGGCTCCGAATGCGATCAGCGCTTCAAGCGCCTCGCCCGCAGTGGCGGAGTGCCTCTTGGCAGCACTTGAAAGATCACCGAACGGTCGCGGCAAGAAGGGGGACTGCGCATCGGTCGCCATCCCCGCGGAGAAGAAACGCTCCTGATCCTTGTCCAGCGCAGGCACGAAAGCCGGGTGGTGCCAGAACTTTCCGTGCTGCGCGACCAGGCCTTCGTCGCGCCAACGGTCGAGCAAACGCAGAGCGAGCGGTTCGTTGTTGGCGAGGCCGATCTGCCCCGCGATCTCGGCAGTTGTCGCGCCGGCCTTCCAGGGTGAGCCCGAGTGTCGGCGTGCGATGAAGGATTCCGCTGCAAGCCACAGTTGCTGGTGCGCGTTCGCGCCCAAGAACTCGGCGGGCTTATGCAGCGGCACGGCGCGACCTTCGCTCACGAGCCATTCGAGTGCGGCGTTTGCGATTGGCAAAACGACGTTGGCCTCAGACGCGATTTTGGCCGCAGACTTGGGAACGGAGCCCGCGGCTGCCAGAACCGTTGCGACGGACTGAGTCGCGTGCGGCGCGCCGCTCCAATCTTGCGCATCATCGCCGGTTGAGGACGGGATCGCAGAGCTGACAACGGCGCCGCCCAACAAATCCTTGGGGCTCAACCGGCGCAAGATAATGCGCAGGCCGGGGTGCACGGCCGCGGCCCTCGACAAACTGACGGTTGCGCGGACCGGCTCGCCGTTGACCGGTGTCCGGCCATCGAAGCGCAGGGAGCCGGTGATCTCTGCGGATCCGATGTGCGCGCGCACCGGCAGCCGGCGCTTCAAAAGCGGCAACGCAGCGGGAAGCGGCGTGAACTCAACAGCGAGTTCGGACGCAGGGTCCAATGTCTCGGACGCGACCAGCGTCTCCCCGCGCGCTATCTGATCGACATCGATGCCGGGCAGATTGACGGCCACCCGGGAGCCGCCGACCGCGCGGTCTCGGTTTGATCCGAATGTCTGAAGATTCTTCACTCTGGCCTGCAGACCCGAGGGCTGAAGTCTCAACACGTCTCCGACGCTGATGGTGCCCTGCATGAGCGTGCCCGTCACAACTGTGCCGTGCCCGCGCATCGCGAAGACGCGATCGATAGGCAGATAGGCCGGCGCATTTTCGTCGCGCGCCGGCAGGCGCTCCAACGCGCGGTGGATCTCGCTCTTGAGCTGGTCGATGCCTTGGCCCGTCACGCTCGACACCGGCACGACCGGCGCAGCGGCCGCGACTGTGCCCGAGCAGGCGTCCAAAGCGAGCGCGGCGGCGATTTCGACGCTTTCGGGATCGACAAGATCGATCTTGGTCAAGACGATGATCGCGCGCTGCACATTCAAAAAGTTCAGGATTTGCAGATGTTCGAACGTCTGGTGTCTCGGACCGTCGTTCGCGGCGATGACCAGCAGCAGCAGCTCCATGCCGGCGGCGCCCGCCAACATGTTATGCAGAAAACGCTCGTGTCCGGGAACGTCGATGATGCCCGCTTCGATGTCATCCGGGAAGCGCAGGGGCGCAAAGCCGAGATCGAGCGTCATCCCGCGTTCGCGCTCCTCGATGAATCGATCGGGATTGTGCCCGGTCAAGGCGATGACCAAGGAGCTCTTGCCGTGGTCGACGTGGCCGGCCGTGCCGACGATGTGCATGGTCCGGTTCAGGCGTTGCGCGCGGCAGCTGCCGGCGCGAGCGCGGCGCGCAGCGCATCGGCCACGAGCTCATCCTCGCGCTGTTGCACAGTGCGCAGATCCACGATCAAAGCGTCGTCTTCGATCTTGGCGATCACCGGCGGGCTGTGCCGTCGCAGGTCGGCTGCCAGCCGGTCGGGTCCCAGCATCCGCGCCTGCGACGCCTCGAATCGGACCGCTATGCCGGCGGAGGGAATGCAGGTCAGAGGCAGCGTTCCGCCGCCGGTGGCCGCTTCGCTGAGGCAAGGCGCGACGCGCACGCCGTACTCGCCCCCTTCCACAGCAGCGCAGATCGCCGCCGCGCGCGCCCATAAGCTCTCGACGGTGGACGCGAGCATCGCGAAGAGAGGGATCTCTTGGAGCCGGCTCGGTTCTAAGTATACCGACAGCGTGGAAGCGAGCGCCGCGAGCGTCAGCTTGTCCACTCGCAGCGCGCGCACCAGGGAATTGCGCTTCAGCCGTTCGACGCATTCCGTGCTGCCGCAAATGATGCCGCACTGCGGCCCGCCCAGCAGTTTGTCGCCGGAAACGGCGACCAAATCGAATCCCGAAGCGATGCTCTCCGGAACCGTCGGCTCGTGAGGAAGTCCGAATGCGCCAAGGTCGATGAACGCGCCCGAGCCCAAGTCCTCGAAGGCGATGACGCCGAGCTCTCGTGCCAGTGCGGTCAGCGCTTTTGGTTCCACTTCTTGGCTGAAGCCGACGACGCGGTAATTGCTGGGATGCGTCCGCAAGAACATCGCAGTGGTCTCACGCCACGCATTGCGATAATCTGAAAGGTACGTCTTGTTGGTCGTGCCGGCCTCGACCAGCGTTGCTCCGCTCTTCCGCAAGACATCGGGCAGGCGAAAGCCGCCGCCGATCTCGATCAGCTCACCGCGGCTGACGACGACCTCGCGGCCGCTCGCGAACGTGTCCAGCACGAGCAGCACGGCCGCGGCGCAGTTGTTGACCACGAGCGAAGCTTCGGCGCCTGAAAGCTCCTGCACGAGCGCGGAGACGCGCTGGTAGCGGCTGCCCCGCTCACCGCTTTCGAGGTCGTATTCCAGGTTCGTGTAACCGCCGCCTAAAGCCGTCGCTTCCGCTAACGCGCCGGCGGCGAGCGGCGCGCGGCCGAGGTTGGTATGCAAGAGGATGCCGGTCCCGTTGATGACGCCAAGCAGCGTCTGCGAAACCTCATGCCGCAGGCGGTCGAGCACGGCACTGCGCAAGGCGCTGAAATCTGCGGACGTTGCGCCCTGGTGCGCCTCCTCCCTGACCTGGGCGAGCACCGCTTGCACGTGCGTCCGCACGCCGCCATGGCCGAGCGCGCGGTCGTACACCGCGATCTCCGGATCGTCGGTGAAGCGGTGGACAGCCGGGATCTCGCGCAGAGGTGAATTCATGCAGATAACTGCTCAGAGATGAGCGTGCGGCCCTGCAAGAGCCGCCGCAGCGCTGACGACCGAACCCGCGCTTAGGCGGCCGGCGCCAGATGCTTTTCGATTGCTCCCGTCAGCTGCTTTTCCGGCACGTATCCGACGATGCGGTCGACCGGCTCGCCGGACTTGAAGAGAATGAGGCACGGAATTCCGGACACTTCATATTTGCCGGCGATGCTCACGTTGTCGTCCGTGTTGAGCTTCACAACTTTGAGCCGCCCCTGGTAGGCCGCAGCGATCTTATCGACGATCGGCTCGATCATCCGGCACGGACCACACCAAGGAGCCCAAAAATCCACGAGCACAGGCGTTGCGGACTGCAGCACCTCGCTGCCGAAGCTATTCTGGTCGACGTTTAACAGGTTACTCACGACGGAACTCCTTTGAAGTGGTGGTCTGCTTTCCTCATACCCATTTCCCCGGCCGCTATAGCCGTTCCGCTTCTTCCGTTCGACGCCCGACGTTCGCAGCCGCGATGACGGAATCGCCTTCGTCGAGCTTCATGACCCGGACGCCCTGAGCCGACCGGCCGGTCTCTCTGATCTGGAACACTTTCATGCGGATGACGATGCCCTGGCCCGAGATGAGCATGATCTCATCGTCGGATTTGACCAGGAATTGATCGATGATCTCTCCATTCTTGGCCGTCTTGGAAAACGCTTTGATGCCTTTGCCGCCGCGGTTGGTCTTGCGGTATAGGTCGATGGCCGTTCGCTTGCCGTAGCCTTTGCTCGTGATGACGAGCACCTCGCGGCGGTCCGAGCCGATGATGTCCATCGCTTGCACCGCATCTTTGCCGGACAACCGCACGGCTCGAACGCCGCGGCTGTTGCGGCCCATCGCCCGCACGGTCTTCTCGTCGAAGCGAATCGCCGAACCGGCGGTCGTGGCGAGCAGGAGCTGGGCCTTGCCGTCGGTGAGCACGACGCTCAGCAACTCATCGCCTTCGGCGAGGCTGATCGCGATGAGGCCGGAACGGCGCACGCCGCCGAATTCAGACAGCGCCGTTTTCTTGATGAAGCCGCGCTTGGTCACCATGACGAGGAACTCTTCAGTGCCGAGTTTGCGCACTGGCAGCACCGTCGTCACGGTCTCCCCGGGTGGCAGCGTCAAGAGATTGACCAGCGCGGTGCCGCGCGCTTGGCGGGAAGCGTCAGGGATCTCGTGCGCGCGCAGCCGCAAGACGCGCCCGCGGTTGGTGAAGAACAAGACGTGTTGGTGCGTGGACGCCGAGAAGATGTGCCGCACCACGTCTTCCTTGCGCAACGCCAATCCGGTGATCCCGCGGCCGCCGCGATTTTGCGCCCGGAACGTGTCGACGTTCTGCCGCTTGATGTATCCGCCGCTCGTGACGGTGATGACGACTTCCGTATCGGCGATGAGATCTTCGATCTCGAACTCGCCTTCGGCTTCGACGATCTGCGTGCGGCGCTTGTCGCCGTAGCGCTTTTTGATCGCGCCGACCTCTTCTTTGACCACGCCGTAGATGCGCCGCTCGCTCTTGAGCAGATCTTCCAAGCCAGCGATGGTCTTGAGCAAGGCGACGTATTCGTCTTCGATCTTCTGACGCTCGAGTACGACGAGGCGCTGCAGGCGCAGGTCGAGGATGGCGTTGGCTTGGATCTCCGAAAGCTTGAACCGCTTCATCAAGCCTTCACGCGCCGCTTCGGTGGTTTGCGAGCCGCGGATGAGCTTGATGATCGCGTCGATATGATCGAGCGCGATGCGATAGCCCTCGAGGATGTGAGCGCGCTCTTTGGCCTTGCGCAATTCGTACTGCGAACGCCGCGTCACGACGACCTTGCGGTGCTCCACATACGCTTCGAGCATCTGGCGCAGCGAGAGGGTACGCGGCTGCCCGTCGACCAGAGCCACGTTGTTGACGCCGAACGACGACTGCAGCGGCGTGTGCTTGTAGAGCTGGTTTAAGATGAGTTGCGTCTGCGCTTCTTTCTTCAGCTCGATGACGATGCGCATGCCTCTGCGGTCGCTCTCGTCTCGCAGATCGCCGATGCCCGTCGTCTTCTTGTTGGTGACGAGCTCGGCGATGGACTCGATCAGCTTCGTCTTGTTGAGCTGGAAGGGGATGGCGGTGATGATGATGGCTTGGCGACCGCCGCGCAGCTCCTCAAACTCGTGCTTGGCGCGCATCAGGATGGAGCCGCGGCCAGTGAGATAGCTCTGGCGGATCCCTTCCCGCCCCAAGATGAGCGCGCCGGTCGGAAAATCTGGCCCGGTGACGATCTTGAGCAATTTCTCGTCGGCGATATTACGATCGTCGATGAGGGCCGTCAGCGCATCGCAGATCTCGGTGAGGTTGTGCGGCGGGATGTTCGTGGCCATACCGACCGCGATTCCTGACGAGCCGTTGACCAAGAGATTCGGAATCCGGGCGGGCAACAGCGTTGGCTCGCGGGTCGAGGCGTCGTAGTTGGGGACGAAGTCGACGGTCTCTTTATCGATGTCCGCAAGCATCTCTGAGGCAATCGCCGCCAAACGCGCTTCCGTGTACCGCATAGCCGCCGGCGGGTCGCCGTCGACCGATCCGAAGTTGCCGTGGCCGTTGATGAGCGGATACCGAAGGCTGAAGTCCTGCGCCATGCGCACCAGCGC
>QHBK01000015.1 GCA_003244105.1 Candidatus Eremiobacter antarcticus | reverse complement strand
ATTGCTTCAAACCATTTCCTCCTTGAACAAATGGAACGTGCTCATCGAGCATTGCCTTTTATCGAGGAAGCCGTCTCGCGTCGGGCAAACGACCATACGTTCGCAACGCGCTTGGCTTACCCTTCTAGAAAAGCTCCAAACAGCCGGTTCGGCCTCGCGCTTGAAAGGGCTGCCGCGTTGGGGGTTTCTGGACGGACACCCGAGCTCGAAGGCGGAAAACCGACTGGCCATGCTGGTGATCTCGTGATATTCAACCATGCCTGAAACATCCGTGCACGTCGTTCTGCTGGAAAAGTCGCCGCATCCGACCGAGATGACCGCGACGGCCGCGCGCACCTGTTACTCGGCGAATGCACCCGATGCGATCATGCAGCGTTGGCACGCAAAACCGGACGATATGGTACAGACGGTCGATCGTGTGCGGTCGGCGGGACATCATTCCACGCTCGAACACAACATCTACGTGTTCGGTGTGACCGGCATCTCGCGAGCGGCGACCCATCAGCTCGTGCGTCACCGGCACCTGCAATTCGACCAACAGAGCCAACGCTATCTCGCGTTCAAAGGTTCAGATTTCGCCTACGTGAAGCCGCGCAGGCTCTCGTCTTTGCCTGAGCTGTCTGCTCGCTTCGACGAACTGATGGCGCAGATCGGCGAGACGTATCGCGCGCTGCTCAACGCCGGCATCGCAGGCGAAGACGCGCGCTTTGTCTTGCCCAACGCGGCAGCCAGTCAGATGGTGGTGTCGGGCAACGCGCGCGCTTGGTACGAGTTTCTCACGTTGCGCACGTGCAACATGGCGCAGTGGGAGATCCGCGAGATGGCTTTTCAGGTTTTGCGCATCCTCAAAAAGCAAGATCCCATCCTGTTCAAAGATGCAGGCGCCACCTGCGTGCGTGGTTACTGCAACGAGCCCAACGGCCCGGAGTGCCCTCGTTATGTCGCGGTCGTCAAGGCGCAGATGGATGGTGCGCGCAAAGCCGCCGAATGGATCGCTGCGCACGGCAAAGAGCCGGGCGGGGGACGCAGCAACGGCGAGACCCCCATAACTCAGTAGAGCCGTTTGTGTAGAGCCGTTCTGGGCAGCCGCCCTGCGCGCAGCTTTTAGGACGACCCCGTCGTCCCCATGATCTTCGCCAGTTCGGCGTCCATCTGCGCTGACGAGAGCGCCCCGATGTGCACCGCTCGCACGATGCCGGCTCGGTCTATGAACACCGACGTCGGTATGGCGTGCACCCCGTACGCTTCGGCAGCCTTACCCGCATCGATGACGCGTGGGAACGACAGATCGAAGCGGCGCGAGAAGTCCGCCACCAGCGCGGCGGTTTCTTGCTGATCGATGCCGAGCACGACGAGGCCGCGCTTATGCAGGCGCCGGTATTGCTTTTCGACGTCGGGCATCTCGGCTTTGCACGGAGTGCACCAGGTGGCGAAGAAGTTGAGCCAAAGCGGCCGCCCCTCGAACGAGGAGAGCCGGACCGGCTTTCCGCTCATGCTGATAAGGGAGACGTCAGGGGCTTTCTTTTCGATGGGGCTGTGTGTCGAAGTCTCACGGAAAACGTTCACGTCGGTCCACAGCAGGAGGCCGGCGATTGTGAAAAGCACAAGCACGATGAGACCAGCGACCACGCCCGAGAAGCGCTTGCTCATGCGGCGCCCGGACCCGAACGCGTCATCGCGATACCATCGAGAAACATTTGAAGGCCTGCAAGAGTAGCATTTTCGTGCATTCTAAAACCACATCCCCGCTTGCGTTTCGGCGCATCATCGCCTGCGCGTTGCTGTGCGCGGCGATTTCCGCATCGGCCTGCGCCAAGAAGTCGGCCACTGCCTCGCGCGCTGCGGAGCCGCAGGCGCTGCCCGTCACCGTCGCGGTCGCCCATCGGGGCACCATCGCGGAGCGGCTGACGCTGACGGGGACCACCGCCGCCAAGCAACAGGCCAACCTGTCTTCGGCGATCACGGGCGCAGTGCTGGCGGTGAACGCAAACGTCGGCGACCGTGTCCGCGCCGGCCAGGTGCTCATCCGTATCGACGACTCGACGCTGCGAGCGCAGCTGGAGCAAAATGAGGCGAGCTTGGCTGCGGCGCAAGCGCGGCTGGCGCAGACGCAGAGCGGGAACATGGGCGCTTCGGCCACTGCGAACGCCAACTTGGAATCCGCACGGGTTGCGTATCAAACGGCGCAGACGAACTTGCGGCGGAATCAGCAGTTGCTCGCGCAAGGATACGTCTCACAGTCGGCCGTCGATCAGTCGCAGCAGGCAGCCGCGGCCGCACAGGCCCAACTGCGCAGCGCTGAGGTCGCAGCCCAGCAGGCGGCTATGACCGGCAATGCCCAAACCTCTGCTCAGTCGGAAATCCGAAGCTTGCAGGCCGCTGTGGCGCAATCGTCGGGTGCGGTCCGGTTCATCAGCGCGCAGATCGCTCAGACCGTCATCGCTGCGCCGTTCGACGGCGTGGTCACCCAGCGCAGCGTCGATACCGGCACGCTCGCGGGTCCCGGCACAGCGCTCCTGCAGGTCTCGCAACTGAACCCCATTTATGTCAACATCGGCGTTCCAGAAGAAAGCCTTCCTTATATACATGCGGGCACGCAGGTCAACATCACGGTGGACTCACAGCCCGGACGGGTCTGGCATGGGGCAGTAGCCACCGTCAACGGGGCGACCACGCAAGGAACTCTCTCGTATCTGGCGCGCGTCGTGCTGCCCAACAACGATCTGCAGCTGCGCGCAGGCATGGTCGCGAACGGCGCTTTCGTGAAAGCCGAGCGGCGCAACGTCGTCATCGTGCCCCGGGCGGCGATCTTCACCGGCGACACAGGCGATGCCGTGTACGTGCTCGCCAAGGCATCGCCCGGCTGCAAGTGCAGCGGAAAGGCGAAGTCCGTCGCGGTGCAGCGCGGTTTGCAAACCGACAACGATGCGCAAGTGAGCGGACCGGGCATCAGCCCGGGGACGTCCATCATCCTGCAGCGTCCTGACCAGTTGCGCGACGGATCACCGGTCAGCGTGGGTTCAACCGGGGGCCAAGCGCCATCTTCCTCGCGAACGTAGCGGTAAGTGGTCCGGTCGCGGTCGTCACGACGACGGTCGCGACTTTATTTTTGGGCTTCTCTGGTTTCTCATGAACATCGAATAGTCGGAAGAAGAGAGGGTATGAACGCAAACCACATCATGGCCGCCGCAGCGGCGACATTCTGCGCCCTAGCGTTGGGGTTGGCCGCCGAACCGGCGCGCGCCGCCGACGCATCGCCCACGCCGGAAGCGAGCGCTGCTCCGACACCGGTTGTTACCATAGTTCCAGCGACCGCCACTCCGACGCCCGTCGCTTCCGCTGCTGCAGGCTCGGTCACGACCGAGACCCCGCCGCCCGCCGCCTTCCCATCGGCGCCGGCAACGCTCTCGTTGAGCGACGCGGAGAAGATCGCGCTTGCATCCTCGCCGCAGCTCGCGGTTTCGCGCGCCGCCATCGAGCAGGCCACGGCAGGCGTCGACATCGCGCGCAGCGCGCAGCTGCCGAATGTCTCCGCACAAGCATCCTCGGATCGCTCGAAGGCGGTGTTTCGAGGAACGAACGGAACGGGCGGGACGGCAGGAGCGTCGACCAGCTCCGCGCTCGTCACCTCCAACAACGCGAACGTCAATCTGCGCCAGCTGATCATCGACGGTGGACGGGTGGCCGCTCAAGTCGCTTCGGCGCGCTTCAGCACCGATGCCGCGCGCCTTTCGCTCGTGCGCGACATCCAGACGGTCATCCTCAGCGTCGCGCAGCAGTACTACGCGGCGCTGCAGTCACGCCACCAGCTGCAAGCGGCGCGGCAATCGTTGAGCGTCGCCCAGGTGCAAGAGCGGCTGGTCCGGGCGCAGTTTCGCGCCGGCGTGGCGGCGCGTGCGGATGTCCTGACGGCGCAGCTGCCGGTCGCGCAAGCTCAGTTGGCGGTGGCGCAAGCGCTCAACGGCGAAGCCTCCAATCTGGCCGCCTTGCTCGCGACAATCGGCGTGCCCGCTCAAGCGAACGTGACGCTTACCGACGACACATCGGTCTCCCATAGCCAGCCGCCTCTCGATCAGATCCTGCAGACCAGCTTGAGCCAACGCGCAGACCTGCTCGCGGCCAACGCGAATCTGCAAGCCGCGCAGGAGAACGTGCGCGCTGCGCGCCTCGGCCGCTTTCCCGTCTTGGCGGGCACCGCCAGCGACGGCGTCGCGAGCACCTCACCGTCGGGCGGGAATTTCGGCAACAGCTACTCGGTCGGACTGGCGCTGTCGTTTCCCATTTTCGACGGCGGATTGATCCGCGCTCAGACGGCCTTGACCGAGGCTCAAGCCAACACCGCCCAAGCGAATCTGCAAACGGCGCAGCTCAATGTGAGGCTCAACGTGCAGCAGGCGTATCTCGGGGTCTCGACAGCCTCAGCCGGCCTTACCGCGGCGAACGCCGAACTCGATCAGGCGCGCGTCGTGCTGAGCGTCACGAACGCTCAATACCGCGCAGGGGTGACGACCTTGCCGCTGCTGCTCAACGCGCAAAATCAGCTCACGAGGGCGCAATCGGATCAAGTGAACGCTCTCTACGCCTACAAGACCGCGCAGCAGCAGCTGCTCTACGCGGAAGGCATCCTTTCGCCCTAACGCTTCTTCTAACGCTCCTTGGCGCGCATGGCCTCGGCCCAGCTCTCGATGCCGGCGGCGATAGTGGAACCCAAGCGATCTTGGAACGCCGCATCGCGCAGCAGCATCTCTTCCGGCGGCCACATGATGAAGGCCGACTCGGTCAAGACGGCCGGTTCCTCGGTGGGCCGCGCGAGCGCCAGGTTGTCGTAGTAGAGGCCGTAGTCGACGAGATGCGTGCGCCGCGCGTACGAAGCGTGGATGAATCGCGCAAGCTCGAGGCTGTGCGGCTGATAGTAGTACACGGAAAAGCCGTGGTGATTGAAGGGATCAGAGCCGTCCGGCAGCGCGTTGTTGTGGACGCTGATCAAGACGTCAGCGTTGAGCTTGGACGCGAGGCCCGTGCGCTCGTACAAGCCGACGGGCACATTTGCGTAGCGCGTCAGGACGGTGCGCGCCCCTAGCGATTGCAGATGAACGGCCAACCGTTTCGCGATCGCGAGGTTGACATCGCGCTCTTGCGTGCCGAGCGGTCCGATTGCCCCCGTGTCGGGCGAGTGGCCGGGATCAACGACGACGAGCAGCCCGCGCACGGCCGGCGTGGGCGCCCTCGCCATGTGGGGCGGCTTTTTGATCGTCAGACGGAGATCGTCGCCGTCCCAGTCAGCGTGGTAGCCCCATAGCGTGCGTTGGCGCAGATCGATGTCAAGGGCGGCGATGCCGCCCGGCAACTGATCCCAGCGAACGGATCGGATCGGCGCTTTATCGTGCCCGTACGCGATGTAGTCGGTGCCCGCGGTCGCGTCGTACAGCCGCACGCGCAGGCTGGGCCCGTTCGGCGACTCGTCGATGCGGTAGGGAACGCGCGCGGTCAGGTGGATGCGTACGGTGGTCGCGCGCGGCTCGTCGCGGATTCCGACGTCTTGCACGTCAGCGCTGGGCATCGGTCTGCCAGCGGATTGCAAGACGAGCGATCGTTTGTTGATCCAACCTTGTTGATTGGATCCAAGAGCGACGCGGTAGTAATCGCCGTCGCTTCCGGTCACGCCGAACGGCGTGCCCGCCGGCGGAAAGAAGAGCCAACCGCCGTCCGGGGATGATTCGACGATTCCATACGGACGCGCATCGAGGTCACGGGTACGGTCGGCCAGGACGATCACTCCGACCCGTCTCGCAGACACCGGTTGCACGGAAACAACGCCCTTCGACGTCGCTGCGGCGGTTGAGCCGTCCGTCGCCACGATGGTATACGTCACTTTCGCCGTTGTGTTGGCGGCCGACGCCGGAACGCGCACTTCCCCTTCGTAGATGCCTGCTATCGTGTCTCCGCCCGCTCGCGCGCCGCCGAGCACGCGCGCTTGATCGTTCGGGCTCAAGCTCGTCGCCGTCGTCTCCAAGAGGGCAACTGCAGCGGCGATGCCCGGCAACGTCGCGCTGACGCGGCTGGATGCGCTCGCTTTGACGTTCAATCGGACATCATCGCCCGGTTCCACAACGAGATCCGCCTGAGGCGCTGGGGCAACATCAGCGTCGACGCGCGCCGGTGTCGGCGGCAGACTGTGCGGCGACGGGGCCACGGTGACGGAAGTGTCTGCGCTCGAGACAACGCCGCGCACTGAAGCGGTGACATGCAGCGCAAAGCGGCCCGGCGAAAACGGCACGAAGGCGATCCACCCGCCGCTTGGCGCAACCGTCGCCGGCGCGCCGTTGACGCTCACGAAAGCGCCGGGGGGCGCCTGGCCGAAGACGAACGATTTCGTCAGGTACGGCAGCCGCGCTCCGTCAGCTGGATACCTGATGCGAAGGTTCAGCGGGGCTGCTTGTGTCTGCGAGACGACGCGCCCTCGAAGAGGGAAAGAGGCGCGCGGCAGTGCCGCAACGATGCCGCCTGCGGTGATGAGCGCGCACGCGATCGCAGCGGTTTTTGCGTGCAAGGGAATGAACGTCATCGAAAGGAAATCGGCGCCATGAAGCATCGCCGCAGGTTTATGATGACCTGCTTCTCTGTGCTTATCGCCGTCGTCACCCTCTGCGTCTCATGCGGTCCCAAGACGCACACCGGCCAAGTGACCATCGTCATCAACAGCACGTCGTTTAGCCCAGGCAACGTCACCGTCCTGGAAGGCACGCTCGTGACCTGGATCAACCAAGATTCCCAGCCGCACACCGCGACCGCGGTGGGCGCGTTTGACTCCGGACCGATCGCTCCCAACGGCGGGCGCTGGACCTGGGTCGCGGCCATTCCCGGAACGTTCGCGTATCACAGCCTCATCCAACCGAACATGGCCGGCACGCTGACCGTCATCGTGAACGGTCCGACCGGTTTTTGAGCGCCCTGCGCTTTTCAAAGACATCCGTTCGCTCGGTCACCACGATGCAACGCAAAGCGCTCACTGAGTTTCTGCGGTGGGCGCTCGTCGTGCTGTTCGCCTTCGCTTCGGCTTCGTGCACGAAAGTCGGTCTGCAGACGACCCCTCAGTCATCGTTCGGCATTCCCGGCACGTTGCGCTACGCCGACATCCAAGAGGTCAGCAATCTCAATCCATTGTTGCGTCTCGAGGCGGTCGGAACCGACCTCGACATGTTCATCTACGGGTTGTTCTTCAACCTCGACGACAAGGAGCGCTGGGTGCCCGAACTGGCAACGGTGGTGCCCACGCTGGCCAACGGGGGCATCAGCAAAGATGGCCTCACGATCACGTATCACCTGCGCAAGGGCGTCAAATGGCAGGACGGCGCGCCCTTCACATCGCGCGATGTGGTCTTCACGACCAAAGCTATCCTGAACCCGCGGAACAATCTGCAGACGCGCAACGGCTGGGATCACATCGCCCGCGTGGAGCCGGTCGGCGACTACGAAGTACGCTTTCATCTCAAGAGCATCTATGCGCCGGCCATCGCTCAGTTTTTTTCCGAGAGCGGCCAGTACCCGATCCTGCCGGCGCATCTGCTCGAGAAATATCCCGACATCAACCACGTGCCGTTCAACACGCACCCGATCGGGACCGGGCCGTTCAAGTTCGTCCGTTGGGTGCACGGCGACCGCATAGAACTCGAAGCCAACCCATTATATTGGCGCGGGCCGCCCAAGCTGAAGCACATCATCTACAAGATCATCCCGAAGGATACGACCATTCTCGTGCAGCTGCAGACGCATGAGGTGGACGCGTGGTTCCGGGCCCCGTCCAACCTCTATCCGGAGATCAAAAAACTCAAGGGCTACCGCGTACAGCTGGAACCTTCCAATCTCTTCGCGCACATCGATTTGAATCAAAAAAATCCTTTGTTCAACGACGTGCGCGTTCGGCGCGCCATCAACTATGCCATCGATAAGCACAGGATCGTCGACAACATCTCACATGGCGTCAACATCGTGGCTGCGACCAATCAAGGTGAGTTCTCATGGGCTTACAATCCGAACGTGATGCGCTTTGACTACGACCCGCAAAAGGCGCGCGCGTTGCTGGATGCCGCCGGATGGACTATGGGCCCTTCCGGAGTGCGCACCAAGAACGGACAGAAGCTGACCTTCAATCTCTCGTCGGTCGCAGGCGGCGCCACCGGCGAAGCGGTCGAGTCGCTGATCCAGCAAGAGCTCAAAGACGTCGGCATCGCAGCCAAGGTCAAGAACTACCCGGCCAACATCTTTTTTGCCGGTTTCCAGGATGGGGGGATCTTGCAGACCGGCAAGTATGACGCCGGATTTTTCTCCTGGGTGGCCGGCGTCGACCCGGGCGATGAGTACTCGCTGTATGCCTGCGACCAGTTTCCTCCGGTTGGCCAGAACAATCTGTACTGGTGCGATCGGAGGCTGCACGAAGCGGAAAAGGCGGGCCTGCTCAGCTACGACCAAAACGTCCGCAAGAAGTCTTATGCCATCACCCAGGAAGAGATCGCCTCTCAATCGGTGACCGTTTTGTTGTACTTCGCGCGGCAGATCTACGTCACGTCGCCCAACCTCATTGGCTTTGTGCCGGCCCCGGCGACGACCAGCAACTGGAACACCTGGGAGTGGTCGATGCGATGAAGCGAACGGCGTTAGGCGCGGCGCTGCTCTGCGCCGTCCTCATAGGCTCGGGATGCACGAAGGTCTCCACCGGCGTGGGGACGGGGGCGCAACAGCGGACCAAGGGCGTGATACCACACGTCCTGCGCTACGCCGAGATCGCCGAGCCCGACAATCTGAGCTTGCTGCTCTCGACGCAGATCGTCACCATCGATTTGGCTTATTTCATGTACTCGTTCTTGTTCAACGTCGATGACCACGACAATTTCGTGCCCGAGATCGCGACCGAAGTGCCGACCCTCGAGAACGGCGGCATATCAAAAGATGGGAAGACCATCATCTACCATATCCGCAAGGGCGTGAAGTGGCAAGATGGCGTCCCTTTAACCGCCAAGGACGTCGTGTTCACGTTCCAGCAGATCATGAACCCCGCCAACAACGTGCAAGTGCGCACGGGCTACGATCAGATCAAGGATGTCGTCGCGCCGGATGACGCCACGGTCGTCGTCCACATGAAGAATGTCTTCGCGCCCATCATCGCCTACTTCATGGGATTGCAGGGCGGCTATTCGATTCTGCCCGCACATCTGCTGCAGGGCAACCACGACCTCAACCACGCTGCCTGGAACAATCACCCGATTGGATCGGGGCCGTTCAAGTTCGTCGAGTGGAAGCATGGCGATCATATCACCCTCGCGGCGAACCCGCTGTACTGGCGCGGGCGGCCTAAGCTCGACAAGATCGTCTTCCGCGTCGTCGGCGACAGCAACACGATCGTCACACAGCTGCAGACCCACGAGATCGACGCCTGGTTTCGCGCCGACCCCGGCAAGCTCGCGCAGTTGAAAGGTCTGAAGGAGTACCAACTGACGCTGACCCCCGAAAACGTGTTCGGCCACGTGGACTTCAACACCAAAGACCCCGTCCTAAGCGATGTGAACGTCCGCCGCGCCATCATCTCGGCCACCGACCGCGAGCGCATCGCCCACGACGCGACGCACGATGCTTTTCAGTTCAGCGACACCGACCAGTCGGTGTTCAGTTGGGCAAACGACCATCGGCCGCCATATTTCCCGTACGATCCCGCCAAAGCGGCTGCGCTGCTGGATCAAGCAGGCTGGAAAATCGGGCCGGACGGAATCCGCACGAAGAACGGCAAGCGCCTGGAGCTTCAGCTCTCGTACATCGGCGGCCAACAGATAGCACAAGCGCTCGGCGCTCTCATGCAGCAGGAACTCAAAGCCGTCGGCATCGCCCTGACGCAAAAGCCGTATCCCGCGACAATCTTCTTCGCGTCCGCGCAGAACGGCGGCATCATCAACTCAGGCAAGTACCAGTTGGCGTATTTCGGCTGGGTGGCCGGCATCGATCCGGATAATTCTTCGTTGTACCGCTGCAATCAATTTCCGCCGATAGGTCAAAACGATCTGTTCTGGTGCGACCGCGCCTTGGACGCGGCCGAAGTCGACGCGCTGTTGCACATCGAGCGCGAGCGCCGCATCGCAGATTATCGCATCATCTCAAGAGAGCTCGGCGAGCAGGCTCCGACCATGTTCATGTTCTCGGAGCGGCGCATCGACATCTATCCGAAAGAGTTCCAGGGCTTCAGGCCTTCGCCGGCCGAGTCGGCGAACTGGAACTCCTATGAATGGTCGATGGAATAGGGCGCGACGCACCCGGCATAGCGCGTTCCTAAAGATAGCTGCGGATGCGCGCTCGCAGCGCTTCGCCGCTTGCCTTCGCCTCTGAGGCCGTGATCGGCACCGGGACCGGCCGCAAGCGCGCCAGGTCCCAGCGTTCCTCCGGCAAGAGACCGAAATAGCTGTCGATGATCGCCGCCTCAGCGTGGGTCATGACGTGCTCGGCGTCGATGATGATGTGATACCGCCGCGCCAGAAACGCGCACATTGCGCACAGCGCGTCGACGAGCTCATCCGTGAGCGGCGCGGGCCCGAAGTTCTGCGGAGTGGCGTCCAGCATGGACAGCGCGCTGACCCCGATCGCATACGAGTTCCGCCCTCTGGTATGAGCCGCATAGGGAAGATCCTCGCTTAAGCTCCGCATGTTCTCCCTGACATCGTGGGTCTGCCGCGCGAATAGCTGTCCTCTCTCGTAACCGACGACGAAATGGTACGCTGATGAAGTCTGGTCGTAGGGGCCCGCGGACCAATGCAGATACAGGCTGCGGATCTCGCCGTCCGGCAGCTCGAAGGCCCGAAAGTCCCTAAACAAGGCGTGTTTTTCGAGCATATGGCCCCCAGGCAAAGCGGTGCGTGCGGCCGATGCCGCCGTTCGCCGAATCCTTTATCATAGTGCTTCGACGTTCGCGTTCGACATGCGAGGCTGCAATGGTGTAGGGCTTCGCGGCCTTCGCGTCCCTGTCATATGACCTGTGACAAAGACGCGCGGGAAGGGTCCAATAGCTGATGTGACTGGGCTCACGCGGGCGTCAGCCCTTGCAAAGTAAGACGGCCATCTTTATTGTCGCCGGGAGCTTTTATGATGAACGGGCGATTTCGCCTTTCCACACGCCGCGGCACGACCTTGATCGAGATCTTGATCGCGGTAACGCTCTTGTTGATGATCTTTCTCTTCCTGACCGGCGACCTGATACAGTCGTCTCAGGCCGAGAACGTCGCGGCCACGCGGACCGAAAGCATCTCCGCCGCGAATTACCTTCTGGGCGTCATGCGCCAAGACCCCATATTTTGGAGCGACTGGAACACGGGCCCCGGAACGACCGATCCCTGCGGCAACCCGTGGCCGCCTTACACCGATTCTATCACCGCTCAAGGAGGCTGGCACCAAGCTCCAGCATGTCTGCCCAACGGCGTGAACGCAGGCGCGTTCCCGGATTTGATCGGCGTAAGCGCCTTCCAATTCAAATGGAAGGCTCAGCAACAAGGTTCTCCGCCTGACCCGAGGGTAGCCGAACTCACGACCTGGGTGTTGGTCAACGAAGGCGGACGCCAAGACATCTACGAGCTGCACAGCACGCGCGGCAACATCTCGACGCCCGCAAGTCCGGCCGGCATCCTGCCGCCAACGCCTACACCGCCGCCCTGCACTCAGCCGTGCCCGAGCACATCACCGAGCCCGCCCGGTTCGCCGACACCACGGCCGAGCCCAAGCCCCACGGGAACCAAGAAGCCGAAGCCATCGCCCAAACCATCGGGCACGTTCGAATGAAGGGCCGACGCACGCTGCCGGCTCGCGGCTTCACGCTCATCGAGATGCTGGTCGTCGTGGGCATCTTCGGGTTGATACTGACCGCCATCGGACTCGAGTTCAGCGGAGTGGTGAGCCACACGCTCCACACGCGAGCCAATACAGATGCGGAAGGGGGAGCTCGCATCATGCTGACCGGCGTGAGCAATGAGATGCGCGCCGCCTTTCCGGATCTCACCGATTTTCCGTCTGGCCCTCCGCCCACGGTCACGCAGCCGGCCGTCAGTTCCACCGGCCCGGTGGCTCAGTTCTATCGGGTACGCCAAGGCAGCCTCGGCGTTCCCATACCCTTGTGCGCCGCGCCGAACAACCTTGCGCCCTGCCCACCGTTCGACATCGTCACCGTACAGATCGATCCGCTCTCTCCGGGCGTGCTCGAGAAACTGGTCCGGCCGGTCGCAGGCGGCGGCGCTCCGGTGCGAACGGTCTTGGGGACAGGCGTGACACAGTTCGCCGTCACCTCCAATGGCGACGGAACGCGATACTCCGTGGACATCACCGTCGCCGCGCCATCGTCGCACTGCCGCAACGGCGCTTGCACTTTCACCTTGGACAGCGTCGTCTACATCGGGGGTCTAGGAACAGAGTGACAAAGGAACGCATCGATCGCGCCGGCGCCGAGCGGGGCGTCGCGCTGATCACCGTTATCGGCCTCATGCTGGTGCTGCTGATCTTCGCAGGCGGCCTCGTCTCGCAGCTCGCGATGGAAGTGAACAGCGTTCACGCCCATGGCGTGTCAAACCGCGCGCTGACGGCAGCGGACGCCGGCGTTCACGGCATGGTCGCGGCGATACAGACGAACGCCGTGGCGAATCTCCCGCCGCCGAATACTCCCTTGGAGTATGATTACCCCGAGGCCAACGGCGCGCCCAGCAACACGAGCTATACAGCCACCATCGCTCGGACATGGATCACCGGCAGCCTGACGTACTACCTGATCACCTCGACCGGCAGCGTTGACAATGGTATCGAAAAGCAGCACCGGGTCGTCAGCGCGATCGCGCGCGCTCAGCCGTACGCACGCTACGCCAGCTTCTCGAACTACGAAGTGAACCAATTCGGCAAACCGGTGTGGTACCGCCCCGACCAAGTCTACGACGGGCCCGTATACTCAGGCGGCCCCATGCATATCGATTTCAATGACACCGTCGGCCCGATCTTCAAGCAAGGAGTGCAGACCGGTTACGAGCCGATTTGGAACGACGAAGATGAGGGCAAGACGCAGCCGGATGCGCGCGACTGGGACATGATCGCGGCGGGCGGTCAAAACGCATTCGCGATCAACCCGGTGCCGCTGGCACTGCCGCAGCCATCCTCGAACATCATCGTCGCGAGCGAAGCCTGGCAAGGGGATGCCTCGAACACCTTCGCCAGCGGCTTTCCGTCGGTCGCGCCGGGCGTCTACATCGACGCTCCGTCCGACGTCCCTGCCAAGGATGCGGTCTCCAATTCTGGCACGTCGGTGACGACCGGCATCTTCATCAATGCGGCCGGCGGCACGGCGACGGTCACGAGTTCCAGTTCGGGCAATACGGAGAACATGTCGATCAGCGGTCCTTGGTCGGGCGGCTCGTACGATCTCGCGATCACCTTCGGCAGCCCGGGCAGCACGAAAGTGACGTACAACGGCGTGAGCAAGACCTATTCGGGTGTGCCTTCGGGCGCGCCGGCGCCCGGCAACCCGAACTTGGGCAACGGCGCGGTGTTCGCGGTCGGCGGCATCCAGTTCGGCAAAGCAAAGACGCCCGACGTGACGCTGCAAGGCTCGTACACGTTCGCCACGCCCGACTACGCAGGCTGGACGCAGAACAACAACATCGTGGTGCTCGGCAACCTCAAATATGCGGACCCGATCCGGGACGAAGTCGCCCTGTGGGGCAACGATGTGATCGTGGACACGCTTGCCAGCGACATCACGATCGACGCGAGCATCATCGCCGGGTATCCCGGCGAGAACTGGAAACACGGGAACTTCCGCAATATCTACTGCAAGCCGGCGACCTGCGGGACGCGCGATCAGGGCAAACTGACGGTCAACGGCGGCGTCATCGAGAACTCACGTGGGGCGCTCGGCCTGATCGTGGGCACGCCCGGGACCCACACCGGCTTCAGCCGCAACATCATCTACGACCCGCGCCTGCAAGCTAACCCGCCGCCGTTCAACCCGACGACCGGCGCCTATAATCTCATCGCGTGGGACGACTTGGGCTCGTAGTTCGTACTTCTAACTTCTTAAAAACCGTCCGAGCGACGGTTTTTTCTTACGCTGTCGCAGCCGCGTTCGCGCGCGTATGGCGCACGTCACATAGTAATACCACGGTTTGTGGGATGATAGGCCGGATGAGCAAATGACGCTTTCCATCCCTGCGCGCGCCGCGACGTGCTTCGCGTCGGGGCCGTGGGCCGCGTCACAGATGCTCGGCAAAGCCGTTTCGGAGTCCAAATCCCGTAAGAAGCGCGCCGCCATCGCAGTCGTATCATGTAAGCGAACCACCCGAAGTTTCTTTAAGAGAGAGTTGATCAGGAATGCGCACAGCATCGCACAAGCCCAAACAGCAGCGAGGCACATCGCTCATCGAAGTTCTCATCGCGACCGTCATCTTGACGATTGCATTTCTGTTCGTCTCCGGCGACATGATTGCGTCGACGCAGGCTGAACGGCAAGCCACAAATCGCGGTGTCACCATCTCCATGGCGAACTACTTCATCGACAACATGCGCACGGACTCAAGCTTTTGGTCCGAGCAGGTTGGCGGTGTGTGGACCACCGCTCCGATCGGACTGACGGATCCCTGCGGCAACGCGTTTCCGCCCTATAACGACAGCTTGACGACTCCGACCTGGCACAACGTGCCGACCTGCGCCGCCGGACCCTTCAGCAATCTGGCGAAGACGGGCAAGTTCCAGTATATGTGGCGGGCCGATCAGCAAGCGGATGCGAACGCCGCCGACCTTACCGTGTGGATATCCGCCCAAACGGGCGCCGGCACCGGCAAGCGGCAGATCTTCGCCATGCATCAGTTCAGCCGCAACGACCCGAACCCCAACACGAGCGGCGTGATGCCGCCGGGATCACCGACACCGACGCCCACGCCGACACCGACGCCCAAGCCATCGATGCCGCCTACTCCGGTGCCGACGCCAAAGCCATCCGGAACCGCTACCCCGGTTCCAACCGCGACGCCCGCGCCCACGCCGACGCCTCAACCCACGGTGATCCAATGATGCGCGCGAAGAACCAGAACGGCATCTCGGTCATCGAGCTGCTCATCTCGATGGTGGTCATGGGATTCATCATGTCGCTGGCGGTCGTCGAGTTCGCCATGGTCTTCAAGCACAACGACCTGACGAACGCGAACTTGACCGCCGAACAGAACGCACGCATCGCAATGGCCAAGGTCTCGAACGAGTTCCGACAGGCCATGCCGAACGAGACGGACTTCACGGGGCCCGACTATCCGATGGTGATCGTGCCCGCCGCTCCATCGGTCCCTCCGGGGCCGACTGTCACCACCATTGAGTTTTGGCGCGTGCACAAGGGCAAGGGTGGGATGGCAGCGGCTCCAAAGCCGATACCCACCAACGCGAAGGGCGCGCCCGTACCGTGTTACGACGACGTGACGCTCGCCTACGACGCCGCTGCAGACACTATCACGCGCAAAGTTGACAGCACGGGCTGTGCTCTCGGGGTTGTCAAGACCGACATCCTCGCCCGCAACGTCACTGCTTTCGGCGTGACGCCGCTCAGCGCTCAAAACATTTTGTTCCAGATCGACCTTTCGACGACCCCGTCGAAAGGCAAGCATGGGACCTACGACCTCTCCACGCAAGTCGCCATGGGGTTCACACCGCAATGAAATCACGCATTTCCAACCACAGGCATTCTCCCCGCAGGGAGCGAGGCATAGCGCTGATCACCGCGCTGCTGATGACTATGGTGTTCCTCGTACTCATCGGTGCGCTCATGGGGCAGATGATAGCCGAACTTGGATCGGTCGGTTCGCATAGCAACAGCGCCAAAGCGCTGAATACCGCGTATGCGGGCGTCGAGAACATGGTGCTCAACATCGAAGAAAGCGCGACGGGGGCGGGACAGCAGATCCCACCGGACATCAGCTATTCGTATGCAGCTCCGTCTACTGAGCACTACGACGTGACGGTCACAAAGGCGTGGACCACGACCAACGGTTTAGTCTACTACGACATCGTCTCGACCGGTACGGAGACCTCCTCAGGCCAGACGCGCACCGTGGAAGCCTTGGCGAAAAGCTTTCCCTACTCGTACTTCGAGCAGTTCACCGCCGGTAACTCCGGCAACGTCTACTATACGACCGGCGAGATTTTCGACGGCCCTGTCTATAATGGCGGCTCCATGAACGTTTGGTACCAGACCAGTTCGCCGCCTATCTTCAAAAGTTCCGTGACGACGGTGACGACGCCGACCTGGTATGAGGGCGTCGCCAAGACTGCTGTCGCCACTCCGATCTGGGCCGATGTCACGAGCAAAGGCAAGAAGTCGTTCACGATCGGCTCAAATCCGATGGCGTTGCCCGGCTTTCAGAGCAATTTGCAGGTGGCCAGCGAGGCCTTCTATGGCGATTCCACCCACGTGGCAACTCTGCCCAACACGCCGCACAACGGTATCTTCGTCAACGGTCATGACGCGAACGCCGGTCCGAACGCGCCGCTTACGACCGGCCTCTATATCGAGGGTGACGCCAACATTACTCCGTGCTCCGGGGTGTGCGGCGCGTATTCTGGCAATAACGAGGTTTTCACGGTCACGCCTAAGGGCGCGGGCAATCCCATTGACCATAGCTACAAGATCGTCATTGATTTCAGCGCGAACACGACGACCGTCGTTCAGACAACCGGCTGCGCAGCCAGTTGCTCCGACGTCTATACGGGCGTGCTGTCGGGTCAGCCGGCGGCCGGCACCTCGGTCGGCAATGGAGCAATTTTCGCGGACGGCAACGTGACGTTGAACACCGGCACGATACATGGCGCGTACACGATTTCCGTGCCTGACTACGTGTCTGACCACTCCCACACGATAACGCTGGGCGGCGCCGCGCCGGGCATCAAATATTTGGACAAGAGCGCGTCGTCGGGCGATGAACTTGGCATCTGGGCGAACGACATCACCGTGAACTCAAGCACGACCACGGGATACGAGTTCGACGGCAGCATCATGACGGGCTACGACGGCGAGTGCCCCCCGTGTACCGACGGCACGTTCAAGAATCAGGACTGGAACGGAGTTCCACAGGGAAACTTCACGTTCTTCGGCGGTTTGATTCAAAACGTCAACGGCAACATGGGGGTCTCGAGCGGAGGCAGCCAGGTCAGCGGGTTCAGCCGCGTCTATCAGTACGATGCGCGTTTGGCCTCCAATCCGCCGCCGTACTTCCCGATCACGAACAAGTACGACATCATCGCGTGGCTCGATCTCGGCCGCTAACTGAAATAACCGTGGCTCGCGGGAAAGGGACGGCAGCAGCCGTCCCTTTTGTTGTGCCCCGCCAAGGCGACCGATGCCGTGCCCGCCAAGTGAACCGGCCCCGCCTCTAAAAGCCTCCGCAAAAGCGGCCGAGGTTCGTACGGATGAGCCCCACGACGCACGCCCCAACGCCCGCGCGTGAAACCCACCGTTCCCAACGTTGGCTAGCCGGTGGCGTAGACTCGCCGGTGCGCGCCGGGCTGCCAGTTGGAGCTCCTACTCCCGCGCTGGTCGAAGGCCATGGCTCGCGCGTGCGCGACGAGGACGGGCGCGAGTACATCGATTACATCTGTGGGTACGGACCGGTGTTGCTCGCGCACGGCGACAAGCGCGTCGCCCGAGCCGTTAGCAAGGCCGCGGCCGCGGGCACGGTCTTCGGTGCGACCCACCCTGAAGAAGTGCGCTTGGCGCAGCGCTTGGTGGCAGCATTCCCTTCCATGGAAAGCGTGCGGTTCGTCTCCACGGGCACCGAGGCGTGCATGAGCGCCGTGCGGCTCGCACGAGCGTTCACGCGGCGCGAGAAGATCATCCGCTTCGAGGGCTGCTATCACGGACACAGCGACGACATGATCTTCTCTGCCGGCGCGTCATCGCTGTCGGCCGCGACGATCGCGTCGGGCGTCAGCAGCGGTGTGATCCACGACGTGCTCGTGCTGCCGTACAACGACATCTTCGCCGTCGATCGCACGCTGCGGGCGCGGCGAAACGAGGTCGCTGCCATCATCGTGGAGCCGGTCGCCGCCAACATGGGGTTGTGCCTGCCGGTGGCCGGCTTCTTGGAGGGAGTGCGCGACCTCTGCCGCTCGTTCGGCGCGGTGTTGATCTTCGACGAGGTCATCACGGGCATACGGCTCGGTGCGGGCGGAGCGCAGGCGCTTCTCGGTGTCCGTCCGGATCTCACATGCCTGGGCAAAGCGCTCGGCGGAGGCTTGCCCCTGGCAGCGTTCGGTGGGCGCGGAGACATCATGGCCAAGCTCGCGCCCGACGGCACCGTTTTCCAGGGCGGCACCTTTTCCGGCAATCCGCTGTCGGTGGCAGCCGCCCACGCGCTGCTCGATGCGATCGAGTCAGAGACCGGTTTCTACGCCGCCCTGGATGCGCGCGCGACTCGCTTGGCAGCGGGCTTGCGCTCGGCAGCGACGGCGCTGGGATGCGGAGCGACAGTCGTGCAGTACGGCTCCATGGTGGACCTTCGTTTCCGTCTGGGGCCGCCCCATGCGAACATGCGAGAGTCCAGTCAGGCGGACCCGCGTTCCTACGCCGCCTATTACCAAGCCATGCTCGAGCGGGGCGTGCTGCTGCCGCCTTCGCAGATGGAATTGATGTTCCTGACCGCTTCGCACGGCGATGAGGACATAGACGCGACGGTTGCAGCCGCCGCTGCTGCGCTCAAAGCGGCTTGCCGCGCCAAAGACAAGGTCTGACGGTCCGCAGCTTTCAAGTGAGCAAGGGGTCCGACGGCGTGCCGCGCGACATCGCGGCGTTCGCCGAGTGTTGGAACCGCGGTCAGTTCTTTGCCGCCCATGAGATACTGGAAGTCCGCTGGATACAAGAGAAAGACAGCGGATTGCAAGGCCTCATCCAGCTCGCAGCCGCCATGCACCACTTGAGCAAGGGCAACCTTCGTGGCGCCAAGACGATGCTCGAGCGGTCCGTGCGGCGGCTGTGCGACCCTGACAATGCGCCCTGTGCGCTCGATGAAGCGGCATTGGCTGAATTCGCCCGGCAGTTGCATGACCGAATGGATACTTGCCGGCCGCAGCAGCTAATAGAGAGCCGTCCGTTGCTCCTGCCCGGATAGGCCGTCAGCGCTGCCGGCGAACCATAGGTAGGACCTCTGCGGTCCGCAACTCGACGGCTTGGGAAAGCGCCTTGACGACGAGCGGATCGAACTCGCCGGCTTCTCTGCCCTCGATGTCAGCAATGGCCTCCAGGCCGCCGGCGCGTCCCGGCGCGGACGTTAAAGATACGAAGGCCTCCGCGACGGCGACGATGCGCGCTTCTAGGATGATCTCATCGGCGTGCAGCCCACGCGGATATCCCGTGCCGTCCAGGCGCTCGTGGTGCTGCTCGATGATCTGCGAGATCGTGCGGCCGTGCCTCCAGCCCGCCACCAAGCGCGCGCCCATCTCACAGTGGGCCTGCGTGCGCTTGCCGGCAGGGACCGCCAGGACGCCCACGTCGTGCAGCAAAGCGCCCCGGCGCAAAAGCTCGAGTTTCCATCCGCTGACGCCCAACGCGGCCCCGATGCGCGTGGCGATGTCCGCGATGCGGCGCGTGCGTCCTCGCTCCGCGCCCTCTTGCTCGTCCACTGCGATACCGAGCGCCTCGATCAGATCACCGTTCGCGCGGTCGAATTGGCCCGTCTGATTGAGCAAGGCATCGTTTTCACGTTCCAGCGCTGCGATGTACCGTTGTGCGCCCAAACCAGCCCGGCCGGTTCCCAGGCGCACCAAAGCGATGGGGAATACGAGAAACGGCAGCACGAAAAGATTGCCGAGCGACAGTTCCTGCGCAAGCGCGAATCCTACGCATCCCGTGAGCGCATACTGCACGGCAAACCACGGTGAGAAGCCGCGTGCGGCGTCGCCTGGGGCCCAGTCCGCAGCCGCACGCGTTTCGCCAAGCCACCACTGCAACGCGGCATAAGATAAGAGGAAGATACACGCTGCGGCCGCGGTGCTGCCGTCCACGTGCAGCGGCACGGAGCCGGCCGCGAAATGCAACCGTCCTACCGCCGCCGCGGCCAACGCCGCTGCCAGCGGCGCGAGGACCGACCATTCCATGGTTCTCGCGCTGGCGTCGATAGGTTGCGAGCGGCTCACGGCTCTCCCGATGCCCCGCGCACAGCCCGCCAGCACCGCGCCCGCGGGTCCCACCAACAAGAAGGCCGCGAGGCTCACGCATAGGCCCGGTCCGAGGATCCGTCGACCAACCCGGATGGCATCAGGGGCGACGAACTCCAACACGAAGGCTGCCGCGAGCAGCGCCGCGAGCGTGCCGGCCGGCCGAGGCGCATGTACGACGGCCCACCCCAGGGCAAGCGGCACCGCGGCGGGCACGAACCAAGCCGCCAGCTTTCGTGCGCGCGGCCAGCCGGAGGCGGGGCTCGCGAATGCCGAGCTTGCGCGGTGACCCCCGCTTGAACTGCTCTTCCAGTGCTGCCGCTTCAATGGAGAATAGACCTCAAAGGCTGACAAGTACCGTCATGTTAGACCTGCCGCGCGGCTCAGGCGTTACGCCGCCGCGGGACCGAGCGGTGTTGTAGCGCTCGTCACCCTCGGCCGGCCGGTCCCGACAGAGCTCGCACAACCGGGTGCGGGTGAGCGAGACAGCCGCTGAGAATCGGACGTTACCTTTAGCAGAGGCCACTGCTCGCGTCCGGATCCTTGGCGCAGCTCAGCGCCTTTGAGGAAGCTAATGAAACGCATGTCGACCAAAACCGTCGGCCGGAGGCTTGCGGCAGCCGCAGTCGCCTCCGCCCTGGCCTGGGCGATCCTCGTGTCGGGTAACTCTGCCGCTGCGGCCGGCCCGTCGGTGGTGACGCTCAACCTCGTGCATTTTTCAAAAATCGTGCACGGGCCGGCCGGAGACTATGTCGGCGTCTCGCCCGGCTCTGTGCGGGTCCACGTAGGCGATCCGATCGTTTTCGCAAACGACGATGCCGGTCACCACACAGCCACGCTCATCGCGACTGCCGCGAGAGAGTTTCCGGCGAACCCGCGCTTCACTGACGCGGCGCTCAAGTATTCGGGAAGCATCGGCGACGCACAGTGGAGCACCGGTGACATCGCTCCGGGCCACCGCTCTGCGGCGCTCATCGCCAAAAAGCCGGGCACCTATCTGTACGGTTGCTTCTTCGACTATAGCGCCGGCATGCGGGGCGTCATCGTCGTCGAGCCCTAGCCCAAGGCGAGCGCCGGCGGGCGCGAAAGCCGACTCGGAAAGGAGAGGGCGTGGAATTCCGAGAGCCTATCGAGCAGCTCATCCGCGATCCCCGCGAATTCACGCGTGCGGTCACCTTCCCCGACCCTTCGAGCCTGCAGATCTACGACACATCCTTGCGCGACGGCGAGCAGATGTGCGGCATCGCCTACACGCCCGAGCAGAAATACGAGATCTGCAAGCGATTGTCGGACATCGGCGTGCACATCATGGACGTTGGATTTCCGGCGGTCTCCGAAGACGAGCGCCGGTCGCTGCAGCTGATCATGCAGGGCAAACGCGACGGCGCTATACGCCGTGACCTCGATGTCGTCGTGATGTGCCGCAGCAACTCCAAAGACATCGACGCGACACTGCAGGCGCTTGCGGCGATCGATGTGGCGCCGAGCGATGTCACGTTCTTCATCTTCACGTCCGGCAGCGATCTGCACATGAAGTACAAGATCGGCAAGACGCTGCTCGCGCGCGAAGGCCGCCCCGACTCGGAATGGCTGGACCAGCCGCTGTCCTTTTACCGTCAAGCCAACATCCGTATGCAGTGCGACGCGATCCGCTACGCTTGCCAAAACGGCGTGCGCTCCGTGGAGTTCGGCGGCGAGGACGGCAGCCGCGGCGACGTAGAGTACTTCATCGAACTGTTCCGAGCCGGACTTGCGGCCGGAGGGACCCGACCGTCATGGCCCGACACCGTCGGCTGCCTGACGCCTGAAGCCACGCGCTGGTTCTGCTCGCGAATCGTCGAAAGCTTGCCGGCTGACGTGACGCTGCTCAACCACTTCCACAACGACTATGGGCTCGCCACGATCAATTGCATCACGTCGCTGGCGTGCGGCTTCAAGGCGTTCACTGTGACGGCGAACGGCTATGGGGAGCGCGCGGGCAACGTTCCCTTGCACCAGGTCCTGACGGCTTTGCGCGTGTTATATGGCGTGGAAATTCCGGGCTTCCGGTATGACAAGTTATGGGAGCTGGCGCGCTTCATGGAGTCGGTCTCTGGATATCCCGTACAGGCTCACGAGCCTATCATCGGGGCTAATGTGTTCTCCCACGAGTCCGGCATTCACACCCATGCGATGCTCATCGATCCTCGCATGTACGAGGCGGTTCCCGCAGGGCTCGTCGGCGGCCACATGCGGTTCATCTTCGGCAAGCATAGCGGTCTGTCGGTCGTCGACGCCACGCTGCGCAAGCACGAAGCGCGCCTTCGCAAGGCCGGCGTGGAACCGGATAGTGACTTAACCAAGCGAGTGCTCGAAGAGGTCAAACGCGTCAGAGAGGAGCGCGCCCGCAGCGGCCATGTCGCCGGAATCGTGCAGGACTATTATGAGAGCATCGGCCGGCTGGGTTTGAGCGAGGATGACGTGCTGCAAATCGCCGAAGGACTCGGCAAGAAACAACCCGCGGCGGTGTAATTAGTACCTACCGCAACCGCTACGACCAACGAGAAGAGTGCAGAGACGATGGCCGACTCAGCGACGAACAACGCATACGTGACAGCCGAATGGGTGCGCCGGCCGCTCGCCGACTTGGGCGGCGTGGCGCCGGCTGACGCCGTGAACGATCCGCAAGCGCGCAAGAAGCTCGAGGACCTGTTCACCGAACTCGCGGGCCACCACGTGCGCCTCAGCAACTTGGGATTGCCGTCCTTTGATCCGCATGATCTGCGGCGGGCGCTTGGAATGGAAACGGCGAGTCCCGCGGCGGCTCGCCAGCCGATCCGGATGGTTCGGACGGGACCGGTCAAGAGAAACGCATTGCTCGAGGAGCTCGGCACGGCGCTCACAGGCGGTGATGTCGACAGCGTCGCTTTCTTCAACATCAAGACGGGCGCCGTCGAGCACTTCATGCACAACCTGGGCGATCAGGAAACGGCGCGCATTTCGCAGGCTCAGGCGAACGAAGAAATGCACAAGATCGCCCCCGTCACGACCGACGTGAGATACAGCATCATGTCGGATTTCATCGGCCTGGTCGAAGACATGAACGTCGCGGGCAGACTGCGCTCGGCGATCTCGGGCAAGGGCGCCTTTCGCCGCTTCCGCGAGGCTGTCGACGAGGACGATAATCTGCGCCGCCGGTGGCTTTCATACCGCACCAAACGTCATTACTTGCTCGCGTTGGATTGGCTGCAAAAACTGGGCTTGAACCCCGCGCAGTACAGCATCAATCCGTCCGATTACGATTGGCATCCGCACGCGCCGTTAGAAACGCCGGCGGCAGCCGGCGACAGCGGGCAGGGCGCGGCGGGCACAGAGGTTGCCAGCACCGTTGTTGAGGCCGAGAAGGTGATGGAAGACGAGGGCGGCATGCCTTCAGGCGCCGCGGCGGAAGAGGCGGTCGAACCCACCCCGCTGGAAGGTCAAGAACCGGCTCCGGAGGAGCAGTCGAATGCCGTCGGCTCGCCGAGCCAATAACAAATGACCCGGTGCTCATCACCGGGCCATCGTTCTTGAAAAAATCCTGCCGCGCGACCGCAAGGTTGGTGGACCGATGGACGGCGCCCGGCACGTGAGTAAGACGGTGCCGCGCGCAGTGCCGTTACAGCAGCAGGCCACTCGCATGCAACCAGTGCGCCCGCTCACAGCACCGATCCGCGGATTTACGAGATCGAGCCGCCCAAGACCAGCAGAGCGCGAAACGCCTTGAACACCGTGGTGTAATCCTCGTGCGCGAACGAGATGGTGCGCGCTTGTGGGCGTTCGCTGCCGGGGAGCAATGACGCGACGTCAGCCCTCGCTGTGGAACTGAACGTCAGCTCCAAGCGGATTGGGGTTTTAAAAGAGAACGGCCGCGCACGGGCGCCTTCGCTTTGCAGGCCACGCACAGCGCGCTCGATGCCGTTCTTGATGGCGGCTCGCGCCTCTTGTGGTGACAGCGAGGCGGCGGAGTAGCGGCCCATCGCCTGCTTCACCTCCACCGCTTCGATGCCCGGAAGAAACGACTTCGCGTCAGCGCAAGCGTTTTGATCGCCTGAGATGAAGATCACCGGCACGCCGAACTCGCCGGCCATGGCGGCATTGATGCGAGCCTCGCTGCACAGCTCCCCGTTGATGCGAACGTCGTAGACGGATTCGCCCGAATAGGTATGATCGAGGATCGCGTCGGCGACGCCGACGGGAGCGTGGTATCCGATGAACGCCGCCGCCTGAAACGACGGGTCGAGTCCCTGGTTCATCGACAGCGGCTTCAGACTGCCGCGGATCAAGCGCACCTGCGGCGGCAGTTCTTCGTGGATGATGTTGCGCATGTTCCAATGCGAATCGTTGACGACGATGTCGCTGACGCCCGCGGCGAACGCGCCCTGGCAGGCCGCAGCGACTTCGCCCGTCATGAGCTTGCACGATTGCGGATATTCGGGTTGACCGTTCGGATCCGTCTGTTCGCTCGCCGTGATGCCGGCGACACCTTCCATGTCCGCCGAGATGTACAACTTCATGCTCAAGCGATTTACGCGCAACGCACCGCGCACCTCTGTCCGAGAGGTACGCGCGGCACGCACGCGAAGAGTGAGGACGACCGTGGCCATCATGCTGGTCCACCGCCGCGAAGCATCGGTGCTTCCGTCGCCGGCCGATCTGCAATTGCTCTTCGCGCAGTTGAACGCTCGACATTTCAGCGGCATCGTGGGCGGCTATCGCATCGTCTACAACACCCGTATGACGTCGGTCGCTGGCCGCATCTCCTACCGGCCGCCGCTCATCGAACTCTCCACACCGCTGCTTTCGCTGCATCCCCACCATCTGGAGGCGACGCTGCTCCACGAGATGGTCCACGCCTGGCTGCATCAGACGGGCTTGCCGAGCGGCCACGGCGCGGCCTTTAAGCAAAAAATGAGCGAGGTGGGCTTGCCCAGCATCTATCATCAGCTGCCGGTCGCCGGGCGTCGCAGCCGTCGCCGCTACCTGCTGTGCTGCCCACGCTGCAAGATGGAGCTCCTGCGCCGACGCCGTCCGGGATTCCGCGTCTCATGCGCTCGTTGTTCGCCACGCCGCTTCAGCGCACGCGTGGAGATGATCGTCCAGGAGCTGTCGAGCTAGACACCATGGCGACTTATATCGTGGGGATCACGGGCGCCAGCGGCACCATATACGGCGTTCGCACCCTGCAGGCGCTGAGCCGCGTCGAAGGCGCCAGCATCCATCTGGTCATGAGCGCCCAGGCGCGTCAAACGCTTTCGCTCGAGACGAACATGACGCCGGCCGACGTCGAGCAGCTTGCGGATCACGTGCACGATCCAGCGAACTTGGCAGCACCGCTATCCAGTGGTTCGTTTCGCACCGACGGGATGATCGTCGTGCCCTGCTCGATCAAAACCGCCTCCGCCGTCGCCTACTCCATCAATGATAACCTCTTGGTGCGTTCCGCCGACGTCTGTTTGAAAGAGCGGCGCAAGCTCGTCATGGTGGTGCGCGAGACGCCGCTGCATGTGGGCCATCTGCGCACGCTCACGCAGCTGGCTGAGATGGGGGCCGTCATCTTGCCGCCTATTCCGGGGTTCTACTCGCTGCCGAAGACCGTCGATGACATCATCAACCACACCGTCGGCAAGGCGCTCGACGCTTTGGGTGTGCCCAATCAACTCTTCGCGCGCTGGCAAGGCGCTTGATGCGTTCCCCGTTTATTTTGCGGCGTTGCTGTAGATGAGCCAGATCGACGTGCCGAGAACCGCCACGCCGAACAGCCGCATGAGCCCTTCTGAAGCGACGTTGCGCGCGAGGCGGGCGCCCAGTTGCGCGCCCGCGACCGCGCCCACAGCGATGGCCACGGCCGGTCCCCATAACACGTCGCCGTAATACGCATGCGATGCCGTCGCGAAGATGGCAGTCAAGGCGATGATGAACGTTGACGTCGCTGTCGCAGCATGCGGCAGGTAATGGAAGAGGTAGACCATGCCGGGAACGTATGCGATCCCGCCGCCTATGCCGAGCATGCTGGCCAAAAAGCCGACGACGAAGCCCAGACACGCCGCCAACCACGCAGCAGACGGTGTCGCGATCTTGGATGGCGTAGACCGTGCCGGTTGGGTGCTTGCCGTTTGCGTTGGCGCCGGTTCGGGTGGAGTGCTCTCGCCCACATTCGTCCGCCTGCTCAAGAAAAGCCTCAAGCTCATCAGCGCCAAAAAGAGTCCGAAGCCCAAGCCAAACCCCCGCCGCGGTACGAATTGATCCGCGTACCCGCCGAGTATGGCGCCCGGCAGCCCGGCGAGCGCGAAGATCAACCCCGCGCGCAGGTCGATGATGCGCTGCCTGTGGTACGACCAGGCGCCTGAGGCTGCGTTGGCAAGCACGACCGCCATGGATGTGCCGGCTGCCTCTTTCGGAGCGACGTGCAGGAACAGCAGGACGGGCACGATGATGAGACCGCCACCGACGCCGACAAGCGTTCCGTACGTGCCGGTCGCGAAGCCGAGCAGCACGAACGCGACGATCTCAAGCCAGCTCATTCAAGCCCGCACTAAGCGCATGACACTCGTCCGATGAGACGACCGATCGCGTGAACCGGCCGGCGCAAGCGAGCTGGCACTTCGTCTATCTCGCACGCGCGAATGACGGATCCTTTTACTGCGGATATGCACGCGCGCCCGAGGCGAGGATCAAAATTCACAACGAGGGCAAAGGGTCCAAGAGCCTGCGTGGGCGCTTGCCCGTGCGCCTGGTGTATCAACGACGCTTCTTCTCGAAAAGCGAAGCCCTGCGCTGCGAACTGGCGCTCAAGCGCCGTTCTCACACGTACAAGGGCGCGCTTGCGCGGCGCTGGATGAAGCGCAAGAGCCTCAGATAGCATCTCACTGGATGCGCGCGACGTATTTGCGCTCGCGCGTGTCGACGCGGACTTTGTCTCCTGGATTGATGAACAGCGGAACGTTGATGGTGCCGCCGGTCTCGAGCTTCGCCGGCTTCTGGACGTTGGTGGCCGTGTCGCCGCGGAAGCCCGGATCCGTCTCGATCACCTCGAGATCGATATGGTTGGGCAGTTCCGCGCCGATCACGTTGCCATCGTAGAACTGGACGTTGATGTTGGTGCCCTCTTTCAAGAGATCCACATTGTCGCCGAGCATGTCGTGGCCGAGATGCAGCTGCTCGTACGTCGAGTTGTCCATGAAGTGGTATTCATCGCCGCTGCCGTAGAGGAATTGCATCTCGCGCGTTTCGATGATGGCGCGCTCCAGCATCTCGCCGGCACGAAACGTCTTTTCCAGCACGTTGCCGCGGATCACGTGCTTCAGCCTGGTGCGGACGAATGCCGATCCCTTGCCCGGTTTGACGTGCTGGAAATCCACCACCGTCCAGAGCTGTCCGTCGACGACGATGGTGATGCCGGTACGAAAGTCGTTCGAAGAGATCATCGTTGTGCGCGTTGCTCCTTGGCGGCGCCGACCTGCAGTTCGGTGCCTGCCAATAATCGTCTGACGTTGGGCGCATGCCGCCAGAGCACGAGGCCGAACGCGATGAGCCCGTAAAGCGCATAGGCTTTCGGCGCGCGCCACACCATCAATGCGATGGGAACGGCGGCGCTGGCCAAAAGCGAACCGAGGGACGAGTATCGCGTGAGCGCGACGGTGACGAGCCAGACCGCTGCAAAAACGGCGGTCGCCTGCCACGACAAGACGACGAGTACGCCCAACCCCGTCGCCACGCCTTTCCCCCCATGCATCCTCAAGAAGACCGACCAGTTGTGCCCGATGATGGTCGCGAGGCCCGCGGCCGCGATACCCCAGTGCCCATACGGAAGGAAGTGCGCCGCCACGGCGGTCGGCACGAGGCCCTTGACGATGTCGCCGATCAGCACCAGCAGCGCTCCGGTCTTTCCCAGCGCCCGCAGCGCGTTGGCAGCGCCGATGTTGCCGCTGCCCACGTCGCGCGGGTCGACGCCGAACAGACCGCGCCCGACGATGATGCCGAAGGGGATCGATCCCACCAAGTAGGCGCCGATCAACCCCAACCACAAGGCCATCAGGCGGTGCCCTCGCGCGCGGCGGCCGCGATCAGCGTTTCGGCGTCGGTCTTGTCTTGCTGCACCCGCGGCTTGAACGACAGCCGGATGGGGGCGCCTGCGAATCCGAAGGCCCCGCGCAGCGCATTCTCCAGGTAGCGTTCGTACGAAAAATGGATCAAACGCGGGTCATTGACGAAGAAGACGAACAACGGCGGCGCCACGTCTGCTTGCGTCACGTAATAGCACTTCAACGCATGGCCGCGAAACGGTGCGGGCGGCCGGGAGCGAAACGCATCGCGCACCACCTGGTTCAGTTTTGCGGTGGAGACATGTTTGCGGCGTTCATCTGCCACGAGAGCGACGGTCCGCCAGATGCGATGCAGCCCCTTCTTGGTGAGCGCTGAGCCGAACATCACCGCGGCATACGGCGCGAAGGCGAACTCCTTGAGAATGATGGCAGTCGCTTCTTGGCGATCGAACGATTCGCTGTTGACGAGGTCGGTCTTGTTCATGAATAATACCAGGCCCTTGCCCTCGTCCACTGCCAGCCCAGCGATACGTTTGTCCTGAGCTTTGACGCCGGTCAGGACGTCGATGGCCACCAGCGCCACGTCGCTGCGGCTGATGGCCGCAATCGCTCGCATGGTGCTGTAATGTTCCAGAGCGGTTCCCCGGTTCGCATGACGCCGGATCCCGGCCGTATCGATGATGGTGAATTGTCTGCCTTTGACATGCACGTCCGTATCGGTCGCATCTCTGGTCGTGCCGGGCGAGGATGCCACGACCGCGCGCTCGTTGCCCACCAGAGCGTTGACGAGGGAAGATTTGCCGACGTTGGGCTGACCGACGATTGCCAAGCGGATGTGACCGGCTTCCTCTTCCTCGCCGGAAGGTTCGACACTGGGCAGCCGGGCGACGATCGCATCCAGCAAGTCGCCGCTTTGCAGGCCGTGGATCGATGAGACCTCGAGCGGCACTCCGAACCCCAACGAGCAGAACTCGTAGATGTTCGCGGCCGTCATCGGCGATTCGACCTTGTTGGCCACCAACAGCACCTTGTCGCTGCGCGGCCGAAGCAGGCGTGCGACGTCCGTGTCGCTCGGCATCACCCCGGTTTGCGCATCGACCACGAAGAGGATGAGCTGCGCTTCCTCTATCGCGATCCGCGCTTGGGCGCGGGTCAGAGCGGTTACGTCGTCGTCGACGCCGGTTTCGATGCCGCCGGTGTCGACCAGCATGAACGAGCGCCCGGACCATTCGGCGGTTCCGTAAAGGCGGTCGCGCGTCACCCCCGAGGTCGGTTCGACGATCGCGATCCGCTTTCCGACGAGACGGTTGAAGAGAGCGGACTTTCCGACGTTCGGCCGTCCGACGATCGCCACGATAGGGATTGGTGCAGTCACAGGCTGGAGACGCTTCATCCCAACTTCGCGCGCACCTTGCACATGCGCAAGCTCGCCGGTTTTCAAGCGGAGGCCGCGACGAGTTAGGCGGAGGGCTGCAGCCGCCGTGCGCGAGAAGAACGGGCGCATGACACTGGCGGCTTTGCTCGCAGCTGTGATCTCTGCGCTGGCGCTTTCAGGCGGCGCCGAGACTCAAGCGCACGGCGGCATCTACATCACGACGTTGCCTTCCGGCGCCGCCGTTTGGATGGATGGCAGCTACATCGGCGAGACGCCTCTCTACGTCGACGGCCTGCGAAGCGGCAGGCATTACCTGACGCTCACGCGCGGAGGCTGGCTGCCGCAGACCGCCACCGCGGACGTCGGAGCCGGGCGTATCGCGACCGTCAGCGTGGTGCTCGGCCAAAACGCCTCGGCGGGGCGTACTGCGCGCTCCAAGACGAGCGGCGTGGTGCGCGTGCGAGCGCCCGCCTCTGTGAAGCTCTTCCTCGACGGGGCGGCGCTTTCAGCGGCGGGAGAGCCGCTCTCGACGCCGGCCGGCGATCACGTCTTGATGATGGTCGGCAAAGACGGCGCGCGCTCGATGCGCATCGTGCGCGTCTATCCCCAACTCACCACTGTCGTCGAGCTGTCGCGCGGTTCGGGTCCGGCGGCAGGCGCCGCTGCGGCTACAGCCGATGAGGACACGTTGGCCTCGCTCGGCGACTTTGTGCCGGCGGACAGCTACAGCATCAACGGGGACGAGATCACGGTCCATTACCGCGGCGTGGAGTTGCAGTGCACCATCGGCTCGCGGGGCTACCTCTACAACGGCAAGCCGGGATCGCTCGCTGTCGCCCCCGCTATGGTCGGGAAAAAGGTGTACTTGCCGCTGACCTTGCTGCATCGCATCAGCGGCACCGTCAAAGCGGACGCCCGCTGACAGGGTGGCTCGGGCCTTGCGAGAAGTGCGATTCATGTCTTCGGTCTATCTGCAAACGTTCGGCTGTCAGATGAACGTCGCGGATTCCAACGGTCTCGCATATCAAGCGTGGAGTCTCGGCTGCACCTTCACGGAGGAGCCTGGCGAGGCGGACATCCTGATCGTCAACACCTGCGCCATACGAGAAAAAGCGGAGACGCGCGTGTACGGCCGGCTCGGCCAGCTCAAGAACATCAAGCGCCCGGGCAGCAAGCTGCTCGTGGCCGGCTGCTTGGCCGAAAAAGACCGCCAGGTGATGCAGAAAAAGGCTCCGCACGTCGACGCGCTGCTCGGGCCGCGCGAGTACAGACGCTTCAAGCAATTGCTCGCCCAGTGGGGTGTGCCGACGGACGCGCCGCCGCCGCAGACCGAAATGCGCGCTGCGTCAGCGGAAGATGACCCGGGGCATGACGGCGCGGCGCAGTTCGCGCACCTGCGCGCGCTCGTGAGCATCACGCGAGGCTGCGAGAAGTTCTGCACGTACTGCATCGTGCCGTACACGCGCGGCCCGCTCGAGAGTCTCGATCCCGAGGAGATCGAAGCGCACATCCGCCGGGAGATCCGCTGCGGCGCGAAAGAGATCACGCTGCTCGGACAAAACGTGAACTCCTACATCCACGGGCCGACGGGTCTAAACTTCGCCGGTCTGCTGCGGCGGCTCAGCGCGATCGACGGTCTCGAGCGGCTGACTTTCTTGACCTCGCACCCAAAAGATTTCGATGGCGACGTGGTGGATGCGCTGGCGCAGCTGCCCAACGTGCAACCCCGCCTGCATCTGCCGGTGCAATGCGCGAGCAACCGCGTGCTGGCCGCGATGGCACGTCTGTACACGATCGAAGAATATTTGGAGAAGATCGCGTACTTCCGCGAGCGGTTGCCGAGATGGGCCTTGACCACCGACCTCATCGTCGGGTTTCCGGGCGAGAGCGAGGCCGATTTCGCGCAGACCTTGGAACTGGTCGAGCGCGGCACGTTCGAAGCGGCTTTCATCTTCGCATACTCCCCACGCTCCGGCACGCCCGCTGCGACGATGGCGGCTCAAGTGCCGCCTCAAGAGAAGATCCGCAGGCTGCAGGTGCTCAACACGGCGCAGATGCAGCGGACCAACGATTTTCACCAATCCTTCATCGGCGAGACCGTGCCCGTGATCGTCTCGGGCCCATCCAAGAAAGACGCCTCGCGCATGGCCGGAAAAACCGGCCACAATGTCACCGTCGTCTGGCCACGCGACGCCCGCAGCGAGCATCGTCCCTGCGTCGACATCGCCGTCGAGCAGGCCTATAATTGGGGCCTTGCGGGCCGGGTGGCTTAGCCATTCCCCAAAGGCGCGGCCCTAGCGCGCCGCACGAAGACCGGCGGCGGGAGAACACGGCTCGCACCGCCGCCGTGGCTGAAGCGACCGAAGCTGTCGGCACATCCCCGCTGATCGCCCAATATCTGTCCTTGAAACAGCCGTATCCCGAGGCGCTGTTGCTTTCGCGCGTTGGCGATTTCTACGAAGCCTACGGTGATGATGCGGTAGAGCTCGCGCAAGCCCTCACGATCGTATGCACCTCGAAGGAGGCCGGCAAAGGCAAGCGGGTCGCGATGTCCGGAGTGCCCCATCACAGCGTCGACCATTACCTCGGGCGGCTGCTGCGGCAGCGACGAATCGTCGCGATCGCCGAGCAGATGGAAGAGCCCGTCCCCAACCGCTTGGTGCGGAGGGAGATCGTGCGCGTGTTGACGCCGGGCACGCTTCTCGAGGAACAGTTCTTGACTCCCGAGCGCAACAATTACGTGTGCGCCATCGCCACGGCCGCCGGCTTCACCGCCGTGGCCGCGTGCGACATCTCGACGTCGCAGGCAACCGTGAGCGTCGTCGATGATGACGACGCGCTGGCCGCCGAGCTCGATCGCTTGGCGCCCTCGGAGATGGTGCTCGCAACGGAGGAGGACGAAGCGCGCTATAAAAGCATGGTCAGCGAGTCCTGCAAGACGACCGTGCGCGATCCGTTCGACTCGATGGGCGAGGGCGTCCAGTCCGGCAACGGGCAAGCAGCCTACGCCTCGGTGCTTCGGGAGATGGCGCTGGCGCAACGTCCGGCCGGCCACGAAGCGATGGCGCTCTTGGAGCGCTACCTGCATTATGTGCGCATCGATGCTGCAGGCGTGCTCCGGCACACGACCGTTCATGAGACGCGCAAGACCATGGCGATCGACCGGTCCACGCGCCGCCACTTGGACCTCTTGAGCGGTTCCTCCGAGAGCAGGTCCGCGTCCCTGCTCAACGTCCTGGCTAAAACGGAGACGGCGATGGGGAGCCGGCTGTTGGCACAGTGGTTGTGCGCGCCGCTGCTGGACATCGAACGCATCTGCGATCGCCACGACCGGGTCGAAGCTCTCTTCGACCGCATCGCGTTGCGAGCGCAGCTCCAGCGTGGCTTGCGACGCATCGGCGACATCCAGCGGCTCATGCAGAAGATTGCAGCGCGGCGGGCGGGGCCACGTGATCTTGCCGGCCTTGCCGCTTCGCTTCGCGCGGCGCTTGCGGTCGCAGCGGATCTGCGAGACGAGCCTGCATCGCTGCTCTCGCCGTTCGCCCAAGCGATCGCGGCCGGCGGCGCCTGTGCGGACGTCGTCTCCTTGTTGACCCGAGCGCTTGTCGACGAGCCTGCAGCGACCCTGACCGACGGCGGCGTGTTCCGGGTCGAATACGACGAAGAACTGTGCCAGCTCAGTTCGTTGCGCAGCGCGGCCAGAGACCATTTGATCGCATTGGAAGGCGATGTGCGCGCACAGTCGGGACTCAAGGGTCTCAAGATCCGCTATACGCAGGCGTTCGGCTACTATTATGAGGTGACGCGCTCGCAGGCGCACGCGGTGCCGGCGGATTTCATCCGCCGGCAGAGCTTGGTGAACGCCGAGCGTTTCACCGACGCGCGCCTCAAGGAACTTGAAGCCAAGCTGTTGACCGCTCGCGCTTGCCAGGTGGCGTTGGAGCGCCGGCTGTTTGAAGCTCTGGTCGATCAGCTTGATTCGTTCCGCGACCCGTTGCAGGCGGCTGCTGAGAGCGTGGCTCAGCTGGACGTGTATTGCTCGCTCGCCCAGGTCGCCGCGGAGCGCCGCTACGTGCGCCCGACGATGACCGCTGAGAGTATGCTCGACGTGACGGCCGGCCGTCACGCGATCGTCGAAGCGTACGGTGTGGCGGATTTCGTGCCGAATGAGTGCAGCGTCGATGACACCCAGCGCTTTTTGCTGATCACCGGCCCCAACATGGGCGGCAAATCCACATATCTGCGCCAGACGGCGCTCATCTGCGTTATGGCGCAGATGGGCTCGTTCGTTCCGGCCGCTCGTGCGAAGCTCGGGCTCATCGACCGTCTGTACACTCGCATCGGCGCGGGCGACGACATCGCGGCCGGACGCTCCACTTTTTATGTCGAGATGTCCGAAATGGCGCTGATCCTCCGTCACTGCACGCGGCACAGCTTGCTGTTGATCGACGAGGTCGGACGAGGCACGGGGACGATCGACGGCCTTTCCATCGCGCAGTCGATCAGCGAGTACCTGTTGGAGCTCGACACCGCTCTTCCCATCGTGCTCTTCGCGACGCACTTCCACGAGCTCGTGAAACTGTCAGACGCATACGCGCGCGTGTTGAATCTGCACGTGGCTGTCGCGGAAGAGCCGGCCGGACCGGTCTTCTCGCACCGCGTCGTCCCCGGTTCGAGCAGCCGCTCGTACGGCATTGCCGTCGCTACTATGGCGGGACTGCCTCGCCCGATCGTGGATCGCGCGAAGGCGATCGCCGCCGAGCTGGAGGCCCGCCCGGGCGTGGAGATGAGAGGTGCTCGCTCGCCGGCTCGTGCGGGCAGATCCGCCGAGGCGGAGCGCCAGCTGCATATGGAGATGCCGTGAACCGCATCCGCATCCTCGATCAGACGACCGTCGGAAGGATCGCGGCCGGCGAGGTCATCGAGCGGCCCGCGTCAGTGGTGAAGGAGCTGGTCGAGAACAGCTTAGACGCGGGTGCATCGTGGATATCCGTGGAGGTCGGCGATGCGGGCTGTTCGCAGATCACCGTTCGCGACGACGGCTCGGGAATCGACAGCAGCGATCTGCCGCTGGCGTTGCGGCGCCACGCCACGAGCAAGCTGCGCTCCGCTGAAGACCTTCGCTGCGTTCCGACGCTGGGCTTCAGAGGCGAAGGGCTCGCGAGCATCGCAGCCGCCGCGCGGACGGTGCGCCTGACCTCGCGCACCGCCGGCCAACAATTCGGCGCGACGATCGAAGCTCGCGATGGGTCGCTGAGCGGCGTGACCCGGACTGCTTCGCCGCCTGGGACCAGCGTGAGCGTTGAAGAGCTGTTCGCGGCCACGCCGGTGCGACGCGAATTTCTGAAGAGCCAGAAAGCAGAATCGGCCCGCATCGCTTCCTTGCTCGCGCACATCGCACTGGGTTGGCCACGGGTGGGGTTTTCGTTTCGTCAAGATGGCCGCGACATGTGGTCATTGCCGGCCGCCGGTCATGCGCACGACCGCGCGGAGTTGGTTTTCGGGCGCGGAAGCCGCGGGGCGCTGGTCGCGGTGGAGTCAGCCACTGGACCAGTCCGCATCGACGGCCTGACGTCGAAGGTCGGCTTCGACCGCTCGAACCGCCAGGGACAAATCGTCTTCGTCAACCGCCGGCTCGTGTACAGCGCAGAGCTGACCGCGGCCTGGTCTGCGGGCTATACCTCGATGATGATGACCGGGCGCTATCCGTATGGCGTGCTCATGGTGACGGTGCCAGATGATGATGTCGACGTGAACGTCCACCCCGCGAAGGCTCAGGTGCGATTCCGCGACAGCCAACCGCTGTTCGATGCCGCGCGCCGAGCGGTGAGAAGCGCGGTTGCGCCTTCAAGTGCCTCACAGCCCCCTCCCAGCGATGCGCAGCCGGCGGCATCGGTTGTCGACCCCGCCCCCGAACTGTCCTTGCTGACCGGCACCGCCGCCGAAGCGCGCGGCGGCGCACCGGCTGGGGGACTCAATGGCGCCATGGTTGCACTGCGACCACTGGGCCAGATCGATCAGACCTTCATCGTGATCTCTCACGGCGACGAACTTGTGATCGTCGACCAGCATGCCGCCCACGAGCGCATCGCGTTCGAGTTCTTGCTGCAACAGTCCGAGCGACCGTCACCGGCGACGCCGCTGCTGTTCCCCTTGGTCTACGAATTGACGCCTGGTCAGATCGAGACGCTGCACCGCTGCGAGCGGGATCTCGCGCGGGCCGGCATCGAGATGGAAGCCTTCGGGGATGGAGTGTATCGGATCAGCGCTATTCCCGAAAACTTCGGCCGCCGTCGTTTTGACCTCAACGCCATGTTGGACACGCTTGGGCGAGAAGATGGCACCGCCGACGCAGAGTCGCATCGGCGCCGGATCCTTGCGACGGTCGCATGTCACTCCGTCGTGCGCGCGCACGAGCCGTTGGCGCTGCAAGAGCAACTCAGCCTGTACGAGCGGCTCAAGGACTGCGAAGAGCCCCATACATGTCCACATGGCCGGCCGACCGTCTTGCGGCTCGATGCGGAGCATCTCGCGAAGGCATTTCGGCGCACGTGAGCCCCGGGTGACATCCCGCTCGACGCAGGCGCGAGCTCTCGTGCTGTGCGGACCTACTGCGTCGGGCAAGTCGGAGCTTGCCCTAACAGTGGCCGAGGCCATCGGCGCTGAGATCATCAACGCAGACTCGCGCCAGATCTACCGCGGCATGGAGATCGGCACGGGCATGCCTTCCCGCAGCGCATTGCGACGCGTGCCTCATCACGGCTATGCGATTGTCGATCCGGTCGAGACGTACAACGCTGCTCTCTACGCGCGCGATGCCGCGGCCGCCGTCAACGACGTGTGGCGGCGCGGCCGGCTGCCGCTCGTGGTCGGCGGCAGCGGATTTTACATCGAAGCGTTGACGGGAGACAGGCTGCTCGACCGGCCGCCGCCGGAAGCGTGGCTGCGCGAGCGTTTGCGCCGAGAAGCGGAGATACACTCGCCGGAGGCGCTCTGGGAATGGCTGTCGGCGCTTGATGCAACAGCGCGCGCCCGTGTGCCGCACGGCGACTCCTACCGAACGCTGCGGGGGCTCGAACTCGCTCTGACGCGGAACCGAGGCGCGGCTGACACCGCAGCCCGGACTCTTCCCAAAGCGGCGGCATTTCGGATCGCGGTGCTCACGCTTGGGCGCGAAGCTTTGAGGCAGCGCATCGACGTTCGGGTGCGCGCCATGTTCGAGAACGGGCTGCTCGACGAGGCGCGCGTTATCCGGCGGCATGCACCGCATGCGCCGGCATTGTCGGGCATCGGGTACGCGGAAGCGCTCTCATATGAAGATGGCCTCGCGACCTGGCACGAGGCGATCGCTGCCGCACAGCGCCGCACGGCGCGTTATGCCAAGCGTCAAGAGACGTGGTTCCGTCACATGCGCTCCGCGACGATCGTCTCGGCGGACGATGCGGTCGCGGCGGCCAATGCGCTGACGCACATGGCAAGGGAATTAGCAGCGGCGGCATGAAGACGTGCGCCCTCGAAGCGGTATCCAGCGGTACCACATGCGTCCTTTTCGGAGACACCGGACGTGAAAAATAATCTGCCGCTGCAAGACGCATACTTGCAAGCTGTCAAACGTGAAAATGCGCCGGTCACGATCTACTTGCGCAACGGCTTCCAGCTGCGCGGCCACGTGCGCGGTTTTGATAATTTCACGATCATCCTCGAGTATGACAACAAGCCGCACCTGGTGTACAAGCACGCGGTTTCGACCGTATCGCCGCAGACGCCGGTGCAGTTCTCAGGCGCCGATCTTGCCCCCGCGCCCCGCGCTTCAGCCGTCGACGGTGAGCCGGCCGCTGCCGCCGCCGGCTCGAACCGAACGCCCGCGGCGACCTAAGCCGCAACCGTCGCCATGCCGGTGATATCCGTCACCAAGTGCCAGGCGGCGGGAAACGACTTCATTCTGTACGACGCTCGGCGCGATCAAAGGTTGCCGTACGCTCAGCTTGCCAAGCTTTTGTGCTCGCGCCGTTTCAGCGTCGGCGCAGATGGACTGCTGGTGCTCTCCGATCCACTGGCCACCGAAGCAGACGTGCGAATGCAGGTCTTCAACGCTGACGGTTCGGAAGCCGAGATGTGCGGCAACGGCGTGCGCTGCGTCGCGCGTTATATGTGGGAGGCGGATCCTGCGGTGACCGACGCCGTGGTTGAGACGGCGTCCGGAAGCGTGCGCACGTCGGTCCTCGCCGCGGGGACGGATGTGCGGGTGCGCGCGACGCTCGGCGTTCCGGGCTTCTTGGACTTTCCGGACGGGCGGCGAGCTCGGCCGCTGAAGCTTGACGGTTGCAAAGCGATCGCCTCTCTGGTTTCCATGGGAAACCGGCATCTTGTGTGCTTAGTGGATCGCTCACCGCAACTGCTCTCCTTGTCCGCAGCGCTGGACCTGATAGACTCTTGGAAGCTGAATGCCTCGAGTCCGAACGTCGAACTCGCCCGGGTCACCGATGGACGCGTCGAGATGCGCGTACACGAACGAGGCGTCGGAGAGACGTGGGCATGCGGCAGCGGCGCGTGCGCAGCAGCCGCGTGCGCCATGACGCTCAGGCGCGCGCCCTCCCCCTTGCGAGTGGAAACCAGAGGCGGCGCCGTCAGCGTCGCCTGGACGGGGCCCGGTCAACCTGCAGAGCTGACCGGTGATGCGCACCTCACGTTCCAGGCGCGAGTGGATTTGCCGCTGGACCTGAGAGATGGAGTAGAGGCGATCGGTGCCGATGCGGCTCGCTGAGGCGGGGAGGCGGCGCTCGCCGCACACCGCGCGCCCCGCTGAAGAGCTTCGCGCTCTTTTTGCCACCCGCGACGGCGCGGTGCTGGATAGCCCGAGCATGGCCGCGGCCGTGGACGGCGGCCTCATAGAGCAGGCGCAACTGCGCGACTTCATCCCGCTGCCGCCGGGCACGCTTTTATTGCAGTTGCCTGGCCGCTCGCCGTTGCGCTGGGCCCGAGGCAACGCATCGCCGTTGACGTTGCCGCCGCAAGAACCCATCGATGCCGTCGCCGCCGTGCTGCCTCTCGGATATACGCGGACGTTGCTGCCGGCCTACGAAACGCGGGCCGGCGCGCCGGTCCTGCCGCTGTACGGTTACGCCGCAGTCGCGTGGAGCGCCAGCGGCTTGGTCACCGCGGCGGAGCGCACGGACGCGGCGCCGGCGTGGTCGCAGGCAAGCCATGATACCGGGCGCGTGCGCCGCGGCATCGCTGCGCTTGAGGCCGAGTTCCCGGCCAACGCGGTGATCGCGCAGTTGAAACGTTGCGCCACGGAATACGGCTGCTTCACGGCGCAGAACGTCTTCTTGCGCCAGGGAGAAGCGGCGCTGCCGGTGTCGCCCGCCTGCAACGCCCGCTGCCTCGGCTGCATCTCCGCGCAAGAGCCGGGCGCAAACGTGCCCAGCGCTCAGGAACGGTTTTCGAGAGCTCCGCTTGAGGCCGACATCGTGGCCGTCGCAATCGCGCATTTGCAGCGTGTTCCCGACGGCATGATATCGTTCGGCCAAGGCTGCGAAGGGGAACCGCTCTTGGCGGCGCCGCTCATCGAGCGGGCCATCCGAGCCGTCCGCAAACACACGCAACGCGGCATCATCCATTGCAATACGAACGGCAGCCGCCCGGATCTGCTCGCGCGGCTGCTCGACGCAGGACTCCAGTCGATCAGAGTGAGCTTGAACTCGGCGCGCCCGGAAGTGTATGCCGCCTATTACCGTCCGCGCGGCTATGCGTTCGCCGACGTGTTGCAAAGCCTCGAGACGGCGGGCCGCCGGGGCGCCGCGATTTCCCTGAACTTGCTCACGCATCCGGGAGTGACCGATACCACCGATGAGATGGATGCTCTAGCAGACCTGTTGAGCGCGTATCCGATTTCAATGGTGCAGACGCGCACGCTCAACATCGATCCGCAGATGTATTTCCAGGCCGTGGGCCGCCCCACAAAGCGCTCGTATGGGATGCGCCGGTGGCTTGCGTGGCTCAGGGCGAATTTTGCGGGGGTGCGCGTCGGCAACTTCACGCGCGGGTTCGGCTAAAGAGTCGCTTTAGTTCGCGCCGACCAGCTGGTTGCGCAGCTCCTTGGTCGCGCCCGGTTGCATGACGATGAGCACGGCATCGCCCGCTCTCACGGTCGTCTCGCCGTCAGGCACGATCACGTCGCCTTCCCGTTCCAGCGCAACGATTACGCAATGGCGCGGGAGGTGCAGATCGGAAAGGCGCTTGTCGTTCGCCGGTGATGAGGCGGGAAGCGACAGCCGAACGAGCTCGAGGTTGCCGCCGCGAAAGCTCATCAGGGGCGCGATCTCCCGGACGTTGACCTCTTGCTGGACGATGCTCAGCACGATCTCGGTGCCGCTCACGACCGAGTCGATGCCCAGTTCTTCGAAGATCTGTTTGTTCTTGGGGTTGTTGACGCGCGCGATCGTGCGCGGCCGCGAGAACTTCTTCTTGGTCACCAAGCAGATGACGAGATTGTCTTCGTCGTCGCCGGTGTCCGCGATGACGACGTCCGCGCGACCGACGCCTGCCTCCTCGAGCACCATCGGATCGCAGCCGTCACCGACCCGCGCGATCTCCGAGTTGAGGAACTGGCATAAGCGCGCCGCCTTGCGCTCGTCTTTTTCGATGACCACCACTTCGTGCGTCTGTTCCAGCAGTGCCTTGGCTACGTACGTCCCAAGCTTTCCGCCCCCAACGACGACGATGAACACCTACACCGCCTTCGCAAGCGGAGCGTTGAACAGGCGGCGGTACTCTTCCACCACTTCGCTGCGCACGATGGCGACGATCTGATCGCCCGCCTCGAGGCGCAGGTCCGGCGTCGGGATGATGCTGCGCTGGGCGCGGACCACGAGCGTGACCTGCGTCTTGTCAGGCACCGTGAGTTCTTGCACCTTGCGGCCGGCAGACTCCGCGTTGACCGTGTGCTCCACGATCTCGACATCCGCCCGGTCGAACAGCAGCGATTGATAGTGCTCTTCGACCAATGCGTTGGCGATCAGGCGCGCGCCGACCGTCGTCGGACAGACGGTCGAGATGCCGAAGTCCCGGTACATGTACGAGCGCTCAGGGTCGTAGATCCGCGCGACGACGCGCTTGATCTTGAAGTGCTGCTGCGCGATCAGCGCAGCCATGATGTTGCGGTTGTCGCCTTGGGTGACGGCCGCGAAGCCGTCGGCCGAGTCAGCGCCGGCGCGGCGCAAGACGTCGACGTCGATGCCCGTGCCCAAGACGAGCTTCCCGGGAAAATCGCGCCCGACGCGCCGGAAGGCGGTGGAGCTCTCGTCGACCACCGTGACGTCATGGCCCGCACGCGCGAGCCGCAAGGCGAGAGTCGAACCGACCCGGCCGCACCCGACGATGAGGTAGCGCATCACACCGCTTTCGGAAGTTTAGACCGTCTCAAGAACATCAGTCTGAAAAAAAGCTGACTTGATTATCGCGAAGCCCATCCTTCGGGCCGCCGGCGGCGTTTTCCCGTACCCGACGGCCGTGCGGCCGGGAAGGCTGCGGTCGCAGCATGTGAAAAAACGGCAGGAGCGAATGGGTCCGCGCCGGGGGCGCGTCGACGACAGAGGCTCGATGCGCGCGTGCGGGGCGTAGCTCAGCTTGGTAGAGCGCTCGGTTCGGGACCGAGAGGTTCGCAGGTTCAAGTCCTGTCGCCCCGATTCTCCGGTCGCAGGCCGCCGTCCAGAAGAAGTGAGACGATATGTTTTCCGAGTTCAGCGCGGCGGCCCGCGCTGTCATCACGCTGGCGGAACAAGAGTGCCGCAACGCCAGCCACTATTACTTGGGGACGGAACACCTTTTGCTTGCGATGTCGATCGCGCCGCCTGCCGACATCTCCGAGTATTTCGATCAAGCCGGTCTTAAGCCGTGGGAGGTGAAACGCGCCCTGCGCGAGGTGATGGAGCCGCCTTCCGGGCATCCCTGGGAAGGGATCATCGTCACGCCGCGCGCCCAGCGCGTGTTCAGCTTGGCAGCTGCGGCGAAACGCTCGGCATCCGTCCAGCCTCTCGACCTGCTGCAGGCCATCATCGCTGACGGGGATGGAGTGGCAGCTCGCGTCCTCAAGCGGCTGCGCGAATCGCCGTTGACCCGCCTTTAAGCCACATGCATCATTTGATAGAAGCGGCGACGGCGTGGATTTTGGGCGTGATCTCCCACTTGGGCTACACCGGCTTGTTCACCGGCATGATGGCGCAAGCGGTCGGCATTCCGTTGCCCAGCGAATTGATGCTGTCATTCGCAGGCTATCTCGCGTCCACGCATGTCTTCTCGCTGCCGCTGGTCATCGCCGTGGGGGCGGCCGGCGACATTGCCGGCGCCGTCATCGCTTACCTCATCGGGTATCACGGCGGCCGGCCGTTCCTCGTGAAGTTCGGCCGTTTCTTGTTCGTGCGCGCGCGGGAGATCGACCGCGCCGACCGTTGGTTCGCCCGCTACGGTCCGCGCGCGGTCATCATCTGTAAATTGCTGCCCGGCGTGCGCGCGCTCGGGTCGTTTCCGGCGGGCGTTACCCACATGGCGTTCGCGCCGTTCTTCATTTATAGCGTGCTCGGCTCGGTGATATGGGCCGTCATCTTCTCCGAGATCGGATTCGTCCTGGGCAAGAACTGGGAGACGCTCGCGAACTACGTCCGGCCGTTCTCCTTGATCTTGATCGGACTGCTGGTCGTCGCGGCGGCTTTTTGGATATGGTCGCATTTCCGTGGCGAGCGCGCGGCGCCCGCCGCGGCGGACGAACAAGGCCTTCCGTGACGGCGAACACCGCAGCCGCCTGAGAGGTCAGGCGACCGCCGGCCTGCAAAAGTTCATATAGTATGGCGATTTTGGAGCTGCCCGAGAAGCTGCAAGAGCAGCTGGACCGCCTGCCGAGCGAGCCCGGCATCTACGAGATGCTCGACGCCGACGGCACGGTGCTCTATGTCGGCAAGGCGGTCGAGCTGCGCTCGCGAGCGCGCTCGTACTTCCAACCGGGGCGCCCGCGAAGCGCGCGCGGCGACGCGATGCTCGAGCGGGTCGCCGAGATCCGCACCATCATCGTCAAGAGCGAGGCAGAAGCGCTCCTGTTGGAGTGCAACCTCATCAAACAGCACAAGCCTCCCTTCAACATCCGGCTCAAAGACGACAAGAAGTACCCGTTCCTCAAGGTCACCCTCGAGGAGCAGTTCCCGCGCGTCATCTTCACGCGCAAGGTCGCGCGCGACGGCGGAAGATATTTCGGTCCCTTCAGCAACGCCGGCGGCCTGCGCGAAGCCATCGATATCATCCGCAAAGTCTTCCCCTTGCGCACGTGCAAAGAGGAGATCGGTGTCGTCTATCGCCGCCCGTGCCTGCAATACCACATCAAGCGCTGCATGGCCCCGTGCGCGTTTCTGCAATCGAAGCCCGACTACGACGCGACCGTGCGCGACGTGCTGCTCTTCCTGGAAGGCAAGCACGAAGTGCTGGTCGACAAGCTCAAGCGCGAGATGGAGTTCGCATCCGAGCAGCTCGCGTTCGAGCATGCAGCTCGCCTGCGCGACCGCATCAACGATTTGGAGCGCGTGATGGCGCGCCAGGAAGTCGTGTGGAAGAGCCAGGTGGACATGGACCTCATCGCGGGCGCGCACGGGCAAGGTGCATCCAGCATGGAAGTGTTCTTCGTGCGCGGCGGCAAGCTGTTGGGCCAGGAGCACTTCATCGTCGAAGGCACCGAGGGGCGTGCGCCCCACGAAGTCCTCTCAGAGTTCATCAAGCAGTTCTACGCTCAGTCGCCGGGCATTCCCAAAGAGATCATGCTCGAGGTGCGCATCCCAGACATGGCCGACGTCGCGCGCGCGCTGTCGGCCGTGCGCGGCAACCGCGTGCGCATCCTGGTGCCCGAGCGCGGCCAACGCGCCGAATATATGCGCAAGGTGCGCCGCAACGCCGAGCAGCATCTCGCAGATCATCTGACGCAGACCGGCGTGGCCCAGGAACGTGCAACCGCCGCCCTGGGGGAGCTGGCGGCGGCGCTGAGTCTGCCCGCGATTCCCCAGCGGATAGAATGTTATGATATCTCGCACGTGCAGGGCACGAATGTGGTCGGCTCTATGATCGTTTTCGAAGACGGAAAGGCGGCGAAGAACGAGTATCGCCGCTTCAAGATCCAAGGCGACGAGAAAAACGACGACTTCGCTAACATGCGTCAGATGCTGCGCCGCCGGCTGCGCTATTTGATGCCGGAGGCCGGCGGCGTGAACATGGGCAGGGAGAAGAAATTCGCGAAGCGCCCGAACTTGCTGTTGATCGACGGCGGCCGCGCCCAGTTGAACGTCGCGAGCGAAGTGCTGCAAGAGCTCGACTTGATCGCGCTTCCGGTGGCTGCGCTTGCCAAGCAGTTCGAAGAACTGTACGTGCCAAAAGAAAGCGCGCCGATCTTGCTGCCGCGCAACTCGCCGGCGCTTCACCTCGTCCAGCGGGTCCGCGACGAGGCTCACCGCTTCGCCGTAGCGTATCACCGAGGGCTGCGCGCCAAGCAGGCGGTGACCTCCGCGCTCGACGGCCTGCCGGGCATCGGCTCCGCACGGCGCAAGGCGCTCCTCCGAACCTTCGGTTCAGTGGCGGGCGTGCGTCAAGCAAGCGTCGACGAGCTGCAGACTGTGCCCGGCATCAGCCATGACCTTGCGCTCGTCATCCGCGCGGCCATGATGCGCGACGCTGCCGATGTTGCCGACGCTCGCAGCGACGCATCATGACATCTGCGCAGCGCATGCCGCTTCAGGCTTATTAGAAGGTCGGCCGCGGCTCGGTGCCGCACTATCGGGCCCATGGGATTCATCATCCGCGTGCTGGTCAATGCGGTCGCCCTCATGGCTCTCGCGTACGTCAATTTCATGGGCATCCATGCGGATAACATCACTGCGTCGCTGATCGGCGGGCTCGTTCTGGGCATCGCGAACGCGATCGTCCGCCCTATCTTGATCGTGGTCAGCTGCCCGCTCGAAGTCATCAGCCTGGGGCTGTTCACGCTCGTGATCAACGCCGTGATCTTTTATTTCGGCCTCAAGTACGTGCCGGGATATCACGTGCCTGGCTTCGGTGCCGCGTTCTGGGGCGCCATCGTGATGTCGATTATCTCATGGATCATCTCGCTTGTGTTCCACGACGCCCATGGGGCGCGCGGGAGAGCGCGCCGCTAGCAAAACCCGGTTGAGCCGAGCCGGGTGGGTGTTGGCCCTCCGCCAACGCACGAGGGAACGTTTGTCCTTGTAAAGACGTTCACCCGATGGTACAATAAAATGAAGGGTGCCTTTCGAGGTCACCTTTTTCGCGGGGGCGTCACGGTTTCGACGGGATGTGCTCTGGCGAGAGAAGCAGGCGGAGTTCCGAGCCCTCCTAAAACGATCGGACAACGTATAAACGCAAACAGCGAATACGCACTGGCTGCCTAATCTAGGCTAGTCACGCTTGCGGGGCAACGGCTCCGTCACGGGCCCGCAAGTGTCACCAAGTACGGATACCGGCGTAGGCGCTTCGATGCGTTCGGGAAATAGATCGAGGCTAGCGGCAGCGGTAATCCCGCTCAGGGGAGTACGAGGCCGCGAATCCAAAGCCTGAGATAAGCCTGTAGATGCTTTCGTGGGAGTCTTTTCGGACACCGGTTCAACTCCGGTCGCCTCCACCAAATCTTTCGGCTGACCGGAAAGGGAGGGAGACCTCATCCGCTCGAGGTTACGCTGGATGCGCGCCTCGGCAGCCATCGTCTTCGTCGCATTCATGGCGGCGGGCTGCACACGCCACCCCTCGGTTTCTCAGCCGCATCAGATCACCGTCTATTATTGTCAGGCCGGCAGCGACAAGCTCATGCCCGTGCAGTTCAGCATCGATCCCAAGCTGCAGGGAAGCGCCGCGCAGAAGTACGCACTAAACCAGCTGCTCGTTGGGCCGACCGTGGGACGGGATTCGGTCGTGCTTTTTCCGGAAGGTACGCAAGCGTCGCTGTCTCGCCAAGGCAAGACCGCGATCGTGAACCTGACCGGCACCGCCACAAAGTCCTTTCAAGGCGGCGCCACCGATGAGGCCGCCATGTTCAAGTCGCTGACGTACACGCTGACCTCGTTTCCCGACATCACCGCCGTGCAGGTGCTCGTCGGCGGACAAAAGGCGGCGGCCCTGCCGGGCGGCCACTTCGAGCTTGACGAGCCGCTGACGAGAGACACGTTCGCGCAGTGAGCCTCCCCCGCGCAGCGCCCCGCACACTTGTGAGCGGTGCCGTGGCGGCGCTCGTTCTTTTCAACCTGGCGCTGTTGCCGCCGATTGCGGCGAAGGCCGCCGCAGCGTCGGTGACTTCGGCGGCCGTCCGGGTGCTCGTGTCCGGCCGAGAGGTTCGCTTCGAGTCTGCCGGCCTTGCGAACGGGCAACTCGTCGTCCGTGCTGATGACGCCGGGCTCGCGGCGCTGTTGGCTGCCACCGGCGCTCGAATGGCATGGCAGCCGGGAACTCGCTTCATCGCGCTCACCCGCGCCGATGCCAAGTTAGTGACTTTCACCGTCGGCGGCGACGTCATGTCGGTCGACGGCCGCGCCACCACCATCGGGCTTGGACCGTTCTACTACACCAACCAGCTATACGTGCCGCTCTTGGCAGTTGCACAGGCGCTCGGGTTGCGCGATCATCAGTTTCCCGGCGGCCATGCCTTCGTTCCCCAGATCGTGTCCGTGCAGAGGAGGGCGGGCCAACGCCGCACCGTCATCCAAATCGACGGTTCGGCGCCCTTGCAGTGGCGCGCCGCGATCGCAGGCGATGCACACCGCCGCACGCTCAGCATCGTCTTTCCAGGCTTTTCTAGCGTAGCAACCCGCACGGTCGCGCTTGGCGGACGTGACGCGACGACGGCGAGCGTGCGTGAAAGCGGTCCTCCCGGCTACCCCACCACATCCGTTTCGATCGACGTCAAAGTTGGGGTGAAGTTCGCCTCCCACCGCTTGCCGCAAGGCACCTCCGTGGATCTCGTGCTGGCCAAGGACGAGCGCGATCTAAAGCTCGATGCGTATGCCACGTCGCAGTCGCTTCGTGTCGTCGCGCCTCCGCCTGCGGCAGAGGCCCAAGCCAGTGCAACTCCAACCCGCACGCCGGCGCCGTCGCCAAGTCCGACCGCCGCGCCATCGGTGACGATGCCTGCGGGAGTGCCGACCGCAGAGCCGTTGCCGGAGACGACTGACAACGCGCCGTCATCGGGTCCAAGCGGCGCGCCAGGCGCGAGCGCACCACCCGCGGGCGCCCCATCGCAGTTCGGCCCCGCCGTCCAAAAAATATCGGACGTCATGGTGAACGACATCCCTGACGGAAGCCGCATCACGTTGACGCTGACCGGGCCGGTGACGTTTGAATGGCACCGCTTGGGTGATCCCGATAATCGCATCTGGATCGACATCTCCGCGGCCGTGCTGATCGGACCAGCTCGCGACCTGAAGGTGAACGTCCCGTCGGTGCGGTCCGTGCGCGTCAGTCAGCATCTGATCTCGCCCAACTACGTGGTGCGGGTTTCGATCGATCCTTCTCAAGCCACCGATGTGCGCATCGGAGGGGTCGAGGGCTCGCCCAACCAGCTGGGCATTGAGATCAACAACCGCCCTCCCGACGTCGATGCGCCGACAAGCGGCGTGGGCGCGCTTTCAGGCATCCAGCAAACGCCGCATACGACGCCGCCGGTCGCGCGCGCTCCCACGCAGCAAAACCTCATCGTCATCGACCCCGGTCACGGCGGCAACGATCCGGGTTCTTTGAACCGCCAAGTCGGTCTAGTCGAAAGCCACATCACGCTCGGGATCTCGCAGCGCCTGAGATCCGATCTCAAACGCGACGGCTGGCGCATCGCCCTGACAAGAGAAGGCGACTATGAGGTCGGCGATCCAAACGGCAACGACCGACAGGAGCTGCAGTCGCGCTGCGACATCGCAAACGCCGCAGGCGCGCGCTTTTTTATCAGCGTGCATGTCAACTCTTCGGTTTCGGCTTCCCCAAACGGCGTGTCGACGTATTACTGGCGCGGCGCTGACAAAGCGTTGGCTCAAGCCGTTCAAAACGGAGTGCTGTCCATGGGCATGCTCGCAAACGCGGGTGTACTGCGCGGCAACTTTTACGTCATCCGGCATCCATTGATGCCGGCCGTCCTCGTCGAAGTGGCCTACCTGAGCAATTCGCACGACGCCGCGCTGCTCGGGCAATCATCCTTCCTCGACAGACTGGCCGATGCCATCGCGCGAGGGGTTCGGGATTACGCGGGGATGCCACCAGCGCCGTGATGCGCTTGCGCCGTCGAATCGCCATGCTCGATTCGGGGCTGGGCGGCCTGGGCGTGCTCGCCGCGGTGCGCTCGATCATGCCGGACGCCGACGTCATGTATTTCGCTGATACGGCGCGCGTGCCGTACGGGGATCGGCCGCTCCCGCAGGTGGCCGAGTTCGGGCGGCAGATCATCGCGTGGCTTTTGCCCTACGAGCCGTCCCTCATCATCGTGGCGTCGGGGACGACGTGCGCCGCATTCGAGCAGGTGGATTTTCGGTGCCCGGACGTGACGCAGCTCGGCATAGTTGAGTGCGCCGCGGAAGCAGCGGTGCGCTGCACGAAAAACGACCGGATCGGGGTCGTGGCCACTGCGGCCACCGCCGACAGCGGCATATTCGGAAGGCGCCTGCGTGCGTTGCGGTCGGATTTGGAGGTGACCGAAGTCGGCGCACCTGCGCTCGTGCCCTTGGTTGAAGCCGGCGCTTGGCGGACTCAGGAGGCCCGCGCGGCGGTCGACGCGAGTGTGCGGCCGCTGACAGCCGCCGGCTGCGACGTCGTGATATTGGGCTGCACGCACTTTCCTCATCTCGAACGCTGGTTTCGCGAATCCTTTCGCGCGGGTGTGACGATCAGCGACCCGGCCGTTGCGTGCGCGGCCGCGGCCGCACGCATCCTCGCCGACGCGCAGCCCGGCACGGGCCGGCTCGAGTTTGCGGCGAGCGGTGATGCCGCGCTCTTCGGTCGTCGTGCGCTCGCCCTTACGGGTATTGCCGGCATAGCCGCGCGTCACGTGGACCCCGCGACGCTTTCAGTCCTCGGACGAGCTACACCAAGTGGAACAGTTTGAAGAAGACGAGGACCGACGCGACCGACACCGCAGCGCCGGCCAGCACCTGCGCAAGCGAGTGCGCACGTAAGTAGACGCGCGCCCACCAGACCATTGGAACGATGGCGGCATAGGGGAGTGCCTGCAAGCCGAAGAGCAAGAACAGGGCCGCGAACGGACCGGTGATTCCGAATGCGTGCGTGCTGATCTTCCACCAGCGCGTGATGACCATGGTCGCGATCGATGTTCCCCAGTATCCCCAGGTGACTGCGACCAGCTGCACCGGCGCGTGCAGCGCGCTCAAGACCAGCGCCGCCACCAGGTAGACGATCACGAAGGCGATGAACGCGCGCCGGCGCTCCAGCCGGTCCGACATGTCGAAATCCGAGATCCGGCCGCTCAGATACAAGTAGAAGATGCACAACACGGGAGCGATCGTGAAGAAGAGCAGCCCCGCAAATGAGAGCTCCCAGAACTGACGCACATTTCGGGAATAGGCGTGCGAGACGATCACGAAGAGCGCGGTCGCGCACAGGAAGGGGTTGAAAATCGTCGACAACGTCCGGGCGAATTCGACGACCGCCCGATGCTCACGAATGACGACGATATTGCTTCGGCCTTCATTCATGGACGAATGAGCGTCGTCCATATGAGGACGCAGCATGCGCACGGTGCCATTATAGCGCCCAAGCTCGGCATGTGTAAAGCCGCTTGGCCGCTGGACCGAAGGGGCCCATTGTCGCGCGCACGAACCGATGAGTCCATGCTCGCGTCTCTTGCCGTGGCAGCGTTGCTTGCGACGGCTCCCACCCCCGCGCCGCTGCCGAGCGCCGTGTTCCAGTTCCCACAGCAGAACGCCGCGGCGGCGCATCCCGCGCTCGTGTGGGTCGTCCAGACGCTCTTCATCGTCAGCGCGGTAGGATTGATCGCGCTCATGTCGGTTCAGACGACCAAGAACGAGGGGTTGTCCGGAAGCATCGGGGGACGCGCGGAGAGCGGGTACCGCGGGCGGCTCGGCCTGGACCAGCAGCTCGCGAAACTAACGAGCGTCGTCGCGATCGGATTCATCTTCCTGGCCATCATCTATTTCCTGGTCACCCGCTAAGCCCACCATGGCGTTGCTCGCCGTCAACGGTCTGGAAGTCACGTTCAAGACGGAAGACGGCATCGTGCGCGCTGTGAACGGGCTCTCGTTCTCGTTGGAGCCGGGCGAGACGCTTGGCATCGTCGGGGAGTCAGGCTCCGGCAAGAGCGTCACGGCGCTGTCGATCATGCGGCTCATCGCCATGCCGCCCGGACGCATCGATGCCGGATCCATCGAATTCGACGGCGAGGACCTGCTGCAGGTCGGCGAACCGCAGATGCGTCAGATCCGCGGCAACAAGATCTCCATGATCTTTCAGGATCCCATGAC
>QHBK01000014.1 GCA_003244105.1 Candidatus Eremiobacter antarcticus | reverse complement strand
ATGAAGTACTGGCTAACACAGCTTAGATCACTTGTCAACAGCATCGCAGGTCGGCATTCTTGACATCATTGCGTTATTGAAGCATGCCACAATGTCCGCATCCTATAAGCCTGCACTATTGCGCGCGATTGTCGAGTGTGTTCAGCGCAACCGGATCGAAAACGGTCGGATTTTGCTGGTTGACCTCGCCGAGCAATTTTTGGGAATGTACTGGACTCAGACGGTCGTGTTTCGGTTCCGGCACTCGCCTCGCACGGCAGCTCAGCCAGAGATCGTGCAGCGCATGAGCGAGGTTGCAGACGCAACAGGCATTCGTCAAGCTGACTTGCTTCCGGCGATGGTCCGTACTAAACTCGTAACACAACTGTCACGTGTGCTCACCATAAACGTTCTTCAGGCTTTTCACACCTCAAAACCAGTTCAAATGTCACCGCTCTATTCGTGGGAGAAGGAGGATGACTCGATCGAGGTCTCTGTCGAATCAGAGCAGTTTATAAGGGCAAACGCCGAGGCCCTCAAGCTCATTGCCAACTATTACTGGGCGAGGTTCTTAACGCGATTGAACGCCTCACCTCGTCTCATTGACAAGATCGAAAGAGATAAACCGCGACGGGCGGCGCTTCACGGTGTCGCTGCGGCTATGGTTGCCCGTGGAGAGACAATGTGCTTTTATTGTGGGGTCAATGTGGGCCCGTTGAATAGGATCCATGTTGATCATTTCATTCCCTGGACGTTTGTTTTTGAAGACAAGCCCTGGAATCTGGTCGCAGCGTGCGAACCTTGCAACCTTAAGAAGGCCGATACACTGCCGGCGGAGCCGTACTTGCAACGCCTGATTGAATTGAATCGGCGCAGATGGTCGTTAAATGAGAACCGTACGTCTTTCATGGCAGCCGGCGTCAACCCGGAGGAGCAACTAAAGGAGCTGTATGGACTGGCGCTCTCCGCGGAATGGCCCGCTGGTTGGGCGGCAGTCGTACCTTAGGCCAACAAAAGGCTTCCTCGTAGCCTGATCTCCCAAAGCGGCTCACTAATGTGCGGCCGCCGTTCGCTGGCTGCCTGTACTCATCTCATTCGGTTGACCAGCCCTGTTGAACGCGTGATAAAGTGCAACTAGCTTTAACTACTTGCAGATTTGAGGAATCATGAGAGCAATGTCGCGCGGTGACCTTATTGCGCTGATCCGCGGTATCTTAGAAGCCGAGTATCAAGAAGAACTTATCGTCGAACACCGCACCTGGGACACGTTGCTAAAACATCCCAAGGCCAACGTGCAAAAGGAACTGCAACGTCGCGGCATCGAGGAATCAAAGATCGACAGCTGCGTATTAGGAATTATGGATGACGGGGAGGAGCAAATCGCCGTAGTTTCGGTCAACGTTGGAAAACCTATCGACAAAATGTTGATAGCTGCCGATCAGGAACGGCTGCTCGGCGTCTACGAGCCTCCCAGCCTTCCTGACAGTCCGGCCCCAACGCTCAAGAGATCAAAAGGCTCCTGGGCGTCGTTAGAACGATCGCGTTTCTAGCTTCATTCGAATAGACAGCTCTGCCAACCATTGGGTTCGTCAAATATTCAAAAGCCGCGCGAACCTCGTCACGTGCACAGCCGCTCGCCCCTCCGTGTTGTTGAAGCCAAGTGTCGACGAGCATCATTGCCGCATCTTCGTTAAGCAGCGGTGCCTCGGAATTAGTGCCTTGGTTTGCGGCCAACACCTGCATGTTCCAGCCGAGCTCAATCACTATGTTTGCGATAGTTGCAATGCGCTGCCCAGCGCCATGAGCCCGATCCCAACGAAGGTCGTCCAGCTTGTTCTCCGCCCTCCCCGCCATAAAGAGGGGCTTCGCCTGGTAAGGGTTGGCGTCCATGCGAATGAGCGTCGCCACGTCCTCAACGCTGAAAGCGGCCACTTCGTGGTTCTGAAGCTCTGCGTCTAAGGCACCCAGCTTCTCGAAAGCCGGACCCAGCAACGCGCAGTAATCGGCCTTGTAGACGTCGCGATGCCGCGCCGCTTCCGCAACCCCTCCGATGCGACGCACAATCCCCGACTGGGCTGCCTCACATTCCAGCGTCACGCGGTAGGCCAAAGGCCCAAGTGGCGCGTCGAACTGAGCGTCGGGTGCCTTGTAGCCGCCGATGTGTTTGACCAAAAAACCTAACGCTTCAATTGCATCGCAGGCCGCTTGTTCAAACGCGACCGGATCGTCGCCCACCGAAGTAGCCTGGAGTCGTTGTATGATTTGGTCGGCGTTGAATTGCCGAGGCGCATCCTCCGATCGGACATACGGCGGCCACGCATCCTCCGGCCGGTTCAATTTGAAGTAGCGGTTCTTCGGGTCTTGAATGATGAGCGGTTTGCGGCCCGATGCCTGTTGCCGCTGGATGTAGCCGGTGATGTGGATGTAGAGCGATTTGCGGCCGAGCGTCTTCGGCAAAAGCCCCGAGGACTTTCCGCTTTCGAGAATCTGATCGGTGCTGTGCACACGACCATCTTGCAAAATCTGTAAGACGGCATGGATGATGTAGCCGTGCTTGTTGTCACCAAGATCGTGGGGCAGCAGATCCATCAATTAAACCAATCGCTATGCGCCGGTTCAGCCACTTTCGTGTACCGCGCCACGCACCTCCGCGGAGATCTTTTGAAACAGCATTCTTAAAATTACTTTTCTTCCTGGGCCAGCCGCTTCTGGGACTTCCAATTTCGTGACACCGCCTCACTTCTTTGACCCAAAACTCGTATGCCTTGGATGGAGCGATATCGAGGCCTAACTCGTCGCGACAGAATCCAAAAAACCCGTCCGAGGGCTCCCCACTGTCGTTTTTACGGCTAAAGCGGATAGGAGCGGGCGCGTCTGAAGCCATTCTTCGTAGGATATCTGGGCAAGGAGATAGCCGAATTGGCTGCCGCGCTGATCACCTTCGGGCCATGGTATCGCAGTAACAAATTCTGCAATTTCCTTATAGGTTGCTTGGCCTTCGGTACGGGCACGATCTATCAGCAGGACGCGGCATTGTTCTACCGCATCGGACCATCCTGTGTAGCCTGCATAATCACGATTGAACCAAGCTGGCGGTTTCATAAATTCCTCGAATCATCTGATGAGTATGAATTGAGCTTTTCTGGACCACCAGCATTAGCGAACTGCTCGCAGTAGTACTGAATTTCGATGAAACTCCAGGAAATGTTTCTGCCCGTTAGAGAACGGGCCAACGTTTATCGTGTGGTCGGTAGCCACTCCCATTCGATTCAGAGAATGTTGATCAGCCACTGGTGAAATGATGAGCTCACCGGTATCTTCGAAGCCTATAAATCCACGGTCGAAGAGGTGGTCGATGGTCGGCGTCAACAAAAGACCATTTTCCCCATTTAGTCGTTCCTCATTGTTTGAATCCCTCCACGGCTTGCAGTGGCTAGCGCGTAAATGAGCAGTATTGCTGACACGGGTTATCCGGCAGTGAGACTCTATTTTCGAGACCCGTTGCTTGAAGAGCCCTTGTCCTCGACGGGCTGTAATCAGCGCTTCACGTTGTGTTTCTGGAATCAAGGAATCGGATTCGATGCCTGCTTCGATGTGACGCTCCCACAGTTCCAATTCGGTAGGAAGAGTTTGAATTGCGGCTCGGGGGTCAACTTCTCTCACACGACCCGCAATTAATGAAGCCTCTGGGCCTATCAGGCCTATGAGCGTATTTGCAAACGGCTCGGACAGTTCTGTAAGGTACACTGACTGGATGCCAGCGCCAGAGGTTTGCAGCGGAGAATACCGCGGAGGTATCAGGCGCCGCAGAAGATCCATATGCTCCCTTGGGCGAATCCTATTCGAAAGGGGGGTAAAGCTTACGTGGACCCTCCACCCAATCGCTTCCCAGTTGAGACCGGTCGCTCCAAATTCCGTCGGCTTCGGGCTCTCGTAGCAATAAGTAGTGACCGTGCCGATGGCAATGATGCGTGTTTCCACGAAAGAAAACACGAGATCGCCTGGGGCGATCTCTCTCATAAACTCGTAGTATGGATTCCTAGCACCGCTTGCATTGCGCTTCGGAGACCAAAGGTAGCCTCCGCCGATCTCTTGCCGGTGAGTTTGGTTTTGATTCACCCACCAATAGCGCACGCCCTGAATCCCTTGAGTGTTATCGTACCCTAAAGGCCGCGAGGTTCACGCATTTACAAATCAAGGCGGTTTGTTTCTTATGCATTATAACTTCTGAACGAAGGGTACAGCTTCCGCCTGGACTCAGCCGTTTAAAAACCTGAATCCTTAGGCTGGGTTCCCTCAACCCCGAAACTTCTCGGACACGTGCTGCTCTAGGAGCGTTGGGTCTGGATATGATGCCAGCCTGTCTGGCAATGCGATTGAGTTTCCGTGAAGGGCATAATATTCACGGCCGTTGGCAAAATCATCGTGGATCGTTTTGCTCACGAGAAACCGATAGTCCGGGGTGACCGTTACATAGCCCAGATCAAATAAGCGATGGATGTCTGCCCGCAAGAGCAGGCCGTTCCTTACTTCATGAGTGGGTGCTTCAGAAAATGGCAGAATATGAGCCGCCTCCAACGCCGGCAGCGCCTTCTCCCGGCTTACTGCACAAGATCGGTGATAGGCGTCAGTGACCATTAAACGAAAAGCACCCTGATTGATTCGCGGTCGCACGATTTGCGGTTTCCCAAATCCGCCGGGTACGCTTTCGCCGAGTTGTGAAACAGGTCGCGGTAAACGTTGCGTGACGCCTTGCCAAAGCTGCGAACCGATCGAGGTTTCGGAGTCGTACGATTTCCGAGAAACGATGTTTCGCGACCAATCAGTGGGCACGGGCAGCCAGCGCTCCCGCTCCCAGAAAAACGGTTGAGATAGGACCGCGCACCCTATTGACGTCGTTAGCGATATCGCCTCTTTGCGATACTGGCCGATCCTTTGCTGCAAAGTGGAAAGCGAATCCACGCCATTGAGCGGCCCAAAGGCATCCCAGACCGTGGTCAACGGCATCTGCGTATAATACGTGAAATAGCCGCCGCCGACTATGAAGTTGTTGGGAGCATGCAGCTTAAACAGCCAAGGAGTTCCCGGCTCCTCTCTTACCGGTATTCCAGTCCAGAAATTGACCTCGTCGGGAAGGGGACTCAGGGCGTGAAGATAGTTAAACCACGAGTCGTCTGTCACGGCCACGTAAAACTTCATGCAAGTAAGCGTTATCGTCGGCTCTCGGGCAGCTCCTCTTTGCCCCTCGACATCGAGGATTTTGCCGGCGACAGCATAGAAGAGCGGCGTCGGCATGCGAATTCCTGCGCTAACTCTGACCGCGCTTGTTTTAGCATTCATCGGCTTGCCCGGAATTCCAGGTCTGCCGCCGGCCCAAGACGTCCTAAAGGGCGCGGCGATCAAAGAAGCTAGCAAAGCGCTCGGCGCGACAGTTGCACAAGAAGCGCCAATCCGCTCGAGCGCCGGCCTCGTGTACCGCACTGTCGCCGCGCTTCCCGGGGGACCGTTCAACGTCGGCAGGTCTGGGCGTGCTCAAGTAAGGCCGGATGGTTCCATCGGTCTGGGGGTCGGCGACTATCGTCTCGGCGTCCAGGTCTTTTGCATGGCAGCCACGTCACACAGTCCTTCGGGCAACACGTTCAATTTGGCGCCGTTGCAAGGCAAATGGGCGGACATCATTGCGGCGGTGCAATCCCGCGGCACGCTCGCAAAACTTTCACACCACGACTTGCAGATGCTCTCGTGGCAGCTGCAAGCCGGCATAAAGTATGAGGAGCTGTCTAACCGCTCGCGCACGCTCATCGATCAGTTGGTTCCGGAGTATCGCCCACGGCTCAACCAGAGCTACTTGGAAAAAATCCAATCCACTTGGGCACAATACGCTTCCAAAATCCCAGGAGTCCCTTCGCTCGACTCCATGATCGACCAACTCGGCGATGCCGGACGCGCCATCCGCCAAATCGAGTTGGAGCGAAACACGCTGCTCGGCTACCAAAACGACTACGACTACGTCGCAAGAATCTTTGCACCGAGCGGGAGCTCGGGCCATGCGAACGCTTCGAGCACTCCCTGGAGCGTTGTCGCCGACGGTGTGTATGCGCGGCTCCTCAACGAGGGCACCTATCAGGGTCCCGGGACGCTTGAGATCCGCGTCCTGACCAACACCGCATCACAGCTGCGGCTGGTTGTCGCCACCACAATGTTAAAAGGGTTGGGCGGCTCCGTCGTTGCGCAAGCCGGCGGAGTTCCAGGCGGCATGGTCGGTGTTCCTAATGGCGCCGTACAGCCTCTGGGCGTCGCGCCCGATCCACCGACCCCTGGCCCGTCCCCATCGCCGACGTCAACGCCCCATTGCGACACGGCGGCTACCGGCGGTGGCGTCGACGGAGTACCGGGCGGCAAGACGACGCACCCGTTCACTCACGAAAACCACCCGGGCACGGACGTTTTCGCTCCACGAGATACTCCCGTGTATGCCGACGTGCAGCCGGAAGTTCCGGTGGACGAGCTCAACAAATCGCCTCTGTTCCATGCTGAGGGCAATCTCGGACTCCCTGAAACCGGAAATCTCAAACTGCTGGATGGGACCGTCAACGTGCAGCCGTGGGCGGGATCGGGCGCCTGGGACTGGGGCGGAATCGTGCGCCTCACGCTGCGCTATCAAGGCGGAAGCGGTGCGATCTATCCCATCAACGTCGAATATCTCCACCTCATCACCAAAGACCGCCACCCGCGCAACGACGCCAACCAATGGATCGACGATAAGGGCAAACCCATCGGCCCCGATGACTACAAGGGCTGCATGGGGTTCGGCGATGAGATCAAAAATGGCGCCAAACTAAGCGCCGACGATCTGGCCAAGCACCCGCTAATAGGTTACGAAGGTGCGACCCAGACGTCCCACACTCATATCCAGGCCTGGACCAACGTGAACGGCAAGGCGAGCTATTTCGATCCGCAATTGTTGCTCTCCAGCAGTTAGCGCGCCAGTGCCATGACCAGCTCACACAGATTTACGATCGTGCCGGACGGACCGTTCTCATTATCGGCGTCCGCGCAGTTCGGATTCGGCCCGCAAATGGGTCGACCCAAAGCTGACGCCGACACCATGGCGCTCGCATTCGTGGTCGATTCCTTTGCGTCGCAGGCCAGCGTGTTTCTACGGCAAGATAACAAGGCTAAAATCCACGGCGAGATCTACGGCAGTGCCGAGCCGAAGGTTGTGAAAAAGCAAGTGGCGAGAGCGCTGTCGTTGGACCATTCGGGTGCGGCTTGGATGCAGGTGGGCAAACGCGATCGCGTGATCGGACAGATGCAAAAAGACTTCCCTGGGCTGCGGCCGGTTTTGTTTTACTCGCCCTACGAGGCTGCAGCCTGGGCTGTGATCAGTCACCGTCGCCACCGCGCGCGGACCGCTCGAAGCTTTCCCGTTACCGCAGCGCTTGTTGCGAGTCAAAACTTTTCCAGGCATTGATCAACAGCGCATCGAGCGCTTGCACGTCATCGCGCGCGCGGCGCTGGACGGCAAGCTCGACCCAGCACGGTTGCTCGCAATGGAGCCCGAAGCGGCGCTGGAAGATCTGCAAGAACTGCCCGGTATTGGCCCGTTTTACGCAAGCCTGATCTTGCTACGGGCGAGCGGCGCTACCGACATCATGACTTCTCGCGCGCCCCACATGCCCGAGTACATGGGTCATTTCTACGAGCTCAAGAAAGGGCGCGATACAGGAGCCCAGATCATGCGTATCGCCGAGGCCTGGCGACCGTTTAGGACGTGGGCCATGGTGCTCATTCGGGTCGCCGGCGATAGAGCAGGCCTATCTTCTAGATAGCATCTGAACGCGGAGAAAGCCGACGGACGACCGCGTCTGAAACAAAAAATCCAACAACCCAACGGTACATTATTTGCGAGTTAGTTCTACGTGCATTGTCACTATCGCGTCTCGCCACTGTGGAGACTTATACAAAGGCTATCCAGCAATTAGCTGACCTCCCTATTGTCAACTGTCGCTTGACAGTATATAGTGGGGAATATGGACGATCGCTTCAGGGACGAAGCAACGCGTAGTTTATGGGAAGGATAAGCAACAAAAGCGGCCCGCCGCGCCGTACCCCTCAAACTCCAGAAAAAAGCTCGCACCCGCCTCGATTTCGTCTGTCAGGCGGCCTCGATGGCGACGTTCAACGCCTTGCCTCCAGGAGCCGAATTCAAAGAACTGCATGGCAAACTGCGAGGAACGTATCAACTTCGCATCCGGAGGCGCCTATCGGATTCGATTTAGGTGGTCGGAGGGTCGCGCATGTGCCATCGAAGCAGGTCACTTTCACGATGAGGATTAGAAATGCCAATAAGAAAAATTGAAATCCCTAAATATCGGCGTCCGAGTACACCGGGGCATATTCTCCGCGACATGTTCCTGGGAGATGACGGACTCAACGTTACTCAGAAACAACTAGCTGACAGGCTCGGGATTTCACGTCAAAACTTCAATGCTGTTTTAAACGGAAAACGCGCTGTAACAACATCTATGGCCATGCGCCTTCAGCGTGTACTCGGAGTTGATGCCCAGACCTGGATGAATCTGCAACTAGCAGTGGATATGTATGACGCTGTTCATAGTGCGGAAGCGAAGCGGATCGCAAAACTCAAGCCCCTCACAGCTGCATAAACAACGAAGAGAACGCTCCCGGTTTCCGAAAGATTCCTCGCTATCGTGCACACAGACGCTAAAAAGGCGCCTTAGCTGAGGCCAGACTAAGCGCTGATAGCTTGAGCCTGGGACTGGCTGGGGGTCGCCGCGGCGACTTGCTCGCAACAAATCGATCGCGCTGCTCTGGCAGAACTGCTCACCAACAAAACTCGAGACGAACCGACCGCCGCGGATTTCACCTTGAGCTTCTAGACGCCGGTAGACCGCGCCTAGGGACGCAGACCCATGTCTTGGGTCGTGTCCGCGACACCGGCCAATGCGTGTGATTCGGCCTCCGATAGCAGCCTTTGCACGCCTTTGGGGTAGAAGGCGTCGGGACCCTTCACGACCTTGCGCTCGAGCGCGGCCAGGTACTCGAAGTTTACGTACATCTCTTGGCCGGCGGCCACGCGGCGAATGGCTACCACTTCCTTTAACGCCTGCCACATCGACGCGACGTACGCTCCTGACAGATCGAGAAACTGGTCTTTCTCGATAAGCCCATACTTGATGTAAGAACCGGCTTGCTCGCACCAGTCGGCGACAGCGAGCTCCACGTGCTGCCTGCGGTCGGGATTCCTCGTGAACAGCTCACGGCGGTACTGTGCGTCGCGCAGTTTTGAAGCAAGCTCTTCTTGGATGAACTTGTTGGCTTTCTGGATTTGTTCGCTCTCAAAGAGCTTGGTATATTGCATGACGCCGGTCAGTTGGTTGCTGGCGCGGATATGACGCAGTTGCACGATGGCTGCAAGAGCGGTCACCGCAATGACGATAAATGTTCCAATCGAAGCAATCGCGGTCAGATATTCCGGACTCATCAGCGCACCAAAGAACAATGCGTTCTTCTCAGCGTCTTGGAGCGCATACGCTTTGACGTCTTTGAGCTCGAATGTCTGCTTCCGGTCCAGGTGGAGACAGGATCGACAATCACCTCGTCCTAGAAATGCGCGAGGTTGTAGGACTCAAGTGTATGCGGCCCCATGCCAACGGTGGGCGCTTTGCCCTCCGCCTCATTGAGCGCGGCGGCCATAGCGGCCGCCATCTGCGAGGAGCACCCACTGCTACCATGATCCATTTGCTGAAAACGCCTCGCCGAGCTGCGCCCATTTTTCGTAGTCGAGCCTGTGGCCCTGGTCCCCGCATATGAGGACAGTGCCGGCCACCGGCAAGCGTGACCCAATGGCCCTCTTCTTCGCGTACGATCAGTTTTTCGGCCACGCAGGGTGCTTCTTGACCTCCGACCACCAGTCGTCTATGTCAGCCCCGCCAAATGGGTCGCGTGGATCCGGCCGCTTCGGTTCGGTCTGGCGAGTCGATACCGCGCTGATCGCTGTTGCGCCAGTCGCGCTTGCCGTTTCTGAGTGCCGGGTAGCGCGCAGAAGATCGATTGCTGGACTTTGGCAGAACTGTTCGCCCACAAAGCTTGCGACAAACCGGCCTCCCCGGATCTCCCCCTGGGCTTCCAGACGACGCAGAACCACAAGCAAGTCGCGCCATGCAGGCGCCATCGTTTCCTTTTGTACGACGTCGCGGAAGACGATACCCCATCGAGCCAACAGCTGGCGTGCAAACGCCTCAATGTCTTTGTCGTGCGAAGCGGTCTGCAGAAGCGCCCAGCGACCGAGCGAATTGCGCGGGCGAGACATATTGCGCCGGCCGAGCGCCAAGCGCCGTTTCGGATTGATCAAAGCGCGCAGGTTGTCAAAGCCGTCGGCCGTCACCAAGCCCGCCGCGACCAGCTCCCACAGACCGTCTTCAACCTCGCTTGCAAGACGGCCGGTGATGCGCACGAGATCGATAAAGAACGCCGCACCGTTGTGCTCGATCGCTGATAATACATCTTGAGCAGACGGCGAAAGCGCTGCCGTGTCGCGCCGCGACTTCGGGATGAGCCAGTGTGCATCTTGACGCAAGAACAGCGAGACGGGCGCTATGCGGCTGGGACGCACGCGACGATTTCTCTGCTCCTCCGGCTTTTCAAAGGCGGGGTGCGGCGAGAGACGCCCCCACATGACCTCGCCGCTCGCGCACAGCTTGTCCAAATATTCCGGTTTGTAGCGAGCCACACGTTTCGGCAGTATCTCCGTCTCCCAAGCGGATGCGGGAAATTCCAAGCCCTGAAGCTGCTTGACGATCTGAAGCGTGCCGTCGACCCCATGCAGCTGAGTGCCGGGCGCAATATGCTGCCATTGATCGAGGAAGCGCATGTATTGCGCGGTGCTCACCGGCTCTATTTCCCGGCGAAGCGTTCCCAATGTCAACCGATGGATGCGCGCGAGCACGCGACGATTGCACCACTCGTTCGCAACGCCCGGGTTGAAACTGCCGCGCAGCACTTGACCTTCGTTCTCAAGCTGAAGAAGGGCCGCTTCTATCAGCTCCCGTGAGACGGCCAACCGGTCTGCGAGAGCGTCGGCCGTTTGCGGTCCGGTCGATTCGAGCCAGCCGCGCACGACCTCACGTGCTGCACCCTCCGCACTCAAAGCCTCGTCGCGCTCCGAGTGAATCGCTTCAATGGGTGGCTGCAAGACAGCGTCGCGATGCAGTGCCAACAAGAGGTCCATCTTTTCCGCAGCGACCCAAAACGTCGCAGACGAGCCGTCCTTGTTGCTGACGAGCGCAGTCGCCCGTCGGGCTCCCACGAGTTCGTCGAAAGATGGTTGCCACTCGAGAACCGGAGGCAAAGCTATCAGGGTCAACAGGGCGTCGTGCAGCTCGTCGGCGTCGCGAACAACCGGCCAAGATTCTTCCGACACCAGTTTGATCGCCTCAACGTCGAGCACGCCGACGCCCTGCGACACATCTGATCGCAACGTGCTGCGCAACTGGACGGCTCGGGCGCGGCGCTCTTCCAACGGCGCATCGTCGAGATACGCAAATGGATTCGCGTTGAGGATCTCGTGCGAAAACATCGACGGCTCGGCCGTATCGATCGCCACGGTCTTCATCGATCCGTCTTCGATGCGCCGCAAAATGCCCTTCAAACCTTCGATGTCCATCGCCTCATGCAGGCAGTCGGAGATGACCTCGTTCACAAGCGGATGATCCGGAATGCTCACCGGGGCGCCTTCCAGATTTTCCGGGCAAGCCGCTTGATCGGGAAACACGGCGGCCAAAAGATCATCGGCCTTCATGCGCTGGATGTTGGCCGGCACTTTTTTGCCGCCGCGGAACCGTAACAGTGCCAGAAAACGCTGCGCATCCCAACGCCAACGAGCGGTGAACATAGGAGAAACGAGCATGGCCTGGGTCAGCACGTCTTCCACGTTGGCGGATTTCAAGAACTCGAAGATGATCAGCAGCGGAAACGCGTGCTGCTCGCTCAGCGAGATGACGATGCCGTTGTCCGTCGCCGCAGCCTGCAGCTCCAAGTTGAATGAACGGCAGAAGCGCTTGCGCAGCGCCAGTCCCCACGCCCGGTTGATGCGCGCACCAAACGGCGCGTGGATTACCAACTGCATGCCGCCGGCTTCATCGAAGAAGCGCTCGGCGACCACCACGTCGGTTGTGGGAACGACGCCGAGAATGGCTTTGCCGGCAACGATATAGTCCACGACCTGCTCTGCCCCGAGGCGATCCAGCCCGCACTCGCGTTGCAGGTAGTCGCACGCATCAGCTTTGCCGGATTCATCCACGATGTCAGCGACTCGCTGGCGTAAGCGCGCGACCTCCTGCGACAGCTCGAGCGTTCTCCCCGGAGCCTCACCATTCCAAAAGGGAATCGTCGGCGGCGCGCCGTGAGCGTCATCCACCCGAACCCGCCCCTGCTCCACGCGCCGGATGCGCCAAGAGTTCGTACCGAGCAGGAAGATGTCGCCGCTCAAGCTCTCGATGGCGAAGTCTTCGTCGATGTGCCCCACCGTCGTTCCCTCGGGCTCGACCACCACAGCATATTGAGCCGTATCCGCGATGGCACCGCCTGACGTGATCGCCGCCAGACGCGCCCCGCGCCGCCCGCGCAGGCGGTGATTCACTCGATCCCGATGCAGCAACGTTCCCGCGCGACCGCGGGAGGTCGCAATCCCTTCCGACATGATGTCCACCACGGCGTCGAATTGGGCGCGCTCCAAATTACGGTAAGGATATGCCGAGCGCACAAGGGTGAAGAGCTCGTCTTCATCCCAATCGTCCGCCGCGCACGCCGCGACGATCTGCTGAGCAAGAATATCCTGCGGTGCTTCCGACAGTTCGAGCCTGTCCATGGCGCCGGTGCGGATGGCTCTCACCACGGCGGCACACTCAACGAGATCGTCGCGCGTCGTGGCCATGAGGATGCCCTTGGGCTTGGCGCCTACCCAGTGACCGGAGCGGCCGATACGCTGCAAGGCAACCGCAATCGAACGCGAGGAGCCGATTTGCACGACGAGATCAACAGAGCCGATGTCGATGCCCAGCTCCAGCGACGCGGTCGCGACCACTGCTCGCAACTCGCCGTTCTTGAGCTTGGCTTCCGTGTCCATGCGAATATGGCGCGCGAGACTGCCGTGATGCGGCATCACCGTACCCTCGCCCAACCGCGGAATGAGATTGTGCGCGATGCGCTCCGACAGCCGGCGCGTGCTCACGAAGATCAGCGTCGTGCGGTGTTCCAAGATAAGCGCGGCTAAACGATCGTAGATCTCACCCCACATCTCCGCGCTGGCGACAGGTCCAAGCTCGTCCTGAGGCACCTCAACGGATAGATCCATCGCGCGCCGGTGCCCGATGTTGACGATCTCCATGGAGTGCGTTGCGGACTGTTCAGCGATTGTGCCGTTTTGAGTCCCAATTTTGGCGCGGCGCGTTGGCTCATTTGTGCCGGCCAAGAACGCTGACACTTCCTCAACCGGTTTCACCGTTGCGGACAAGCCGATGCGCTGCGGCTTCGGCCGCCCGCTATCGGTGACGAGTCGATCCAAGCGCGCAAGCGACAGCGCCAGGTGGGGTCCCCGCTTGTTGCCGACCATGGCGTGGATCTCGTCGACGATGATCGTGGAGATGGTGCGCAGCTTTTCGCGCGAACGCGCTGCCGTCAGCAAGATGAAAAGCGACTCCGGGGTTGTCACCAAAATGTGCGGCGTCTTGGCGAGCATTTGCGCGCGCTCGCGCATCGGCGTATCGCCTGTGCGCAACGCCGTCCGGATCGGTGCCAGCGCCACTCCCTGCGCTGCAGCCAGCTCCGTGATTTCTGCCAGCGGCTGCTCGAGGTTCTTTTGAACGTCATTGACCAGCGCTTTAAGCGGCGACACGTACAGAATCTGAATCTCGTTTGGCAGTCCTTCCGCACCACCCCGCGCTTCGCGCACCAAACGGTCCACTGCGGATAGGAAGGCCGCAAGCGTCTTGCCCGAACCGGTGGGTGCGGAAATCAGTACATCGTGGCCCGACTGGATATGCGGCCAGCCGGCCACCTGCGGCGCGGTCGGCTCGGCAAATTTCGAGTGAAACCACTCCTCAACGAGCGGATCGAAGGCGAACGCCGGCTTTGTCTCAGTTTCCAGCATCACTTCAGGTACAAGATCAGCGCGGCCACGCATAATAACCCGACGCACAGCAAAAACAACGCTGCCCACATGCCGTAGTTGAGCATGGCAACGCGCACGAGCAGTTCGAGAAAGGCCTGTTTCTTAGGGTCGCGGTTGAGCATAAGAAATGAAAGATTCGCGCCGGAAGGCGTTTTTCCGCGTGGGGAGATAAGAAAAGAGCCGGCCTGAGCCGGCTCTTTCTTTTCGCAAGGGGCGAAACTTTGGTTAGCGGTCGTCTCCGTCGCGGCGGTCATCGCGATCGTGCTTGTCTTTGTCCTTGTGCCAGCCCTTGTGCAGGCCGTTGTCATGCCAAGTCCGTTCGCCGGCATAGCGCCAAGCATACGGGCGTGCTGTTGGGCGGCACTGCTGGCCGTATCCATCGTAGGTGCAAAGCGACCGTCCGTCGTTGCTGGTGTAGACCACCTGACCGTTGGGGTAGACAACCCGGCCGTCGCCGTACACGATTCCGCCGTCGCGTGTCCGCCCGACGATGGTATCGTGTGCGACCTGCTTGTGATGATAGTTGTTGTAGAGCACGATTGCCGCGACCGCTGCGACGCCGCCCAGGATGATGTTGCGCGTCGAACGCTGGCCGGCTGTTTCTGCCAGACCGGGCGCGACCGAGCTCAGCGCGAACGTCGCCACGAGCGCGAGGGCGATCAGCCATTTGAGGCTCGAGAACTTCTGCAAGGAACTTGAAAGCATTAGTGGTTCTCCCTTTGGCATATAAACGTATTTCGGCACTGCGCAGGTTCCGCGACAGCACCTATGACGCAGGCCACGATTCATATGCCATACTTGCTACAGGGAGCCGGAAGACACCGGACAAAGCCGCGCGCATGGCGCCATCGAGGAGGAACTATGTCATCAGAATTTATCAGTAATTTTGCGGCTATCGGCACGTTTGTCGTCATCGGCGTGACAGCTATAGCGGCAGCGGTCCAGCTGCGTCACATGCGCGCGAACAACCAGCTAACCGGCCTGTTGAACGTCCTGAGCCGCGTGGAAGACCCCGTGTTCACCGAATGGGTCGATCGCGCCAAGGTCATTCTGCAGCAACGGCTGCCTGACAAAGAATTCCGTCAGCAGGTCACCGCCGGCTCCTTTCAACGCGAAAACAACCCTTGGCTGAATATCTGCAACTCGTACGAGTGGGTCGGCAGCCTCATCAAAAACAAGTTGATCCCGGAAGACACCTTCATGGATGTCTATTCAAACCGAATACTCGCCACCTGGCGTATCGTGGAACCGATTGTTGCGCTCGTGAGGCGCAACAACGATCCATCGATCTGGGAAAATCTCGAGTTCATCGTCGTCCGCGCGCGCGAATGGGAGAAGAAGTATCCGCAAGGCCGTTATCCGGTGGGCGTACCGCGACTGGCGATTAACGACTCATGGCTCGCCGTCGATTCTCAAACGACCTAGAAGCGTTGCCTCAATAAAGCGGTCGCCTGCTCGCCCTCAAATTAGGTCCTTGGTTGGCGGGAACGATCCTTTCCGAAACCCAAGTGGGCGAGGTTCCAGACAGGGCCAAATCAAATTTTGAGGAGTTGAAATGCAAGCACATAAGGATAGAAGCCTTAGTTTTTTCGCCGTTGCAGTCTGCGTCGCCGGTTCGCTTGTGGCCGCCTGCGGCGGCGGCGGCGGCGGGGGCGCAGCCGGACCGTTTGCGAACGGCAACGGAAATAACGCGTTAAGCTCGTCGCCGGCTCCGGGTGGAAGTCCGGTATCCTGCCCGCTCGGCAAGACGTGGTTCGCGAAACCCGGCACCGCAAGCCCCCATGGTGCATTACAGGGCTGGCGATTCTATCCGCCGGACATGACGGTCAATGTCGGCGATGTCATCACATGGCAGTTCACGGTAACCGGTGAGCCCCATACCGTCACATTCCCCGGCGGAAAGCCGCTGCCGCCGCCTGGCGATCCGTCGGTCGCGGCGCCGGTGGGTGGGCACACCTACGACGGGACGAACTACATCAGCTCAGGCTTCATGTTCGCAGGTCAATCCTATTCGGTTCAGTTCACGAAAGCCGGCACGTATAAATTCTACTGCCTGAATCACGGCCCAGAAATGCAAGGCACGATCGTCGTCAATGATCGCGGCAGTGCCTATCCCAAGACGCAAGCCGACTACGATGCGCAAGGCGCAAGCTTAATGGCGACGGATCTCTCCGCTGCCTCCGGTTCAGTTGCAGAATTCCCGTTCACGATGGGCGGGACTCATCTGGCGGCCGGAATAGCTCCGGGTTTGACCGCGGCGCCACCCTCTAACTCATCCGTGTTGCGCTTCCTCGATGGGCCGTCTCTGGATGACGGACCCGTGTCGGTCGCTGTCGGCACGACGGTGACGTGGACGAACGAATCCAACAACGCTCCGCACACGGTCACGTTCCCGATCGCAGGCCAAGACGTACCGCCTAGCCTGCCGCCGTTCGCACCGCCGTCCGGAGGCAACACGTATGACGGATCGACCTTGGTGAATTCAGGCGTGCTGCTTCCAGGTGGAAGCTTCAGCCTGACGTTCACCAAAGCCGGAACCTTCAAGTACGCGTGTATCTTCCACGACGACGAGGGCATGGTATCGACCGTCACAGTACACTAACTCGTCGCCGCTAGGGCGCCTAGTCACACATGCTATGCGGGGCGGCCAGTAAAGCGGCCGCCCTTGCATTTTCTCCAAGACCGCCCGAATTAGCGGACTTTTGGCCCCATTGGCGAAAACATACTGTTCCCGAGAAGAGGACGTGCAGAGTGGAACCAAACGAGTACATTCAAACTTTTTTTGACCAAATCAAAGCGCAGATGGTCGAGACCAAGGTCGAGCGTGACGGTCTAAAGGCGCGCTACAAGAATTTGGTGGTCGCGGCCAGCTGGTCCAACCAGTTGTGGGAAGTGCAACTCCATAACGACAAGGGCGAGCCTATAATGCGACAATACGATCCCTTCAACGCGCGCTCGTCGCAAGCGGCAGCCAATTACTTCGTTGATGCCCTTCGAACGGCGCTCGGTCAAGAACCGCTTCCGCGTCCTCCCGTCGTGAACCGCAACTTCCGCTCCAATCGCGGAGCTGCGAAACCTGCGGCCGCCGCCGAGCCGGCGAAGGTCACGACGTAGTCCGCCATACCGAAGGAGCGGGCGCTCCTGCATGATGATGGGCCGATCGCAAGACCGGCCTTTTTCGTTGCCAGGAAACGCAAAGTCGCGCACAAGAACTGAACCGGACACAAAAAGGGGCGCTCAATGATCGACCAGACGATTCTACAAGGACTCAGAGAATTTCACGGCGCGCTTTCCGGGCGACTCACGAGCGGCGCCCATGATCTTCAACAGCGCACTGAAGCCCTCACGCGTGACGAGCGAACCGAACTGCAGCAAGCTCTCGGCGAAGCCATCAGCCCCCGGGCACAGCAAGAGGAAGTGCGTCCGTTCCTCGACACAGCGCTCGAGACGATGGGCCGGATAGAGATAGCCCGAGATTGGATGCGGCTATACTTGGAAAAGCACGAGACCAGCGCTGCCTGGACTGAAGACGCCCGCAAGCCTTCCAAAGGCGCGGCACCTCAAAGCTCGCCCGCCTCGGGGAGCGCCGTATCAACGGCCGAGTATGTCTGCCCGCGCGGTGACTACCGCTGGCGGCCCAGTTCCGCGGCTCAAGCGATCCCACGATGCCCCATACACAACGTCGCCCTCAACGAACCGGCATAGAGACTGCGTGCCAAGAGGGCATACCGCCTACTCCGAGCGCCCGCTCATCGACAATCTCGGCATCAAGCCGCACACCGACATAGCAATCTTCAACGCGCCGAAGAAAGTGGACGCCGCGTTCGGACAACTGCCGGCAGGCGTGACAAGAAGGGCCTCGCTGAGAGGGCCGCTCGATTTCATCCATTTCTTCACCGCCAGCCGCCAAGCGCTGCAGAGAAAGTTCGCCGCGTTGAAGGCCGCCCTCGCCAAAGACGGTACGTTGTGGATATCATGGCCAAAAACTACGTCCGGCGTTCGGACGGATCTGAATGAGAACATCGTTCGCGAGATCGGTCTGGGGAACGGGTTGGTCGACGTAAAAGTATGCGCTGTCGACGAGGTCTGGTCGGGCCTGAAGTTCGTCTATCGTCTGAGCGAGCGCTGATAAACCGCCGCTGCAAGGAAGTGTGAGATGGTCAAAGTCTGCGTGTTCGACGTCATGGAAACGTTGCTCGATCTCAAGACGTTGGATTCGCTCTTCGAGGGCACGTTGGGCGACGCAACCGCACGGCAGCAATGGTTCTCCCAAGTGGTGCAGTCGGCGATGGTCTCGACCATAACCGACGCATACCAAGATTTCTCGACGATCGGCAGAGCGTCGCTGGAGATGATGATCGACCGCCGGCGGCTCAAGGTCGCAGACGAGCAGACTGACGGCATTTTGGAGGCGATGCGCCGGCTGCGCCCTCATCCCGACGTTGCACCCGCCCTCGAGCGGCTCAAGAGTGCGAACGTGCGGATGACCGCTCTTTCCAACTCCACCGTCGAAGTGGTCGAGGAGCAGCTCGCAAACGCGGGCTTGCGCGACTACTTCGAACGCATTTTGTCCGCGGACTCCGTGCGCCAGTTCAAGCCGGCCCCGCGCGTGTATCAAAAGGCAGCCGAAGTTCTGGGCGTTCAACCGTCCGAGATGCGCTTGATCTCGGCGCACGACTGGGATGTCAGTGGGGCTCTGCACGCCGGTTGCATGGCCGCTTTCGTGGCCCGCGAAGATCAGGTCTTGAACCCGCTTTCCGGCAAGCCCGATATCGTCGGCAAAGATCTCGGCGATGTGGCCGAGCAGATTATCGCGCTTCAAGAACAAACGTCCGGCCAAAGCAGCGCGGCCGCGAGCGCATCCAAAAGCGGGAGCTCCTAAGGCCGGTTCACCGCTTTCTCATCCCACCGGAGCAAGGCGGTGCAACGCCGCATGCCACGCGCGCGTTCTCTCTATGAGTGTCGCAATGAGTGTCGCACTCGCACATTTGACCGTAGGAGGTCCCAATGAATCGACGTCTTTTCGGAGCCATCACAGGTGCCGTGATGCTCACCACCGCTTCGCTGGCGCTGTCCGCAGCGGCTCCCTCGATGACCCATCCAAACTATGCGTTCATGACCGGGCAGGCGCAAGCCGCAGGCATGGAGCCGCGCTTCCGCCGGGCGCTTACCAACTTGCGCTACGCACGCTGGCTGCTGCGCAACAGCCACGAGGAAGGCCGCGTCGACACGAACGTAGACCGCGCTTTGGCTGAGACCAATCAGGCCATCGGCGAAGTCAGAGTTGCCATCGCCGTTCGTGGCGGCGAGTCAGACGATCTCCCAGCGCCGGATGTGGTCCGCACGCGGGGCGACCGTCTCAACGCAGCAACGCGCTACCTCAACGCCGCCTACACATACCTCAACGTTGTGGGCGAACCCGAGGGCCCCGCAAATGCGTGGCGCAGACGCGCGCTGGCTGAGGTTCGCGAGGCCACCAACTTGGCGAACGCTGCCATGCGTGTCGATAACCGCGTCGACAACCGTGTACCCTTGCCGATCCGTACCAAGAACCAGTGTGTGTGGCTAGACCGAGCTGCTCGCACTCTGCATGGCAGCAGCCAAAATCTAAGCGAAGCCCTGCGCGCGTTTGAAAATGACCGGGGTCCCGCCTACTACGATACCCTGAACATCTTGACGCGCACGAATCAGGCAGCGCGGGATACAGATGTGCAACTGGAGCGGCGCTGTAACCGGTAACCGCGAGCAAACGACTATACAGACGAAGAGGCGGCTCACAGCCGCCTCTTTTTTGTGTGCTTCAAGAAGGCCTGAGCTTCTCATCGTCAGACTTCCAGTGCCTGCGCCACGGCCTGCTCCGGTCCCCATAGGCTGCCCTCAGACAGGCATGCTTGCAGGCGCTCAGCGGGGAGTTTCGACTTAAGCAACGGCATTAACGTGTCGTACAGTTGCTGTTCGGTATATTCCCGGCCGACGCCCAACTCGGCCAGATACGCATCGCAGAAGCCGACAAATTTCGCCGCCATATTGAAATCTTCACGAGCGGCGCTGATGGCGGCAAACGTCTGAACGGTGTACGCCACAAAGACTTCAGCTTGTAGGTCGCGCGCCAGAACTAGTGACTCGCGCGCCACCGCGAGCGCTTCCTCGCTTTTGCCTAGCGTGAAGAGATAGACCGCGCGGTTATGCAGCGAGATGCTCATGCGAGCGAAGTGGCCGAGCGAGCGTTGGATGGCCAAGGCGTCGGCGTTTGCCGCCAAAGCGGCCGCATAGTTTCCCGACTCAAACTCCGTCTCTGCCAAGTCGGTGGCCGCGATCGCAGCTTCGCGTTCGCTGCCCTGCGCTTGCAGCAACGAGTATGCTTCCCGCAACAGCCCGCGCCCACGCTCGGTGTCTCCCACCATGTCGGCGGCATTTCCCAACTCAAGTATGCATAAGGCGGCCAACCGAGCTTCACCCGTCTTGCGAAAGATCTCAAGGGCTTCGTTCAGCAGTTGCGCGCCCTCGGGGCCCGGTTCGATGAAGATGAGACCGTGACCGGTCAACAATTTTGCTTCCGCTAGCCGCAACGTATCGTCGAGCTTCTCATAGCAGCGGATGGCTTGGCGCCCAGCCGCTACGATGTTCTTTCTCTGCGTATAGGAACGCTCGATGAGCGCTTGTGCGAGCCACAGCTTCGCGACGATGTCGGGCGGCGTCTCTTCGTCGATGAGCGACATGGCTGTGCGCAGCCAACGGCGGCCTTCAGCCGGAGCAAGGTCCGCCCAATACCAGAGAAGGCTGCCGCTCAAACGCAAACCCAGGTTCACGTCGTGTCGCTGCTCGAGCAGCCAGCCCAACGCAACCCGAAAATTGTCGACCTCCGGTGCGAGCATGGCGCTCCACGCCCGTGTGGGCGTGACGGACCACGTCCGCTCGCTGCGTTCGGCGATCTCCAAAAAATAGTGCGCGTGGGCCGCCGCGAGCGAAAGGCGGCCGCCCGACTCGTCCAGCCGCTGTAAGGCGTACTCGCGCGTCGTCTCCAAGAGCCTGTAGCGCTGCGAGCGTTCGTCGAAGTCCACGACCACGAGCGACTTGTCCACCAACGCAGAGAGATAATCGAGCACGGCGAACGACTCGATCGTCTCGTCGGCGCACACCGTGCTGGCCGCTTCCAACGTCCAGCCGCCCGCGAAAATCGACAGCCGGCGGAAGATGATCTGCTCCTCGCGCGTGAGCAGATCGTAGCTCCAGTCCATGAGCGCGCGCATGGTCTGCTGACGGGGCAAGGCGGTGCGGCTACCGCCGGTGAGCAACCGAAAACGCTCGTCCAACCGTTTGGCAAGATCGGCCGGATTCAATAAGCGCACGCGTGCGGCGGCGAGCTCGATGGCGAGAGCGATGCCGTCGAGCCGTTGGCAGATCTCTGCGACGAAGGGCGCGTTCTCATCACTGAGCGCGAAGCTGTTGACGACCGCGGTCGCGCGGTCGACGAACAACGCGACGCCGCCGTACTGCTGCGCTTCGTGGGCGGAGATGCCGCTGATGTGATCGGGCACAGCCAGGGAAGGCAGGCGCATCACCGCTTCGCCTGCGATTCCCAGCGCTTCCCGCCCCGTTGCCAACACGCTCACGCCGGCGCAGCCGCGGATCAGCTCGTCAGCGACCCGAGCGGCCGCTGTCACCACGTGCTCGCAGTTGTCCAACAAGACGAGCGCGCGCCGAGAGCGCAGATACGCGAGCAGCGTCTCGAAGAGCGGCCGGCCGGCAGATTCCTTGACGCCCACGGCGCTTGCCACTGCGCCTTGCACAAGGCTCGCATCGCTCAAGGCGCCCAGCTCCACCAGCCACACGCCGTCGGGATAACTGTCCAATAGATCGGCGCCCACTTGCAGGGCGATGCGTGTCTTTCCGACGCCGCCCGAGCCGACCAAGCTGACCAGGCGCGACTTGCCGAGCAGGGCTTTGATCTCGGCTAGTTCTCTATCGCGTCCGACGAAGCTCGTGACTTGCAGCGGCAGATTGTTGGGTAACGCGTCGAGCGAGCGCAGCGGCGGAAAATCGGCCGCGAGCTCCGGTGCCACGAGCTGGTAGACCTGTTCCGGGTGAGACAAGTCGCGCAAGCGGTGAGCGCCGAGATCGCGCAGCGTTGCCTGCGATGGCATCTGGCCTTGTGCGAGTTCCGTGGCCACCCCAGAGACAAGCACCTGACCGCCGTGTCCGATTGCGAGCAGACGCGCCACGCGGTTGACGGCCGGTCCGAAGTAATCGCCGTCGCGGTCGTACGCGTGGCCGGTGTGCACGGCCATGCGCACGCTCAGACCGTGCACGGAAGACCAATCTTCGCTTGCTATACCGCGCTGCACGGCCAGCGCGGCAGCGATGGCTTCCGGTGCGGTCTGAAACACCGCGCAGAAGGCGTCGCCGATGGTCTTGAAAACGTGTCCGCCGTGGACTTCGATCACCGAACGCAGCAGCGCATCGTGGCGGGTGAGCGCCTCTTGCATCGCTTCGCGATGCTTGTCCCAGCGCTCCGTGCTGCCTTCGATATCGCTGAAGAGGAATGTGACGGTGCCGGTGGGCAGCGACTTGTGCGCGTCGCCGGGGCTTGTCTGCTGCATGCCACCGTACGATTCGCAAGATTCTGGCCCGTTCCCGGCAGGCACGGCCGCTGGGCGCAAGCTCTCTACGGGGGTGTTACGCGGACGGCAACGGCGGATTTGAGCCTGCGAACTCTGCGTATTTCTCTTCGTCGCGGATCATCGATTTCACGGTGGCCTCCAGCGGCTCGTACGACCAGATGCCGGAAAAAACCGCGCGGTCGCCGATGTCGCTGTGAAGAACGTAGGCCGGCCGTTGGTCGATCTTCAACGCGTTGAACTCGCGCCCCGACATCTCTATTTGCTTTACAACGGCGCGCTGATCCATCGCTCCCGCAAGCTTGTGCGGATCGATGCCGCACGTCTGCGACAGGACGCTGAGGCAGACGTCGCGTTGCCTCACCGGCTTGCCCTCGATGAGCCCCGCACGCGACAGCGCCAGACGCGCGCGGTCGTCCGTGAATCCAAGCTTGCGCGCGGCTTGTGCGGCCGTGTTGGGCTGAAGGGTGCTCGCCCTGTCTTGGCACCAATCGCTGTTGAGATGGACGCCGCTGATGGAGCCCGAGCGCCGGTAGAACCAATCCATCTGCTCTCGCGTGAAGCCTTCCGGCCCGGCCTCGGTGACGAGCGAGATGCGCCAGTCGTATTCGATATGTTTTCCGTAGAGGTCGAGCAAACGCCGCAGGTTCGGCTCGCTGTAGAAGCACCACGATGACATGACGTCGAGATAGTACGTCAGATGGATCAAGCGGCGGCCTTCGTGGGAACTTCCAGTGGCAATAATCCCGACAGCACCGGCACGACGCTCCCGCCGACCTCGACGCGCTTCGCCGTCTTGCCCTCCTTTTCGACGATGACGGAGATGAAGCTCTGCCTGCCCATCTTCGTGCCTTGCTCGCTGAGCATCGAGATGCGGCCCTCGCCGCTCACCAGTCCGTAATACGCGAGGTAGGCGCCCAATGGAGCGCTCGCGCTGCCGGTCGCGGGATCTTCCACAACGCCGACGTGCTCCAGGCCGAGCATGCGCGAGTAGAAGCCGTTCGGTTTGCCGCTGGGCGCAAACGCGAACACACCTTCAGGCGGCCGCTGGTTTCCGATCGCTTTCAAAAGCGCAACCTCGTTGAGCTTGACCTCGTCGACCTTCGCCGGGTCTTGCAGCGCGACGTAGAGGAATGGCGGCGGGCAGCCCGCGATCTGTATGGGCGCGTTCGGCACAAGATCCGGCTCGCTGACGTTGAGGCTGCTCGCGATAGCCGCGCGTTCTTCGAATGTGTCGCCGAAGTCGATGGGCGGCGCGGTCAGAAATAGAGCATCGGGCTTATCGGCCGGCCCTTCAATCCGCAACGGAACCGGACCGACGTTCTCCTCGAGATAGGCGATGCCGCTGCTGTCCGGTCGCAAGCGGCCGGCGCAAGCCAAGACATAGCCCGTTCCAACCGTCGGATGGCCGGCGAAAGGCAGCTCCATGCGGGGCGTGAAGATGCGCACGCGCGCGGAGCATCGCGCATCGGTCGAAGGCGTCACGAACGTCGTCTCCGAGAGGTTCATCTCGCTTGCGATTGACTGCATCTGCGACGTGCTCAAGCCTTCTCCATCGGTAAAAACTGCGAGCGGGTTACCGGCAAAAACCTGCTTCGTGAAGACGTCGACCTGTTGAAAACGGAAATCTTTTATCATGATGGATTTCGTCTTGAGCGAGCCGCCTGCGCGCACCTTCGGTCAAACCGAGGTTGCCGTTAGCAAAATGTACAAACCAATGCGGGATTCGATGCACACAAGTGGAGTGTTTACATGAAGATGGCAATCGCTGCCGGCATCAGCCTGGCGCTATCCTTGACGATATCGCTGGGTTCGGCCGAGCGCGCGGCGGCGCGCATAATCCACATTAGCGACGTCCGCACCATCGTGGACGTCTCGGATCCTCAGATATCGCCGAATGGTAAGCAAATCGTAAGCGTCCTGTCATCACCCAACTACGCCAAGAACTCCACCGACACCAAACTCATCCTCGTCGATATCGCGACCAAGGCGTACCGTGCAGCTGTCAGCGATCGCAAAGATGTGGCGTCGCCACGCTGGTCGCCAAGCGGCGACCGGATTGCATTCGTCGCCGCCGACGGTGACAAAGACGACGCTAAGAGCCAAGTCTTCATTTTGAAGATGAGCGACGGCAGCATCGGCCGGCTCACGCAAGCGCCCAACGGCATCGCAGCCTTCGCCTGGCGCCCCGACGGCAACGCCATCGCCTATGTCAGCGCCGACGAGCCTGCCAACAAGAAGGCCATCCAGAACCATCACGACTGGTTCGAAGTCGGCAACGACGCGTATCTCAGCACGGAAGCGCCGACGCCGTCGCATCTGTGGCTCATCCCAACCGATGGCGGGAGCGCGCAACGGATCACCTCAGGAAAATGGAGCCTCCCGGGCGGCGACGTCTCAACGCCGCTTTCCTGGTCTCCCGACGGCAGATACATCGCGATCACCAAAGCGCCCAACGCCCACTTGGGCGACAGCAATTCGTCGTACATCGCGATCGTCGACGTGACGACGCGCAAGATCCGAAAGCTTTCGAACCACCGCGCCTTCGAAGGCTATTCGACGTTCTCGCCCGATGGCTCGAAGATCGCATACTGGTATCCCAAAGACGGCAATCCGTTGAACGGCGCTGAGGTGCGGGTGGTATCGGCCGGCGGCGGTAACGGCCGGCCCATCACTGCAGCGCTCGACCGCGATATGACCCGCTCGATCTGGATGCCCGACGGCAACTCGCTGCTGGTCGGCGGCACCGATGGCACGCGCGTCTCCTTGTGGCTGCAGCCGTTGACCGGCAAAGCGCGCAAACTCAACCTTGGCGAGGTCAATCCAACGTGGGATTACTGGGCCGATGTCAACCTCGGACCACGCGGCGCCATCGCTCTCTCGGGTGCTGAACCGAAACGCCCGACCGAACTGTACTACATGAGTTCCCCGACTGCGCCGCTGCGGCGGCTTACGAATTTCAACGGCCACATCGCCGCGCTGCAGCTGGGCAAGAGCGAAACCATCACGTGGAAGAGCCCGGAGGGGTTCACTGAAGACGGCGTGCTCATCTACCCGCCGAATTTCGTGCGCGGGCGCAAGTACCCGATGGTGCTGCGGATACATGGCGGTCCAAACTCCGCAGCGACGACGGAGTTTTGGGATTACGTGCAGCTGGTGGCGGCCCGCGGCTATCTCGTCTTCCGCCCGAACTACCGCGGCAGCGACGATTTGGGAAACGCCTACGAGTACGCGATCTTCAACGACGCTGGCGACGGTCCCGGGCGTGACGTCATGCTCGGCGTGAAGACCGTGGAGGCGATGGGCATCGTCGACTCCTCGCGGCTGGCGGTCGGCGGCTGGTCGTACGGCGGCTATATGACCGCTTGGCTCGTCGGGCATTACCCTGTCTGGAAAGTGGACGTCATGGGCGCGGCTGAAACCGACGCGCTCGAGCAGTACGATCTCTCCGACTATAACGTCGCCGAGTGGTACTATTTCAAAGGATCGCCCTGGGTTGACCGGCGGTTCATGCAAGCATACATCGAACAGTCGCCCATGACGTACGCCGCTCGCATCAAAACGCCGACGCTCATCTTATCAAACACCGGTGACATCCGGGTACCCAACACGCAGTCGTTTGAGATATTCCACGCGCTACGCGACAACCACGTGCCGGTGAAGTTCATTGTCTTCCCGGAATCGGGGCACGAGGTCTATGGCCCGGTTCACATCGAGGACATGTATCGCATATGGCTCGACTGGCTCGACAAGTACCTGAAATAGCATTGTTGGCTCGAGTTAGGCTTGGGCGCGTCTAGCGTCACAGCCGACCCGAGTCGGGCGAAAGCTGGGACGCGGAAGCGGTTTTATTGAGGAGCGATCCCCGCTTCGTTTTGTCGACGCGCATATAAAAGACTGAAATGCACCAGGATTGTTACTCAAAATGCAATTTGGCGAAGATTTCTCTCGTCCGCGTCAGCAGAACCCTGGTCGCGGCGCGAATCTACAACTAGGGCGAGAACGCCACTTGCGATAGTTCGGCCAACTGCGCATCGGTGTTGAAGTCATGGCCGGCAAAGTGATGACTCAGGACCACTCGGCTGCCTCTCCATTGGGCCGTTTCGTAGTGACCCTTAGGCGCCCAGTCGATTGCGCCAAACAGCTGCTTGAAATACGGCCAGTCACCCTTGCCGTAGCAGACGACGAGTGTGCGCGGGGCAGCAGCAAGTTGCTTGCTCAGGAGTTCTAATCGTTTCGGACGCATTTTCGCGTCATATTGCTCGCGCGTTGCATACCGCCCATACGATTCATAGTTCCAGTCACCCGTGCTTGGGCTTGGGTACGGCAAGTTCCATCAACAGGGAATCGCCGTGCGAGCTCCCGAGTTTTGTCTGTTTGTACTCCGTACGCCGCTCCCTTGTCGGCGTTTCGCCCGACCGCCGAAGCATCACATCAGACATGACCCGCCAAGTGGGTTGTCTCCCGTTTAGACCTGCCGGAACGGTCGAATCGCCGCCCTCGGCACCGAATGAATCTCGCAAATCCATCACATCGCTGTACGTTGATCGCAGGCGAAGCTCAATCGATTCGTCCAAAACCAACGAAATTTTCGATTCGTTCCCAGTCGATGCCGTTGCTCTCCATATACACAATCCTCCGGCTGATTAAATGAAAACAAAGTGCGCGCACGGTCGTCTTTGGCTCAACCAAACGACCTATAAGTGTATCGACGTTCGACAGCCGATGCGGTAGCCGCCGCTGGCGAAGTTCGCTGCGCAGGGCGGAGGTTGGAATCAGCGAACGACTGTGCGAGCGACTACAGAGGATACCAGGTCGCGATCACTGTGCGGACGCTCAGATAGCGAGTCTCACATGGCGCGTTTTTGGCACCTTCTTTTTTTCGTGTCGGCGATTGTCGGCTTATTCGCGAGCATGGGGGGTTGCGCGCTCAGACCACCGGTCCACCGCGCGGTCAGGCCTCCGGTTTTGCACGCTCTGGTGCACACGCCCGCCGTGACTCTTTACCCACGGCTGGGCTCGCCACGCGCCAGCGGCGTAAAGCCGCGTGGACCTGGTTTGCTGCTGATGGGCGGCGGAACGACGGTCGACTCGTCATTTCTGTGGATGCACGACGTCATCGCGGGCTCACGTGCAGGCAACGGCGGCGACATCACCGTTCTGCGCGCGTCGGGGACAGAGGCGTACGACGACTACCTGATCAAATTGGCGCACTTCAATTCCGTGCGCACGATCAAGATCGAGCGCAATGCAACGGCTCCCGATCTCGCGCGGGTGGCAGCAGAGGTCGACAAGGCGCAAGGCGTCTTCTTCGCAGGCGGAGACCAAGCCAATTATGCGCGCTGGAAGGACACGTCACTCAGCGCCGCCGTACAGCGCGTGTACGACCGGGGCGGCGTCATAGGCGGCACGAGCGCAGGCCTGGCCATTCTCGGCGAGTACGTCTACGATTCAGTGGCGGCGGATGCCGCCAGCCCCACGGACACTGTCGAAGTGACGACCAAGAACGCAATTCCGAATCCCTCCGAATCCATCATCAGTTTCACGCACGATTTGCTCGTCTTTGCGCCGCTGCGGCGCGTCATCACCGACACGCATTTCGTCACGCGCAACCGTTTCGGCAGGCTCGCGGTGTATTTGGCGCGCCTGCAGGCAGCGGATCCGGCGCGCCGGCAGCTCATGGGCGTGGGGGTGGACGAAGCGACCGCCATCGTCATCGACAAGCACGGGATCGGCACGCTCAAGCTGCAAGGCAAAGGCGGCTCCGCGCTCTTTGTGCAGGTGAGCAAGGCGACGCGCGTCGTGCCCGGCAAGCCGTTCGTCGCCAACGGCATAAAGATGACGCTGCTCAACCGCGACGGACAGACATACGACTTCAACAGATGGTGCGCGAATGGGGCGCCTACCTACACCGTGAACATCGACGGCAACCGCAAGCCCATCTATCAGCCGCCCAATCCCTATAAGGCGCCGGCGGGCGCGGTGATGCAGCGCTGCCCATGAGTCCACGTTGGCGGTGCTTAACTGCAGTGTGCGCGCTTGCGGCCATATGCACGGTCGGTTGCACCAAAGTCGCGACGCAGGGCGGCGGCGGCACGGGCGCGGCGCGTCACAACGACTGGACGGTGCCTGGAGTCTTGCGCGTGGGTTTCTACGAGGACATGGACACGCTCAACCCGGTGCTCACGCTGCAGAGCTTCGTCAACAATGTCGAGGCCTTGGTGTTCTCCGGTCTCGTGCAGTACACTGACACGTACGGACTGCAGCCGGATGCGGCTAGCGAAGTTCCGACGCAAGCGAACGGCGGCATCAGCAAAGACGGTCGCACGATCACCTACCATCTGCGCCACAATCTGAAGTTCTCGGATGGCGCGCCGTTGACGTCGGCCGACGTGAAATACACGTGGCAGCAGATCATGAACCCGGCCAATAACACGCCGAACCGCGTGCCGGGCGATCAAGTCGAGAGCATCGAGACGCCCGACCCCTATACCGTGGTCGTACACCTCAAGCAGCCTTCCGCGCCGTTCGTCAGCACGTTCATCCTCAACGGCTCGACGCCCAGCGGCGCCATACTCCCCAAGCATCTCCTGGACAAATATAGGGATCTCAATAAAATCAGCTTCAACACGCACCCGGTCGGGAGCGGCCCGTTCACGGTGAACCGGTGGGAGCCGGGCAGCGTGCTGGTGTTGGAAGCAAACCCGCTCTATTGGCGCGGGCCCCCCAAGCTCAAAGAGATACAGCTGCGCATCATCCCCAATCAGAACAGCCTGCTGACCGCGCTGCGCACGCACGAAGTCGATTTTTACTTCGACGCCGCTGAGACGCAGTACGGTCCGCTGAAGAGCGTTGCGGGCGTGCGCGTGACCAATGCCCCCAGCCTGTCGATCGAGCACATCAAGATGAACTGCCGCAGTCCGTGGCTGCGCGACGTCAACGTGCGACGCGCGGTCGCGTACGGCATCGACTGGGGCCGCTTGGCCAGGGATGTGTATCTCAATCTTGGTGTTCCAGCCATGGCGGACGTGCCGCCGCGATCGTGGGCCTACAACCCCGCGGTCAAGCCGTACCCGCACGACCCCCGAAAGGCGATGGCGCTGCTGACGAGTGCGGGCTTCACGCGCGGACCGCAAGGCATCTTCCAAAAGAACGGTCAGCCGCTGAAGCTGACCATGGTGACCGTGATCGGCATCAGCACGCGGCTGAAGGCAGAAGAGCTCGTGCAACAGGAGCTGCGCGCGGTCGGCATCGACGTCACCATCCGCAACTATCCGGCGAATCTGGTCTTTGCGACGTACGCGGGCAACGGCATCCTCACGCGCGGGCGCTACGACATGGCCCTCGTCACCATGGACTTAAGCCCCGACCCCGACAACAGCATCAACTTCAGCCCCGATCAGCTGCCGCCTGTCGGTCAGAACCGCTCCTTCTATGTCGATCCCGACGTCGGGAAGTGGGAAGCGGCGGGCAGACTTCATTATGACATCGCCCAGCGCCGGAAATATTATTGGCTGATCCAACAGCGCATCCACGATGCGCTCCCGATCCACGGCATCGTGTGGCGACCGACGCTCAACGCGATCAACTCCGACCTGCAGAACTTCAAGCCCGGCGCGCCGACGACCGATTTCTGGAACGCTTACGAGTGGTCGATCTGAAGAGGCCGCACGTTCTTGGCGGCCCACTCTTTCCAACCGTCGCTCAGCTCCGCGACCTCCAAGAATTCGCCCAGGCGCTCGCGGTGAAAGGAATAGATGTCGAACATTTTCCGGATGCTCAAGCCGTGAGAGGGCCGGTGGGCGACTGAGACAGCGTCGCCCGATCTCGCGGAGCCTTCCGCAACGATCCTCATGTATGCGCCCGGCCGCAGCGCAGCGGTGAACGCGCGCGGGAACTTGGGATCTTGCATCCTCATGGCAAGCTTGTAGCAGGGAATGCGCGGTTCGGTCACTTCAAGCGTCGCTGAGCCGGCGGTCCAGCGCTCGCCGATGAGCGCGGCGCTCACGTCGATGCCGCGCACCGTGAGATTGTCGCCGAACTGACCGGGCGGCAACGTCCGGCCTAACCGGCTGCTCCACCACTCGTAATCCTCGGCGCCATAGGCGTAGAGAGATTTATCCACGCCGCCGTGGACTTTGCGATCCGCTTGGTCGTCGCCGTCAGCATTGACGCCGCGAATCGCGACCGATCCATCGACCGGATATTTCCAAATGGCGCTTCTCACCGTGCGGCCTTGCCACAGCGTCTCTTTGGGCACACCGACATTGACGGAAACTACGAGTCCCACGATGGAGTCGACGTTCTACGGAGAGTAGCGCGTAATCTTGTTGAGGCGCGACTCCACGAACCAGATGTTGTTGTCGGGGCCCTTGGCGATCCCGAACGGACCGCTGTCAACATTGAGCACTTTGAACTCCAAAATGTCGCCCGTCTTTGGGTTGACCATGCCGAGCTGGCCGACGTTCGTCTCCGTGAACCAGATGTTTCCATCCGCTCCCACGGCGATGCCGCCGGGGCCGCTGTGACGCGTCGGAATCAGGAAATTGTTGACGGCTCCGGTGAGGGTCATGCGGCCGATCTGACCGCTGCCCACTTGCGTGAACCAGATGTTGCCGTCGGGGCCTGCGACGATGCTGTTGGGATAGTTGTCGCTTCCCACAAGCGGGAACTCAGTAACTCTGCCGTCCGCGCCCGCGCGGCCTATCTTGTTGCCGTTTTGCTCAGCAAACCAGAGGCCATAATCGGGGCCAAGTGCGATTTCGGTGGCGCCACTTTTTGGCGAGATGACGAACTCGCTGATCTTTCCCTTCGCCGTGATGCGCCCGATGCGGTCGCCGACGTACTCCGTGAACCACAGATTGCTGTCGGGGCCGGTCACGATGCCGACCGGGGCGCTGTCCGCGGTCGGGATCTTGAACTCCGTGATTATGCCCTTGCGCGTGATGGTGGCGATGCGGTTGGCCTGCGTCTCGGCAAACCACAAGTTGCCGTCCGGGCCCGAGGTGATGACGTTCGGTAAGGCTTTCTCAGTCGCGAGCCGGAACTCAGAAAGAACGCCGTCCATACCGAGGCGCGCCACGCTGTTGCCGGTGCTCTCGGTGAACCACATCGCGCCGTCGGACCCACGGGCGATGTACTGGGCCTTGCTGTCGACGGTTTGAATCGCGAAAGAATGAAAGGCACGCGGGTTTGGCGTCGCGGGAGGAGCTTGCGTCGGCGAGGGACTCGGAGTGGGAGAAACCCCCGGCAGCGGAGCCGGCGTGATATAAGTGAATGGTGTGACCGTTGGGGCCGGAGTCGGATCGGCCAGTGCCACGGTGAAGCCGACGCAGAGCACGACGGAGCAAGCATAAGCAGGCGCTAAACGCCTCATAGTTCCAACTCCTTTCCTTTATAGTATCGGAATTTTCAGCTCCAGCAGCTAGCTTGCAGGTACGAGGGCGAATACTAAAGCCAGGCGGGCCGGAGCAAACCAACGCCTATTCTAAACACAACAAGGAAGGCTCAACTATGAAACGGTTCTTTGAGCCCGGTCACACGGACGCGGGCTTCAAGGCGCGCCACATGATGGTCACCTGGGTCCACGGGCACTTCAAAGATGTGCACGGCAGCTTGGACTTCGATTCGCAAGATCCGACCAAGCTTTCCGTCGAGGTGGAGATCGACGCTGCCAACGTCTGGACCGGCCAACCACAGCGCGACGCTCACCTGCGCAGCGCAGACTTTCTCGACGTCGAGCACCACCCCAAGATCACGTTTGTGAGCAATCGCGTGGAGCTCTTCGGCGAAGGCGACTACCGCGTCTACGGTGATCTGACCATCCGCGGCACAACCAAGGAAGTGTGCTTGGACGTCCGCTATCTCGGCACGTGGGATACGCCCTGGTGGGAAGACGGGGTCGATAAAGGCCCCAAGAAACGCGCGGGTTTCAGTGGCCAGACGATGATCAACCGCTACGACTTCGGCGTCAATTGGAATGACAAGGTCGCCAAAGGCGGCATCGTCGTGAGCAAGGAAATTTTCATCACGGTCGAGGCGGAAGCCGTGTTGGAGAGCGAGCCTGCGATGGCCGCCCGCTAATCAGCCACACACAAGTCTAGGAAAGGAGCTAGGGCATGGCAGACCAGCTCACGTTCGCAGCGTTCGCCGGCAGCTTGCGCGCCGGTTCGTATAACCGGATGCTGCTCAACGCGGTCGTCAAGGCCGCGCCTTCCGACGTGCGCATCGACGTGATCGACGTCCATGACGTACCGCTGTATAACATGGACATCGACGGCGACAAATCACCCGAGCCGGTCAAGCGGCTGCGCGAGCGCATCAAGGCGGCGAACGGGCTGATCATTGTCACGCCGGAGCATAACTATGCGATGTCCGGCGTGACCAAGACCGTCATCGAATGGGCGTCGCGGCCGCCCGAAGACCCAAGCTTGGATCTGAAGCCCGCGGCGGTCATGGGAGCGGCGACCGGCGGCTTCGGCACCGTGCGCGCGCAGGCCAACGTGCGTCAAACGGCGCCGGAAACCGGCCTCTTATTTTTGCAAGACCCTGAGATTCGCGTTTCCTTCGCGCAGAAGAAGTTCAACGAAGCAGGCGAGCTCACGGACGAGGATCTGAAGAAGCAGCTCGGGACGTTTTGGACTGCCATGATCGCCTGGACTCGCAAGATGGGGCGTTGAAGCCGAGCGTGCGGGCCGGGTATAGAAGGAGAAGGAGAAGCTCGGGCGGCTGAGGCTTTAGCCGTAGACCTCGTGCATCTGCCGCTCGAGCATCGCCGTGTCTCCTTCGATCGAGTGATTGCCGGCATTGAGGTTCGCCCGCGCGATCGCGTAGGGCAGCCAGTTGTACTCCGGCGCTTGGATGAAGTAGGCCGTGGGGGAGATGCCGGTGAGCGGATAGTCACCCGTTAACACGGGTTCCGCCGCGGGCGAGCCTGTGATCCAAAAATTCGAAGCTCCGCCGGCAACGCAGCGCCCGCTGACGGCTTGCAGATGCAAGATAGGCGCGTCTTCCGGCGGCCGGGGCTGAGGCGAAGACAGAAGGCGGGCAGTCGTCTCTTTCGACGTCTTGCCCATATGCAGGTTGACCCAGTCGGCGACAGGCGGATCTTTCTTCAGAATGTCATCGTCGTCAGGCATGTGTCGAAGCCGTCTCCTTGACGACGGCGGGAGCGGGCCGGGCAGAAAAGTCCAATCCGACGTCGAGCGAGCTTGCGCCGTGCGTGAGCGCGCCGACGGAGATGATATCGACCCCAGTCGAAGCCACTTCCTTTACGTTGGCGAGCGTGATGCCGCCCGAGGCTTCCACCACGCTGGAATCGGCGGCCAGCGCAACGGCTTTACGCACGTCCGGCACGCTCATGTTGTCCAGCAAGACGGCGTCGGCGCCGCTTTCGAGGGCCTGGCGGACCTGCTCCAAAGAGTCGCATTCGACTTCAATGATGGTGCTCTCCGGCGCGCCGCGGCGTGCTGCGATCACGGCTTCCGCGATGCCGCCCGATGCCGCCAAATGGTTGTCCTTGATGAGCACCGCATCCGCCAAGCCGAAGCGGTGATTGTAACCGCCGCCAGCCCGCACGGCGTAACGCTCGAGCGCGCGCAAGCCGGGCGTCGTCTTGCGCGTGTCGGTGATTCTCACCGCCGGATCTGCCACCGCATCAACGTACGCTCGCGTCAGTGTCGCGATGCCGCTCAAGCGCGCGAGCAGGTTCAACGCGGTGCGTTCCCCGCTCAGGATCGCGCGTGCGGAACCATGAACGGTTGCCACAACTGCGCCTGCTGAGACACGCTCGCCGTCGACTACCGCAGGCTTGACGTCCACGCCGGCATCCAGCGCATGGAATATCGAGGCGACAACTTCTAAGCCGGCGACGACACCGCCGCTGCGAAACACAAGATCTGCATCAGCGATCTGATTCTCATCGACTGTCGCGGTGGTTGTGATGTCGCCGCTGCCAATGTCCTCTGCCAGGGCCGCATCGATGAGCGGACGGAAGACAGCGGCTTGTTCGGCGGTCATGGGAGCAAAGGCGGCCTGCTCCATCGCGGGATGCCTCACCGGGCGACCGTCGCATTGATCGGCTCCATCGCGTGGCCGCTCGACGTCCACACCACTCGCGCCCGCCAGTGCTGGTCGTCTCGCTGCGGGAAATCAACCCGGAAGTGCGCGCCCCGACTTTCTTCCCGGATGAGAGCCGCATCGGTGATATAACGCGCGACGTTCAGCAACGCGGCCGATTCGAGCACGCTGCGCGAAACAGGTTGCGTCGCACGTGGCCACTCGTCCAGTTGTCGGGCGAGCGAAATCAAGCTGGGCCCATCGCGCTCGACGCTGACGCCTTGCCACATGCAGGCGCGCAGCCGGTCGACCTCGCTCATCGCGTCGATGCGGGCGGGCGGCTTTGCGTGCGTCCCTGCTCCGCCGTTGGCAGCGCCGGATCGGCCCTCAAGGTGCGGAGCCGCAGCGATATCGTCCGCCGCGCGGCCCGCCATGACCAGGCACTCGGCCAAGGAGTTGCCGGCGAGGCGGTTAGCGCCGTGCAAGCCCGTGCACGCGCATTCGCCCACCGCGTATAATCCCGATAGCGATGTCCGTCCGTGGAGATCCGTGGCGATGCCGCCCATGTGATAGTGAGCAGCCGGCGCAACCGGGATCAGCTCGCTGCCGATGTCCACGCCGAAGCGCGCACAAGCGGCTGCGATGTTGGGGAAACGTCTGCGCACGTTCGAGGGCGCGGCCACCGGCCGCAAATCGAGCCACACGTGATCCTGCGGCTTGCGCGCAAGCTCGTGGAAGATCGCCCGCGCGACGACGTCGCGCGGTGCCAGCTCCCCGCGCGGATCGACGGCGAAGCAGAAGCGCTCGCCCGCATCGTTGACGAGGATGCCGCCTTCTCCGCGGGCCGCCTCGGAGACCAAAAGCGCCGGCGCTCCCTCAATGGCAAGCGCCGTGGGGTGGAACTGCACGAACTCGACGTCTGCGAGCGCCGCACCGGCGTCGAGCGCCAGCAGCAAACCGTCTCCGGTCGCGCCGGCCGGATTCGTTGTGCGCGCGTAGGCTTGACCGATGCCGCCGGTCGCAAGAGCCGTCGCACCGGCGAACTGCGCCAGCATTTCCTCGTCCGCCAGCAACCACGCGCCGCAACAACGGCCTTCGCGCACGATCAGGCTCACCGCGCTCGATCGTTCGATGACGCGCACGTTGGGATGGTGCAACGCCTTCTGCGCGAGCGTGGTCGAGATAGCTCGGCCGGTGGCGTCGCCCGAAAAAACCGTGCGAGCGTGGCTGTGAGCGGCTTCCCGCGTCAACGCCAACGCGCCCCCAACGGCGATGTTGAAGGCGACGCCCATGCCGCGCAGTTCTTCGATGCGTTGCGGCGCTTCGGCGGCGACGAGCGCGGCTGCCGCCTCATTGCATAAGCCGGCGCCTGCAGCCAACGTGTCTGCCAGATGCGCAGCCGCGGAATCTTCTTCGAGATCGAGCGAGGCCGCGACGCCGCCTTGCGCCCACGCCGTGTTCGACTCCTCGATCGTGCCTTTGGTTGCGATCGTGACCGCAAGCCCTTGTTCGGCGCAGTGCAACGCCAAAAGCAAGCCTGCGGCGCCCGAGCCCACGACCAGAACGTCGGAACGCATCATCGTGCGCGCGGTCTCAGCGCAAGAGCAGAAGGGGGCATCGCACGACGCGCGGACTTAAGCCTATGAGACGGCCAGCATCCGTTCGATGCTGCGCCGCGCGCGGATCATGATGCCGGTGGGGATTTCTATCGGGTTGCGCTCGTCTTCCAAACACGCCGCCACCTTTTCGAGCTCGACGAACTTCATGTACGGGCAGTGGGGGCAGGGTGCAATCGAGTGAAACCGCTTGTCCGGATGCAGCGCTTTGAGCCGGAGCAGCAGTCCGGCTTCCGTGAGTATGATGAACTCGCGACGGTCGCTCTTGCCAGCGAAATCCATGATGCCCTGCGTGCTGCCGACATAGTCGGCGAGCGCGAGAACCTCGGGCGAGCATTCGGGATGAGCGAGCACGAGCGCGTTGGGCAGCTTTTGCTTGCGCGCCAACACGGTCTCAGCTTTGATCACAAAATGCGTCGGGCAGTAGCCGTTCCAGCAGATGATCCTCTTTTCAGGAACGCGTTTTTGCACCCATCCGCCCAAAAACTTGTCGGGTGCGAACAGGATCTCGGTGTCGGGCAAGGAGCGCACGATGGTGGCTGCGTTCGTCGACGTGCAGCAGATATCTGATTCCGCTTTGACCTCGGCGTAGGTGTTCACGTACGAGACCAACGGGCGGCCCGGATATTCCGCCTTGAATGCGCGCGCCTGATCGGCCGTGATCATGTCGGCCATGCCGCAGCCGGCCTTCATGTCGGGCAACAGGACGAGCTTGTTGGGGCTGAGCAGCTTGGCAGTCTCCGCCATGAAGTGGACGCCGCAGAAGACGATGATGTCGGCCGACGTGCTGGCCGCCTCTTTGCTCAAGTTCAGGCTGTCGCCGATGAAGTCGGAGACTTCCTGGACTTCCATGCGCTGGTAGATATGCGAGATGATGACGGCATTTTTGCGCTTGGCGAGAGCGCGAATGTGCCGCTGCAGGTCTTCGATTTGGGGAGTGTGCGGGCGCGGGGTCGTTCCGTCGTCGACCGGCATCGCCAATGCTGCCATACCGTATGTTTCGGTAGGCGTACAGCCGGACCCGCCTAGCGGCGGTCTCGCTTCAAGGCGTTCAACCCGACCAATATCGCTGCGGTCCCGTGTCCAAGTGAACCCAGCCGCCGGGATAGTAGCCCACGCCGCCGCGCGCGGGGCACGCCATGCAGATGGCGGCTAAGTAATCCATTGCGACGTTGGGCACATGGAAATCGACCGCCATCGCCCACATGTGGTACGACTGCCGCGCGGCGCCTTCCGTGTTCGCGTTTGTCCGCGGCGTGCGGTAACCGCTGTGCACGACGATCGGCTCTTGAATGCCGGCTCGCGCCAAGTATTGTTGAACGGACCAGAGCGCTTCGATCGTGCGCATGGACATCTGCACGTCGCCTTCTTGCAACGGCACGTGCAGATCGCGCAGCACTCCGCATAACCTTTCGTAGCCGGGCATGTAGACCGATCGGCCATCGACCGAGAACGGCTCCGCAGCCGATTCGCCCGTCTGCATGCGCTGCAGCCACAACACGTAACGCGAGCTGTGCTGCGGCTTGACGAGGCCGCTCGCGTTCGCACGCCACAGTGGCGTCAGCAGCGCCGACGTGACCAGCGCAGAAGCTGCCCCGGCTATAAAGGCGCCGCGATCTAATTGGCACATGGTCTCATACATATCGGCATGAAGGCATGCCGAGACGCACGGGAGCAGTGATGGATGTCACCCCGTGCCCTCGACAGAAGCATGAGATCGTGAAGATCGGTTTGGTCTCCGACACCCACATGCCGCACAGCGCCAGACGGCTGCCAGACCAGCTCGTGCGCGCCTTCAGAGAGCAACGGCCCGACATCATCGCCCATATGGGAGATTTCACGTCTCTTGAGGTGCGCGACATGCTCGAACGGTTCGCGCCGGTCGAAGCGATCGCGGGCAACAACGACGGTCCGGACATCGTCCGCATCTTCGGCCGACGCAAGATCCTTGAAGTCGGCGACGTGCGCATCGGCATGGTCCACGGCGACGGCTCCGCCAAGACCACCGTGGAACGGGCGTGGAGGTCGTTCAGCAATGAAAAGGTGCACGCCGTGCTGTTCGGACACAGTCACATCCCGTATTGCGAGCAGCGGGAGGGCGTCTGGCTGGTCAATCCAGGCTCGCCGACAGACAAGCGCCGCAACCCGTTATACTCATACGGCATGCTGGAGGTGAAGAACGGGCAAATCATTCCGAAACTGTACTTCTTCGCGCGCGATGGGCGCTCCGCGGCGCCGGATCGCCGGCTCTAAAACCTGCTCCGAGTTCCCGGGCTTCAGTCCTGAGGTCAAGCTCGTGTGACGTCAACCACACGCACGCGAGCAGCTGGGCCGGGAAATCGTTGCATCAGGCAGGACCTTGCCGGCTTACTTCACAACAACTAAGCACTCAGTTGCTTTAGAATGACGGTTATATTCTTATATGCGCCACGAGGTCTCCCCGCTCCCGACGCATGCCGCCTCCATCGTCCAACTGCAAGAAGCCGACGATATCGAAATCCGCCAAGTGTTTGAGCAGGGCCAGACCGCGAACAGCGGATTGCGCTCGCCGTTCGACGCGCTTCCTTTCGCGACGCTCATCGCAGACGACGCAGAGTGCACGCGTTTCGTCGCAAATCGCAAAGCCTGCGAAGCCTTGGGACTTGCGCCGGGGATCGACGGTTCGCTGGTGCTCACACAAGCCGATATGGAGCTGCGCGTTCGCTTTCTGCGCAACGGCCGTGAAATTCCATTTCATGAACTGCCGATGCGGGTAGCGGCAGCCGAAGGCACGACGGTCAGCGATGTCGAGTTGGACGTGCGCCTGCAAAGCGGCAGGCTGTGCAAATGGCTCATGTTTGCGGGCCCGCTCTTCGATGAGAATCAAAAGCCGCGGGGAGCAGTGGGCGCGTTCGTGGACATAACCGAACGCAGCCGGGAGACGGAGGCGCTGAGGTTCATCACCGACGCCGGCAAAGTCGTGTTCCTTTCGCTCGACTCCCATACGGCGCTCGAGCGCATTGCTCAGATCACGGTGCCCCGCCTGGCGGATTGGTGTGCGGTGGATCTGATCCAGCCCGACGGATCCCTACGGTCCGAAGTGGTCTTGCACAGCGACCCCAACAAGACGGAGCTGGCCCGCGAACTGCGCGCGTATCCGACGGACCCTGACCAGGAACGCGGCGCGCCTCAGGTCACTCGCACGGGTGCTTCGGAGCTATATCCGGAGATCAGCGAAGCGATGCTGGCTGAATCCGCGGTGGACGAGCGCCATCTCAAGCTGCTCACCTCCGTGGGTTTCACTTCGGCGATGGTCGTCGCGCTGCGCGCCCGAGGCCGGTCGTTCGGCGCCATGACGTTTATCTCGGCAGAGTCGGGGCGGCGCTACGACGAGAAGGATGTCGTGCTTGCGGAAGAACTCGCGCTTCGCGCCGCTCTGGCATACGACAACGCGCTCTTGTACGAGCGCCAGCACCGGGTGGCGGATGAGCTTCAGCAAGCTCTTCTTCCGAGCGAGCTGCCGCAGATGGCGGGCTTGCGGTTCGACGCTGCCTACCTCCCCAGCACACAGGAGACCGCCGTCGGCGGCGACTGGTATGACGCATTCCCGCTGCCTGACGGCCGGATAGCTTTCTCCATCGGCGATGTCGTTGGTCACGGCCTCGCGGCGGCGATCATCATGGGCGAAATACGGCATACCTTTCGGGTAGCCGCCTTGGAGCAGGGCGCAACCCCTGCACGCGTGCTGACACGCGCCAACGAAGTGATGGCCCTGCACAGCGACGAGCCCATGGCGGCGGCCATTTTCGGCGTCATCGATCCGAAAACGCTGGCGCTCACGTATGCGACCGCCGGTCATCCCCCGCCGGTCCTGGCAGGGCCCGACGGGGCGGCTGTTGTCTGCCCCCATGGCGGGGTCATGCTCGGCGCGCCGCAAAGCGGAACCCCTTGTGAGTGGGAGATGGGGCTGCAGCCCGGCTCGCTGCTGGTGCTGTACACCGACGGCATCCTAGAGCATTCCCGCGATCTCATCGCCGCCGAAACTCTCTTGCTGCAGGCCGCGGCACTCGAACGGACCTCGGCTTCCAGCAATCATGCCAAGGCCCTCATGCGGCGCACGCTGCGGGGTGTCGAGCACAAAGACGACGTCGCGGTCTTGACGCTGCGCGTGGACAAAGACCGGGCGGTTTTCTAAACATCTTCTAAGCATTGGGCCCTAGACTGAAGGGCATGAAGAAAATCATTCCTGCGATGCTCGCCGTCGCATTATCCCTATCCGCCGGAGCGCTCGCAGGCGAGCTGCCCGCTCCATATCTTGGGCCGCACGAGGCTCAAGAGCTGCAACTCACCCCCCAACAGCAACAGCAGATCGGCCAGGTCTGGTCGTCTGTTCACCAGCGTCTAGGCCAACTGCACGTCCAAGGGCGCTCCCAAATCCTCGGCATCCTCACCCCCCAGCAGCGAACGCGGCTGGCTCAAATCGCCGGCAATTTGGCGATCGCGCCGAATCCCAGCCTCGACGCTGCCGCGCAGCAATTGCAGAACGCTCTGTCATCCGCTCAGTCCCAACGGATCTTGAGCACGCACAGCGCGCTGATGCAGCAGGCCGCCGGCCTCATGCAATCCGCAAAAACTCAGGCCGACAGCTACCTCACACCGCAACAGCGCCAGAAGGTTCAAACCAGTATGGACGTCCGTTTCGGCGCGGGTCATCCCGGCGGTCCCGAGCACATGGGCGGTATGGAGCATGGCATGATGGATCACGGCATGATGGGCCATGGAATGCAGTCCATGGGAAATCCGCAAACGGCCGCGGCACGAACGGTTCTCGCGGTCGCCTTGCACGGCTTCGAGATGGAGATGTTCACGAAAGTACGCGTCATCAATCACCAATAAGAACGATACGGGCCCCAAAGTCCCTTATCAGCAGGAAAGGAGCGAAAGCGAGGCCATGCCGGTCAATGACCGGCGTGGCCTTTCAGCGAAGATGACAAGCCGATGTCCGCGCTAGCCTCGCGCCTGACGCGCTCCAACCTGATCATCATCGCACTGTTCGGCCTTGTGCTCTTGTTGGTCTCTGGCTTCGCATTGGCGATAGAGAACGCGCATCTGACGGCGCGCGCCGTCATCGCTACTCGCGTTTCCATCGAGACGCTGATGAACCGCTACCGCGAGCGGGGCGTTCCGTTGCCGCAAGCCGCCATGGCTATCGCCCGGGAGATCGACGCGGATCCCCAGATCCGCTTCGCCTTTTTCGACGACAAGGGCAAGCTGCTTGCGGGCGCACCGGAACTGAAGGATCAGGGGCAATCGGCCGCTGCCATGGTGAAGGTCGCGCCGCTGGAATTTCCACCCGGGCCGGGCCGCGAATCGAGGACGCCATCCAACACGTCTCGGCCGCCGCTCGGCACAGGTGGCCGCACCGAGCGCAAAGTCATCCGGAATGTCGAGCTGCGCGTTGCAGCGGAGCCGCCCTTGCTCATGCGCTTCACCGGCATGCCGCATCACGCGGATAGCTTCACGCGGTTTCCGGGCGGCTATGCGCTGATCGTCGGCGACGCCTCGATGTTGACCCCCTCCATCTGGCGCTATATCGGTTTTGTGGTGTTGCTCACGACGCTTGCCATGTTCGCAAGCTATTACGCGACTCGGCGCACTGCCAGTCAGGCCCTTTCTCCGGTCTATTCGGTGACCAACGCTTTGCAGCGCTTCACCAGCGGCGACTTCAGCCGCTTCACGCCAGCGGCCGAAGAAGAGAAAGGCAGCGGCGACTTGTTCCGCGCCTATAACGCCGCTGCGGCGATGGCCTCCGCCGCTGTATCGGAGCGCCAGCGTCTGGAAGCGAACATGCGCCAGTTCGTCGCCGACGCCGGTCACGAGCTGCGCACGCCCTTGACTGTGATCATGGGATACATCGACGTGCTGCACCGCGGCGCGATCGCCGAGCAAAATTTGGCGCGCCAGATCTTGGAGACCATGCGCTCGGAAGGGGAACACATGCGCGTGCTCATCGGCAAGCTGCTGCTGCTGGCGCGCTTAGAGAGCCCGGATTCATACGACGAAGAGCTGGTCGACCTCACGGCGCTCGCGCGCAAGGTCGTCGAGACTGAAAAGCCGCTCGCGAACGGATCGACGCTGACCTTCAACAGCAACGGAGCTTGTTACGCGATGGCGGATGAGGACGAGGTCCGGGAAGCGCTGCACAACATCGTCGACAACGCGATCAAGTACGCGCCCGGCGCGAACATTCGGACGTCGGTGCAAGGCGACGACGGCGCGGCCGTGATCCGGGTGGAAGACGATGGGCCCGGGATGAGCGAAGAAGATCGCGCGCACGCCTTCGAGCGCTTCTTCCGCGGCGGCGCGCGCCGCGACGTGCCTGGCTCGGGATTGGGCCTTGCGATCGCCAAGCGCAGCGTCGAGCGCGCGCATGGAACCATCTCCCTAGACAGCCGCCGCCATAAGGGGACGACCGTGACCATGCGCCTGCCGTTAGCCGCTGAGACCGCCGCGCCTGGTCAGGGCGAAGCCGACGGATCCTTGAGGCAATAACCGGCGCCGCGCACCGTGTGCAAAAGCTTGCGATCGGGCACGACGTCCACTTTGGCGCGCAGGTAGGACATGTAGGTCTCGACCACGCCGGTATCGCCTTCGAAGTCGTAGCCCCACACCAAGTCCAACAGCTGCTCCTTGCTGAAGATCCGTCCAGGCGAGCGCAAGAACGTGAGCAGCAGCGTGAACTCCCGGTTGGTCAGACCGATCTTGGTCTCGCCGCGTCGCACTTCTCGTGACGACACTTGCACGTGCAAATCGCCGAATTGCAGCGTGTCCGGCGTTACGAGCTGCGGCCGGCGCAGCGCGGCGGAGAGGCGCGCGACCAGCTCCTCGAGCGCGAACGGTTTGGCCAAGTAATCATCTGCGCCCAGAGTCAGGCCGGTGACTTTGTCGGGGATGTCGCCCTTGGCGCTCAGCATCACTACCGGTGCGTGGGTCTGTTTGCGCAGCATGGGCAGCAGCGCGAAGCCGTCGATCTGTGGCATCATCACATCGAGGATGATGACGTCGGGAGCCCACGACGAGACGACCGCAAGCGCCTGGCGTGCATCCCGCGCAGACTGCACCGAAAACCCCTCGCGGCTCAAGCCGAGCTCGAGCATCTCGCGGATGCGCTGCTCGTCGTCGATGACCAACACTTTGGCGCTCGGCGTCATCGGATGGGCTCGCGCCGCTTGCAGGACGGTGACGGAAGACCTCTCAATGTAGACGCCACGTCTTTGCTGAAAATTCTCTTTGGCATGGGTTCAAGCCAAGCTGCTATTCGGTCGACCGCAAGGCTGGTCCCGGCCGTGCTGTGCCTGCTCTTCGCGCTCGCGTTCATCGCCGCTGCGAGCGCGTGCAGTTCGGGAACGAGGACCACCGATCAACCGGTTGGCGGCGCGACGGCCACTTCGAGCGCCGGCGGCGCCGATCTGCTGGCGGTCGTGAAGCGCCGCGGGAAACTGCTCATCGCCACCGACGCCAAATACGAGCCGCAGAGCTATCGGACGGCCGACGGCGTCTGGCACGGTTTTGACGTCGACGTCGGCCGCGAGATCGCCCGGCGCATCGGCGTGCAGCCTCAGTACCTGGACATCAGCTTCGACGTCATCACTGGCGGCCATTGGAGCGGCCGCTGGGATGTGGACGTCGGCTCGATGAGCATCACCCACGACCGCCAACGCGTGCTCTACTTGAGCGACCCATACTACTACGTGCCGGCGTCGTTCGTCGTGAACCGCGACAGCAAGGCGGCATCCATCAACGACCTGACCGGCAAGCGCGTCGGCGTCGGCACGGCGACCACGTACCAAGCCTATCTGGAGAACCATCTCTCGCTGATCGGCGAGAAGATCTTGCGGCCCCCGCCGCAGACCCGCGTCGTGCCCTACGACACCGACCTCCTGGCGCTGCAAGATTTGGCCTTGGGGGACGGCGTGCGTTTGGACGCCGTGCTCACCGCGCTGCCGTTTGCGATGTATCAGATCCGCAGCGGCCAAGCGTATAAAGTTTTGGACAAGCCTGTCTTTTACGACGCCTCGGCGGTCGCGATCGACAAGAGCAGCCCCAACGATCCCGCATCGCTCTTCGCGGCGGTGCAGAGCGCCATCCGGGGGATGCACAAAGACGGCATGCTGAGCGCTCTTTCGAAGAAGTACTACGGCATCGATCTCAGCCGCAAGCAGTGATCGCCGCCTCGCCGTCGCAGCCGAGGCCCGCCACCCGACTTCGTCTTCCGTTTCGCACGTGGCTCGCGTTGTGGACTCTCGTATGGCTTGCGTGTCTGGTCGCGCTGTTCAGCGGCCTGCAGTTCGCGTTCGGGCCGGTCCACGTCCACACGATCACGCTGGATGTGGGCTTCATGCGCGGCTGGTGGCTCTTCATCTCGGCGGGCGTCATCATTACGCTGGAGCTGTCGGTCATTTCCATCGCCTGCGCCAGCGTCATCGCCTTTCTGTCAGCGCTCGCGCGCATCTCGCGCGTGGCGCCGCTCAACAGTTTTGCCGGCCTGTATATCTCGCTGATCCGCGGCACGCCGCTTTTTCTGCAGTTCTACTTCATCTATCAGGGCTTGGCTCAGTTCCACATCATCTTGAGCTCGTTCATCTCGGCGGCTGCGGCGCTCAGCCTCAACTACGGCGCCTATATGAGCGAAGTGTTCCGCGCCGGCATCCAAGCGGTGAGCCGCGGACAAACAGAAGCGGCCTCCGCGCTTGGAATGACGCCGTGGCAGACCATGTACCGCATCGTCTTGCCGCAAGCGCTGCGCATCGTGACGCCTGACATCGGCAACCAGTTCATCGCCATGCAAAAGGATACGGCGCTTGCGAGCGCCATCGCTTTGGAAGAGCTCACCGGCCGCGCGCGCCAAGCCGGCCTGCCGCGCAACAACTTCTTCGAAGCGCTGGTCATCGCGGCGGCATGGTACTGGCTCTTGACCATCGTGTTCTCGTACTTCCAAGGGCGCCTGGAGCACAGCATGGCGCAGGGAGATCGCTGAGCGTGCGCCCGACCGTGGTCGCGATCAGCAATCTGCACAAGTCGTTCGGGCGCGTCGTCGTCTTGAGCGGCTTGAACTTCCAGGTCGAGCAGAACGAAGTGGTGTGCATCATCGGCCGGTCCGGGTCTGGCAAGAGCACGCTGCTGCGCTGCATCAATTTCTTGGAAGAGCCGGATGCAGGCGAGATCACGGTTGCCGGCATAACGCTGCCCGCGGGAGAGCGGACGCGGGAACATGGCCGCGCGCTGATCGAGCTGCGCAAGCGGGTAGGGATGGTGTTCCAGACGTTCAATCTGTTCCCGCATAAAACGGTGCTCGAGAATTTGATCGAAGCTCCCATCGTCGTGCGCAAGCAGAGCCGGCCGCGGGCGATCGAGATGGCCGAAGTGCTGCTGGCCAAAGTGGGCTTGTCCGATAAGCGCGACGTCTATCCGAGCACGTTGTCAGGCGGCCAAGCGCAGCGGGTAGCCATTGCCCGCGCGCTCGCGATGGAGCCGCAAGTGATGCTGTTCGACGAGCCGACGTCGGCCCTGGATCCCGAACTGACGGGCGAGGTGCTGACCGTCATGCGCGACCTCGCGCGCGAGGGCATGACGATGCTCGTGGTCACCCACGAGCTAGGGTTTGCGCGCGAAGTCGCGGACCGCGTCGTCTTCATGGACGGCGGTTCGTTTATAGAAGAAGGGCCGCCGCATGAGTGTTTGGTCAATCCCAAGGATCCGCGCACTCGTCAGTTTTTGGAGCGCTTCATCAGTCATGCGCATTAAGGCAGCGCTTACGCCGGGAATGCCACATGGCGCGTAAGAGAAGGCGGCCAGCTCGCCCCGAACCGGAAACGCCCGGCATCTTCAAGCGCAAGTGCCCGCACTGTCTCAAAGCGGTGCCGTTTCGCGCGCGCGCTGAGCGTGCCGGCGGCGAGCTGACGATCTGGACGGTCGCCTGCACCTCCTGCCAAGTGGTCATCGGCGTCGTGCCGCAGATGAACCGCATCCCGCAGAAGCGCGAAGTCGAATCGATCGTGCGCGGCGTCGTGAAACAGCACGTCGGCAAAGCGGTGAAGGTCTTGCGCAAATCCCGCCGAGCTCGCGGCTAACCGGTTAAGCGCTAGCGGTCCTCCGCTGCCGCATAAGCCATACCGTTGCCCTCGAGGCGCGCAGCGGCGAAAGCGACCAGCAGCCATGACTCGAGGCCGGCAAAAAGCAGTCCGGTGACGCCGCCCGCGAGCAGGCTGTGGCTCGCGAATTGAGCGATAGCCCACATGACGGCCGGGGGCGACAGCAGAAATATCGTCGCAAAATAGCGCAAGATAAAACCAGGCCCGCGCAAATCGTTGCGGCCCGGCAAGATGGTATACAGGGCGATCCCCGTCGCCTGGATCAGCAACAGCACGGCGACGACAAGCGGCACGGCGCCGAATGCGAGCAGCGGGGCATGCATCCCCACGCCCAAAGCGATCCCGACCACGGCGATCGGCGCTCCTAAACGTAGGAGCGACGCAAGCGCCCACGCCGCCAGGCGGTCGCGCACCTCAGACTCCGCAAGCCACCATATAGGCTTGCGCAGTTCACCGGCCAAGCTGATCGTGCTCTGCGCTCCCATCCCTACGATCAAGTTTGAAACCAGCATTGCCGGGGCGAGCAGCATCAGTGGTGAGGAGCCTTTGGCGATCACAGCGCCTCCATATCCGGCCGCGGCAGCAATCACAATCCACAGCACGGGCCAGCGGAGACCACCGGGCACACGCCTTATCGTGAGCCACTGCTTCCACAAAAGGATGAGCGCGCCCGAGGGCGCACCGAAGCCGCTTGCGGAGACGATGTCGGAACGCTGCGCCTGCCTTTTGGCGGCTGCTTGCGGATCAGCATAACCAACGCCGGCGGCGCGGCTCAACAGCGAACGCCGTGCCCGCCCGGCCGCGGCGGCAACGCGCAGCGCGTAGAGACGCACGGACGCCTCCCACAGTTCGGGATAGGCGTCGGACGCAGCGACAGACCCTACGACGATCATGAGCGCCGCCAGCGAGCACATCAAGAAAAGCGCGCGAAGTGATCCATTGAACGCTCCCACCAGCCAGCTTCCAGGCGGATAACGGGGCACGTGCGCAGACACAAACGCGACGGTCGTGTGTCCGCTCAGGTACGCAAGCCAGAGCGGGTACGCGATGCTCGCGCCCCCAAGCGCGATCAAAGCGTAGCCCAAGAAGCTCCAAGGCACGCGCGGATAACGGCGCGCCAGCAGAAATGCTGGGAGCCGTACGCCCATGGCTATCAGATAGCCCGCGAGCAGGCTGACTGCCGCGACAAGAAGTTCGGCGTTGCTGCGCACGAACGTGAACGACATCGCAAACATGAATATCATGAAACGGATGCCGGAGAAAAACAGCTCGCGCAATTGCAGCCAGAAGACGACGATTCGGTGCGACATGCGCGATCCGAACAAGAAGCGAGCGTCGGCGGGATAGGCGAAGGCGCCGGGAGCGCGCTTGCACGCCGTAGCGATTTGAGCGCCGAGCACCATGGCGTACAGCGCGGGTACGATGGAAAATATCACGAGCAGAGGGTGCTGCGGGTCGCCGTAGCGGTTGGCGCCGGAGAGCCGGTGGAAACGGCTGCTCATGACTGCGACCAGCCAGAGCGTGAAGAGGATCCACATGATCAAGCGGCCGGGCTGGTGCATGGTCTGCCGCACCCTGTTGATGAGGATGCGTGCGTCGAGATACAGCAAAGCGTTGAGGTCAGTCATCTCAGTGTGGTTCTGCTCGACCGAGCTATTTGGTGGCTTCCAAGAAGACGTCTTCTAAGCTTCGGCCGAGCTCGCCGAAGCGCAGCTCGGATATGGGCGCGCTGATAACGGCGCGGCCTTTGTTCATAACGAGCACGTTATCGCACATCGCCTCCGCCGATTCCAGCAGATGTGTGCTCAGGATGATAGCCGTGCCTTCGGCGCGCAACTCTTCCAGGATGCTGCGCAGTTCGCGCTGGCCTTTGGGGTCAAGGCCGATCATCGGCTCGTCCAGCAACAGCACTGGGGCGCCGGCCAAAACCGTGCACGCGATGAGCGTCTTCTGGCGCATGCCTTTAGACAGCGCTTCACCGAGCGTGTTGGCCTTGTCGGTGATGTCGAGGCGGCGCAGCAAATCGCGCCCGCGTGATTCCCATTCGGGTCCAAGACGACAGCTCTTCGCGACGAACACCAGATGCTCCCAAACGGTCAGCATGGCATAGACTTCGGGCGTCTCAGGAATGAGCGCGACGAAGCGGCCGCGGTCCGCGCCGAGTTGCCGATCGCCGAGCATCATCGAGCCCGCGTTGGGCCGCAACAAGCCTGCCAAGCACAGGAGTGTCGTCGTCTTGCCGGCGCCGTTGGGACCGAGCAGGCCGAGGATGGCGCCGCCGGCTGCCTCAAACGAAAGATCGTCCACCGCGGTCAGCTTCCCGTAACGGCGCGTGAGATGCTCGACGGTCAAACCTGTGGATGACATCGCGCTTGAGGATTTAGGGAACGGCTCAGGCCTCACCCGTCGAATGGGTCGCCCACGCGCCCAGAGAAACCATGACAAGTTGCACGATGACGACGGAATTCGATGATCACCACGCAAGATGAGCTGCAGATCCCCGCGCTTGGGCTGTGGCTCGACGCGCGGCGCCCCAGGGATCTTTCGTTCATCAGCCACGCGCACAGCGATCATGTGGGCTCGCACGCACGGGCTATCGTAACGCACGAGACGGCGGAGTTGTGCCGCGAGCGCTTCTCATCTAAGGCTGACGTCGATTACGAAGTGCACGACCTCGGCGAGACGTTCAGCGTCGGCGACGCGACCTGCGAGCTTTTGTCCGCCGGCCATATCTTAGGGTCGTCGCAGCTCTTCTTGAACCACGACGGGCAGTCGCTGCTCTACACCGGCGACTTCAAGCTGCGCAGCGGCCGTACTCATCCTCGATGCGAAACGCGCAAGTGCGACATCCTCGTGATGGAGTGCACCTACGGCCGGCCGCGCTATCGCTTTCCGGACCGAGCGGCGGTGGAGTCTGAACTCATCGCGCGCTGCGCGGCCGCGCTTGAGCAAGGAAAGACGCCCGTCGTGTATGCGTACGCGCTCGGCAAGGCGCAAGAGATCATCGCAGCGCTCAATCGTGCCGGCTTGGCATTGCAGTTGCACGCGATCATCGCGCGCATCTGCGAGGCATACGAGCGTCTCGGCATCGACCTCGGCCCTTGGAAGCGGTACGAGCGGGGCACGACGCACGGCCACGTGCTGATCGTGCCGCCGGACGCCCGGCGAACGCCGATGATCCAAGGCTTGTTTCCGCGCTTCGACATCGCAGTCACGGGCTGGGCCATCGACGCCGGCACGAAGTTCCGAATGGGTGTCGATCTGGCATTGCCGTATTCCGATCATGCGGACTTTCCCGAACTCATGGAATACGTGGAGCGAACGGAGCCTGGCCGCGTGTACTGCACGCACGGGTTCCCGGATTTCGTCCACTACCTTCGCCGAGAAGGCGTGAACGCGTCGTGGCTCAGCGCGACGGAACAGCTGGAACTTTTCCGCTAGGTTTAGGGTGCGAGAGTTCGGCGAGCTGTGTGAGGCGGTCGCGAACACCGCCTCGCGCACCCAGAAGGTCAGGCTCGTGGCCGGCTATCTCAAATCGCACGCCCCGAGCGAGCTTGCCATCGCGGCCACGTTTTGCAGCGGCCGCCCGCTGCCCGTGTCAGCCGGCGCCTTGCGCATCGGCGGCAGCCAGATGCTGGCGGCCGCCGCGCGCGTTGTCGCATTCGACGACAGCGATGTCGCCAAAGCCTACGACCGGCACGGCGATTTTGGCGGCGCCTTGGCCGACCTCATGGAGGCCGGGCCGCAACGAAGCCTCTTCCATGCGCCGCTGACGATCGCGAAGGTCGCGAGCACGTTCGCGCAAGCCGCTCGTTGCTCTGGCTCCGGTGCCACCCGCGCGCGCGAAGCATTGTTCGCTGGATTGCTAGCCGACGCGACCCCGCTGGAAGCGAAATACCTTGTGAAGCTCGTGACGGGCGAGCTGCGCATGGGGTTCAAAGAAGCGCTCGTCGTCGATGCGTTGGCCGCGGCCTTCGATCGTCCGGCCAAAGACGTACGCCGCGCGCTCATGGCCAGCGGCGACATTGGTGAAGTCGCAGAGCTGGCGCGCGACGACCGGCTTCCGTCCGCCACCATCGCCTACGGAAAACCGGTGGGTTTTATGCTCGCATCGCCGATCACGTTCGGCGGCCGCTATGCGGAGCTGGAAGACGGCGAGTATTTTGTCGAGGACAAGTTCGACGGCATCCGCGCGCAAGCGCAGGTCAAGGACGGGCAGCCGTTCTTGTTCTCGCGGCGTCTCAACGACGTCACCATCTCGTATCCGGAAGTCGCCGCAGCGTTGCGCGGCTGCAGCACGAACTTCATCGCCGACGGCGAGCTTTTGGCTTGGCGCGACGGGCGAGCGCTCCCGTTCAAGTCCCTGCAGACGCGGCTCTCGCGGGTCGCGCCGGATGCCGAGTTGCTCGCAAGCGTGCCGCTTTCGTTCATGGCATTCGACCTGCTCGCTGAGCAAGACGAATTCTTGATCGATCATCCGCTTGCCGAGCGACGCAGACGGCTGGAGCGGCTGCCCGCGTTCAGTGACCAGTTCGTCCTATCGCCTGGAACATGGCTGCGGGTCAACGCGCCTGTGGACGACCTGCAGCGCAGTGACTTGGAGAGCCGGTTCAGCGCGGCCCGGGCGCGCGGCAACGAAGGGCTGATGATCAAGGCAGCAGCGTCCGGCTATCTGCCTGGGCGGCGCGGCCGGCAGTGGTTCAAGCTGAAGCGCGAGCTTGCGACCTTGGACTGCGTCGTGGTGGCCGTGGAGTACGGGCACGGCAAAAGAAACAGCGTGCTGTCAGACTACACCTTCGCGGTGCGCAACGACGACAAGCTCTTGACGGTCGGCAAAGCGTACTCGGGCTTGACTGATGTTGAGATCGCGGAGAAGACGCAGTGGTTCCTGCAGCACACGGTCAGCCGGCGCGGCCGCCGCTTAATCGTCGAACCGGAGATCGTCGTGGAGATCGCGTTCGACATCGTGCAGCCGAGCTCGCTCCACGAGTCGGGCTTCGCGCTGAGGTTTCCGCGCATCGTGCGGCTGCGTCCGGACAAAAGCCCCACGGAGGCGTCGACGTTAGACGAAGTGCGCGCGCTCGCTCAACACTAGGCTGTCAGCGGCTGTACAGCCCCACCAGCTTCGCCTTTGCGAGCACGTGGCCGGCCATCTGCTTGTCGAGCTGAGGACCGGTGGTCTTCGCCGATGCGCCCCGAACGGCGGCGACATCCAGCGCATATAAAGTGAAAATGTAGTGATGCGGCTTGCCAGGCGGCGGGCATGGGCCGCCGTAGCTCGTGCTGCCGAAGTCGGTGCGCCCTTGAACGGCACGCGCAGGCAAGGAATGCGTGCTTGAGTCTTCGCCGGCATTTTCCGCCAGCCCCCGTGCTGAGGCAGGCAGATCGAACAGCACCCAATGCCACCAGCCGCCGGGATGAGGCGCGTCCGGATCGTAGACCGTAAGCGCGAAGCTTTTCGTGCCGGCCGGAGCCCCGCTCCAGCCCAGAGCCGGCGACGCGTTGTCGCCCGTGCAGCCGTAGCCGTGGTACGTGAAGTGATGGCCGATGGTGCCGCCGTTTGAAAACGCGGTGCTCGTTAACGTCAAGCCGCCGGCCGACGCCTGTGAAGCGGCCGTCACGGTCGCGGCCATGACGATGACGGCGATGAAAGACGTCTTGGCAACACTGATCATTCAAGGCACCTCCCGGGAACGTTTGCCCTGCCATATGCGACTTGCGGCGCAGCCGACGCGGGCCAGGTCGGGCATTCAACGGGTTGCCCCTATTTACTGCCGAACTGCGGCGGGTCCAAAAGCGAACAGAGAACAGCAAGCAGACGCATGACGAAAAGAGTAGGGATCACGGGCGCCACGGGATTCATCGGCCGTGCAATGGTCGATGCGCTCGCAAAACGCGGCGATCAGGTGCGGGCGCTCGTGCGCAATCTCGACGCTGCGAGTTTCCGGCCCGGCGTCGAGGTGCGGCGCTTCGACGTCATGCAGCCTCAAGACGATTCGGCGGCGCTCGAGGGGCTCGATGCGATCGTCCACCTGGCGGGCGAAAGCGTGGCTGGTCGTTGGACGGCGGAGAAGAAGAGACAGATCCGCGATTCGCGAGTCGTCGGCACGCGTAATCTGGTCGGTGCGATGCGCGCGTGTGTTAACCCCCCGCGCATACTCATCTCCGCGTCGGCTTCTGGATACTATGGCGGACGACGTGACGAGGTCTTGGAAGAATCGGCTGCGCCGGGCGATGATTTCTTAGCAGGCGTTTGCATCGAATGGGAGCGCGAAGCACACGCTGCCGCCGGTTCTGGATCGCGCGTGGTCTGCGTGCGTCAAGGGCTCGTGTTGGGCCCGGGCGGCGGCGCGCTTCACTCCATGCTCCCGCCGTTTCGCCTTTGCATCGGCGGGCCGCTGGGTTCCGGCCGGCAATGGTGGCCTTGGATTCACCTGGACGACGACGTGGCGCTGTACCTGTTCGCGCTCGACCGAGAGGACATCGCCGGCGCGCTGAACGCGGTCTCGCCGGACATCACCACCAACGCCCGCTTTTCCCAGGCGCTGGGCCACGCGATGCGCCGGCCGTCGCTTGCGCCGGCGCCGCCGATCGCGCTACGGGCGGTCTTGGGGGAATTCTCCGAAACGCTGCTTAGCAGCCAGCTGATGCTGCCGGCTAAGGCCGAGGATGCAAGGTTCGTGTGGAAGCACGAATCGCTGGAACAAGCGCTCATCGACATCCTGTCGCCCGGCAGCAGGCGCAGACCTGCGCTAAGGCGTCTGGAGGCCTCCGAAAGGGTGGATGCCGGCATCGAGGACGTGTTCGCGTTTTTCTCCGACGCTTCCAACCTGCAGCAGCTCACCCCGCCCTCGCTGGACTTCGTCATGCTGACGCCAGGGCCGATCGCCATGCGGCGCGGCGCCGTGATCGAATATCAATTGAAAGTGCACGGCCTGCCCATACGATGGAAGACGTTGATCACCAAGTGGCGGCCGGGAGAGTGCTTCGAAGACGTTCAGTTGCGCGGGCCGTATTCGCTGTGGAAGCACCGGCATGAGTTCGAGGCAGAGAACGGCGCCGTCGTTGTGAGGGACCGCGTGGAATACGCGTTGCCCTTGGCGCCGTTGAGCAACGCCGCATTGCCGCTCGTCGATCGCGATGTGAAAGACATCTTCGCGTTTCGACGGTCCCGCATGCAGGCGTTGCTCCGCGTTAACCGATGAGGATGCCCCACCCCTGAAAACTGCCGGCACCCACGGGCGGCATCACGACGGTGTTTGTCTGAACTGACGAGCGATTGGACCGTGCTGGAAAGCGTCATCACCGCAACTCCTTTATTCCTCTCGGAATAGCTGATGTTCGTTACATCGCTGTCTACTGAGGCTCGCTCGAAAAGTTGCAGAAATGTGAAAGACCACGCCATAAAAGGACTAGATTTTTGAAAGCGGCAACCACGCTGCAATGACCGCCCAAGAGCTATCGGATCACTTGCAAAAGCGCGGCGCCGCCGATACCGCGGCGCTCATGGAGAAGCTGGGCTTTTCAGGCGACTTCGTCGCTGCCAACGTCCTCGCGGGTGAGCAGCCGGTCACAGTCTCGCGCATCGCCATGTTGTGGATGGGAATGCCCAACAAGCACGACCGCAAGCGAGTGCGCCAGCTGTTCGACGCGCTGACGGAAGCGGGGCTGCTCAGGCCGCAGGGCGACGAGGAGACGTGGCTGCCCGTGGCTCAGCCCAGCTAAGGCCGGACTCGCGCCCACTCATAGGAGTTCCACGTCGGAGAGAACGGCGTCGGGCGGAACCCTTCCACGCCGTCGTTGACCGCGAAACCGTACGTGGGAGCGTATAAGAAGTCGTAGGGCACTTCGGCTGCGAGCAGCTGTTGGATGCGTCCATACAGCGCTTTGCGCTGCGTGCGGTTAGGGCTCACGAGCGCTTGCGCCTCGAGCCGATCCACGCCCCTATCGCAAAAGCCCGCGTAGTTCGAGACGCCGGCGCACGACGTGATATCGGAGTCGTCGGGATCTTCTCCGGTGCGCCACGCGATGTACGCCATGTCGTAAGAACCCGACATCAGCAGCCCTTTTTGCGCTTTCGGCAGATAGAACTGCGCGACGCTCACCTTCTTGACGCTGACGTCGATGCCGCGCTCCCCGAGCATGCGCTGGACGTATTCCGCAGTGCGCACCGCCGTATCACCCTCGGGAAAAGTAGTAAAGGTGAGAGCAAGCGGCTCTCCCGCTTTGCGACGCGTGCCGCCACCTTCGCGCCGCCAGCCGAGGCTGTCAAGCAGCTTGTCCGCGCCGGCGGCATCAAACTTCGGCAGCGCAGCTGACGGATCGTACGCCCACGAGAACGGCGGCTGATCGCTGTCGATGACGTGGTACTGCCCGCGCGTGATGCCGCTGCTCAGCCGATCGCGATCGATCGCCATGGCGATGGCGCGCCGCATGCGCACGTCATCGAACGGCGGCTTGCGGCAATTGAACGCGATGGCGCCGAAGCCGGAAAAAGGCGCGAAAATGAAGTGCATGCCACGCGGCTTTCCCAGCGCCAGGCGCTGGGCGGGCGAGAGCAGCGACCAGTCCAACTGATTGCTGCGCAGCATCGTCATGCTCGTATTGATGTCGGGCACCTCCTCGACGACGATGTTCTGCACCTTCGGAGCGCCGCGAAAATAGCGCGCATTCGCCGCCAGAACGATGCGGTTGCCCCGGTCCCACCGCACGAAGCGATAAGGCCCCGTACCGATCGGACGCAGGTTGAATGGCGATCTGCGCAGGGAGCCGTGGCCTTCCAACAGATGCGCCGGCAGAATCGGCATGGGGTTGGTTCCGTAGGTGAACAGCGTAGCGGTTGCGGGCGCCCAGCCGGACCTCAGGTGGATGACCGCGGTGAGCGGATTCGGTGCGCTGATCGACTGGATGAGGTCGTAACCTCGCGTGCCGGCGACATCGTTGCTCGGATCCATGATGGCATGCCATGTGAAGATCACGTCGCGAGCGCTGAAGCGCTCGCCGTCTTGCCAGCGCACGCCAGGGCGCAGATGGTATGTGAGGGTGCGCCCGTCTGCGCTGATGCCGTGATTTTGAAGTGTCGGCACGACCGATGCTAAGGCCGGGATCGGGCGCCCTTTCGGGTCGACGTCCAACAGCAGATCGAACATGAGATGACCGACTTGGCGCTCATCATCGCTTTGGGCGAGAACCGGGTTGAGACTGTGGGGATCTTCCGAGATATTGAACGTGAGCGTCGATGTGGCCGGCCGGTTGGCCTTTAGGCTAGTGCCTTCACGCGTGCAGGCGGAGAGAAATTGCAGGCCGCACGCGAGTGCGAAGCACAGCAGCGCTGTCGAGCGCAGCGGCTGCGCCGAGACGGCTATGGACTACCGGTGGGGCGCGGCGAAGGTGGAGGCTTCAAAAACTGCACCAAGCCCGTGGCGATGTCTTTGGGGAGTCCAGCCGCCACAAGATCGGCGACCGAGTAACTTCCCGCCTTGCCGAAGAGATAGAGCCAGTTGCGGTGAGTTTTGATCGCGACGAACTGGCTGCCTGAGTTGGGCCCGAACCCTGTCTGCGCAGGACGAGGAGTCGGGGAAGGCGCCGGGGTCACGATGCTGGACGGCGAGTTTGCGGGAAGCGCCTGTGGCGCCTCGACCACGCAGCGCGCGTTGGCTACGGTGCCGCACGTGTATTGTGGCAACAGGCCGTTGAGCGACACCAGCGCGTAGGAATGATAGACCGAGACAAACTTCGCCGGGGGCTGTGGCGGCAGCGTGTAGTTGCCGGTCGTCAGGTAATTCGCCAGCAGCAGCACTTGGGTCACGTCGTCGACGTCAGCCGATGTAGGAACCGGGGCGGACAGCAGCGCCGCCGCGCATGCGACCGAGCCGCCCAACAACCCCAACTTCGCGACCGTTCTCAACAAGGCAGCCAACCTCTCAAAGCTTGTGACGCTGGCCAAAACCTGCAGTCGTAGGGATTGCAGTTCGCCGGCCCAAACGCGCCCGTCATGAAAAGGGAACCGGTGCCCCCGTCGTCAGCCGGCGTGCAAGGCAAGTGGCTCACGACGACCGTTCTTGCCATAGCCCTCGCGAGTCTTTTTTCTGACGCGTGCTATGAATTGATTATTCCGCTCCTGCCGGCCTTCATCGCGTCGCTGGGAGGCGGCGCTCTTGCATTGGGCTTGATCGAAGGCATCGCCGACGGCGTGGCCGCGGGCTTCAAATTGTGGGGCGGCGCGCTTGCCGATCGCACGAAGAAGAGACGGGCGCTGGCGGCGAGCTGCTATTTGGGCGTGGGGTTGTTCATGCCCGCGATCGCCTTCGCGTCGTCGGTGTTCGGCGTGCTGTGTCTGCGGACCGGCGCATGGATGTGCCGGGGGTTCCGCAGCCCGATCCGCGACACGCTGCTCGTCGATGGCACCAACAGACAATACGTCAACCGCGCATTCGGTTTTCAGCGCGCGTTGGACACCGTCGGCGCGGTCATCGGTCCGGCTGCAGCGATCGCGCTGGTGGCGCTGCACGTTCCCGTCCGCCATGCCATCATGTTCGGTTTCATACCCGGAGTGTTGGCGGGGGCGATGTACTTGTGGGTGCGCGAGCGTCCGCGCACTGTTCCGCCCAGAGAGCCGCTGCATGTCGCGCTCGCGGGTTTGCCAAAAAATTTCCAGCATTACCTCTTGGCGGCCGGCATCTTCGGCCTGGGTAATTTCTCCGCCACGCTGCTCGTGCTCGTCGCGATGCACGCGTTCACGCCGCACTTCGGTGCGGTGAAAGGCACGCTGTTCGCCACGGTGCTCTATCTGCTTCACAATGCGCTGTTCGCGATCTTCGCCTACCCTGCAAGCGTCTGGAGCGAGCGGGTGGGCAGCGGACGTCTCTTGTTCGCAGCGTTTCTGCTGTTCAGCGGGGTCGGAGCGGTGATCGCATTCGCCTCGATGTCGATTCCAGCGGTGGTCGCTGCCTTCGTGCTGGCGGCACTCGGAATCGCCATCGTCGAGCCTATGGAAGGGACCTTTGCGACCGAGTTGCTGCCCGCTGCTCGCAGAGGCACGGGCTTCGGCGCGCTGGCAGCCGTCAACGGCATCGGCGACCTCGTCTCGAGCGCCGGCGTCGGTGCCCTATGGCAGCTGCTCGGCCCGGTGCCGGCCTTCGGCGCATCGGCCCTTGCCTGCGTGGCTGGTGCCGCGGTGCTTGCGCCGCTGGTGCTGCAAGTGAAAAAGTCCTGAAAGCGAAGGCCACGCGGAGCAAGTCAGTTGTCTTCGCTTTCTCGAACTTGGTCACAGTCGGTTACGTTTAGGTATCAAAAGCCGTTCGTGAGAGATCGAGGATGTAACAGTATGATCACAGCAAACCCAGCGCGATCGAAGTATGTTTGGTTGGTGCTGCCCATGTTCGCGGTGCTGGCCGCCGTTTCGGGTCCCCGCTTTGCCGCGGCCGATCAACCGGCCGCGCAGCCAGCGCCGGCCGCCACGCCCTTCGTCATCCACATGAAGAACTTTGCGTTTGTGCCCGACAAGGCATCGATCCCGGTCGGCACGACCGTTGTCTGGAAGAATGATGACAACGTCGCTCACACGGCCGCCGCTTCGGGCAAAGATGGCTTCGACTCGGACAACCTCGATGGCGGGAAAAGCTTTTCCCACACCTTCAAGGCCGCTGGTACCTTTCATTATGTCTGCGCATACCATCCGGACATGCGCGGCACGCTGACCGTCGGCAACGCATCTGCAGCCGCGACCGCGACGCCCGAGGCGCCGCCGAGCCCGAGCGGCTACTAGCCGCCGAACTCAGAGGTCGGATTGCCAGCGAGACAAGATCGCCGACCTGCGCCAGCGCCCGTCGGTGCTTTGCGCCCAACGCTCTGAGGTGCCGTCGAACGATAGGGGACCGCGGCGTAAGGAGCGAGTGACGAGCGCCGCGCCGCCGCTGCGATTGATCTGCACCGATCCGATGGGGTACGGACGCCCAGCGTATTTGATATCGAACGCCCGCGCTTGGTCGAACCCCAAGAGCGTGACGCGCGCTGGATCCACGCTGACGCCTGCAGCATTGGTGACAAGCGCGCCATGGCTTGGACCGAGCAGCGCCAGCAGCTGGCTCAGTGTGGGTGCGACGATGCCATTTCCGCCTTCGACATCGAACGCGGCGCCCGGCAACGACGGATCGTCGGCCGGATACAGCACCTGCTCCGCGAAGGAGTTCAACCCGCGGCCGGCATCGCTGAAGAGCGCCGATCGATCGATGCGATACGCCGAAAGCGTTCCTTGCTCGCCGCCGAGGCGTTGGCCGGGCGTCGCGCCCCAGATGAGATACATGCCGCTGCGCAACGATGCGAAGAAGAGCTGCTCGCCGTCGTAAGTTCCACCGGTGAAAGCCGCCGTGACGCCGCTCCCCAACGGCGCGGCAAAGATCGCCGCACGGCCAAACCAAGGTTTGGTCAATGCGAACCAAACCGTCGCGTGCAGGTCCAGCCCTACCGCTCCGACATCGCCTTCCAGCCGCGCAGCTTCATGCCAATGGACGCCGTCTCTCGACCATGAGACGACGGATCCCGATCGCGCGATGCGGCCGCTCAAGAAGGCGCGCGCCGCGGGCGCTGCTCCCCAGAGCCGGCCGTCGTCCGTGCGGCCCAGTACCGCAAACGGAAACTGCGGCGCGACGACATAGCGAAACACTCCGTCCCTACCCGCCAGCATCACCCGTCCGAGGTACGACGCGAGCCAGCGATCGCCGGACGCGTCCCCTACAGGATAGAACCGCCATTGCAGCAGGGCGTTGTCGAGCGCATCTTCGTCCGGCCGCAGAGGTGGCCACAGCGGATCCTCGGGAGCCAAGCGCTGCATCGCGGCGAACAGCGCAGCGCTCTTCCCGTTGCCCGCCGGCATGCGCAAGCGTTCGCGCACGTAGCGCCCTGCGCGCCAGTAGGCAACCCTTCCGTCCTCCGGCCGCGCGAAGTAGGGATGTCCGCCGTTATCGCCGCCTAAGCCGTCGCCGACGGTGAACTCGGGCTCCGCAGGCAGCGCCGGAAACCGATAGGTCGTGAGGTCATCGGTTGAAGCGACGATGCGCTTGACTCCGTACGTGAAGGCGAAATACACGACGCCGTTGCGATAGCCGCCCTGATACACCGCATGACCCAGCGGTACGATCGGCACGATAGCATCGCCAAACGCCGATCCCGCAAACAGCGGCGGTGACAGTGCATCCGGACCTCCGCGCGCGACCTGGCCGCCCGTGAGCTTCCCGTGATCCGCCCATACCAAAAAGTTGCCGATGAGCGCGTAGGCGCCCTCCGGCGCAACGCCTTCGAAACGAAGCGCCCGCGCGCCGATTTGTTCGATACGATAACGCCCGCCGGCTGTGCGGCTCACGATGAGCCGGCCGTTGCCTGCTTCGCCGATGGTGTCCCCGGCCGGCGTGCCTTCAGGCGCGGCCAAGCGCAGCGGCGGGAGCGGCCTCGCAGTATTTGCTCCGACGTCGACGTCGTGTTCGCCGGTCGAGTCGACGTAACGAACGGTATTCGTATGAGTCCATGCGACGGCGCGAACGGCACCGTCGCCGCTGAGCTGCGCGAGCGTGCGAGCGCGCGGATCCAAGATGAATGCCTGAACGGGATCGAGGCGCCGCCAGTCGCCGTCGAGCGTGGCGCCGGGGAACACAGCCAAAAAGACGCAACGCGATCCGCCGCGCTCAAACGACGCCGCGCCCCGTATGGCGCCGTTGAGGCGGCCGAGCGGAAGCGGCAGCATGTGGATGTAGGCGCCGTTTGGCAACCGTATCTCGACCGTGGAGCTTGGCGGTATCATCGGCGACACGGCCGCCTCCGACGCCTTCCCAGCGATGCTCACCAAAGCGATGATCAGCAGCGCCGCCACGCGCATGCGGTGAAACGAACGGAGGCTTAGCACGTCAGCAATGCTCCGTATATCTTTCAAGCCGTAACAGTCGACATTCAAGCACTAAAATTTTGCACGCCAAGGGCCGATATCATTCGATGACAGGAGCTTGAGATGAGGCATTTTTCTCGCGCGTGGATACTGGCACTGCTGGCAGCGACACTGGTTGTCTGGTGCGCCGGCGCTCAAACAGGCCAGGCCCAAGGTTACATCTTCACCCCGCCGGTTGGGTGGCGCCTCACGGCAAAGCCAGGCAACGGCCGGGCGGCGTGGGTGCATGCCGACAACGAACCGTACCATCAGAACTTGAGCATCATCGAGCGCACATATTCCGGCTCCCTCGACAGTTTGACGGTGAGAACGGTCTCAGAAGTGCGTGGGGCGCTGGGAAACGTGCAGATGGGTAAAGCTCAGCACGCCACCGTTTGCGGCTCTCATCCGTCCGCGTATTTGACGTACGCCGCTCGAGTCAACGGCAAGCCCCTGCTTTTCGAGCAGATGATAACGGTGTGGGGCAACATGGGATTTCTGGCCACCTACACGCGCCTCGCCTCGCAGCCGTCGTTGTCATCTGCGAGAAACTCGCTGACGACGATGTGCGGAGGCCTGCCTGCCGTGGGCGGACCGCACAACATGCGGTCGGGAGCTCCTGCCGCGCATCCCAGTCCCATCGCATCTGCGAGTCCAGGCCCTGTGGTCACAACGCAGCCGTACAGTTCGGCCGCTCCCACCGTGACGCCGAGGTTAGAACCATGAAACCCACGATCGTTGCAGCTCGCGCGGTTTTCATCGCGATGACGGCCGCGTTGATGTTGATGGCGCTTGCAGCTGTCGCGGCTGCTGACTCATATGCTCGCACGCCCAAAGCCGGCGACTCCGTCCGCTTCGAGAACGCCGCCGCCGGTGAGAAGAACGCGTGGGCGTATGCCGACCAGACATGGCTTTCGACGTTCCTGCGGCTGTCGATCGATGCGGCCCTCAGCGGCGCGCCATACGACCGGAGCTCTCCACTTGCACGCGTGACCGAACGAGGTCTCGTCATCGACAACGGCACACGCGCGTCGGTGCAAGAAGTCCATTTTTTCCACTACCGCGAGCACGACGACTTGGTGATCAGGGCCCGCATCTTGGATGGGCAGTTCCGCAATCGAAGCGTGTGGACCACTGCAGCGGAGTTGGCGGACGCAAGCGGCAACAAGTATTTGAAGTAGACCATCGTCGTTTCGCCTCGCTGAAGCGCTTCGTCAGCGCACAGGCGCAGGCGCCGGCTTTGCCGTAGGCGTGCGGCCATGTCCAACATCGCCGACGTCCTCAACGCAAACCCAGCATTGCAGCGCAGGCTGTTCTTTCTTGCCCGCCGATTCGTCGCCGGAGAAAATGTCGACGACGCGATGCGCGTCGTCGCTGAGCTCAACGCCCGCAACCTCAGCGTGACGCTCGACTACTTGGGTGAGGATGTGCTGCGCGAGCAAGAAGCGGCCGAGAACACCGCCGTGTATTGCGACATGGTGAGGCGCATGGCCGCCGGCAACGTGGACGCCAACGTCTCGGTCAAGCTCAGCGCCATCGGCCAGTCGATCTCCGAAGATCTTGGGACGGCCAACCTGATGCGCATCGTCGAGATCGCGCGCCCCCACGACATGTTCGTGCGCCTCGACATGGAAGGATCGGCGACCGTCGATTCCACCTATCGCATCATGGACCGCGCGCGGGCTGAGTACGCGAACATCGGGCCAGTGGTGCAGGCCTATTTGAACCGGGCGGCTTCCGACGTCCGGCGCTTGCTCGCGGATCGGGTTCGCATCCGATTGTGCAAAGGCGCGTACAAGGAGCCGCCGGCCGTAGCGATCCAGCGCATGCCGCTCATCCGCCGCAACTATATGGACCTTGCAGAGCAATTGCTGGAGAGCTCCGTGTACCACGGCATCGCGACCCATGACGAGTATTTGATCGAGGCGGTTCGCGCATTCGTAGAGCGACGCTCCATCGGCCGCGATCGCTTCGAGTTTCAGATGCTGTACGGCATCCGCTCCGAAGCCCAACGCGCCATCGCGCGGGAAGGCTACCGCATGCGCGTGTACGTGCCGTTTGGAACGCATTGGGCGGGGTATTTCTACCGGCGCTTGGCCGAGCGCCGTGAAAACGTCTTCTTCGTGTTGCGCAACTTGTTCGTTCGCTGACGGACATGGCGTTCGAGTTCGGCACCGTCTACATCAGAGATGTCTCGCAAAGCGACGTGCGCGACGCCCTGGTCCAGCTCATGCGTGAAAACGAGCATCTGCCGACCGAAGAACGCGGTCTCGAGCCGATGCCGGAGAATCCGACGGCCGGAAAGCCCGTGCGAAGTTTCGCGCTCATGCCTGCGCAGGATGGCTGGATAGCCGTCCTCGAGGACGGGCATAGCGACGATGACGGCGGCTTAGCTGACGGTCTCTCGGAGTTGCTCAGCGCCGAGACGATGCACTTCACGTACAGCGATGACGCCTGCACGTGGTCGTTCGTGAAATACTGGGATGGTCAGCCGCTCGAGGCGGGCGGACGGCACGATGTCGATTTCGACGCTGCCGCGCTCGAATTCGTGCGCTCGCACGCGCTCCCGTACTTCGGCGTGTACTACGAAGAAGTCGCGGCGTCGATGGGCGAGGATGCCCCAGCGCTTGCGGGATCGCTGCGGGTGGTGGGAGACATCATTCCAAAGCTTCCCATCGGCACGCAAGTCCTGACCTTTCGCCGGCCGGGCAAGCCCCTGCCTCGCTAGAACGTCGCGCGCGCCGCGCCCGAATCAACCGCGTTGGCGTTGTTCTAGAGCCAAGGCGGCCGGTAGAGCCACATCTGGCGGAAGACAACGGATCCGGCCGGAGCGCTGCCAACCACCGTTATCTGAAGAGAATTCTTGATGTGGGGCGACAGGTGTATCGTCGCTGTGTGACCGTCAAGTCCGCGCCGATCGTAGAGCACTTTGGCGCCGTCATGCACGGTGAGCCGGACGTTGTGGATGTTGCTGCGCACGAAGGAGACGATCAGCAGATGCGGTTCCGCGTAATACGCCGACAAGGCCGACAACGACGCCGGCAGCGCGGAGAAGGGCTGAGCCGGTTTCACCGCTTGCGAACGGCTTTTCGCTTTGACGATAGCCTTGGGTTGCACGGGTGGTTGCGTGGGAGACGGCGATGGAGCGGCGGTGTGCTGCGGCCTCACCGCCGTCGCAGCACGCGGGTTTGCAGATGTCTTGTGCTGCGCGCCCTTGACAGCGTGATGAGGCCGCGGCGCGGCGCGCAACACCGCGGCGTGCGCGACGTTGGGGGCTCGCTGGCCGGCTAGGCTCAACGCTTTAGCACCGGGGTTCTGCACGCTGGAAGAACGATTGTGCGCTTGCCAACCGATGGCTAGCGCTTCCATGGCGATGAGCAACAACAAGATCGGCAGCGCTATGTGAAGCCAGTTGGGTGCGCTGCGCCCTGCGAGTGGCTGCCGCGCAGTTGTTCGGCCGCGCGAGCGTGGTGCGTCGGGCGTTGGCGGCACATGAGCCTGCGGTGGTGGCGTGACGGCCGCCGGTGCGGCAGCCGCCGTCGTGGTGACGATGGCCGTAACGTTCGGGGGATGCTTGACGACACTGACCACGGTGGCCACTGCGGGCGGACGGACCGCCGGCTTGGGGGGCGCGGGGACTTGAGCCGCCGGAGCCGGTCGCACGAGCGGCGCAGTCTGCGGCTGGGGCGCAGCAACTGGCGGCTGGGGCGCGGCAACTGGCGACTGGGGCGCAGCAGCCGGAAGCTCGGGCACAGCAATCGGCGGAGGCACCGATTGCAGCAACGGCTTGGACTGTGAAACGTCGGGATTCGGCATCCACGAAAGCGACAACACTTCATCTTCTTCGACGCGAGTCGAATAGATCGGCATGAACCGTTCGAGTGCTTCCGCGATGTAATGCCACTCAATGGAAGCGGTGGCCTCACCGTTGCGGTAGGGTGCCCGCAAAGTGACAATGTCCGGATGGCTCAAGCGCCGCGCTGCGTTCCAGCGCACCTCGATGTCAAATGACGCTTCGCCCTGAAATGGGACTTGCACGGTGCGTTTGCTGAACGTCAGCGTGGGATGAGGATCGCCCACCGGTGTCACCGCGACGTCGACGTTTCCGCGATTGGCAAGCGTGCAGTGCAACACGACACCTTCCGCCAGGCCGAAGCTCATCAGCGGTCCGCGCAGGGTTACGGTCATCGCGAGCTCTTGGCGCTCTTGGATCTCGAATGGATGGCGGCATTCAGCGAAGATGACCCCTTCAAGATCGCGCAGCCGCAGCACGGACTCATGCGTGCCTGCAGCCACCAGTGTGTCGGGGTGAGGGGACAAGATGACAGAAACGGTCGTCGACGCTCCGGGGTCGAGGCTGATGCGTTCGGGGGTTGCCCAAGCCCAGTTGGCCGGCTCCTCGACGCGCAGCGCCACTTCATGGCCGTCGGGGGTGTTGTTCCGGATGGAGATGGGGAACGCGGTTTGAATTCCCGGCGTCGCAATCCAAATTTTGCTGCCGTCCGGCTCGATGAAGTCGAAAAGGGAAGCTGAACTCATGTGAGACAGGCGGCGGGATACGCTCGGTTGTAGCGCGCGCAGAGCCGTCCCAACGCGCCATCGAGTGTATGACTTCGGTCGAACAGCCCACAGGGGGCCCAAACTCGCCCCGACGAACGGCGCATGAGTATTGCTGCAGCCACTATCCTTAAGGTTTCGGACACATCTGGGGGCGTACTGACGCGCAGCGGAGTTTTGTGATGAAGAGCGACCAGGTCAAGACACGGCGGGAACGGGACTCCATGGGCGAGATGGATGTTCCGGAGCACGCCCTGTATGGCGCGAGCACCCAGCGCGCCGTTCTCAATTTCCCGATCTCCGGCTTGCGCTTTCCGCGCCGCTTCATCCGTGCGTTGGGCCTGGTCAAGCTGGCGGCGGCGCAGACCAACGTCGAGCTGGGACTGGTCGAGCGAGGCGTTGGGGAACGCATCGCGTCCGCCGCTCAAGCAGTGGCTGACGGGAAGGTGGACGAGCACTTCGTCCTCGACATCTTTCAAACGGGCTCGGGCACGTCAACGAACATGAACGTCAACGAGGTCATCGCGCATCATGCTGCGAGGGCTGCAGATGACGATTCATCAGCGAAGAAGATCCATCCGAACGATCACGTCAACTTCGGGCAGTCGAGCAACGACGTCATCCCCACGGCCATCCACGTCGCGGCCGCGCTCGCGATCAAAGAGGGACTGCTGCCCGCGCTTGAGTTGTTGAAAGGCGCGCTGGAAAAAAAGTCGGGCGAGTTTTGGAGCATCATCAAGACCGGCCGCACGCATCTGCAGGATGCGACGCCCATACGGCTCGGTCAGGAATTTCTCGGCTACGCAGGACAGCTTGAGCGCGGCATCACGCGCGTCCGGCAAGGCCTGGACGAGCTCTGCGAGGTAGCGTTGGGCGGCACAGCTGTCGGCACCGGCATCAACACGCACCCGCAGTTCTCAGAGAAAGCGTGTGCGCGTCTTTCCGCGATGACCGGCTTGCCCATCCGCGAGACCACCAATCATTTCCAAGCGCAAGCGACGCTCGATAACGCCGTCGCCGCCAGCGGCGGGTTGAAGACGGTCGCCGTTTCCCTCACCAAGATAGCAAACGACATCCGCTGGCTAGGTTCCGGGCCGCGCGCCGGTCTAGGCGAGATCGACTTGCCCGCGGTGCAGCCGGGCTCGTCCATCATGCCGGGCAAGGTCAATCCCGTGATCTGCGAGTCCGTCCTCATGGTCTGCGCGCAAGTCATTGGCAATGATGCCGCCATCACGGTAGGAGGCCAAAGCGGCAACTTCGAGATCAACCTGACCATGCCCCTGATCGCCTACGATCTGCTACAGTCGATCGAGCTGCTGTCGAATGCGTGCAAGAACTTCGCAACGCAGTGCATCGACGGCATCCAAGCGACCGCGAAGGGTCCGGCCATGGTGGAGCAGGGGCTCGCCATCGGCACGACGCTCGCACCCATCATCGGATATGATGCTGCTGCGGCGATCGCCAAAGAGGCGGCCACAAGCGGCCGGACCATCAGGGCCGTCGCGCGTGAGAAGACCGATCTTTCAGAATCGCAACTGGATGAGATACTCAACCCAGCGCTAATGGTGGAACCGAGCGCCGATCGCGTGGGTGCCGGCGGCAGTTAGGCCGGTTTCCGTGCAGTGATGCGAACGGGTTTTCGCGGCGTTTCGTTGTATAAGACGTAACCAACTGTAAAGGAGTCCGTGCGGTGATGAGAGTCTTGCGCGCGGCAGCTTCGACGTTCGCCCTTCTCGGCTTGCTGACAGCGTTATGGGGCCCTGGGAGCGCCGCGTTAGGAGCGACGGCGAGCCCCACCGGTGCATCCGGCTTGGTGCGGACCGCAGGAGGCATCCAGGGCAAAGTTTCAGATGCCCAGGGCAGGCCCGTGGTGGGTGCGAGGGTCAAGGTCGCCGGCCGCGCGTTTGACGCTGCTCGCATCATCCGAGAGGCGCTCAGCGATGCGAACGGCCGCTTCGCGATCGCTGAGGTCCCTGCCGGCAACTACGAGATCAGCGCCTTCGCGGGCGGCTTTGCGCCGCTGCGGGCGTTTTCTTTTTCAGTCCCGGCCGCGCCCGCGGGCGGACCTGTCAGAGTAGATCTCAGGTTGGCGCGCACGGAGAGCTCGTCGCTTGCGACGCTGGGCACGGTTTTGGTCAACGGCAGAGAGGCGCTATCGACCGCATCGGCTCCCTCGCTGAATCTCGATCCGCAAGACTTGGCCGGCCGCGGCATCGAGGATGTTGCGCAAATCCTGGGCGAGCAAATCGGAGTGACCATTTCTGAACCCAACGGCGCATCGCCGGGCGCGCCGCAATTGGTCAGCCTGCGAGGCCCCGATCCTTCGGAAACGCTGGTCGACATCGACGGTCACGAGGTGAACAATTCCAACACCGGAGATTTCGATTTGGCGGTTTTGGATCCGGCTGAATTCTCCGACATCCAAGTCGTGTACGGCATCGGGCCGTCGTCTTTGACCGGCGCCAACACGCAAGGCGGCGCCGTCAACTTCCGCACGATCGAACCAACCGGACAGGATCACGGGCTGCTCCGCTTCAGCGCTGGCAGCTTCGGGACTTCGGGCGAGACATTCCAGACGACCGGCACGGCGAACAGCATCGGCTACGCCTTTTCTTGGCACCGTTACAACACCGACGGCGCGGTTCACGATTTCACCGTCACCGACGACGCGAGCGGTCAACCGGCAGTTTTGGGAAGCGCGATCAACGCCACCACGATGCTGGCCAAACTGCGCTATCCGATCGCAGCGGGCGACGGCTTCATCGAATTGACCTACCGCAACACCTCTGCCTATCGGGATCTGTCAGCCGGCTTGAGCGCACCCGATGATCCGGCTCGGGCGACGCAAGGCGCGCCCTTTGCGAGCTTTGCAGGGTCAGCGATTTTCAGCAACACTCCGGCCTACGGGGTCGACCTTCAGTTGCCGCTCGGCGGCAAACATGACGCAGGCACCGCGCCGCCGGCGACCCTGATCGTGCGCCACTTGACGAGTGCCAACAGCCAGACGGTCGTGGGCGCTCCCACAGGCAACACGGCCGTCAACCTCTCGCCTTGGCTTTTCAGCAATGTCGATCAGTTCGACGATGATTCGATCGAGTACGACCGTCAGCTCAGCAACGGCAGCCTGACGCTGGCAGCGGACGTGCGCGCCGAGCGACTGCAAGCACCGGATGTCTTCGCGCCTGACGGCTCCGTGCGCGCGCAGACGCAGCGCTCGTTCGTGGGCCGCTATCAGTGGGACGCGGGCGTCAAGCTTCATTTCACGGCTGCAGGCTACGTCAACTCGTTCGACACCTTCGGGCACAGCTTCGAGCCGCGCTTCGCAGTCGTGTGGACGCCGGCAGCGGATTCGGTCGTGCGCGCCTCGGTCGGAACCGCATTCCGGGCGCCGCTGTTGGCAGAGCGCTTCGTGCCGTCGGTGTTGCCGCCGCCGGACGCCAACGGTTTCATCAACATCGGAAACCCAAACCTCACTGCGGAGCGTACGATGCAGTACGAGCTTGGGCTCGAGCACCGCTTCGGCAATGACGCGCAGGCGTTGCAAGCCACCGTCAATGCCTATCGCACGAATCTGCGCAACCCTGTCTTCGTGATCATCCCGCAGCCCATTCCGTGCGTCGTGACCGCGACGAATTCGTGCCTGAGCTTTCCGGTGAATATCTCCAACGTCGTCTACCAAGGCGTGGAAGCTCGTCTTGAGAAGACGATCGGCCATTCAACCTTGGTGCGCGCCGGCTATGGGATCAACAGTGCCTATCCGGTCAGCGTTCCGCTTCCCGTCTTCGATCCGACGGCGCCGACGTTCGTTGCCGGCCAGCAGTTCCAAGGGATACCGCTTCACAAAGCCGAGTTGTCGGTCGAGCAGCGGTTGTCGCAAGGATTGTCCTGGTGGACGAGAGCTGCCTACGAGGGCGTGAACAACCAGTTGAGCCGGCCGCCGCACACCGTCGTCGACGCGGGGCTAGGCTACCGCCGGGCGCACACGGATGTGGCCCTGTCGGCCACCAATCTCGGCAACCTTTACGACAGCCGCTTCACGCGGCTCGGCGCCGGAGTTGCCTATCCCGGCGCAAGCGGCCCCGTAGCCACCGACGCCTTCGCGCTGCCGGCGCGCGCGATCACGCTGACCGTCACCCAACACTACTAACCGCGCAAGCGCGCTGCAGCGCGAGCACCGGACCGAAAGCCTCGTCCCGGCGAACTTCGGGGTCGCTAAAGGCTGTTTGCGACCGGGTGAGTCCCTGCTCTGTTTGGAAGTCAACGCTGCTATGACGAAACTCCGAAACGTCGGCCTGGTCGGTGTGGGCGCCATGGGCGAGCCTATGGGCGGACGGCTGCTCAGCGCAGGCTTTCGCCTGCACACCTGCGTGCACCACAGGCGCGAGCGCGTCATGCGTTTGGTCGCGCAGGGTGCGGTCGAAGTGGAAGATGCGGCTGCCGTGGCGGCGCGCAGCGAGGTCGTCGTGACCGTGGTTCCGGACGCGCCTCAAGTGGAGGACGTGCTGTTCGGCGAGCGCGGCGTGGCCGCCGGACTCACCGCCGACGGCGTCGTCATCGACATGTCGACCATCTCGCCGGTGGCTTCCCGAGCGATCGCGGAGCGTCTGAAGCCGCTGGGTATTCGCATGCTGGATGCCCCTGTCTCTGGCGGTCCCTCGCGGGCGCAAAGCGGCGACCTCACGATCATGGTGGGCGGCGAGCGGGAGACGTTCGACCGTTGTCTCCCGCTGTTCGAAGCGATGGGCACGGCGACACTCGTCGGGCCGGCCGGGATGGGGGAGACGTTCAAGCTTGCAAACCAGATCATCATCGCAAACGTCATGCTCGCAAACGTCGAAGCGCTAGTCTTCGCGAAGAAGTCCGGGGCGGACATACAGCAGCTCCGCGACGTGCTGCTGACCGCCACCGGGGCGAACTACTTGCTGGAGAAGTGGATTCCGACCGCCTGGTTCGACAACGCGCACAAAGTCGGCTTCGCGATCGATCTCTTGCGTAAGGATCTCGCCGCGGCCATCGACGCCGCGCGCCAGATGGGCATTCCTATGATGTCGTCCGCGTTGGCCTATCAACTGTACACCGCAGCCTCCGGCGAGCGCCACGGAACCGAAGATTACAGCGTGGTCGCGCAACTCTACGAACGCGCTGCCGGGGTCTGTGTCGTGGACGGTGCGAGCTCCGCAGGAACAGCCGATATTGGCGCGCATGCCAAGGCTTGAGCGCGCGGGTATGCGCACCGCCAACGGTTCGCGCACTCAGGCGACGATCGCCGCCTTGTTGCTTATCGTCGCCTCTCTTGTGGGGTGCAGCAAGGTATCGACTCAGGCGCCCACGTCGGCCGGGGGTAATCCATGGACCAAGCATGGCGTGCTTCGCATTGTCGACTTGGCGGAGCCTGACAACCTCAATCCGGTGGTCGGCAACCAGCAAGCGGAAGCAGAGCTCTCGATGTACTGGGCAGCGTATCTCTTCCGTTGGAGCGATGAGAACCAATACGTCCCCGAGCTCGCCACCGTCGTTCCAGACCTGAAGAACGGCGGCATCAGCCCGAACGGCCTCGAGATCACCTACCATCTTCGGCCCAACGTGAAATGGCAAGACGGAGCGCGGTTCGGCGCCGACGACGTCATCTTCACGTGGCATCAACTCATGAATCCCAAGAACAACGTCGCCAGCCGATCGCCCTACGATCTCATCACGGGCATCGACAAAAGCGATGACCATACGATCGTCGTCCATCTCAAGAAGCGCTTTGCGCCGTTCATCGCCGCGTTCTTCTCGATGGGCCCGACGGTGGTGCCCATCTTGCCCAAGCACCTGCTCGCGCAATACGTGGATCTCAACCGCGTTCCGTACAACAACCTTCCCATCGGAACAGGTCCCTTCCGCATCGCGCACTATGAAAAAGGCACTGGCATTCAGCTGCTCGCGAACCAGCAGTACTGGCGCGGCCCTCCGAAGATCAAAGAGATCGATATCCACTACATTCCGGATGAGAACACGATCCTGACGCAGTTGCGGACGCACGAAGCGGACATGGAAGTCGCGGCGGACCCGGCCCACGCGCCCACGCTGCGCACGATTCCGGGCATCAAGCTGTATTACGTGCCCTTCACATCCTACGCGCAGCTTGGGCTCAACGTCAGGAACCCGATCCTGGCGGACGTGAGGGTCCGGCGTGCGCTCGCGTACGCCACCGACAAGACGTCGATCATCGATAAGGTGGCGCACGGAGTGCCCTTGCCGACCGACTCCGACCAGCCGACATTTTCCTGGGCGTACAACGCGAACGTGGCGCGCTATCCGTTCGACCTTTCGCGCGCAGGCGCTCTGCTGGACGAGGCGGGCTGGAAGATGGCCGGCGACGGCTATCGCTACAAGAACGGCGTCAGGCTGCGGCTCGCTATGATCGCCAACACGGGCGGCGGCGCCGTCAGCAGGGTGGAGGCCATCGTGCAGCAGGATTGGCGGCGCATCGGTATCGACGCATCGATCAAAGAGTACGCACCGCCGATCCTGTTCGCGAGTTACGGAGAAGGCGGCATCACGCAAACCGGCAAGTTCGACGTCGCCTTCGTTGGATGGGCCAATGGCGTCGATCCCGATGACTCGGCTCAGTACATGTGCGACCAATTCCCCCCGGACGGACAGAACATTTATCATTTCTGCAGCCGGGAGCTTGACGCCGCTGAGAAGGTGGCGCTCAGCGAATACGATCAAGCGAAGCGCAAAGCCGCATACGACACCATTCAGCGCATCCTAGCCGACCAAGTGCCGACGATCGTCGTCTGGAACACGCGGCGCATCAGCGCGGCCAACAGCGATCTGAAGAACTACAAGCCGTCTCACGCCGTCTCTACGATTTGGAATCCATGGGAGTGGGAGATCTGACGGCCATCGCAGCGTCGAGCCGAATGCGTCAAGCTCTGCTGACCGCGCCGCGCACCTTGAACTGGACCGAGCTCGAGCTGCCCCAGCCCAAGGCGGGCGAGGTGCTCGTGCGCACTCGAGCGGCGCTCACCTGCGGCACGGATCTCAAGACGTACCGTCGCGGCCATCCCAAGATTCCCTTCGGGCCCTTTGGGCACGAGGCGTCGGGAGATATCGCCGCGCTGGGCTCCGGCGTAGACCGCTTCAATGTGGGCGATCCGGTGATGTGGGTTCAGACTGCGCCCTGCGGGAGTTGCGCACCGTGCCGCGACGGCATGGAGAACTTGTGCGAGCACTTGACGGATGAAATGGCGCTTGGCGCCTACGCAAGCCACGTGCTCTTGCCGGCAAAAATAGTGGCCCGCAATCTCTACGCAAAGCCGGCGGCGCTTCGCTACATCGAAGCCGCCTTTCTCGAGCCGCTCGCCTGCATCGTCCACGGGTGGTCCGTGCTGCAGCGCGGCGGTCGCGCATCAACGCGGGCTGGTTCGCTCGCGATCATCGGCGCGGGCGCCATCGGTCTGTTGCACGTGCTGTATGCGAAGCACGCCGGCATGTCCGTGACGGTCATCGCTCACGGGGAAGAAAGAGCATCGCTCGCGAGGGAGCTCGGCGCCGACCGGACGTTGCCTTCATCCGCCGGCCAGTCGGGCAACTTCGACGCCGTCATCGAGTGCGCCGGCACGACCTCATCGTGGCGGGAAGCGGTCGAGCTGGCCGCGCCGTGCGGCCGTGTTTTGTTCTTCAGCGGGCTGCCGGCGGACACCGACGTGTCCTTGGACGCAGGCCGTATGCATTATCAAGAGCTCACCTGTTGCGGCAGCTTTCACTTCACGCCGGATGACGTGCGAACCGCGCGGGATCTGTTGACCGAGGGAGCGCTTCCGGTGAAGAGATTGATCTCGGCCGTCGTGCCGTTAGATCGGCTCGCCGACGTCTTCGAGCGGTTGGAGCAGCGCAACGGTTTGAAATACGCGCTGATTCCCGAACCGTTTGAGCCGCAATGGGTTTGAACCGGTCCGCGATCGCGAACAGAGCAGAGCTTCCCGCCGCGACGAGAGCAGCGTTTTACCAGCCGGGCGGAACGATCAGCCTAGAAGATGTTCCGATAACGGAGCCGCAAGCGGGCGAGCTGCTGGTCCGCGTCAATGCCTGCGGATTGTGCGCGAGCGAGACGTTGCGATGGTACGCAGACGCGAAAGCGCCCTTCGCCTTGGGCCACGAACCCGCGGCTGAGATTGTGGCCTGCGGGGACGGCGCCCGAGCTGTGCCGTTCGACGGCGAGAGCGCGAGCCGCCCGTTCGCGGTCGGGGAGCGGGTCTTCATCCATCATCACGCGCCGTGCATGCAGTGTCGCCGTTGCCGGCGTGGCGATTACGTTCAGTGCGCCACGTGGCGCGCCACGAAGCTGCGCCCGGGCGGAATGTCGCAGTTGGCGCTCGTTCCGCAAACCAATGTGCTCCAGGACGTGTTGCGCATCCCCGCGGACATCGACGACGACACGGCCACGCTCATCGAGCCGCTGGCGACCGTCGTCAAATCGGTGCGCCGCTCCCGCATGCACTCCGGCGACCGCGTGCTTGTGATCGGCCTGGGAGCGATGGGCATGCTCCACATGCTCGTGGCTCGCGAGCGCGGGGCGGGCACTATCTTCGGTGCTGATCGGGTGCCTATGCGCCTGCGGCGCGCAAAGGATTTCGGCGCTGATGCGATCATCGACGTCGGAACAGCTGCCCTACATTCTCAAGTGCGAGAGCTGACCGGCGGAGAAGGGGCGGAGATCGTCTTCGTCACCCCCGGCTCGGCGGCCGCACTGAACGACGCTTGCACATGCGTCGCCCCCGGAGGGACCATCGTCATCTTCACGCCGCTGGCGCCGGGCGAGCTCTGGCCGCTCGATGTCCACACGGCGTTCTTCTCCGACCTGAACCTGGTCACGAGCTACTCAGCCGGCCCCAACGACACGCGCGAGGCCGTCACGCTGTTGCTGGGAGGCCTGCCGGTCGCGCAGCTCTTCACGGACCGCTTCGGCCTGAACGACGTGCAACAGGCATATGACGCGGTTCGCAACCCGGACACGAGTTTGAAGGTCATCGTGTATCCGCAGCGTGCCCACATGAGCGAGGCCGTATGAAGCGATCGTTCGATGCGGCCACTTTCTCGTGGTCGGGCGTGGAAGAAGCGGAATACGCGGCCCAACAGGAGGATGCGGGCGGCCGCACGTGGCGCGGCACGAGCCGCCACATCATCAAGGGCCGCGAGGAAGGCGGCGCTTTCGACGTCCGTTATTTCGAGGTCGCGCCGGGTGGCTTCACGAGCTTGGAGCGGCACGAGCACATCCATTCGGTGATCGGATTGCGTGGGCGCGGTTACGCAATCGTCGGAGAAGAAGTGCATCCGATCGATCTCTTCGACCACGTCTACGTCCCGCCCAATACGGCGCACCAGTTCGTGAACGAGGGCTCGGAGCCGTTCGGATTTTTGTGCGTGGTCGATGCGAACCGCGACAGGCCTCAGGCGCTGGACGCCTCCGAGGTCGACCGGCTGAAGAAGTCGCGCGCTACCGGCGACAAGATCAAGCCTTAGCGAACTATCTCTTGTAGTCTTGGCAGGGCGCGCCGCGGTAGGGGCACGAGAAGCACCAGTCGCCCGGGATGGGAGTGACGTTTTGCGCTCTCAATCCGTTTCGCACCGCGAGGATGCGCGCCGACAACTCCTCATTGGCGATCGGCGTCACCGGTTCGAGCGAAAAGGCGCGCTCTCCGATGCGGCCGATGAAGCAGCGCGCGTCGGGAATCGCATAGACCGCCCGAACGGCCGCCTGATAGAGCGCGACTTGCAAGGCGTAATGCGAAGCTTCGTGCGCGTCGCCGGTTTTGTAGTCCAGCAGGCAGGATCGCCCCGTCTCGTCCTTGGCGACGAGGTCGATGTAGCCGGAAACCAACAGACGCGAACCTTCCTCGCCGAGATCGAGCGTGAACGGCGCCTCGACGTGCAGCGGCATCCATCCGCTCAACGAGCTTGAGACACGCCCCACGCTTGCGGCCATCGCCGATAGCTTGGCCGCGGGGGGTGTCAAGTTGAGCGCCTGAACCGCCCCGGCGACGTAATCCGTGGGCGTCCTTGACGTGCCTGACATGCGGTCGAGAGCCCACAGCTCCAAGGCCTTGTGGACCAGTTGGCCCTGCTCACCCACGCTGAGGATCGAATCCTCAGGCGGGCCATCGTCTGCAGCGTTAGAGGCAGCGTCAAACGGTGCTCGCGAAGGCGTCCAGCCCTTCGTCGCGACGATCTCGGGCAGACGGAACATCGTCTTATATGTCACGCGTCGTGGGCATTGTTCGTAACAAGCGATCGACGAATAGGACAACGCGGGCACGGCAGTCGCCGATGGCACGGCCGCGATCTGCTCGCGCACCGCCTGTCTGGGACCTGAAGCGCTGCCATTGCTGCGCGGGCCAACGCCCAGATGCAAGGGCGGATGAGCGGGGACGCCCTCGTCGCTGTTCCAACCCTTAGCCCGCAGCCAGTCATAGGCGGCGATCAAATAGTCGTGCGGCTTGCCGTCAGGATTTCTTGGTGAACGCTTCGATCGAAAACCGCTCAGGTACAGCAGGTCGCGCGCGCGGGTGATGGCGACGTAGAAGAGTCTGCACTCCTCCGCCTTCGCCATCTCCTTTTCCTCAGCGTCGAGCTTGTGCAGCACACCTTGGGCGTCGGCGCGGTCCTTCACGGCGGTGTGGTGGAAGGAAATGGAGCCGTCTGGATTTTCCGCGTACAAAAGCGCGCCAGACGCTTCATCGACGAAGAGCCGTGCGCGCTTGCCAGGTTGGGGCCAGATCCCGAGCACGAATACAACCGGCCACTCGAGACCTTTGGCTGCGTGGATAGTGGAGATGGTGACCGCATCGAGGGAGACCACGTCGGCTTCGCGCTCGTCGAATTCGATCCGCTCCAGCTCGTCGATGAAGATGATGAAATCGGCCGGCAGAGCGCCCGGAAGATCGTTTGCAAAACCGCGCGCTAGGCTCTCCAATTTCAGCAGATTGGCCAAGGCTTGGGGCGCTCGCGCATCCGCGTTCTCTTCCCAGTAGCTGCGCAGACCTGTCTTGTCCAAAATGGTCTGCAACGCGCTCATGAGCGGCAGGGCGGAGCACAGCGCTATCTCGTCCGCCAACTTCCTGAATCGCGCGATGACGTTTCCGTCGCCCTCGCCCGTGAAGTTGGAAGCATCTTCGGCTGCCGCTTCAACGAGGACGCGCGTCGAGAAGGCCGTCTCGTCGGCTTTGAGGCCGTGAGAGACCGCCGCGAGCTCCGCGTCGGTCGCGCCCATGACGGGTGACTGCAGCGCTCGCGTGATCGCGTGGGCGTCCATCGGATCCGCGGCAAGGCGCAGCCAGGCGAGCGCGTCGCGGACCTCCCCGGCGTCGTAAAAGCCGACGCCGCCAACGAGCCGGAAGGGTATGCCCATCTCCAGCAGGGCGTTGGTGACGGCCTGGACCTTGGTCTTGTTGCGCGACAGAATGGCGATGTCGCGCGGGGAGATCGGCCGCGGCGCTCCATCGCTTCCCTCGACCATAGTGCCGCTCGTCAGCAACCCGCAGATGCGGCGCCCCACAACCGACGCTTCCAAGACCCGCGCCTCATCGACGGGCAGATACTCGACCGACTCCGGGAACCACATGCTCGAGATGTGCACGTTCTGTTCGCCTGCCCGTCCGCGCTCAGCGTGCAAGTGGCGCGCATCCCCATGCGTCCCCCGGATCACTGCGTAGCCTAAATCCAAGATCTCCTGGCGCGAACGGCGATTTTCGATCAGTGGATACACGTGCGCACCCGCGAGGCTCTTGATGGCTTCGACGTTTTGCGGATGCGCGCCGCGAAAACCGTAAATGCTTTGCAGCACGTCTCCCACGACCATGACGTTGAGCAAGTCATCCCCGTAGAGAGCTTTCAAAAGCCGGTGCTGCGCCAAGTCGGTGTCTTGGTACTCGTCGACGATGCAGTACGGATAGCGTTGGCGGAGCTGGTCCGCCAAGACCGGATCCTCCCGGATGGCTCGTTCAGCCAAGATCAAGATATCGGCGTAGCTCAGCGAGTTCAACGCCTCCATGCGCCGGTTGAACGTCTCGAGGATTAGGACGGCTGCATCGATGCGCTGCCGTTCCAGCACCAGCTCTTCGGCGAATTCGGCATCGCTGACCGATGCCTCGACTTTGCCTTGGAGCGTTTTCTTGCGCAGCTCACGGTACGGCACGCGGCTGAATTCCTCAGCCGCCCGCACGGCGCGCTCGCGGAACTGCGTGAGTGAGATCCCGTCTTGTTTCAACGTCTGGCCTATGCCGAAAAGCGCCGTGCGGATCTCTTCGACGTTGTGAGGGCGAAGCGGGAATCCGCAGGCTGCTGACTGCGGCTCCCGCAGATACTCCTCGAAGGCTTTGTGGAAGTGGACCCGCGCCTCCACGTCATCGATGACGACGGCATCCGGAGACAATCCGACGTCGTACGCGTGGGTGGACAGCACGTTCCATGCAAACGCATGGAAGGTGAAACAGTCGGGAGGCGTCTGCATCCGGCCCGCAAAGCGCATCTTCAACTCGGCGGCTGCCTTGCGCGCGAAGGTCAAGACGAGAATTCTGTCGACGGGGCAGGCGCCCGTCTCGTGCAACGACGCAACCCGCTCGACGATAGTGAACGTCTTGCCCGTGCCCGCTCCGGCCTCCACCACGGCGGGGGACGGACCCCGATGGCGGACGATATCCTGCTGTGAGCCGGATAGCGTCGAAGGGCGCTGGTCCATCATCTGACCGCGCCAGGCCCCGGACAGATGCGTACGTACTCGCAATAACGACATGGCTCGTCGTCGTGCGCAGTGGGGAACACGACTTGCGCGCCCGAGCTGCACCACGCGACGATGCCCGCCGCGATATCGCGTTCCACGCGGCCGATCTCGGGCCGAGTCAACCCCTTGGGGTCTCCCGGTTCGCCCGTGACGACGGCAGTGCTGTCCATCAAGATGTCCGTGTCACCCGAGTCCTCGCCGCGGAAATAGATGTAGTCCAACCGCTGGACCGGCTCCTCATACGTTTGCTCAACGCCCGTCACGTAGAGGATCGTCTGCAGGTTCAAGCCCTTGGGCATATTGCCGAAAAGCTCGTGTCCTGTATCTAAGTACCCAAGGGCCGCACGCACGGCTTCCAAGAGACGGGTCTTCATTCGTCCGGACTTGTAGTCACGTATGACGAGGCCGCCTCCGCGCAGCCGATCGATGCGGTCGGCTTTTCCCTGAAGCACGACCTCGCCGATCGAAGACCTGACCGGCTGCTCGCAGGCCAGCACTGAAAAAGGATGGACTGATGCCTCGTTTGCGAGATGCCGCGCGTACACCGCCAGTTTTTCGATGAGGTCCTGCGCTTCGAAGCGTTCCAGCGGACTGTCGTCGGCGGCCCGATGCGGCTGTTGCTCCACGAGCTCGCGCAGGACCGAGGCGTAACGGGCCTGCGCTTCCTCCGGATCGCCCCCGTCCTCGAAATTCGTCTCCCGCTCGTGGAAGCGGCGCAAGATGTCGTGCAGCGTGCTGCCGTACTGCATCGCATCGTCGTCCTTGCCTTCCAGTCTCAGCACATCGGCGTAGAAGAATTGCCGCGGACAGCGCACGAAACGGCCGATGTTTGTGGGCGACAACCGCGACAGCGGGAAGGAAATCGCGCGCCTGGACGGACCGTTTGAAGCAGCCGCGCACGAACCGTTCGAAGCCGCAGGGGAAATCACCGAAGGAGCATCGTCCGAGCCAGCGCCCTCATCCGCGCAGCTGCCGGCGAGTCCAGCAGGTGCGATGTCTTGCGCAGGAGCCGCCGGTTGCGCGCGGGCAGCGTGCAAAACCTGTGGGTCGATGGCCGTCGAAAAGGGAGAGACCTGCAGCGGTATGCCTTCATCGTCCACCTGGGTGGCGGTGGCCAGCACTGCCGACTTCGCCCGCGTCAGCGCGACATAGAAGAGGCAGTGTTCTTCCTGGTCGGCCCCGGCGCTGTCGGCGAACAGGTCGATGCCGCGGCTGCGCAGCCGCGCTCCGGCAGCGGCTGAGATGAGCTTGTTCGGGCGCTCGCGCGCCGGCAGAATGCCGTCAAGCAGCTGGGGGATGACGACGAACTCGAATTCCAACCCCTTGGCCGCGTGGATGGACATTACGCGCACGCCGTCGATCAGATTGGGAGGCGGCTCGTTCGCGTCTGCCAGCAGGCCCACCGTCTCATCCAGCCTGGCGACGAAATCTGCGACCCTGCTCGGCGCGCCCGCCGCGGTGGCGGAGTCGGCCGTCTCCTCGTAATCCGCGGCCGCCGTCAGCAGCGCGTTCAAACGCAGAGGCGACGCGACTGGATGGAAGCCCGACACTCCGGCGCTTGTGACCGGCTGCAGAAGGTCAAGCTCTTTGACGATACGGCGCAGCAACTCGAGCGGCTCGTCCGCCGCGGCTGCCTCCGCTATGCGGTCCCAGCGTTGTAAAAACGTCTTGATCGATTGCCGGCCGCCTCGCAGATACCGGCTGAGCGCTGCGCGCGCTTCGCCAACGTGCTCGCGCCGCCCCGTGTCTAAAGCGTAGCGCACTTCGATCGGGTGAAACCCGATGATCGGGTTGACGAGCAGCCGGCGCCATAGCTGAGCGTCTTCGGGACCTTGCAGCAGGCGCAGCGAGGTCAGAACCGCGTCGATCAGCCCATCTTCATGGAAACCGGCTGCCGGCATGGCGGCGACAGGAATGCCGGCGTTTTGCAGCTCACTTGCGATCAGCTGCTGATAGGGTGCGGTCTGGCGCAAGAGCACCGCGATGTCGCGCCGCGGCGTTCCGGATGAGATCTTCGCGCAGATCGCATCCACGACAGCTCGTATCTCGTCGTCGACGGTGCGCGGGCGCTCCAGCCGCACGTTGCCCGCCTTGGTCTGATCGGCCGCACGCGTCAGCGATTCGGTCTGCAGCGTCGGATCGGCGTTGGCGACGTCGAGGATCTGCTGCGCGGAGCGCCGGTTGTCTTTGAGCGGCAACGACTGGCAGGCGAACTGAGACCGCGCGCGCTCAACGTTTTGCGGCGTAGCGCCGCGGAAGCGGTAAATCGACTGGTTGACGTCGCCGACGAAGCAAAACGTCGCAGCGGTCCTGGGGACGGCGGCGATGCGCTCGAGCAGGCGCAATTGCATCTCGTCGCTGTCTTGGAATTCGTCGACCAAGACGTGGCGGAAGTCCATCGACTGCAGCCAGCGTGCGCTGGGACCGGCGACATCGTGCAGCGACCGCACCGCCTCGTTGACCAAATCGCGGAAGTCTTGCAAGCCCAAGCGTTGCCGTTCCGCTTCCAACGCGGTGAAGATCACGCTCACGTCGCGGAGGCGCGGATCGCCGTCGCTGAAACTGCTGAACTGTTGCGCGTCAATCCCACGGGTCTTGAGGTGAGCGATGACATTGAGGCAGTCAGTCGCGAACTGCGAGCTTTCTGCGATATCGGGAGCGAACGACGGCAGCGCAAGCCGGCCGGGCTGCATCAGGCGGCGCCACAGCAGCCGTTCCTTGACCGGCGTCAAGAGCGTCATGGTCTCGCGCGAGCCCGACTGTCCTTGCAAGAGCCGTCCGCAAAAGCCGTGGAACGTCTTGACGAACAGCTCGGACACGGCCAAACCGGTGCCAAGACGCTGCCGCAAGCGCAGCAGAACTCGGTCTCGCATCTCTTCCGCCGCGCGGCGCGAGAACGTCAGCACGAGGATGTGCTGGGGCGGTATCCCGTCGTCGGCTACCAGCGAAGCGAAGCGGCGGGCAAGCGTTTCCGTTTTGCCCGTGCCCGGGCCGGCGAAGACGAGAAGATTGGCATCCCGATGCTGGATGACGGCCAGCTGTTGCTCCGTCGGCGGAAATGGATCCATGCAGGTAAAATTCAGGGGCGGCGAGCACAGCCCCCTTCGAGGCGACCGCCGGTTGCAGCGGCAGTCAATGGGTGCGGCGACGGAGAGTGAAGATGATGAAAATCGGCAGCAAGATGCCGCTGAGCGCACGAGTGTTTTGCACGATGCTTTTCGCGCTCGCGTTCGTGACGCTCGAATGGAGTCCCACCGGGGCGGCAGTCGTTCGCGCCTTGGGCGTGAGCGTGGCCGCCATGGCGCCTATGGCCGGTTCGCAAGCTGGCAAGTTCCAACCGGACGCGGCTGAAGCCGCGTTCGTGCGTGACGTGAGCGAACGGCTCGGCCAAAAATACCCCGATACACGCTCCGCGCTCGCGGCAGGCTATTATCAGACCACGAAGCTCGAGCCCGATGGAACGACGATCTGGTTCAACAACAGGTGGAGCGGCGTGAGCAAGTATTCGCCCAATTTTCTGTGGTACGACAAGCATGGGAGACTAGCCGGTCTCGACTACCAGTATGAGGTGAGCGCCTGGCCGAACCCGCCCGCCAAGAACGTCTATCCCGTGCGCCGCAGCCGCTGGACCACCATAGATCCGCACATCCATTTCGCGTACAAGACGCCGTCCGGAATCATCAAGCGCCGCGGCGCGAGGATGTTGCCGAACCTGCAAGGGCGCACCGTCACCGCACAGCAGCTGCGCGCCGCGAAGTTATTGCCGCCGAACGCGACGCTGCTGTGGACCTACGTGCATCCGAAAGCGTGGGACCTGGGCTTTTGGGTCGTGCCGAATCCCAGCGGTGCGTTCGCCGAGCTCAATCCAAACGTGCGCCCCTGAGAGCCCGGCGTTGTCCGGATGCAGGCAGCATGTTGGAGCGGCTGACTGCGCCTACGATCGCGCCGATCAGATTTCTCGCAAACGGCGCGCCTAATCCGGTGGTCAAATCGTAGCCCAGCGCTGCGTTAAATCCCGGGTCGTAGCCGGTGCCGGATGTCGACGGGATGGCATTGTTGCCATAGGTGATGTCGAGAAGAGCGGCTTGCGCAGCTTCAGGCGGTAACGCGTAGAGGAGAGGAGCCGGGTTGCCCAGCCGGTACGGGTGAAGCCCCGTGCCCCGGCCGCACCCGAGAGTCTGCTTGCACGCCTGCAACACGAGTGCCCACATCGCAGCCATGCCGGGCGCGGCGGCGCTCGTACCTCCGAACGAACCGATCTGCGGACCGCCCAACGACGCGCCCGTGCGCGCGTCGTTGCTGTTGATGATCACGCTGACCCCGGTCGCCGGATCTGCGTTCAACGCGACGTCGGGCGTCAGCCGGTGGCGACTGTCGCATCGCCCATCATCGGCGCAGAAGAGGCCAGGCGGCTGGTACGCACGCCTGGCGAAAACGGATGAGAAGCCGCCGCCGCTGCCGCCGTTCAGCGTCTGCCTGCCCCATGCGGTGATGATGCCGGTCAGCCGGCCATTTGAGCCGATCGGCGTGGTCGTGCCGCCGACCGACACGACGTTTGGATCGGAGCTTGGATAAGAAAGGCAAAGCGCATCGGCGGTCGCAGGCACCCGATCCGTCCGGCAGCCTTCAGCACCCGTATCGGCGGATGACACGAACACGGCGATGCCGAGTGCAGAAAGCGAGGCGAAGATGCGCGGCTCGATGCCGGTGCCGTCGGCGTTGAGCAGACCGCCGCTCTTCCCGGCGAAGTCGAGCTCGCCGATTCCGAAACTGGCGGTCAGGACGTCGGCGACGTTGTCGCTGATCGCTTGCTGCCACTCGTCGTCGGTCTCATTGATTCCCAACCTGGGAAGTCCGCTCCCGGGCGGGCACTGTCCGGGGGCGTAACACTCGTTGGGATTGTACGCGAGATAGAAAAGGACGTTTGCGTTCGGCGCCAGCGAATTCGTCTGCTCGGTGTCGAGTTGCGCTTCGATGTCCTCAGGGTTGCAGACAGTGTAGTTGGCAGGCTGGAGCGTGCAGGGTGGCGTGACCGGCGGCGGAGGCTGCACGCCGCTGCTGTAGCCGGGGGCGACCGCGCTGACATTCACCTGTCTGACCGTGCCCGTGCCGCCGACGTTGAAGACCGCCTTGAAGAGAACGGCATCCCCCGCCGAGCCCGTATCGTTGGTGTTGATCGGCCCCGTGCCGATGACGCCGATCGTGATCCCATCTCCCTTGCAGCACAGCGAGCTCAGCTGGTAGGCGCCCGTGTAATCGAATGCTGCTGCGATCTGAAACGGCGAGTTGCCCACGAGAAAGCCCGCTCCGATGCCGCCGAAGTGTTGCGGCGCGATGCCGGTTTCGATGTGGCGGCGCAACTGATGGTAGGACACCAATCCGCCCACTCCGCTGATGGCGAGCGGCGCAAGGACGTGGGGAGCCGAGACGGGCGCCACAAAAGCCAGCCCGTTTTTTTCAAAAACGCCGAAGCGGGTTCCGAACGCCTGCTCCATGCGCGCTTGACTGCCGGCCACGCGCAGCATCTGCCGTTGCTTCCACCACCGGACGGACAGGCCGCGCGAAGTGAAATAGCCGATGGCGCGCGCTTGATCGAGCGCGGGAGCGCCGAAATAATCCCCCAGTTGTTCGGGGGTCAAAAAGCGGCGGAAGTAAGGAGAGCGCGGATCGCTGACGAGCCTTGCATAGTTGTACAGCCCCATCTCATCGCGCATGCGCAAGCCGACGTTCAAGTTCAGGGTCTGCAGACGGGCGAGACCGAGAAAACGAGCTCCCTGCAAAACCTCAGCTCCGTACGCAAAGCTCGTGCCTCGGCCGCTCTGCGGAGCGAGCGTCTTGTGCGCGACCGGCAATGTCCAGCGCGGCCCGGCAACTGCGGCGCATGGCAAGAGCACGATGCTGCAAACGCAGCCCAACAGCCAAGCGTTCGAAGCGCGCGCCGGTGGCCTCATCCCTGCTGGCCTCGTTGCAAGAGCGTGCGCAAGGCGCGCAACTGCTGCATGCGGATGCCCTGACGGAAGCGCTCCGCTCTCAGACCGGCAACGGCGACTCGCTGGACGAACGCCTGCGTGGACAATCGTGCCGAACCCGAAAGCTGACGGCGCGCGTGGTGCAGCACCGTCTCAGACTGCAATGCGATGGTCTCGACGAAGGTGGCGGTCTGATGCGGACTGCTGCTGAAGATGTTGATCGCGGTTTGACCCGTGAAGTCGTAATAGAGCTGCACCGTATCGCTCAAGTTTACGCAGACGGGTCCTGCTCCGGGTACGATCCACGTATCGATCGCTTCGGTCTCGGTGAACCCCAGCACGGTGTCGAGACGGCTCCTCGTCCTGTGCAGTTGCATCCCGGTCGTGCCGAAGGAGGGCCCGGCACACGCCACCGGAAGCGCGGTCATGCCTTGATCGGTTGTCTGATCGGCAGCCAGCGTCGGCGATGCCGGATACCATGACGCCACCACGATGCTTATCGGCGGCGGAGACGCTCCCACCGCGGTGATCGTGATCGGGATCTGCGTGCCGTCGTTCGGGCCGATCTGAAATTTGGTTCCCGTTCCGGTACCGAAGAAGGCTGTCGTCGGCGAGATTAGGCTTCCCGTGCCGTCGCTCGACTGAGTGATGGTCGTCTGCCCCGCGACTTCGGACTTTGTCTGCGTGTAAGAACCATCCGCATTGACCGTTTGCGTGCTGGTGGTCCCGTCCGGGTCGTTTTCCAGCACGATCGCCGAAGCGGTGTTCGTCCACGAAGCGCCCGCAGTCTCGGGCAGGAAGTCCTCGATCCCGTTGCCGGTCAAATATTGCACGTCAAGGGAGACGCCATTGCTGTCGATCGAGCTGAAGCCGATATTCACGACCGGGCCCGCGCCCGAGGGGAACAGAAAGTACTCGTCGGCGTTCGTCGTGATCGTCTGGTTGGGACCTGCGTTCGTCTCGACCGTCTGAAAATCCGTCGCGGCGATGCCGTGGAAGAGCCGGTTGACATGCACCGTTTGGTTTTGGGTCACGGTCGCCGTGATGACTTGGGCGGGCGGCGTGGGCGTCGGGCGGAATCGCAGGATCACTTGCCTGCTGGAGCCCGCGAACGCGAAGGTGTCGCCTTCGGAAGCCGGATGCGGATTAGCGGAAGCCGTCGCCGAAGGACTGGGCGACGGGCTGGCTGAGGGGGCGATGCTGGGCGACGGGCTTGCCGCCGGCGCCGACTGGCGGGGCAGCGGCAGTGTCGATCCGGAATTGCCGCCGCAGCCGGTCAAGGTCGCAGCCGTTCCGATTGTTGCGCCGAGCGCGAGTGCGACCGCCTTGTTCAAGATCCCCACTTTCGCGCGCGCAGCCGTCGGCCGGCCAAAAGGGTCAAGCACATAATATTCAACGCGGGAGCATCATCCTCCGGTTATCTTCCGACAGGTATCATATGAGACGCGATGCTCGCGCCCGAAAAACCGCATTCGTCAGGCGAACGTTTTAACCACGTGATGAGTCGCCGCTATACCCTCGTCTTTGGCTTGATGCTTGCGTTGTACTGCGGCAGGGCGCTGGCTGAGGTCGCACCCTCGCCCGTTCGGGCACCGTCCCCCGTCGTGTCTGCATCGCCGTCACCTGCTGCCTCGCCCTCGCCGTCGCCCTCGCCCACGCCGTTTGCCTTTCCGTCCGTCGGCTACCTGACGCCGGACGAGATCTTGGGCCGGACGGAGAACAGTCTGCGGCGCAATCCCAACCCGCCGTACATCACCTACGTCATGCGGGAGCTCTTCGTCCACCACGGCGCTCGGCACGAATACACGTATCGCGTGTGGTATCGCTCGGACGGACAGGGCTTGATGCAGAACATGGGTGCCGGCCGGCGCGGCAAGAACGAGACGTTCTTTGGCTACCCGTTCCCATCCGCGCCCGACAACAACATCCTCTTGTATGCGACGCCTGCGCCGGTCGTCGCGCCGCCTCCACCGGTCGGCAACCAGGGTCTGCCAGCCGGCGGCAGCACTCCCATCCCCACGTTGAGTCAGGAGAGGGTGCACGGAGACCGCTACTACGTCGTGAGCTTGGCTGGATTAGAAAACTTGCAGGGGCACCCGTTGTACCATCTGACGCTGCGAGCGGTGCGCGACGAAAGCAAACATCCTTGGAAAGATCTCTGGGTCGACATGCTGACCTTTCAGGTCTGGAAAGCGCACGCGGATGCAGCCGGTTCAGTCGGTCCGTTGGTGGGCCGGGCGGTCGCTGACGTCGATTTCGCGCCGGTCGGTCCGTTCTGGCTCGTCAAGCGAGTGATCGCTGACGGCAACGGCCGCTTCGGATTTCTCTCAGACAGCGGCCATTACGAATACTATTTCTCGGATTTCGGGTTTCCCACTTCAGTGCCGGACTGGTACTTCGACGAAAAGGCTTTCCAAAAGCACCGGTAGCCGGCGACCAGCGCCCTGTTCGCGAGCGTTCTCAAGCGCCGATCTGCGCGAGGATCTGCGTGCAGAGCGATTTGAGGACCGGGTCGGTTGCCAGTTTAGCGGCGCTCTCGAACTGCGTTTTGGCGCCGGATGAATTGCCTTGCCGCAACCGGATCGCGCCCCGCAGGAAGTACGCCTTCGCATACGAGCTGTTCAACCGCAACGCTTCTCCAGTCTCTTGATCGGCGCCGACGAGATTGCCGGTCCGGTACTCCGCAAGCGCCCGGTCGTAGTGAGCCTGCACGTATTGCGGGTGCAAAAGCTCCGCAACCGCGAATTCTTTGGCCGCCTGCTCCGGCTGCCCGGATAAAATCTTGGACAGACCCATGTCGAAGTGCGCGCGCACGGAAGACGGATGCTCGCTGATGATTTGAAGGAAGATGGTCTTGGCGGCGTCGAGGTGGTTCAACGCGATTTCCGTCACGCCCAGGTTGAACAGCGCAGGGATGAAATCGGATTGCTGGCGCACGCACGTGCGAAACTCGGCGGCTGCTTCGTTGTAACGGCTCAGCGCATACAGGTCGAGGCCGCGGTCGTAGCGGGCCTCGACGTTGTCGGCGTTGAGCGAGAGCGCAGCGTCGAGTTTTTCGAGCGACCGTCTGTAGTCGCCACTGTGATACAGGGCGATGCCGTCGCTGATCAGCGAATCCACGCGCAGGTGGCGGAAGAAGCTGTCTGCAGAGGCCAAGCCTGCGGTCGAGACAGCCAGCGCGGCCACGAGAAACGCCGGCAGCCACCGCTTGAGCACAGCCGAAACAAAACGATGTATCATCGCCGTCCTCCATAACCGGATCCGTGATCGTGATCCCGATCGCCTTGCTCGCCGTGACGATAGGTGTTCGAGTGGTATGCGCCGTGCGTGACGTTGGGGCCGGGCGGCAACATCATCAACAGTGACTCGTCGGGCGCATACTGCCCATAGGGGGTGCGCTCGCCGCCGGCCGGCGCGGTCTGCATCGTCGGTGACGTGACCGCAGCGATGGCGTCGGCGCGGCGCAGGCCGCCCGGTCCGACGGGATCGATGAGACGATATGGTCCTTCGTCCTCGAGCGCAACGTCGGAGGCCAGCACGCGCTCGACGAGCTCGAGCGGCCCAGGCGGAGCGGCTTTGGCCGCCGTTTGCACACGCGCTAAGGCGGAGAGAACGACGGCGATCAGTATGGCTGCCGCCAGCGCCGCTTTCCCAAACCCCGCGGCACCGGCCACCGTGGCTGCTGCGCCCTTGCCCTTGTAAAACTTCATGACACGAGACTCTCCTTGCGAGCGCCGCTCACGCCTTGATGGCGGGCAGCCTGACGGTGAAAACGGTGCCGTGCCCCTGCCGGCTTTCGACGGTCACATCGCCGCCGTGCGCCTGGGCGATCCAACGGCATAAGGGCAGGCCCAGACCATGGACGGCGTGCCCGTTCGTGTGCGCCCCGTTGGTGTGCTGAAAGCGCGAGAAGAGCTCGGGCAGCGCCTGCGGTTCGATCCCCATGCCCTGGTCGCTGACCGCCAAGTATGCGCTGTCCTTGGCTTGCCACACCGCGAGCGCGACCGTCGCCTGCTCGGGGCTGAACTTGATGGCGTTGTCCAGCAGATTGCTCACGAGCTGGGACAGCTTGAGCTCGTCACCCATCACGACGGCGCTCTCGGCGCGCGTGAACTTGAGATCGACGCTGCGCGCCTGAGCCAGCGGCCGCAAGTCGCGCACCACGCCGTTGACAACGACGGTCAAATCCGTCGGCTCGCGATCGAGCGCGCTGTCAGCGTCTAAGTGCGAGAGCGTCAGAAGCTGGTCGATGAGCCGCTCCATGCGCTGCGCCTGCTCGTCGATGATGCGAACGCGCTCCTCGTACTCGGGCGGCAAGTCGGGATGTTGGTGCAGCGCCGCGGACGTCTCAGTGCGGATGACGGCGAGCGGCGTGCGCAGATCGTGCGACGCGTTGTTCGTGAACTGCCGCTGCAGCGAGATCGCTTGCTCGAGAGGCCGCAGCGTGATCTTCGCCAGCAGCCACGAAACCGCGACGACCAGCAACAGGCCGATGGCATTGGCGAAGAGCAGTCGCACGACGTACGTGCCGAGCATGCGGTGGGCGGCTGCCGTGATGCCGGGGTCGTCGCGGAAGGGCTCGATGTCTTGCAGCACGACGATGGAGAGCAGCGCATACACGATGATCGAGAAGGCGACCAGCAACAAGAAGAGCAGGCCCGCGTATGCGAGCGTCAGCCGAACACGTGGGGCACCGATGTTGAGGACGACACTGCGCTTGCTCACAAGCGACCTCCGCTGCAGCGGCTGCCAAGGCCGGCGCTCATGTCTTATCGATAGTGTAGCCGGCTCCCCGCACCGTGCGGATCACCGCGTTGTCGCCCGCATCCGCCAGCTTGCGGCGGAGCATCTTGACGTACACCTCGAGGATATTGCTGTTGCCCCCATGCTCGCCGCCCCAGAGCCGATCCAGCAGCGCGTCTTTGGTCAGGACGATGCCGGCGTTTTCCATCAGGTACAACAGCAGCCGGTATTCGGTCTTGGTCAGGCGCAACACGCGGCCTTCAAAGGTGGTCTGGTGTCTCAACACATCGATGGCCAGCTTGCCGACGGTAACGGTGCGCGGCCGCAGTTCGGAATGCGGGCGGCGCAGCAGCGCGTGGATGCGCGCCAGCAGCTCGGGGAAGGCGAACGGTTTGGGAAGGTAGTCGTCCGCGCCGCTGTTGAGTCCGGTGACGCGATCGGTGACAGCATTGCGAGCGGTGAGCATGAGGATCGGCGTGACGATGCCCTGGCGGCGCGCTTCGGCGCACACCGACAATCCGTCGCGTTTGGGCAGCAAGACGTCCAAGATAGCCAGCTGGTAATCGTTGCCGCACAACTCGGTCAGGCCGTTGTCGCCGTCGCCCACGGCCGTGACAGCGAATTTCTGCGCCTCGAGCGCGCGGCACAGGGAAGAAGATAGGCTGGGGTCGTCTTCGACGAGCAAGACTCTCATGGATTCAGGTTCGCCAAGTGGCAAACGGCCAGCCTGCGCCGGCTGTCTTTGTCTTTCAGGCTTTTTTCAGGATGCGCCGTCTCGCGTATCGGGTTCAGGCCTGCGAAGGACTTTCGTCCTCTGCTTCCTCGATCTCGCCGTCTTCAAATGCGAAGGAGCCGTGCGGAAAGCGCACGAGGTACGGCAAGTACGGGCCGTTGTTCATGCTCTCCAAGACTCCGACCGACCCTGCCTCGAGCTTGCCCTCGGAGCCCAAGTCGATGGCGCGCAACGCGCGAACAGGTTTGCCGATCTCCACACCGTCTGCTTCGGAAGGCCGACGTGGCGCCCTGCACAAAACTGCGCCGAGGAGCGTTATCAGGTGTCACATCAGGCAATTCTCAACGGCATCGACGTCTTGCTGGAGGATGATTTTCGGGCCCTGCGCGACCTGCGCGTCGCCGTGGTCGCGAACCATTCCAGCATCACGCTCGACGGCCGGCGCACCGTGGACGTCTTGGCGCAGCGGCGAGACCTGTTCTTGACCAGCATCTTCTCACCGGAGCACGGCCCGCAGGGCAACGTCGACGCTACAGTCGGAGATTCCACCGACGAACGGACAGGATTGCCGATCTACAGCCTCTACGGCGGGAGTTACCGGCCGACGCCGCAGCAGCTTCACCAAGTGGACGCGGTGCTCTACGATCTGCAAGACGTCGGATGCCGCTTCTACACCTACATCACCACGCTGGGTCTGCTGCTGGAAGCATGCGGTGAGAACGGCGTCGCGGTCTATGTGTTGGACAGGCCGAATCCCATCGGCGGCCTCGACGTCGAAGGCCCTTGCAGCGATTCAGACCACGAATCGTTCGTCGCCTATCACGAACTGCCGCTGCGTCACGGGATGACGGTCGGCGAGCTCGCGCGCCTCTTCAACGCCGAGCGCAACATCAACGCCCAACTGAAAGTCGTGACGATGGGCGGCTGGCAGCGCAGCTTCTGGCACCACAACACGGGCCAGCGGTGGATCGATCCGTCGCCGAACATCCGCGATGTGACTGCCGCGCTGCTGTTCCCGGGCGTCGGCCTCATCGAAGGCTCGAATGTCTCCGTAGGCCGAGGGACCGGGAACCCGTTCCACGTCTTCGGCGCTCCTTGGATGGACGGTGAGGCCGTCGCACGCGCCGTGCACGAGCGGACCATTCCAGGCTTGCGCTGCGAGAGCGCGGCTTTCACGCCGCAAGATTCCGTGCACCGCCACTATCGACAGCCCTGCTCCGGCGTACACTTCATCGTTGAAGATGAGCAATCGTTTTCGCCTGCGGCGCTCGGCCTCGCAATCATCGAGATCCTGCGCGAGCGATATCCCGACGTCTGGGAATACCGTTCCATTGAAAAGCTGCTCGGCCGCAGCGATCTTATCGAGGCGATAGAAGACCGTTCGCCCGAGTTGGAGACGCTATGGAAACCCGATCCCGACTTTTTCGAAGCGCGCGCTCGCGCGCTGCTGTATGGATAGCCATCAAGACTTGAGCAATGCGTTCATGTCGACGTTCTCGAGCCGCGGCTGAGCGAACAGAGCTTCGGTCGGACCTGCCTCTAGGAACGCAGCGACGGCATTGCGTGCCGCGCCCAGGGCGAACCGTGAGATCAAGGCTCCCGCGCTGACCCGCCTGACTCCAAGCTCCTGCAATTCTTTCAGCGTAGGAAGTGACGGCACGGCCAAGACATTGAGCGGCCGCTCTACAGAGCGAGCGATCGTGCGGATCGCGTCGGACTGGGTGACGAGCGGGACGAAGATCCCATCGGCTCCAGCTTCCACGTAACGCCGCGCACGTACGATCGATTCACGGACCGCGTCCTCGTCGGGCGCGAGCTTTCGCAGCAACACATCCGTTCGCGCATTGATGAAGAGCTTGCAGGACCGTTTGATGGCTCTGATCTTTTCGGCAAGCAGTGCAGGCGCCGACTCACCATCCTCGATGTTGATGCCGGCTACGCCGAGATCGGCAACGGCAGCCGCAAGGTCGGCAACAGCCGCCGGATCTTCCGAATATCCGCCCTCGAAATCCACGCTTACCGGCAGCTCCCCTGCAACGCGGCAGATCGCGCGAACCGCGGACAGCAAGCTCTCACGCGGAAGCATATTTCCGTCCGGATAGCCGCACGACCATGCCAGGCCGGCGCTGGTGGTGGCTATCGCCTTGGCGCCCGCCGATCGGATGAGCGCCGCCGAGCCCGCGTCCCAAGCATTGGCGAGAAGCAACACCTGCTCGCCCGCATGCATGGAACGAAAGATTTCTACACTCTCAGCGGTCTGGGGCACGCTAAACCTGCCTTTCCCGTCGTCGCAGGACAAAGCGGATTCGCCGACAGCGGACGCTGTCCTCATAACCGAAAGCGGCGGCCGCAAGCTTCTGCGACCGCCGCCCTTGATTCGCTGATATGTCAGTAAGGTTCGTTGAGGTACGGGAACGTCTTGCCGTAGCTTTGGTTGGGACCGACGTGATCGCTCGTGAGCCCTGGGCTTTCCTTCCCGTCGTCGGGCGCGAGCTTGAGCGCAGGCACCGTGTTGCCGAAGACAACGCCCAGCGACAAGTCGATCACATCATCGCGTAGTCCGCGTCCCCCGAACTTGCTTCCGGTGACGCCGCCGGTCTCTACGCCCAGATACGCTGCCTGAACGCTCGTCTGCGAAAGATCGATGGAGAGCTCATCCGGTATCAGCACCGATCGAACGATGTTTGCGATCTGAGGCGAACGGCCCGCGACCGTCGTCATGAATTTGTCGATGGAATCGGAGAGGACGCGATCGTCCGTGGGCGTGCTGCGGTTGGTGCGGTCGTGATCCGCGAACGCCTCGAACGCTTCTTTCACCGCAGGACGAGCCAGCCGTTCCACTTGTTGATAGCCGCCGCCGTCGGCCGTGCTGGTCGTGGCCCACAGGTTGATTTTTCCCGGTGGTCCGTAGCTCGGCGACAGCATCGTCCGTGGCAGTTCCGCAACGATTGAGAGCACGTTGAACCGATTGGTGGACAAGAAGTCGGTCCCTGGATTGTTGAACGCGGTTGCGGTCGCCGCGGGCACCGACTGGCCGGCCGCGTGGTAGCCGGCATTGCGGTCGGGCACGATCTTGAAAAATTGGGCCAGGTCGAAGAAAAACGGATCCTTGCGAGGCCCTGCGTACAGCTTCACGCCGTTGCCCAGCGTCGCGACTTTGTCGTAGGTCACACTGCCCGTTTCAGAAACCCACGCCGAACGCGTTCCCGCGGCCTGCGGCTTGGCCGGCCCGAACATGGCGATTTTTTGCGACGAGCCAGCGGCGTCGGCTTTGAATTGGATGACGAGGTCTTCGACGTGGTCGCCGGTGTTGTCGATCTTGAACTGGTACATCACCCCGGGATCAAATCTCGTCTGACGGCCCATGCCGGCTGGGATGATCGGATGGACGTTCATGACGAGGACCACGTCGTTGTCGTTGTCGGGTGCCGGAAACGCATACAGGTCGCTCAGGTCTGCGCCTGGCCGCGCTACCGTCAACGGGGAGTCTTGGTGGTCGGAACTACGTACGGGATGTGAGCCGTATAACGAAAGGCCGGCTGCCAAGCTGAAAACAGCGAGAGCGCCGGCGATGACAATGCCGATTTTGCGGGTCATTTCGCCTCCTCATAGCCGGCGGATCTCCTTCACCGCCGAGTCTGCAAGCCTTGAATCGCCGTGGGTCCACAGTGGCGACTCACTGCCCTAACGAGGAATAGCGACGTCCGGATGATTGAAGGCATTGAACAACACCCAAGCCGTTCGCGGCAGGACCAAGCGCCCGAGCGCCGGGCTGTGTCACAGAAACATAGTTTTCGCGGTCATCCGTTTAGAGGGATGACACGTTATGAAACTGCTTTTTGGGTTCGCCATCATCGCCGTCTCGCTGACGGTCGTTGTTCCGGTGCTCTTGCGCCACCGCAGCGCGCTGCGCTTGACGGGCACCTTGCTTGCGATCCACGAAGCGGCGACGTGTTGAAAAAGAGCCGAAACTTCTAGTTATCGCACTGATGCGCGGGATCTGAGGGGGTCGCGGTGGGCATCGGTACCGTCACGTTGTACTTGAAATTCTCGAAGGTCCCAACGATGCGCGCTCGGATGTGGTGGATCGTCACGTCGGAGTGCTGCAACGTCACCACGCTGTAGCCGTTCACGATCGTGTAGTACTGGGTGAGCGAGATGCCGTCGCCCGAGTTATGGTAATGCCAATCGAAGTGCTGCAAGTCCCCGCTATTTTTTTCTACCGTCACATCAAGCGCTGAGACCTCGCCGCGGATCTTCGGCACCATGTGCATGACGTACGCCTCGGGTTCGGTTCTGAACGTGATGTCGTAGCAACGCTTCCAGCGATGCGCCTCGTAGACCGCGCCCTCGACTTTGGTGATGCCTTTCAGGTACGAAGGCGTGTGCGGGAAATCAAAGACCGTGAAACCTGGGCTTGTGTAGTACTCCGTCCCATTGAGCACGGGGTGCAGATACGGGAAGTTCAGCTGCCGGATGTCGAGCCGGGCGTGCGCCTGATATGAGACAAGGCCCGGGTTTCGATGGGTGATGAGTTCGATGATGGAGTCGACGCTGCCCGCAGCCGTTCGGGTGGCAGCCGGACCCACCGCTGGGGCCGCCCGCCCGGCGTGCGCCAGCGTCAGCGCGAGCGCGCCGCTCAAGAGAAGGGCTGAGGCGGTCCTAAGGATCCGCCGCTTTGTTTCGTCCAGCATCTCCGCGTCAAGAAAACGATTGCATAACGGCCAGCGTTCGCCTCTCATCGATTTCTCAGGCTCCCCAAAGCGACTGCTGTATCTCGGTCTTGAGGGGCCGATGATGAAAATACGCCGTTAGACAAGCGGCGCGACAGTCGTTTTAGGCCTCTGCGGGGACGAGGCCGCCCCAGGCCGCTCGTCAACCGCAGGTGCGCCAAGCGTTGAACCTCCGCGACATTTCCGATGACTCGCTGCCGTCCACGCAGCGCGAACCGGCCGTGACAGCCACGAAGCGTCCGTTGCATCGCCAAACTCTCGGCGCGGCGGAAGCCGCGAAGAAGCGGCTGAGGCTGAGCACGCTCGAGGAGCGTTCGCGCAACAACGGTGAGCGCCGAGCGGCCCTTGAGCGACGTACCGCTCGTGAGGCGGCACGGCTTGATCAGCTTGTAATCCGGCGCGAAACGACGCGCCTGCGCTTCGCGCCACCCACGATCGATCAGCGCCGCGTCCAATACACCGCTGAATGCGAACAGCCGAAGTCGCGCTCAAGCCGGTTGTTCGCGACGTCTGTGCTGGCAACGCTTGCGCTGCCGCTCTTGATCGCGGTGGCGACGAACTTCGCGCGAGTTCCGCTGCATGCGAGCGTGTCAAAAGCGCACAAACATTCCCACCTGGCGATCGTGCGCATAAGGGTGCCCGCCGCGACGCAGCGCCCGGTTTATTTCATGGAGAAAAATATCGCAGCGAAAAAGCGTATCGCAGCCTCTCCGGCACCGACTCGTCATCAAGCATTGATCGCGGTGACCGCGCGTCCGGCTCCCTCGCCCGTCGAGCCGGCAGCCGCCAGCCCCACGGTGCTCGCCTCGCCGATCCTCGGATTGCCGCTCTCACCCGCGGCGGTCGCGACTCCCGCCACGCGCATCATTGTGCCGGCCTCACCCGCTGCGCCGGTTGTCGAATCAAGCTCCTTGCGGCTCACCGCACACCCTCTCGGACCCCATCTCATGGCGCTTGACTGGACCGAACATCCGCGCGCCACCAAGCGCAAGACCTTCACGCTCTATCGCTCTTCAGCCGACGGCGGGCTGGCGCAGATGATCGCCCACATCCCTTCATACCGTCACAGCTATCGCGACAAGGCGGTCAATGGGTCGGCGCTCTACCGCTACGTCATCGTCGCCGGTTCCGACGCCGAATCGGCCAGCGCTGCAACCGGCGCGGTGGTGACTCCGCCGGAAGTGGCGGCACCGACGACCGGGGCCGAGGCGCTCGCGGGCAAGGGCATGTTCCTATACTTCTCTTCCCGCCCGACCGACGCGCACAGTTACTCGCGTCTCGATCCGCGAACGATCGCGGACGCAGCTCGGAACGCCGGCATATCGTTCATCGAATTGCGAATGTCACGCGGAGCGAAGCCGATGGCGGACACGCCAGGGTCGCGGGCTTGGCTCGACCGTCTGATCGATGCCTCGGCGGAGGCCGACATCAAGCTGTTGGCTTGGACCGTGCCGCGGGCGGTGACCGCGCAAGACATCGCGCAATCGCTTGCGATGGCACGCTATCGGACGCCCGCCGGCAACGGCTTCATCGGGCTTGCCCTCGACCTCGAGTCGGGCGACCAGTACATGGGGCATGGCCGAGCGGCGCGCAACGGCATGGTCGCATACATCAACGCCATACGCAACGCCGTCGGGAGTCATTACCTCTTGGTCGCCACGGTGGCGTCGCCGCACAGCGGCCACCTGACCAACGATGATGTGCCCTATGCGCGCATCGCAGCGTATGCCGACGTATTGCAGCCGATGGAGTACTGGCATTACTTCAACGAAGGCGCGCGCCACGAGTACGGCCGCGGTGAAGTCGCGCTCGCGTCATCGCAAGCGGTGCTCCGCACTCGCGAGCTTGCCGGCCGCGACATTCCGGTCAACCTCGCAGGCCAAAGCGTGGACCTCGAGAGCACCGGCTCGCCCTCCGGGCGGGAGATCATGTGGTCGCTCGGTGCGGCAAAATCCGTCGGCGCTCTGGGCGAAACGTTCTTCGATTTGACAGGCACCAAACCCGATGCCTGGGCCGCAATCCAGGCGTTCGAGTGGTGAGGCGTGAATAGCCCTCGGAATGACGTTCGATGCCTCTGTGGGCCAACCGATCGAGCGCGTCGATCTGCGCGAGCTGCCCTCGTGGGAGCGCCACGACCGGGTGCTGGCCTCCTTCGATAGGCTGATGCCCGGCCAAGCGGCCGAATTCACCAACGACTACGAGCCTCGCGCATTGCGCACGCACCTGGAGAGCGAGCGTGAAGGGCTCTGCCTTTGGGATATGCGCAACGCCGGCGACAATCGCTGGATCGTGCGTCTCACGCGCTTGCCCGACCCCGCGCTGCAAGGTGACACGCCCCGCATCGCGTTTCTGCGACAGTGCCGGATGTTCAGAAATGCGCATGCCGACCTGTTGCGCGAGATCGACCGCGTCGCAAAGGAGCGCAACTACCACGACCGCATGGTGATCGTCGCCGAGGGCACGAACTGGCCGATGCTCGCGATCGTGCGGCGCGGCATCGTGGAAGTGACCCGCGCCGCCGATGAGGGCCGGGAGATCGTGCTGTACGACGTCACGCCCTACAGCATGTTCAATGAGGCTTCGGTGTTCGACGAGGGCATGGCGGAAGCGACCGTGGTCGCCCGCGGTGAGGTGGAGATCATCGAGCTGCCGGCGCCTTTCGTCCGCGGGCTCATCCAGCGCAGCCCTGAGATCGCGATTGGCTGCGCCCGCTTTTTCGCACAGCGCCAGCGGCGGCTTTCCGGCGCCGCCGGAAACCTTGCCTTCGGTCGAGTCTTGACCAGGATCGCCCGCGTCCTAATGGACTATGCGTCGCCGCAAGCTGGCATGTCCCCCGGTGAAGGCGGCGTGGAGCGCATCACGCAGTCGGATTTGGCGGCGCGCGTCGGGACCGTGCGCGACATGGGAAGCCGCGCGCTTTCTCACTTAGAGGATTTGGGCGCGCTCGAGCTGCGGCGCGGCCGAGTGGTGAAGCTCGACCGTGCGAAACTCGAAGAGATCGTCCGCACCGGCCGCTGATCGTTTGACGCCGAAAGGCTAGGAAACTTTTCCCATCGGGATGCGGGGGCGCAGGCGCTGCGCCTCGGACACGTGTTCCTTCACCACGCCGCTCAGCACGTTCACCGCTTCGATGATCTGCGACGGGGACAAGTTGCCGATCGCGAGCCGGAACGACCGTTCGTGGCGCTCGGTCACGCCGAAGGCGCGGCCGGGGATGAAGCTGATGTCTTTCTCCAATGCGCGCGCGAGCAACACATCGGCGGAGCATCGCTCGGGCATCGTCACCCAGACGCAGCCGCCCCCGCGCGGATGTGTCCAGCGAACGCTGCGCGGCATCGTGCGATCGAGCGAGGCCAGCAGCGCGCTGAGCTGATCGCCCCATTCTCGCCGCATCTGCGCGTCTTGACGCGCGATGCACCCGCTGTCGAGAAGCCGCCGCAGGATGAGCTGCAAGAAGACATCCGATCCCCGGTCCACGATGTCTTTGGCCTGCACGAGCTGCTCCAGGACCTGGCCGGTCGCAATGGCGATGCCAAGGTTCATGAGCAACCCGCGCGAGACCGGGCGCCCGTAGATGACGCGTCCATCCGGATCCTCGCTCAGGATGGGAGCCTGGCGGCGTCCTCGATACATGAGCGGCGCGAACGAGTCGCATTCGAAGATCAGACAGTTGAGGCGTCGCGCAACCGCGTACAATTCGCGGCGGCGATGCTCGCTCAATTCCACGCCGGTGGGATTGTGGGCCCGCGGCGACGTCACGATCACCCGTACCGACTCCCGCGCGCTCAAACTCTCGAGCAGATCGGTGCGCATACCCTTGTCATCCATGGGCACGCCCACCAGCCGAACGGAGCGAAGCCGCGCGATGTCGACCGTGCAGAACTGACTGGGGTCTTCGATCGCGATCGCGTCCGAGTCTTTGCAAAACGCCAACAGCGTCAAAAGCAGCGCTTCTTCGTAGCTGTTCGTGATCAGCACGCGCTCGGCGCCGACCTCGATGCCTTCCTCTGCCAAGTGGGCTGCCACCGCGCTGCGCAGCTCCGGCAACCCCTGCGTATCCGTCGGCCGCAAGCGCGCGACCTCGGCATCCAGCGCCACGCGGCGCAAGATGCGGCGGCTGAGCGGCAGCATCTGCCCGCCGTAGCTATGAACGCTGAAGAAGCTGAACCGCGCTTGCGCGCAGGCGGGGGGCAGCTGGTAGATGCGGCTCAGGTTGGTGGTGGGCTTGGAACCGATGAATGCGCTCTGCCAAGCGAGTTGAGCTGAGTCGGGCGCCCGCAGTTCCGTCACCGCAGGCAACGGACGGGCTACGAACGTGCCCACGCCGGGCCGAGCCGCCACCAAACCTCGCTCGCCCAACACCCGGTAGGCATGAGCGGCGGTGACGATGCTGACATGCAGGCCGTTGGCCAGATCGCGCACTCGCGGCATTGCGGCGCCGTACGGCAACCGGCCGGAGGCGATGATCTCTGCAATGCCGTCCGCGAGCTGCGCGTACAAAGGCCCGCTGCCGCTCAAACGCGCCTGTTTGACGATGTCCAGAGCGAAAATGTCGGCCGACGGTGCGGGGCTCGCGGATGCCATAACTCGGCTTTATCTGGCCGCCTGCTATTTATCCTTGAACAGATCGTCCGGCCGTTCGATGCGCGACACCCGGCGCTGCCAGCGCCGCATGCGCCGCCGTTGCTGCCAATGGTCGAACCTCTCCTTGAAGCTTGGGCCGCTGTGGCGCGACAGACCCCGCAAGGCGAGCCTGTTCGTGGTGAACGCCCATGAAAACGCCGTGACCGCCAGCACGGCGATGGTGGTGGTCGCGGGACTTCCGTACGTGCCCGTTCGACCGAAGATCTCGAAGACGATCGCCAGCGCCGCGAGCCAGCGCGCTTGCAGCGGGAATATGAACATAACGACGGTCGCGTACGGGTTGAGCGCGGCAAATGCGACCACCATTGCGACCAGACTGCCGACCATACCGACCATCAGACCGCCGCTCAACAGCGGCGACAGAGCCAGCACGATCAGCCCGGCGAGCAGCCCGGTCGCGAAGAAGAAGAAAAGAAAGCGGCCCGATCCCCACGACCGCTCCAACGAACTGCCGAAGAAGTACAGCACCAAGCCGTCGGTGAGCAGATAAAATATCTGGCTGAAGTGCACGAACGGGAACGTGAACGGCTGCCAGTAGTGGAGGCTTGCAAACCACTGCAGCGAGTTGACCGGCCACACCAAAACCGAGCCCAGCGCATTGTGCGTGTAGAAGTCGATCAAAAAGACGATGCCGCAGAGCGCCAGCAGCGCATAGACGGCAGGCGTTTCGGATCCCGATCGCTTTGGCAGCGACGACCAGCTCGGCCGCATAAGGTCAGGTGCCTTCTCTGAAAGCTGCGCGATATCTTAGGCGGCAGCCCGCCTGCGCACGCACTCGAGCACGATCTCGGCGCAGCGGAAGAAGTCGGGGAGATCGATCCACTCGTTCACCGTGTGGATATCCCGCATGCCCGTGCCCAGGTTCACGCTTTGGATGCCGCGGCGGTTATAGACGTTGGCGTCGGAGCCGCCGCCGATGCTCACCGTCTCGATCTCGGCGCCCAGCGACTTGGCGGAGGACAAAACAAGCTGTGCCACCGGCGCTTCGTCGGGCACCCGCATGCTGTGGTAGGTGCGCTGGGAGCGTTCTTCGATCCATGCCCTTTGCACGGAGCCATCCAGCGTGGCGGATGCGCTGCCGGCGGCGTCTTGGAAACAGCGCCGTATCTCGCGCATCACCGCATCCAATCGCGCGTCGTCCAAAGACCGGGCCTCGCCTCGGACGACGCAGCGGTTGGGCACGACGTTCGTCGCCTTCGGGCACTCGAGGATGACGACGTTGCTCGTCGTCTCCGCGTCGATGCGCCCCAAGGGCATTGCGGCGACGGCTTGAGCGGCCACGCGCACGGCCGAAATACCCCGCTCGGGGCACATGCCGGCGTGCGCCTCTAGGCCGTGCACGACAAACTCGAATCCATCGGAGGACGGCGCGCGCGTCACCAGCCGCGAAGAGGAGCCGGAGTCCAAGACAATCGCTTCCTTGGATGACAGTGCATCGCAGTCGACGTGTTTGGCGCCGAGCAAACCGACCTCTTCGCAGATGGAGAACACCACTTCGATGGGTCCATGCGGCACATCGTGCTCCGACACTGCGGTAAGGGTCTCCAAGATGACCGCAAGCCCCGTTTTGTCGTCGCCTCCCAGAATGGTCGTGCCGTCCGAGCGGATGCGCGCAGGCTCCACGATCGGATTCACTCCCTCGCCCGGTGGAACCACGTCCATGTGCGCCGACAGCAACAGAGACGGTGCGTCTGAGCGCGAGGGCTTCACGCGCGCGATGACGTTGCCCGCGTTGCCTCCCACCTCTCGGCCCGCGTCGTCCACCACGACATCGCAGCCGAGCGCGCGCAGCGCGGAGATAAGATAGTCGGCCACCAGCCGTTCTTCCCTCGAATGGCTATCCAGCCGTATGAGATCGAGGACGGTGTCGACCATGCGATCGCGCCGGATCATCGTACGGCGTACGTTGGCGCCGCTGTGGCCGCTGCTCCTGTGACGGTGACGCTGGGCAGTGATATTTATCACAGACAAAAGCTCGCAGCCGTGAGCCGCCCGCTCGCGCCGATTAACCAATGGACTACCCTTTTTAGGAGCGCCGATGATACAACCACGACCCGGCCGAAAAACGCCGGTTGTGCAATCGCCCAAACCCGACGGAGAAGCGCGCGTTCGATTGCTCCGCACGGCGATGTTCGTGGGTTTTGGTCTTTTCGGCGGCGCAGTGCTGGGTGGAGTCTGCGGGCTCTTCCTCTATGCCAACTCCCAAAACCCCGAGGTGCATGACAGCTTGTATGCGGTCATCCAGATCGGCGGAGTGCTCTTGGGCGGAATCGTCGGCTATTTCATCGGCACCGGCTCCCAGACGCAGCAGGAGATGGTCGATGGCTCTCAGCGCTCGGGCGGCACGCTGTTGAAAAAATACCGCATGCGGCAAGGCGCCGGAGCGTCGGGTGCAAGCAATGTCGGACAGCGCGACATGAGTGCGCGCGGCGGGCTCGTCGAACGCAACGATGCAGGCGAAGAGTACCTGAAGAAGATCCTGAACGGAAAATCTTAGTCTGGAAAATCCTAGTCTAACATAGAGAGACTGGTCGCAGGCCTTCGCAAGAGCTTCCCCACAGATTCTCTAACTGCTGTTTCCTATGATCGTAACCGCACCTGCACGCATCCGTTGCTCTCACTTGTTGCGAAGGCTTGCCGGCTCTCTGGCCTTTGCGTGGCTCAGCGCGCTCAGCGCTGGGTGCGGCGGCGCCGCGCCGGCTCCAAGCACACAGTTGGCGGATAAGCCCGTCTCTGACGCGCCTGGGCCGGGGACCGGTTCAGCCGGCGAGCAAGCTGCTTCGCTTGAGGCACCGGCCGGATTTCACGTGTACTACCTCTCGCAAATGGTGCCCGGCGCTCGTTTCATGGCGTTCGCTCCCAACGGCGACCTCTTGGTGAGCGAGCCGTCGGCCGGCGACATCGTGGTGATTCCGCACGGCTCGTCGCCGGAGGCGCAACCTCGTACGTTTGCAACCGGCCTCTCCTTGCCTCACGGTCTGGCTTTTTTCAACGGCAAGCTGTACGTGGCGACGTGGTCCGGGGTCGTCCGCTATGATTACCCGTCCAACAGGGCGACGACGCTGTTTGCGAACATGCCGCAAGGGGGCGATCACAACATGCGAGCCCTCGCAATCGGCGGCGATGGAGCGATCTACGTATCGTCCGGCTCCGACTGCAACGTCTGTGACGAGAGCGATTCGCGTTTCGCGACCGTCTTGCGCTACGGCGTGGGCGACAGAAACGGTTCCATTTTTGCCAAGGGATTGCGCAATGCTTCCGGACTCGCGTTTGACGCAAACGGGCGGTTATGGGCCGTTGTGAACCAACGCGACAACATCGGCACGACCCAAGTCACCGATAACCTGCCGCCGGACGAACTCGATTTGGTGCAATCCGGCGACGACATGGGCTGGCCTCGCTGCTATCCGGATCATGACCATGCCGCCCGTTCGCCGAATCCCGAGTATGCAAACGCCAGTTGCGCCGCTACGGCGCCGGCCGCTTTGAACTTCCAAGCGCACTCAGCTCCGTTGGGCGTCGCTTTTTACTACGCAAATCAGTTTCCGGCGTCGTATAAGGGGGGCGCCTTCGTCGCATTCCACGGATCCTGGAACCGCAGCACGCGGACCGGGGACAAGGTGGTCTTCGTTCGTTTCTCAGGCGGCCGCCCCATAAGCTATCAAGACTTCGTGACCGGATGGCTGCGCTCGTCTGGTTATGAGGGACGGCCAGTCGGAGTGGCCGTCGCTCCCGACGGTTCAATTGCCGTGAGCGACGACAGGCGCGGTTACATCTATCGGATCGTCTACAGACGCTGAGCCTGCGCTCCCTCACCGGCGCTGAAGGCGAGCAGCATCCGCCTAAGAAAACTCGCCGAGCATGAAACGATCGAAGGGCCGGGTCGAGGTGCTGCGGCTTTCATCCGAGGTCCTGCGCGGCAATGCGCTTGGCGATCCGTGCGAGCGCGACGTTTACTGCTATCTCCCTCCCGGTTATGACGACGGCGCGAATCGCTATCCCGTCATCTACTTCTTGTGCGGCTTCACCGGCAACGGCCGTATGATGTTCAACTTCTCCGCGTTTGGGGAGTCGATGGACGTGCAGTTGGACCGGCTCATCGCCGCGGGCTCGATGCCCGAAGTGATCTGCGTGCTGCCCGACTGTTTCACGCGCTTGGGCGGCAGTCAGTACGTGAACTCGTCGGCCACCGGGCGCTACGAAGACTACGTCATCGACGAGATCGTGCCGTTCGTCGATGAAAAGCTGCGCACCAAGCCGGGCAGCGCCCAGCGCGCCGTGACGGGCAAATCGAGCGGCGGTTACGGATCGATGAGACTGGCCATGCGCCACCCCGACGTCTTTGGGGCGTTTGGTTCACACGCCGGGGACGCCTACTTCGCTTATTGCTATCTGCCGGACTTTCCCAAGCTCGTCATGGGTCTGCAGCGCCATGGCGGAGTCGAAAAGTTCTTCACACACTTCGAGTCGCTCCCCAAGAAGACCGACGAGGCGATGGGGGTGCTCAATATCCTGGCGATGGCGGCCTGTTATTCGCCGAACCCGTCGCAGCCGATGGGCATCGATCTGCCGGTCGGTCTGCCTTCCGGCGAAATCCGCGGCGACGTGTGGAAGCGCTGGGAGGAGAACGACCCGGTTCACATGGCGCGAGACTGTGCCGGCGCTCTGAGGTCCATGAAGCGGATATTCATCGACGCAGGATCCCGAGACGAATTCAACCTGCATCTGGGCGCCCGCATCTTCTGCTCGCGGCTCGACGGGCTCGGCGTGAGATACACGTATGAAGAGTTCGACGACAGCCACATGGGCATCAACTACCGGTACGACCGGTCTTTCGTGGAGCTGGGCAAGGCGATAGCCGGCTAGGTCCCCCGGGGTTTTACGTCTGCCGAACTCTCATGCAGTCTTTAACCAGGGTTCATGTTGCCGTCGGCATGCTACTGTATGCTCTCAGCTAGGAATCCGCGGTCCGGGTTGCGCCGGCTCGCCGCATTTCACATGCATCACTCGAAAATGAGAAAGGGCATACTCCCCATGCGGACCCGCATTCTGCTCGCTGTCCTTGCGACCGTCCTCGTGGCCGGTTGCAGCGGCGGCGGCGGCGCAAGTTCAAGCCTGCCGTCAGCCCCCCAAGGGCCGGGCACTCAGGCGACCACCCAAGAGATCTCTCAGGCCGCCACCGAGGCTGCCTTCGGTCCGATCGAGTCGGGAGATCTGGAGAACGGCCTTTACAACGGTTCGATGGGCGTCGCGCTTTCATCCGCCGCAACGACATCGTCAGCCTTTACTTCAACCAACGGCGCTTGCCACAACGGCAAGGAATTCACCGTAACCGTCATCAGCCCGACCCAGAAACAGTATGAGCTGAAGACGTTCTATGACTCCAACTGCTCCAAGCTCGGACGGGACGTGGTCGCGCTCGTGACCCGGAACAGCGCATCCAGCGAGAACATCAACCGCACCGCCACCAACTACAACCTTTCCGGGCTCGTGCTTTCGACGCGCAAGGCAAACTATTCGCTGACAGGGACCCAAGGAAACTTCTCAGCAGTCGTGACGAGCTCTCTCTTCATCGGAACGTCGGCCACTGCGTCAGTGATGTTCGGGCGTCAGTTCACGATCGCTCCCCAGAACTCGACGGTCTCGACCATCGCGGCGAACTCAGGACGCGTCGTCAACGTGCCGAATCCGGGCGTCAACAAATCCTTCGGCCACATGGGCGTGTTGCAGGACGGCACAAAGACGATCGATTCCTCGGCCAACATCATCTTCGCTGGCACGCATAGCGGCACGTTCATCAGAGGTCCATACGGAGCGTTGACGCTATCCGTCACGCCGCCGTTCACCGTCAGCGGTGGAACGACGCTTGGAACGACGACCGTGACGGGTTCCGTGACCTTCGACTCTACAGGCGATTTGACCGCGGTCTCCATCACCGGCACGCTTTGGAACGGCGACGGCATCGTGGTCACGAGCTCGGGATCTCCGGGAACCATCGCGATCAACGGCACGATCACGAACACGTCGGGCCAGCAAGTCGCGTCCTTCTCAGTGGATCAATACGGCGACGGTGTCATCACGTACGCGAACGGTGGCCAGGCGCTGATCATTGACTGGCACGTCGTGCGCTAGACGATAGCCCAAATCGGTCAAGCAAACGCATGCCATTCTGCAGTGAGGGCTCCGATTAGGGGTCCTCACTGTTTTTACTTGTTCAGCCGCGGAATACCATCAAGAGCGACGGGCCATCCGGATGATCGGGCCATTTCCGCTCCGGCACGAACCCGCATTTCGCAAAGGCTCGAATGGCGCGGGCATTTGCGAGCAGCGGATCAACCGTGATGCGGCGCCGGCCGCACGCACCGCGCAGATGGATCGCGAGCGCTCGCAGGGCATCGGTTCCCAAACCCCGGTCACGATAGGCGGGAGCCATGACGATGTCCAGACCGCACTCGTCCTCGCCTTGTGACCACTGCTGCAAGAAGCCGGCCGGTTCGCCATGGTATTCGATGATGTATGGCTGAACGCGCTCGATGCGGCCGTCCGGCAGCGTCTCTTGGATCGCAGCGCCAAGATCTCGGGCGACCTGTTCGCGGCTCAACGGTACCCCTCCCCAATACTCGGCGAAGGACGCATGACCGAACCAGCCGGCCAGCAGATCCAAGTCTTGGGCCTCAACCGGGCGCACGAGCGTCAGCCGTCCGCTTACGGCGCCGGCGTCGCGCGAGATCAGGAACGCCGTTCGCCGACCGGCAGCTGTTCTGGAGGCCGCTCTTCCAAGCTGAGGCTGAGATTCAAGCGGAAAGCACCGACATCCAAGCTCCACGATGTGCCGAACAACCTCATGCTCATGCCTCCAGCTTGCGCCACTGCACGAGCGCGACCAGAATGCCTGCAACGCCCAGCAAGACCAAGGCAAGGATGTCCGCTTGCAAGTCGGCGATGCTGGCGGCGAGATGCCCTGAAGAATCGGTCCTATAACCGCTGTAGTTCAGCGGGTTGAAGAAATTGAGGAAGGCCACAACGCCGTGCCACATGCGCGGCAGATCGGCGATCTCAAGACCCAGCAGCGCGACCGCGGCCACCCACAGACCTCCAGACACGGCGCCGCTTCTCTCCCGAAGGGATGCGGTCGCGGCCTGCACGAGTCCAAGCCAAGCCAGCGGCAGCACCAGGAAACGAACGAGATTCAACCAGGCGTCTCTATCGATGAAAAGGTTGGTGACCAGACCGGCGATCGCCAGGCACGCCACGGCGGTGAGCAGCGTCAGGGCGAAGGCGCATGTCGCGCCGGCGTAATCCGCCGCCATGTCTATGAGCGCATAGCGGCTCCTGGATCTTGGCTTGGTCCAAGCGACTTCCAGATGGCCTTGGTTTTCGTTGGACAAGCTGGCGCCGTAGATGCCGGCGAAGATCGTCGCGACGATGCCGGCGATGGCGAACAAAAGCGACCACGGGATGACGGGTTGATGGGGACCAGGATGAACTGCGTGGTGCACGTGTTTGACAGCGTGGTGCGCCGCCTGCGCGGAGTGGGTGCCCGCGTCCGCTCCGATCTCCACGTCTATCGTGCTGGCAGGGCTGTGGCTGGTCAGCCGGCCGTAGCCTGTCAGTGCCAGGAAAAGGGCGCACACGATCGAGAGCCAGATGATCCCTCTCGAGATCCGCAGGTACTCTTTATAGATCATCAACGGTCTCCCACAGCGGCTAAGAAAATGTCTTCCAAGTTCTGATCGAGGACTCGAACGCTCGTCGGCGAGGCGGCCTGGATTTGGTGCATCGCTCCGTTGTTCGCGCCGCGCACGTACGCGCGCAGCAAACGTCCCTGGCGCATGACGCGCTGCACGCCGGCATTGACATCGAGAGCCGGCAAGGCAGGCGCGTCGCCTTGGAAAGTTGCTTCGATGATCTTCACCTCGGCCTTGAGCTGTTCGACCTCGCCGTCGAGAACGCGCTTGCCGCGATGCAGGATGGCGACCCGATCAGCTGCCCGTTCGACCTGGCCGATTTGATGCGAGGAGAAGAGCACGGTCGCCCCGCCCGCGGCGGCGTCGATCATCAGGTCCAAAACGTGGCGCTGATGCACGGGGTCCAATCCGGACGAAGGTTCGTCGAGGACGAGTATGTCAGGGTGCGTCGAGAAGGCGATCACGATCGCCATGGCGCTCTGCTGGCCTTTGGAAAACGTTCTGATGCGCTTGCGCAGGTTGAGGCCGAAAAGCTGGGCGAGCTCGTTGGCTCGCGCGCCGTCGAAACGCTCGAAGCTCAGACGCGTTAGCTTCAAGTGCTGCTCGCCCGTCATCCATTCGTACAGCGCAACGCGCTCGGGCATGTAGGATAGCCGCTCGAACAGCGACGGCTGCAATGCCTCACCATTGAAGCGGACCTCGCCGTCGGTCGGCCGTGCCAACCCCAGCAGGCACTTGAAGGTGGTGGTCTTGCCGGCGCCGTTGGTCCCCAGCAAGCCGAAGATCGACCCGGGCGGTATCGTGAGCGAAAGGCCGTCCACGGCCGTGACGTCGCCGTAGCGCTTCGTCAGGTTGCTCAGCTGGATGGCCGCCGGTGCGGCAGTGCTGTTGATCAAAGCCTTACTCCTTGTCGTCGCTGGGCGGATACCACTGATCGAGCGCGCGGTGGAAAATCTCAACGGTTTGCTTGCGGCGCAGACCCATGGACTTGCTTTCGCGTACTGCTGTATTGAGGGCGGATGCGGCCACTTCGCTGAGCGCCGTTGCGGCGGTGTCCACCGCGTGATCGGCCCGAACGAAAGATCCGCGTCCAACGCTTGTCTCGATGACCCCGTCGCGCTCCAACTCCCGGTAGGCTCGCGCCACCGTGTTGGGGTTGACGATGAGGTCGCTTGCGAGCTGCTTCACCGTGGGAAGTTGCTCGCCCGGCGACAGCACACCCAGGGCCACCGATCGCTTCACTTGCTCGGTGAGCTGGAGGTAGATGGGGACCCCGGTGTGCGGGTCGACGGTGAAAAGTGCCGGCATGTCAGCTTAGAGCTTCGGGCCCCAGCCGGCGAACAGGGGTGACTGCGAGTTCGGTACCGGAATGAAGGAATTGGTCGGCTGCAGATTCGAGGTGCTGTTGATGTTGGTGGTTACTGACATTGGGTGCCTCCTTGCGATGTACCAGAACACTATTGCACTAGTACAGTAGTACAATAATACATTATATGTAAAAGGTCAAGGCGCCCGCGATGATTTTTTCGAATAATGCGGGACAGAGCTCATGAGGGGCGTGCTAGATGACCAGCTGCGTGCACATCTAGGAAGTCCAGGAAGTAAAGCCGAGCGCCAATGGTTGCGAGGAGTGTCTCAAGACGGGCGACGAGTGGGTCCACCTGCGCATGTGCTTGATCTGCGGCCATGCCGGCTGTTGCGACTCCTCAAAGAACAAGCATGCGACCAAGCATTACCACCGCAATCGCCACCCGGTGATTGAGTCGCTTGAGCCCGGCGAAGACTGGCGCTGGTGTTACGTCGACAACGAATTCGTCTAAGCCCTGCGATGTAAAGGAAGCTGTTGCCAAGGAACCTGTGGGTTATGGCGGCATCCGCTGGAGCGCTACGGCACTGAGGTGAGGGAATCGCCCTCGGCGACGACAGTCCGAGGTGTCTTGGCCGGCTTATAATGCACGAGCCCGATGCCAGCGAAGATGATGGCCGCTCCGACCAGCGTCGCGCGCGCAAGCTGCTCGTGCAGTGCGACGGATCCCAAGATGACGGCTATGACCGGCGTTATGTAGGTGATGAGCGAAAGCCGGGTCGCGTCTGCGGTTCGCAACAGATGGAAGAATCCTAAAAACGCCACACCGGAACCGAAGACGGCCAAGTAAGCGATGCACGCCACGGCCGTCCCATCGAAGTGCACGCGCAAGGAACGTTCCATGGCAAAGGCCAGCAGCCCGAGCAATACGCCGGCAAAAAGCTGGCCGGGAGCGATCATCGCGAGCGGCGGGATGCTCTGACCCCATCTTTTTGCGATGACCGTCGCCGTCGACGCAATCGTCGAGGCCAGCAACACGGCGGCCACTCCGAGCGCCGGCGCGTGCGCCGCTTTCACAACCTCGGACCAATAGATGATGACGACACCGCAAAAGCCGACGACGAGGCCGACGACGTTGACCGCGTTCAGCAGTTCCATGTGAAAGATCCAACTCGCCACCACCGCTGTGACGATGGGGGCGATGGCGAACAAGACCGCTGTCAACCCGCTCGGCACGGCCTGCTCGGCCCAATACACGAGCCCATAGTTGAGCCCGAACTGACCGATGCCCTGAATGATGATCTGCGTCGGCAACGCCGGCGTGCGCGGAAACGGCATCCGGATCAGCGACATCAGGCACAACAACAGCGCTCCGGAGATGGCCATCCGCAGCGCTGCGCCCGTCACCGGCGGAACGCCATTCAGCCCGATCTTGATCACAAGCCATGTGCTGCCCCAAATCCAGCACAACAGCGCATACAGCAACGCTGTCTGAACTCGCGGGCGAAAAAAAAGTTTGCTCAAGAGGCACGTCGCTTCTTGCCGGCGCGGTTCTATCTCTTTTGGATTTTTGGAATCAGTGAGGCTTTGGCGGCTCAGCGAACGGAAGCGCGAACAGAAGTTGAGCGCTTGTGATCGGCGTTACCCGACCCGGGCCGATCGGTTCCAGATGCTCGATGACGAGCCGTGAGTGGACGGTAGGGGAAAGAGCGCCATACACGTCGATGTCGCGCGTCGCAAACGGGTTTGCGGCGGCATCATAACGCAGGCCGATGTACGAGTGCGTGCTGGGCCGGTACTTCACCGTCAAAAATCCGCCGCTCGAACTGGCGGCGTTCCCCAAGCCGTCCGCGTTGCTGTCGTGACCCCATAACTGCTGTGCGGCGACGTCAAAACGTCCGTGGGTCCAGCCGGCCTGTAGACCCTCCCGGCCGTACGTATCGCCGAACGCCGCCGCACTGGTGCGAGACCGGAACGAGCGCGCTCCCTCTAACCCTAACACACCCGCTTTGAAATCCCCGAAGAGCGACCAAGTGGCGGATCCGAATAGTTCCGGCTGGGCGAACGATTGTTGCAGATCCGATGGCGGCGCCGGAGCGCCGTAGGCTGCGCCGTGGTATTCATCACCGGCGATGGCGATTTCCGCATCGATGCGGTCGTTGCGGCGGCCGAAGAGCGCTCCGAGGCGCGGCGTCGCGAGATTCGCCGCGCTGTGTCCAACGGTATAAGCATACACTGGCTGCACGGTGATGGTATCGAGGCGTTGCGTCGGGTTAGCGATCAGCGGCAATTGGAAGAGTCCCAGCCGTTCGAACACGCCGGTCGATGGTGACACATGCTGCACCCACGCATAGAAAAGGCTTCCCGCCGCCCCTTGGCTCCCAAACAAATAGCGCGCGAAATACGAATACGACCGGTCCGGGCCGAAGTTGGCAGTGGAGATCAAGATGCCGAGCGCATTGAAGCGGCGGCTCTGCGCCGGCTGCAGATCCTTGACGTACGTCTCTTGAAAGCGCAGCGCGAGCGGAAACTCACGGTGCCTGGGCACGCCGGGCAGCTGGAAGCCCTTGCGTCGAAACGCGTTTCCAAAGGCGTTCAACTCCGGCAGGGCGGTATGGCACGCGCTGCACTGGAAGCCGTAGCGCTCCGCGAAGATCGGTACGGCTGACGCCGGTTGGCGCAGCGCCGCGCTCAGAACCAGCAGCGACCCGGCAGCAAACAGCAGACGGCGAAAAGCGCGCACCTTAGCGGACAACGATCACGCCCCGCATCGTCGGGTAGTGATAGAAGCAGCCGAAGAAGTACGTCCCCGGTTGGGACGTGTTGAGCGGCGCGGACAGCGCTCCCGCGCCCAGGTTTCCGGTGGACCAATCCGGTTGCGACACGTCGCTGCCGTGGAGGCTTTGGGCCGCGGTGCCCAGCGGATTCGTCTGCGGGAATGCAGCGCTGCCCAGGCCGCTCGCGGTATGCGCGAACGTGTCGTCATTGCGGAACTGCACCGGCGTGCCTCGGGCGACCACGATGACCGCCGGGCTGTAGCCTCCCACCGCACCGAAGGAACTCGTAGCCTGACCGTACTTTATGAGGCTCACGGCTACCACCACAGCCCCTGAAGCGCTTGCCGAGCCATTGCTGGGAGCGGTGGCTGCACCGGGCGTACAAGCCACGGCGGCTATCGTCGCCAAGGCGCCGCATACGAAAGAAGAAGCCAGGCTGCGCATCGTTCTGAATCTACGTGCCGGCGCTGAAAGCACAATGAAAAAGCTCACGACGGTTCCGGCAGGCGCGCGGACTGCGCTCGCGTCGAGCAGAAGGGGCTTGCATGCACAAGTCCGGCTTTCCGTTCACGCCCAATGACGAGGCCAACGAGCTGCTGGCGGCCGATGGGACCGCGCTTTTGATCGGCCTATGCTTGGAGCAGCAGGTACGGTCTGAGAAGGCGATGATGGGGCCGTTCGTGCTGAGGGAGCGGCTCGGACATCTGGACGCCGCAAAGATCGCACGCACGCCCCCCGCAAAACTCGACCGCGCGTTCCGTCAAAAGCCTGCGCTGCACCGCTTTCCGGGGATGATGGCCAAGCGGGTGCGAGCGTTGTGCGCGCTGATCGCGCATGAATACGGAAACGACGGCTCCCGGCTGTGGGGGGGGCAGACGGATGCTGAGCCGCTTTACGAGCGCTTCAAGGCCCTGCCGGGATTCGGCGAGGACAAAGCTGCCTGCGCAGTGCGCATCATGGCCAAGTACGGAAAGCAAAGGCTGCGCGGCTGGCAGCGATACGCTTCAGATGAAGACCTGCCGTGGGAATTTTTGGGCGGGAAACGGCTTTCATAGCGCTCCGGAGACGCTTTAGAGCTCAAGTTTGATGCCGGTCATAGCGGCAGGCCACGACACCTGGTCAGCCGCTCGAGCGCCTTTGATTAGTCGATGCGCCGAAACGTTACATTGCCGCACGAACAAGGCTCGATTTCAAACGATAACGCGTGTTCTACGGTCACTTTGCCGCACGATTCGCATTGATACGTCCCGGGGCCGGCGAGCTGACCGACGCTGAACGACTGCTCGTCCACAGCGCGACCTTCAAGGCGCGACACAAATCCACTTGCCGCTAGTCCTAACCACATGCAAGACACAATCGACGCCCTTTTACAGAACCTTCTGAACGGACCGGTTGCCCCGGATCCGATATCCTGGAACGGATTTGGCGAGCACGCCGGAACCGGCGGAACCTGTCCGCTCTTCAAAACAGGCACGATGTGCCAAGCGTGCTGCGAACAACTCAATCGCGCGCTTGCAGACGACGCCGAGACGAACTCGGCCTTCGAAGATGCCTACACGCGGTTTCGCCTGACGACGTCTCGCGAAGTGACTCGTCCGGTCTTCCGGCATCTCGCGAAGTTCGCATGCCGCCGCTCGCCGAACAACCAGCTGAGCAACGTCGGCGCCGCGCGGGTCGCAAGCCAGAACAACTTTTAGACGAATTTTCTTCAAAGGGGCAATAAAAGAGACCGGTCGCAAGACCGGCCTCTCTTTTTCGTTTGGCGCGTCCGACCCTTAGTGGGGCTGGTCGCAGCGCAGTCCCGCTTCGATCTCCGCGCGCGCCCGCTGCAGAAGGTCGATGCTTCGCTCCCGATGTCCGCAATAGTCGTGCTGATCGTGCTGCAGCTCATCGATGGCCTTTTCCAGGTGATGCCGTACCCGCGCAAGATTTTGGTCGCTCCTGCGCGGCCCACGGGTGGCCATGGGGAACGGGGTGGGTTCGGCGAGGGCGACTCGGGCTACCGCGATGGTGGCCGCCACGCCCGCGGCGGTCGTTAGAAACTGCTTTCGTTCCATGAGTGGTTGATGCTCCTTTGCATGTGCAGTCGGGGTTTTAGAGAACCGGACGACCCGTGCACACCGTCCGGCACATTTGAGCTTTAGACGAAGTTCAGCGTCCGGAACGAGCTGCCCAGGACATCGGTCGATTTCACGCCGAGCCAACGCTCCAAAATCGTCGCGTACACGGAGCGGAAATCCGTGTGCCACTTCAAGTTGCCGACGTCGAGATCGCTGAGGCTCGGGTGATCGCCGTAAATCCCGCCTTTCACGCCGCCGCCGATGAGGAACATCGGAGCAGCGGTGCCGTGGTCCGTCCCCCGGTTGGCGTTCTCTCCCACTCGACGGCCGAACTCGGAGAACGTCATCGTCAAGACGCGGTTGTCTATGCGGTGGGCAGCAAGGTCGGCGTAAAAGGCCTTCATGCCGTCTCCGAACTGTTGGAGCAAGGCGTCCTGACGCGCCCGCTGAGCGGTGTGGGTGTCGAACGATCCGAGGCTGATGTAGATGACCTTCGTGCCCACGTCGGAAGCGAGCACCGCGGCAGCCAGGTTCAGACCTTGTGCGAACGGCGTCTTCGGATAGTCAACCCCCGGCTTGTAGCCGGCCACGAGGTGGGGCAAACGCAACGAGCTCGCGTGCGCGTCGCGCTCGATCTCCTGCACCAGCTCCAGGTATGGGCTTCGGAACGGATAGCGATTGCCGTTGCCATTGAGGATTTTGTCGGCATGCGCTTGTTCGTCGCGGCTGTTGCGGAAGCCGAAACCCTTGAGATTGTCGACCGTGGGAACGTCGGTCTTGTCGGCGACCATCATCTTGGGAAGGATCGGCCCGATCGCCAAGCCTTTGAAAAGGTTGTCCTTCGGCAGATTCGGACTGTCCAGATATCGTCCGGCCCAGCCGGTATCGATAATGCGATCGGGGGCGCCTGTCTGCCAGATCTCGGTCGAACGGAAATGCGAAAGGTTGGGGTTGGGGTAGTGCACGCCTTGCAGCACGGCGACCCGGTGCTGGTCGAAAAGGCTCTTCAGACCCGCCAATTTCGGATTGAAGCCGATGCTGCTGTCGATGCGGAGCACCTGATCCTGCGGGATGTTGATGGTGGGGCGCAAGCGGTAATAGTTAGGGTCTCCCAACGGCACAAACGTGTTGAGCCCGTCGTTGCCTCCCTGCAGGTTGACGACCACCAAGCTTCGCGCGCCGGTCGATCCCGGCGTTGTGACCGCGGTCGCGGCGCGCGCGGCACGGCCGAAGATCGAGTCGATCGCCAGGGCGCCTGCGAACGCACCTACGCTTTGCTGTATGAACTGTTTGCGGTTTGCCATTGAAGGTTGCCTAGCTCCGTCTCTTCACGCTAATTGATAGGATGGCAATGCCATGGCCAAACTCATGGCACCGCGGACTTTCTCTTCGAAGTTCTCGCGGCTGAGCGTGACGTGGTTGCCCACGCCGTCGGTCGAGAGAAAATCGAGGATGTTGGTCTGCTGTTCGGCGGTCGCATCACCTTGCACCACGGTCTGCAGCACGTGCTGCGCCACCGATCGAGGATCGTTGACAGACGCGCCCGCAACCCAGGTGGACGGTTCGGCGAGCTGGCCGGCCGGATCGCCCAGCATCCCCTTCATGGCGCGACCGGCGCCTTTCATGGCGGGCATATCCATGGCGGTCATTTCGGCCGGATCACCGCCCGTGCCAGGCGACTTGAACATGACCAGTTGATGCAGATAGTTGAGCCGCGCCAAGAACACGCCTTGATTCATCCATAGGGCTCCGCCCGGCCAGCCGGCGACGTTGGGCGGGCGCAGCGGCACTTGACCCATCGTATTGAGCGCAGCCAGCGTCCGGATGCCGACCGTCGTCGCGCCAAGCGTCTTGAGCGCTCCGATGGTGATCTCGAGCGGGCTCTTGACGATCGCGCGATAGGCGCGGTCGGAATAGAAGACGTTGGAGCGCAAGAGCGTGTTCATGAGTGGGCCGACATCGTAGCCGCTCGACCGCAACGCGCCCGCAACTGCATCGACCAGGGCCGGCTCAGGGTCGTCGTAGACGAACGCCCTCAGGAACTTGCGGGCCATGAAGCGTCCGGTGGCGGGCTGCTGCATGATGATGTCGACGACTTGGTCGCCATTGAAGTTACCCGTGTGCCCCAAAAACGTCTTCGAGCCATCGTCGTGCAACTGAGGCACGAAGCGGAATTCCCCCGTTCGGCGGTTCACGGTGAAGCCGGTGAACGCCCGAGCGCTCTCGCGCACGTCGTCCTCGCTGTAGTTGCCGACACCCATGGTGAACAGCTCCATCAGCTCGCGCGCGTAGTTCTCGTTTGGATGCTGCGAGCGGTTTTGGATTCCATCGAGGTAGTGCAACATGGCCGCATCACGCGAGACGTCGTGGGTCAGTTGAGCGTAGTTCCCGAGCGCGTATCTGCGAAACAGAGCGAGCTGCCCGATCGTCATCGCGGGCGTGATGCCTTTTTGGCCCATCGCGCTCGTGAAGTGGTTGCTCCAGAAATACGCCATCTTCTCTTGCAGCGGGTTGGGCGTCATCAGAAGGCGGTTGAGATACCACAGCTCCGTGCCGAACAACGCCTTCCGGCGCTGCATCTTGTCGACCATCTTGCCGTACGAAAGATCCACCTCAGGCGCTTGCGGCAATGTGTCGGGACCGAAGTGGATCAGGCGATCGACGGCAGCGGTCATGCCTGCAGCGGCCGCCGTCTGTATCTCTTGTCCGGAGCCCCCGAAGCCCGCTCGCCTGAGGAGGTGGGCGGCGAGCTTCGCGCTCCAGGGCCCTCGGTATGGGGCGAGGGCCGTCGCAATGTCAACCGTGCCCGCCGGTCTGTACTCGGCGCGAGGTTGCTTGTCGGGAGTCATTGGAATGCGCGTATCTCCTTGCAGCTGATGTTTGTTCCATTGTAAGGCAGCGGTCGTGAGAGCCGCTTGAAACCACCATGAGAGTTCTGTGAGAATGCGTGCGTACCGGCCGGCTTTGCGTGGCCGTCGTCACTTCCGCGCTGTCGATTGAGCGAGCTGCGGCCGCAAGCGGGAAACCGGCGGTCGCATCTGAACGAGCGACGATGATGCATGATGCGGTTATCATCGGCGCCGGACACAACGGTCTGGTGGCTGCAGCGTATCTGGCACGAGCCGGACGCAGCGTGCTCGTCGTAGAGCGCCGCGAGCTTGCGGGCGGAGCATGCGTGAGCGAGCATCCGTGGCCGGGATGGACAGTCTCGACCGCCTCGTACGTGTGCAGCCTGTTGCACCCTGACATCATCTCGGAGCTCGACCTGAAAGCGTACGGATATCAAGCGTATCGCAAGGACCCGTCTTCGTTCACCGTGCTGGGCGACGGCCGGTCGCTCGTGCTCGGCCGCGACAGGCAAGCGAACCGGCGGGAAATCGCCGCCTGGTCACAAGCGGACGTCGACGGTTACGAGCGCTGCGATGCCGCAATCGTCGAGCATGCGGCGGAGCTTTTCAATGCGATGAACGACGACGAGCCGCGCTTCGAGCGCCTTTCGGGAGCTGCTCAATCGATGTTCTTGGGATCCGCTGCCACGTTTGTCGAGCGCTATATCGAAACGCCGGTGCTGCAAGCGGCGATCGCGAGCGAGGGCATCATCGGAACCTTTGCCGGTCCGCGCGACGCCGGCACAGGGTACGTCATGGCCCATCATTTCGCGGGCCGAGCGTTAGGCGTGCAGGGTGCCTGGGGCTACGTCCGCGGAGGGATGGGTTCCATCTCAGCCGCCCTCGCAGCGGTTGCGACCAAGCAGGGGGCACAAGTCCGCACCGGCGCCGCAGTGTCCACGTTGTTGGTGGATGGCGGCCGCGCGGCCGGCGTTGCGCTTGAAGATGGCACTGAGATCCGCAGCCGCGCAGTGCTGTCGAATGCGGACCCGCGCACGACCTTCGCGCGTCTCGTGCCCAGCGGCACGCTGGATGCCGAGTTTCTCAAAAAAGTGAGCGACTGGCGCGACGAAGGTTCATCGTTGAAGCTCAACTTGGCGTTAGGGGAGCTTCCCCGCTTCGCGGGCCGGTCGCTCAACGGAGACGGGATGAGGCAACCTGGGAGCGCCACCATCCACATCACGCCCGACATCGACTATCTTCAGAGAGCATTTCAGGATGCCGCGGCCGGCCTGCCATCGAGAGAACCGTTTTTGGAGTGCTTCCTGCAGACACCCAGCGATCCGAGCCTCGCACCGCCCGGCAAACACCTGCTGTCGATCTTTGCTCAGTACTTTCCTTATAACCGCTCGGACGGACCCTGGACGAGTTCCAAGCGCGAGACGGCCGCCGACCTCATCGTGGAAACGCTGGGACGCTACGCTCCTAACGTCCCGGCGGCCGTTGAAGAGCGCCAGATACTCGCACCGCCCGATTTAGAAGATCGTTTCAATCTGCCTCGCGGCCACATCTTCCATGGGGAACTGTTGCCTGGCCAGATCTTCGAGAAGCGTTTTGCGGTGAGGACGCCGCTGCCCGGTCTGTACTTGTGTGGCTCGGGTACGCATCCCGGCGGTTGCGTGAGCGGCATTCCAGGCTGGCGCGGCGCTCGTGCGTGCCTTCAAGACCTTGCCCACGTCTGATAGACACGGACGAATTCGGGACGCCTAAGTCGTAACTTTATGGGTACGAGCAGGTAGTCAGTGGAGAGAGGTGTCCTATGCTGTTTCTTCTTGCCCGCATGCGGCTCTTATGGGCCGTCCGCTCCTTCGCGCTCCGTCTTGGCCGGCTGTTCCTGGATTCTCGGGTCTCGCCGGGTCTCAAGCTTGGCGCTGCATTGGCTGCCTTGCTGATCGTATCGCCCATCAACGTCTTGGGAGACATCCCGGTGCTTGGCATGCTGGACGACGCGGCGATGCTGGGTCTGCTGGGCATGGTCTTTATGAGGATGTGTCCGCCGGACGTCGTCGCTCAATACTCGCGGCGGCGCTTTGCCTCTGCGGCCGTGAAAAACGTGACCCCGAGCCGCTAGACCCTCTTAGACGACAGCTCGCTCGAACAAGAAGACGCGCCGGTCGGGCGACGGCGTACGATACGATTCCACGAAGCGAAAGCCGTTCTCGTCTGCAAGGTTGAGGGCCGCTTCGACTTTTATGGCGCTGCACGTCGAGATCTCAAGCGCCATATAGCGGCGCTTGCCCTCGCTCGACGTGCGAATTCCGGCAGTTGCCCGCTCCACGAGCCGGCGCAGCGCCGCCACGATCGCCGGTCCGATAGGCTCGCCGGCTATGAACAACTTGCTGCCGACCGCTTCCACGGGCAACGCACCGGCTGACTCGTCGATCAGGGCTAGATGCCGGCGATCTTTCGAGCGCGCGATCGAGAAGGCTTGAGAACCATAGCTGACTTCTATCGACTGACCGCCATCGGCCAACGCGAGCCGGTCGCGTTCTGAAATGCGCGCGCCCGGAGCCAAACCGCGATTGAGTTCGGCGATCTCTTCCGCCAAGACATTTTGAACGACGCGCCACGCATCGTCTGCACGCTCCTGTGGCGAGCGCTGCTCCGCCGCTATGTCCGCATAGTCGCGCAGGCGCTGCCGGATCTCGCTGCGCATTTCTGCGACATCGACATCGTCCTTCAGTCCTTGAAGCACGAATCTCGCCTCCGCTTGACGCTTTTACGCTTGCACAAGATGATACGGCGCTGAGCGCCGAAAAAAAATTAGAGATGCTCTGATGAGATCGGTGGACGGCGTCATTCTGACGCACTCGCGCGGTTCTCCTCGTCGCTTTGAAAAATATTTTTTTGCTATGATGTGAGAAAGGTCGCCCGTGCGCGACCGAAAAATTTCCGGTAGGCTTGTCCGCAGTCGCGATCGTGGATCTGAAAGGAAAAAAATTGGGCGCAACAGCTCAGGCGAGCGACGGGACATCGCCGGCGAAGCGGCCGTTCGTACCGCAGGACGTTCTTCGTCTTCGGACCGTTACCGACGTTTCGCTTTCCAGCGACGGCAAGCGGGCGGCCATCACCATCAACGCAGCCGATGCAGAAAAAGACGAGTACCGAAGCGCCATCGCGTTCGTCGATCTCAAATCCGGCGCGATGCACACCGCGACGGATGCGCAGAAAAAATCTTGGTCTCCACGATTCAGTCCCACCGGCGATGCGCTCGCCTTCATCTCGGACCGCAGCGGCACGCCGCAGGTGTGGCTGATGCCGCTGGACGGGGGCGAACCGCATCAGAGAACACATTTGCAACACGGCGCCAGCGACCCACGCTGGTCGCCTGACGGAAAACGCATCGCATTTCTCTCAGGGGGCGGTGAAAAAGAAAAACCGCAGGATGGAGCTGCCATCGCAGGCTCTGAAGGCGAAAAAGATAGCAGGCCTGAGAAGCCTGCGGTGCGGGTGCTGAAGCGCATCCGCTACCGTGAAGACGGACGCGGCTTTTTCCAGGACAAACCCTGCCATGTCTTCGTGATCGATGCGGTCGAGGGTGACCCGATCCAGCTGACAAGCGGGGACGACGAGGACCGTTCGCCCGCCTGGTCGATGGACGGGACGCAAATCGCCTTCGTCTCCAACCGCACGGGCGACCCGGCTTCCGATGTTTCCGACCTCTGGGTCCTCGAGAGCAAGGAAGGAAGCACACCGAGGCGGCTGACTCCATCGACGCAAGTACTGGACGTGCCGGTCTGGTCTGCGGACGGTAAGACGCTGTGCGTTGTCGGCACGGATGGCACGCGCACAGCCGGCCGTCCAGCTCGAGTCGGCTTTGTCTCAGCCGCGGGCGGGGCGGTCCGATTCGTCACGGACGGCGATGAGATCAACTTCACCTCCGCGCTCATCGGCGTGGGCCATGCGGATTGGTTTCCGCGGCCCGTATGGATTGCAGAAGGCATTGTCGGAGTCGGCATCTCCCGCGGCAGGCAGAATCTGTTTAGGGTGGACGAGCGCGGCGTCACGCGGCCGTTGACACAAGGCGATAGAGCCGTGTTCGCATTCGGCGCGAGTGATGATGGCCGCACGATTGTTTTCACGGCTTCCCAGCTGGATGACCCAGTGAATCTTTACATCGTGGAAGGCGGCGCCGCGCCGCGCCGAGTCACCGACTTGAACCCGTGGCTTGGGGAGATCAAGCAACCGACCATTGAAGCGTTCCCTTACGCTTCGGACGCCGGTGTCGAGATCGACGCTTGGCTCGTGCACCCCGATGGCATCGCACGGGAACAGCCCGCCCCGCTGGTGCTGCTCATACACGGCGGCCCCCACTGCGCCTATGGATATGCTTGGCCGCGCAACGCCGTTGCCTTGAGCGCCCGCGGCTGTCGAGTGCTCTATGTGAATCCGCGAGGCAGCGCCGGCTACGGAGAGGCATTCGCTCGAGCGATCCATCCGACGCAAGGGGACATCGATCAAATCGATCTGCTGTCAGGTGTGGCGGCTGCAGCGGCGCGTGGCGGCGTGGACGAGAAGCGCATCGGCGTCACCGGCGGCTCGTACGGTGGTTTCATGACGAACCTGCTGCTGGGACGCAGCGATCGCTTTGCTGCCGGCGTCACGATCGCGTGCATCAGCAACTGGATCTCATTCTATGGTACGGGAGATTTCGGTTGGATGCTTGACTGGGAGTTCGGAAACGAGCCCTGGGAGGACGCGTCGCGGTACTTGAGCCAGTCGCCGTTGACGTACGCATCCAAGATTCGCGCGCCGTTGTTGATATTGCACGGGGAAGACGATATGCGGTGCCCGATCGAGCAGGCCGAACAGGTTTTCGCCATCCTGCAGCGCCGCGGCGTCGCGTGCGAGATGCGCCGCTATCCCGGGGAGCCGCACGCCCTCGGTTCACGCCGCCCGTCGTTTGCGGTCGACGTGCAAGAGGCGACGTTGCGCTGGTTCGACGCGCATCTGAAAGAATCGAGTAACCCGGCTGTCCGCAGCAAGGCTGCGGTGTCCGGCTAACCGATGGAGGCGGCCTTGCCTACGGCCAGCGCCTCCGCAAGCTCAGCCGCAGTGCTTGCCCGAGCGAAGCACGCTTTTCCACGGCAAAGATAGGCGACGGTGTTGTCGGCAGCATAGCCGAGGGCTTGTAGCCGGTCCGCGCCGGTGCGCGCGTCGATCGGATCGACGCGCACCGCCGACGTGGCGCATGCCAAAGCCTGGACGCGGAGCTCGTCAGACAAGCGTGAGCCTGCGGCTTGCACGATGTGGATGTCGACTGGCGGATCCAGCAGGTCCAAGGCGGCCGCTGCATAGGACGCGGCGAAACTCCCGTATGCCTGATAAGTCTGCGAATAGCGGCGCAGCATCGCTTCCGCCCGTTCTACGTGCTTGGCGTCCCCGGTCATAGCGGAATACGCGAGCAGCACCCGCGCCATCAACGCGTTCTCTTCAAAGGGGACGGTCACGTCCGCAACTTTGCCCGCATCGTCTTGCGTTGTGAGACGGTCGGCGTATCCATGTGCGTCCGCGTCGTACAAGATCTCCATCGCAGCCAACAGCTCGCCCACTCTTGCGAGCCACAGCGCGTTTCCAGTCTTGGAAAACGCCGCAAGGCCGGCCCACAGCGCCCACGCCTGATCGACCAGCAGCCCGCGCACATGCGGCGTGCCGTCGTAGTAACGGCACAGCAAGCCGTCAACCAGCAAGCGGTCCCACAGGGTGTTGAGGATGAGCTCACCCGTGCGCGACCACGCTGCCGTGTCTGCGTCGGATGACAGCAACCCTGCGCCGAGCAGCAGGCCGGCAGCAGCCTGTGCGTTCCAGGCGGTATAGAGAGTTCTGTCGACGTACGGCTGAGCCAAAGCGGCTCGCCCCTGCGAATCCTGGGCATAGAACTCCTCATCGGCATCCTGGCTGCCGCCGTAACCGCCCCACTCCTCGTTCCACAGATGAGCGTCCAGATAGCGCTTGACGTCGCGCGCGACCGCGCTGAGCGCCGCATCGCCGAACATTGCCCCGGCGCGCGCGCACGCGTACATCAGGCCTCCGAGGTCCTCCAACATCTTCTCGAAGTGTGGCACGCTGAAATCGCGCGTCGTCGAGTAGCGGAAGAAGCCGCCGTCCACACGATCGTACATGCCGCCGCCGGCCATGGCTCGCAAGCTCACCTGAACGATAGTCTGGGCGCGTCCGTCCTGAGTGCGCTGCCAATAGTCTAAGAGGAAATGCAGGGCGGGCACGTGCGGAAACTTTTGATCGGTGCCGAAGCCGCCATATTCGTCGTCGAAATCCGAGGAGAGCAGCGCAAAGACGCTGGATGCCGTGTTCGGATCGATATCACCGCCCGTCGGCGTCTTGGAGCGAGCCGCGCGCGCGGTCTTGACTTCGAGAATTTTCTTGGCCAGCGCCAAGCGGCTTTCGGGATCGGAATAGAAGGATGAGATCTGGCGCAACACGCTCGCCATGGCGTCCGGAGGCACGTACGTGCCGCCGTGAAGCAGTTCTCCCTCGGGCGTCAGGAGCGCCGTGGTGGGCCAGCCGCCCATGTTATAGCGCGCGTTGACGTCGGGCCGCTGATCGTTGTCGACGCGCACGGGCACGTATTGCTCGTTGATGACTTTGATGATGCCGGGATCCGAGTATGTGGTCTCGTCCATGACGTGGCACCAGTGACACCACACCGCCGAGATGGCGAGCAGCACCGGTTTGGCTTGCGACTTGGCTTCCGAGAACGTGGCCTCGCTGTAGGGGTGCCAGGCGATCTCGGACGCTCGGTTCGGCCGGGGCGAGAAATGCAATTCGCTCATCGAGGTGCGATTAGCGTGCGGCTGCGCTTGCACCCGCCCATCCAGTTGCTTGCATGAAGGAGGTGGCGCAACGCTCAAGAGACAGCCCTGCATGCATCGATGAGCGAGGCGGGCGGGCTTTACGTCACTCTGATGGACTTTCGAATTTTGCCGGCCGGCGATGCGGCCGTCCTCGCCGAGCTGGGCGACACCCTGGACTTGGCGACAGTGCGCAAGACATGGCAGGGTTATGCCGCCATAGCCGCCGCAGTCGGCGGCGCGGGGAGCGTGCTGGACGTCGTTCCCGCTTACGGTTCCGTGCTGGTCCGGTTCGATCCGGCCCACGTGCGGATGGGCGTCATCGCCGCTGTGGTGCGCGGCGCGCTCGAAACAGCGGCTGAGATTAGGGAACCTCCCTCGCGTCGCTTTCGGATCGGCGTTTGCTTCGCGCCGCAATACGGGCTCGACATCGGCGCCGCCGCGGTCGAAACCGGCATGACGGAGTCGCAACTCATCGATGAATTCTGCCGGCCAGTCTACCGAGTTGCGTTCTTGGGGTTCACGGCCGGCTTTCCATATCTCGTCGGCCTGTCGCAGCGGCTATGGTTGAGCCGTTTGCCGAATCCCCGGCCTCGCGTGCCGGCCGGCAGTGTCGGCGTCGCAGCGGGTCAATGCGGGATCTATCCGCGCTCGCTTCCCGGAGGCTGGCGAATCGTCGGCCAAACCGCAGCTGAGGTCTTCAATGCAGCTTGGCCGGAGCCCGCGGCGCTTCGGCCCGGTGACAGCGTGAGTTTTTACGCCGCTGGTGAATTGCCTGACGCGGTCATGGAAACGGCGGGATGATGAGCGGGAACGCGAGCGCGCTCGCACGCGTGGAGATAACCAGAGGCGGTATGCTTTCGACGGTGCAGGACGGCGGCCGGCGCAAGGTCGCCGCCTTCGGCATCTCGCCCTCCGGCTTTGCCGATTGGTTCAGCGCCGGAATCGCGAACCGCTTGGCGGGCAACCAGCCAGGCGCTGCGCTGATCGAGACGACGCTCAACGGCATTGCATTCACTGCGCGGTCCGATATGCGGATGGCTGTCACCGGCGCGCAAGCGACGCTGCATGTGGATGAACGGCGCGCTGAGTTGTGGCAAAGCCATCACCTCCGCTGCGGCCAGCACGTCACCGTCGGTCCTGCGCGCGAGGGCCTGCGGTCGTACGTCGCCATAGAGGGCGGCGTCAGCGTGGCACCTCTTCTTGCAAGCGCGAGCACCGATCTCGGCGCCGGATTCGGCGGAACGGAAGGCCGGGCTGTGCGCGACGGGGACACTCTGAGGATACGCTTGGGCGGAGCGGCCCCGCAAGGATCAGCGAACTTGCCGGCGCATGTGCGCTTGCCGCAGCAATCGAGACCCAGCTGGCCTCGTGACGCCACGTTGCGCGTGACGGCGGGCCCCCACGCCGACCTTCTCGCTGTGGACGAGCTCGGCGCACTGCTCGGCCGGCGCTACGATGTGTCGCCTCACTGCAGCCGTCAGGGGGTACGCCTTGCGGGCGCCCCGGTCAGAACAAAGCGGTCTCTCAACATGCTGTCCTTCGGCGTGTGCGCCGGCTGCGTGCAGCTGACAAGCGACGGACTGCCTATCATCCTCTTATCCGAACATCACACCACGGGAGGCTACGCAGTCGTGCTCAACGTCATCACCGCGGATCTGCCCGTGGCTGCGCAGCTGCGCCCTGGCGATACGGTCGCCTTTGCGCGCCTCACGATCGCGGAAGGTGCCCGCGCACTAGAAGCCCGGTTGGGCGATTTCTCCGCATGGGAACCAGCGTAGGCGTGCGGATCGACCTCAACGCCGATGTCGGCGAGGCGTACGGCGCGCGCATCGAAGGCGATGACGAACCGATCTTCGCATATGTGACGAGCGCCAACGTCGCGTGCGGCTTCCATGCTGGTGATCCGGAGATCATGGCGGCGACCGTCAAAGCGGCTGCGAGTCATGGGGTAGCGGTCGGCGCGCACCCGTCCTATCCCGACCGCGAAAGATTCGGACGCGTCAGCATGTCCATGAGCCCCGAAGCGCTGCGAGATTGCATCGTCTATCAGCTCGGAGCTCTGGATGCGGTGGCGCGCCTCATGGAAGCCACGCTGACGCACGTGAAGCCTCATGGCGCGCTCTACAACGATGCGGCCAAGGACGCCGGCTTGGCTCAGACGGTTGCGCAGGCGGTGGCGGCCTATGACCGCCGGCTCATCCTTGTCGGTCTCGCCGGTTCCGCGTTGCTGCAGCTCGCCGGCGCCGCCGGGCTTCGCTCGGCCGCGGAAGCGTTTTGCGACCGGCGCTACCAGGACGATGGCTCGCTGTGCCCGAGGAGCGCGAGCGGTGCGGTCATCCAATCCGCAGACGAGGCCGTGCGACAGGCGTTATGCATCGTGTTGGAGCGCAGCGTGATCACGGCGCGTGGGAAGCGCATCGGCATCGATGCTCAAACGCTTTGCATCCACGCCGATACGCCGAACGCCCTCGCTTTGGCATCGGCAGTCGCTGACGCATTGACCAAAGCGGGCGTCAGGCTGACGACGCTGGGCCAGCTGTTCTAAAGCGAGCGATGTCGTACCATCCGTATCAGCGCGAGGTCGAGGCGATCTGCTCGAGCTTGCCCATGCTTCCCGAAATGAACGGCATTGAAGTGTTGAAGTCGACGGTCCGCACGGAGCGCGGCACGTTCATGATCGCAGTCGTCATCGACCGAGAGGGCGGCGTCGACACCGACGTTTGCGCGGCGGTGGCGCAATCGATCGAGCGGCGCCTCGAGGCGTTGCCGCCGCCCGTTCCGCTTTTTCACTTGGAAGTTTCCTCGGCCGGCTTGGCTCGACCGCTGCTCAAGCCGGAAGATTACCGGCGTTTCAGCGGACGCGAGATCAACGTCATCACGACGCTGCGCATCCGCAACCGGACTGAGTTCACCGGCTTCATAGCGCAAGCCGATGACACCGCCGTCACCCTCGACGATCGCTATGCCGGGCGCACGGCGATTCCGTACGAGGTCATCAAGCGCGCCAACGTCGTCTACCGGCCCGAGGCCGACCTCAAGAAGCGCAAAAGACCGCTGTGATGGGCTGAGTGCTGCGTCGAAGCGCCCCTCTTGCGCCGGGCGGCTCCAGTATAGTAAAATATCGTCGTCATCCGAAAGGAGTGGGTCAACCCACTCCTTTCTCACTCTCAAGGATGGTGGAAATCACCGTATGCCGGCTCGCAAGACGCAAAAGAAAACCGCAGGCGGCGATGGCTCGAGCGCCATGGCGCCGGCCACGCCGAATCCCGAACTCATCGCCGCATTGCGCGAAGTGGAACGCGAGCGGCAGATCTCGTTCGAGACGCTCATCGAAGCGCTCGAAGCGGCGCTCGTTTCGGCCTACAAGCGCAACTTCGTGCGCGAGGCGGATGCTGCGGGCAACGCCGTGGTCGTCGTCGATCGCGAGAACGGCTCATATCGCGTCTACGCGCGGCGCGCTGTCGTGGAAGAAGTGACCGATCCGACGCTCGAGATAGCCAAGTCGGAAGTGGGCGACGCCCTCAAAGTCGGCGACAACTACGACGTCGAGATCACGCCCAAAGAATTCGGACGAATCGCTGCCCAGACCGCCAAGCAAGTCATCGTGCAGCGCATCCGTGAAGCCGAACGCGACATGGTGTTCGACGAGTTCAACGAGAAGCTGGACCGCCTCATCACCGGCACCGTCTTGCGCTACGAGCAGCGCAACATGTTCATCGACTTGGACAGAGCGGAAGCGATTCTGCCGCTGCCCGAGCAGGTTCCGCGCGAGACGTTCCGCATCGGCGGGCGGATCCGGGTGTACGTCATGGATGTTCGCAAGACCAACAAAGGACCGCAGGTGATCCTTTCGCGCAGCCATGCGAACTTGGTGCGCCGTCTGTTCGAGCAAGAGATCCCGGAAGTGGACCAAGATCTGGTCGAGATCAAGGACGTGGCTCGCGAAGCCGGTTCGCGCAGCAAGGTCTCAGTGTACACTGAGGAGGAGGACATCGACGCGGTCGGCGCTTGCCTGGGGCCGCGCAGCTCACGCGTGAACAACATCAGCGAGGAGCTGCACGGAGAGAAGATCGACGTCATCCAGTGGGCCGCTGACCAGGCAGCCTACGTTGGCAACGCGCTGCAGCCGGCTAAGGTCCTGAGCGTCCATCTCAACGAGCGCGAGCACCTCGCGGAGGCGGTCGTGCCCGAGCATCAGCTGTCGCTTGCGATCGGCAAGGAAGGTCAAAATGTCCGGCTGGCGGCCAAGCTGTGCGGCTGGCGTATCGACATCCACAGCGAGGAGCAGTGGAAAGAAGTCGTGGCTCAGCGGGTCGAGGAAGAAAAAGAGCACGAGGAAGCGGCGGCGATGGCCGAGATCGTCGCCGAGCAGACAGGCGTCGCCCTCACGCCGGAGATGCTCGCGGAAGACGAAGACCTCATCCGCCGGCTGCAAGAGCTGCAGCGCTCGGCCGGCGCGCAAGAAGGCGAGAGCGACGAGGGCGAAAGCATCGGTCAACAGGCTGAGGAAGCGACCGGCGCTCAAGAGGCAGATGAACGCGAGCTCTCAGATTCGGGGGCTCGAACGGAGCCCCAAGGATGAAGCGGGGTCATGTGCCCGTTCGCCAGTGCGTGGTCTGCAGGCAGCGCTTGGAGAAGCAGAAGCTGGCGCGCTTCGTGTGCCGGCCGGCGCCTCCCGCGCCCGAACAGTCGCAACGGCCGGGGCCCTCGCAGTGGGTGGCGGATGCGTCCGGTTCATTGCCGGGGCGAGGCGCCTATATCTGTTCGGCGCAGTGCGCCGAGCGGGTCGAAAAGAACAAGCGATACCGCGCCTTGAGCGGCGCGGCGACGATGAAATACGCGAATACATGCCGTATATAAGGAACGAATGACAACCACCGTACGCGTGCACGAGCTCGCCAAAGAGCTCAATCTATCCAGCAAAGACACGATCGCCCTGCTCGGCAAAGTGGGCATCCAGGCGTCGACCCACATGAGCGTCATCGACGAGCACCGCGCGCGCATCGTCAAGGGCGTCTTGCTCGGGAGTCTGGCGAACGCCGCCAAAGGGCACAAGCCGGCTGCCAAGCACACGGCAGGCAACGGAGCACCGGCGCTCGCGCCGGCAGCGGCGCCGGTCTCATCTGCCGTCACCGCACCGCCCGCGGCGCCACCCCCTCAAACCCAAGTCGTCGAACCGCTTCGACCGGTCCCGGAGCGCCAGGCGCCTCCAAGCGCACCGGTCGGCCCCGCGCCTGCCATGCCCGTTGCTCCCGCCGCTTCCGGTCCGGCGGCTCCCCCCGTGCAGCACCTACAACCGGTGCCCTCCGGTCAAAAGAGCGTGATGCGTCCGCCTTCTACGCATAAGGTGGTGCCCGCCGCGTCGGCCAGCCCCTCAACGCCGGTGCCGGTGATGAAGCCTGGCCCAATCCCCGAGCGCCAAGAGCGCCCGCCTGCAAGGCCGCTGGATGCTCCTAATTTCGCCGGACCGGATGCGGGCACAGGTCTGCGCCCGCCCTTGCGCCGAGACGGTGCATTTCCCGGGCGCCCACTGCCGCCCAGACCGATGCCTGGCCGCCCGCTGCCGGGTCGCGGCTTGGTACCAGGCAGCGCTCCCTCGCCTACGTCAGGGCCGGCACCCTCGGGAACGCGCAAGCGCTCGCGCGAGGACCAAGAGCGCGACCGCAAAGAGCGAGAGCGCGAGGAGCTGCTCAACAAAAGTCAGCAGCGGCACAAGACCGCAGCATCTGCACCTGCCGCCGAGCCGGCGGTGCTCAAAGATCTGGAGATCCCGGACCTCATCACGGTGCAGCAGCTCGCCGCCGCGATGGAGATCCCCGCCGGTCAAGTCATCGCCCAGCTCATCAAGATGGGCACGATGGCGACGATCAACCAGCACATCCCATCCGACGTGGGTTCTCAAGTGGCTCGCCGCTTTGGGTTCAACACGATCGTCAAAGAAGCCGGCGAAGAGGTCGCCGAGATCGTCGTCGACAGCGATCCGGTCGGCTCGCTCACCGCGCGTCCTCCCGTCGTGACCGTGTTGGGCCACGTCGACCACGGCAAGACCTCGTTGCTGGACGCGATCCGCTCCACCAAAGTCGCCGCTGGAGAAGCCGGCGGCATCACGCAGCGCATCGGCGCGTACACGGTCGAATACGGCGACCGCAAGGTGACGTTCATCGATACGCCCGGACACGAAGCGTTCACCGAGATGCGCGCGCGCGGCGCAAAGGTCACGGATGTCGCGATTCTCGTGGTCGCGGCGGACGACGGTGTCATGCCGCAGACGATTGAAGCGATGAATCACGCCAAAGCGGCCGGCGTGCCGATCGTCGTCGCGGTGAACAAGGTTGACAAGCCCAACGCGAACGTCGATCGGGTGAAGCAGCAGCTCTCGGACCAAGGGCTCACGCCCGAGGAATGGGGCGGACAGACGCAGTTCATCCCGGTCTCCGCGAAGCAGAAGACGGGCATCGACGAGCTGCTGGATATGGTCCTCCTCAACGCCGATCTGCTGGAGCTGAAATCCAACAAGAGCCGGCGCGCCCAGGGCGTGATCATCGAGGCGCAGCTGGATCGGGCCCGCGGGCCGGTTGCGACCGTGCTCGTCAAGAACGGCACGTTGCGCGTGGGAGACATCGTCGTCGTGGGATCCACGTGGGGCCGCGTGCGCGCGCTCTTCGATGATAAGCTTGAGGCCATCAAGCGAGCGGGCCCCGCGATTCCTGCGGAGATCATGGGCCTCTCCGACGTGCCGGCGGCGGGCGATATTTTGGAAGTCGTATCCGACGAGCGCGACGCCCGGGAGCTTGCGGCGAAACGGAGCCAGCGCAAGCGCGAGCAGCGCATGGCGACGGCTCGGCGCACGGTCACGCTCGACGGATTCTTGGCGCAGGCCAAAGAGGGCGGCCAACGGGACCTCAATCTCATCATCAAGGCCGACGCGCAGGGCTCAGTGGAAGCCTTGAGAGCGCAACTGGACGGCCTGGCGAACGAAGAGGTGCGCACGCGCGTGATCCATACAGGCGTCGGGGGCATCAACGAATCAGACGTGATGCTGGCGAGCGCTTCCAACGCGATCATCATCGGTTTCAACATCCGGCCAGACGCGACCATCGCCCGCAAAGCCGAAGCCGAAGGGGTGGACGTCCGTCTGTACGATGTCATCTACAACGTCATCGACGAAGTCAAGGCTGCGATGACGGGCATGCTCAAGCCGCAAACGCGAGAGGTCGTGCAGGGCCAGGCCGAGATCCGCCAGACCTTCAAGGTCAGCAAGATCGGCACGATCGCCGGCTGCTACGTGCGTTCGGGCAAAGTGACCCGCGACTCGCGCGTGCGGCTGCTGCGCGACAGCGCGCTCGTCTACGAGGGCAAGCTCGCGTCGCTCAAGCGTTTCAAGGACGACGTGCGCGAAGTGGCTGAGGGGTACGAATGCGGTATGGCAATCGAGAACTTCAACGACATCAAAGAGGGCGACGTCATCGAGGCGTTCACGACGGAGCAAGTGGCCGCCGCGGGCGTGGCATAACCGTGTCCCCGCATCGCGCTGACGGCCGGCGTTGAGGGCGACGCTTGTGGACCGCGACGTCGTCGATCAAGCACACGAGATTTATTTCAACGTCATCGTCTCGCACGGCGACGGGGATGAGCCGTGGACGCCGGAGCAGCGTTCGGAACTGCGACGCGCGCTGAGCTTGCTCGAACCTGTGGAGAACGCGGGCGACCTGGGGCCGGAGGGTATCCAACTGATGGCTTCACTCTGCCTTGAGCTCGGGAACGACGAACGCGAGGAACACCTGCTGCGCGCGGGAGTGGAGGCTTTTCCCTCGGCGCCCTGCCTCTATGCCGACTTGGGCGCCGCCTATGCCAATCTCAATCGTTGGGCGCCCGCCATCGCGCATCTCTGCGCGGCGGTTCTCCTCAGCGTCGACGAAGCGGACGAGCGATGGGCGATGACAGCGTCGCAACTCGTCGATGCGCTGGTCGAGTGCGGAGAAGAGGATCGCGCGGGGGCGATCCGGTCTTGGGCTCTTTCCCACGTCAAAGACGAGCACGCCCGAGCGTGGCTCGAGGATGACGGCGGTTCTGACGACACGCAGAGCTGAGGTCAGCTCGCGCGCCACGACGTTCGGCCGTCCGGCGGCGCAACCCCTAGACGTCGAACGTATGTGCGGTGATTAACAGTTGCGCGACGGAATTGAGACTAAAAGCCAGCGTCTTTTGCGAATCGAGCACGAAATCGTGCGCGAACTCAGCGAGATACTTCGCGCCGAGCTCAAAGATCCGCGGGTAGGCTTTGTGACGCTCCTCTCCTGCGACGTGAGCCCCGATCTGCGCAGCGCCGTGGTGCACGCAAGCCCGCTCGGCGATGCGCGCGCCACCGCGGCGACCATGAAGGGACTGCAATCGGCAGCTGGATTTTTGAGCACGGCTTTGGGCAAGCGCATACACACCCGGCGGACGCCTTCACTGACGTTCGTGCGCGATGAGTCGATCGCTCAGGGGGTCCGCGTCACGACCATGATCGATGAAGTCGTCCGGCGCGATGAGCGCAAGGCGCATGGCGAGTAACGGCGTTCCCGGCGGCGGTTTCACGGACGCCGCAGTGCTTGCGTGTTTCCGCGAGCACGGGCAGTTCGTGATGTGCGCTCACGAAAAACCCGACGGCGACGTACTGGGCAGCGGTCTTGCGCTCGGTCTGGCGCTCAAAGCGATGGGCAAAGATGTCATCTATTTCTTAGACGACGAAGTCCCCAAGAACTTGCGCTTTTTGCCGGACTCCGATCTGGTGCAACGCTCTTTCGAGGGCGTCAAGTCTGATGCGGTCTTCGTCTTCTTTGACATGAGCGACCAGTCGCGCGCCGGTGAGGCCTTGGGCTGGGTGCCGCCCGAGCAGATCGTCAACATCGACCATCATCTGGGCAATAAGCGCTTTGGCCGCTGGAACTACGTCTTGGAGGCGGAAGCCGCGACCGGCGTCTTGGTGCTCAACGTCATCGCGGCGTTGGGCCAACCGATCACACCGGGCATAGCAACGTGCCTGCTCACGACGCTCATCTCCGACACCGGCTGCTTTTTGTACAGCAACGCGCGCCCTCAGACGTTGCGCTTGGCCGCCGCCTTGGTCAATGTCGGCGCGGATAAAGACCTCATCACGGAGCAACTCTATCAAACGCGCAGCTTCAGCGGGCAAAAGGTCTTGGGCCGCACGCTCGACGCCGCGGTGATGACCGACGACGGCATCTGCTACTCGGTCGTCAGCCGCGCCCTGCTCGAAGAGTTTGGCGCAACGCATGAGGACCTTGAAGACGTGGTTGGAGCCTTGCGCGCTGTCGACCGCTGCGAAGTAGCCGCACTGCTCAAGGAGTCTCCCGACGGGAACTACCGCCTGAGCTTACGCTCTCGCGGCCGGTTCAATGTGATGGCCGCCGCCAAGAAACTGGATGGGGGGGGGCACTTCCGCGCTGCCGGAGCAACCCTGCCGGGACCTTTGCCCAACGCTCTTTCGCGCACGCTTGCGGCCGTGCGGACTGAGATGGCGGCGCAAATCGCGGCCGATCGCGCTCCGACCTGATATCGCCCAACCGCCTTTCGCGTTCATCAACGCGTTCAAGCCCAGCGGCGTAAGTTCTACCGCCTTCGGCAGCTGGGTCAAACGGCTGGCGGGCGCCGATGCCCTTGGACATTGGGGAACGCTCGATCCTGGCGCCTGCGGCGTACTCGTATTAGGGCTTGGCAAAGCTACGAGGCTCTTTCCGTTGCTCGCGAACACACGTAAGCGTTACGTCTTCGAGCTGAACGTCGGCGCCCGTACGAACACCGGCGACGCGACGGGGAACGTCATCGAGCAAGGCCACGTTCCTGACGGCTGGCTTGCTGCGTTGGCAAAGGTGGTACCCGATTTCGTCGGTCCGCTCGAACAAGTCCCCCCAATGCACTCGGCTGTGAAAGTGCAAGGCCGTCCGCTCTACCGCAGCGCTCGCGCCGGTGTCTGCGTCGAGCGCAAGAGCAGGCCGACGCACATCTACGACCTGCGCGTCTTGCCGGAGCCGGAGCGGGTGTCTCGGAGCACCCGGCTCTTCGTGGAGTGTGCTGCCGGCACGTACGTGCGAGTTCTGTGCGAGGATGTGGGCCAGCGCCTCGGTCTTGTCGCGCACATGGGCGCGCTCGTGCGCTTGTCATCAGGCGACTTCCACGCAGGTTCGGCTGCGTTGCCGCAACAGTTGGGGCGTGACGTCCGAGGCTGCTTCCTCAATCCATTGAAATTCTTTTCAACCCCGCGCATCGCGGTCGACGAGTCGCAAGCTCGCCGCTTCGAGCATGGCTGTCCGATCATCGTCGCCGATCCAGCCGCCGTTCGCGCTGCGGGCGCTTATGACAGGCATCAGGAACTGCTTGTCGTTTTCGGCGAGGATGAATTGCTCGGCACGGCACGCGCCAGCGAACAGCAAGGCAAGGTGCTGCTCTCGCCGGTTCGGGTTCTCGCTCAAACTGCTGACGAAGGTGCCGCCAAAGGCGCGAGCGGTGGAGAAGCGAACGGGTAGCCGGCCATGCGTATCGTGCGGTCGCTGGATCATTATGAGGCCGCTGCCGACCTCTTGTTGAGCATCGGGCTCTTCGACGGCGTCCACATCGGTCACCGCGCGGTTCTCTCGCGACTGACCTCCGCCCGCGCGCCCGGTCAGCTGGCCGCTGCCTTCACGTTTGAGCGCCACCCGCAGGAATATTTTCACCCCGGCCAAGGCCCCAAATGCCTCACAACGATGGAACAGAAGGTCAATCTGCTGGCCGGCTGCGCGCTCGATCTGCTTTTCCTGCTGCCCTTCGACGAGCGCATGCAGACGACGCCCGCACAGACGTTTCTGGAAGAAATACTGCTCGAGCGCTTGCGCACGAAGATGCTGATCGTCGGCGAGAACTGGAGATTCGGGCAAGGGCGCCAGGGCGACGTCTATCTGGCAGAGCGCCTCCTTGCAGCGCATCACTGCGCCTTCGAAGCCGCGCCATTGCTGGAGCGCGACGGCGAAAAAGTTTCCAGCACTCGCATACGCTCGTTGGTCGAGGAACACGACTTTCGCAAGGCCGACGCGCTGTTGGGCTCTGCGTACGAAGTGCGAGGCATCGTCGTGACGGGCGAAGGTCGCGGGCAGCTGCTGGGCTATCCAACGGCAAATCTATCGATTGCGCCGGAGAAGCTCATCCCCACACCCGGCGTCTATGCCTGCAGAGCTCGTCGCGACGGAAAGGACTACGACGCGGTCACGAGCATTGGGGACAATCCGACGTTCAACGGCAAGGCGCTGACGGTCGAATGTCATCTTCTTCATTTCAGCGGCAGCATCTATGGCGAGCAGCTGTCGCTGACGGAGTGGCGTTTTCTGCGCGAACAAAAGCGGTTCAAAAACGCCGAGGAGCTTATCGCGCAGATGACGTTGGACGTACAGACCGCGTCGTGATAGCGAAAGGCCGCAAGCACGCTCGCGGCCTTTCAAGAAACACGCTGACCCTCAAACTAGCTCAGGTCAGATGCGATGGTTCACGAGGCTCATGAGACTAGCCTGATTGGTTCCCTGCGAGGGCTGGTCTATCGCGAGGATCACTCGCAACGGCGCCGCAGGAGTCGGTGCCGCGGTGTCTTCCAGCGTGAACGAGTACGAGAAGCCGACGTTGAGCGTCGCGGAAGCCGTGAACAGAACGTTTGAGGCATTCCCGGCTTGCGTGACCGTGATGTTGTATGCTCCGCTCGGCAGCAGTGTCGGCGATCCCAGCGTCGGAATGTACGCATTACCCGGCGGATTGACGATTGAGCCAGAGTCCTGTCCGGCGGTCAGACCGGGCACAGTTGGCGGCGGAAGCGTCGCGCCTTGGTAGACGTAGACGTCAACCGTGCCGGCTACGGGTGCGGCATCATTCACTTTGTAGCGTACGGTGGAGGGGCTCTGCAGCGAGTTCGTATCTTGGAAAATCACTTCACCGAAGTTCGGCTGCCCAGGCTCGCCGATCAGTGCCACGGTGTAGAACGTCGAAGCTGCGACGTTCTTTGCGACCGCCGGTACGCTGCTGGGCTGGATCAGAAATGTCTGAGGGCCGGACCCGACGTCCGCGTAGACGCCGACGGGCGTCGCGGCCGTGATGTTGCTGTTGATGACGGTCGAAGCCACGACGAGCGAGAGCGGTCCGGGTTGGTTCGGGGAAGCGTCGATGAGGCGAACGTGGGCTCTGCCGGCGGCGACGATGTTGTTGAGTCCGCCGCCGTTGCAGGCAGCGAGCGTCACCATGGCGCCGGCGAGCGCCGCGAGACGAATGGTCAATGGAAATTTCAAATCAATTCACTCCTTTGGACGTTGGTTCGCTGCCCCGCCAGTTTCATACCCCGGCTTGTGTCGTACTCACCCCTGCTGTGCGCTGGCCAGCGTCGGCTGTCCCCAACATCAGAACGGGTGGCGGGCGAGGCGGCCTTGAAACGTTATTCGGTGGGCAGACGTTTGCCATTAAGGGTTATCGTTCGTTTCAAGGAGGAGTTGAATGCGTAAACTGGCTTTATTTGCTGCCGCTGCGTGGTTGCTCTTGGCAGCGATCTTGATCTCCCCGCAAAGCGCCGAGGCGAAGAACAAGATTTGGACGGGCCGGGTGGTCCATGTCTCGACCACCAACATCAAGGTGTACAACCCCACCGGCCACCAGACGTTGAGCTTCTTGCTCTTACCGAAATTCAAGAACGTCTTTTCCGACAACGGCAAGACGACGTACCAAATGGCTAAGATACATAACGGCATGTACGTGAAGGTCTGGTATGACCAGGGCTTTTTAGGGGCCCGGCATGCGGACAAGATCTACGTGATCAATAACGGGGCAATGATAAAGTCTTAGCGACGGATGCTCATCGTAGGCGGCGCGACAAGTGCCGCCTTTTTATATCTGCCAGTCCTGAACATTCCAGAAATCGGAGTTGACCGGCTCGGGCTTGAAGCCGCGCAAATCTGCATTGACGAGGTACAGGCTCTTGGGCCAAGCCAGCGGTATCATCGGAACGTCGCGGTTCAGCAATCGTTGCAGATCGAAGTACAGGGGCGCGCGCGCCGACGCTTCGTAAGACGCCATTGCTTTGTCGGAAAGCTCGTCGGCCCTCGCGTTCTGGTACCGAGACGCGTTGAAACCCCGCGGCGGAAAAAAGCGGCGTCCGATCAGGTATGCTCGATCCGGGTCCGGATCGAAGGTAAACCCGTCGAGAGACGCATCGAACTTACCGGTCGTCAACAACCCGGTCGTGCCCAACAGCACGTTCGCGGGAGACAATCGCAAAGACACGTCCGCGCCCGCCGCGCGCCAGCCGATTTGGATCTGCTGCGCCAGCGCGCTGCGTGTCGCTGATCCGCTGTAGCTTATCAGGGTGAATGCCAGAGGGCGCTCGCCGTTCCGCCGGATGCCATCAGGACCTGGGGTCCAGCCGGCTTGTTTCAGAAGCGCACCCGCGGCTGCCGGATCGAAAGGCAGCACTCCATTGTCCTTCACATACGCCCAGTGATACGGGGGCATTAAGGAATTTGCCAGCGTTGCGGTGCCGCGAAGCGAGTTTTCGACGATTCTCTTGCGGTCGAGCGCCATCATCAAGGCCCGGCGCACCCGCACGTCATCGAACGGCGTGCGCGTGACGTTGAAGGTCAGATAGACCTCCGTGAAGCCTTGCGCCTCCATGACGGTGTAACCCGTCAGTGTTTTCACTCGGTCTAAATCGTTGGGAGCGATGCCGACAACATCGGCTTCTTTGGCGGTCGCCATCGTGAGACGGGTGTTGGCATCGGGCACCACCAGCAATTGAAGCTCGCGAATGTGCGGCGCCCCTGCGAAATAATGCGGATTGCTCTTCAAGACGATGCGCGAGCCATGCTCCCACCGATCGAACTGCATGGGGCCGGTGCCCACCGGATGCAGGCCGAAGGCATCGCGATTGAAGTCGGCGCTGTTCTCGAGCAAGTGCTTAGGGATGATCTGCCCGTTCTCCCCATTGCAGAAGAGCTGGCCGACGGCCGGCGCTGACGGGCTCTTCAGCCTCACGACGACTGTGTACGGGTCCGGCGTCGCAAGCCATTCGACCTGACGATAGGCGGAGACGTTGGGCGCATTCGTGTGGGGATTCGTGATGGTCGCGTACGTGAAGGCGACGTCTGCCGAACTGAACGGCTGGCCGTCATGCCACACGACGCCGTGTCTAAGATGATAGGTAAGCGTCCGCCCGTCTTTGCTGATTCCGCCGTTACTCCGGCGTGGAACCGCAAGCGCGAGGTCAGGCGCGACGTCGTCACGATCGTTCAGCTTGACGAGGCCATCGAAGATGGCTTCCGTCACAGTGTTTTCCAGTGCCAGGCCGCCCAGCGTGGGATTGAGGGTGTTGACGTCACCGGCCAAGACGTAACGCACGATTCCGTGGACGGTGCTGCCGCCATTGCGCGGGTGAACAGATGTCGAAGGCTGCGTGCAGCCCCCAAGGTTGAAGATCGCACACCATATGAGGCAAAGGGCTAGGCGATATCTCATCAGTGGGCCACGTTCGCTTTCGCTTACGCGAGGAACCGTGTGAGCACCCCTGCGCGGGGGTAAGAGTTCATCGGTAGCCGTTGATGGCGAATAGGCGGCACGCCATTGTGCTTCATCGCCAAGGAGCCAAATTAATAGTGGGAGTCAAGAAAGCATTCAACCGGACCGTGAAGGACGTGAAGGACAGCGTCTCTGAGGGCAAGCACCGCGCCAAAGCCGGAGCGGAGCGAGGCAAACGGGAAACCGCAGGATCCCAGATGACCGCCTCGCAGAAGGTCTCTTCCAACGTGAAAGAGGCCGGTCACAAGACCGCCGCCGGCGTCGACAAGACGAAGCGAAAAGTCCGCGACAAAGTCTGACTTGTAGGCGCAACGCCCGTCGCTAAAAACTCGGAGTCGGTTAATCAGGCTTCAGAACGGATAGGATGTTGCCGGCGGGGTCCTTGAACCAGGCGATGTCTGGCCCCTGACCTCGGTGAATCCCTTTCTGATCCACTTTGATCTCTGGCATGTCATATCGTTCGAAGACGACACCGCGCTTGGTCAGTTCATTGACGGTTTCCTCGAGATCGCCGACCGGGAAATTGAGAACGGTGAAACTAGCCGGAGCGTGATTCGACTTTGGATAGATCATCACGGTTCCACCTCCGGCGAGCTGCAGCGTCAGCAAGCCATTGGCTTCTGAGACCTCCAGGCCGAGTGTTTGTCCATAAAACTGCTTCGCTTTTGGTATGTCCTGTACGGAAAAACTGCTGAATGCTTTCGTTGCTTTGAACATGATCTAAGTTCACCTCGTCGATTCGTTCGGATGGCGAGCCGCACAGAATTGTTTAGCGCGCTGACGCCGCTTTTCTTGTCGTTTGATCCGTGCGAGGCCGGCGTGACCAGGAAATCACTTCGCGTGCGGCAACGCCGCGGCGGCAGCGGCCACCGGGTTGTCTTGGGGCTGGGTTTCGGGGCTAAGCAAGGTCGCGGTCGCGATGACCGCGAGGCCGACGGCAGGGCCTAAGAAGAGCGGATGAATGGCGCTCAGCCATGCCGGTACAGGCGGCGGCTGTCCGAAGAGCCAGCCCTGAGAAACGACACCGGCAACGGCCGCGCTCAAGATAGCCCAAAAGCCGGCTTTCACGTTGGTGCGCTTCCAATACAACGCCAGCATGAGGGGAAAGAAGATCGCGGCCGGCGCCACGATGGTGGAGAAGACGACCGCATTGACGACGCCCGGGAACTTGAGCGCCACGACCAGCGCGATGCCGGCCAGGAAGATGATGGAGATGCGCGACACGCTCAACAGGCCGTGGTGCTTCAAGCTGCGTCGCATGAGCGGCTCATAGAGATCTTGCACGAACACCGATGATGGAGCCGCAAGATACGCCGACGCCGTCGACATCGTGGTGGCCAGGATTCCCGTCAAGAAAAATCCGCGCAAGCCGTGCGGAAAAATGTTGCTGATCAGGCTCGGGAAAGCTTGATCCTGGTCCTTCAGTCCCGGCACGAGCACGGAAGCCGCCATGCCGATGCCGGCAACCGCGACGCCGAACACGAAATAGTTGGCGGCGGTGTACATGTAGGCGAAGCGAGCAACGTTTTCGTCGCGCGAGGCGAAGACGCGCTGCATATAAGCTTGATCCGTTGACCACGAATACAGGCAGAGAGCCAGCCATGCAAGCGGTGTCATCGCGCCAAGTTGGCCCATGCTGAAGTGACTGGCCGGAAGCCCGGAGTGCAGCCCGTGCCAGCCGCCGACTTTGACCATCGCGAGAGTCAAGCCCAATAGTACCGCGCTCATCAGCACGAAGTACTGCAGGATGTCCGTCCACACGACCGCCCACAGGCCGCCCATCGCCGTGTAGATCACGAACACCACCGTCACCAAGAACGATGCGACCGTCACGTTGAGGCCGAACAATGCGGACAGCGACAGCGATGAGACCATGATCTGCACCGCGAGAAAGGTGATCGCCTCGATGATCTGCAGGATTGCGATGAGCCGCTGCGTGGCCACACCATAACGCTGGCCAAGATAACCGGGAACGGTGTTCACGCGCAGCCGTCTCAGCGTGACCGTGGCTGTTAGGCCTACCAAGACCCACGCCGGCACCGCCGTCAGGTTCCAATACGAACCCGAGACGCCGATGGCGTAGGCCAGCCCCGCGCCGCCGATGAGGCCCGAGCCGGAGAACACGGTGGCCGCGAGACTCAGGCTCGCCTGAAAACGCCCTAGGGAGCGGCCGCAGAGATGAAAGTCGACGGAGTTGCCGATGCGTCGCGAAGAGAGCCGGCCGATCATGAGCACCGCGCCGATGTAGACGAAGAAGATCGCGAAATCGAGCACTACACCATGTACGTCTTGGGCGGGTCCGCAAGCTCGAGAATGGGGCGGCGGTACGAGAACAAGCTAAGGTCGGCATCCGTCCGGCCGCGAAGCGTCAGCTCCGCCAAGACCTTACCGATAGCCGACGCGAACTTGAACGCATGCCCTGCTCCGATGGCGATCGTGATGTTCGGATGGCTAGGCACGACATCGATGAGAAAATCGCGGTCTGGCGTCAGCGTGTACAGGCACGTCTTGGTATAGATAACCGGGCCGAGCGCGCTCGGCATGCGCCGTTCAAGAAAATCGGTCACGCGCTTGAGGTTCTCGATATCCGGATCGAATGACCGCGCATCCGGTTCGACCGGCTTACCGCCTGCATCTTGCGCCACCTTGGGACCCGCCTCGCCGAAGACCGGCATGCCGTAGAAACTTGGGTCGTCCATCCAGATCCAAACGGGGAAGCGTTCGGGTGTGAACGGCCTGATGTCGGACGGCGCGAAATAGGTGACTTGTTCCTTCGTCACCTCGAGCGGCAGACGCAATCCGAAGTGAGCGAGCGCGCGATTTGACCACGGCCCTGCAGCGATCACGAGCTTCCCGCAGCGGTAGGTCGCGTCTGCGGTCGCGACGACGATTTCGTCGCCCGCATCCTCGATCGCCGTCACGGGCGTGTGTTCGCGCAGCAGCGCGCCGTGCTGCTTGGCCATGCTTTGATGTACTGCGTTGGCGCGGGCCGCCATCGCGATGCCGCTGTCGGCCTGAAAAATGCCGTGGATATCATCGCTGAGACGAAATGGCGGCCAGCGGCGCATGATCTCGGCCGCATCCAGCCGCTCGAAGGGGACGCCGCCCGCCTCCATGCTCTGCATATATGACTCGAGCGGAATCGCGCTGACCCGTGGTCCGAGATCCAAGCCGCCAGTCTTGAGGATGAGCCGCGTTCCGGAATCCGCTTCGACTGCCGCCCACGCTAAGTATGCGAGTTTCGCGAACTGGACATAATCGGGGCGATGATACGAAAGGCGAATGATGCGGGAGTGATCTTGGGACTCTCCGCGCACGTGGCCGAGCTCGAACTGCTCGAGCCCTAAGATGCCCCCGCCCGCCTCTCGCGCAAGCCAGTAGGCGGCACCGCTGCCGATGCCGCCCAAGCCCAGCACGATGCAGTCAAAGTCGCGCCGCTTCAGGATGCGCGCCCGTCATTCCGTAAAGATGGAATTGCCCAAACGCTCCCCGATGTAACGGCGGATGTCCAAACTCCACGATTCCATCGGCGCGTAGAATCCATACCGGAAGACCCGGCTGGCCATGCCGCGTTGCACGTTCTCACAGATCGCCCAGTCCTGCCGGTTCACGAGATCCCAAAACGTCACGGCATCGGACGGGTCGAAGCCGGCCTTGGCCATCTCCCGAGGATGGAAGAGAAAATCGCATGCGATGGTCGTGTGCAGCGGACCGCGGGGCCACAACGTGAATGCGGCGACGTGGTCCGCCGCCAGGCTGAGCATGAAGTTGGGGTAGATGAGCTCGCCTTTATGGCGCACTTTTTCATCGGCGTCCAAAGAGGGGAACGGCTCTCGATTCGTCTTGCCGTCCAAGGTGAAGGTGTACGCTCCGTCTTTGTGCGGAATGCCGCGCTCCCAATCCAGATCGGAGCCGCCGGCCTTCTTGAAGGCGGGTACGATATCGCACAGCTCGGGATGCACGCCGCCGCAATGGTAGCACTCGTTGTAATTCTCCAACAGCACTTTCCAGTTCGCATCGACTTCATAGACGATGCGCTGGGCCGTGCGCAGCTCGGCCAGGGGATAGCGCTGCAGGCGCTCGGGAACGCCGTCGAGCTGCACGAACAAATTATTGCCGCTGGCGGCCGCTTCGTCGGGCGTCAGGTGCAGGAAGAAGAATCCGCCCCACGATTGCAGCCCCACGGGATAGAGAGCGAACTCTTCCTTGAAAAACCGGTCGTCCTCTTTGAGGAACGGTGCGGTGCGCAGATTGCCCTCTAGCGAATAGGTCCAGGCGTGATACGGGCAGCGTATGCCGCTGGCAAAGCGGCCGTGCGGGCCGCATCCCGTTTGCTCCGCCGGATTCGGATCATCTTCCAAGACGAGCCGGCTGCCGCGATGCCGGCAGACGTTGTAGAACGCTCGCAGTTCGCCGGTCTGCGTGCGGACGACGAGGACGCTTTCGCCCGCCACCTCGAGGGTGAGATAGTCGCCGGCGGCCGGTACTTGCTCGTCACGTCCCGCGCACACCCACTCGCGACAGAAGATGCGCTCTTTTTCTTGAGCGTAGATCTCTTCGGCGAAGTAGAAGTCCTTCGGTAAGGTGGGTTCGAGCTCTGACTTCATCCTGGGAACCTCCGGCGCTGCGCGCGGGCAGCCCTGCTAGCGGAACCAGATCAAGAACACGACGCCGATACGCACACAACGGCACCGCTGATCACTTCCCCATAGCGCTCCAGCTTTGGCAAGCGCATCTGTTGCAGTCCGCCTGCCGACAGCGTGCACGTGATCACGTACGTCCCAATCGTCGTCACGCCGAACACCGCAGCCATGAGGGCGAGCGCGCCAGGGCCGAGCGGAGCGGCCGCGAGGAATGCCGGCAGAACCTCAACGCTGGGAGAGGAGCCCAGGATCAAAAGCAAGGCCGTGTGAGAAGAGGCGTGCGTCCGGACTCGTGCTCGTGCGAATGGGTAGCGTGCTCGTGCCGGTGGATCTCACGCAGGCCAGAAAGCGCGCTCCAAAGGCCGAAGGCGACCAGCGCAAAGCCTGCAGCGATGTTGATATCCCTCCCGTACCGCACGGCCGCGACGCTGCCTGCCGCCCACGCGACCGCGCCGATCAGCAACGTGGACAACGTGTGGCCAAGCCCCGCCCCTGCGGCTGCGCGGGCAGTCTCCCGTCGAGACCAACGCCGTTGGCGCGCGATCACGGCGATGGGCGCCCAGTGATCGGGAACGACCGTATGCAAGACGCCGACCGCGCCCGCGGTGAACACCAGCAGAGCCAGCGGTGACGAGGTCACCCGGCTGGAGCCCTACGCTCGGCGTCGACCTGCCAGTATGCTCACGTAGTACAGAAGGGTCAACAGCGATTGTGCCACAGCCGCGACGTAGGTGAAGGCGGCGGCGTTGAGCACTTTCCGTGCACCCACGAGCTCCGAGCCGGCGAGCACGCCGTAGGAGTCGAGCAGGCGCAGGGCCCGGCTGCTGGCGTTGAGTTCGACCGGAAGCGTGACGATCGCGAACACTGCGGTCAGCGCGAACGCGATGATGCCGGCCCATGCGAGGTTGGTCATCGAAAAGAAGATGCCCGCCATGAAGAGCAACGGACCGACCCAGGCTCCCAGCTGCACCGCCGGCACTATGGCGCCGCGCAGCCGCATAGGCCCGTAGCCTTCGGCATCTTGCATCGCATGACCGAATTCATGAGCGACCACAGCGACCGACGCAACCGAATTCTGAACGGAGCTCTGCGAGAGCGCCATGCTTTTGGTTCGCGGGTTATAATAGTCGGTCAACATGCCCGGCGTCCCCTCGACGCCCAGCCGCAAGCCGGTCCGTTGCATGAACAGCTGGGCGACGTCCGCCCCGGAGACGCCGCTTGACGTGGGGACGCGCGCATACCGCGCGAAGGTGCTTTTCACCATCCATTGCGCCCACAGCGCGAGCACCAGGCCCGGCAACGCGTAGACGAAGTACATGGGGTCGAAATAAAACATATTCACGTCTCTTTACTCGGACGAGACGCCTTTTGTGACATCACTGAGGTGGCGCGCGGCGTCAACATTCGCTTCGCCGCACCGGCAAGCCGTACCTCAGCCCGCCCACCCGGCACGGCAGACCCGGAGAGTACGGCAAATCCCACAACCAGAGGCGGCTTGCGCTGCCCGTCTCAAGCTAGCCCCTGCTCTGCGACGAATGACATTACCGCTGCGAAGGAATACTACGTACTTGTTTTGTCACAGCCTAGCTTGCACGCCATAAAAGGCAGGTGTTCCCAATGGGTGTTGGAGATGAGAGCGCTTGAACGACGGGGCTAGCGCGTCATAGAACACGCGGCGCGATTGAGGGGCGGGCTGAGTGCATCGCTGAGGCTGGTGGCGTTGGCCGGCTTTTGCATGGTAGCGGGCTCCGGCTTCTTGGCCCTTTTGCAAGACATCCCGCGGCACGCGAGCGTGGCGGTTGCTTCGTATTTACTGCTGACGGTGGCAGCGCTGATCGGCATGCGCTTGTTGTGGGATCGGGACGACCCAAACGCCGTGCTGCTCATGCTGGCGGTCGCAGTCTTGGTCCGTCTGCTCTTCTTCGGGAAGGCGCCGTTCTTGTCGACGGACGTCTACCGCTACCTATGGGACGGGCGCGTCTTATTGCACGGCATCGATCCCTACATCGTCAAGCCGCAAGACATTGCGGTGCACGCGTTGCGGCTGGACTGGCTTTGGTCGTTTATCGACTGGCGATCGATGCCGAGCTTATATCCGCCGTTCTCATTGGTGTTGTTCGCTCTGGCGGACAAGCTGGATGACCGCGGGCTGCTCGGAATCAAGGCGTTGGTGGAGATCGGCGATCTCGCCGTCCTCGGCATCTTGATCGCCGCATTGCGCCAACGGCGAATGCCGGCCGGACGCGCCGCACTGTACGCATGGAGCCCGCTCGTCATCGTCGAGTTCGCCTGGAGCGGTCATCAAGAGGTGTGGTGCTTGGCGGCTCTCGCAGCAGCCGTGCTGCTGTACGACCGCGGAAGCACGATCGGGTCCGCGCTCGCCCTGGCGGCAGCGGTGTTGTTCAAGCTGTATCCGGCCGCGCTCATTCCGAGCATGTATTTTCGTCGGCCCTGGGCGCCAGTCGCAACGGTCGCCGCAACCGTGGGCGTCGCCTACCTCCCGTTCGTCAAAGCCAATCCGAACGTCGTGGGATTCTTGCCGGAGTTTGCGACGAGGTATCACTTCAACGATTCCCTGAACGGTGCGCTGCACACGCCGCTTGCGATGTTGAGCTTCTTGCTGTGCGTTGTCATGAGCGTCTGGGCACGCAAGTCAGGGCTGGATTTCGTCAAGACGATGGTGCTGCTCATCGCGGCTTATCTGCTGCTGTCGCCGACGGTAAACCCGTGGTATCTGACGGTGTTCGCATTGCTGCTGCCGCTGGTCCCCCAGGTCTTTGAAGGTGCTTTCGGGCCCTCGATGCTGGGCATCTTCGTGTGGCTCGCGATCTCGCTCTTGGGCTATGCGGCCGAGGCGTCACCGGCAGCTCATCTGGTGGAGTACCTCCCGGTTTTCATCGGCGGCGCCATGAGCGCGGCCAGGTTAACGCTTCCGTATCTTCAGGCGTTGCGTCCGTCCCTCGAAAGCGACTGGGGCGCCTGATCGCAATCCGTTTGCTTTTCAAAAATGACCAAGAGGTTTTTTCAGGATGGACAAGCGCAACATAACAGAAGCGAGAAGCTCTTTCTCGGTTCTTCAGACGGACGGGAATAGTCAGACCGCAGTCATGATATTGGAACCTGGCGCGTGGAGCGGGGAAATAGCCAACGAGCATCCGAGCAGCGAACAGACACTGCTCGTCCTCGAGGGTGAAGTCGTCGCCGAGATCGGCGATGGGCGCGACATCCTCAAGAAAGGCGATGTTGTGATCGTGCCGCAGCGAGCAAAGCACCGCTTCGGCAACGAGGGCACCAAGGCGGCGATCACGTTCAACGTTTACGCTCCACCCGCGTATTGAGAGGGGCGCTCAGATGAAACAGCGACGGTTAGGACGGACGGGACCGATAATCTCAGCGATGGGCTTGGGCTGCATGGGCATGTCCGAGTTCTATGGTCCGGCTGATGACGCCGAATCCATCGCAACGATCAATCGCGCCCTCGAGCTGGGCTGTAACTTCCTCGACACCGCTGACATGTATGGACCATTCAAGAATGAGGAGCTGGTCGGGCGCGCCATCGCCGGCAAGCGCGATCGGTTCGTGATCGCCACCAAATTCGGCAACGAGCGTGGTCCGGGCGGGGAATGGCTCGGCGTCAACGGCAAGCCGGAGTACGTTCAGCGCGCCTGCGATGCGTCGCTGCGGCGCCTTGGCATCGACTGCATCGATCTGTACTATCAGCACCGCGTGGACACGAGCGTGCCCATTGAAGAGACGGTCGGCGCCATGGCCCAGCTCGTCGCATCCGGCAAAGTTCGTCACTTAGGCTTGAGCGAAGCCTCCGTTTCGACCATCCGGCGCGCGCACGCGGTCCATCAGATCACCGCACTGCAGACGGAATATTCCCTGTTCACTCGGGATGTGGAAAGCGAGATTTTGCCGGCATGCCGGGAGCTCGGCATCGGTTTTGTCGCGTATAGCCCGCTCGGCCGGGGATTGCTCACAGGCGCCATCGCGAGCGCTTCTCAATTTTCGGCGGAAGATTTTCGCGCGAACCACCCGAGGTTCCAAGGAGAAAATCTCAAGCACAATCTCGCTCTGGTGGAGCGAGTCAAACAGACAGCGGCGCGCAAGGGGATAACGCCCGCGCAACTCGCGCTTGCCTGGCTGCTGCGCCAAGGCGAAGATATTGTGCCGATTCCAGGGACCAGGCGCCGCGCTCGCTTAGTGGAGAACTTGGGCGCGCTCGATATCGAATTGGATCGAGGAGACTTCGAGGAGATCGATGCGATCGCAGCGCCGGGCGCCTTTGCCGGAGCGCGCTACGCCGACATGTCGCGAGTGAACGTCTGATTCGGCGACGCTCCTCTTGAACGCAGGCGCTCCGGAGCAGCCCTCAAGGATTGCCGCCCTCTACGATATCCATGGAAACCTGCCGGCGCTTGAAGCGGTTCTCAGCGACATCGAGCAGGCTCGAGTCGACCGCATCGTAGTCGGCGGCGACGTCGTCATGGGTCCCATGCCGCGCGAAACGCTCGCGCGTTTGCTGGATCTTGCCGTTCCTGTTCACTTTATTCAAGGCAATTGCGACCGCGAAGTGGCTTCGCACATGGCAGGCGTTGAGACGGGCACGCTTCCCGAGCGGTTTCGCAGCGTGGTGAGCTGGGTGGCCGCCGAGCTTGGTCACGAGCACGGACAGCGGTTGTCAGCGTGGCCGCTGACGCTGCGCCTCGACGTCCGAGAATTTGGCCACGTCCTTTTCTGTCATGCCACGCCCCGCGATGACACCGAAGTGTTCACCCGCGACACACCCGAAGACCGGCTCTTGCCGGTGTTCGAGGGGATCGGCGCAGCGCTGGCGGTCTGCGGTCACACGCACATGCAGTTCGATCGAAACATCGGCGATGTTCGCGTGGTCAACGCCGGCAGCGTGGGAATGCCGTTCGGGCTGCCCGGCGCGCATTGGCTGTTGCTCGGACCAGACGTCGAGCTGCGTCATACTGCCTACGATTTGAGCGAGGCCGCCGATCGCGTCGTCAATACAGAATATCCGCAAGCGAACAATTTCGCAGAACACAACGTCCTGCACCCACCATCGGAGGAAGAGATGCTCGCGGCGTTCTCCCGGGTTGAACTGAAATCGTGATCGAGCTCCAGCGTAGCGAATCGAACCACATTGGCTTTCCCGGGGCGAACCTGCGTTGCGGTACGCCAAGCCATCAAGTTACGGCACGCGACCGCATCGTGGGATTCCTGGATTGAAAATTAGGGAGCGCCTTAGTAGAATGAACGGCAAGCCGCGCTTCAGGCAATCGCCTGGCGCACTGAGAAGGAGAAGGTGATGTACGCAGCAGTTCGCGAGTATAAGTTCGATCCAAAGGACACGGCAGAAATCGATCGCAAGGTGCAAGAAATTCTGGTCCCGCAGCTCAAGAAACTGCCAGGCTTCGTCGACTATTACTGGATCGATACCGGAGACGGCAGCGGGGCATCGATGACGATCTGCAAAGAGGAAGCCGGCGTGAAAGAGTCCATTCGCGTTGCGGCAGAGTTCGTCCAACGCGAGCTGCCTTCAAAAATCGGCAAGCCCGTCGTCATACAAGGCGAGGTCAAAGCAGCGTCACAGCTGCAACGGGTCTAAGCTTCAGAGCGCGAGCATTTACGCTTCACAGCTGAAGTAAGCGCAAAGCATAAAACAAGTGCAGCCCTCTAGGGGCTGCACTTTCATTTGGTTGCGGGGGATGGATTTGAACCACCGACCTTCGGGTTATGAGCCCGACGAGCTACCGGACTGCTCCACCCCGCGTGCCGTAGGTTAGCGGGCTCGCCGGAGCGTACCTCCAACGCAACAGTATGCGCGCTTCAACCTTTTCAATCGTCGCATTCGACCCGTCGACAAACGAATTGGGCGTTGCCGTGCAGTCGAAGTTCCTTTCCGTCGGAGCAGTTGTGCCATGGGTCATCGGCGGTTTGGGAGCGATCGCCACGCAAGCGTGGGCGAACACCAGCTACGGACCGCGCGGTCTGCGCCTCCTCGAAGAAGGCCACGAGCCGGGTCGCGTCATCGAAACGCTGACGCAAAGCGACGAACACAACGATCAGCGGCAGATCGGCATCGTCGATTCGACTGGCCGCTCCGCAAGTTTCACAGGCACGAAGTGCCTGGCGTGGGCCGGCGGCCTCGCCCAAGACAACGTCGCCGTGCAAGGCAACATCCTGGCAGGCCCGGCCGTCATCGAAAACATGGCGGCTTCCTTCTCGACTTCCAGCGGCTGCTTGGCGGACCGCCTGTTGGCGGCGCTGCAAGCTGGTCAAGCGGCCGGCGGCGACCGTCGGGGAAAGCAAAGCTCCGCACTCTACATCGGCAAGCCGGCCGGCGGTTATGGCGGATTCAACGACCGCTATATCGATCTGCGAGTTGATGATCATCCCGAGCCGATCGACGAGCTCGCGCGCTTGCTGTCCCTCCACAAACTGTACTTCTTCCGGCCCGCGCCCGAAGATTTGATCCAGGTCGACGACAGACTTGGTGCTGAGATATGCGCTTTGCTTGTCAAAGCGGGCATGTTGGCCCGCTCCAACAGCCGTTACAACGAGGCGGCGCAAGCGGCGTTCACCGCCTTCATGCACCGCGAGAACCTGGAAGAGCGAGTTCGCACCGACGGCAGCGTCGACCGCCAAACATTGGAGTACCTGCGGACGTACCGACCCGCTCGCGGCAGACGGCCAATGGCGCGCGGCTGAAGCCAGTCACGGAAGACGTTCGACGCTGGCTGACGGCGCTGCCGAAGGCGGAGCTGCACGTTCATCTCGAGGGCACGGTCGCGCCGCAGTCGCTGCGCCGAATCGGGCGGCGCAATGGCGTGACGTTGCCCGCAAACGTCGACGAGCTCTATGCGTGCCATGATTTCCAGTCTTTTCTGCGCGCGTTCGTACAAGTGGTCCGCGTGCTGCAACGTCCAGATGATTTTTACGAGATAACGACCGAGTACTTAGAGCTCGTGCGCCAACAAGGTGTTCGTCACGTCGAGTTTTTGTTTTCTCCCGCCACGCTGCGCCATTTCTTCGCAAACACCGATCTGGAAACAATCGTCGGGGCGATCCACGCCGCGTCTCAGTCCGCTTGTGCCGCGCACGGCATCTCGTCGCTGCTCATCTTCGACATGGTTCGTAATCTCGGCGTCGAGGCAGCGGCTGCGGACATCGAGCTTGCCATCCGCTGTCGTCAGTTCGGCGTCGTGGGGGTGGGCCTTGGGGGCGATGAGGCGAAGTTTCCAGCGCGAGATTTCAAGAACGTGTATGCGCGCGCTAAAAGCGCCGGCTTGGCTCTAACGGCGCACGCGGGCGAAGCTGCGGGCGCCGACAGTGTAGACGATGCAGTGCTTCTTCTCGGCGCGACTCGCATCGGTCATGGCACGGCGGCCGTCGGCCATCCGAATACTCTCTCGCTCTTGCTCCAGAAGCAGATCAGCATCGACGTATGCCCCTCCAGCAACGAGATCACCGGTGCGTGGAACCAAACTCAGCCACACCCGCTGCTCGCGTTTCTGGACGCAAAAATCCCAGTGATGCTGAGTTCGGATGACCCGGCTTTCTTTCAGACGACGCTCGTCTCGGAGTACGAAAAAGCGGCCGCCCTCGGTGTGGGTCGCGCCGACCTTGCCCAGATCGCTGCCGACAGCTTTCGCCACTCTTTCGCTGCTGATTCGGAAAAGTCGACCTGGCTGCAGGCACTGCGGGCATACACGGGAGGCGAACCACACGGGGGAAGTGTCTACTGCGGTCGGCCCGGTGTGACTCTATAAGCGGCGACCTTGCCGTCGGGATCAAAGCGCATCTGCACCGTCATGTAGGCGAGGATATCGTTCGGCACAGCCGTACGGGTGCGCACGACTCGTGAAGCCACGCCGCCGCGCTGAGTCCGGGCGCTTGCGGTCGTCTGACGAGCGGGCCGAGCGTTCAGCGCAGCGCGCTCGGTGTCGACGCGAATCCCCAACTGGGCGAGCTGGCGGTTCTGCTGATCGATCAGGCCCCGTTGCGACGCGACTTGCTTCTGCAACTGCGCGACCACGTTGTGCTGGTAATTGACCTCTTTTTGCAGCTCCGCTGCCATCGCGCTCTTGTTCGCATACGCGCGCTGTTCTGAGCGGTAAGCTGCCCACGCATCGTCGCTCTGGCCCGCTAAGACCGCTTGCTATGCGCATCCTCGGCATAACGCTCGTGCACTTTCTTGTTGTGGTTGAGGATGATCAATGTCGCTGCGGCGCCGCCGAGCAAGATGTTGCGGGTGCTGGCGGCTCCGTCTGCCAGCGCGCGGCGCCGATGCTGATATGGCTGCGAATGCCGCGACCAGCAAAGCTGCCACCAAAGTCTTGATTTTCAACAATGGGGTTGTTCCCTCCACAGAGGATGAACGACGCTTCTGCACCCGTAGCTCAGTCCACCGGAAGGGGTGTCCCGCTGAAGAAAAGTAACGGTCTGGCCTATCATGAGGCAGTAAGCTCGTCTAAAACCTCGAATTAGGCCGACCTAATTGTTGCATGCCGCCCGGTCGACAGCCGTGGATGAGGTCTTTTTGTGAGCAACTCAGCCCTGAAATTCCCCCCGTCGTTCCTCACCGTTGAGCCCGAAGTCAGCCCCAACGTCGAGATGTACCTCAAGTCGATCGTGCGGCTCTACGACGGCGAAGAACCGGTTTCCATAACGGCAGTGGCGCAAGAACTGGCGATATCCGCTCCATCCGTTTCAGCCATGCTCAAAAAGCTCGACGCCGACGGCTACGTCGTCCATGAGGGCCGTCACGGGGTGGTGCCGACAGCGCGCGGCGCGCACATCGGAGCGGTGACTTTGAGAAGGCAACGGCTGGCGGAACGGCTGCTCGTGGATCATCTGGGCATCTCGTGGGAAGTGGCGGGTTTCGAGGCCTGCCGTCTCGAGCACGCGATCTCGCCGCAGGTGGAAGAGCACTTGGCGCGATTCTTAGGCGAACCGTCGACGTGTCCGCACGGCCATCCGATCCCGCTGCCCGACGGCTCGCTGTGGCGTCATGACCACGCAGTGGAGCTTGCAGATCTGCCCGTGCACACGAAGTCGGTGGTGCTGGAAGTGAAACACGACATGCCGGAGCTGCTCAAATTCCTGGCCGACATCAACATCCGGCCCGGTGTGGAGATCACCGTCCAGCATCGCGAGCGTGTCGCGGGATTACTTCGCATCGACGTCGCTGGGCAGATCCACACGATCAGCACTCAACTCGCGGGAGATATTCTCGTGCAGGATGCCGCGCAGGCGTGAAAACCGCAACGCTCGCGATCATCGCTGCTTGCCTAGCAGCGGCGCTTGACGGCCCGGCACGCGCCGGCACGACCGGACTGCTTCACTCAGACGTTTCCAATGCCGATGTCGTGGCCGCTGAATCCCAGGCGCAGCGCTCGTACGATCTGTTGCCCGCGCTGCCGCCGGTGCCCCAAGGCGGCGTCAAGGTATTTCACATCGTCGCAGAGGTGAAGCCCTGGGAAGTCGCCCCCGGAGTCGTCACCCAGGCATGGACGTATAGCGGCACCGTTCCGGGCCCCACCATTCACGTGCGCCAGGGGGACCACGTGCGCGTGCTGCTGACGAATCATCTGCCCGAGGCGACGACCGTCCATTGGCACGGCTTGCCGGTCGATGCCGACATGGACGGAGTTCCGGGTTTGAGCCAGAACCCGATCCAGCCGGGTGAGACCTTTGCGTACGTGTTCCGAGCCACCGAGCCGGGCACGTATATCTACCACACCCACTTCGACGATCTGAACCAGCTGGATCGAGGACTATACGGCGCGGTCGTCGTGGACGAAGCAAAACCCGCGCGCCCAAGCTACACACGCGATTATCTCATGCTGTTGTCCTCGTGGCGCATCTTCAGCGATGCCGAGAACTACTTCAGCATCAACGGCAAGAGTTATCCGTTGACGAAAGCCTTCAAGGTCAAAAGCGGCGACCGCGTGCGCATCCGCGAGATCAACATCAGCGGCACCGAATCCCACACCATGCACGTGCACGGCCACCGTTTCGAAGTGGTCGCCGTCGACGGACAACCGGTCGCACAGGCGAGCCGCCAGCGCATGATCACCCTCTTGATCGGGCCGGGCGAAACCCGCGACATCGCCTTCCGAGCGGACGCTAAGCCTGGAACGTGGCTGTTCCACTGCCACATCGCCGATCACATGATGAATTCCGGCGCAGGCCCCGGCGGTCTCGTGACGGCCGTGCAGTATGAAAACGCACCTGACCGGCTTTCCGCTCTCGCCGGTCAGGACGTTATGCAGATGTCCAATTCCGGCGCGGGAGGGGGCGGGGGCAAGGATCCGAGCGGCGCCCCGCTGAGCCAGGCGACGACGTTGGTCTTGGGAGCCATCGCCGGACTTACGATCTTCTTCGGCTTGCCGTTCGCCGCCATCAAACGCGTGTCGCCGGGAGGCATCGCGTTCTTCAATGCGATCGCCATCGGCGTTTTGTTCTTCCTGCTCTTCGACATCTTGCGTCAAGCCGGGGAACCGTTGGAGACGGCCTTGCAGCACGTGGAGCAGGGCGCGCCCAAAGGTCCGTTTTGGGGTTTGCTCCTCACCTATCTAGGCGGCTTTGCGACCGGGCTCTTGAGCCTCGTGTTCTTCTCCCGCTCGTTCTTTCTCAAGCATGGCGCCGGTGCTTCCATGACGCCTCTGGCTTTGGCGACCGTCATCGCGGCCGGCATCGGCCTGCATAACTTCAGCGAGGGGCTGGCGATCGGTGAGTCGGCCGCGACGGGAGCGATTCAACTCGCTTTGCTGCTGATCGTGGGCTTCGGACTGCACAACATGACCGAGGGCTTCGGCATCGCCGCGCCCTTGGCCGGGTCGGGCGGCACAAACGTACCTTCATTGGTGAAGCTGGGTCTCATCGGCGGAGCGCCGACGTTCTTTGGTACGGTGATCGGCTACCACTTCGTCTCGCCGCTGCTGTCGGTTTTGTTCCTGACGCTGGCCGCGGGCGCTATCATCTACGTCATCGGGGAGATGATGACCGCCGGCCGGCGCATCGGCTATAAGGAGCTTGCCACCGTCGGCATCTTCGTCGGATTCGCGGTCGGGCTGGGGACGGACCTCATACTCACAGCGGCCGGCGCGTGACCGCCTGACGCTATCAGCCTGCCGCGAACGCTCACTCCTCGGGTACAGCGGTCTTCGCGAGTTCGCTCAAATTCTTGACGACGCTCGCATCGGCGAGTGTCGTCGTGTCTCCCAGCGGCCGTTCTTCCATCACATCGCGCAGCAGGCGGCGCATGATCTTCCCCGAGCGCGTCTTTGGCAGCTCGGGCGTGAACGTGATGTATTTGGGCCGCGCGAAGGCGCCGATCTTTGAGGCGACGTGCTTGCGCAGCTCATCGGCTTGCGCGCTAGAACCCGCGTCGCCCCCCTTCAACGTGACAAACGCGGCGATCGCCTCCCCTGTGATGTCATCCTTCTTGGAGACGACGGCTGCCTCGGCAACGCGCGGGTGATCAACGAATGCGCTTTCGACCTCGGTCGTGGATATGCGATGCCCCGACACGTTCATGACGTCATCCACGCGCCCCAGCAGCCAGTAGTATCCCTGTTGGTCGCGCTTGCACCCGTCGGCCGGAAAATAATAGCCTTGCCGGCGGAATCTGCTCCAGTACGTCTCAAGATAGCGATCGTGCGACTTCCACAGCGTGCGCAACATCGCCGGCCACGGTTTGGTGATGACGACATAGCCGCCCCCGCCGAACGGCACAGGCTCTCCTTTGGCATTGACGACGTCGGCGAAAACGCCCGGATAGGGGAACGTCGCTGAACCCGGTTTGGTCGCGGTGATGCCCGGCAGCGGCGAGATCAAGATCATGCCCGTCTCCGTCTGCCACCACGTGTCCACCACAGGGCAGCGGCCGCCCCCGATGTATTGTTGATACCAGATCCACGCTTCCGGGTTGATCGGCTCGCCGACGCTGCCAAGCAGCCGCAACGATGAGAGGTCGTGGCGCTGCGGATATTGCGGTCCCCACTTCATGAACGTGCGGATCGCCGTCGGCGCCGTGTAGCAGATGGTGATCTTGTATTTCTCGACCAGCGCCCAAAAGCGGTCTTTGTCCGGAAAGTCGGGGGTGCCCTCATAGATGACGCTGGTCGTGCGGTTTGCGAGCGGCCCGTAGACGATGTACGAGTGTCCGGTCACCCAGCCGATGTCGGCCGTGCACCAGTACACATCGCTGTCGGGCTTGATGTCGAAGACGTTCTTATGCGTTGACGCCACGCCGGTGAGGTAGCCGCCCGTGGTGTGCACGATGCCTTTGGGTTTGGCCGTCGTGCCGCTGGAGTAGAGGATGTACAAGACGTCCTCGGCGTCCATGCGCTCGGGCTCGCAGCGGTCGCTTTGCCTGGGCACGATATCGTGGTACCAGACGTCGCGCGTGGCATTCCATCCGACCGCGTCGCCGACGCGGCGCAACACCAGCGCCTTCTCGATGCACGGCGTCTGTCCGATCGCCTCGTCAGCGATCTGCTTGAGCGGAATTTTTCCGCCTCGGCGCCAGCTCTGATCCTGGGTGATGAGCAGCTTGCACTCGCCGTCGAGGATCCGATCGCGCAGGCTCTCGCTCGAGAAGCCTCCGAAGACGACCGAGTGGATGGCGCCGAGGCGCGCGCATGCCAGCAGCGCTGCAGCCAGCTCCGGAACCATGCCCATATAGATCGCCACTCGGTCGCCTCGGCCGACGCCGAGTTCCTTGAGCGCATTCGCCAGCCGGCACGTCTCCGCGAGCAGCTCTTGGTAGGTGATGGCGCGCTCGTCGCCTGGCTCCCCCTCCCAAAAAAATGCGACCTGCCCGCCGTGACCCTGGTCGACGTGACGGTCTAAGCAATTGACGGACGCATTGAGCTTTCCGCCGTCAAACCAGCGCGCGACTTTCGACGTATCATCCCAATGCAGAACTTTGCGCCAACGCTCGAACCAGTCGAGGCGCTCGGCCTCCCCGGACCAGAACGCATCGAAATCGCGCGCGGCGCGGTCGTAGATGGCCGGGTCGCGGACGTTGGCCGAGTTTGCAAACGCCGGGGGTGGCGCGAAACTCCTGTTTTCAGCGAACAGCGCTTCGATGGCTTGTGGGTCTTTATCGATCATACAGCCTCCGAGTCGTCGCACAGTTTTGCGCAGGGCTCCGTCAAGTCTTGCCCGCATAAAGGGTCTAGTGACAGCCGACGGGAGGCAGGCACGGAATCCATGGCGACCAAAACAGCGAAGACAGCGGTTGAGCGAGGCATCCTGACGGGCAAGACTGCCGTCATCACGGGCGCCAACCGCGGAGTGGGCAAGGCGATCGCCGAGGCGTTCGCGCGTGCCGGCGCGTGTGCGATCTGCGTCGTCCGCGACCGCGGACAGGGCGAGCCCATCGTCTCGCAACTCAAAGCCGACGGCTGGAAGAGCGACATCGGCGTGGCGGATATCAGCAACCCCGCGCAGATCGCGGTGCTCGCCCTCGACCTCGCGCAGCGCCATCCGGCGATCGATATCGTGGTCAACAACGCCGGTATCTTTCTGGATGAGGACCGCCGGATGCGGCCTTCCCATTTCGATCCCTTGGTGCTCGAGCGCACGCTCGCGGTGAACCTGTACGGCGCTATCGAGATGTGCGACGCTTTCATCCCGCACATGCCCGACGGCGGGCGCATCATCAACGTCTCCTCCACCATGGGTCAGCTGTCAGGCGATTCCGACGGCTCTGGACCCGCCTACAGCATCAGCAAAGTCGCGCTCAACATGTACACGCAGTGCTTGGCGGCCGACTTGCGCCCGCGCCGCATCATGGTTGACTCGTTCCATCCGGGTTGGGTGAAGACGGCGATGGGCGGCCCCAACGCCAACGTCGAGCCGGAGGAAGCCGCACAGACGGCGCTCTTTTTAGCCACTCGTCCGCCATCGACGGAGACGGGTTTGTTCTGGCGCGGAAAGGAGATCATCGAGTGGTGATGCTCAGCGCCTCTTGCATGCGCGCCATCGCCCGCGTCATGGCCGGCATCCTGTTGGCCGTTATCCTGATGCCCGCAGCAGCTGGCGCCATGTCGACGGAAAAAGAGATCGCCCAGGGACAAGATCTCAACCGCCAAGTCGACGATCAAAGCATGCTCGTCACCGATCCGTTTCTGAGCAACTGGGTGAACGGGGTCGGCTCGCGCCTCGCCCGCAACCGCGCTCGCCAAGAGATCACCTACAGGTTCGAGATCATCAACTCCGACGAGATCAACGCCTTCGCCTTGCCGGGCGGTTACATGCACGCGGATATTGGTCTGTTGAACTTCGTGAACTCCGACGACGAGCTGGCCGCCGTGCTGGGCCACGAAATGGGCCATGTCGAACGGCGCCACGTCGTCACGCTCGGACAAAAAGCCAATATCTTGGGCATCCTCATCGGCGTGCTGTCGATCTTATCGCCGATCGCCTACGCGCTGGGCGGTTATGGCGGCGACTTGGCTTTCTACAAGTTCTCCAGGCAAGACGAATTGCAGGCGGATCAATACGGGCTGCTGCTGATGACGCGCGCGGGTTACGACCCGCACGCGAACGTCGACCTCATGGCGCACCTCGACAAGCTTGAGAGCTCATCTCCCGGGGCGCGCCAAGAGAAAGCTCTGCTCGATCATCCGCGGCCCAAGGATCGCATCGCCCACTTGCTCGGCTATCCGGAGTTGAACAAACCGAGCGTCGACCAGATCACGGCCCAGGCGATCCATGACGAGCAAGAGGGCCGCTTCTCCTACGCGCGCGGCAGACTGCTCACGGCGCTCAAACAGTCGCCTGACAACCAGCTGGCGCGCAGCCACGTGACGCGCAACGAGATCGCGCTTCACGAGTCCGGGGCGCCCGGACAATTGCACGAGCGTTCGCTCGCCTACTCGCAAGCGGTCGATGCGGGCGTCGAGGACGTCGCAGCCCAATTGGCGCGCGCGCAGAACATCGGCCGTGAGGACGCGCGGCTTGCGCGCGACCGCGGCAAGTCGGCGCAGCAGGACATCGAATCGCTGTTCAGTGCGCTCGAGAGCCAAACGCACTCCATTCCCAATCTGGGTTCGCCCAAGAAGAAAGGCAACAACCTGAGCAAAGCCATCGAAGGGCTGAACCATCTGACCCGCGACATCAACGGAACGCTTGACGTCAGCTCAGACGTCATCGCAACAGCGCCAAAGCTCACGGCGGACAATCAATCGCCGCTCAAAGACCTCGCCGACGCCATCAGCGAGGGTCCGCCTACCGCCAAGACCCGCGCGCTGCTGCCGCTCTACCCGTCGATGATCGCCAACCTGTCGAGCGCTTCCGACCAGTTCGTGGCGGGTATTGACAGCGCACGGGCTGCCATCTCGATGGGCAGCGACGCGGTGCATCAGCTGACCGACTTTCTTGCAGCCCTCAACGCGTTGGATACGTCGTCCGGTGACATCGCCGCCAAGGACATGCCGCGGGTTCAGGCCGCGCTGAACGCAGCCACGACTGCGTGGGACGCGGCGGCGGCAACCGCCGCAAACGCCTCCGACATCACATACGCGGCGCAGACGCAGACGCTTTCCGCCCGAATCACTTTTTTGGACTTGTACTCCTCACGCGAGCGCTATGACGCCTATCGCAGCGCTCTTGCCTACCGCTTTGCGGGCGTGCAGCTTCCCGACTACGAAACCGTGCTGCGTTCAGGCGCTTCGCCGGGTGAGCTCGGGTGTTCGTCGTGGGTCAGTTACGAGACGAAGAGCCCGCTTGCGCTCGTGCTTCGAGAAGCGCACGCAACGGGGCTGTCCTGCGCCGACCTCGCCTTGCGCCATCATCTGATGGCGGAGTCGATGGAGATCGCGGAGGGATTGCTGTACGAGAACTACGTGGACGAACCGGCCAAAGTCTGACCGGCTTCCTGCGTGAGGTGGGCTTCCGCGCTCGACAGCGCGCCTTGCTCCTTGCGCTGAGCGGACAGTCCCATCAACAGCGCGATCAATGAGAAGAAGGTCGAGATGGCGCCGGCCCAAGGCGGTCCGTACCGGCCCAAGAGGCCGGTGGACAGCGGCGGCATTGAGAAACCGGACAGATTGTCTAGAGCCGAGCTGACGCCCAGAATAGTTCCGCGCTGGTTCTCAGGCACTGAGGCGGTCAGCATGGAAGACAGACCAGGCCTCGCGAGCGATAACCCGACGGCGAACAGAAGAAACGTAGGCAGCAACGTCGCGAGACTATGGATGAGCGGCACCGCAGCAAATCCCGTGAACGCGCAAAGGATTCCGATGTTGGAACTGCGCCGGTCGCCGACCGCGTCGATGAGCCGGGGCACGGGCCCGAGCTGAAGTATGACGCTCAACACCCCGAAAGCAGCGAAGAAAAAGCTCGTCTGACTGGCGCTGAAATGCAGCGCCGCCTGCAGCAGCAGCGCATAGACACCGAACCATGCGTAGAGCGCCAGCGAAATGGCCCACATCTGCAGCAAGACCGGAGAGACCCGGGGGTCCTGCAGCGATCGGCGGATGTGAGCGACGGTCGCGACCTCCGCGCCGGCGCCGCTTCGCGATTCCGGCAGCATGACGATCGTGATCGCAAGCGTCAGCAGCTGTAAGCCGGCGGCCGCCAGGAAGGGTGCGCGAAAGCCGTAGCGCTCCAACAGCACGCCCCCCAACACCGGCCCGAAAACGATGCCTGCGCTGAAGGCGGCGCCCACGTATGCAAAGGCGCGGCCGCGCTGTTTGGGCTCGACAAGATCGGCGACATACGCTTGGGTGACGCTCAGGTTTCCGCCGGAAGCGCCCTCGACCATGCGCGCGATGAACACCATCGCGATCGTGTGCGCGAATGCCAGCATCATCCATCCGATGGTGGCGCCGATCTGGCTGACGATCAGCACCATCTTGCGCCCGATGCGGTCGCTCAGATTGCCCCACACCGGACCCGCGAAGAACTGGCAGGCCGCAAAAGTCGAGAACAGCAGACCGACGACCACATCCGAAGATCCGAAGCTCTTGACGAAGTACGGAAGAATCGGCAGCAGGATGCTAAAGCCGAGGATATCGATGAAGGTGACGCCCAGGATGGGCAAGATCCGTGCGATCATCGGCGCTACGATTTGCAGTGCCGCCTGCGCGCACCTTCGCGCATGACCATCGTCACATGCGCGCCCGCGCGGGAGCCGTGACGGCCAAACGGGTAACGCGCGTAGGCACTTCCGGTCATATCAGCAGAACGGCACAAAAACGTGCACAACGACATCGACAGCTTCGGCTTGAGGGGTACAACGAACATGTGGGCAGCAGTCAGTTTCAGTCTGGTAACGGTCGTCACGGCCTTCGTGGTCGCAGGTCCGATCGTAGCGCTGGTCATGACCATTCTTGTGAGCGCGAGCCTGTTGCTAGCTTCTCACATCATGCGAGGTCAGTCGCGTACGCAGAAGGCCGGCATGCTGACGGTCCTAAAAGCTCAGCCTAGCACGGTCGACCTGTCGGTGCTGCAACGCAAAGCATCCTAACGCCACCGCCCTTGCGCCGCCGTTCGTAAGACATCGCCGCAACCCAAACGATCCATAGAAGACGGACGCTCAGCGTCCGTTTTTGTTCGTGGAAAGGTCTCGCGGCACGATTCGCGCGAAGCGCGAGCGCGTGTTCCCGGTACGACTCCTTATCATAGCCGTCTGTTTCGCGCTGAGCGGCGCATCGGCCATGGCGGCCGACGATCAGACCTCCGTACCGGTGACGGGCGTGAGCACCACCATCGGCCTCACGTTGCCCGGCGCGCGTCCGCGCACAATCGAGCTCGATGCGCCCACTCTTTTTCACACGCTCACGTCCGACTTTTTTCTTCAGGACGACGGCACCATCTTCGTGCAGACCGGCGACATCCCGGCTATGTGGCTGCGCGATTCATCCGCTCAAGCGCTGCCTTACACGCGCTTCATCTCCGCGTATCCACAGTTGGAGCCGGTCATGCGCGGCGTCATCGCCCGCGACACGAAGAACATCTTGATATCCGCCTACGCCAACGCGTTCACCGCCGCTTACAAGATTTGGGAGGAGAAGTGGGAGGTCGACTCGCTTGCGTATCCCGCGCTGCTCATCTGGACGTACTGGCAATACACGGGCGACCGTTCGATCTTCACGACGCGGCTGCGCTGGGCGTTTCTGCACATCGTCTCCACCTACGAGTGCGAACAGCGCCACCGCACCTGCTCGCGGTACCGCTCCAGATTCTTGCAGAACGACGGCAGCGGCGCGAGTTATGCGGACACCGGGATGATCTGGGGAGCCTTTCGCCCCTCTGACGACCCCGTTCGATACCCCTTCAACATCCCGCAGCAGATGTTCGCAGCCCGCTCGCTCGACTATCTCGCGAGCTTGAGCGAGATCGGATACAACGACGATGGTCTCGCATTTCGAGCGCGCGAGCTGGCTGCCGCCATCCGCATGGGGGTCGATCAATTCGCGCAGGTCTACGATTTCAGATTCGGGTGGCTGTATGCGTACGAAGTGGATGGCGCCGGCAACGCGCAGCTGATGGACGACGCCAACCTTCCGAATCTGCTGGCCGCTCCATACTTGCGCACGGTCGCCTCGCGCGACGCCCTCTACATCGCGAGCCGGCGTTTTTCTCTTTCGAACGCCAACCCGTATTACTACCGCGGGAGGTACGCAGCGGGCCTGGGCAGCCCGCACACGCCGACCGGCTGGATCTGGCCGCTCGGCATCATCAGCGCGGCCATCACCTCGAGAACGTCGGGGGAAGTCGGTGAGGCGCTCGCGCAGCTGCGCGCCGTGGACGGATCTAAGGGTTTATTCTACGAGAGCGTCGACCCCGACCGGCCCTGGCACTTCACGCGTGGTGAATTCGGATGGGCCAATGCGCTGTACGCCGAGCTTATCTTCCGCAGCGTCGCGCGATTGCCGGCCAATGCGACGCAGCCGGGCGGCTTGCCCGACGTCTTGGGGCGCGACAGCCGCACCCCTGCGATCACGTCGGATATCGAATCGTGGCGCGCCGCCGCCACCATCTATACGGCGCTCACTCGCATCTTGAGCGACTGATCGTGCGTTAGTGGCTGCGCACCGGCAGCAGCCCAAGCTCCGTGCCGACTTGCTCGAAGGCGAGCAGAGCTCGGTCGAGTTGCTCTCGCTCGAGCCCTGCGCTCATCTGCACGCGGATTCGCGCGGTTCCTTCCGGAACCACCGGGAATCCGAAGCCGGTCACAAAGACGCCTTTGTGCAACAGCAACTCGCTCAATTTGATGGCAAACGAGGTTTCCCCGACGATGATCGGGATGATGGCGCTTTCTCCCGGCAGCGGCTGGTACCCGAGCGCAGTCAAGCCCTCCCGAAAATAACGCACGTTCTCGCGTTGTTTTTCCAGCAGTTGCGGCTGCGATTGCAACTCTTCGATGGCAGCCAACGCGCTGCAAGCGACCGTGGCAGGGAGAGCGTTCGAGAAGAGCTGCGTGCGGGACCGCTGGATGAGCGTTTGGACCAAGTTCTCAGACCCCGCGACGAATCCGCCGGCTGCGCCGCCCAAAGCTTTGCCGAGCGTTCCGGTGATGATGTCTATCTGGCCCGTCAGCCCATAATGCTCGACCGTGCCGCGGCCGGTGGCGCCCATCACGCCGGTTCCATGACTGTCGTCGACAATCGTCACGCCGTTGTATCTCTTGGCCAAGGCGACGATCTCGGGAAGCCTGGCAAGATCGCCCTCCATCGAGAAGACGCCGTCGCTGATGATAAATTTCGTCATGCCCGCGGCGAGGCCGGCGAGCTTGGCCTCGAGGTCGGCCATGTCGGAATGTTTGAAACGCAAGCGCTGCGCCTGTGAGGCGAGCCGGCAGCCGTCGATGATCGACGCGTGGTTGAGCTCGTCGGAAAGGATCGCGCATCCCGCGCCGGCGATGGTCGGGATGAGTCCCTCGTTCGCCGTCCAGCACGAGACATATGTCAGCGCATTTTCCGTCCCCAAGAAATGGGCGATCTCGCGCTCGAGATCCCGGTGGATATCAAACGTGCCGCAGATGAAACGCACGCTGGCAGTGCCGGCGCCGTATTTCTGCAGGCCGCGAATTCCGGCCTCAACCACGCGGGGGTTATCCGCCAAACCCAAATAGTTGTTGCTGGACAGCACGATGGTTCGGCCGGCTTCCTCCATATCGACCTCGGCCCGCATCGGCGTGGTCACGTGCCGAAGGTGCTTGAAAGTCCCCGCCGCTCGCAAGGCGTCAAGGTCGGCTTTCAGCTTTTGATCGTACGACTGGTTCACGCAGCGGCGCCCTCAGCGGTCAGATCGATGACGATTTTTACAGCTTGGCCGTTCTTGAGCAGCTGGAAGCACTCGGCAAAGCGCTCCAACGGCAGCACGTGGGTGATGATCGGGGCGAGATCGATGCGTCCCGCCGTCACCAGCGCTTGCGTCTGATACCACGTCTCGAACATCTTGCGCCCGTTGATGCCCAAAACTGTGAGCCCTTTGAAGATGATGTTCTCCGCCAAGTTGAGGCTCACATCATCGGACGGCAATCCAAGGAGGGCCGCGCGGCCGCCGTTTCGGACCATGCTCAATCCTTGATTGATGGCAGCGCCGCTGCCGCTCATCTCCAGCAGCACGTCGGCGCCGTCACCGTTGGTCAAGGCGTAGATCTTCTCGCGCAGCGCGGGCGTGCGCGCGTCGAAGACCTCGTCTGCGCCGAGCGATTTCGCCAGGTCGAGTTTGTGCTGATTGACGTCGATCGCGATGAGCCGCGCGGCTCCCGCTGCGCGCGCGACCGGAATCGCCATCAAGCCGATCGAACCCACGCCCGTGATGACGACGCTCTTGGCGCTGACCCCGGCCGCCATGACGGTGTGGACGGCGTTGCCGAGCGGGTCGAACACGGCGGCCCAATCATCCGGGACCGCGGGATCCAGCTTCCAGACGTTGTGCTCGGGCACGGAGACGTAATCCGCAAAGCAGCCGTCGCGATCCACGCCGAGTATGCGCACGCGTTCGCAGATGAATTCTTGCCCGGTGCGGCACAGCAGGCAGATGCCGCACGAGATGTGGCCTTCGGCGCACACCCGATCGCCGAGCGCGACGCTGCGCACCGCGTCGCCCACCGCCGCCACGTATCCCATGAACTCATGGCCGACGATCAAGGGCGGCACGATCCGGTTTTGCGACCACTTATCCCAATCCCAGATATGCCCGTCTGTGCCGCAGATGCCGGCTTTTTGGACGTTGATGAGCACGTCGGTCGCGCCGACCTGGGGGAGCGAAACCCGGCGGAGAACCAATCCGGTTGCGGGCTTTTCTTTGACGAGCGCGCGCATCATGGTCGGCAGCGTCGCTTGACGCGCCGGCTGCGCGGAAGCGGCTGCCAGCGGAATGCTTGATGGCTTCAGCGGAGTCCCGGTCGTGGCCACCACGCCTCATTCTGTGCGCCAAGCGAGGAGCCTTCGCTTGCAAAAGGCCGATACAGTGCAGGGCGAGCCGAAATCATCCAACGAGGAGCCGAGCGCAACGCGATGACACGCCGTAAGAAACCGGCTGCGCCTGCCAGGATAACCGAGATCCAACGCAAGATCGACGTGCAGCGGCGGCGCTCTTTGCGCCCGACGGTGCCGGTCAACACTCATGCCTCGGCGAGCGGGTCGCTGATCGAGAAGAAACGGAAGAACGAGAAGCGCCACAAGGCGCGCAAAGAGTGGGAAGAGCTATAGCCGTTGCGCCGGCGGCAGCGCGGTAGAAAGCTTAGGTGCGGGCTGCGAACTTGCCCACGCCGAGCACTTCCTTGACCTCGGTCTGCGTGAGCTTCTTGATCTTCAGCAGTCTCTGCGCGATCAGAACCACTTGAGCCCAGACCTCCGGCGAGTTCACGAGATTACTCGCGCGCACGCTGAGATATTTCAAATAGGCCACGACTTCTTCGGGAGCAGCGTAGCGCAGCGCGGCCGTGGCGAGATCGCTCGCGCAGTGCCGGTCGGACGACGATCCTCTGGCCTCGATGCGTCCTGAGATTCGTTTCTCCGCGATCGCGCCGGCCATATAGAAGAGGATCTCGTTCTCCAAGCGATCCCGATCCCAAGCGTTGGGGTTCTGGGCGACGAGGCGCAGTTTTTGCGCGTAGGACGGAGTGCGGAAATTGCAGCCGCCGAGAAACTCCGCCGTCGGCACAATCGTGACGTAGCGAAACGGCAACTTGAGCAGCACAGCCATAACCGCATGACCGGCCTCGTGGAAGGCTGTGCGACGCAGGTTCTTGGAGTGCTCGTGCTTCGTGGTGATTTTGGTTGCCATTAGGTGTGTATCGGCTTCGTGATGCACCCGCCGCTTGTCGGAACACAGGGACCCGGCACCGTGGGGCGAACTGTCGAACACACGTTCGATGTTGACGATTGATGACGTTTTGGGCCGCCAAGGACTGCTGGCCAAGAGCGACCCGCGCTACGAGTTTCGGCCGGCGCAAATAGAAATGGCCAAGCTTGTGAACCGTGGGCTGCTCGAGCACGTCCACGTCATGGTCGAGGCAGGGACAGGAACCGGCAAGTCCTTCGGTTACCTGGTGCCCGCGCTGCTTTCCGGCCAACGCGTGGTGATCTCGACGGCGACGCTCGCGCTGCAAGAGCAGCTGCTGCAAAAAGATATTCCTCATGTGCTCAACGTGCTCGACTCGTCTGCGCGTGTTGTCCAGCTGAAAGGCCGCAACAATTATCTCTGTCGCGACAAATTGGAGCAGCTGCGCTCTCGCCTGGTGCTCGCTCGCAGCAGTGAAGATGCGGCGCTGTTCCGTTGGGCCGACCGCACTCCGAGCGGAGACAAGGCGGAACTAGATTTCGTGCCGCCGGATGCGTGGTGGCGCGAGGTCGACGCCGATGCGGACGACTGCATTATGGAGGGATGCGAGTTCTTCGGCCCGCAGCGCTGCCATCAGATGCATGCGCGCGAGGCTGCGCGCCACGCCGACATCATCGTCGTCAATCACGCGCTGTTCTTCGCCGACATGGCTGCGGGCGGGGGCATCATCCCCCCGTACGACTATGCGGTGCTGGACGAGGCGCATCAGATCGAGGATTGGGCTACCGCAGCCTTTGCCTCGAGCGTCTCCAAAGCGTCGGTCGGCCGTCTACAGCAGAAGCTGAACCGCGCCTATGTCTTCGACGAGCTCCTCAATGCCGCGCTCGGCGCGGCTGCGGCCGATTTTGCGGAAGCGCTCGCCGACGGCGGCCGCCTGCGCTACCCGCTGCGAGACAACGTGCGCGCCTTGGAGCTGCTCGACCCGCTGCAGCGGGCGTTATATCGCGCTGAGAACTGGGTCGCTGAGCGGTGGTCCAAGGCAACGCGCCTGCCAAACTCAGACGAAGATGCCCTCAAGCGGCGGCGCGACCTGCTGACGGCGGTGATCGTCCGTCACACGCAGACGATCGAACGGCTGCGGCTCGCGGGCGATCAGTGGATCGCCTGGGCCGAGCACGACGATCAACGCCGCGTCAATGGCTACGCGGCTCATTGCGCCCCTGCGTCCATCGCAACCGTCTTGCGCGAACGTCTTTTCGATGCAGCGCGCAGCGTCGTCATGACGTCGGCGACGATCTCCACCGGTGGGGATTTCTCGTACCTGCGGCGACAGACCGGTTTGGACGACGGAATCGTGGATGAACTCGTGCTTGAATCGCCATTCGATTTCGCGCGTCAGGCCATGCTGTATCTTCCGCCGGAGCGCCTCAACCCCAAGCGCCCGGACTTCCTCTCACGAGCGGCGCGCGTGGTCGCCTCTGTGCTTCGCGCGACGAGCGGCCGCGCGTTCGTCCTGTTCACCTCGACGTCGGCGATGCAGGCGGTGGCGAGCGAACTCGGTCCGACCCTTCCCTTTCCGTTCAAGGTGCAAGGACAGGTCCCCAAGGGAGCGGCCTTGCGATGGTTTCGGGAAGAGCAAAACCCGGTGCTGTTCGCGACGGCTTCCTTCTGGGAAGGGGTCGACGTCGTGGGGAGCGCGCTCTCCTGCGTGATCATCGACCGGCTGCCGTTCCCCCCGCCTGACGACCCCATCATCTCGGCGCGTTCGAAACTGCTTATGGAAAAGGGCGAGGACGCGTTTCAAACGCTGATGGTGCCGGTCGCCGTCACCAAGCTCAAGCAGGGCCTCGGGCGCCTCATCCGCAGCGCGAACGATCGGGGCTTGATGTGCATCCTCGACGGCAGACTCGAAACGATGTCCTACGGCCGGCGCATCTTGGCCGCGCTGCCGCCAGCGCGCCGAGTGCACGATCTCGAGGAAGTCACTGAGTTCTTAGGCTATATCCCCGCGAACCACTCATAATCGCGGTCTTCCCAGTACCCGCCTTTACCGTTGTGGCCTCCGAGTCGCGCCACGACTTCGATGTGGTTCACATATTTTGCGCTTTTATAGCCAAGTTGGGTGGGCACTTTGAGCCGCAACGGCGCTCCGTTTTTCAACGGCACCGGCCGGTCGTTGAGCTCGTACGCGAGCAGCGCTTGAGGGTGAGCCGCCTGCTCCATGTTCAAGGACTCGTAGTAGCGCGTTGCGGTGCCGTCATCGTCGAGACAATGGAACACGACAAACCCTGCTTGGGGCTTCGGAATGCAGTCTTGCAACACGTCGGTCAAGCGCACGCCGGTCCATTTGCCGATGACGCTCCAGCCCTCCACGCAATCGTGGCGCGTGATCTGCGACCGCCGCGGAAATTTATGGCGCAGCGCCGCGAGGTCGTAGGAGCGCGGAGAGTCTACGAGGCCAGAGACCACCAACCGGTAACCAGCCCAGCCTGTGGCGCTCCAACGTCCATACTCGGCGCTCGAGGGCGGATCGAATCCGTTTTGCCGAAAGTCGGGCGAGATCGCAGACTCGGCATATTCGCGCGCCAGCGGATGGCCGTGGCTGAGCAGCGCAGTGTTGAGCCGTTCCGGAACCTCAAGCGCTTTGCGCACGGTGGCGTTGTCGTTGAGCGATGTGACGAAGCCGGAGCAGCCGGTCAGAAGCGTCGAGCCGGCGATTGAGATGAAAGTGACGCGTTTCATGACAGCGCCGGCACTTTCGCGGCCGGCTCATCGGCGGCGCTAGGGCGCACAACGCCGCCGGCCGCCGCGCTTTGCGGCACGACGAGCCAACCTGTGATCATGGAGCGCATGTTGTTGACCAGCCCCGTCAGCGCGACCATAACCACGTGCCCCACGAAGAACACGATGATGGTGATCATCGCCGCGAAGTGCCAGATGCGAGCGAACTGGCGACCACCGAAGATCGCGGGCAGCCAGTGGGCCCAGCTGTCGACCGCCGGCGCAAGCGCTAATCCCGAGAGTATCGCGATGGGCACGACGATGAACACCAGTCCGAAGTAGGTGAGCTTCTGCAGCGGATTCTGTTGCGCGCTGGGAGCGACTTTCCAGGGAAGCAGATGCGTGCGCAACGCGTGTGGCAACGCGCGCATATCGGCGCGGCTTGGCCACAGCCGCAGCGCCCACGGTGCGAACGTCAGACCGCAAAGGACGAAGATCCAGGCGAACGCGATATGCCAGCGGCGACCGTTGGCCAGGTCTTGTTGCGGGGGCATGGTCGCCCAAGCGGGAAATGCGCGCGGACCTTCTTCCCCATAGCCGTTCGGACCCCAACCCAACACATGCGTGGTGCTGATGCGCCTGGAACCAAACTGCACGAACCCTTTGGGATCGCCGCGGCTGTCCATCCCGCCGCCGATGGCCAACGCCGGATGAGCGAAGTCCGACGCATCGGATGCATAGAGCGCGGCGTGAGCGTTGAAGATCTGCATCCCGCTCATCGTCAGGATCAACAGGGCAAGCGCGCTTAGCCAATGGGTCAGCCGCACGACGAGCGGATTACGAAAGACGCGATGCCGCCGATTGGAATCTCGCGGCTGGTCCGCGGTGCTACTCGTACCAGACATCAGTATTCATATCAGCGGCCTCCGCCAGCGTCGAAAACAAGCCTGCGATTTTTGATACGTCGGCGCAAGGCAATCGGACGATTCCCTGTCCCGCGGAGCATTTCAGCCTTTAAGGCCGGGCGACGTACGGGCACGCCTTAAGTCGGATACATCCGAAATACATCCTGATTCGTTGGGGAGAAGTGAAATGCAGCGAGACGCGCCGGGGCGAGGCGTCGCTGCTTTATTTCTATCTCTGCAACTGGAGTGTGATGATGTCAGAAATTAAGACCCCTAGTCCGACACTGGATAAGCTCGGGCAGCTATCGCGCAAGACCATGTTGGGAAGCCTGGGCGCGGGGGCCTTGGCGGTCACTGCAGCAATGGGCCTGCCCGCGACCGTCCTCGGCTACGACATATCCGACGACGACATCTTGAACTTCGCGTTGAATCTGGAATATCTTGAGGCGGAATTCTATACCTACGCGACGACCGGTCACGGGATCACGGGCATAGCCCCAGTGACCGGTGGCTTTGGAAAACCAGGGGCGACCGTCGGCGGCAAGATGGTCAGTTTCAGCAACGCGTTGCTGCAACAGTCGGCGCGCGAGCTCGCGTACGATGAACAACAGCACGTCATACTGCTCCACCAGCTGATCGGCTCTGCGAATGCGGTGGCAAAACCCGCCATCAATCTGAATGCGGTCGGCGTCGGATTCGGGAATCAGCTCGAGTTTCTGCTTCTCGCCCGGGCACTCGAAGACACGGGCGTGAGCGCGTATGCGGGAGCGGCGCCTTTGCTGCAGTCGAAGATCGTCTTAGGCTACGCAGCTCGTATTCTTGGAACGGAAGCGGAGCACGCGGGGAACATCAGGCTGCAAGTGGCTGCCTTTGGCGTCGCCACAAAACCGCTGGATGCTCTTGACGTCCTCCCGCCGCCCTCCGGATCTCACTTGTTCTCGGTGAACGCACAGGCTCTGGTCGCTGCGCGAACGGTGCAGCAGGTGCTTGCAATCGTTCGGCCGTTCTTCCCGAACGGACTAAACGGCACCATCCGCTAAACGCACGCAACATCGCAGGCTGTGCAGCTGCACGGCCAAGTGAGCCCGCCGCGCATCGGTGCGCCGGGCTCACAATCACTTTTGCCTCACGGCCAGCGCGCGAACTTCACGACAACATCCTTGAATGGATGACGGATGCGGACCGAGCGCACGCCTCTACTGCGTGGCGATGGGCGCGGCGGACGTACGTTCACCCCCGCCGCCGGGCTACGTTCTGCACGGAAAGCTCCCAGCGGTAGCCGTCGTCGTCGTGAAACCACAATCCCATATGAGCGGATCCCGGCCCCTCCGGACCGATCTCATCGCCGGGATCCTCGAGCGCGACGCCCGCTGCCCTCAGTTGCTTGAGAGCGGCACGCAACGCGCTCATCGTGTTCAGATAAGGACATATGCTCGAGCGTCTCAGGGTGCGGACGGCCTTTGAAGAAAACGATTGTGACCGCCTCGTTGTTGATGCCCACGAAGTCTTTGCCGCGCACCATCGTTTCCAGGTCGAAGTGCATGCCCACCACCGTGCGCTCGCCTTGGGATCCTTGACCGCAAGGGAAAAGTGTCCGACGGTACCGAGCTTGATCCGCGCTTGTTTTCGCTTCATGGCCACCTCGCAAACTCCGCAAGAAATCCTTGCCAACCGCCGTTGATGTTGAGGACCGCGCCGTTGATGAACGACGCCTGTTCGCCGGCGAGGTACACGACGGCGTCTCCGATGTCTTGCCAGCTTCCCGGCCGCATGGTCGGATTGCGATAGTCGCGCCGCGCCACGGCGCCCGCTCGATCGACGTCTTTGTCGCGGATGTCGCCTATGTCAATCGTGTTGCAGGTGATTCCGTGCGGCCCTTCTTCCAAAGCCAAGGAGCGCGTGATCGCGACAACGCCGGCTTTGGCGGCGGCATACGCCGCCATCCGTCGCATGCCCATCGTCGCTTCGCTTCCCGTCATGCCGAACGTGACGATGCGCCCGAAGCGTTGCGCGCGCATCAGCGGCAACGCAGCCTTGATGGTATAAAACGCGGAGCCTAGATTGCCCTCGATCATCGCGCGGTACTCAGCCAAAGTCATGTCGAAGGCGTCTTTCACGATCATTGGCCCGGCGCCGCATACGAGCACATCGAGGCGTCCGAGTTGTTCGTGTGAGTCGGCGACAAGGGCGGCTGCCTCTTCGGGCACGGCGACATCGGCAGATAAGCTGATAGCCTCACCACCCGCTCGCCGCACGAGATCCACCGTATCGTCCGCGTGCGTGCGCGGCGGTTTAAAGTTGACGGCGACGGCATATCCGGCCGACGCAAGCGAGACGCACACCCCCCGCATCAAGCCGCCGGCGCTGCCGGTGACCAACGCAACTCGCCGTTGCGCTGATCCGGTCGTCATATCAGGTCCCACTCATCACCTCGCCGCACCGCGATCCACGGACGTGGCGCCACGTTCTTGACAAGGGACGCGCCGACCGTTTGCCGTAGAAATCGAATTAGCACTCTCAATGCGCGATTGCCAACGATGGAAAAACCGCACGAAACCGATGAACGGGTAAGCCAAACGGACAAAGCCTTCGAGCAAGCGGCCGAACAGCCGCTTGATCGCCGCAAGACGGCTATTCTCGGCACCGTGGTGTACGAGTATATCGCCACGGGAGAGCCCGTGGGCTCCGCCACGCTTACCCAGAAGTACAACTTGGGGATCAGCCCCGCGACCGTGCGTGCCGAGCTCGCGAGCCTGGACGAAGAAGGCTATCTCGACCAGCCGCACACCTCCGCCGGCCGCGTTCCCTCCGACCGCGGCTACCGTTATTACGTCGACCGCTTGATGCTGCCGGAGACGCTGACGGCCCAAGAGCGCGAGCGCATACGGCTTGAGGTCAACAGCGCCAGTCATCAATTGGACTCCATCGTCGACCATGCCTCGCACGTCCTCTCAAGCTTGACCCGCAACATTGCGTTCGCCATCGCACCACGCTTGAGCACCCAAGTGTTTCGCCACATCGAGCTGATATGGCTGGACGACCATGCGGCTCACATCGTGCTCGTAAGCAATTTAGGTCTGGCGGCGCAGAAAACCGTCAACGTCCAGGCGGATCTCGACGCCGAGGCGCTCGTGCACGCCGCCAACAACTTCAACCAGCATCTGCAAGGGACGGCGCTGCGCGACATCGATCTGGAGGCGCTGCAGCGGCTCGCGTGTCAGACGCCCTTGCCGGCCGACCTCTTGCGCCACATCGCGAGCATCCTTGCGGAACACTCGGAGGCTGGGATCGAGGGCCGGCTCTTCTCCGAGGGGGCGCACAACCTGCTGGATCAACAGGAGTTTCGCGACCTGCGAAAGCTGCGAGCGATACTCGATCTGCTGGAAGAGGAGCAGACGCTGTATCAGCTTCTGCACCGCTCGCTGCTGGCCGAGGGCGCGAAGGTCAGCATCGGGCGCGAGTTGCCCACTGCCGATATGAGTGAGTGTAGCGTCGTGACCGTTCCTTATAAAGTAGGGGACAGCAACGCCGGCGCCGTCGGCATCCTCGGGCCTCGCCGCATGCAGTACGCGCGGCTCATCGCGCTCATCAATTGCATGGCCGACAATCTTAACGCCCTCTTCCACGGGGACGCATCGTCGACTCCGCGAGAGTAAGCGAGAGTTTCAGGAGAAGCAGGGGCGGCAGTGCCAACGCAACGCGATTACTATGACACCCTCGGGGTCCCGCGCGACGCATCGGACGACGACATCAAGCGAGCCTATCGCAGCCTCGCGCGGCGCTACCATCCTGACGTGGTCGAAGAGCGGGAGAAGCCGCAGGCCGCGGCGCGCTTCCGCGAGATCAATGAGGCATACACCGTCTTGTCGGACGGCGCGAAGCGCTCGCAATACGATCGCTACGGGCGGGTCGACGGCGTTGGAAGCCCGGGCGCTGGACCGTTCGGCGGTCAAGGCGTGGGCGACATCTTCGACTTCTTCTTTGGCGGCGGCATGGGCGGCAGAGCGGCTCCGACGCGCGGCTCGGATCTGCGGTATGACCTCGAAGTCGATCTCCATGACGTCTTGCAAGGGGCCGGACGCGAGATCACGTTCACGCACATGGGCCGCTGCGACGTGTGCGGCGGTAATGGGTCGGCGGACGGTCGCGAAGTCAGCACGTGTCCGGACTGCCGGGGAACGGGAGAGCTGCGGCACACGCGCAGCACCGCCTTCGGTCAGTTCGTCACAAGCGCGCCATGCGCGCGCTGCGGCGGAACGGGCTCGGTCGTGCGAGATCCTTGCAAGGCGTGTTCCGGCAGAGGGCGGGTCGAGCGCGAGCAGCGAGTGAAGGTCAAGGTGCCGGCCGGCGTCGAGGACGGCATGCGCATCCGCCATACCGGGCTCGGAGAGGCGGGCGATCGCGGCGGCCAAAGCGGAGATCTCTACATCTACGTGCATATGGCCGAGCACGAGGTCTTTCAGAGAAGCGGGTCCGACCTGCATTGTGAAACCGACGTCTCCTTCACGCAGGCCGCACTGGGTGCGGTGTTGGAGATTGAAGCGCTCGATGGAGCCACGACGCTGCATCTGCCGGCCGGCACGCAACCGGGCACGACGTTTCGCATCCCCGGCCGGGGGCTGCCGAAGATGCGTGGCCGTGGACGCGGAGACCTCGTGGTCGCGATTCGCGTCGCCGTGCCGCGCAAGCTGAGCCGCAAGCAGCGGCAGCTGTTGGAAGAATTCGCGGGGGCCGGCGGCGAGGAAGCACACGATAAGAACTTCTTCAAGAAAGTCCGCGAAGCGCTCGGCAACGAGTAGCACGCCGGCGCAGCAGCCGCTCGTGCGGCGCGGCGTCGCGGCGCGGTGGCGCTGCTTTCAGGTCCGCACGGCTCCCGGCGATGTGGAGCGGGCGGCGGCGTTGTTGCACGCCGCCACCGGGGCGCTCACCTCAGCGGAAGCGAAACCGGGCAACCATGACATCATCGTGAGCGCATACGTTCCAGCCCGCGGCGCCGCCCAGATCGCGCGACGCGTGAGCGAGATCCTCGAGCCGCTGCGCATGCGCGCCGAGCAAAGCGACGTAGCTGAAGAAGAATGGGAGCGTGCTTGGAAGCGTTTTTACCGACCGTTCAAAATCGCGACGAAGACCTATGTGGCACCCAATTGGGAGCGTGGTTTTCGGCCTCCCCCGGGCAGTAACGTTTTGTGGCTCGATCCGGGAATGGCGTTCGGCACGGGGCTTCACGATTCGACGAGGCTGGCGATGGCGCTGCTGTTGCAGCATGTGAGGCCGAAGCGCGTGGTGCTGGATCTCGGTTGCGGCTCGGGCATTTTAGGCTTGGCGGCAGCGCAGTGCGGCGCCACCGTGTACAGCTCGGACACGGATCCGATCGCCGTGCAGGCGACAAAGCGCAACTTCGAAGTCAACGGCCTGCGAGCGGCGGCGATTCTGCGAGCCAGAGGAACGCCGGCGTCCTTTCCTGAGGCGCACCTCATCGCCGCAAACATCACCGCCGCTGTGCTGATGCGCTTGGCGAAGCCCTTCGCTCGCAAACTCCGGGCGCGAGGAATTCTTGTGGCGAGCGGTTTTAGTCAACGCAGCGCGGGCTCTCTCAACGAAGCCTTCGAACACGCAGGTTTGCGTCGCGTCGAGAGCCTGGCGTCAGGCCCCTGGCGAGCGTACGCGTATCGGAAAGCATGAACTTTCCGCGCTTTTTTGTCGACCAGACCTGCGAGCCTGACGCCATCGTGCCGCTCGACGAGCAAGACATCAGCCACGCCTCGAACGTTTTGCGGCTAAAGACCGGCGATCGCGTCGGACTGGTGAGCGCCGGACGGCTCTGGGATGCGCGCATGGAAAGCGTGACGCGAAGACAGGCCACCGCCCGCATCGTATCCGAGTTGTACCGCGATGAATGTGCGCGCTCCGACGTGTCAGAACTGCCCGAGCGCGTCACCGTGCTGCAGGCGCTATTGAAGGGCAACAAGCTTGATTTCGTCACCGAGAAGGTCGTGGAGCTAGGCGCCAGCGGCATCGTGCCGGTGCGCTGCGAGCGGTCGTATGGCGACGCCTCGAACGCCAAGCTGAATCGGTGGCGTCGAATCGCGCGCGCCGCGGCGCAGCAGTCGCGCAGGCTCATGGTTCCGGTCGTGCATCCGCCGATAGATTGGAGGGAAGCGCTGCAACGTTTCACGACATCTGCAAGACTGCTCGTCGCGCATGCTTCTGCCCCTCGCGGCAGCTTGGCGGCCGCCTTGGCCGCGCAAGACGACGCGCAACACGACGTGCGCGCCGCCGGTGAGCTCGTGCTTGCAACCGGCCCGGAAGGCGACTTCAGCGATGAAGAGCTCAGGAGCGCTGTTGATGCGGGATGTCAGGTGGTGTCGCTTGGGCCGACGACCCTGCGCGCTGAGACGGCGGCCGCGGCCATGATCGCGGCTGTCGCTGCGCTGCGTGGCTGGTGGTGAGCACGACGCGCAGTGCAGGGTAATGTCCTGAGGCTAGGAACCAACCGCTAATGGCACCGGATCGTATGGTTTCGGTCGTGATTCCGACATACAATGAGGCCGGCGGCATCGAGCAACTCATCGCTGCGCTGAGCACCGAATTCGAACAGGCGCGCGTCTCCGCCGAGGTGGTCGTCGTCGACGACAATTCGCCCGACGGCACCGGCGCCATCGTCGAGTCGCTGGCGCAACGGTATCCGGTGCGGTGCATTCACCGCGCCGGGAAACTGGGGTTGTCATCTGCGGTGATCGACGGCTGGGCGAGGTGCTCCGCGCCGATCATCGGCGTCATGGACGCAGACTTCAGCCATGATCCGAGCATCATCCCGCGCATGCTGGAACTGCTGACGAGCGGCCAGTGCGAGCTTGCGATCGGCAGCCGCTACGTCGCGGGCGGCGGCATCACGAACTGGCCCTGGCGCCGGCGCATCACCTCGCGCGTCGCCATCATGCTGGCCGCGCCGCTGACCAGAATCAAGGACATCACGTCGGGATATTTCTTCTGCCAGCGTTCGGTGATCGAGGGTGTCACGCTCGATCCCATCGGCTTCAAGATCGGGCTGGAAGTCATCATGAAAGGTAACTACCGCAACGCACAGGAAGTGCCGTATGTTTTTACCGATCGGCGTCATGGTTCCAGCAAGCTCAACTCAGGTGAGATCGTCAATTACTTGAGACAGCTGGCGAAGATCTATTCAGGCGCCGGGAGGCGCCCGAGAACCCGCGCGACGTCCATCCCATCGCTTTGAAGAGCAGGAGCAGACGACGTGGCACCCACTCCTAGTTGGTTGCGCCGGCGCGGAGCCCGGCCGGAAGCGGCTCCAGATACGCTGTGGGAGATCTGTCCGGGCTGCGGCGAGCGGCTGTATAAGAAAGACCTGGCCGAGCGCTTGCGTTTGTGCTCGCGCTGCGGCCACCACCTTCGGTTGGGGGCGCTCGACCGCATCGCGCTGCTGGCGGATGGAGATTTTCAAGAGCTGGTCCCTCATCTGATCACGAGCGACCCGCTGCAATGGACCGATCGCATTCCCTATGCGAAGAAGATCGCCGGTGACCGGGTCAAGTCGGGATTGCTGGAAGCCATCGTCGTCGGGTTGTGCACCGTCGAAGGCGTCCCCATCGGTTTGGGCGTCATGGATTTCTCGTTTCGCGGGGGAACGATGGGCAGCGTCGTGGGCGAGAAGGTCACCCTGCTCATCGAGGAGTGCGCGCGCCGACGGCTGCCGGCCGTCATCGTGACCGCCTCGGGCGGCGCTCGCATGGAAGAAGGCATGATTGCGCTGATGCAGCTCGCCAAGACGAGCGCAGCGGTCCAGCGGTTCGCCGCGCTAGGGTTGCCCTTGATCACCATCCTCACCGACCCGACGACCGGCGGCGTGTCGGCCTCGTTCGGGTTTCAGGCGGACATCATCATCGCTGAAAGCGGCGCCGCGATCGGCTTCGCCGGCCGCCGCGTCATCGACCAGACCATCCGTCAGAAGCTGCCGGAAGGCTTTCAATCGGCGCAATTCTTGCTGGAGCACGGCCAGGTCGACATGGTGGTGCGCCGCGGAGAGCTCAAGACCGCGCTCGCGCGCTTCTTGCATTTCGTCTCGGATCAAAAGGTGCCCGCGTGAACGTCATCGTCGAGCTCGAGAAGCCGCTGGTCGAGCTTGAGGCGAAGATCGACGGGCTCAAGAAGCTCAACGAGACCCAGCGCGTCGACTTCTCGGCCGAGATCGCAGCGCTCGAAGCCAAAGCCCGCCAGCTCAAAAACGAAGTTTTCGGCAATCTTACCCCGTGGCAGCGCGTGCACATGGCGCGTCATCCACGCCGGCCGCTCGCGCTCGATTACATCAGCGCATTGGACGGTTTCACGGAACTGCACGGCGACCGCACGTTCCGCGACGATCCGGCGATCGTCACCGGCTACGCCTATTTGGATGGCATGCCGATCTTCGTCATCGGCGAGCAAAAAGGGCGCGACACTAAAGACAACCTGTACCGCAATTTCGGCATGCCGCATCCCGAGGGCTATCGCAAAGCGCAGCGCATCATGCAGCACGCAGAGAAGTTCAAACGCCCGCTCGTCAGCTTCATCGACACACCGGGCGCCTATCCCGGCATCGGTGCCGAGGAGCGCGGACAATCCCAGGCCATCGCCCAGTCGCTGATATTGCTGGCGGGGCTGCGCACTCCCATCGTCGTGAACATCACGGGAGAGGGAGGCAGCGGCGGGGCGCTTGCGATCGGCATCGGAGATCACATCGTGATGCTGCAGCACGCGGTCTATTCCGTCGCATCTCCCGAGGCGGCCGCATCGATTCTCTGGCGTGACGCCGGCCGTGCCGAGGAAGCAGCCAAACGCCTTCATCTCACTTCGGACGAACTCTTCGAGTTCGGCATCATCGATGAAGTCGTGAGCGAACCCTTGGGCGGAGCGCAAGCCGACGCCACTCGCGTCATCGCCGATCTGCTGGCCGCCGACAAACGCGCGCTCGCGCGCCTCACCCGTCTGAGCGCCGATGAGCTCGTCGACCGCCGCTACGAGAAGTTCCGCCGTATCGGCTCTCACGTCGAACGGGTGCATGACAGCGCGGCGCGGTAGCCTCAGCTTCAAGATCGTGCGCTTCGCGCGTTCGCCGCGCGCGCAGAGACAAAACCTCTCCCGCCCCTGGCGCGTCGCGCTCCGATCGGCCTCCATTGCCGGGCGCAGCCTCGTCGTGCTTGCAGCGGTCTTCATCGCCGGCACGTTCACGGTCCAAATCTGGCGCGTGGGCGCGCAGAACATGCGCTTGCACGACCAGATCGCGACCACGCAACGCCAAAACGAACACCTGCGCGAGACCACCCAGCGTCTCGAGGCTCGCATCCGCCGGCTGCATAATCCGGACTATCTGGTGCCGCTCATACACGAGCAACTGGGGCTTGCCAAGCCGAAAGAAGTGTTCATCGAGGTCAAACCTGCGCCCATAGCACCCGCTGCCAAGGGCGAAAGAACGCCTCTGCCCACAGGCGAGTAACATGCAGCACGTCCGCGGCAATGTGGTTCATTGCAGCCGTTTCGGCTGCTTGATCAGGCTCGAGGACGGACGCTTCGCGGCGTTTCCCTCGACCGAGACGGGGATCGAAATGCTGCGCAGGGCGGCGACTGAGGCGCACCGGCCGCAGTTCCCGTTCATCATCGCCGAAGAACGCGGCCGCCATCTGCGGTTGCGGCTGGCGATGCAGCACGTTCCCGAAGCGCACAACGCGCCACCCACGGCGGCGCGCTTGTCCGCGACGCTCGAGCAGAAGATCATCGACTTTTGGCGCCAGACGTCGGATTGGGATAGGAATGCAGGCAGCGTCGAGCTGCCGGAGCACGCCCCGCGCGGTGAGCGCGAGCGCCTCTTGCCGTTCGAGATGCGCGCGCGCCGGCAATACCGGGAATCGCCCAAACGCCCCCGCCGGCCGAAACCCAAGCGCTAGCGAGGAAGGCTTAGGCCGAGAGCTCGGGGTCGGCCGGTACGTGCGCGCTCAATCCTTGATAGAGCGACAGCACCGAGGCCAGTTGTTCGCCTCGAAAGCGCCCGTTTGCGTGTTCGATGCACTGATCCAGCGCTCCGCGCAGATACTCGCCTGCAAGGCGGCGCGTGCGGTCATCTTTGGCGGTCTCGAATGACGACACTGCGGCGGTCAGCGTCTCGCTTGCGGCTCCTAACGATTTCAATTCGCGTACGGTTTTTTGCAAGATATCTGTTGCCATAACCCTGATTAAATTTGACTTCGATTTCCAAAAACCCGCGCGCGGCAGCGCTCCCACGCAGGAAACGGGCTGCTGCAAAAGGGACAAACTCTCGCCGGTGCGACAGCACGCCGGCAACGAGCTTCGGCCACTTCAGGAGTGCGGAGCTCTTCGCTCATCCGCTGCGAAGGAGAATCTCCCTATGCCTAACCTGCGGCCTCTGCGGGCTCTTGCCTGCGCGCTGCTCGCGACGTGCCTGTCCGTTGCGCAAGCGAATGCAGGCACGACCGGCAACATCTCAGGGCGTATTGCGAACGAGCAAGGCAGCCCGGTCGCCGGGGTTCGCGTCAGCGTCACGTCGCCTTCCCAGTCGGTCACCGCCGTGACGAATGGCCAAGGCTACTTTTCCGTGCTCAACCTCTCTCCGGACACCTACACGGTGACGGCGAGCAAGGACGGGTTTGATACGGCCGCCACGTCAGGCGTCACCGTGCAAGCCGATCAGACAGCGGTCGCCAATCTGACCCTGCACGCGACCACCAGGACCATCGGCAAGATCGTCACGACGGCGACCGCAAGCGTCGTCAACAAATCGGTGACGGGCGATCTCTACGGGGTGAGCGCCTCGGCCATCAATTCCTATCAGGGAAGCGCCGGGGGCTCCGAAACACTCTACAGCCAAAACGGCGTGGTCGGCGCACTCCCGGGAGTGGTGAGAAGCGTGGGCAGCGGCGGCGGCTATTTCGGCAACGGCACGCTGAGCTTCCGCGGCGGCTCGACCGATCAAATCGGCTTCGAGCTGGAAGGCATCCCGTTGAACCGCGGTTTCGATTCCGCTAATGCGACGTCGTTTGTGACCAACGGGCTGGCCAGCCTGGAAGTTTACACCGGCGGCGAGCCGGCCGACGCCGGGCGCTCGATGTCGGGCTTCATCAACGAGATCATCCGCCGCGGCACGTATCCGGGCGGCGGCGACATCACAGGTGTGATCGGCGGACCGACCTTCAATCATACTGTGCAAGCCGACGTCTTCGGGGGCACGCCGGATCGCAGGTTCACGTACTACATCTCCGAGCTCGCCTCCAATGCGGGGTACCAATTTTCGAACCGCGACAATTTGGACAACAAAGTCCTGAACATCCCTGCAAACGATCCGGGCTGCGCCCCCTTCAACGCCTTCACGTTTCAGAACACCGATGAGAGCATCGACGGCGGACCGATGACCATTCAGTGCAATGTCGCGCACACGTTCAACGCGCCGATATCGCACGCGGCCTGGCAGGGCTTCGTCAACCCTTACGCGGCCATACGCGATACGGTGGGTAATTTCCATTACACCTTCGAGCACAACGGTCTGCAAGACGACCTGCAGGCGCTCTACCTCGTGGGCGGCACGCAGACGCCGTTCTTGTACGCTGGAACCGGCATGGACCCGGCGCTCTATTTCGAGGGCACCGGCGGCAGCATCGATGCAGCCGGCAACTTCTTGTGGCCGACGGGCAACCCGTATATCGGGCGGCTCAACCAGCCGTTTGATCCAAATGCGTTCGGCAACTTCACATGGCCGTCTTCAGGCGGCAGCACAGGACCCATCCCCAAGTGGTACGACGACGGGCAGACTACGGAGTCGGCGATCGAGAAACTGAGCTATACGCGCTCGCTCACTCCCTCGTCATTCCTGCGCGTGTATGCCTATGCGCTGTACTCCACCTGGAACTTCGATCAGGCCACCAACGGCTTCTTGGGGGACTCGTACTACCAGCTGCACGACCATGCCACCGGCTACACGGCGAATTATCAGAACCAGATCAGCCAAAAGCACTTGCTGCGCGTCGACGCGGACTATAGCAAGGACTTGACGCTGCGCTACAACTACGCGCCCAACTACTTCTCGGATGGCAGCGTCGCGTGCGGAGATCTTGCTACCAACACGTTCCTTGACTTCTGTTCGCCCGGCGACAACGTGGCCTTCATCGGCGGCCCATTTGCATATTGGAACGACATCGGCCCCATCAACACCGACGTCGCGATCGCCGACAGTTTCAAGCCCAACGACAAGTGGCTGTTTGACATCGGCGTGCGCTTCGACCGCTTCAAGGTGCCGTTGATGCCGCTGCAGATCACGGGGCCCAACGGTCTGGCCGAGCAGTCGCAAAACCAGTCCGGTTACTGCCTGCATGGATACAACTATCCAGCCGGCGAACCGTGCAACAGCTACTTGACGAACCTCCAGGCTTCGAACGATCCGAACTTGCCGAACGAAGGGCCTGGCGGCGCGAACTGGCAGGACGTTTCCGGTTCGCTCACCTACAACGTGACCAGCCCGCGCTTCGGGGCGACGTACACCATCTCGCCGCAGCAGGTCTTGCGCTTCTCAGTGGGGCGCTACGTGCAACCGCCCGCCACGGCGTACGAGGAATACAAAGCGGCTCCGTACTTCGGTGCCGCCGATACCGTCTCAATCCTCAACCGCTTCTACGACCCGCTCGGCTTTTTAGCCGTCCACAACGTCTTGCCGCAGGACAGCACCAACTACGATTTCTCGTTCGAGCAAGAGTTCAGTGGCGGGCTGTCAGCCAAGATCACGCCGTTCGTACGCAACACGCGCGGCCAGATCCTCAACATCCCGGTCAACCCCCTGCAGCCGACGTTCATCACGGGCTATAACTTCGGCGCCGCCCGCATCAGGGGCGCGGAGTTCTTGATCAGCAAGGGCCGCGCCAGCGGCGACGGGCTGTCCGGTACGTTCTCCGCGACCTACACCGATTCGAAGATCCGCTTCGAGCGCTCGCTCGGGGGCAAGAACTTCATCGACGTCATCAACGACACCATCACGCAATACAACGGGCAGTACGGCACCGCGTACCCACTCTTCGATCCCAACGGATATTACTCGCCGTCCGAGGCGCAATCGCCGGGCGGCACCAGTCCGTCGTACGACGTGCGCTGGGTCGCTAACCTCAACTTGGACGAGCGCATCAACGGTTGGGACATCACGCCCGCGTTCACGTACCAGTCAGGCAATCCGTATGGGGATCCGCTGAACTTCCCAGACTCGCACTGCCCCGATTCGGTCACCACGTTTCCGGGCTGCATACCGTTGCCGCCTTCCGCGAGCGCTTCACTCGCGAACGGTCCCGACCCTTACACCGGAAAGTTCGATGCCCTGGGCTCGCTGAAAGGTCCCTCGTGGCTCAGCATGAACATCGGCCTGGCGCACGATGTGGGCAAAAACGTCAAAGCCAGCATGCTCGTGACGAACGTGTTCACGACCGTGCACAATCACGGCTACCCGTGGGAGTACAGGACGGGCGACCAGGTCCTCTCCTACGAAGACAATTCATTCTACAGCTTCCCGCTGGGCACGAGCGCAGATACGGGGGTTCCGACCATTCCGGGATATTACGGCGACAACTACTACGCATACTCACCCGCCAGCTTGATGCCGACGCGCGAGTTCGTCTTCAGCTTGTCCGCCAAGATCTAAAGCCGCGTACCTGACATCGCAAGAGCGAAGGGCGGCGCGCGCGCCCTTCGCTTTTTTCTTACAGATGCGTGATGAAGGCGTGATAGCGCGCCATGGCGGCATCGAAAAACGGTTTGATCTCGGCTGCTTCGCGGCGGTGCGCGGCCAAGGGCGGCCCTTGGGAGAGATGGTCGAACGAGTCGATGAGCGTGTACAGGCGCTCGCGCAACCCGTCGGCTTGCAAAAGCGAGTCCTCTGAATTGACAGGGTGAGATGACAGCTGCGCCGCCACGGACTGGGCGCTTGCGAGCGTGGCCTGCACCGCTCGGCTATCGTGACCGGAAACGTCTCTTCCCCGCAGGGACGCGAGACGGGCCCGCAACTTGACGTTGAGCTCGTCGAGCCGGTTCAGTGCATCGTCGATCTGCCCGAACTGCTCATACAGCTCGCGCAAGAAGTCGCGGTGCTCGACGTAATCCGCTTGCGTCCACGGCGCGCGCGGATCCGGCTTCACCGTCAGCGCCTGCGTCACGCGCGTGCCGTCAACCGAGAGGATAACGCGATACGTCCCGGGTATGACGGCCGGCCCAACGTCCGGGCCCTTGTTCCAATCGCGCGCGCTCTTCCATGACGGGGGCGCATCTTCGCCGAGGTTCCACGCCACGCGATTGATGCCCTGATGATTGTCCGCTGTCATGTGAGCGATCTCTACGCCTCGGTCATCTTCGAACGTGAGCTTGGGAGCCTGCCGCGCTCGGCGGGGCAAGTAGTACGTCAAGAGCGCTCCTGCCGGCGGGTTCTCGCCCGCGAAGTAGCTCTGCGGCGCGCAGCACTCTCCGGCTGAGCTGCCGTACTCCGTCGACCACCAGCGAAAAAAATTGTAGGCGGTGCGCGGCGCCAACAGCGTCACGCCGGGCTTCAAAGCTACAGGCACGAGGTTCTGGAGCACCGATGCATCGTCCAAGATCCAAAAGCCGCGGCCGTGCGTCGCGATGACCAAGTCGTCGGCTTGCGGCTGGACGCGGACATCGTGGACCGAAACCGCCGGCATGTTCAAGTTGAGATTTTGCCAGTGCGCGCCGCCGTTGAAGCTCACCCAAATGCCGCGCTCCAAGCCGGCGTACAATATGTTCGGATTGCGCGGATCTTGGCGCACGACGTGCGCGAACTGGTCGAGCGGCAGATCGCCGGACAGTGAGCGCCACGTGGCGCCGAAATCGTCGGTCGCAAAGAGGTACGGTTTCGCGTCGCCCATGAGGTGCCGGTCGACGACGGCGAAGAGACTGCCGGCAGAGTTCGGCGACGGCTCCAGCGCGTCGATGCGGCCGAGCGGCGCCACTCCTGTCATTGTGACGTTTTTCCAGTGGGCGCCGCCGTCGCGCGTGACCTGCACCAGCCCGTCGTCGGTTCCCGCCCATAGGACGTTCGCATCGAGCGGCGACGGTGCGATATCCAAGATGGTATCGTAGAATTCGGCGCCAGAGACGTCGGTGTTGATCGGGCCGCCCGCCACCTGTTGATGCGCGGCGTCGTTGCGCGTCAAGTCTGGGCTGATCTGGCGCCAGTGGCGTCCGCGGTCGCGCGTTTCGAAGACGACGTTCGCGCCGAAGTACGCGATGTGCGGATCTTTCGGAGAAAGCGCGATCGGGGCTTCCCAGTTCAGCCGGTACGGCAGGCCTGCGAGCGCTATACCGCCCGTGTCGCGCACGTAGGGAGAGATGTCGAAGTTCTGCCGCGCAGTGAGGTTGAAGATGCCGAGCTGTCCGTTGAGATCACGCACTCCAACGTTCCACACCAGATTGGGGTCGAGCAGGTCGGGCACGACCCAGGAGCCGTCGCCGTCATTGCCCACGTCGCGCCAGTCGCGAGTGAGGATGCCCAGCGGGTTCAAAGAATCCGAAGGTCCGCAATAGGCATCGTTGTCCTGCATGCCGCCGCAGACGTGGTACGGATTCTGCAGATCGTATCCGACGTGATAGATTTGCGCGATGCTGACGTTGTAACGGACATCCCAGATCTTGCCGGCGTCCAGTGAGATGAAAGCGCCGCCGTCGTTGGCTTCGATCATGCGCCGGCCGTCCGAGGCGATCCACATCGCGTGGTGGTCTTGATGCGTCTCACTCGTCAAAGACGAGAAGGTCTTGCCGCCGTCTTTGGTTTCCAGCAGATCTTCTGACAAGAAGAAGACGTGGTCTGGATTGCGCGGGTCGACTTCCAGGCGGCTCATGTAGAAAGGCCGCTGATTGATGAGCGTATCTCGGCTCATGAGGCGCCAATGGTCTCCACTATCATCGGAACGCCACAGCACCCCTTCCGTTGATTGTATCAGCGCATAGACGCGCCGCGAATCGCTTGGCGCGACCGCTACGCCGATGCGGCCCATGAGGCCGCCCGGCAAGCCATGACCGGACAGGTGTTGCCAGCTGAGGCCTCCGTCTCGCGAGCGATAGAGGCCATCGGCAGGACCGCCGCTTGTGAACGTCCATGGCCGCCGCCGCAATTGCCAGATGCCGGCGAAGACCAGCTTTGCGTCGCGCGCATCCCACGCCAAATCCGAAGCACCACTGGCGGGCCCGGCGTACAGCGTCTTGCGCCAGCTCACGCCGCCGTCGCTCGTGCGGTAGACGCCGCGCGCCTCATTGTCGTTGTACGGATCGCCGAGCACTGCCGCGAGGACGGTATTGGGATCGCGCGGATCGATGAGGATCCTCGATATCATCGCAGAGTGATCGAGTCCGCGGTGGATCCAGGTCTTCGCGCCGTTCGTGCTTTGCCAGATGCCGTCTCCGGTCGTCGCGTCGTTGCGGGGTTTCGATTCCCCGGTGCCGACCCAGACCACGTCTTTGTTCGAAGGAGCGACGGCGATCGCTCCCACGGCGGCCACGGGTTGCTTGGTGAAGACGTCATCCCAAGTCACGCCGCCGTTCGTCGTGCGATAGACGCCTCCGCCGGCGGCACCGAAATAGTAGAGATACGGATCGCGGTCGCTGCCCGCGACTGCAGAAGCCCGTCCCCCGGCCACCGCCGGACCGATAGAGCGCCAGTGCAACGTCGACAGCGAATACGTCCGTGGCGACGCCGCGTGCGCCGGCACTGCGCACAGTGTCAGCATCGCGGTGACGCAAAAAAACAGGCCGACACGAAAGCGCGTCAGGCCTGCGCCGGGTGGGCGGAATCGCTTAAGCGTCAAGCGGCGGGCCCAGAGCGGCGAGGTAGTGCTGATCGAACTCGTAGAGCAGCCCTTCCTGGTTGGAGTAGGGACCAGGCGCATATGCGACCGACTCGATGCCCGCCTGTGACAGCTCGCAGACGTGCCAGTCCTGGCGGTTCGTCATATCCCAGAACTCCACCGCATCGCTCGGGTCGAAACCGGGCTTTGCCATCGTGTCAGCGTCGAACAACCACTCGCACACCACCTTGGTGCGGTTCACCGCGAGCGGATAAACACGATGGGCCATGATGTAGTCGGGATGCAAGCTCAACAGCATCGAGGGGAAGATCGTGTAGAAGTACACGCGGTCCAGCTCGTCACCGGCGACCTCTCCCAGCGGCGGACGATCAGTATGACCGCTCACGGTCATGCTGGTCCCCGGATCGCGCAGCGTCATGTATCCGCCTAGGAAGGGCCCCCGCATCAGGTCGTTGCGGCCGCTCGTCGATGCCGTCAGACGGTCCAGCGCCGGATGAATGAGCGGGCAGTGATAGCACTCGGAATAGTTCTGAAAAACGAGCTTCCAGTTGCACGATAGCTCATAGGTGATGCTGCGTGCGATGCGCGTTTCACCGATCCGCCATTGGGCGAAGCGGCCTAAGAGCGAGGAGAAGTCCTGGTCGAAGGTATCCGCCTCGCGGGTCAGGTTGATGAAAAGAAACCCCTCCCAGTTCGCGAGCGCGACGGTGCGCAACGGGTAATCCGCCTTGTCGAAGTCCTCGAGGTCTTGCATGTTGCGCGCTGCCGTGAGTTTGCCATCCAGCGCGTACGTCCAGGCGTGGTACGGGCACATGATCGCTCCCGCAAACGTGCCGCTCGGCACTTCGCACATGCGCGTGCCGCGATGGCGGCAGACGTTGAAAAACGCGCGGGCCTGGCCGTCCGTACCACGCACGACGATGATGCTTTCGCCTGCGCTCTCGGCGAGAAAATAGTCGCCTTTGTTGCGGATCTGCTCTTCCCGTCCGACGCATAACCAGCGTCGGGTGAAAATCCGCTCTCGTTCCTTTTGATGCACATCTGCGGACGTGTAATAACGGCCCGGCAGGGTGCGGGCGCGCGGGGGTACGCTGGTTTTCGCGTAGACGGCCATGGTTTTGACTCCCGCTCTCAAAGAAAGCGCAAGATTTCGGTGTTTCGCCGCCTCTGTTAAAAATCTTGCGCGGGATTTCAATGTCCGGATAGTCCAGAAGGAGCCCTTATTGCATAACAGCGCTCGTCTGGCGGATCCATGGGTTCGGAACACTGCTCCGAGCAAGCGCAGGCTTTAGGCAGGCGCTTGGCGCAAAAGCAGGCAGGCACTCTCACCGGTTGAGCCTTGCAACCCACCCGCTCTGGCTAGCAGACCTCGCTCGAGGATTGTACCGTTCACCTCCCCTCCTTGGAGTGCCGATAGGGGAGATATGACCGTCTGCGACACCTGCAAAAAGGCCTCGGAAGACACCTTCAACATGGAAGACTACGCGGTGTGCTTCGATTGCGCCGTGCGCGGCCGCTTCACCAAAGCGCTCGCGATCATCAGACACCGTCTGCGGCTGCCCAAGCAACAGCGCGCCTTTTCTAGACTGCGTTAAGAAGGCGCCTTTCCAACAACTGGGCACGGCGGGGGGCGAACCCACATGGCCTTTCGGCCAACGGATTTTAAGTCCGTCGCGTCTGCCTGTTCCGCCACGTGCCCGCTATGATGTGAGGCGTTCGCACCCAAGCAAACACTATCATCGTATCCTTGCGGACTGACGCCTGACTACGACGCGGGAAGACTCGTGCGTCTGACCGTGCAAGCAAGGCCTTCGATGCCGAGATTCTTCGCCATTGTCCTCTTGGCTGTTGCAACCATGAGCTTGTGCGTGAGCTGCACCCGCTCGTCGCCGCAAGCGTCGCTTCGCCGAACGCAATCCTGGACGATTCCGGGCGTCTTACGGATCGGCGTGCGTCAGGAACCGGACACTCTCAACCCGCTGCTGGCGCAGCAAGAGATCGACGTCGACATCTCCATGTTTTGGGCCGGCTATCTCATCGGCATCGACGATCGGAACCATCCTCTGCCGGAGCTGGCCGTCGCTGTGCCGAGCCTGGAGAACGGCGGCATCAGCAAAGACGGCCGGACAATCGTGTACCGGTTGCGTCACGGAGTCCGCTGGCATGACGGCGCTCCTTTCACTGCGGACGACGTGATCTTCACGTGGCGCGCCGTCATGAACGCGGATAACCCAGTTCCCAGCCGTGTCGGCTACGAGCTCATCCAGTCCATCGAGAGACGCTCAGACGATACGGTGATCGTTCGTCTCAGACGCCCATATGCCCCGTTCGTGTCGATCTTTTTGAGCGTCTCCGCGAGCTATCCGTACTGCGTGCTTCCAAAGCACATGCTCGCGCGGTATCACGACGTCAATCACGCGGCCTTCAATACGATGCCGCTGGGAACCGGTCCATACCGAGTCGTGCGATACGAGCCGCATAACCTGATCCGGTTCGAGGCGAATGCCGGCTACTGGCGCGGGCGCCCGCGACTCAAACAGATTGACATGCGCATCGTGCCGAACGACAACACGCTGGCCACTCTGATGCGCACGCACGAACTCGATCTGTACTTTCGCGTTCCTCACATAGTCGCCAAGACGTTGCGAGGCCGCGAGGGGGTGACCATCGTCTCCTCACCGTTCACGCGCTACGTGGATATCGGCTTCAACACACGGAGCGATCTCTTGTCCGACGTGCGCGTGCGAAGGGCGATCGCGTTAGCGACCGATAAGCGCGCGCTCAACGTAAAGGTCGCGCTCGGCGCCGACATCATCACCGACAGCGATCAGCCGCGGTTTTCCTGGGCTCACGCCGACAACTTGCCGCAGTATGCGTACGACCCGCGGCGAGCGACGGCGCTTCTGGAAGCGGCAGGGTGGCATCTGGGGGCCGACGGCGTGCGTCGCAAAGGCGGTTCCGCACTGCGCCTCAACCTGGCGGGGGCTTCCGGCGATTCCGTGTCGATCCAGGCGCGGGAGCTGCTCCAAGCGCAATGGCGCCAGGTGGGTGTCGACAGCGACATCAAGTCGTATCCGTCGAACATTCTCTTCGCATCCTTGCCCGACGGCGGAGTGGAGATGACCGGACACTATGACGCCGTGTTGGAAAGTTTCGCAAACGGTGCCGATCCGGACGAGTCGGTGCTGTTCGAGTGCCGCTGGCAGCCACCGGCCGGCGAAAACGTCTACCGTTTCTGCGATCGCGCGCTCGACCAGGCGGAAGAGGCGGCGTTGCGCAGCAACGTCGAAGCGACTCGCAAGGCTGCGTACGCCCAAGTACAAAACATCTTGGCCAGTGAGCTGCCGATCCTGCCGCTTTGGTTCGAGCGCTATGATTTCGCCGTGAATTCCAACCTTCGCAACTTCGTGCCCGCGCATGTGGCGTCGCCGTTTTGGAACACGTGGATGTGGCAGATCTGACATCCGGGAAGTCTTCGAACGGCATCTCAATCGCAAAGGGGAGATTCGAAGCTTTCAGCGACGGCGTCTTCGCGATCGCGATCACGCTGTTGGTCCTCGAATTCCGCGCGCCGGAGCTGGCCCGCGTGAACGATGCCGCCATGACGGCCGCCCTGCTCGCGCTCTCGCATCAGTACCTCGTGTATTTCGCCAGCTTCGCGACCATCGGCATCATGTGGTTCAACCATTACGCGCTGTTCCACAACGTGCCGCACGTATCGTACGGCGGGCTCATCGCGAACCTCGCCCTCTTGATGTTCGTGGCGTTCTTGCCATTCCCGACGCTGCTCATAGGGCGGTATGGGCCTCTGACATCGAGCGTGGTCTACTTCGGGCTGACGCTGCTGGCCATTTCAATATGCTTCAACATCCTTTGGTACGTCGCAACCCTGGGGCACGGACAGCGAGGCAGCATCACAGGGTTCTTGCGCAGCCGTACGGCCTGGAACACGGTGGGCTTTGTCGTATACGCGCTGGGGACGCTCGTGGCATTCTTGTCCCCCACGTCCGCGATCGGCCTATTCGCCTGCGTCGCGTTGTACTACATGCTGCCCTCGAGCGTACGGTCCACGCTCGAGGCGACCGCTTCCGCGCATGAGGGTGAATCCACGACGTAGAGACTAAGCGACCGAGCGCGCACTTGATGTACCTTTTAGGAGCTCGCCGCAAAGGGTAAGGGAGAAGCAAAGCCTCTCACTTCACCTGACGTCGAGGAGCGTATCATGAATCTCGCGATCGCGATCGTCGTAGCGCTGTTTCTCTTGCTCGATCAGTGCTCGGGCGGCAATCAGACAAGCCAAAACACCAACACCAACACCAACACCAGCGCGGTCACGGCGATTCTCAATGCGCAGAACAATTCGGGCGAGGTCGGAACCGTGAACCTCAGCGCCACGGCGGACAATCAGACGATCGTTCTCATCAACGTGACCGGCATGCCGGCGTCGGCGACTCAACCCGCGCACATTCATCAGGGGACCTGCGCGCATCTCGATCCGGCGCCGAAATATGCGCTCAACCCTGTGGTCAACGGCACGTCATCGACCACGGTGAATGCGAGCTTAAACGAATTGATGTCGGGCAGCTATGCGGTGAACATCCACCAATCGGCCGAAAAAGCGAACGTCTACGTGAGCTGTGCCGACTTGTCGAAGTCCGCCCGAGCGAACGGAGCTGCTCCGACAGGATCCCCCATTCGGCCGGCTCCTTCACCCAACAGCTCGCGCCCCGTGACTGGGCCTTCCCCGACCGGCTCGCCGATTCGCCCAGCCCCGTCTCCTAAGCCGACGACGTAGCGGCAGCGAGCAGCTCGAGCGTCCCCATTGCGGAGAGCGATTTGCCTGGGGCTCATCACGGCGGCTGCGGCAATCGCCGCATCAGGGCTTGGCGCGCGCGCTCAGCCCCAAGCGCGCTTTGTGCCACCGCGGCCCGCGCCTTGTTCCGTGCTCAAGAGCTCGGACATTGCGAGTGTCACCGCCTGGCATGTGGCTGCGCCCACGCAAGAACGCTATCACATGCCGAAGGGCGCGGGCATTGTCTGCACATACGCCGCGGCGGACGGCTCGGTCATCGTGACGTTGCCGGAGTACGGCTCGAGCTTTCTCGGGACCAATCCCCTGGTAGAGCCGCAGCTGATGGGAGAGACGGTGAAAGTCCACGGCGTGGGAGATTCAGCGGAGATGTTCGACGGCGCGATCTTCGTCACGACGCACGGCCGCAGCGTTTCGATCAAGCTCGTGCCTGAGAACGGTCAGCCCAGCAACGACGCGCTCGTGACGCTGGCGCGCATCGCCGTGCGACGCCTACGTTAGCTTAGGGCCGCACCTTCGTCAACCCAGCATCTGTAACGCGGTTTCGACCTCGGCCGGCACGGGTCTGCGTTGCAGGAGCACCCACGGGAGTCCCTTGATCGCGTCCACCACGCCGGCGCTGACGACGGGATCGTCCGCCGCCTCTTTTACGAGCGTCGCAGTCCGGCGCAGAGCGGTCGGCAACGGACGTCGCAGCCAAGCGGTCCAGAGCGCGTTGCGCAGCATCAGACGCCGCCGTGCGCGCTCATCGCGGTTGGACTTTTGCGGATAGTGATGGGCGGTCACGCTATCGACGTAGATAAGGTCCCACCCGGCAGCCGCCAGATCGATGGACAAGAGCTCCTCTTCACCGCCGATGCGGTACTTGCGATGGAAACCGCGAACATCCAAGAACGCAGAACGCCTGACGAAGCCAGCCGCGGCCAGGAATCCCAAAACACGGCGGCCGGGAAGCGTCCTTCCCCCTGACAACGGGCTCCTGGACATCAGCGCGCAGGTGGGATCCAGCTGCTCCTGCGGACCGACCAGCACGCGTGCGGCCAACAGCGCCACCGTGGGATATGCGTCCAGGATGTCAGCCGCTCGCGTGAGCGATCCCCGCGTCCACCAAGAATCGTCGTCGCTGAAGCCGACATAACGCGTGACCGCTTTTCGACAGCCGATGGTGCGCGCCGCAGCGCCCAGGTTATCGCGGAGAGCGATGCAGTTCACCTGAGGAAAGGAACTTTGGACGGCTTTCGGCGTGCCGTCGCCCGAGTCGTTGTCCACGACGATTATCGGAAAGCTCTCCTCCAACGCGGTCAGCTCCTCAAGCGTCCGCAGCAGAGAAGCGACGCGGTTGCGGGTGGCGATCACGATGGAACAGCGGAGTTCGCGTTCTGCCACGCTGCCTGCTTTACGAACCGGCGCTTGAACGCAGCGCGTCCGGGGGATATGCGATGATGAAAAGCCTATGAAAGCCTTGAGCCGCTCTCTCCCGCGTTAGAAGCGCGCGAGGCGGGCACCCGTTGTGGAAAGGACCGATTCGAATGGCCGGCAAGTGCGGACACCCACCATGCACGTGCGTCATCACGGGCCTGCGGGAAGGGTATTGCAGTGATTACTGCAGCGAGCAGGCGAGGGCGAGCGCGGAGAAATGCGACTGCGGGCATCCCGACTGTCGCGGCAGCGCTTAGCCAAGCAGTGCGATGAGGGCGTTCGCGAAACGCCGAGGCGCTTGCGCACTCATGCTCAAGAAGAGCGAAGGCTCGACCAATTCCAATTCAATGAGGATAGGATCGCCCCCGTCGTCTTGAAGCAGATCGACTCGTGCGTAGAGCGGGTTTTCCGGTAGGGCGCCCAGCGCCTGCGTTGCCAGCGCGATTTCTTTCTCGCTCGCTCGCGCCGGGGTTTCGCCCGCCTCGCCCGCGGGCAGCAACGGCTGAAAGGCGGTCTTGCGCACGGCGTGCGAGTATGTGCCGTCGATGAAGATCAGCGCCCGCTCGCCGTAGTCATTCACCGATGCGAGATACGGCTGCAGCATCACATCGCCGTCCAGCAGCAGCCGCTCGAGGTGGCGTTGCCCGCTCTGAAGCCCCGCCTCGTCATGCGTTGAGACCCTAAGCACGCCGTACGTCGACAGTCCGATGGCCGGCTTGATCACCGCTTCCGGCCACCCTTGTGCGTGCATGATCTCGTGCACATCGACCGCGCTGCCCGCGCTGAACCAGATCGTCGGCACCACCGGCACGCCGTGCTGCCGGAGCACTTCAAGATAGCGCTTGTGCAGGTTCCAACGCATCAATGCGAGCGAATTCCAAAGCGGCGTCAGTGCGGCCACGCGTTCGTACCAATTCGAAAATTTTTGGAAACGCAGGTGATAGTCCCACGTCGAGCGCACGACGGTGATGCCGCCGCTGTGCCAATCAACGCTCGCATCGTCCCATATCGCTACGCGCACCTGGTGGCCGAGCGACTTCATGACATCAACGGCGAGGCGGTCGTCCGGATCGAGATCCGGCAGCCCTGAATACGTGACGAACGTAAACCTCGCCATCGGCCAGCGGGTTTCTATAAGACGTTTTCGTTATCTGAAAGCAATGCGCACAGACGGTCGAGGTCGACGTTGCCGCCGCTGATGATGATGCCGATCTTAGACGCGTGCACGGAAAGCTTTGAAGAGAGAGCGGCGGCGACCCCGACCGCGCCGGACGGCTCGGCCACCACTTTGACGCGCTCGAGCAGAAATCGCATCGCATGACGAATCTCGCCATCCGAGACCGTGAGGATTCCCTCGGCCAATGCTCGCACGATCGGCCACGTGAGCTCTCCGGGCGACGTCGTGCGAAGTCCGTCGGCAATGGTTTCAGGCGCATCAACGCTGACCGGCTCGGCCGCAGCCCATGACAAAGCCCAATCGTTGGCTCCCGCAGGCTCGACCCCATAGATTCGCAGGTCCGGCCGGACGCCTTTGGCAGCAACGGCGGTGCCTGCCAGCAAGCCTCCGCCCCCGACTGGGACGAGCAACGCGTCGAGATCAGGGATCGCTTCCACGAGCTCGAGCGCCGCAGTCCCTTGACCCGCCATGACGAGGTAGTCGTCGTATGGCGGCACCAACGTCGCGCCTCCTCTTTCTCGCGCGAGCGACGCCGCGATCGCTTCACGGCTCTGCGTCGCCCGATCGTACAAGACGACGTCTGCGCCGAACGCTTTCGTCTCCTCAAGCTTCATGCGTGACGCATCGGCCGGCATGACGATGGTCGCGGCAATGTTCAGAAGGCGCGCGGCGAGAGCGACGCCTTGCGCATGATTTCCGGAGGAGAACGCGACGATACCGGCGGCGCGCTCCGCCTCGGTCAGTTGCGCTAGCCGGTTATACGCACCACGAAACTTGAACGCACCGGCTCGCTGTAGGTTCTCGCACTTGATGAAGAGCTGCCTGGCCGGCGCCCTCTGGGGGCCGTCGACCTGCAACACCGGCGTGCGCACCGCAACGCCTTTGAGCCGTTGGGCGCTCGCGCGGACATCCTCGAGGGTGATCGGCAACTGTGAGACTCGCACGGCTATGGCTTCGGCCGGGCTCGCAGCGTTTACTTTCGGGCGCCGATTTCTCGGCAGGCTCGACAAGCCGGTTGCGGAAACTGCGTCCGCGTGAAGATCGTCGTGACCGTGAAGCAAGTTCCCGATACCAACGCGGAAAAGGCGTTCGACCCGGCCACCAAGCGCTTGAACCGCAGCGCAATCGAGAACGTCCTCAACCCCTTCGATGAATACGCCATCGAAGAAGCGCTGCGCATCAAAGAGGCGGCGGGCGCCGACAGCACCGTCACCATCCTCACGATGGCGCCGCAAAAAGGCGTCGACATCGTCCGCAAGGCGCTCGGGATGGGCGCCGACAACGCGGCGATGCTCTCGGATGAGGCGATCGGCGGAAGCGATACCATGGCGACCGCGTATCTGATTTCACAGGCATTGAAGCACATCGGCTTCGATCTCATCCTCACCGGAACGCAAAGCACCGATGCGATCAACAGCATCGTGCCGGCCGCTGTCGCCGAGCACTTGGGCATCCCCGCCTTGACCTATGCGAAGAAGGTGACAATCGCCGACGGCCGCGTCGAAATCCAGCGCGAGACGGACGCCGGCTATCAACGGGTGAGCGCGCCGCTGCCCGCATTGATATCGGTGACAAAGAGCATCAATGAGCCGCGTTATCCCACGCTCAAAGGCATCATGGGCGCGAAGAAAAAGGAGATCAAGGCGTTGAGCCTCGCCGACATCGGCGCAGATGCCGCTCGGTTCGGAGACGCTGGAAGCAAGACGTGGGTGGAGTCATTCACTCCTGTCAGCGCTCGTGGCAAAGGGACGGTGATCCAGGCGCAAGATCCGGTGGAAGGCGCCAAGCAAATATTGGAATTTCTTATCGCCAAGAAGGTCGTCTGAGCTCGTGAAAGTTGTGCTTGCCCTCGCCGAGCAGTCGGAGGGCCGCGTGCGCCGGATAGGTTCCGAGATGGCGTCGAAGGCGTCGGAGCTTGCAAGCGCGCTGGGCGTTCCCTCGGGTGCTGTCGTCTTAGGCCGCGGAGCCCAGGACGCGGCCGAGCAGCTGCGCGCGACTCCTGTCGACACCATCTACACCGGCGAGGACATGAAGATCGAGGAATACCTCGTCGATCCGGCCGTCGATGCGTTGGAAGCGCTCTTGCGCCAAGTCGGCTCCGCCTTGCTGCTCGTTCCGGCGAGCAATTTTGGCAAGGACATCGCGGCCCGCCTTGGCGTGAGGCTTAGCGCCGGCGTCATCACCGAAGCCAGCGACATCACCGTCAAGGACGGCTCCATCTCCGTCGTGTCGCCGAAGTTCGGCGGATCGACGCTGAGCGCCGTCGGCTTCAAGAATTCGGAGTATGCAATCGTCGTCTGCCGGGCCAACAGCTTCGCCGCCCGGGCTCAGGCCGGCAAGGGCGAAGTCGTAGCGCTGCCGGCCGTCGAGAAGCCGCACCCCGCCAAGATCGAAGAGACTGTCGTCCAGGCCGCCGGCAACATCTCCGTCGAAGAAGCGGGCATCATCGTTTCGGGCGGGCGTGGCTTGGGCAGCCCCGAGCACTTCGATATCGTGGAAGCGTTGGCGGATGCGTTGGGCGGCGCCGTTGGTGCGTCCAGAGCGGCGGTGGATGCCGGCTGGATTCCGCACGCGCATCAGGTCGGCCAGACGGGTAAGAGCGTGAGCCCGCAATTGTATATCGCTTGCGGCATCTCCGGCGCCATCCAACATAAGGTAGGCATGCGCAGTGCAGGCATTATCGTCGCCATCAATAAGGATGGCAATGCGCCGATTTTTGAGTTCTGCGATTTCGGGGTGGTGGGCGATCTTTTCGCGATCTTGCCCGAGTTGACGAAACTCGTCAAGGAACGCAAAAGCGCCGCCTGACGTTTTCATTGTGGGCGCGAGCACCCCGGTTGCCTGATTAAAGAGAGGGAGCCTCCTTGGGCCGGTTTTTGAACCTTGCGCTGCTGTGCTTGCTGATCGCCGCGATCGTCGGAGCGCAGGCGCCTATGGGAGTGCAGGCACGGCCGCACGCCAAATCGAGCCCGGCCCCAAGCCCATCGCCCAGCGAATCGCCCACCCCAACGCCGGCCGAGCGCATCACCACGTTGACCCAGACGGTCAAAGACAACCCCAACGACAAGAACGCGCACGCCGACCTCGGCGTGCTGCTCGTGCAAACAGGCAAGGCCTCGGACGGGCGCGACCACTTGGAGACCGCTGTGCGGCTCGGCATGGATGACGCCCAGGTGTGGTTCTACATCGGTCTAGCCGACCGCGAGCTGCAAGATCCGGAAGACGCCCTCTCCGCTTTCCAGCGCGCCGAAGTGCGCGACCCCGCCAACCCGGCGGTCCTTTCCAACTTGGTCGACACGCTGCTCCAGCTAGGCAGGGTCGATGACGCGTCGCGCATCGCCAACCGGGCCGTGCAGTTGCATCCCAAGGATTCTTTTGCGTACGAGTCGCTCGGCATGGTGCAGCTGAATCAGGCGAAGTTCGATGACGGCCGCAAGTCGTTGCAAAAGGCGCTCGAGCTGGATCCGAAAGACACGCGAGCCAAGGTGTTGATCGGACGCTCCTATCTCAGTCAGAAGACGCCGGATCCCGACAAGGCGCTCGCACAATTCAACCAGATCCTCGCGGACGAGCCGAAGAACATCGATGCGCTTTCCGGCAAAGCGCAAGCGCTCTCCAAAAAGAACGATGTCGCGGGCGCGGTTGCCGTCCTCCAACAAGTCGTCAAGCTGCAGCCGGACAGCGTCCAGGCCGAAGATGACATCGCTCAGCTCTACTTGGAGAAGAACATGGTCGATCAGGCGCGCCAAGCGTTTGCGCAAGCGATCAAAGACCATCCCAAGGCAGCCGAGCCGTTCGCGCTGCAGGCTGAGTATGACGCGCGCCAGCGCAATTACACGCAAGCGGAGAAAGAATTCGAGTCCGGGCTTGCCCTGGCTCCCAACAATCTCAGCCTTCTCTTCGACTACGGACGACTGGAGCTGCTGACGCTCAAGCGCGCGTATAAAGCGCAAAGCGCGTTCTCGAAAATCGTCGATGCGCAACCGGGGAACGCAGAAGCGCTGCTGTGGCTCGGTCAGGCCTACGCCGCCCAAGGCCGGTGGACGCTTGCGCGCGACCAATACCGCCGATCGTTTTCGATCGCCCACACCTACGCGGGCCTCTTCAATCTGGGCCTCGCCTATTTCAATCTCAAGGATTATAAGCAGGCTCGCCAGATCTTCGATGCCCTGGCGGCTCACCAAGTGAAGGAACGTCCTGATCCCCAGCTGTGGTTTGTCCTGGGTGAGACCGACCGGCACTTGGGCGACAAGAAAGCCGCGACCACTGCATACAAGAAATACCTGGCGTACGTCAGCAGCGGAGACGGCGCCAATAAAGCGCGCTCCTACATCAAGGCGTTCGCTCAGTAGCGTCACATTCTCGAAGTCCTCTACAATCCGCATCACCGCGAGCACCACACCGGGCCGCATCATCCGGAAAACAGCGCGCGGCTCGACGCGCTGATCGCCGGCTTGCACAGCGCGGGCTGCGTTGCATCGCCGTTCGAGCGTCCACCAAGCTTGGACCGGCGCTTTCTCGAAACCGTTCATCCGCTTGAGTACATCGCCGTGGTCGAGCGGTTATGCTCGGCCCTGCCTGAGGACGGCTTAGCGCAGCTGCCCACCGGGGACACGGTCGTATCAAAGGGTACCTTCGATGCGGCGGTAGAGGCCGCGGCGGCAGCGCTTGGCGCGGTCAAGCGCGCTGTTGCCGGCGTCCCCGTCTTGGCGGCCGTGCGCCCGCCCGGCCACCACGCGACGCCCGGAGGGGGCATGGGCTTTTGCGTCTTCAATAACGTCGCCATCGCGGCGCAGTGGGCGCGGCGGCAACGCGGGAACGTCCTGATCGTCGACTTCGACTACCATCATGGCAACGGAACGCAGGCTTGGGTAGAGCGAGCGCTCGAGGAATCCGGCGGGCGCCTTGGATTCATCTCGACCCACGCCTATCCGGCCTATCCCGGAACCGGATCGTTCCAGGAGTGCAAGGTGGCCGCCAACGGTTTCGTGATCGACATCCCCTTGGCGCACTCGACGGCGACCGACGATTTCACTGCCGTGTGGTCAACACTTCTACCCGCTGCCGCGCGCAGGATACAGCCAAGCGTCATCCTCATCTCTGCCGGTTTTGATTTCTTGACCGGAGATCCCATAGCGGGCTTGCCCGTGGACCTGCGCGCCGTCGATGAGCTGTGCGCGCTCTTAAGCGCCGTCGCGACGGAGCAAGAGAGCGCGCTCGCCTTGGTCCTGGAGGGTGGGTATTCGCTCGAGAACCTTGAGGCAAGCGGCGCGACGCTCGCGTCCGCATTTGCGGGGAATCCTTCTGGTGGTGAATACGCTCGGAAAGCTGTTCCTCAAGATCCGAGGCTAGCCGTCATGGTGGAAAAAGCGCGCGCATGGCTTGACTGAGGATCTTTGGGCGGGGCTGTCGGCGACGTCCGGTTACTGGTCGATGCTGGCGCCGATCTTCGACACTTCCTTGGTCGGCAGATTTCCCACGATCGTGAAATTGATTCCGCCCGCATTCCACGACACCAACGTCTGCCCGTCCAGATCCGCATATTGACCGGCGCTCGATCCGATCTGGATCGGCTTCGGTGTGGCACGGTCGAAGGAAGGCATTTGGCCGGTCCCGTTCTCGAACAGCGAAAACGTCTGGAGACCGTCGCCATACACGAGCTGCAGCGTATCGATGCCTCGAGGAGAAGCGATGCTGCCCTTCACGAGCGAGAACCCTTCCGGGATGTACTTGGGGTCGGCAAACTTGAACTTCAAAGACGAGATGAGCTCGGAGATGTTCCTGGTGGCCTTCCCGTACGTCGTGCCGTGCAGCAGCGTCATGCCCGCGGGAACGCTCAGGTCGAAGAGCTCGCGGGGGAAGTCGGCCGTGATCTTGATATTGTCGAAGCCTGATTTTGAAGCGATCGTTCCATCTGCCCGGTAGTTCTCTCGGCGCAAGATCAGCTTTGTCGTGCTGTCGAGCCACAGGCGTTCGGCGAGCGTGCCCCGGTGCTTCGAAACCAGCGACAGCGCGAGCGCGTTGCGCCCCGCGATGGAAGCGACCGGGCCGATATCGACCGCGTAGTTCTTCTCGACGCGTGAGATGTCGACGGGCTCCGCAATGCCGGGAGCGGTGGTGTTCCAGTCGTTGCTGTAGACCCGGTTTCGACCCGGCTCGTATTGATAGGTCAGCTGCTCGTTGCTGACGATCATGCGGCCGTAGGCATCCGCGGGAGCGAGATACCAGATGCGCCAGGAGTGCGGTGCCTTGTGTTCGATGCGCGCAACCGTGGATTCAGCCCGGTCGCCTTCATAAACGACCGACGTCAGCGTGCCCGAATAGGACACCATATCGTCGGCTTCCACGGCCGCCCGATAGAGGGCGCGCCCGTCGGCTGCAGGCGCCGAAGCGGGCGCTCCCAGCAAAAGGATCGCCGCAAGGACGCCGACGATGGGGTTGCGCGAAAACCTAGGGGCTTCCAAGGTTGGTATCGTTGGCGTTGGCCGTTGTCAGCATGTAACCGTTCCAGGCCCGCTCGCTGGCTTGCGTGCCGCCGGTTTGCACGATGTGCTGGCGGACGAGATACTCGGCCGACAGCTGGGGCGAGGTCGCGGTTATGTGCGCCTGATTATAATGAACGATCCCGGCTCCCGCGATGATGAGCGCCGCTGCGGGGGCAAGGACGGCGGGGCGCAACAGGGCGCGCAAGGCAGCCATGGCTCCGGGCGCCTTTTCGGCGCGGACCGCCTGACGCACGCCCGCCAAAATCGAGGTCGGAAAGTCGCGCTCGACGGCAAAGGCGGACCGCAAGGACTCCGTCAGCGCGAGCTCGGCTTGCCAGGCGCTTTCGCAGGTCGCACACCCGTGCAGGTGCTGGAAGACGGCGGCGTCGCTGGCTGCATCCACTTCGCCATGGACGTAGTCAGTAAGCAACGCTTGGCAGTTTTCGCAATTCATATCTCTACCGTTTCTTTCTTGCACACGCCTAGACCAACCCCGGCACTGAGGCGATCGGCGTCAAGTTCTTGATCTTCTTCGATGGGGTAACGCCGTGGAAGGCCGCTTTCGTTCCACAGGGTCCAGCCGGAACACAGTGTGCCGTTCGTCCCACTTTGGTTGATGGACTGCGGGGCACCCGCGCTTGCTTACCTCGGCTCACAACGAAGAACCCTGCCGGCGCTCCTGCTCCCGCAGGCGAGGCACGAGCTTGCGCAACTGCATGCGAGCCCTGTGCAGGCGGGAGCGAACGGTTCCGATCGAACACGCCATGATGGCTGCTATTTCTTGATAGGAGTGGTCTTCAAGATCCGCGAGCAAGACGACGGCGCGCTGGTCGGCCGTGAGTTGGCGGAGAGCCCCTTCCATCGTCGAGGACAGTTGGCGGTCGTGGATGGCGGCGATCGGGTCGTGAGCCGAGGAATCCGCGGGCAGGTCCTGAGGCTGGTTATCCTCCGGGAGCTCTTGCAAGAACACACCCTTGCGCCGGCGCAGTTCGTCCCGGTGCAGGTTCGTGACAATGCGATAGATCCAGGACAAGAACGAGGTGCCTGGTTGAAAGGAGCGCCAAGCGCGGAAGACGCGGATAAACGCTTCTTGCGTGAGGTCGCGGGCATCCGCCTCGTTGCCGGTGAGGCGGTACGCGTAGTTGTACGTCTGTTTGCCGTACGTTGCCATCGCGTGTTCCAGGAAAGCGCTTTGATCCTCGCTTGGCGGTTCCGGATCGCGACGCGGCCGGGCGGTCATGCATCGGGTTTTGGAAGGCCGAAAGTCAATCCCTTGCCCTGCGCGCGGCGCGCGACGTTTCCCCGCTCTGCCTATCACCCCGCGCCGGTTGTGCCCACGTGATGTTAAACGTCGACTTTCACCTGCATACGACGGAATCTGACGGCATGCTTACGCCGGAGGAGCTGATGCGCTGCGTCGCAACAGCGGGGCTCGACTATTTCTCCGTCACGGATCATGACACGATCGCCGCGTACCAGCGGCACTCAGACGTATTCGCGCCGCACCGGACGCGGTTGATCAACGGCATCGAGGTCAGCACCGTCTCAGGGGAGCGTGAAGTGCACATCCTCGCCTATCGATGCGCGGGAGACGGTGAGCTGACCACGCTCATGGGCGACCGGCCCGCGCTGCGGCGAGCGCGTGTGGAGCACATCGTCGGGAAACTGAGCGGCTGCGGCGTTGCGATAACGATGGAAGCTGTGCAGCGCCACGCTCGCGGCGACGTGCTCGGGCGCCCTCACGTCGCCCGCGCCTTGGTTCAGAACGGCTATGCAACGGACGTCAGCGACGCGTTCGCGCGGTACCTAGGAGCAGGCGCGCCGGCGTACGTTGCCTCGACGACCGTCAAAGCGCAGGACGTCATAGCTGCTATACGGCACGACGGCGGCGTCGCGGTGCTGGCGCATCCGCTTCGCAACGACGCCGAAGCCGAGGTCGAGCGGCTTGCCCGCTGCGGCTTGCAAGGCATCGAAGCGTTCTCGCCCTCTCATCAAGAGCACGACGTGGACCGGCTGCGCAGTCTCGCCGCGAAGCTCGGCTTGGTGAAGACGGCCGGCTCGGACTTTCATGGGCCGACCGAAACCCGGCCGCGTCCGGGCGTCACGGTCGAACGCGCGGAGATTGACAGCTTTCTGGAGCTTTGCGGCCGTTCGAGCGGCGGCCGTGGTCACGCGTCTTAGGCAGGCGTCCGAGGGGCGGCCCGCTCGCTGACTTCCACGATATTGCGCAGCAGCACGGCGGTGGTGACGGGCCCCACGCCTCCGGGCACCGGCGACAACGCGCTTGCCACCTTGGAAACCGACTCTGCATCCACATCGCCTACGAAGCGTCCATCGACGAAGTTCGTGCCGACATCGATCACCACAGCGCCCCGCGCCACCATGGCTGCGGTGACGAACCGGGGCCTTCCCACGGCTGCCACCAGCACCTCCGCTTCGTGGCAGACGGCGTCGAGGTGCTTGGTATGGGAGTGGCAGATGGTCACGGTCGCATTGGCGGCCGTGAGCAACAGCGCCACCGGACGGCCGACGACGCTCGAGCGCCCGATGACGACTGCGCGCGCCCCGTCCAGCGACGGCACCTGCGGCTGCTTCAGGATCTCCATCACGGCGGCCGCGGTGGCCGGCACCAAGAACGACTCTCCGGCCATCAGCAGCCCTTGATTGTACGGATGCGCGCCATCGACGTCTTTGCGGGGATCGATTTCCTCGCAGATGCGCTCGGCATCCAAGTGGGAAGGCAGAGGGCGCTGCACGATGATCGCCTGGACCCGTGCGTCGTCCACGACGGCGGCCAGCGCCAAGAGGACGTCGTCGGTGGTGGAAGCGGCAGGCAACCGGCGCATCTCCACGTCGATCCCGACCGCGTCGCCTGCTTTCACGATGCTGTTGGCATAGAGCCGGCCGGCCTCGTCGTTCTCGAGCAGGACGATGGCGCAGGTGGGCGGCGTTCCGCGCGCGCGAAGCGCGGCGACGCGCACGCTGACGTCTGAGCGGATGACGCCTGCGATCGCCCTGCCGTCCAGAATCACAGCGTCGGCCATCAGTGTTCCACTCGGCTGCGGACCTTGCCCAAGACCACTTCTGCCAGCAGGCTCACATGAGCGAGCGCTGCGTTGAGCTCTTCATTGGCGCGGGCGGCCGCTTCGCGATCCTTCAACGCGGCTGCGTTGATCTGCACGTTCAGCGCTGCGCCTTGCGACGAAGCTTGGGCGCACAGCGCCGCGCACCCGACGTCGCTCAAGGCATTGGCGTTGCCGATGTCGACCAGCTCGATCGCGAGGTCACAGATCTCCCGGGTGCCTCGGATCACGCGCAACGGGGTCGCGATTGCACCTTCCAGAGCAGTTTGGATCTGCGCACTGCGCGCGCGCTTGTCGGAATCGGTCGCCTTGGGGAGACGATAGGCGTCGCTGACGCGATCGAATGATGCTGCGTCCTCATCCACCAGCTCTAACAGCGCATCGGTCAGGCGCTCCGCTTTGCGTGCGATGGTTGCGCATTGTTCGGATACATCGCGATATTTCGGAGAATTGCTCGTCAAGAGGGCTACCATTCGGACAAGCCCTGCGCCGAAGGCAGCCACGGCTGCAGAAACGCTGCCGCCTCCGGGCGTCGGGTCCGCCGACGCAAGTTTGTGCGTGAAATCACGCAGCGGCTGTGCGCTGAGCGTCAATGCATCTGTCTCCACGGTCGCGGGCTCGCTGGAATGCGAAGCTAAAGCCTTTGGCGCTTGGCGCGCATTTGACTTGTGTCCTTGTTGCCTGCTCTGTCGGACCCGATCGCCCTTCGTGCAAGGACCGTGTTGCACGAAAACGATAGTAATGACGAAGCCCTCGCGTGAGACGTTTTGCGCGCAACCGTCTCAATGCCGATATTCTATCAAGCTGGCTGCGCTGGAAGCGCGGCGGCTTCGGAGGAAACAAGTTGACCCCACCAGTCGCGGCCAAGGCCGCATCCGACATCAAGGACCCGAAGCTCGCGGCTGAGGGGAACCGGCGGGTCGCGTGGTCGGCGGAGAGCATGCCGGTCCTGCGCGCCATCGGCGAGCGCTTCTCGCGCACCCGGCCGTTCGAAGGTCTGCGCATTGGAGCGTGCTTGCATGTGACGACCGAGACCGCCAATCTCATGGTCGCGCTGGCTGCCGGGGGAGCCGAGGTCGCGATCTGCGCCAGCAATCCGCTGTCGACGCAGGACGACGTGGCCGCCATGCTGGCGGTGGACCACGGCATGAAGGTCTACGCCGTCAAAGGCGAGGACAACGCTCGGTACTACAAGCACATCGAGGCGGTCATCGAGAGCGAGCCGCAGTTCACCATGGACGACGGCTGCGACCTGGTCACGACCCTTATCTCAAAATTTCCGGCGCGATTGCAAGGCATCATCGGCGGCACCGAGGAGACGACGACCGGCGTCATCCGCCTGCGCAGCATGCAGAAGGACGGCGTGCTGACGTATCCGATCATCGCCGTCAACGACGCATTGACGAAGCATCTTTTCGACAATCGCTACGGCACGGGCCAGTCGACGTTGGATGGCATCGTGCGCGCGACCAACGTGCTGCTGGCAGGCAAGACGATCGTCATCGCGGGCTACGGCTGGTGCGGGCGCGGCATCGCTCAGCGTGCGCGGGGCATGGGCGCGTTGGTGGTGATCACGGAGATCGATCCTACTAAAGCGCTGGAGGCGGCGATGGACGGCTTTGCGGTGATGACTATGAGCGAAGCGGCCTCTCGCGGCGACATCTTCGTGACGGTGACCGGCAACAGCAAGGTGCTGCGCGAAGAGCACTTCATGGCGATGAAGAACGGCGCGCTCGTCGCGAACAGCGGCCACTTTAACGTCGAGATCGACATCGAAGCGCTGGAGCGGCTGGCGGAAGGGGAGAAGACGAAACCCCGCGAGTTCGTCGAGCAGTACCGGCTGGGAGACGATCGCACGATCTGCCTGTTGGGTGAGGGCCGGCTGATCAACTTGGCAGCAGCGGAAGGGCACCCGGCCGCGGTGATGGACATGTCGTTCGCCAATCAGGCTTTGGCGGCCGAGTATGTTTGCTCCAAGCGGGGAACGCTCAAACCGGGCGTCTATCCGGTGCCCCAAGAGATCGACGAAGAGATCGCGAGGCTGAAACTGGAGAGCCTGGGCATCGGCATCGACAGCCTCACACCCGAGCAGAAGCACTATCTCGCGTCTTGGAACGAAGGAACCTGATCACATGGCGATCGTCAAAAGAATTTTCACATCGGAAAGCGTCACCGAAGGGCACCCCGACAAGGTGGCGGATCAGATCTCCGACGCTGTCTTGGATGCGATTTTGGTGCAGGACCCCAACGGCCGGGTTGCTTGCGAGACGTTCATCATCACGGGGCAAGTGCATATCGCCGGCGAGATCACGACGAAGTGCTATGTGGACATACCCCGCATCGTCCGCCAGACGTTGCGCGACATCGGTTACACGAGGGCCAAGTACGGCTTCGATGCGGATACGTGCGGCATTTCCGTTTCCATCGACGAGCAGTCGCCGGACATCGCCATGGGCGTGGACCGTTCGCTTGAGGTAAAGGAAGGCGAGATCAGCGCGAAGAGCGCGCTCGATGCGCTGGGAGCGGGCGACCAAGGCATGATGTTTGGCTTTGCGTGCCGCGAAACGAAAGAGCTGATGCCGCTGCCCATCGTGCTCGCGCATCGCCTCACGCGCACGCTGGCGGCTGCGCGCAAGAACAAAGTGATCGACTACTTGCGGCCCGACGGCAAGGCGCAGGTCACCGTCGAGTACGACGGCTTCAAGCCTGTGCGCGTCGACAGCATCGTGGTCTCGGCGCAGCATGCCGACGGCTACCCGGTCGATGTCATCCGAGACAACATCACAAGCCATGTCATCGATACGGCCATCGACAGCCACTTGCGCGACAGCCATACGAACATCTATGTCAATCCGACGGGACGCTTCGTATTGGGCGGTCCGTTGAGCGATGCGGGTTTGACCGGCCGCAAGATCATCGCCGACACGTACGGCGGCATGGCCCGCCACGGCGGCGGAGCCTTCTCCGGCAAAGATCCCACAAAGGTCGACCGCTCGGCCGCGTACGCCGCGCGCTACGTCGCCAAGAATGTGGTCGCGTCAGGCCTCGCCGACCGCTGCGAGATCCAAGTGGCGTATGCCATCGGGGTCGCCAAGCCGATCTCGGTCTTCGTCGAGTGTTTCGGCACGAATCGCGTCGACGAATCGACGATCGTGGATCTCATCGACGCGCATTTCGATCTGCGGCCGGGCGCCATCATCCAGAAGCTCGACCTGCTGCGACCCATCTACCGCCAGGTCGCATCCTACGGCCATTTCGGGCGTCCGGACCTCGATCTGCCTTGGGAGAAGACCGACCTGGCGCTGGCGCTGCGTGAAGAGGCCGGCATCAAGCTCGACGAGGAGAAGTTCCCGCTTCCCGTCTTCAATTAGTCCGCCGTCCCAGCACCGGAGGGCCGCTCGTTGCTCGCGATGACGTCGGCTCAGCGCTTCCTGGCGGCGTGCTCGTGCAAGCCCGTGGATCGCACGCCCGTGTGGATGATGCGCCAAGCCGGACGCTACTTGCCGGAATACCGCGCCGTGCGTGAAAGAACGGATTTTCTGACGCTGTGCAAATCGCCGCAGCTTGCCGCTGAAGTCTCGCTGCAGCCCATCCGGCGGTTTGAAATGGATGCCTGCATCGTCTTCAGCGACATCCTTATTCCGGTTGAAGCGATGGGTGCGCCCGTCGCCTTCACGGACGCAGGGCCGAAGCTCGAGCGGCCGGTGCGCGACATGGCTGACGTGGATGCGTTGAGGGTGCCGCGTGCCGAGGACGCCCCGTATGTGCTCGACACGTTGCGGCTGCTGCGCAGCGAACTGGGAGGCGAGACCGCGCTCGTCGGCTTTGCCGGAGCGCCCTTCACGCTGGCCAGCTACCTCGTGGAAGGCGGCGGCTCTAAGACCTTCGCTTCGCTGAAGCGGCTGATGTACGCGGAACCAGCTACCTTGCACGCCTTGCTCGCGAAGCTGGCGGAGACGATTGCTCAGTATTGCGTGGACCAAGTCGAAGCGGGCGCCCAAGCGATCCAATTGTTCGACACGTGGGCGGGCGATTTGACGCCGCGGGCTTACGAGCACTTCGCGCTGCCGTACCAACGGTCGATCATCGCCCGCATCAAAAGCTGCGGCGTGCCGGCGATTCTCTTCGTCAACGGTAGCTCAGGCGTATTGGAGCTCATGGCACAAAGCGGTGCAGACGTCTTGAGCCTCGACTGGCGCATCGACCTGGGCGTGGCGCGAGAGCGCATCGGGAACGGATGCGCATTGCAAGGCAACGTGGACCCAACCGTTTTGCTGTCGGTTCCGCATGCGGTCAAAGCTGAGGCAGCTGCGGCGCTGCGCTCAGCCGGCCCCAGCGGTCACATCCTCAACCTGGGTCACGGCGTCTTGCCCGCGACGCCGCTGGAGTGCGTGCGCGCCTTCATCGAGGCACCGCTGTCAGCATGAGCGCCCAAAGCCTCAGCCGCACGGGCATCGTGCTCACCCAGGTCGGCGGTCCGGATGACTTGGCGTCCGTGAAGCCGTATCTGAAAAGCTTTTTTTCCGATCCCGACTTGATACGTCTGCCTCGAAGACTCAAGTCGCTGCAAGGCGTCTTCGCTTGGTCGCTCGCAAGCGTGCGCGCTCCGTACAGCCGCAAGCTCTACGCGTCCATCGGCGGCGGATCGCCGATACGGCAGCAGACGCAAGCCCAGGCAGATGCGCTCGCGGCTGAGCTGCGTCGCAGAGGCGAGCCTCGCCCCGTCTACGTCGCCATGCGCCACTCACAGCCGAACTCGTTGGCTGCCATGTCAGCCGCTCAGCAGGCCGGCATCGAGGAGCTGGTCGTCATCGGACTGTTTCCCCAATATTCGTTCAGCACGACGCTCTCCGGTCTGACGGGTTTGAAGAACGCGCTGTCGCATTTGCGGTACGATCCCAAGCTGCACGTCGTCGAGGAATATTGCGATCATCCAAGCTACGTCGCGGCCGTGGTGGACGTCACGCGGCGGGCGCTGCGCGACTTTCGGACGCCTGCACAGGACATCCATCTCATCTTTTCCGCTCACGGGTTGCCGCTGTCGTACATCGAAGGCGGCGATCCGTACTACGAACACGTCAAGCGCAGCGTAGCCGCCGTCAGCCAACAGCTCGATCATCCCGGTCCCATTCACACGTCGTTTCAAAGCCGGTTGGGTCCGCAGAAATGGCTGCAGCCGGCATCGGACACGTTGATCGAAGAACTGGGCCGGGGCGGAGCAAAGGCGATCTGCATGGTTCCCATCGCTTTTGTATCCGAGCACGTGGAGACGCTCAACGAGATCGATATTCAGTATGCGGACATCGCCAAACGCGCGGGGATCGAGGAGTTCGGTCGAGCCTGTGCCATCAAGTGCCATCCGGCATACATCCGATGTCTGGCCGATCTTGCGCAGCAGGCCGCGGCGGGGTGAAAGCGTTTCAGCCGGTCGATGTGGCGGTCGTCGGCGGTGGGATCTCCGGGCTGTCGTGCGCGTTCTGGGCGAAGCGGATGGGTTTGTCCGTGCTGTTGCTCGAGTCGGAGCCGTCTGTCGGCGGCTGCATGCGATCGGTCCGCAACGGCGAGTGCATCGCCGACGGCGGACCGCAAAGCATCATGTCCTCGCCCGAATTTATGGAGCTCGTGGAAGCGGCGGGAATCAAGGAGCTCGCGCGAACGCCGGCGGCGGAAGCGAATCAACCGTATTTGTTCCATGGCGGCCGCCTGGTGCCGGTACCCCAAAATCTCCCCGCGCTCTTGTCTTCACCGTTGCTCTCCCTCGGCGGAAAGCTCCGCCTGCTGAGCGAGCCGCTGGTCGCGTCGCGTCGTTCGGACGCGGGCGCAGCCGAACAGGACGAGAGCGTTGCGGCGTTTGTGAGACGGCGCGCCGGCCCGCAAGTCTTGGATGCGCTGGTCAGCCCGTTCGTTTCGGGCATCTTCGCCGGGGATCCCGATAAGCTGTCGATGAGAAGCGCTTTTCCTGCTGTCGTTGATATGGAACGCAGGCACGGCAGCGTGTTGCGCGGCGCAGTTGCGTCGCGGCGAGCCGCGCGCAGGAACGGCGCAGTGCCGAAACGGCGTCAGAGCGTTGGGTTTGGCGGCGGCAACGACCGGCTGCCCGCGGCGCTCGCGGAACAGCTAGGGAGAGAACTGCGCACGTCTGCGCCCGTGCAAGCCATCTGGCAGCGCGGCGAATGGCTTGAGCTTTCGCTTGCGGACGCTGCGCTGTCGAGGATCGTGGCCCGTTCGGTCGTGCTCGCGACCCCGGCCTTCGTCGCGGCGGACCTGCTTGCGCGCTTCGAGCCCGCTGCTTCCGCCGAGTTGCGCGCGATCGCTTATTCGCCCGTCATCCAGATCGCGCTTGCCTATCCGCGCAACGCGATCGGCGCGCCGTTGGACGGCTTCGGATTTTTAGCAGCCCGTTCGGAAGGCTTGCGCATCTTGGGCTGCGTCTGGAACTCGGCGATGTTTCCCGACAGGTGTGCAAGAGAAGAAGACGTGCTGCTGACGGTCTTTCTCGGTGGAGCTCTCGATCCCGGCGTGCTGGCGGCGAGCGATGACGAGCTCGTACGCGCTGCTCACGCGGATTTGAGGCGTGCGATGAAGATCCACGATGGCATGCCGCGAGTGATCGCCGGCTTTCGTTGGGCAAAGGCCATACCGCAGTACGACGTCGGGCACGATCGGAAACTGAAGACGATCGCTGATGCGGTCGCGCGCATTCCTCACATGCATTTGTGCGGCAGCTACTTGACGAGTCCGTCGGTACCCGACTGCATCAAGCTGGCGAAGTCAGTCGCAGAGGGACTTGGGCGCTCTCTTGAAACCCGCGCGAAGACGTAGCGGCGGCACTTCGCTATCATGAGAATTGGGGATTAGCGCCGGAAACGTCACCGGCGTCACTCCCGTCGCTCCCTGACCGCCTGGCCTTCATGCCGATACCATGAATACGGGGAGACGGTACAGCATGGTCGGCACACGCGGTCAAAAACATGTCGCGTTAGTAGCCGCCGGCATTGTCGTGTTCCTCGCGGGGTGTTGGATGGCGCACGATGCTCGCACTGGTTCGGCAGCCCCCACCCAAGATGTTATGCGAAGCGTGCCGCTCAGTCAGGTCGACCAGCGTCCGCCCTTAAGTGATGCGCCCTCCTCCGCTGAACAAGCGCAAGCTGCTCAAGAAGCACTAGCAAGCAACGGCCCGGTCGGAATTGCCGTACAGACGCTGAAAGCACAACTCCTGCCGGAAGTCGCCGATAGGGTCGCAACACAAGGGTTTCGCCCTTATGTCGATCCGCTCAATCGCGCGGCCGGCGGTGTATTGGTCCATGCCTACGCTTTTCGTGGCTGCGACCTCCGTATCGTCGTCAATCCTGAAATCTGGAGTGCGATGTCCGCGGCGGATCAACAAGCTTGGGAACGTAGACTCGCCGGCCCACAACAGGCGCTGTCTCCTCAGTGCACGCGAACCGACGCTGTTTGGACGACGGAAATCGTCGATTTGAAGGGCGACAAGCTTGCCGCCTTTTAGAATGCATCGCGATCAGAGGCCAAAAGCACGACTGATACCAGCGTGCTTCGCGATTCTCTTCGCATTGATGTCCTTCGTGCTGAGCGCCGGCACGTCGCTTGCCTGTGGCACCGAGCGTTGGGCGATAAAAATGGCCGCCGATGGTGAGGCGCGTCTCGTCGTGGAGCGCCCTGTCGATACGACGATTGCGGACCTTATGGCGCTGGCTCCGCCGCGCAGGCTGTTCCTGAATACGCGCATCCCTCCGGTTGAAACGACAACGTTTCGGCTAGCCAACGTCGCGTTGTCGAGCCTGACCGCAAACGCCGATGGGGATTATCGGTTAACGGTCAGCGATGGTCATGGCCATACCATGTTTGTCAAAAGCCCTGACCCCTCTTGTGCCACCGGTTCACTCTTTTTTACGAAGATCTCTTCGGCGCATCAAAGCGTGGCGTCGTTGGCTTTGCAGATCCGCGGGGCGCCGCTCACCGTGACCGGAATCGGCTTCTTCGATTTCATCTCGGATGCGAAGGATCAGGCAAAAAACGGGATCGAGCTGCATCCGCTGTTGTCGCTGTGCACGGGCCTCAACTGCGGCCGCAGTCCGGCACGAGCGCCGCAAGTGCTGCCGAATTCCACGCCTCCGCCAACGCCGCCCGCGAGTTTGTCATCCTCCACAGCGCAGGTCGTACGTCCATTGAGGGCGACCGCCACGCCGACGCCCACCGCGACTCCCGTGTCGGCGTACCGATCCGCCGTTCTGGTCGACGCGCCGAGCAACTATTATCGTCTGGATGAGAAGAGCGGAACGACGATTGCGGACTCATCGGGTCATGGACTGAACGGCACGCTGAACGGCACTGCCACGTACAACGTGGTCGGCGCGCTCAGCGGCGATCCGGACGGAGCCATGTCGTTCAACGGGACCAACACCTGGATCACCGCGACAGCTTCAGGGTTAGGAAGTAAATACAGTTTCGAGGCATGGGCGAAGACCGGCTACAATCCCGAGGGGCATGTCATCGACGTGAGCCCGCAGCAGCTTTATATCATCGGGGGCCAGGTGGGCTTTGGCACCGGCGGCCACTACGTGATGAGTCCGCTGTCCAGCTATGGCGACAACCAGTACCATTACTTGGTCGGCACGTATGATGGGGCGACAAAGCGGTTGTATATCGACGGCGTGCTGGTGAAATCGCTTGCGGATACCACGGGCGCGGTAACCGGCACGATTATGAACATCGGTCGCTATTCGGGTGGCGGCAATTTATTCATAGGCTCGATCGATGAGCCGGCTGTATATAAGAAAGTGCTGACTGCGAGCCAAGTGACGGCTCACTTCAATGCAGGGCGGCCGGCTCCGACACCGACACCAACGGCAACAGCCACGCCAACGCCGACCGCGACGCCGACGCCCACCCCGAAGCCTAGCATCACGCCAACGCCGACGCCAAAGCCAAGCGTCACACCCACGGCAACGCCTACACCCACACCCAAACCGAGCGTCACTCCCACGCCGACTGCAACGCCGGTATCGGCGTATCGATCTACCGTTCTGACCGACACTCCGAGCAATTATTATCGTCTCGATGAGACCAGTGGAACGATCATTGCGGACTCATCGGGTCATGGATTGACCGGCACGTTGAGCGGCACGGCTATGTACAACGTGGTCGGCGCGCTCAGCGGTGATCCGGATGGCGCGATGTCGTTCAACGGGACCAACACTTGGATCACCGCGACGAGCTCAGGATTAGCGAGCAGATACAGCTTTGAGGCGTGGGCGAAGACAGGCTACAACCCGGAGGGGCATGTCATCGACGTGAGCCCGCAACAGTTGTTCGTGATCGGCGGGCAAGTGGGCTTTGGCACGGGCGGGCACTATTTGATGAGCCCGCTATCCACATATGGTGATAACCAGTATCATTACTTGGTCGGCACCTATGACGGAACGACAAAGCGGTTGTATATCGATGGCGTGTTGGTGAAATCGCTTGCGGATTCCACCGGTGCGGTGACCGGCACGATTTTGAACATCGGTCGCTATTCGGGAGGCGGCAACTTGTTCATCGGCTCGATCGATGAGCCGGCCGTGTACAACAAAGTGCTCACCGCGACGCAAGTGACGAATCACTTCAACGCAGGTCGTCCGGCGCCGACCCCGACTCCGACCGCAACGGCGACGCCAACTCCGACTCCGACACCAACGCCGCTGCCTTCGCCCACATTTGGTCCTCTGACTGTTGTGCCTACGACGCTGACCTTCAACAGCTTGAGCACCTCAAGCCAGTTCACAGCCAGCGAAACGAACTATACAGGCTTACTCAGTCAGACCTCCGCATGCTTTGGAATTGCGACAGTTACGCCGGCTTCCGGTTCGGGACCGTCGTTGCAGTTTACCGTGACACCGCAGGGCCAAGGTTCGTGCACGATCACGGTGACCGATAATCACGGTGGCTCACAGACCGTGACAGTCAACGTCAATTTGCCAACGCCGACCCCGACACCGACGCCGACCCCGACAGCGACGCCAACGCCAACGCCAACGGCAACCCCGACACCGACGTCGACGCCAACTGCGACCCCAACGCCGACAGCGACCCCGACCCCAACACCGACACCCACCCCGACACCAACCGCAACTCCAACAGCGACGCCAACGCCGACGCCAACAGCGACCCCGACCCCAACACCGACATCCACCCCGACACCAACGACAGGCCCGCTGACAGCAACGCCGGGGAGCCTCAGCTTTTCCGACACGTCAACGTCAAGTCAGTACACGGTTGCCGAAAGCAACTACTCGGGTGCCTTGATACAGGACGCGTCAAGCTGCGATGCCATAGCTGCGGTAAGCCCCGGTTCAGGCAATGGTCCTTCCATGCAATACACGGTCACCGCCAAACAAAGCGGCAACTGCACGATCACGACGAGTGATACTCACAACGGGTCCGCCCAAGTGACGATCAACGTGACGCTGCCCACGCCGACACCTACGCGGACACCAACGCCGACGCCAACACCTACGCCGACGGATACGCCAACACCAACTCCGACGCCGACGGATACGCCAACGCCAACCCCAACGCCGACGGATACGCCAACGCCAACCCCAACACCGACTGCGGCACCGACGCCCACGCCGGCGCCAACGGATACTCCAACGCCGACACCGACGCCGACAGATACACCGCCGCCGACACCGACACCGACAGATACACCGCCGCCGACACCGACACCGACCCCGACGACGAGCCCGCTGACAGCAACGCCGGGGAGTCTGAGCTTTTCTGATACGTCGACGTCAAGTCAATACACGGTCGCCGAAAGCAATTACCCCGGAGCGTTCATACAAGATGCCTCAAGCTGCGACGCCATAGTTGCGGTAAGCCCCGTCTCAGGCAATGGTCCTTCCATGCAATACACGGTCACTGCCAAACAGAGCGGCAACTGCACGATCACGACGAGTGATACCCACAACGGATCCGCCCAAGTGACGATCAACGTGACGCTCCCAACGCCAACGCCGGTACCCACGCCAACCCCGACCCCGGTACCGACGGCGACACCCGCGCTAACGCCCACGCCGACGCCCGTTCCTACGCCGACACCGACGTTATCCGCAAGCGCGACACCCGATCTGTCGGTTCCACGCCACGTGTTGACCGCAGACTATACTGGGCGCTCCGGAGATACTTCGGCCTCAGCTTCACAGCTCGCACAGTGGCTGACGTGGACGGAAACTTCCTGGCAGGCGAATCCAACATACAAGGCCGTCGGCATCAAGGTCATGTACTACACGAATCCCAACCGGACTCAACCCGGCGATGGGATGAACACGACCGACGAGTCGACATACGCACATGACTGTTCTGGTGCGAGAATCCTGGGAACGACCTATGCCAACCAATACCTAATGGATCCATCTTCCCCGAACATGGCGACCGTTTGGAAGAACTATATCGCTTCGCGCACCTCAGGCAGGCCATGGGATGCGATGTTTGAGGATGACGCCAACTCGATCGTCGGCGTCACAGCGACGCCATGCAACTATTCCGCTTCAGATTGGTTAGCGGCTTCGCAGGCAGAAATCACTGCGCAGAGTCCCACTGCAATCGTGTACAACGGGCTGCAGAGAACTGGACAAATCGCCCTCAACCAGCCCTCGAATGTCGTCGGAGGGATGGGGGAAGGCTGCTATGCCGACGCAGTGTCGAGCCCGAAGATCTGGGCGCCTTTCTGGAACACCCTTGAGAACGCAGAGCTTCAAATGGCTCAACAAAACAAACTGTTCATGTGTTTGGGAAGGGACACGACTTCAGCCGCGTCTTCTATTGACGGCCGGCTCTACACATATGCGTCCTTCCTCCTGACGTACACGCCCGCTTCAAGCATTTTGTGGGAGGGGTACGGAACGCCCTCGGCGTTCAGAGTAGAGCCAGAAATCCAACTGGTCGCGCTCAATCCATTAGTCCCGTCGCCCGGAGACGTCAGCGGCCTGCTGTTGAGCACCGGCGTCTATGGACGAGAGTATGCCAACTGCTATATCGCGCAAGTCCCCGTAGGGCCGTGTGCCACGGTCGTGAATCCCGATCACAGCGTTTCCCATGCATATCCGTACGGGACCAAGTATACCCACACGCTGACGATATCCGGTAGCGGTATCATCGACGGCGGCTCGATTTCAAGCGCGGGACCCCCGCCACCGCAAACCTTACCCCCCTTGGGGTCGACGATAGTCTTCCAATAAGAACGACCGCGCTGCAAAGGCAGCTGTGGCCCCGGTTACACCTCAGGTCTCCCTTGGGTTAGTTTCCATACGCACGCGTGAGCGGCCGCATTGTTCCATTGGCGCCAGGGCTTGTATCATGAAACCCAGATGTTCTTAGTATGAACTAAGAGCTTCCAACCATTGTTTTGATGGTTTCTCTCAGGAGCGATGCCTTCATCATGGACCGCAAAAATAGCCCCGCACACACGGTCCGTCGCTCGGCACTCGCATTTTTGTGCGCTGCCTCGGCCATGATCGCGGGCTGCGGCTCGAATGCCGGCAACCAGCCCGCAGCCTTTCCTGCTTCAAACACTTCCGGCGTGGCTGCTCCGTCGCTCTTGGCAAGCCAAAGGGTCTTGCCGCCTGCACATCTTGATTCCGCAACGCAGCCGAATCTGGATATTCTGTTGGGCAACGGGCCGGCCGGCCGCATGGTACCGGTGGTCTTCGACCAGCAAAACCAACAGCAAAAGCCCGCTGCCTTTCGCAACGGCTCGAGGATTCCAATCGAAGTTCAGACCGATCGAAACGTTACTGTCGTGATGGTCGATACAGGTCTTGCGGTGGTTGATCTTACCCGCGTTGGCCCCGGCGATTGGCGCGGCAGCTTCCAATACGCCGATGAAAGCAATTGGGGTGACCCACGTTCGAAGATAACGCTACGGATTTCATCCCCTCTCGATTCGGTTGAGAAAACCATCGCGGTGACTACCGTCCACGATTTGTAGAGCGCGGAGGCTGGTTCATCGGCCAATTCCTTCGTCAAAAAGTTTGCATTTGACGGTCAGGCTGGAAGGTAGCGATGATCAAGTCGCGCAACCTTAAGCATCCATCTCTACCGCGACATTCCCCGATAGCTCAGCTGGTAGAGCGTCTGACTGTTAATCAGAATGTCG
>QHBK01000013.1 GCA_003244105.1 Candidatus Eremiobacter antarcticus | reverse complement strand
TCCTGCTCCATCCAGTCCATGGTCGCCGCGCCCTCGTGCACTTCGCCCATCTTGTGCGTGCGGCCGGTATAGAAGAGGATACGCTCCGTCGTCGTCGTCTTGCCGGCATCGATGTGCGCGGCAATGCCGATGTTGCGCGTGTTCGCGAGCGAGTATTGCCGACCGGGCGCGCCCTTCTGGATCGCCTTATGGTCGATGCTGGATGTTACCATCGGTAGTGCGCGAAAGCTTTGTTGGCCTCGGCCATGCGATGCGTGTCCTCACGCTTTTTCACCGATGAGCCTTGATTGTTGGCTGCATCCAGGAGCTCGGCCGCAAGGCGATCTTCCATGGTCTTGCCGGGGCGCTTGCGCGCGAAGCTGATCAGCCAACGCATGCCCATGGCTTGGCGGCGGTCAGGCCGCACTTCCATGGGGACCTGATAGGTCGCGCCGCCGACGCGCCGCGGGCGCACCTCGACCAGCGGCATGGCGTTATTGAGCGCTTGCGTGAAGACTTCCATAGGGTCTTTGCTCGTCTTCGCCTTGAGGATGTCGAACGCGCCGTACGTGATGCGCTCGGCGGTGCTCTTCTTGCCCGACAGCATCACTTTGTTGATGAAGCGCGCGAGCGTGCGCGAGTTAAAGCGCGGGTCGGGCAGCACTTGGCGTTTGGGGACGGAACCTTTGCGGGGCATGACTTAGGCTTTGGGGCGCTTGGCGCCGTATTTGGAGCGCCCTTGCTTGCGGCTTTGCACGCCTTGCGCGTCGAGCGTTCCGCGGATGATGTGATAGCGCACGCCCGGCAGATCTTTGACGCGGCCACCGCGGATCAGCACGACCGAGTGCTCTTGCAGGTTGTGGCCGATGCCGGGGATGTACGCCGTGACCTCCATGCCGTTGGTCAGCCGCACGCGCGCCACTTTGCGCAACGCGGAGTTCGGCTTTTTCGGCGTCACTGTCTTGACTTGCGTGCAGACGCCTCGGCGCTGCGGGTTGCCCTTGGCGATGCTCTTGCTGCGCTGCGGCAAATCCGCATGACCAGGCTTCGCTCCCGTCAGCGACACGAGGAACGCTGGAGACTTCGACTTCTTCTTGATTCGCACACGGCCGGTTCGCACCAGCTGGCTGATAGTGGGCAACGATATCCCTTCGATTCAGTTCCCGGAGTTTCAACGGCCGACAGAGAACGAGGACAGCCAAAAGCTGTCGTGCATCTTTCCATCTGGTCTTCGTCGCGCGGGTGGAGGATGAAACCACCGAGGAATACGGGTGGTCCCCAAAGGAGACCCCGCAACCACGTATTCTACCAAACGGTACGCCGACCGTCAAGGCCGCCAGTACTGGCCGGCGCGGCCGAGAGCGGCAGGGCTGTACCCGCCGCCCGAGGCTAGACGCCTACATCCGTGTCGATTTCGGGCGACGGTGAGAGGCCCTCGTCCATCACGCCGTCCTCGCTGGCTGCGGAAGCTCCCACAACGGCAGCCTCCGCCTCGCCATGGAGCTCCCCGTTTTCCGGTATGTCTGCGAAGATATCACTTTCCCGGAACTTCGGACGGCCCTTCACGGAAGCTTCCACCGCGCGGTAACGCGGCATGCCGGTCCCTGCCGGGATCAGCTTGCCGATGATGACGTTTTCCTTGAGGCCCAGCAGCGGGTCGTACTTGCCTTCGATCGCGGCTTGCGTCAGCACGCGCGTCGTCTCTTGGAACGAGGCCGCCGATAAGAACGACTCGGTGGCGAGCGAGGCCTTGGTCACGCCGAGCAGCACGGTGTCCGCCTTCGCGGGCTCCTGACCGGCCGCCACCGTCTTGACGTTCTCTTCCGCGAACTTCTCGGCGTCCAACATCTGACCCGGCAACAGCCGCGTGTCTCCGCTCTCCGTCACCTTCTTCTTGCGCAGCATGCTGCGCACGATGACCTCGATGTGCTTGTCGTTGATGTCGACGCCCTGGCTGCGATAGACTTTCTGCACCTCTTGCACCAAGTAGTTCTGCAGAGCCGTCTCGCCCTTGATGCGCAGGATGTCGTGCGGACTCACCGAGCCCTCGATGAGCTGGTCGCCGGCCTCCACCTTGTCGCCGTCATGAGCGATCATGTGCACGTTGAAGGGGATCTCGTAGACGTGCTCTTCGCCTTCAGCGTCGGTCACGACGATTTCGCGGATGCCCTTGTCCTCTTGGATGTGGATGGTGCCGCTGTCTTCGGTGATGATCGCCTGGCCCTTGGGTTTGCGCGCTTCGAACAGCTCTTCGACGCGCGGCAAGCCCGTGATGATATCCTCGGAGGCCACGCCGCCCGTATGGAAGGTCCGCAGCGTCAGCTGCGTGCCGGGCTCGCCGATGCTCTGGGCCGCGATGATGCCGACCGCCTCACCGATGTCCACAGTGCCACCGGTCGCGAGATTGCGCCCGTAACAGATCGCGCACACGCCCACACGCGCGTCGCACGTCAGCACCGAGCGGATCGAGACGTCTTTGATGCCGGCCGCGATGATGCGGTTGGCGACGTCTTCGTCGATCTCGTGACCGCGCTCCACGATGACGCTCTTGCGATCCGCGGGATCCGGGATGTCGTGCAACGCGTAGCGGCCGACGATGCGGTTCTGCAAGGGCTCGATGATCTCGCGGCCGTCGGCGATGTCGCGCACGGTGATGCCGCGCTCAGTGTTGCAGTCCTCCTCACGGATGATGACGTCCTGAGCGACGTCCACGAGCCGCCGGGTGAGGTAGCCTGAGTCGGCCGTGCGCAACGCCGTGTCGGCCAGGCCTTTGCGGGCGCCGTGCGTCGAGATGAAGTATTCCAAGACGGTCAATCCCTCTTTGAGATTGGCCTTGATCGGAATGCTCAAGATGCGGCCCGACGGATCGGCCATCAAGCCGCGCATGCCGGCGATCTGCTTGACCTGCGCGATGGAACCGCGCGCGCCTGACGTGGCCATCATGAAGATGGAGTTCAGCCGGTCTTGCTCCCCCAGCATCGCCTGCGTGACTTCTTCGCCCGTCTTGGTCCACACGTCGATCGTCTTCTGGTACTGCTCGTCGTCGGAGAGCAGCCCTTCCTTATAGAGCTCGTTGATGCGGATGACGTCCGCGTCCGCGTTGGCGATCAGCTGCGGCTTCTTCTTGGGGATGATGATGTCGCTGATCGACACCGTCGTTCCCGAGACGGTCGCGAAGCGGAAGCCCAGCGTTTTGATGGAGTCGAGGAAGCCCGCGGTCTGCGCGTTGCCGTAGCGCCGGTAGCACTGGGCGATGAGCTGCGTCAGGCCCTTCTTATCCACCGTCTTGTTGACGAACGCATGGCCCCATGCTTTGGGGAAGGCCGAGTTGAAGATCACGCGGCCTACCGTCGTGGTCACGATCTCGCCGTCGTGCCAGCGGACGCGCACGGGCTCGTGCAGCGAGATGGCGCCGGCTTCGTAGGCGAGCTGAGCCTCTTTGTCGTCGAAGAAGGTGCGCATCTGCGCTTGGCCGTTTTGACGCGGCTTCGCGCTTTCGGCGCCCGCCGTCTCGGAGTCGATGGTGAGGTAGTACAACCCCAAGACCATATCCTGAGTCGGGATCGACACCGGGTTGCCGTACGACGGCTGCAGGATGTTGTTGCTGGACAGCATCAGGATACGCGCTTCCGCCTGAGCGCCCGCGGACAGAGGCAGATGCACGGCCATCTGGTCGCCGTCGAAGTCGGCGTTGTAGGGCGTGCACACGAGCGGGTGGATCTGGATGGCTTTGCCTTCCACCAGCACCGGCTCGAACGCCTGAATGCCTAAGCGGTGCAGCGTCGGGGCGCGGTTGAGCAGCACTGGATGATCCTTGATGACTTCATCCAGCACATCCCAGACCTCAGGCCGCACGCGCTCGACCATGCGCTTTGCGCTCTTGATGTTGTGCGCCTGACCGCGGTCGACGAGCTTCTTCATGACGAACGGCTTGAAGAGCTCGAGCGCCATCTCTTTGGGCAGACCGCACTGGTGCAGCTTCAAGTTCGGACCGACCACGATGACCGAACGGCCCGAGTAATCCACGCGCTTGCCGAGCAAGTTCTGCCGGAACCGGCCCTGTTTGCCTTTGAGGATATCCGACAGTGACTTCAGGGGCCGATTGTTCGGACCCGTGACGGGCCGGCCGCGCCGACCGTTGTCGATGAGCGCATCCACTGCTTCTTGCAGCATGCGCTTCTCGTTTTTGATGATGATCTCAGGGGCCGACAGCTCGAGCAGGCGCTTCAGCCGGTTGTTGCGGTTGATGACGCGGCGGTAGAGATCGTTCAAATCGGACGTCGCGAAGCGGCCGCCGTCCAGCTGCACCATGGGGCGCAGTTCTGGTGGAATGACCGGAACGGACGACAGGATCATCCACTCAGGCTTGTTGCCCGAATGCAAGAAGGCTTCGACGACCTCAAGGCGCTTGATGGCCTTGATGCGCTTCTGGCCGCTCGTCTCTTGGAAATCTTTGCGCAGCTCGGCCTGAAGCCGGTGCAAATTGATGTCGCGCAGCAGCTCGCGCACCGCCTCGGCGCCCATGCCGGCGCGAAATGCGTTGCCGTACTTCTCGCGGTATTCGCGATACTTCTGCTCGGTGAGCGGCTCGCGCTTCTCGAGCGGCGTTCCGCCCGGGTCGATGACGATATAGCCGGCGAAGTAGATCACTTTCTCCAGCTGGCGCGGGGACATGTCGAGCAAGATGCCGATGCGGCTGGGCACGCCCTTGAAATACCAGATGTGGGTGACAGGTGTGGCAAGCTCGATGTGGCCCATGCGCTCGCGGCGAACCTTGGCGCGGGTGATCTCCACGCCGCAACGGTCGCAGATCATGCCCTTGAAGCGGATGCGCTTATATTTGCCGCAGTGGCATTCCCAGTCTTTGGTCGGGCCGAAGATCTTCTCGCAGAACAGGCCGTCGCGCTCCGGTTTGAGCGTGCGGTAGTTGATCGTCTCCGGCTTTTTGACTTCGCCGAACGACCAGGCGCGGATCTGCTCCGCGCTTGCGAGGCCGATGCGCATGGCATCGAAGTTATTGACATCTAGCATTGCTTGTCTTCTTCACGTCCCTTGGCCGCCGTACACGGCGGCCGGCTCTTGACTGGCTCGCGCACGCCCGGGTGCGCTGTGTCGTCTGCCTTTTGTTACGGTTCGACGTCCTCAATGGACCCGAGGCCTGCTTCCTCCAGGCTCTCGAGAGAGATCTCTTCTGTGCCCTCGGCGTCTTCGTCGTCGGTATCGGAGTCGGAATCCAGCACGGCGGTGCTTGCGACCGACGCCAGCGTCTCCGCTTCTTCGACTTCGCCGTCGGCGCCGGCGCGGCGCGGTCGTGAGGCGGCGGTGGTCGGCGCGGGCGCGACGAGCTTTGGATCTTCGTCGCCCATGAGCAGGCCGATCTCGCTTGCCTTTTCACCCATGTCCTCATCGGTCAGGCGGATCTCGATCTCTTCGCGGTTCTCGGTGAGCACTTTGACGTCGAGGGCCAAGGACTGCAGCTCTTTGATCAGCACCTTGAACGACTCCGGCACGCCGGGCTCCAAGACGTTCTCGCCCTTGACGATCGCTTCGTAGGTCTTCACGCGGCCCACCACGTCGTCGGATTTCACCGTCAACAGCTCTTGCAGCGTATAGGCGGCACCGTAGGCTTCCAGCGCCCACACTTCCATCTCGCCGAAGCGCTGACCGCCGAACTGCGCCTTCCCGCCCAGCGGTTGCTGCGTGATCATGGAATAGGGGCCGGTGGAGCGCGCATGAATCTTGTCGTCCACCAAGTGCGCGAGCTTCAGCATGTAGATGTAGCCGACCGTGATCTCGCGGTTGAACGGTGTGCCGCTGCGGCCGTCGAAGAGCTGCGTCTTGCCGATCCTGGCAAGCTTGGCGCGCTCGAGCCACTCCCAAATGTCGGCTTCGCGCGCTCCGTCGAACACCGGCGTGGCGATGCGGTAGCCCAACAGCTTGGCGGCCCAGCCCAAGTGCGTCTCCATGATCTGGCCGATGTTCATCCGGCTGGGAACGCCCAGCGGGTTGAGCACGATCTCGATCGGCGTGCCGTCGGGGAGGTACGGCATGTCTTCTTCCGGCAGCACTTTGGCGATCACGCCTTTGTTGCCGTGGCGCCCCGCCATCTTGTCGCCTTGCAAGATCTTGCGTTTCTGAGCTACGTACACGCGCACGAGCTCGTTGACGCCGGGTGACAGCTCGTCGCCGTTCTCGCGCTTGAAGACCTTGACGTCGATGACCTTGCCCTTCTCGCCGTGAGGGACTTTCAGGCTCGTGTCGCGGACTTCACGCGACTTCTCGCCGAAGATGGCGCGCAGCAGGCGCTCCTCGGCCGTCAGCTCGGTCTCACCCTTGGGCGTCACCTTGCCGACCAGGATGTCTTCGGGGCGGACCTCGGCGCCGATGCGGATGATGCCCTGCTCGTCCAGATCCTGCAGCGCGTCTTCGCCGACGTTGGGGATGTCGCGCGTGATCTCTTCGGGCCCGAGCTTGGTGTCGCGCGCCTCGCACTCGTACTCCTCGATGTGGATCGAGGTGAAGCGGTCGTCTTTGACGAGGCGCTCTGAGATCAAAATCGCGTCTTCGTAATTGTAGCCTTCCCACGGCATGAACGCGACCAAGACGTTCTGCCCGAGCGACAGCTCGCCGCCGTCGCTGGAAGGTCCGTCTGCGATGATGGTGCCCTTCTTGACCGTGTCTCCAGTGGAGACGATGGGCTTTTGGTTGATGCACGTCCCCGCATTCGAGCGCATGAACTTAATGAGCGGATACGTGCGCACGATCCCCTTGGAGTTCTTCACCTCGATGCGCTCGGCCGTGACCGATTGCACTTCGCCCGACTCCTCGGCCACCACGACTCCGCCTGAATCCTTGGCGGCGCGGTATTCCATGCCGGTGCCAACCAGCGGCGCCTCCGGCGACAGCAGCGGCACGGCCTGACGCTGCATGTTGGCTCCCATCAGCGCGCGGTTTGCGTCGTCATGCTCCAAGAACGGGATCAGCGCCGTCGCCACGGAGACGATCTGCTTGGGCGAGACATCCATGAGATGGACGTCGGGGGGCGCAGCCTCGATGTATTCTTCAGCGTATCGGCAGACCACGCGCTCGCCCACCAGCCGGTTCTTGGAGTCAAGCTCCGAGTTCGCCTGAGCAATCCGGAACTGATCCTCTTCGTCCGCGGTCAGGTAGATGATGTCGTCGCTGACGTTGCCTTTGCGCACGATCCGGTAGGGCGTTTCGATGAAGCCGTATTTGTTGACGCGCGCATAGGTGGCGAGCGAACCGATCAGTCCGATGTTGGGGCCTTCCGGCGTCTCGATCGGGCAGATGCGGCCGTAGTGGCTGTGGTGCACGTCACGCACTTCGAAGCCCGCGCGCTCCCGCGAAAGGCCGCCCGGTCCGAGCGCGGACAGCCGGCGCTTGTGCGTCAGCTCGGCCAAGGAGTTCGTCTGGTCCATGAACTGCGAGAGCTGGCTCGAGCCGAAGAACTCCTTTATCGCGGCCACCACCGGCCGGATGTTGATGAGCACTTGCGGAGTGACGGTCTCGATGTCTTGCACCGTCATGCGCTCGCGCACGACGCGCTCCAGGCGCAGCAAGCCCACGCGGAACTGGTTCTGCAACAGCTCGCCCACGGACCGCACCCGGCGGTTGCCCAAGTGGTCGATGTCATCGATATTCTGCGAGGCTTCGACGACTTCGATCAGGTGGCGCAGGACGGCGATCAGGTCCTCGCGTGTGAGGTGGCGGATCGCCTTCTCTTTGAGCTTGCCATGGGTATCCTTGACTTCTTCCAGCCGGGGCGCGGGGTAGTTCATGATCGCGAACTGCTTTTCAAGCTTGCGATTCAGTTTGTAGCGTCCGACCGACCCGAGGTCGTATCGCTTTTCATCGAAGAACGTGTTGCGCAGCAGCGTATCGGCGTTGTCCACGTTCTCCGGCTCTCCCGGACGCAGCTTCTTGTAGATCTCTTTGAGCGCGTCTTCCCTGGTCTTGACCTCTTTGTCTTTGTCCAGGCAGTTCTGGATGATGGGCGATACCGCGCCCGTGACCGGATCGGCAAACAGCGCTTTGAGCGCCTCGTCGCTTTCGTACTTCTTGTCCAAGGCCCGCACGAATGTGGTCGCCATGATCTTGCGGTTCTTGTCGATCCGCACGCCGATGGTGCCCTCGGTCACGTCGTTCTTGCTGCCGTTGTCGGTCTCGAACTCGATCCAGGCGCCGCGGTTGGGGATGACGGTGGCCCGGTAAATGGGCCGCCCGTTGGTATCTGTGTCCTGCAAGAAGTAGACGCCCGGGGAACGCACGAGCTGGCTGACGATGACGCGCTCCGCGCCATTGATGACGAACGTGCCCTTGTCGGTCATCAAGGGGAAATCGCCCATGAAGATCTCTTGGTCGGGTATGCCTTTGATCTCGCCGGATTCGGAGGTGATCAAGCGGACGCGCACGCGCAGCGGCGCGCAGTAGGTCATGTCGCGCTCGCGGCACTCTTCAACCGTGTACTTGGGCTCGCCCAGGCTATGCTCGCCGAACTCGAGGATGAGGTTGCCCGTGAAGTCTTTGATGGGCGAGATGGAAGAGAACGCCTCGCGCAGACCTTCCGTGATGAACCAGCTGAAGGACTCTTTCTGCAGCTCGATGAGGTCCGGTATTTCGAGCACGTACGGGATCTTGGCGAACGTGAAGCGCTCGTCGCGCACGCCTAGCGGCCGGCCGTCGGACGTGCCTCCCTCGATCGCCTTGAAGACCCCCTTGGTCTCGGTCAGCGCTTCGAGCGCCGCGCGCGGGTCGGTCAGGCGCGCCAAACGCGCCGTCGGCCGCGGCGCGCGCGAGCGCGCGATGTTGCGGGCGATGACCGTGTTGCGTCGCTTGGTGGCGGCCTTGGCTTTGGCGGCCTTGGCAGCTTTGGGGTCCTTGACCGCCTTCGGCGCCTTCGGAATTTTCGCAGCCTTTGGCTCGCGCACGGCCTTGCCGTCCTTGGGAACGCGCGGCGTTTTCGCGGCTGTCGTCTTCGGCTTCGTCGGGTCTTTGGCGGTCTTCATCTTTAGGATAGCACCTTCGAATAAATGTCGCGCGGATTCATGGCGCGGCGGGAGCCTATGATCTCAATGCCCGTGAGCGTACCTTCGGATCTCGTTATGCTTGCTGCGTGCTGTGCAAACCATAGCACGGCTGGTGATGGCTTGATGGGCTTGGAGCCCACTTGAGGAAAATGCAAACGGTCGCGTTTAAAGGCCCGGACAGCTAAAGAGAGCGTGCTTATCTAGCCGTTTCCGTCAGCCGGCGCGATCGAAACTAGGCACAGGGTTAGATTATAGCACAAAGGTTCGAAGAGTCAATATGGCCCTTTGCGTCACAAACCCGCCTTTTACGCCACCGCCCGCCGCATCGCCTGGTGCGGAATCCCGCAGTCGAAAAAGGGCGGCCCCTCCGGCGCGAAGCCCCGCCGCTCGTAGAACGGTACGGCATGCGTCTGTGCGTCGAGCACCAGGCTGCCGACCCCGCGACGCCTGCCTTCATTAATAAGCGCATCCAAGACTGCGGATCCGGCCCCGCAGCCCCGGTACTGCGCCAGCACCGCCATCCTGCCGATTTTGCCGACGCTTGGGGCCGGCTGATAAAGCCTGCCGGTCGCACCCGGGGCGCCTTCCACGCGGACTAAGGCGTGAACGCACGTCTCGTCAGTCGTGTCGTAGCTGTCCACTTCCTCACTCTCCGGGACCCCCTGTTCCCGGATGAAGACCTCGCTGCGTATGGCCAACGCGGCGTGCCACAGTGCCGGCTCCTGCAAGGCGTGAAACAGAACGACCTCCACTTCAGGCCGCCGCACACTCCAGCACGCGCAATGTCTGGTCAGCGGTTGCGTCCCACGTCATCGTGCGCGCTCGCTTCAGACCGCGCTCCCGCAGATCGTTTTGCAAAGCCTTGTTTACCAACACCTCACCTATCGCCTCAGCCCAGGCGGCGGGGTCGCCCGGAGCTGCGTAGAGCGCTGCTTCGCCTCCCGCCTCGCGGACGCTTGGAATATCGCTCGCGACCACAGGCGCACCGCTCGCCATCGCCTCGAGGACGGGCAGACCGAAACCCTCGTAGCGTGACGGATACACGAGCGCCGCAGCGCGAGCGTAAAGGGCCGCCAACACTGCGTCGTCGACTTTGCCCACGGCTCGCACGCGCACTGTCTCAGACCATGCGCCCAAGAAGCCGCGGTCAGCCGTACCGGCGACGATCAATTCGACGCCCGACCGCAGTGACTCCGGGAGGCGGCCCATCGCCTCCAGGACGGTGGCAAGACCCTTGCGTTCCTCCGGCACGCCGACGAACAGGATGTACCGGGATGGCTCGGCGCCGGTCCCGCGAGCCAAGCGCGGCGCGGGACTCAACAGTTGCGTGTCTACGCCCAGGTGCACGACTTCGACCGCGTCGTTCGTCAGATCCAAATAATGCGTCAATTCGCTCTTGGCGAAATGCGAATCGGTGATGATCTTTTTGGCATGACCGGCAGCGGTTCGAAACGGCAGCTGTTCGCGTTGGGCGGCTTCATGCTCAGAGGGCGGCAGGGCGAAGACGCTGGCGTCGTGCAGCGTGGCGACGCTAGGATGCGCGCTCAGCCAGCTCATGCCATTCCACGGGTACCAGAGCACATCGAACCGTTGGGCCGCAGCCGCGTGTCGCGAGCACACGCCGACGGTGAAATCGTCGACCTCTCTGCGGTAGCGGTTGGCCACGGCGAGCGTGAAGCGCTCGGGAACGACGAGTGTCAACCTGAGGCGCGCGCCCTGCCACTGAAGCCAGCGCCGCAGGATCGAGCGCGTGTAGCGCCCGATGCCTCGGCGGTCCCACGGAAGGTTCCAGGCGTCCACGCCAACGCGCAACGGCATGAACGCTGTCTTGAGCCAGAACGCTGCTCCGACCTTCGACAGGAGGACGCAAACGGGCGGGCAATCCGACCCACATGCCAAGGTTTGGCGGGATCGTCGCGCACCTCATCGTCGGCTCGAAACACGAGCCGTACTTGTCCGCGGCGTTGGAATCCATCGCCGACGTCTGCGACCACGCGGTGGTCAACGACAATTCCGGCGCTGATCAGAGCGAGAACTGCGAGCTCATCCTCCGTTCCCGTCTCGCCCGCAGCGGGCGTCTCACGCTCGTGCGCACTTCCTTTGTCGATTTTGCGACGGCGCGCAACGCCTGCATCGAAGCGACTCCCGCTCGCTTCCACAGTGGCTGGGCGCTGTTCGTCGACGCCGACGAAGTGCACGGTGAGGAGCTGCCTGCGATGGCCTCGTTGTTGCCGTCGTTGCCCGACCACGTCGAGGCGGTCGATGGTTACAGCCGGCATTTCGTCGGCTCGTTCTCGTGGTGGATGGCGATCGAACGGCGCCAGTGCTTCTTCCGACTGCGCCGGCGGCCGCGCTGGCACGGCAGGATCCACGAACGGCTTGCGCCGCTCGGCGATCGCGTCGTCTTGCCGGCAGTGTGGTTCCATTACGGTCATGTGGTCATGCCGCAAGCCGAAGCGGAGAAAAGCCGTCTGTATGCATCACTGGGCCAGAAGGGCATCGCGCCCGGCGCGGCCCAGGTCTCGGGCGCGACGCCGGCGAGCGTCTGGAGCCGCCTTTTGAAGGACGCGAACCGCTTCACCGGCGAGCATCCGTCGCCCGCGGCCGGCACGATCGAGCGCTTGACGGGCGAGCGCAAGCATATTTTCGCTGACGTCGACGCGCTGGCGCAGCGGCAGAACCTCCACGACCGCTTGCGCAACTGCATCCGCCAGGTCAACTACTCGCGCCTGTTGGCCTGGCGCGGAGCGCAGGCACGATTGCGCTGGGGCTGGCCGGATTGCCACGCGCCGGCCGCGGCCGCCCCCCCGGCCCGCGAGACGTTGAGGGTCTCCAACGCCGGAGCCTGATCCGGCCCGTTTTCGCGTTACACCCGGGTTTCCTCAGCCGTCGCCTCCAACAGCACCTCGGCCACCTCAGGCCGGGAGAACTCCCGCGGCGGCAACTTCCCTTCGCGAAGCAATGCACGTACGGTTGTGCCGCTAAGCGACACATGGTGGGCCGCGTCGTGACTGCAGGTCTTGCGCGACGCCATGCCCTCGCAGCGCATGCAGTAAAAGCAATTCTCGAACTTGAGCGGCACAATGCCAAGCTCGGCCGCTGAAAACGCATCGAAGATCTTTTGCGCATCGTAGGTGCCGTAGTAACTGCCGACCCCGGCATGATCCCGGCCGACGATGAAATGCGTGCAGCCGAAATTCTTCCGCATGAGCGCGTGGAAAATAGCCTCGCGCGGGCCTGCATAACGCATTGCGGCCGGAAGCGTGCTCAGCATAACGCGGTCGGATGGGTAGTAATTGTCCAGAAGCGCGCGGTAGCAGCGCAAGCGGACGTCGGCGGATATATCGTCGCTCTTGGTCTCCCCGACCAGCGGGTGGAGGAGCAGGCCGTCGACGGTCTCCAAAGCGCACTTTTGGATGTACTCGTGCGCGCGGTGCACCGGATTGCGCGTCTGAAAGCCGACGATCGTGTTCCACCCACGCGCTTCGAACTCGGCGCGCACCTGCGCGGGCGAGAGGCTCAGCGGGTGTTCTTCGCGCGGCAAGAGCGTGACAGGACCGCCGACGAGAAGCTCTTCACGCTGGTAGACCGCCTCGACGCCCGGATGCAGTTCGTCCTCGGTGCCGTATACCAAGCGCGCTTCGCGGCGCTTGTCATGTTCGTACACGTCCTCGACGTCCACGACAGCCCACAGGCCGCCTGCCTCGTCGCGGATGGCAAGACCGCTGCCCGGCTTGGGCTGCACACCAGCTGCAACGGCGAGCGTCACCGGAATCGTCCATGGCAGGCCGCTTCGAAGCCGCATGTCGCTGACGACGCTCTCGTAGTCCGCCCGCCCCATGAAACCCGTCAGTGGACTGAGCGCGCCGTTGCCGATCAGACCGAGATCGTTGAGCTCGCGCGCCGTCGCGGTGAGATGTGGAAGCGTCCGCGCCCGATCGCGGATGGCGGCTTGCTGAACCGGGTCGTGCGCGATGCGGTTGACAAGGCTGCCGCCGTACGGCGTGTTCATGCGGTCACCTCATCTTTCGATGAGCGCTCATATGAGTCGCACGCCGACGAAGGCGAGCGCAAGTGCGACGATCGGGCGCAGCCATTGCTGGTGCAGCCGGCGGCACAGCTTGCTGCCGATGTAGACACCCGGCAGCGACCCCGCCAGAAGGTTTGCGGTGATGCCGAGATTTACGTCCCCCATCGACCAGCGCCCGGCGGCAGCCACGGGTATCAGAAAGGCCGCGAAGGCGATGTCGGAGCCGACGAGCGTGGGAAGTCCCACCAGCGGCAGCGCGAGAGCGAGCAACGGCAACGTCACGGAGCCGCTGCCGATGGACGTGAGTGAGACGACCAGTCCGACGAAAGCCCCCAGCGCGACGACGCGCCGGCGCACGCTTGGGGGCCAGGAGAACGTGGCAGAATCCGAGGGGGCTTCACCCTGCGACAGCGGCTTGCGCAGAATCAGTGCGGCCGCCAGAAAGATCATGACGGCGATGGCGTGACGGGTCCAAAGCTCGACGACATGCACGTCAACGTGATGGCGCAGCCACCCCAAGAGCGCTAGGCCGACAAGCGCTCCCGGAATGCCACCGAGACACAGCGCTTTGACGATGGGAGCGTTGGTCGTGCCTTGCCGATAGTGGATGTAGGCGCCGTACAGCTTCATCGGCGCGCTGTACAGCAGGTCAGTGCCCACTGCCACGAGCGGATTTACGCGCAACACGACGACGAGCAGCGGCGTCATGATGCTGCCGCCTCCGACCCCGGTCAGACCGACGAGCAGCCCGACGAAAAGGCCGGCTGCGATGAGCGCGACGTTCATGCCGGCTCTATGCCGTCACCCTTCGCTGCGCAGCAACATAGCCGCGCGCCTCGAGCGTCCCGACCACTTTTGAAACGCTTTGCTCGACAGATTCACGTTCCGTGTCGACGACGACCTCGGGATCGCGCGGCTCCTCATAGGGATCGGACACGCCGGTGAAATGCTGGATCTCACCGCTCAGCGCTTTCAGATAGAGTCCTTTGACGTCGCGACGGACGAGCTCGTCAAGCGAGCAACGCACGTAGACCTCGACGAAGTTGCCGATGCGGGCGCGAGCTTCAGCGCGGGCTTCCGCGTAGGGCGAGATCGCGGCGGTGATCACCGCCGCTCCGTGGCGGACGAGCAACGAAGCTACGAACGCGATGCGGGCGATGTTGGTGTCGCGATCCTCGCGGCTGAAGCCCAGCCCTTTCGAGAGATGCGTGCGCACCTCATCGCCGTCGAGCACATCCACGCAGTATCCGCGCCGTTCGAGTTCGGCTGAGAGCGTTCGTGCGATCGTGCTCTTTCCCGCGCCAGAGAGGCCGGTGAGCCAAACGGTGAATCCCTGCTGCAATCGCTCCTGCGCGGTCATCGGTTCGAACTCCCAAGCCTTTCATTCAAGATGTTGCGGCCCTCGTCGTAGATCGCCGAGTCGATGCGATTGCCTTCCGCTATCCGCCGGCACTGTTCTTTCGTGGGCTCCGTCTGCTCGATGGGCTCGAAAACAGGGTCGTCCCGGCGCCTCGCTTCGAGCGAATTCACCTTGGCCGTTGACTTGGGTACCGGCGAACCCAGCATCCTGCTCAATAAGGCAATGGAGGGTTCGAACGATTCTGTTATGCCAACCCATGCGAACCCGCGCAAGGCTTGCACGCCTTCAGCGATGATGGCGTCCTCGTTCGGCCAAAGCTCGTTGAACCGGCGGCCGAGCAGCTGCCGGGCGGCTGGATTGTAGACGTGTTCGTGCACAAATGCTACGTCGGAGCTCAGGAAATCGCTCAGGTTCCCGGACTTCGCAATCGCGGGCCCGTTATATGGATGCGGCGGGAGCGCGGACTTGATGTGTTCCCAGCGATGAGATCGCCAGTAGTCATAGAGTGACACCACTCGCTCGAGATGGTGCCGCAGCATGATCAGCCTCGTGCCGGGCTGACCCATCTCCTCGAGGAAGTCGGCGCTGAAGTGGCCCCAGTACAGACGATAACCCGGCACCTCCCGGGCTCGCCAGCACCACGTGCCCTGCGGCGGCGCCGGACAGATCTCATCGTCGCGGAACGCCTTGGTCAATAACGTGACCACCGCGGTGCCGGCGCATTTCGGCACGTGCATGAAGAAAAGCGGCAGGTTCAAATCCACAGCACTCTTCCAAGCCCCGCGCTTCCTGCGAAGGCGTCGATGGTGCGATCCAACACCCGCGTCTCTCGGCCTTTGAGCGTTCGAGCCTTGTCAACGACTCGTCCGAGGACCGCGCGAAGGTCGGTTTGATCGCCCAGGCCCGTCGATTCCACATAACAGATGTAGTCCGCGTATTGCGCCGCCACCGTCTCCCAGGAGTGATGCTCCAGGATGTATCGACGCGCTGCCGTCCCTAGACGCCGGCACAATGCCTGGTCTTCGGCGAGGAGCCGGAGCGCATCCGCAATATCGTCCTCTTGGTCTTGACCGATTTGCACTTTGACCACGGCATCGCTCGGGAGCTCTGCAAACGCCGCCAGGTCGTTCACGATGGTAGGGATGCCGCAGGCAAGGGCCTGCAGCATGGCAGCCGAGGTTTCGCCCATGTTGGGATAGCGTAGGCTCAGCGCAACATCGCACGTGAAAACATAGTCGGAAAAATCTTGGGAGCCGGCATATCCCGCAAAAACCACGCGATCGCCGATGCCGAGCTGCTCGCACAAGCGGAGAATCGAAGCTTCGTAGCCGGCAAAGGCAAATTCACCGACGCTGAGGTACCACGCGCGCCCGTCGTGTTGTCGTAGCCGCTGGAAAGCGCGCAGCCCGACTTCCAGTTGTTTTGACTCCGTCATCATGCCGAAGACGCCGACCACAAAGGCGCCACCCGGTATGCCAAGCCTCGCTCTAACCGTCTGTGTCTGCGACGGCGCCGGCAGCGGCAGCACGGTCACTCCTTGATTGATGCGCTTCACGCGGGGCACGATCTGCTCGCTTCTTCCCTTCAACAACTGCCGTCGTGCGAATTCCGAATGGACGATCACGGCTTTCGAAGCGCTCAACGCTCTTTCGTTCAACGGGAAGAGGGCCATCATCGTGGCGCCGTCCACCTCCCCCTGTTGGTGCATCTCCAAGGCTGCTCGGCCTTCCTCGCCATGCTCGTAGACGATCTCCTCGGCGTACCGTTGCTCGCTTTGACGCTCGTCCACGAGCGTCGCATGCACAAGACCGTGCAGCGAGACCTCGTGCAGCGCGGTGATCCCGCCATGACGCAACAGATATTCGTACATGTAGGCGTGAAACGCGCTGTTGCCGAGCTGGAACAGACGCGAGAAATACCGCTCTCGTGACAGCTCGGGCGATGTCGGGAAGAAGCGTAGCGAACCGTCGACGGGTGGTTGAGACGGTAAATAACCGTCGACATAGACATCGATGTCAAAGTGTTTGCTCAAGTGCGGCAGCAGCTGAGCACTATAGTGAGATATCCCGGACTTGCGCGGCGGAAGCGGCGAGAAAAATGCGATCTTCGGCTTGCGGCCGCGGACGAGATGACCGCTCCGTTTCCAGCGGTCTCGAGCGAGATGGAACACCTCTTTGGTCGCTTGCGCGGTTGCTTCCCAACTGTACATCTGCGAACGGCTGAGGGCTTTGGCCTTGAGTTCCTCCCTTAGGGTCTGCGACTCCATGACGGACTGCATCGCCTGTGCGATTGCCCGTGAATCCGCAGGATCGACTTGGATTCCGGCGTCGCCGAGCGTCTCAGCAGTCGCCGGTGTGTTGCTCGCGACGACCGGGGCGCCGCACGACATCGCCTCGAGCACGGGAAGCCCAAAACCCTCATACAGCGATGGAAAGACGAACACTTCGCAAGCGTTATAGAGCGCCACGAGGGAGTCTCGAGGTATTCGTTTCGTGAGCACCAAGCGATCCGCGATGCCATAGCGCTGCGCGAGATCGTGCAGCGCCAAGATGCCCTCGGCCGGCAACGCGCCGACGATGACGAGTTGGAATTCATGCTTGAGTCCGTCCGGTAGGCGGCTGAAAGACTCAAGCATGCCGTTCAGGTTTTTGCGGAAATCGAATCCGCCGGTACACAGAACGAATGGCGATTGAATCCCGAGGGCCTGCTTGACCGCTTGGATCAAAGTCGAGCCCGCAGCGAGGTCGAGCGGTCTGAACGAGGGGTCGATTGCCGCACCGACGTTCACGACGCGGTCTTCCGACAACCCCAACAGCCGCAGCGCATCGTTGCGCGAGTTGTCGGAGATCGTGAGCACGATCTCCGCACGCCGATACAGTTCCAGCCGCCGCAGATAGCGTGCGTTCTTCGCGGGGTCGGCCAGATAGACGCCAGGATACAAGAGCGGAATTAGATCGAAAAGAGTGCAGACTATGGGAAAAGAGCGCCGTCCGGCGGAGGAATCGATCACAGCTTCGGGCCCTTCCTGAACGCTTGCGACGTGCAGCAGGTCGAGTCCACAACTTTCGTAGGCGAGCCGCTGGAGATATTCGTTGGCCTCGTCCGGTTCCCATGACCCGGTCTTTTCCACATAGTCGACGGGGTGGCACAAGGCCGCCGGCTGGCCGGCGTGCGGACTCTCAAGCCTCGCGTTGAAGAACAGATGGTAGTCATCTTCTCCACGCGTGAGCAAGCTGCTCAGCAGCGATCGCGTGTAGATGCCGATCCCGCGCTGAGCCGAATGAGCCGTTTGCAACGCCTGGCAGTCGATACCGATACGCAATGATCAGGCCTCGTCTTAGGGCGTTTCTGTTATGCCGGCGCCTTGGCGCACACCGCCAGTGCAACGGCTCCCGGAGCATAGCTCTCAGCGTCATGTCCTTGAGCTGCGGCTTTCTGCTCCGGCGCGGGCAAAAGCCACGTCTTCTCGTCCACTTTGATGCCGTATTCGAGGTTGTCTAACCGGAACTGCGAGAGCAAGCGCGACAACGTTGATGAATCAAAGATGCGGTGCAGTGGGGTCACTGCCGGTCTGCCGAATGGAACTGTCACCAAAAGAAGTCCGCCGGGCTTCAAGAGATGATGGATCCGCGTCATCACCGCTGCCTGGTGATCACCGACCTCATCGCCATACCAGCCCAGTCCGATGTGTTCGATCGTCGACAATAGGATGGCGCCGTCGAACGACTCGCGCTCCAAGGGGACCGTCATGACGTCGCCTTGGATGAAGCGCAAGTTCGGGTGCCTCAGCGGATAGGGACGAACGTCCATTCCAGTCACAAGAAATCCATTGCTCGCGAGCTCAAGCGATAAGAGGCTCTCCGCGCATCCCACATCAAGGATCGTGCACCCCGCTTTCAAGCCCGAGAGGTGGCGCAAGACCCACGCTTTCTCAATGATACGCTCGCTGGTTCGAGCCCAGGCCGGCCTGCCTGACTCATCATACCGGAGAACGATGGGCTCGTTGAACCAAAGGCCTTCGGCCGCTTTGGGCCCCAGATGCGAATCAGCAAGCGCCAGGGCTTGCGCAACTGGCGCTTGGACATTCTTATTGGCGCCGTTCATGCGCGTCTCCAGATCTCCAAGCCGCCGCGCAAGCTCCTTGTGCGAATGCACGAGGCTGTCAACCTCTCTGGCCATCACGAGCCTGCTCGTGACCGAACCTTGGAACCGATCGCCCTGTCGCGTGAGCATTTGTCCCAGCCGCTTGAGGCGCTGAAAGAGAGAGAGGGGTGGATTCCCCCCGTCCCGTGCATTGCCGCCTCCGGATTGTCGCAGGCGAGCGCGTTCGCGAATTCGTTCTAAGGCTTCTTCCACATCTAAGGAATCGCTCATCGTCTTCGGACGTCGCTGTTCGCCACAACGCTTATCAGCGCTTTTCCAAGCCGGCTCGAGTTTTCAGGCACCGGCCTGACAGCTCAGTTCATGCCTCGTTCCTGTCGGCCAAGGCCTCTTTGATACGCTCGCAGCACTTCTTGCGCCGATTGCCGCCACGTGATGCGCCGGATGCGCTGATCCAGCGAGTCGCCGCGAAATCTCGCCGGACGTGCGAAAGCCCGCCTGACCGCCGCTCGGATGGATTCGGAATCGGCCGGGTCGGCATATTCGGCGTCGTCCCCGAAATATTCGACCTCCGCGCCGCGATCGCCGACCACGATCTTCGCGCCTGCCGCTGCAGCCTCGAGACTCGCGATGCCGGCCGTCTCGCACCAGGACACGAGAGCGTGCACTTCGGCGCGGCCGAGCCGCTCGAGCACTTGCTGCCTGGGCAAGCGGCCGTGGAAGACCGCTCGTGGGCAAAACCGCCGGCAAACGCCGACGAGATCCGCCTGATACGCGGCGCCGACGATGTCGATGCTGCACGGCTCGTCACGGAGCGCGAAGAGCAATCCGGCTTGGTTCTTGCGGGTTTCAACTCTGCCGACCGTGAGCAAGCCTTTGCGCTCTTCCTGCCAGGCGGTCGCAGGTTCCAAGTCGGCCGGAATCGGCACGATCACCAACGGAACTTCGCGCACGCCCAGCTTCACCAAGCAATCGCGCCCTTCGATGGCGCTGTTGGGCAACAAGACGCACGCCGCCCGCAGCAGATCGCTTTGCTGCGCGTGCCGCTCGGCCAGCATCTTGCGATCCTTTGGGTTGAGCAGCGCCGCGTCGCTGGATTTGGAGATCCGCTGCAACGCGGCCAGCGCGGCAGGAGCGGTTCTGCTGCCGAAAAACGCGCGCTCTTGCGCGTGCGCGCGACCGAAGTACTCGGTGAGGTCGAGCCACACGGGCGACAAGGCGACCGGAACGCCCGCAGCGGCGCAGGCGTCTATTTGTCGCCTGCAAACCTCGGGTTGGCCGACATTGAAGATGTGCGCGATATCGTAGCCGCGAGCTTGAGGATCGGCCGTCTCGACGAAGTCCGCCTCGATGCCGCATTCTCGCACCGTATCCAGGGTCTGGCGCGCCAGCACGGTATCACCGCCGAACCGCGTCGAGGCATCCGGCCGGGTGACGAAGAGGACGCGCACGCCTTCACACCGCTCGGGCGCGGCCGAAGAGCCCGGCGGCCGCGATCAAAAACTGCTGGCCGTCGGCTGCAGCATCTGCGTGTGGTACAGGGCCGAGTAAACGCCACCCCGCGAAAGCAGGTCTTCATGTTTCCCGTACTCGACGACCGAGCCGCCTGACAACACCAAAATCGCTGTCGCCCGGCGAATGGTCGACAACCGGTGCGCGATGATGAAAGTCGTGCGGCCAACCAGCAGCCTCGACAGCGCTTCGTTGATCAGCGCTTCCGACTGAGCGTCGAGTGAAGAGGTCGCTTCGTCGAGGATCAAGATCCTGGGATCGCGCAAAATGGCTCGCGCGATCGCGATCCGTTGACGCTCCCCGCCGGAGAGCCGGATGCCGCGCGCGCCGACTCTCGTGCTATACCCTTCCGCGAAGCCGGCGATGAACTTGTGCGCGTTGGCGAGCTCCGCGGCTCGCTCGACCTCTTGGCGGGTCGCATCCAGGCGCCCGTACCGGATGTTTTCCTCGATGGAATCGGAGAAGAGCTGCGGATCTTGCGGCACGATCGCGATGGAAGCGCGCAGCCCTGCCAGGGCGAGGTCGCGGATGTCGTGGCCGTCCACGAAGACGCTGCCGAGCGTGGGCACATAGAACCGGGGGATCAGGTTCACGAGTGTCGTTTTGCCCGCGCCGGACGGCCCCACGAGCGCGATGATCTCGCCGGGCTGCACCCTCGCGGAAACGCCGCGGAGCACCTCGGTATGGCCATCGTACGAGAAGTGGACATCTCGAAATTCGACTGCTCCGCGCACTTCGCTCAGCCTCAATGCGCCCGGGGCGTCGGGCACTTCGACGGGCAGATCCAATATCTCGAACGTCCGGCGCGCGCCGACGAGCGCTTTGTTGAGATCGCCGAAATAGTTCGTGAGCTGGTTGATCGGATTGCTGGCCGCGATCGCGAGCGTCAGAAAAGCCGCGAGTTCTGCCGGCGACTTGCGGCCGATCACGAGCTCGTAGAACGAAACGCCGGCCAGAACCAAGAGCCCGAGCGTGACCAAAAAGTCCACCACCGGTGACTGAGTCATCGCGATTTGCGCAAGCTTCATCGAAGCGCCGAGATAGGCGTCGTTGCGCTCCAAAAAACGCTGAACTTCATAGGGTTCGCGGGCGAACGCCTTGATGATGCGCATCGATTCCAGCGATTCTTGCAGCCGCGCGTTGACGTCGGCGATGCGAGAGAGCGACGTCTTGGTGACGCGTCGCATGATGAGCGAGAATCGCAGCACGGCAAGGGAGACCAGCGGCGCCACGGCGATAGTGAACAGCGTCAACAGCCAGTCCAGGTAGAACATGTAGCCGAGCGCCGCGACCAGGGTGAGCACGGCGCTCGTGAGCAGCGGAAGCTGGGTCACTCCGACGACCATCAAGCCGACGTCGTTGTCGAAGCGAGACATCAGTTCGCCGCTGCGCCAGCGGTCGAAGACCTGAAGCGGCAAGTACTGGATGCGCGTGAAGAGGTCGCCGCGCAGTCTCGCAACCACTTTTTGACCCACGGTGGTCATCGTATAACCGCCCGCGTATTGCGCGAGATTCTTGATGATGTTGAGCGCCACACCGCCCAGAAGCGCAAGCTCGAGGGTGCGCAGGCTGTGCTGCTGTACGGCCGTGATAAGCCATTTGACGGCGCCCGCGTAGCCGACAGTCGCGAGCGAGGCGATGCCGGTCAGGCAGACGCCTGCGATCATCCGGACCAACAAGGGACGAGCGTACGTCAAGAGCCTGCGGTAAACCATGGGCGCGCTCGTAGTTTCCCCCGCCGGATATGAAATCCCCCGGCGCGCCATGCGCGTGAAACAAAGGCGCCGCGATGCCGGTACTCCCCCATGACCGCGGCGAGCAGTCCGTCGATCGGCGGTCGCCCGGCCGAAAGGTGAAAAAAGATGAGTTGCTACTATCATCCGAAAGTTCCGACGCTGACGCGCTGCACCGACTGCGGCCACGAGATCTGTGCGACATGCGCCGTCGACTCTTTGTGCCCCGGCTGCAGGCTCGGCCGCGCGATGCGACGAGGGCCGTTGGAGGTCAAGGTCGAGACCGCGGGCTCGCAGTCGCAATCCGCGGGGCGCTTTGCAAGCGATCGTTTCACGGGCGCTGCCACCGCAACGGCTTCGACGGTCAGCAACGGAGCCTCGCACGCGAACAACAGCGCGAGCGTTACGCAGGCGGCGGCTGAGCCTGCCGTAGATCCGCCGAGCGAGGACCGGCTGCTGTCAGCGCTGTGCTATCCGCTGTGGCCTCTCGCCCTCTTGCTTCTCGTCCTGCGCGGGAAACATCCGCAGTTCGTGCGTTACCACGCGTTGCAGGCCTTGTTCGTCAACGCGTTGGGGGTGGCGGCCTACATCGTCTACTCTGGCGCAGCAGCGTTGCCCGTGGTAGGCTGGCAGAGCGGTCTCGTGCTGCCGCTGCTCTTGCCGGCGTGGTTCATCCTGGATCTGTATCTGGCCGTGCGAGCGTACGGCGGTCACATGACGCGAGTGCCCTTGGCCGCCGAGTATGCGCGACGCTATGCCGACACGTAGAGGATCAAAACCCTCAACCTGACTCTGCTGCGCGTGCTCCGGCCTGCTCGGAGCGATTGCGGTAGGCCTGATACCGCGCTAAGAAACCGCGCGCTACGAGGTTGTGATCGACGATCGGCGCCGGATACTGGTCCGGGGTGAAAAAGCCCAGTTCTGTCTGCTGCTGGCGTTCGAGCCGCCAGGGCGCCAAGGCCGCCTGCGTGGGCAAACGCGACAACTCACGGCAATAGCGCCGCACGTAAGTGGCCTGCGAGTCGAAGATCTGCGCTTGCCGAACAGGGTTATAGATACGAGGATACGCGGCTTGGTCTGATCCGATGCCCGCGATATGCTGCCAATTTCCGTCGCACTGCGCATCGTCGGCTTCCAGCAGCTCGCGCATCCAGATATCGCGCCCGATTCGCCAATCGAGCCCGAGATCGCAGACGCAAAACGAGGCGGCACACACCGCGGCCCGTTGATGGACGTGACCCTCCGCCTGGAGCTGCCGCATGGCAGCGTCCACGAACGGGTAGCCGGTCATGCCGGTTTCCCATGCTCGGACGAAGTGCGCATCATGCGACCAAGAAAAACCGCGCATCTTGGCTTGCAACGGCTCGTCGTGCATGCGCGGCGCGTAATGCGCCAACTGAGCGAAAAAATCTCGCTGGGCCAGCCGGCGCAAAAACGCCTCCATGGACGAGCGCTCCTGCGCAAGCGTCCATGAGCGGCTCATGCGCTCGGCGACGGCGTGGTAGACGGCACGCGAACTCAACACGCCGAAGCGCAGATAGGGCGCCAGTTCCGAGGTAGCCGGCCTTCCCGGATATTCGCTGTTGGTCGCATAGTCGGCAGCGCGCCCCGCCAAGAAACGCTGCAGCAAATCCCAAGCGTGGCTCTCACCGACTCCGATGTTTGCGAGCGCGCCGGACGGCAAAGGGCCAGGATCGGCGTCGCGAGCGTTGGGAGCGGTCTGCGGCAATGGGCGGACGACCGGGAGCGCTTTCCAAGCGTCGTAGAACGGCGGAAAGATGCGATAGCCTTCTCCGGCGGCTTGCTTGCGGTCGGCCACCGCATCCGGATCGTGCACGAGCGAACCGCTTTCCGTGCACAGCCGGATGCCCTTCAGACGCAAGGCTTGGGCGGCACGGTCTTGGGCGATCCGCTCTCGGCCGCCGGCGCTCGTGCAGTACACGTGAGAAGCGCCGAGCCGCAGCGCGGCTGCGCTCAGGGCAACCGGAGCGTCCCCGGGGAGCAGCGTGAGCGAGGCGTCGAGACGGTCGAGGGTCTGGCGAAGCAGCCGCAGGGTCGCGATCACAAAGGCGCGCTGACGCGCGTTGAGCGCGTCGAGTTCTGACAAGCAAAACACCGCGTACACTTGCGCGCCGCGCGCGCGGGCTGCGGTCAGAGCCGGATGGTCATGAAGCCGCAGATCGCGGCGAAACCAGATGAGGTTGACGGCCATCGCCGCCTACTGCCGTTGAGAAGTGAAGCCCACGGTGAACGCACGGACGCGCCGCTCGCGCAACGTCGCGCCCGCGTGAAAAAAAGTATGTGCCGTTGCGATCTTACTTCAGAGAGGCGACGTAGGCCGAGACGTCCGCTACCTCTTTCGCGGTCAAGGGAAGTTTGGGCATGCCCGAACTCTTGTCGACGCCTTGCGGGTTGCGCACCATGTACGCGACTTGACCAGCTTTCAATCCGGTGCCGTACAGGGTCGGGCCTACTTGACCGTTCTTGCCGCCTTCGCCGTGGCAACTCGCACAGTTGGCGGAAAATACTTTCGATCCGGCGCTCGCGTTGCCGGCGGGCACGCTTGCGTTCGGAAGCTTGGAGGGCGGAATTGGAAGCGCCACTCCATGAGTGGCGGCCCTGGGTGACTCCGCGGGCGGAGACTCCGACATCGCTGCAGCTGTCGGCCCGGGCGATTCCGACGTCGTCGTGCTCGACGACTCTTGATTGTTCTTGGAGCATGCGGCAACCAACAATGCCGACGCGATGAGCACGCTAAGAACAGCCGTCACATGTTTCACGCTTGTCTCCTCCCCAAAATGGTGTCCGCCCGTTACCCGCTGCGCGCCTTCAATCCTGCCGCGACGATCGCGCTCATGCGCGCGTCATGCCCGCGCCGCCAGCCGACTGCAACATCGCCTCGATCTCGCCCATGCGCGCCCGCGGCGCTTGCACGACGATCGCAAGGCCGCCCTCTTGCATCCCGTCGATGAGCCGGAATCCAGCATGCGTCGACGATTGAGCGCAGAGCGCGCTGCCCCAAATCGAACCGACGATGGCACCCAAGACAAAACAAATCAGGATGTCTGCGAGCGCTTGGCCCTGCGCCACCGGGACCAGCGAGCGCAGCGGTGTCAAAGACGCCGCCATGCCGGCCAAGGCGCCGATGCCGGCCCCGAGCAATCCGCCGCGATCGACCGCCATTCGGCTGTCGCCTTCAGCCCGCAACCCTGCAAGGCCCCGCAAGGGATCGGACCCGTCGAGATCGGGCTGGATGCCCGTTCGCTGCGCGACCCTTTGCGCTGCCGGGTTGTGCGAGGGCCCGATCCGCATCGCGCTGAACGGCACCGAGCGCTCCGCGAGCGCGTTGACGGCCGCGACGAGCTGATCTTCCTGTTGGTAGATACAACCGATCACGCCGTCTGAGACTGAGCTCAAAGGTTGCTCAACCGCCGGATGTAAGTGTGCGGTCATGGATTCCGAGGACACCTCTCAACGTAAAAAGTCACGGACCGGTGTGGAGGCGCAGACCGCGCAGGCCGGTTCACGCGCGCTGGTCGGCCGCACGGTCAGCGTGATCGACAAGGAACCGGCACCGTCGTACTTCCAGGCGATCCATCACACATGCGCCGGCAAGACGGGGCGCGTTCATGCGATCGTCCCGGGGTCCTTGCGCGCGAACCCGCTCGTGAAGGTCGGCTTCGATGACGGCTCGCGCATCGTCTTTTTTCGGCTGGAGGATCTCACCGTGCACGAAGACGCGCCGCCCGTCCATCCGCCAAAGCACGGAAAGCGCGGCAGCCATTTACCGCGGTCGTGAGCTCACTCCTTGACGAACCCGCGCCGGCCCGCCTTAGCGCGAGCGGAAGGCCGAAGCAAGCCACGCCAAGCCTGAGACGATGCGCGGGCCGTTGCGCTGCAGGACGTCGTCGCTTGGCGGCCTGAACACGCGGCCCTGTTGCACGGCGTGCGTGCTCTTCCACGGCGCCGAGTTGCGGACGTCGGGCCCAAACGGCGTGGCGCGCGAGACGATGATGATGTCGGGATCCGCCTGCAACAGCCACTCGGCAGTGACATTGGGGTACGGCTGAGCGATGCCGCCGGCGACGTTGACGCCGCCGGCCAGGCTGATCAGATCACCGATGAAGCTGCCCCGGCCCGCCGTGAACCCCGGCAGATCCAATAGAAAGAAGACGCGCGGCCGGTGCTGCGTGTGGCTCGTGCGCGCCGCGACTGCTCGCAGCTTAACTCGCAAGGACTGCGCCAGGGCGTGCGCCGCGTCTGTCCGGCTGCACGCGCGGCCAACGCGGTCGATATCGATGAAGAGGTCATCCAGCCGGCGGTTTGGCAGGTACTCAACGCCGATCTGCAAGCGCGCGCGGATAGGCTCCGCTTCCTGCTCTTGGTCGTGCAGAGCCAACACGACCGTCGGGTGAAGAGCGGCGATCGCCTCGAGGTCCGCCTGGACCAGATCCGCGACGTGAGGCAGCCTGCGCGCCTGCTCGGGGTAGTCGTCGTAGATCGTGTCGGCGACGAGCTGCGGTCCGCAGCCGATGGCGAAAGCGATCTCGGTGAGGGACGGCGCAAGCGATACGATTCGGGCGGAAGGCTCCAGTCGCTTCGCGAGCGCCGGGAGCCGGCACACGACACAGGCTGTAAGCGCGAGCAGGCATACGCCGACCGCAACGCTTCTTGCGCGAGGCGCGCGCTTCGTGCGCAGGCGGCGGACAGCCATCATGGGACTGTTGAGATGCGAACAGAAAGCGACGAGCCGACGACCGGATAGCCGAAGACGTCTTCCGCGTGATGGTTGTTGCCGAGATTTTCGGCTCGCAGTGTTATGCTCAGCGTGCGCATGGCCGCCCGCACATACGCGCCGCCGAGAAGATAGGCAGGCAACAGCCGCGTGTTGGCGGCGTCGGCGAACCGCTTGCCGACGAAGGCGCCGGTCAGACCGTACTCAAGGCCACCGAGCCGTTGCGACAGCTGGGCGCTCGCTGTCGCCGTCGGCCGGTACGCAAGGCGCATCGGCTTCCCAGCAGTGAGGTCGGCAGCCGTCAGGTAGTCGCTGTAGCTTATGTTGGCGCACACCCCGCCGACAGTCGCCTCGAGAGCGGCGCTCACGCCGCGGACTCTGGCCCTATTCACGTTATACGGTTTTAAATCGCCGAACGAGTCGATCGGCACGTTCACGATGAGATTGTTCGTGTCCGAGCCGAAGTAGGTCAAAGACGCCGTCCTGTTGTCGCGGTGACTGCGCAAGCCGACGTCGAACGTGGCGCTGTACTCGGGCTGCAGCGACGGGTCGCCAAATCCCGGATAGTAGCGGTCGTCCAACGACGGCGTGTGGAAGGCGCGCGCGTAATTCGCCTGGGCATCCGCGTGCGGTCCCAGCCGCTCGAGCAGGCCCACAGACGGAACGGTCGCGCCGCTGGTGCCTTGGATGCTTTCGTGGCGCCAGCCGAGGGTCGCGGTGAAGGGCGCTTGCGGCGCGTGCATCTCGTCTTGTACGTACCATGCGTCCGTCGCATCGCGCACCACGGCGGCCGGTGCGGCTGGAGCTCCGGAGAACGCTGATGAAAACGTCGCGACGTCCGCTCTGCTGTCGAACCCGGCCGTCAGCAGATTGCGACGGTCGAGCGCCTGGGTCGTGCGAATGCCTGCGCCGCGCGTGATGCCGGTCGCCAGCGTGTCGAGCGCAAACGGCTGCGTCGGGTCGTAGAAATGCAGGCGCTTTCCGTCCGCATACAGTTGCAGGCTCACGGTGCCGCGCCAAGCCGGCGCCGAGAGATCGAGGGCCGATCGTTGGTACACGCGCTGCTGTCTAGCGAGGGAGCTTGCGAAGAAGACGCTGCCTGGAGATCCGACAGCGCTTGTGTCAACGCCGAACGCGGCCGTCGCCGACATGGCACCGAGCGGACCGCTCACTGTGAGGCCGGCGTGCCGGATCTTGGCGTCGTCATTGCTCCTCGTGCCTGCGGCCTCCAAACCGGGAAGCGCCGGATAGTCGAACGCGTCGTCCGCAGAGACGGCAGACCCATCGACGCGCGCGGCGACTCCATTGCGCCGTCCGAGATCCAAAGCTATTCGACGCGTGAATGCGCCGCGGTATCCGAGCTCCATGCCGCTGTCCACGTGTGTCGTGGCGCCGGGCTGCTTGGTGAGGATGTTGATGACGCCACCGATGGCCGCGCTTCCATAGAGCGTCGAGGATCCGCCCTCGACGATTTCGAGCCGCTGGACGGAATCCGCGGGGATGGATGAAAAGTCGAAGAGACCGGTGTCCGCTTCGTTCGCAGGGCGCCCGTCGATCAGCACGAGGGTCTGGGCTGAGCTAGCCCCGCGCAGAGCTGCCGTTTGCAGGGAACCCGCGGCTCCATACTGCTGCACGACCGCTGCCGGTATGAACCGCAACGCGTCCGCAGCCGTGCGGGCTCCCACCCGCTCGAGGTCCGCCTCGAGGAGCAGGTAGTTCTCGCGCGGCGTGTCGGAAAGTGCGGTCGGGTGCCGTTGCGCCGTCACCACGATGGAGTCGATCTTCTTCAGCACCGTCGCCTTCGGAGCGGGCGTTGGTGCAGGCGACGGTTGCGCCGTTGCTGTTGCGCTCGGCTGCGGCCGCGCCCCGCTGGGAGCACCGGCTGCGCGGGCAGGCTGCGAAGCTATGAGGATAGCGACGCTGATGCATGCCAGGAGCGCGTTGCGGACGCCGGTCCCCGCTCCATCGCACGTCGCCTTCATGACGGCACGCATATGGTGTAGCCCTGGGCGGGGTGCGGAAACGTCGTGACGCTCACGTCAAACGCGCGGGCAAGGGAGTCTTCGGTGAGGATGTGCTGCGGCGCTCCGCAGCTCAGCTGTCCGCCCGCCAAAAGTGCGATCGAATCGGCGAAGCGCGCGGCAAGCGTGAGGTCGTGCAACGACATGACAATCGTCAGCCCGCAGCCTGCGAGCTCCCGCAACGTGCGCAGAATCTCCATCTGAAAGCGCAAATCGAGATGGGTCGTGGGTTCGTCGATCAAGAGCGTCTCCGCCGAGCAAGCCAAGGCGGCCGCCATCCAGGCGCGCTGCACTTCTCCCGCGCTCAAGCGCCAGACCGGCTCGTTCGCTCGATCCTCGAGCCGGCAGCGGCCCAGCGCGCGCTCGATCAGCCGGCGCTCGTGCGGCGGCAACGACCACTGCCACCATTTGCGCTTCACCGAACACGCATAGCCCGCCAGGTCTGTCGGCGTCAGGTCGCCAGGCGGCGCGTCAGCCGGCACGATCAGCGCGACCCGGCTCAAAGCGTCCACCACGCCGCTGGCGGGCTTTTGCACGCCGGCCAGCACGCGCAGCAAAGATGACTTTCCACTTCCGTTTGGTCCGATGAGGGCGACGAGATGGCCGCGGGGTATCGCTATGTCCACCTCATGGAACACGAGCCGGCCATCGTAGGCGACTCGCAGGCGCTGCCCACGCAAGGCGATCGGATGCGACGCCTCGGCCGGATGGAGAGCGGCGGCGGGCTTCATGCTAGACTGCCACCGGCCGGCGGGTGAGCCACAAGAAAAACGGGATGCCGACGAAGGCGAGCAGCACTCCGAGCGGGACCTCGGCAGGCGCCATCACCGTGCGCGCAGCCGTATCTGCGATGACGACGAGCACCGCTCCGCACAGCGCGCTTGCGGTCAAAAGCCAACGCGCGTCCCCGCCGACAAGCTTGCGGGCGGCGTGGGGCACCATCAAGCCGACGAAGCCGACGACCCCGCTCACCGCAACACAGGCAGCCGTTACGGTGGCCGTTGAGGCGAGTATTTTCCAGCGCGCAGGTTCCACTCGCAGGCCGAAGCCGGCTGCCGCCACGGTTCCCAGGCGCAGCGCGTTCAACGCGTGCACCTGCGTCAAAAGAGCCGCCACGCCGGCGCCCAGGTACGCAGCGCACCAACCCACGTCGGCCCAGCTGCGCCCGTTGATGCCGCCGGCCAGCCACGCCAGCAGAGAAAGGCCGCCGTTGGGGCCGCCGTGCAAGAGGACGAGCGTCACGACGGCGCTGCACAGAGCCGACAGAGCGACGCCCACCAACACAATGCGTAAGTTGCCGTTGGCCGCTTCATTGCCGGCCACGAGCGCGACGATGGCCGCACAGGCCAGTCCCCCGCCGAACGCAGCAGCCGGTATAAGCACGAAAGGCGCGCCGAGCGAGAAACCCGCGGCCGCAGCCAGCGCGGCGCCACCGGAAACGCCGGTGATGTACGGGTCGACCAGCGCATTGCGGAACAGTGATTGCAGGGCGGCGCCCGCAACGCCCAATCCGCCTCCGACGAGCAGCGCCAGCACGATGCGCGGCATGCGCAACTGCCACACGATCGTCTGCGCGATGCCGCGCTCGCCGGGATGCACCAGCGAGTGGATCACCGCGCCAACCTGAAGATGACTGCTGCCCACGCACAGCGCGAACAACACCACGACCGGGATCAGCGTTGCCACGATCGTCGCTTTGCCGGAGCGTGATGCGATCGGATGCTTGGCCGGAGCGCGCTCGTCAAGCGGGGCGGCCGAGGACGGATGTGCGTCAGCGGGCTGAAACGCGGGGCGCGGGCCTATCATGCAGTCTCCTCTTTGACGCGAAGAGGTTGGAGTGCGGCGTCGCCGCTGCACTGCGCCATCGGGCAGGTCTCCTGGCTTCCGGATCATCGCCTGTATGCCGGCGCCTTCCCATCATCGATTGATAGTGGCGGCCCGGCGGCTCCCCGGTCACAGTGGCGCGACCGCGCCGGATTCATCACCGGCTTCCCTCGCGCCCGATAGCTCCTGTCGCCCGTTCGCACGCGCGTCGAGGCCGCCCTTCCTCAGCGCCGCGCGCGGTGACGCCGAAAGGTCGGCGGCCATATCCGTCCAGAATCGCGCCTGTCCCATGCTTTACTTCGAGCCCAATTTCGTCGATGAAGCGCTCGTGCTGCTCGACCGCTTCGGCCCGGACGCGCGAGTGCTCGCAGGCGGAACGCGGCTGCGCTTTGCGCTCCATCCCGGCGACGAAGCGGAAAAGATCGCCCTCGTCAACGTGAAACGCATCTCGGACATGCGCGGCATCCAAAGAGCCGGGGCCTTCTTGCGCGTCGGCGCGCTGGCGACGGCGGCGGCATTGACCGCTGACGAGCAAGCGCGAACCTTTGCGCCTCTTTTGGTCCGGGCGGCCGAGAGCCTCGGCGCGGTGCAGCTGCGCAATGTCGCGACCGTCGGCGGCAACATCTGCTCGGGCGATCCGGCTTCCGACCTGAGCGCCGCATTGCTGGCATATGACGCGCGCTGCGAGGTTGCATCATCGCAGGAGCAATCGCGCATCGTCGCTATCGAGCAGCTCTTATCAAAGCGCGCTCCCATCTTGGCCTCCGGCGAACTGCTCGTGGCCGTGGAGATCCCGATCGGCGAGCATCGGTGTGCGTACGAGAAAGTCATGACTCGCCGCGCCTTCGAGATGGCGTTAGTGGCCGTGGCTGCGCGCTGCCGTCTGGAAGGCGATACGCTGAACGACGTCCATATCGCGTTGGCGGGTGCAGGCGAGACACCGCTGCGAGCTGCCGGCGCCGAAGCATGGCTGCGTGGCAGGCGGTTGGACGAAGCCACCGCAACAGAGGCCGGCCGCGTGGCGGCCGTCCACGACGCAAAACCCGTCACCGATCACCGAGCCGGCGCCGAGTACCGGCGCCACCTCGTGTCGGTGCTGACGCAACGGGCGCTGCTCTCGATGTCGTCCTCCCCGACATCGGCGAGATCAAACCTATGATGCAGCCGGTGAATCTTATGGTCAACGGAACGCCGTACGAGCTGTTGGTGCACCCGTCGCGTTCTCTGCTGCAGGTGCTGCGCGATGATCTTCACCTGACCGGAACCAAAGAGGGCTGCGGCACCGGCTACTGCGGGGCATGCACCGTCTTGGTGGAGGACGCGGCCGTCAATGCGTGTTTGTATTTCGCAGTGGACGCCGATCATCGCCACGTCCGCACTATCGAAGCCATGCGCGCGCCCGACGGGAGCCCGCAAGCGTTGCCGGCGGCATTTATCGAGTGCAGCGGTCTGCAATGCGGGTACTGCACGCCGGGCATGATCATGTCCGCCGCGGCGCTGTTGGCGAGTGATCCTTCCCCGGCGGAAGATGACGTGCGTTCCGCGCTTTCCGGGAACATCTGCCGCTGCACGGGATACCAGTCGATCGTCGCATCGGTCATGCTCGCCGCCGCTCGGATGGCGCAACACGAGAGGCAGACACAACCGGAGCCGTCGCCGCGGTCACGCTCGCGAGCATAGAAGCGATGAGTGCGATCATCGGCACCGCTCGCACCAGAGCGGATGCGGCCGCCAAAGCAACGGGTCAGGCCGTGTACACCGCCGACCTCGCGTTCGAGCGAGCGGCGAGCGGCGTCGTGTTGCGTTCCCCGCATCCCTTCGCGCGCATCCGCGCGATCGACGTCGCCCGCGCGCAGGGTATGCCGGGAGTCGTGGCAGTGGTCTTCAGCGGCAATACGCCGCGCAAGCCGTTCGACTTCAGCATCAAAGATCAGCACCTGTTCCCGCAGGAGTACGTGCGCTACAAGGGCGAGCCCGTCGCTGCCGTCGCGGCGGAAACGGAAGCGCAAGCGCATGCAGCGGCGGCCGCCATAGACGTCAAGTATGAAGCGCTCGAGCCGGTCATGACCATCGACGACGCGCTTCGCGACGGCGCGCAGCTCGTGCACCCGCGGTGGAAAGCATACGAGAAGTCGGCGACGCGCTTCATGCGGGGGAACGTCTGCGGTCGCAACCGCATCCGCCGCGGCGATGTCGAAAAGGCATTCGAGCGCGCGCATGTGGTCATCGATTCCAGCTTCGAGCTTTCGCACGGCATCCCGGGCTATGTGGAGCCCCGGTCCGCCGCTGCCCGCAAAGAGCCGGACGGGGGGCTGACCGTATGGTGCGGCTCGCAGTCGCCGTACGGAAACCGCGAGGAGCTGGCTGAGTTCTTCGATCTGGACGTAGAGCGCGTGCGCTTCGTGAACCAGTTCGTCGGCGGCGCGTTCGGCGGCAAGATACTGATGGCCGTCGAGTGGTTCGTGGCGGCGCTCGCGCTCAACTGTGAGCGCACCGTGCGCATGATCTGGTCGCGCCACGAGGACGGGTTGCACGTCTTTCCGCGGCACGGCGGCCGCGCGAGTTTCCGCACAGGCGCTGCGCAGGACGGCACGCTGCTCGGCATGCGCGCGTCGTTCGCATTCGACACCGGCGCGTACCTCGGCTACGGATCCGGCACGGCGCTCATCGCAACCATGCTGGCGTCAGCCCCCTACCGTATTCCTGCCCTCGATCTGGAAGCCAAGCTCGTCTATACGCACAAACAGGTCGCCGGTCCGGTGCGCGCCCCGGGTGGTCCTGAGGCGACATATTGCAAGGAGCTGCACATCGACGAAGTCGCGCGCGCGTTGTCCGTGGATCCGCTCGAGCTGCGACTCAAGAACGCATGGGTGGATGGCGACGAAAGCCCGACCGGACAAAAGTTGACGTCGGTCAGCGCGCGGGAGACGCTGCAGAAAAGCGCCGCCGCTATCGGTTGGGGAGAAAAGCTGCCCCCTAACCGCGGGCGGGGTCTTAGCTGCTCGTGGTGGTTCTCATCATGCGGACGCTCGGAAGCCAAGGTGGAAGTACGATCCGACGGATCGGTGCATGTCGTCTCGGGCAATCCCGAGATCGGCACCGGGTCGGCCGCGGGCGCCTTGCCGATTCTGGTCGCCGATCACTTGGGCATCGATCCCTCGCAGGTCCGCTTGACGCTTGCGGATACAGCAACCCGCACGTATGACGGCGGCGTGCATGGAAGCACGGCCACCTTTTCTGCCGGACAGGCGGTCGAAGCCGCCGCGCTCGACGTCAGGCGGCAACTGCTCGCGAGCGCCGAGGAGTCACTGGAAGCGCGCGTCGACGACATAGAGTTGAGCGGCGGCTTCGCGCGGGTGCGCGGCTTTCCGGATCATGCCGTGGCCTTTGCGAACCTGGCGGAGGCGGCGGGCGGCACGATTACCGGTGAAGGCGGCGCACGCGAAATCGAAGACCCAGAGTTTGATCCGGAGCTTGTGCAATCGCACGACTTCGCAGCCTGGATGGCTCCATCGTTCACGACCAGCGCGGCGGAGGTCGATGTGGACCCGCAGACCGGCTGCGTGAAAGTTCTCAAGATCGTCACGGCCCAGGATGCCGGCTTCGCGATCAATCCGACCGGCGTCGTCGGACAGATCGAAGGGGGCGCAGTTCAGGGACTCGGCTATGGCCTGACGGAAGAGCTGCAGTTCGACGAGTCCGGCATCGTCAACACGGGCCTCAAAGATTATCTGTTGCCGACCGCCGTCGACGCGCCGGCCATCGAGGCGATCATCGTAGAGTCGCCTTCCAGCGAAGGCCCGCACGGTATGAAAGGCGTCGGCGAGCCGCCTGTCACCACGCCGGCGGGAGCCATCGGCAACGCCATTCGCGATGCGGTGGGCGCCGTGCCGCACAAGACGCCGATGACCCCGGAGCGGGTTTGGCGGGCCATCAACGCGATTTGATGCCCTGAGGGTCAGCCGTCCAGCGAGTAATCCTCACGGTCCAAGAAAACGCCTTCACAGAGCATACCGTCGCAGTGCGCGGGCCTAAACGTCGATTGCCGCATGCTTTGAGTCTCAGCTGCGTCGATGTCGGCGTTGCCCGATGACAGGATGATGCGCGCATCCTTCACCGCGCCTGCGCTGCTGACCACGACGCGCACGACGACGACGCCCTGCGCCCGGTCGCGGATGGCCCCTTTCGGATACTCGACGGCGGCTTGGCGCACGAGACGCGGAGCCCGGTACGCGCTTAACGCGTGCGCACCCAGGTAGCCGAACCGGCGCGCCGATGCATCGTCGAGCAGCAAGATCTTCGCCACCGCCTCGGCTGAGAACTCGAGCACGAGGAGTTGCGATCCTAAGCGCCACGCGCTGATCGCCCTTTCCGGCTCCGGTTCCCGCTTCGCGCCGGCCGCCGCAAGGGTTCTCTCGGCGTGGCCGCGGGCGCTCGCGAGCAGGGCCCACTCCTTCGGCTGCACGAGCGGGGCAGGACGGCCCTGTGATTGCGGTCGAGCGATCAAGACCTGGTGAACGAACAGCGCGTCGTCGGCCAGCAGATCGATGTCGATGCCCCTCGCGTCGAACCAGCGCCACTCTTGGCCATCATCCGTGCTTTGCACCAGATCGGGCGGACCCAACGACGCGGTCACGGACAGCACGGATTGACCCAGCGTCACGCCGGCCAGCGAGCCGGATGCTGCGGCACCGGCGCTCCAGAAGAACAGAACAAGGACGGCCGCTATGCCGGCCGCGCGAGCGCGCACAGGCTACCCGCTTCCGCCGGCCGCTGAGGCTTCGATCGGGGCGTTGGCCGTTGAAGCCTCGCCGCCATCGTGCTCGCGTGCCAGCGACGCCAGAAGATCCTGATCGCTTGCCCAGCGTGGGGCCGAACCGAACCCGCTCGCGGCCGAACCGGCCACTCCGCGCGACAGCCCGTAACGCAGCGCACGCCGCTCCTCTTCGAGGTACATCGCTTTCGCGCCGAACTTGGCGTAGTACCACGCGAATTTCGCGGTCTGGGCCGCGCCCCGGGCTACGTTCTCTCGTATGATCAGGCCGAACGCGCGCGAAAACGCCATCGCATGAGATGCATAGATGCGCGGGAACCGTTCGTGCGCGACGCCGGCGACGAAGACATGCCTCCAGCGGCAGCCTTTTGCCTGTGCGATGCCGTCAGTCGCGACCGCGCCGGAGGTCCGGCGAGCGCGACGCATGGGCAACGATTCCTCCTCCAACTTCATAATGATGTCGCGGATCGGCAACGCCTCGTCGCCGCGCGTTGCGCTTACGAGCGTCTCCGCCACTCGGTTTGCGTCATCGAGGAGGCGGCTGCGATAATGAGCGGGCGACTGCTGCCAACGCTCGTGAAAGCCGCCCGCTTTCATGAGGTGAGCAAACTTTCCAACCGGCGCGGACGCCGCGCAGTCCATCCGCCAAGCGGCCAGCTTGAGGCGGAAGCGCCCGAGCACGTCGGCGGTCTCCTCGGACACGAACCCGTCTGCCTCACCGAGCAGCAGATTCTTGGCGAATGTCATCGGATGAGCGCTCTTGCCTGCGTTGAGGTCGGCCTGCGCATCAGCGATAGGCAGCGTCAGCTGTCTGCCGTCCGCGGGCTCGCGGCAAAGTCGCGAGATCGTCGCGTCGCTCAGACCCAGCAGCGGCGACGCTGCGACGCGCAACAAATGTTCGGGGTCGAGAGGATCTTCCACGATCGCACAGAGCGAGAGCAGATCCAAGAGCTCGGCCTGATCTTCAAACGCGTCCGGCGGCACCGACACCGGCAAGCCGTACGCGCGCAGACTTCGAGCGTATGAGAAGGCGGCATCTTCCGTGCGGCAGAGCAGCGCGATTGTTTCCGGACGCTCTCCCGCGTCAAGCAAGGCGCCGATCTCCTTCGCCAACCACTCGACTTCGGTTCGTTCGTCGTCCAGGCGCGCAACCCGCGGGGCGCTCGCTGCCTCGCGCGGCGGCAGTTGGATGCGCCGGCTGATGCTCGTCATCTCCAGTGCGCTTCGGCGTCCCTCGAAACCCGCGACGGCCGCGGGCTCCCACCCTGCGAGCACGACTGTGAGATCAGCCGGCCTGCGTAAGGCCGCGACAATCGCGCCCAGCGCCGGTTCTGCGTCTTCCGCGTCGTCGACCAGCATGCAATCGACGCGACGGCGCACGCTCGCGGCCGCGTCTTCGCTTTGGTTCAGCCACCGCAGCGCGGCGTCGAGGATGTCCTCGGCCGTGCGGATGGGCGCAGCCGTTGCCACAGTCAGATACTCACGGTAGAGCTGCGCGAGAATTGCAGCGACGTCTCGTTCGGCCGCGCGCTGAACGCCAAGCGCCGCGTTGGAAGCACGGCAGGCTTCCCGGCCTCTCTTGCTGAGCCGCTCCCTCAACTGCGGGTCCTGCAGCAGAATGGCCGCTCTCTCGACGTCGCGCCCGTAAAAGGCGGTCATGCCTGAAGCGCAGCCGGCTTCGAACTCTTCAGGCGAGACGCGCGAGCGCTGCAGCAGGGTGAACAGGGACGCCGCTTCGCGCAAGAATGCGTCGGGACGGCTGAGGTGGGGCAGGTCAAGATTGAACGCGCCGCTCGCGAAGATGGGCCAGCTCATGTCCAGCAGACCCCGGGCCGCGCGAGCGACGATCGCCTCGGCGGCAGCCGGCGGCCCGACGCACAGATCCGGCGCGACGCGCGCAGAGACGTACGACCGGCGCATCCACGCCGCTGCATGGTCGGCCAGCATCCCCACGGCAGTCATCGTCGCAGCGGCGGCAGGGCTTGTCTCTGCCGCTTGCGGGTCCCAGTCTTCGCGCATCTGCTCGAGCGCATCCCGCAACTCACTCACGCCTTCTTCATGCGCGCACACCACGACGGTGTTGCGGCCCTCGCGTTCGCACTGCTGGGCATAGGCCGCAAGCGCCGTGGTCTTGCCGGACCCCGGCGGCCCGGTGACCACGACAATCTCAGCGCCGCATACGGTCAGCACCGGCGCCTGCGCCTGGCTCAGCCGCAGCCTGCCGGCGTCAGCGTGCAAAGATGCGCTCTCCCGCAACCGGGCGGTCACGGCATGCCCGTGCATATTCGCAGAAGTCGCACGGCGGATCGACGCCCGCCGGAAAGTGTTCAAAGCCCGTAGAGGTCAGTTGGTCGCAGCGCGCCAGCAACGCATCTAAGGACGCGGCCAAATCCAGCCGCGAGCACGCCGCGCGCAAGACGCCGTCTTCGGCATTACGCTCGATGACCGCGCTCCCGTCGTCGTTCGTGATGTCGAGAGCCAAAATCCACACCTCGTCGCGTGGATCGCGCAGCGATATCAACGCGATTCTCGCGATGTCGTCGCCTTGATCCTTGCGCATCGCGTAATAGAGCGCGAGCTGCGCTTCCTCTCCGCGGCGAACTCGCTTCAGGTACTCGATCGCGTCGCTGTCGATGCGGCCCGTCTTGTAGTCGAAGATGGTGACTGGGCCGCCGGAAAGCGGGCGGTCGATCCGGTCGATATAGCCGACGAACTGGTGGCCACCCAGCCTGAAGCGATGCAGCGATTCGACGTGGAGGATCTCAAGCGGTGCTTTGCGGGCCTGGGCGTCCAGCCAGCGCACGTACTGGGCCGCCATGCGGCGCGCCCGCGAACGAGCGACCTCGTATTCCAGCTGCGATGCGAAATCGTAACGCGCGCTGCCGAACGCCAAGTCGAGCTCGAGCAAGAGACGTTCAAGCGTCGCGACCGGCTCGTGGTCGGACGGAATCCGGAAATCGCGGTGGAGCGCTTCCAGCGCTGCGTGCATCACACGCCCGTACGACGACTGCATCGATGTCGAATCGTCCAGCACCCCGCACAGGTACTCGTAGTACCAGCGGCGCGGGCACTTGACGAATGCGTTCAAGCGAGACGCAGAAAACGTCATGCCTGCGGCCGTCAGCTGTGCGGCTGCTTCCGGCTGGGGCCACGTCCACGGCGCCGGCGCCGGTGCTTCGAGCCCGCTGTCTGCCGCCGCCGCACGCAATGAGGCGTCGATTGTGGCAACCATGTCGACGGGCTCGGCCACAAAAGCGCTGGTGCCCTTCTCGTCAAGCTCCAAGCTTGCGAGGAAAGCATCGACGACGACGGGCGACGCTCCCTCATCGCGCAAGCGCAGCGAGGCGGACGGCTGAGAAGACGCATGTGCAGGACGGGCGACAGCGGTCAGAGCCGGCGAAACCCGGCGCGAGTCCACAGCCTCGAGGAAGGCGGCGATCCGCAACGCAGCCGCCGGCGCTGCGGCTGTGGCCGACCAAACCCGGTCGCACGCCGCTGCCGCGGACAGAAGCGAAAATCGTTCGTCTTGTAAGGCGGCGCTGCGTCCGCACACTTCGCCCTGTGCCTGCTCGAGCGCTCGCGCCAGGGAAAATCCGGGGTCGTTTGCCAGTGCGGCGGCACGATCCATGTCAGCGGCCGCTGCCACCGCCGTCTCTCGCACGGACGCTTGGGCCACGGCAAGGGCTGTGGCGCTACGCACACTCATGGCGGCCGCAGGCGGGCGCGTCTTGCCATCGTTCTCGAGGCACCGTGCCGCCAGCCGCAGATGAATGGGATCGACTCGATACGGCGCGCCCGCCAACGCCCGCACGAAATGCTCCCCGCCATCAGAGAGATAGGCGGCAACCAAGAACCGTCGCACCGCGGCCGTGGCGCTGTCGTCGTCCAGATCGTCCAAAGCCGCCAAGAGCGCGCGCGATGCGAACACCGTCGTCTTGCCGAGCTGCTCCAAAGCCGCGAGCGCAGCGTGCGTCGTCGCAAAGACAGCGCGCCTTGGCCTTTCTTTGACCTGCAGCATGGACTCCTGAGCCGGGCGTTGTTCAACGCCGAGACCCGCAGCCTGCAGATGCAGACGGGCCGCGTAGAGCGCCGCGGCGACCAGCGCCAAGCCGTCGCCACTGCCCGCTGCGGCACATGCAAGCGCCGCCTCCGAGACGGAAGCTGCGTCGCAGCGGTTCAGCAATGCCGCCAGGTCGTCGACAAGAAGCGTGTCGTTCTCGGGTGGCCGGACGCACGAGTTGCGCAGCTCAGCGCGATCCGGAGATGCTTGCAGCAAGCCGCCCCACACCGCCGCGCGGCGGGCCGCTGCCACCTCCAGGTCGGCGCTGACTATGGAGTGCTCACCTTTGCAGTCGGGAGCGTGCGTACCGCGTGCTCCAACACGCCCAGGCCGTCTTCCACTCGCTCGACCATCAGCGTCAACAACATGCTCATGTCGCCCGCATCGGCCTGACGAAGGCCTTCGTAGTATGGCTTCGCGTCGTCCACGCGGACGATGGCCGGCGGATACTGAGCCGAACAGAGGATGAGGTTGGAGAGCAGGCGGCCGACCCGGCCATTGCCGTCCAAGAACGGCGAGATGTTGGCGATTTTGGCTTGAGCTGCGGTCGCTCGCGCGAGCGTGTCGGCGGGCGCCTCCTCAAGCCACTCAGTGAATTCTCGAAGCAACGCCGGCACGAGCACGCTCTCGGGCGGCAAGTAATCTCGTCCGACGATGCGCGTATCGATGCGCCGGTACAATCCGGCGTTCTCGTCGTCGATCGAGGCGAACAGCAGCGCATGCAGCTCGCGAATGCCGTGTTCCGTCAAGGGCGCGTCGCTCAGCGCCAGCACTTCGGAACGGTCGAGAGCACGGTTCAAATTGACCGCCTCCAAGTGCTCTCGCAGCGTGAGCCCGCCGACGGAGGTGCCCCGGGAGAGCAGCTCTTCCGTCTGCTCCAGGTTCAAACGATTGCCGCGCACGGCGTTGGAATGGAAGATCTCCGCGGTTCGCATCGAGTGCCGGCAGGCCGCTCTGGCGGCCGCGGCGTGGGGTTGGGCGTTGAAGCGAGCGACCCGCTCCCGCACGGCGTCCATCCGCTCGTCCAAAGCAGCGTTGAAGCGCAATCCGGCGGCGTCTTCTTGCGCTCGCGTTGGGCGGTCAAGGCCGAAACGGGCAAGATCGATGCCGTGCTCCCGCAGCCATTGCAGGGCAAGCGCCTCCAGACGCCTTTGACGGTAGGAAAGCCAAGAGCGGCGCGCCCGCGGATACGCGCGCAACACCTGCAGAAAGCCCTTGCCTGCTCCTGATTCGCCGACTGCAGCTTGCAATTTGGCCGCCAGCGCTTCATCGGCAAGCGTTGCGACGAAGTCGGCCGTCATCTGATGAGACTCCGCGTACGACAGGGGCCTGATGGCATATGCGTCAGGACGGCCTGCCAGGTGCATCGCTGCCGGATCATCTGATGCGTATGGTTCCACCCGGCCGGACGAGGTCTTGAAGAAGTACCGGAACTGGCCGCTGCGGTCGTCGAAGGCTTCGGCGATCTCTTCTAAGATGAAGTTACGCACGGCGGACCGTCAGCAGCCTCCCTTGGGACACAAGATGGGGGTGCGATAGCTCATACTGCAGGCCAACGGTAACTTTGGCCCCCGAATGCTCCGATATTTGATAATGGCGACCATACTCGTTCGCCGGCGACTTTTGTGCGCCGGTTGTGGCAATCGTCACACGGTGCATCTAAAGTTCGGTGAAACACACGTAAATGCTCCTATTTTTGCTCCCTGTAACAATCCCTGGGGCGGTCCGGTCTAACCATCTGGAACCGGTTCCGTCCACAGAAGACGTCGTGCTCATGACGAGCGTGGCGCAGGGTGACGGTGAAGCTTTTGCGGAGTTAGTCAAACGTTACACGAGAATGCTCTACAATGTCGCCTATCGCTACAACGCCTCGGCGGCGGAAGATCTGGTCCAGGAGACGTTTCTCCGGGCCTTTCAGCATGCGCGGACCTTCTCGGGCCGCAGCAAGGTTTCGTCGTGGCTCTACCGCATCTGCGTGAATGTCTGTCTGACCTATCAGAGCCGCTCCGGCGCTCCGATGATGGACATCGACGACGTCAACGAAGCCGAGTTGCTCATCCGCGAGGACGAACGGCCGGAAGTCATGGCGCAGCGCGGCGAGACCTTCCGGCACCTCGAAGAGGGTTTGCGGGGATTGCCGAGCCAGCAGCGCATGGTGTTCATTCTGCGCGAACTGCAGGGATTATCGTACGGAGAGATCTCCGACGCGCTCGGCATGAACGAGCAAGCCGCGCGAACCAACCTCTGCCGCGCCAAGCGCCGGCTGCAGATCTGGCTCGATCCACTGCTGACGTGAGAGTATAGCAATCGTGGAATGCTCTGAAGCGCTCGATCTTTTTTACGAATCTTTTGACGGGCAGATAACGCCGGCTGAAGCAGCGCTGCTGAACGGCCATCGCCGCACGTGTTTCGCGTGCGCCGGCACGTTGGCCAAGGCTCAGCGCTTCCAAGAGCTGATCTCCCATGTTCCTCAGCTCATGACCCCCAAAGGCTTGGAGACCCGCGTCATCGAGCGAGTCTTGCACAGCAATGCCCATACGGGGAACGTGCTGCTCAAGGTCCACCGGCCCGCTCTCCTCTGGCAACGTTTCCGTCCGGCATACGCATTCGGCGGCGCAATGGCAGCTGTGTTCGCAGTGTTCTTCATCGTGCACGGTGTGCTGACGCACAACGCGACCATCCGCCCAGACGACCAGACGATCACCGCATCCGTGCAAGGCAGCCTACACGCGATCGCCCCAGACAATAAGGGCCGCGAAGTTGCGGAAGCGGATACACCGCTTTCCACCGGCGAAATGCTGAGCCCAGTGGGGGCCGCTTCGGCCATCGTCGCCATCACGCCGCATCTGGCTTTGACGCTGCAAAGCGGCGCTCAAGTGCAAGTCCGCAAGCTTCACCGCGATGTGAACACCGGCGCAGCCGACGCGATCTATCTTTCACTGTTGCGCGGAACGCTCAAGGTCAACGAGATCTTGCACCGCGACGTCTCGCCCATCCATGTCGCCACCGACCAAGCGACGTTCGTTCCCACCGGAACCGCCTTCTCCGTGAGCGCCCGCAACGCTGCCACCGATTTGACCGTCTTCTCAGGCAGCGTGCAAGTCTTCATGCCGGGCCGCAACATCAGCGTCCTAGCCGGACACGGCGTGCACATCACGAAGGATGCCATCGTTCGCAACGCTGAGGGCCGCAAGGCCACGGGTCTTCCCAAGTAGTCTGAAAGGCAGCGTCTTCTTCTAAAAGCCGACTGCCGCCCCGTCCCCACGCGGATCCGCCCCGCCCGACATGAAGCCACAAGCGCGCTCGAAGAGGATCGCGCCTGCGTGCCCCATCGACTCTTCCCAATCCCCCAGAACGTTGACGGCGTGGCCGCGGGCTCGTAAGCCGGCGATGCTGGCCGGATCGAAGCGCGCTTCCAGATTGAGCCGCGCCGGTTCTTCGATCCACGTCTTCCCGTACCGAAACCGAGGCGCTTCGATCGCCGCTTGCACATCCATGCCTTCCTGTGCGATCCGTATTGACAGCAGCAGCGCGGTCTGCGGTTGTCCCTCCCCGCCCATCGACCCATAGACGAGCCACGGCTTTCCATCGCTCATCAGCATGCAGGGCATCAAGGTGTGGAACGGGCGAACGCCGGGGCTGAGGCTGCGATGACCCGGAGACAGTTGAAAGGCGCTGCCGCGATTGTTGAGGACGATTCCCAGCTCTGGCACCGCAACCGCCGCTCCAAACCCGTGGAACAGCGACTGGATGAACGAGACGGCGTTGCCGTCGCCATCGGTGCAGGCGAAGTAGGTGGTATCGCCACGGTCCGCCCGTTCGTCCGAGGAAGGCGCGGCGACATCCCGATCGATGCGCGCGGCTAAAGCCGCAATCCGCTCGGACGCCAACGCCTCGCGCCAGTCGGCGGCCATGCGTGGATCGCGAACATACTCGTCGCGCGTCTCAAAAGCGAGGCGGATGGATTCAATGGCGGCGTGCAGCGCCGAAACATCGTCGTCGACGCTGCCGCGAGCAGCGCCGCCCTCCGCTTGGTGCGCCCCCCGGTGACGTTCGTAGATCGCCTGTGCTGCCAACAAGGTGATGCCTTGCGAGTTGGGCGGCATCGTCAGCGAGTCGCATCCCAAAAACGTTCCGGCTGCGGGTGAGCAGCTCAGGCCGGCGTGCGCTGCGAAGTCTGCGGCGCGCAACGGGCTGCCGATGCGCTCGCAATACCGCCCGATTCGCTCGGCACCCTCTCCCTCGTAGAACCAAGCGCGGCCGAACTGCGCGATCGATCGCAGCGATGCACCAAGCTGCGGCTGGCGCAGACGCGACCCGATGGGAGCAACGCGCTCGCAGGCATACAGAGACGCAGCGCCCTCATCGCGCAGCAGCTGATCCCGCTTTTGCTGGAGCGCGCCGTGCAGGCTGCGCGCGACGGGTGCCCCATCCACCGCGTAGCGCACGGCCGCCGCCAGCAGACGCTCCATCGAAAAAGATCCAAAGCGCTCGTGGAGCGCAAACCAGGCGTCGACCGCACCTGGCACCGTGAGTGCTGCCAACGCGCCAGTTTCCGGAACGGCGTGCGCTTCGCGAGCTTGGTAATGATCCATGGTCGCAAGCTGGGCGGCCGCGCCCGAGCCGTTGTAAGCGCTGACGTCGCCGGTCTTGGCGTCGTAGTACAGCCAAAAAGCATCGCCGCCTAATCCCGTCATGTGCGGATAGACGACGCTGAGGGCAGCCGCCGTGGCAATGGCTGCGTCGGCCGCGTTTCCGCCTGCGGCCAGCATCTGCAAACCGCCTTGCGCAGCTAACGCATGAGGCGCGGTCACCATGCCATTGCTCGCGCGGGCCGGGGGCCGGCTGCCGGTGGGCTGCAATCCGTCAGCTGCCCGGCAGCACGATGCGCGATCCCAAAGGCGAGACTGCCGCTTCTTCGTCCAACACCGTCGGCGCGAGCGCTAGAAAGTCGGCCAAACTCACGATCCGCGTGGAGCGCACGAAGGCATGATGACGGGAGCGCACCGCATCCGCGATCTCTCCCACAGCACGCCCTTCGAACACCGTTAGCGCTGCCGGATGCATAAAGCCCGAATTCAAAGGAAGAGGACGCAGTGCGATGGCCATGTGGTTGGAGACGCGCGGGCTGCTGCGTTCCAGCGGCACGACCTCGATCGAGCCGGCGTCGCCGAGCGCGTCGCGGCAACGCGCGAACTCCCCGGACCACGACTCCAACTCATACAAGCCCGTTGGCGTGCCTTCCCAGCGCTGCAACAGTTCGTGCCAAGCCGGCGGGAGCGTCGTGCTTTGGTCGATGCGGAACTGGGCCGCCGCTGGGCGGCTGTGCCCCGCGGGGTGATGATCGAAGACGAGATAGTCGAGCAGCCGCGAGGTTTGCGCTTTGCTCAACAGCGGGCGCCAAAAGGGGAAGCGCTGTGCAGCGATTTTTTCCGGCGCCACTCCCGCGCGATCGGCAGCGTAGGCGGCGAGCCGGCGGAGCAGCGGCACACCGGTCGACGCGATTTCTTTACGCAAGGCTTCACGCGCAGTCTCTTTTCCGAGACAGCAGCGCTTGTACTTTTTGCCGCTGCCGCAAGGGCACGGGTCGTTTCTTCCCGCTTTGCTCATCCGACGTGCTTTCGGCTCGCCGCCGGAGAATCTTCCGCTGCGTGCGCCGATAGCTATTCCATGAACGGCAACCGCCTCTGCTGCGCTGCAGCGCTCGTCTTGTTGGCGTCTGCCCTGGCCGTTGGGTTTGAGAAGCCGGCGGCTTCGAGCGCGCCGCTGCGATACTCGCTGACGCTCGTCCTGAGCCGCGGCGACCGCATCACGGAGACAACCGTAGAGGATGACCGGGTCGAGTGGAAGCTTCCCAAACGGCGGCTCGAAGACTTCCGCCGCTCGGGCATCGTGATCGACGAAGAGCACCGCACGACGACGCAAGCGCGCGCGGTCGTCGTTGCAGCGACGGCGCATCAAGCCAGCCTGCACGGCAGCGCGTCGCTTGAGACGCTCGACATTCCACGCAACCTCAGGACGACCGTGCAGTCGCCTTTCAGCATGATGATCGACGCCGGCAACACCCGCGCCGCCGGTCGAAGCTACAGTCTGCAGGAAGCGGCGATGGTTCAACTGCCGCCGGAGCCGCTGCCCATCGGCCACTCTTGGACGACTCGCGAAACCGTGCTCACGACGCTCGGAAGCGGCGAAGCGACTCTCACGCACACGCTGGTCTCGGCGGGAAAGCTTCTCAAGATCCGAGTCCACGGCGGCGGCGCTATCACGGGCGTCGAATACAAACTTCCCAAGCTGCTGCCCGGCTCTATGAGCATCGATGGCTTCGCCTGGTACGATCCATCATCGAAGCTGATAACGCGCGAGCGCTACGCGATCGACAACCGGCTGTTGAAACCTGACGGCGCCGAGACGATCGGATTTGAGGAAAAGCTCGAGGTCGCAGTGGACACTCGACTGCTGCGTCAGCCCTCGCCCTGACGGCCCGGTCGGAAAGGATTATCTACATCGGCGTGCGCGCCGGAGCACCGCATGGGTCGCCTTGCGCCGGACCGGGATAGAATGCGGTGAAGTTGCGCAGCCAGATGGAACCGCGTTCGGAAGCCGTTCCCGAGCGCTCGACGACATACAAGCGCGTCCAAACGATGGGCCAGGCGGCCTGCTTGGGGATCGGCACGCGCAACCTTCTCCACCCCTGCCAGTCAATGTGCCGCGCGATCGTGACGCTCTCGTTGTTGCCATCGGCATTGCGATAACCGCCGCGCAGCCACTCACCGTTGCTGTCGCCGTAGACATCGATCGCGACCCCGAGCGGCTGTCCGCACAGCGTCCACTTGGACTCAGCATAGGCGGCTCGCACGCCGGCTGAGCCTGAAAAATCGTAGGACAAGCGCAAGGCCTGCGATGCGTCCGGTGCGCTGACATTGTCGACGCTCCCAGGCAGGCTTGCCGGTCGCCCTAGGAAATGCCATTGCCGAGGGCCGCTGCCCGAACCGAGCTGAGCCGCGAGTTGAGTTTCATGCTCGCCGGAAAGAACCGTCGCGAAAACTTGTCTCTCTCCGACCCGCGCTGACACCACTGTTTTAGCCGCGCCCGCGCCGGCGGTAAACGTTCCGTCGCTGAACACTCGGCCTCCCTGGCCCCGCGAGCTCCAGCGAATGGCGCTCGAATCGACTGCTGCTTCCAGGCCGCCGGAAAACGCGCGCACGGTGAGCGTTCTGCGGCCGCCCGCCGGCACGGGATCCTGCCAGCCGCCGATCGCAAGCGTGTCGACGGAGGGCACGACATCCACCTGCAGCAGGCCGCGAGCGCCTGCCCCTTCAACCGAGATCGAAACCATGCCGGGCGATTGCGCCGAGAACGCGCGGCTTCGGTCAACTGAGCCGGCCCGTTCCGGCGAGACGTGAAATTCAACAGGATCGGCGCTGATGTCGACCGGCTGGTCATGCGCATCAATCGCGCGCGCGCGCAATGTGAGATGGCTGCCGATCAGCACCGCGCCATAGTCTGCCCTCAGGATGAGGCGGCTCGCCTCGCTTGGCGGCGCGGAGTTGACGACGAACAATCCGTCCGCCACGGCTCGTTCTCTGCCATCGGACGGTGAGCCGGCGACGCGTACGCTGAGCTCGCCCTCATCGCGCACGACCATTTCCGAAGAGCCGCCGCTGTCGAACGCGATCCCGTCGCGCGCGCCGAGCGCTTGCAGCAGCGAGGCGAGTTGCGGGCGGGTCAGACCGACGGAGTAGCCGGGGGCGCGCCCGTCGACGACGACCAGCCAGAGGCGATTGCCGTCGGCCGATACGCCTGCCGCGGTCACGGGATTGCGCACGTTCGTCTCGTCGGCCGAGGGAGCGTTCGCATCGTTGACGGTCTTGCCGTCCTGCATGAGCAGCGGCCCGCCGCCCACCGCATTGAAGACGTCGTTCAGCGCCGATCGCACGTTGAACGTCACGGCTACCGTGTCGCCCACCGCAAAATCGCGAAGCAGCGCTTGAGCTTCCTCTCCATGTCCTGCCAATGCCAGTTCGCCAGCGCGCAAGGGCAGCAGGTCCGACAGCCCGCCGACAACGCTGCGCACCGTGAATGCGCCGGATGCATCGCCGGGACCCACGATGACCTCCGCGCCGCCGAGACCGTGCGTCGAACCCAGCTGATCGTTCAAAACCGTGAGCGGCGTGGCAGCCGACCATTCGTTCAGCGACGAGATCGAGCGCACCGCGCCGTTCGCGGCGACGACTTCGACGCTCGTGCGGAGCGGGCCAAAGACCACGTTGTTGTTGCGATCGATCGCGACCGCTGCGGCCGCATCGGCATTGTGCACGAGGGTGCCTTCCTCGACCACCGCGTTGAGCGGCGCGCCGGTCTCGTTGATGTCGAAGTAGTCCGCGTTGATGCCGAGCTCTGCTTGCACCCGGTCAGCCATGGACGATAGTTTCTCGCCGCGGCCCATGACGCGGTCGCCTTGGGTCGCGACCTTGAACGACACGTACGGGTTGCGCAAGTCGATCGTGGCAATCGACAGTGCGAGCGGCCCTGCGGTCGTCGCCAGCGTCCAACGCTCGTACTGCACTCCGGGTCCCAACGGGTCCCGGCTGATCAGCCCTGCGCGCGTTATCACCGGCCAGGCGGCGGGCTGTGGAAATGTTTGCGTCGTGGCTGGGGATGGCAATGACGCACAAACCGCACGCTCTGGCCAACTCAAGGGAAGCGCCCCAGCGCTCAAAGCCGATACGAACAGCACGATTTGGAATGACAAGACTCGCTGCGCCGTCGAATCGCGTTTCAGATGCCGCACGTCTCATCTACCTTTGGCCAAACCTGGCGGGTCTCCGTGCTCCCGCTTGCGCTGCTGGCCGTTGCAATCGTTCCGTCGCAGGACGTCACATTGGCGTGGCGACTGCCTGCCCCAAGTCAGCAGTACGTCGCGCAATCGAACGCGTCGCGCACGGTCTCGTATCAGATGAACGGAGTCTTGCGACGCTTGGCGGGCTCGCGAGCGGATCCGGTGACGATCCTCGAGCAGCGGAACCGAACGTTGGACGCGCGTTCGAACGGTGACGGTGTCTACGTCGCCGAGGTCATCCTCAGGCGCTACGGGGGCGAACACCCCAAAGACGCTTCCGTCAAGAAGCGCTCGCATCGGGAGCTCGTGCCCGCCCAAGCCGCGAGCCGCTTCAGTCCTGTGGGCTTTTCTTGCGGCTCACAAGATGAAGAGGCCGGCGCAAGCCCGTCCCCAGCGGCGACCTCAACGCAAGCCGCCGCTGCGGCCTATGTGACCTGCGCGGCTGCCAAGGACGGGCAGGCGCAGCTGTACGAAGACCCTGGCGATGCGGCGCTCGCCGAGTTCCCCGCGGGGCCGATCAAGGTGGGTGACTCGTGGACCTTCAGCCGCCGATCGCGCTTGGAACGGGAATTGGCCGCAGGCGAAGTCACGTACGTCGATCGGCTCGTGCGCGTCGAACAGCGTGGAGACCATCGCATCGCCGTGCTCGACGTTCAAGCCACAGGCCGCATGGATGTCGTCAAGGACCTGCAAGCGCGCGGTTTCAAGACGGCCACGATGGCGTTCAAAGGCATCGCCGAATTCGACGCGACCAGCGGCGTGCCCCAACATCAGCATTACACCGGCAGCACGCAGTGGAACACCGCGATATTGGGGGCGCACTTGGGTCTCTCTATTGACGAGACGTACGACGCGACGCCTTGGGCGCTCCAAAACGCGCCGGCCAAGGCTCAGCGATGAGAGCGTTGACGGCGACCGCGGACGAGGCCATCACCGCGGGCATCGTCGACGCCCTGACCGACGCGGGTATCCGGGAAACCGCCTACGCGTACGTGTGCGACCTCGACCGTGGGCGCTTCGGGCAATGGCGATCGGACGAGAACGTCTATCCGGCCAGCGTCATCAAAGTGCCGATCATGGCTGAAGCGTACCGCCAGTACGACGCCGGAGTCTTGTCACCGGATGCGCATGTCGTCATCACCGAGTCCAACCAGACGACGACGGATCAGCCGACGCCGCTTGTGACCGGCTACCTTGCCACGGCCCGCGAACTGGTCGAATTGATGATCACGCTGTCCGACAACGTCGCGACCAACCAGCTCATGGACGTCCTGCGTCGGGAGCGGGTGACGGACTACATGCACGAGCTCGGTCTGCCCACGTTTGTGCTCGGGCGAAAGTTGTCCGGCTCTGAGCCGTTGATCGAAGATCCGGAGATGACGGGGCGCAATCGGCTGCCGCCTGCGGAAATCGGCAGGCTGCTGGCGCTGATCGCCGACGATCGGATTGTGGGGGCTGCGCAGCAACGCGCGATCCTGAACCGCTGTAAAGAGAACCGGAAACTCGGGCCGGGCCTTGCGCCGGGGGACCGGTTCATGCACAAGACCGGCGAGACGTCGGACCTCAGCCACGATGCCGGGATACTCGTCACTCCCGAGGGACGGCGTTCTGTAATCGTCTTGTACACGGAGTTCGAGCCGGATACGACCGCAAATGCCGCAGAGGCTTCCAACGCCGCCATGACGCGCTGGATGCGCACCGTGCGAGCCACGCTGTGAGCGTGAACATCGACCTGAGCGGCGCAGTCGCGCTCGTGACCGGCGGATCGAGCGGAATCGGCGCGGCGGCAGTCCGCAATCTGCACGAAGCCGGAGCGTCCGTGTTCTTCACCTTCTTCTCGCGTGCGGAGCGGGCGTCGACCCTGGCTGCGCAACTGGGCGAGCGGGCAGCCTTCGCGCGCTGCGATCTTGGCGATGCGGAATCATTGCCGGGCATTGTCGAACAGTGCATCGACCGTTTCGGCGGCATCAACATCGTCGTCAACAACGCAGCCGTCTTCGCGGAGAACCCGTTCGAAGGCGACGACTACGCGTCGTGGCGGCGCGGCTGGCAACGTACCTTCGATGCCAATCTGTTCGGCGCCGCCAACATCGCCTGGCTTGCGATGCAGCGCATGCGGCGTCAAGGTCGCGGCGGGCGGATCATCAACGTCGCTTCGCGCGCAGGGCATCGAGGAGAACTTACCTTCGCGGACTACGGCGCCAGCAAAGCTGCGCTGATCAACCTCACGAAGTCGATCGCTCGCGCCTGCGCCAAAGACGGAATCACGGCGGTCGCCGTCGCCCCCGGCTGGGTCGACACCGACATGGCCGCAGCTGATCTGTCGATTCCGGCCCGGCGCACGCAAATCGAAGCGGAAATACCCTTGGGGCGCGTCGGCGATCCGCAAGACATCGCAAACGTCATCACGTTTCTCGCTTCGCCGCTGGCTGCGTACGCGAACGGGGCGACCATCGATCTCAACGGCGGCTCGTACGTGCGATAGCATCGCGCGGCAGACGCAGCGCGGCTTGAAGGCACGAGCAGCCAGGGCGGTGCGCGCCAGGTGCTGAAGCGAAACAGCGAACGTATGCCAGAAACCTTAGTGCGAGTCGTCCTTCCGGAAATGGGAGAGTCGGTTAGCGAAGGGTCGATAACCGGTTGGCGAAAGCGACCCGGCGACTTCGTGACCGCAGGCGAAGCGCTCGTGGATGTCACGACCGACAAAGTGGATGTCGAAGTGCCCGCACCTGCTGCGGGCAAGCTCACGCGCATCATCTCGCAAGAGGGCGCGACCGTTTCTGTGGGCGCCGCGCTCGCGGAGATCGACACTGCGGCCAAGCCGGATGTCGGCGCGATCCCCAAAGCCGCCGATGCACCAACAGCTGCCGGCAAGCCGGCGAGCGGCTCTGCCGCGACCTCGCGAGAACGAAAGGACGCTGCGGCGACGGGCGCGACCGCAGGCAAAATCGCCGCGGGCAACGCGCAGCCAGCCGAACATCAGCGGGCGGTGTTCTTCCCAAGCGCCGAGGTATATACCGGCCCATCACCCATAGCGCGGCGGAGAGCGGCCCGCGGTGCGCAGGCTTCAGGCGACGCTCCCGGCTCTGGGGGCGCAGTGCGCACGGACGCTGCCAAGCCGGCCGTCGACGGCAAGAAAGCCGCGGCGACAGACGGCTCTCAAGGCGCCGCGAGCACCGGCCCCCGCCCGCCGACCGCTGCGGCAGAGCAGGTGACGCCGCTGCGCGGAGCAGCCGCCTCTCTGGTCGGGCATATGGAGCAAAGCTTAACGGTGCCGACCGCGACGAGCTTCCGGACCATTTCGGTGGACGAGCTCGATGCGCAGCGGCGATCTCTGAACGCCGCGCTCAAGGAAGCCGGCCGGAGCGAGAAGATCTCCTTCACTCACCTGCTGGCGTTCGCCATCGCGCAGGCCGCCAAGACGTTCCCAGTCATGTGCACGGTTTTCCGCCGTTCGGCGGGAGGCCCGGAACGCGTCTCCGCTGGCTTGCATCTGGGATTGGCCGTCGATCTGCAAAAGGGCGACGGCTCGCGCGTGCTGCTCGTTCCGGTCATCCGCGACGCCGACCGGTTGGAGTTCGCGGAATTCCACCGGCGTTACGAGGCGCTTGTGAACAAGGCGCGCGCCGGAACGCTCGGGTCGAGCGACATGTCCGGCGCCACCATGACGCTGACAAACCCGGGCGGCATAGGCACGGTCGCATCCGTCCCCCGTCTCATGTCCGGGCAGGGCACGATCGTAGCGGCCGGCGCCATCGGCTATCCCCCGGGCCTCGGGACGGCGTCAGAAGATGCGCTGCGCAGCATGGGCGTCAGCAAAGTCATGACGCTGACAAGCACGTACGATCACCGCGTCATCCAAGGCGCGGAGTCCGGCGAGTTCTTGCGCCGCATCGAGCAGTTGATCGGCGGCGCCGACGACTTCTATGGATCAGTCTTCGCGAGCTTGGGCCTCAAGCCGACACAAGCACCTCCCGTCGGGCGTCGCTTCGAGCAGCGGGCGGACACCTCTGCCGCTCAAGCGTCCGCCGGATCCATCGGTGACATCACGCGCGCGGCAGCCGCGGCCATGGCGCTCATCACGCGCTATCGAACGCACGGCATCAACGCGGCGAACCTCGATCCTTTGAGCGACCGCCCGTCGCCCGATCCCGCACTCGACCCGGCGACGCTCTCATTAGATGAAGGCACGATGGCGCAGCTTCCCGCCAACGCCTTGCGGGTGTACGCTCCGGGATCAACATTGAGGGAAGTGGTTGCGCAGCTGAAAGACACCTATTGCTCGACGATTGCGTACGAGGTCGAGCACATGAGCAACCACGAGCAGCGCTCCTGGCTGCGGCAGCAGATCGAATCTAACGCGCAGCGCCGCTCCTTTTCGCGCGAGCGCAAGCTGGAACTGCTCGAGAGGCTCACGCGCGTCGAGTCGTTCGAGCGCTACCTACGCAAGGCGTTCTTGGGCCAGAAGACGTTTTCGATCGAAGGCCTCGACGCGATGGTCCCCATGCTCGAGGAGATGCTCGTGATGCTCGCCGAGGACGGCACGTTCGACGTCCGCATCGGCATGGCGCACCGGGGACGCCTCGCCGTCATCACGCACGTCGTGGACCGCCCCTATGAAGAGATCCTTTTCGAATTCGAACAAGCGCAGCTGCGAGGGTTGATCCATCGCGAAGGCGACGTGACGGGTGACGTCAAGTACCATCAAGGCGCAACCGGCACGTACACGACGCCGTCCGGCCAGCGCGTCACCGTGGTGCTCGCGAACAACCCTTCGCATCTCGAGGCCGTGGACAGCGTCGTCGAAGGACAGACCCGCGCCCTTCAAACCGACCGGAAAACACCAATCGCGGGGCTTGACCCTTCAAAAGCGGCAGCCATCCTCATCCATGGAGATGCCGCCTTCAACGGTCAAGGCACGGTCGCTGAGGTCTTCAACCTGCAAAGCTTGGCCGGCTACACGACGGGCGGCACGCTGCATCTCATCGCCAACAACCAGCTCGGCTTCACGACGCTTCCCAAAGCGGGGCGCTCGACGCGCTACGCCAGCGACCTGGCGAAGGGCTTTGACGTGCCCATCGTCCACGTCAATGCCGACGACCTTGAGGCATGCATCGCAGCCGTCGATTTGGCCGTCGCGTATAGGCGCCGCTTTCATCGTGACGCGCTCATCGATCTCGTCGGGTACCGCCGCTTCGGACATAACGAAGCCGACGAGCCGGCCTACACGCAGCCGCTCATGTATGCGCGCATCGCGGATCATCCGACCGCTCGCGAGTTGTTCGCGCGGCGCCTGATCGAAGAGGGCACCGTCAGCGAGGCCGAGGTGAAGGAAAGCGAAGAGCGGGCCACGAGCCGAGTTGCGCAAGCGCACGAATCCGTCAAAGCCCATGGGACGCAGTGGCAGATGCCGGAGACGCCCCAACCGGCGGAGCTGCCGGCTGCCACCGCGGTCAACACGCGAGTCCCTGCCGACATGCTGCGCCGGCTGAACCAGCATCTCACGCGCGTGCCGGATGGGTTTGCGGTTCATCCAAAGCTGTTGCGCCAATTCGAGCGGCGTAAAGACGCGCTCGATCGTCAGGGCGAGATCGACTGGGGCCTCGGCGAGGCGCTGGCCTTCGCGAGCCTGCTTGACGAAGGGGTTCCCATCCGGCTCACGGGTCAAGACACCGAACGAGGCACATTCAGCCACCGCCATCTCGTGTTGCACGACGTCAACACCGGCGCGACCTGGACGCCTCTGCAGCATCTCGCGGACGCCCATGCCTCGTTCGAGATTTACAATAGTCCGCTTTCCGAATACGCCTGCATGGGGTTCGAGTATGGCTATAGCGCGACGGCGCCGGAAGCGCTCGTGCTGTGGGAAGCGCAGTTCGGCGATTTCAACAATGGCGGCCAGATCATCATCGACCAGTTCATCGCCGCCGGTAGAGCCAAATGGGACGAGCGCTCACGCCTGACGCTGCTGTTGCCGCACGGCTACGAAGGCGCTGGCCCGGAACATTCGAGCGCCCGGCTTGAACGCTTTTTGCAATTGGCGGCCGAGGGCAACTTCCGGGTGGCGAATTGCACGACTCCGGGCCAGTACTTCCACCTCCTGCGCGATCAAGCCAAAGCGTCCAAAGCTCGCCCGCTTGTTATCATGACTCCCAAGAGCCTCTTGCGTTTGCGCGCGGCCGGCTCCGCGATCGGCGACTTGACCGATGCGGTTTTCGTACCGGTGCTGGACGACCCGTCACTTGTGGATCGCCAGCGGATCTCGAGGCTGAACCTGTGCAGCGGCAAGATCTACTACGACCTGACGGCCAACCCGAAGCGAAGCGCAGCCGCCGACTTGGCAATCGCGCGAGTGGAACTGCTCGAACCGTTCCCGTTCGACGACGTGCTGTCGTTGGTGGCCTCCTATCCCAACGTCCGTAGCGTCACCTGGGTGCAGGAAGAGCCGAAAAACATGGGCGCGCGCGCGTTCGTGTCGCGCCGGTTGCGCGAGCGCCTCATCCCCAAGGGCATCGCGTTTGGATACGTCGGCCGACCCGACCGGGCAAGCCCGAGCGAAGGCTATCCTGGTGCGCACGCTGCCGAGCAGGAACGCATCGTCCGCGAAGCGCTCGGTCTCGAGGCGACATAAAGAGGGTGGCGCGACGCGTCGTGGTCCTCGGTGGCGGGCCGGCCGGGGACGTGGCAGCGCTTCGGGCCGCGCAGCTTGGCGCGGAGGTCACACTGGTCGAGCGGGCGCACTTGGGCGGCACGTGCCTGAACTGGGGATGCATACCGACCAAATCCTTGCTGGCGGGCGCGGATCTGCTGCGCAAAATGCGGCACGCGGCGGACTTCGGCATCGATATCCCGGAGCCCAAGATCGATTTCACGCGGATGATGGCGCGCAAAGAAGAGATCGTCGTCAAGCAGCGCAACGGCGTGGAGGCCGCCTGCAAACGCAAGCATGTGACGGTGGTCAGGGGCGAGGGCACGATCGAGGGCGATGCCGTCGTGGTCGCGGGCGCTCGTCACGAGTTCGACGTCTGCATCGCAGCCGTCGGCACCGAACCGTCAGCTCTCCCCGGCATCGACATGACCCACCCGAATGTCTTGACCTCGAACGGCGTCTTGCGGCTTGCTGCTCTGCCCCGCGATATGCTGATCCTGGGAGGCGGCGTGATCGGCTGCGAGTACGCGAGTCTGTTCGCTGCGCTCGGCACGAAGGTGACGATCGTCGAGGTGCTGCCGCGCATCCTCGCGCCGCTCGATCAGCGGGCCGCCGACTACTTCCAGCAGTTCCTGCGCAAAGACGGCGTCGAGATCATGACGACACGTCGCCTGGACGCCATCCTCGACTACGGCAAGGATGGCGCGCCGCTGCGCGCACGCCTCGACGACGGCACGACCCTGGCGGCGGACAAGCTGCTCATCTCGATCGGTCGCACGCCGCAGACGCGCGGCATTGGACTGGAGCAAGCCGGCGCCGAAATAGACGAGCGCGGCAACATCATCGTCGACGATCACCTGCGAACCGGCAATCCGAAAATGTACGCGGTCGGAGACTGCATCGGCGGTCTGCAGCTCGCGCACAAGGCGTCCGCCGAAGGCGGGCGCGCCGCAGAGAACGCTTTGGGGCACGACGTCGCGCCGATGGATTGGACGGTCGTGCCCAGTTGCATCTACACGCATCCGGAGATCGCCATGGTCGGCCTCAACGCCGACGCCGCGAAGACCGGTGGTTTTGAGGTGAGAGCCGGGCAGGCGAGGTTCCTGGGCTCGGGCAAGGCGCTCGCGGAAGGCGAGCCCGACGGATACGCAAACATCGTGGCCGACGCCAAGACGGACCGGATTCTCGGGGCCACGATCATCGGCATCCATGCCGTGGAGATGATCCACGAGATCGCCGTCGCGATGTCGGACGGCCTCACCATGGATGAGCTGGGCTCCATCATCCATGCGCATCCCACGGTGAGCGAGATGGTGATGGATGCCGCGCAGCAGGGCGAACGCGTCGCCCCCTATTTGTCTTGAGCGGCGCACTGCAGTCAATGCGCTTCCATCCGCTGATTCTTCCGTGTGTTCTCGTTTTGGCTTTGGCGGCTTGCAGCGGCCCGGAAAGGAGCGCCCGTCCCCAGACCGCGACCAGCCGCACTCCTCAGGAACACGCCATCGCCAAGGCGCTGCACCGCATCATCCGGCCAACTGCCATCCTTGGCCGAAAGGCAGTCGATCCAAAGGATTTGGGCCTTCCGATCTATCCGAGCGCGATCGAGACGGAGACGGGCGCACTCACGACCCACAGCAAGATCGAGACGTCGCAAATCGTTTCGATGAATACCAAAGACCGCTTTGACGAAGTCTATCAATGGTACAAGGCGCGCATGCCGGCGGGTTCGGAGCAGGCTCACATGGATTCCCCTGGCGGCTCCGTGGCGTCCTTCGTGCTGGGCAAGCGCAGCGACCCGGACGAGCGCAGCGTGATGATCACGCAGTCGGGTGACAAGACGACCATCCTCTTGAACCACAGCGTCCGGCGCAAGCGCTCGTAGTCGCGCGACGGACCGTCACGATTTGCGCGGCGGATCTTAGGCCGGCGCGGCGGCCTTCTCGCGGGTGCTTTTCGCCTTCTTCTTCACGAAGACGATCTCGCCGGCGCCCACATCCACCAGGACGGTGTCTCCGGCCACGAACTCTCCGTTGAGGATGCGCAGCGCCAGCGGATCGATGATTTCTTTTTGCAGCGTGCGCTTGAGCGGCCGCGCGCCGTAGACCGGGTCGTAGCCGCGATTGGCCAAGAACTCTTTGGCCGCATCGCTCAGCTCCAGCTGGATGCCGCGCTCGGCAAGCCGGCGGTCGAGCGTCTTGAGCTGGATGTCCACGATGCGCTTGATGTCGGCGAGGGTGAGGTTCTGGAAGATGATGATCTCGTCGATGCGGTTGAGGAACTCGGGGCGGAAGTGCTGGCGCATGTCTTCCATGACGCGCGCGCGCACGGCGTCCTGATTGCCGGCGAGGTCGCTGATAGCCGAAGAGCCGATATTGCTGGTCATGATGATGACGGTGTTCTTGAAGTCGATGGTGCGGCCCTGACCGTCGGTCAAACGACCGTCGTCGAGGATCTGCAGCAACACATTGAAGACGTCGGAGTGCGCCTTCTCGATCTCGTCGAAGAGGATCACGGAATACGGGCGGCGGCGCACGGCTTCCGTCAGTTGGCCGCCTTCGTCGTAGCCGACATAGCCGGGCGGCGCGCCGATGAGGCGCGCGACGCTGTGCTTCTCCATGTATTCCGACATGTCGATGCGGATCATCGCGTGCTCGTCGTCGAACAAGAACTCGGCCAGCGCGCGCGCAAGTTCCGTCTTGCCGACGCCGGTGGGACCCAAGAAGATGAACGACCCGAGCGGGCGGTTGGGATCTTGCAGACCGGCGCGGGCGCGACGCACGGCCGCCGACACGGCACGCACCGCGTCCTCTTGGCCGATGACGCGCACGTGGAGCCGCTCCTCCATGTGCAAAAGCTTCTGCACTTCGCCTTCGAGCAGCTTGGAGACGGGCACGCGCGTCCACTTTGAGACGACCTCGGCGATGTCGTGCTCGTCCACTTCCTCTTTGAAGAGCTTGCCCGCCTCGCCATCGGACTGAGCGCGTTTCTCGATGTCTTCGATCTGCTTTCGCAGCTCGGGGATGTCGCCGTATTCGAGCTTCGCTGCGCGCTCCCAGTCCAGCGCGCTTTTCGCGCGCTCCAGCTCTTGTTCGAGATTCGCTTTGTGCTCTTTGAGCGCGCTGATCTCGGTGATGGCGCCGCGCTCGGCGCTCCACTGGCTCTTGAGCTTGTCGCTCTCGGTTCCGAGTTTGGCGATCTCGGCTTCCAGGTTGGCCAGACGCGACTTGGAAGCGGAATCCGTCTCTTTTCTCAACGCTTCTCGCTCGATGGACAGCTGCATGATGCGCCGTTCCACTTCGTCGAGCTCGACCGGCATGGAATCCATTTCCATGCGCGCTTTGCTCGCGGCCTCGTCCACCAGATCGATCGCCTTATCAGGCAGAAACCGATCGGTGATATAGCGGTTTGAGAGCACTGCGGCGGCGACCAGCGCGGAATCCTTGATCTTCACGTGGTGGTGCGTCTCATAGCGCTCGCGCAAGCCGCGCAAAATCGAGATCGTGTCCTCGACCGTCGGCTCACCGACCACGATCGGCTGAAAGCGCCTTTCCAAAGCGGCGTCCTTTTCGATGTACTTGCGGTATTCGTTCAGCGTGGTCGCGCCGACCGCGTGCAGCTCACCGCGCGCCAGCATGGGCTTGAGCAGGTTGGACGCATCCATGGCGCCTTCGGCGGCGCCCGCACCGACCACGGTATGAAGCTCGTCGATGAAGAGGATGATGTCGCCTTGGCTTTGGCTGATCTCTTTCAGCACGGCTTTGAGCCGGTCTTCGAACTCTCCGCGGTACTTCGCCCCCGCGATAAGCGCTCCCAGATCCAACGCGATGATGCGGCGGTCTTTCAGACTCTCGGGGACGTCGCCGCGTACGATGCGGTGCGCCAGGCCTTCCACGATGGCTGTCTTGCCGACGCCGGGCTCGCCGATGAGAACCGGATTGTTCTTGGTCCTGCGTGCGAGGACTTGGATGACCCGGCGGATCTCCTCATCGCGGCCGATGACCGGGTCGACTTTGTTCTGCCGTGCGAGCGCGGTGAGATCGCGGCCATAGCGCTCGAGCGCTTGGTATTTGCCCTCCGGGTTTTGGTCGACGATGCGCTGGCTGCCCCGCACGGACGCCAGCGCTTTGAGGATCGCGTCGTGGGTGGCTCCGGCGCCGGTCAGCAGTTGAGCAGCTTCCGATTTCGCGCCCGCGTCGACGATGCCGAGCAGCAAGTGCTCGGTCGAGATGAATTCGTCTTTGAAGTTGAGCGCTTCTTCGCCGGCGCGCTGCAAGATGTCGCGAAGCTCGCGGCTCATGCCCGGTTCGCCGCTTCCGTAGACCTTATTGCGCCGTCCCAGCAGCGCGTTCAGCTTTTGCTGGAGTAACGAGACGTCGATGCCGAGCTGGCGCAAGACCACCACGGGAACGCCCTCTTGATCTTCCAACAAAGCGGCGAGCAGATGTTCCGCGTCGATCTCGCCGGCGCTGCGTTCCTTCGCTATCGCTTGCGCCCGCACGATGGCCTCTTGAGCTTTTTCAGTCAGCCGGTTGAAGTTGTTCATTCCGCCTCCGGGCCGGCGATTGATGCCCGGCCAGTTTTTGTCATTCTATTCTTCTCAAACGCTTCATACCTTTTCATATGATCGCGCCCTCTTGACGCGCGCCTTTCGCGAGTGAGAGTAGTTACCAGCAAGCGCGCTTTTAGAACTTCTCGCCGTTGACAGGCCGTAGCCGCCACGTTAGGATGATGCTCTTCGTGCGGCCCTCACGGCGCCATTTCGTTTCGAGGTCTCGCCATTCGTTCGCAACCTGATCGTGCGCCTTAGCAGGCTGCGCTTCATCGCCGCGGCCGGTTTCGCATCAGTGTTTACGTGCGTCGCTGCGATGCCGTCGCATGCTCTCGGCCTGCGCGCAGCCTCACCGGCGGTCGTCGCGGCTTCAGCGGGCGGCCAAACCGCGCTGCCGATCGCTATCGCGAACGCCCGCGATTTCCGCGGGCAGATCCGCTACAGCGGGCACCGGCTCGGGGATGGTATTGGCGAGACGGTCGAGGGCTCGCTCGAGATCGCGAACCGCCGCTGGACGATGGACGAGCATTCCGCGGCGGTTTGGCTACATGCCGATGAGACCTCATCATGGCTGCGCACGGGCTCGCGCACGTTGGCGTTCGACGACCCGCTCGCGGTCGCGGCGCTGGCCAATCCGTGGGCGATCGTGCTGTGCTCGATGTCCGCGGCCGGCGTGCAACCCGGACCCTCGGATGTCTCGCTTGCGTCAGGCGATGGCTTGTTGCTCTACGTCGATCGCGTCTCCGGCGAAATGACGGGCGCGGTCGACCGGCTCTCTCCTCAGCGGTTAGCGTTCTCCTTCGGCCATTGGACGACGGTCAACGGCCTGCGCGTGCCTCAGTCGCTCGTGCGCTTGCAAGGAGGCGCACAAACCGGCGCCTTCGTCGTAGACCGCTACGACGTGGGGTGGACGCCCGCCGATACTACGCGTCCAAGCTCGCTCAACCGCGGCTTCGCGGTCCCGGCGCAACTCAGACCGAACGGCGTTGCGCTCATCACAAATCCGGCCGCCGCTTCTGCGCCGTTTCCTTGGCGGCAGTACGGCACGGCGTTTGCGCTGCTGCTGCTGGCGTTGCTGGCGATTGCCTGGACGCGCCGCGACGCACTGGTCCAACGCATCTGCCGGACGCGTAGCGAGGATCCGCGTGGCTGGCGTTTCGAGGGCAGCACGCCGTTCGTCACGCCCGAGGGATACTTGCTTTTCGAGAACCGGCGCTACAAAGCGGGAGCCGCTTTCTACAACCGGCTGACGACGATCCACTCCTCGCCCATGTTCATCCGCATCAGCGCTCCCGGCGTGCCGCACGCGGTGGTGCTCTTCCGGAAACTGGACCGCGGCCGCGCTTCTGTTCCGCTTCTGGCGCGCACTCGACGGCCGGGATTCACCTTGGTGGAAGCTCTGGTCGCGACGGCCGTCTTCACCATCGTCGTCGTGGGCGCGGTCTTTCCGATGCTCTTCGTGTTGGCGAGGGCGGATCGGCTCGCAGACCAGCGGCAACTCGCGGTGCAGATCGCCTCCAATGCGATGGTGGATGAAGCCGCGGCCTTGGAGTACGGCGGCCGCATCGACGACGGGTCCGCGACGTTCGCCGTTGACGGGATGGACTTGTCGATCGGCGTGGCGCCCTCTTCCCTGACCGGAGCCCACGACGTCAGCGTGTCCGTGAGGGATCAAGACGGACATGTCTTGGCCAAGCTCGTGACGCTGCTGGGTCCGCCTGTCGCCCCGCCTGCAAGTCCACCGCCGGGCTCAGGCGGATGAAGCCGAAGGCGCACCCGACGGCGCGGCGGCAGCGCGGCATCGCGCTCGTGGCCGTACTGCTCTCGGTCGTTTTGTTGATGACGCTTCTCGCTGTCATGGTGAACGTCGGCACCGTCCGTCTGCGCCGCAGTACGGAAGAGCTGCGCTCGCTGCAGGCGCTGGCTGCCGCAGACGCGGGCACCGGCTGGGTAAGAGGGCTGCTTCTCAAACACAAAGGCGATGTGGTCGCGTCGCTTGCCGACCTCGCGCGCTCGCACAGCACGCTCGGGATGCCGATCGATTCCAACGCCAGCGGGTCCGTCCTCGTCAGCTTGCAGATGCCCGGCTCATCGGCCGGTGCTGACCATGTCGACGTCGAGCTGCAGCATAACCCCACCATCGCTGAAACGCCTTTGCAAGTCGTCGCGACCGCAAGCATCGCGGTCAATGGCGTGGTGGTGGCCACTCGGACGGTGACGACGCTGCTTCGCACGTTCCGTGTCTCGCCGTATTCGGAGACGGTCGGCGCGATCGACAACGGGGGGCCGGAATCGGTGGACAGTCCGGGAGACCCTGCCGGTCAGATCGGCGCTGCGAATGCGACGGACCTGCGCATCCGAGCCTTCGTCGAGCAGGGAGCCGGGGGCAACAAAAGCGCTGACGACTTCGAGCGGGCGGAGTGGTCCGACGGCAACGCCGGCTCCGCCGGTTTTCTCCCCTGAGCGTCCGCGTGCGAGGCGCAGCTTATATCGAGCTGCTGGTTGTATTAGCCTTGATCGCAGTGCTTACGGCGTTGGTGGTCATCCCGAACTACCGGCAGTACATGGCGTCGCGGCAGGTGCGCGATGCGGCGACGACGCTCGCCGAAGACATCGCACTGTTGGAACGGAGCGCTCAAAACGGCGCCCGCGATGAAGGCGCCACGCTTTGGCTCACTTCGAATAGTCCGCTCAGTTATTCGTGCTACCGCGGCAGGCCACAATCCCTCGATCCCAACTCGCATCTGCAAGGGCTCATCCTTCGGCGCACCTTCGCCCACGTGGCGGTCGCCGGGCCTATCAATGCGTCCACCCCGTTATTGTTCGCAGGCAACGGCAGCGCGCAATATCAGGTCGACGGCGCGATGGCGGACCCGCACGGCCCGATCGATTTCAGTCTCGGGCCGAGGGATGGAACGGAACAGAGCGCTCATGTGATCCTCAACCCATTCACGGGTTCGGTCTCCAGGCCTTAACGCCGGCCCGGCCCTGCGAGCGCGTCGTGTTGAAACGGCCGATAACTGAAAGCGGAGGCTCAAGCATGCTGCAAATCGTCATCCTTCTCGCGGTTGCGGGCTTTGCGTACGTGCGTTTCGGTTGGCTGGCCGCGGCGGGCGTGATCGCCGCTTACATCGCGTTCGTCCTCGTCACCGGCGCAAACAAAAAAGAAACTATGCGCAAACAAACCAACAGCCTCGTGAGCCGAAAGCTTTCTGAGGACGAAAAGGACCATTACACGCTCGTAGACGAGCACCAGAACAGGATGGACGCCCACCGCGCCCAGTTCGATCCTGAGCTTCGGAAGTCGCGCAGCGGCAAGACCTGACAGCGACTAGTGAAAATTCCGCGACTGCAAACCATCCGCCAACCCTGAGTTATCCAGCTTCCAAAAACGGCGCGCCAACACGTTGACGTGGCCGTCTTGCTTTTGCAAGACGCCTTCCACGATGACGGTCGGCTCGTCGCGGGCTATGGGCCGGTAGCGCTGATAGATATCCGGACGGATGATCACGTTGACGAGCCCTGTCTCATCCTCCATGGTGGTGAACACAAAGCCCTTGGCGGTGCCGGGACGCTGACGGGTCGTGACGATGCCCGCGACTTTGAGCACCAGGCGATTGGGCAATGCCGCCAGTTCGCACGCGCGCCGGATGCCGAGGTCGTTCAAGCGTCCCCGATAGAACTCCATGATCTGATAGCGCGTCGATAGTCCAAGCCCCCAGTAATCCGCGGCCGCTTCTTCTCGCTTCGTCATGGCTGGCAAGGCGGCGGCTTGCTCGTCGACGGTCATGCCTTGCTCCAGGGCGCCCGCAGCACTCAAATCAGCCAGACGCTGGACATCCCAAAACGCGCTGCGGCGCGCAAGCCTGAAACACCCAAATGCGCCGACGGCGGCCAGCGATTCCAGGATGTCTTTCGGCAGCCGCGTGCGCAAGACGAAATCACGCAGGTCCGCATAGTCGCCGCGTTGCCGCTCGACGTCGAGCATCGCCTTGTGTTTCTCGCCGATGCCACGCACCTGATTGAGGCCGATCCTCACTGCGACCGGATGCTTCCAACGGTGGCTGATGGTCTGCTGCGCGTGCGGCTGCGCAGGTGGGTCCGACGGAAGCGGCTCGATCGTGCACGCGAAGCGCGAGGCGTTCACGTCGGGCGGCACGATGGTGACGTTGTGGCGGCGGGCATCGCCGATGATCGTCGATGGTGAATAAAAACCCATCGGCTGCGCGTTGAGCAGCGACGCATAGAACTCAGGCGCATACAAGCGCTTGAGGTAGGCCGAGATATAGACGATCAAGGCAAACGACGCCGCATGCGATTCTGGAAAGCCGTAGTCCGCGAATGCGCTGAGCATCTGGAACAGGCGGTCGGCGAGGTCGCGCGCGATGCCGTTGCGCTCCATGCCTTCAAGCAGCCGCCCATGCAGTCTCTGCATCTTCTCGCGCGAGCGCTTGTGACCCATCGCGCGGCGCAGCTCGTCCGCCTGGCCCGGCGTGAAGCCGGCCGCTTCGATGGCCATGCGCATGCCCTGCTCTTGGAAAAGCGGCACGCCGAGCGTGCGCTCCAGCACCGGCTGCAGCTTGGGGTGCGGATAGGTGACCGGCTCCAAGCCGCGCCGGCGCCTGATGTACGGATGCACCATGTCGCCTTGGATGGGGCCGGGGCGGATGATGGCCACCTGCACGACGATGTCGTAAAAGCAGCGCGGCTGCAGGCGCGGCAGCGTCGCCATCTGGGCGCGCGATTCGACTTGGAACAGCCCCACCGTGTCCGCTTCGCACAGCATCTCGTAGATGCGCTCGTCGTCGCAGGCGCGCAGATCTGCAAGGTCGATCTTGACGCCGCGGCTGCGTTCTATTTCAGCCAGGGCCAGCTCGATGCAGTCGAGCATCCCTAAGCCCAGCACGTCGATCTTGATGAGTCCCAGCACCGCGCAATCGTCCTTATCCCAGCACAGGATGGTGCGGCCGGGCATGGCCGCCGGTTCCAGCGGCGCAAGCTCGATGAGCGGAGAGCGGGTGATGACCATCCCACCCACGTGCTGGCTCAGATGGCGCGGGAAGCCGTCGATGCGCCGGCATAAGTCGTACAATCGCCGGGCGGTGTGGCCGCGCAGATCCACCTGCAGCGGCTTCGGCAGCTCCTCCATCGCCGCTTCGACGTGGGCCGCCGACAAGGGCAGCCTTTCACCGTGCTTGCTGACGCTCGACCGTTCGTGGAGGGACACCTCTTGCGCGCCTGCGATGTCCTGCACCTCATCCGCCACGTTCGCGGCCGAGCTTGCATCCAGCGATTTCGCGAGCGCGTCGACTTGATCGAGCGAGAGACCCAGCGCCTTGCCGATGTCGCGCACCGCGCTGCGCGCTTGATAGGTGATGACCTCCGCCACCATGCCGGCGTGCTCGCGCCCGTAGCGCTGATAGATGTACTGGATGAGCTGCTCGCGCTGATCGCCTGAGGGCGTATCCAGGTCGATGTCCGGAGGCTCGTCGCGCTCTTCTGAAAGGAAACGCTCGAACAAAAGCTTCAGCCCGACCGGATCGACGCTTGTGATCTGCAGCGCATAGCAGACGGCGGAATTGGCGGCCGAGCCGCGCCCTTGCACGAGGATGCCGCGCTCGCGCGCGAAGCGCACGATATCCCAGACGATGAGGAAGTAGCCCGCCAGATCGAGTTTTTCGATCACCGCCAGCTCGTGCGCGATCTGAGCGCTGACTGCGGGCGTGACCGGCTGATAGCGCCGCTGCACGCCTTCGTGCACCACTTTATAGAGATAAGAAAACGCGGTCTCATCGGCCGGCAAGGGAAAGTCCGGGAACTCGTTCTGCAGCCGCTGCAGGCGAAAGGCGCAGCGCTGCGCGATGGCGGCGCTGTTGGCGACCGCGCGTGGATGCTCGGCGAACAGGCGCGCCGTCTCAAACGGCGAGCGCAGATAGTATTCACCGTTGGGTCGCAGGCGGGTGCCCGCCTCGTCCAAGGTGGTCTTGAGACGAATGCATGCCAGCACATCTGCCAGCTCTCGATCATCCGGTACTGCATAGTGGACGCCGCCGGTGGCGACGATGCCCAACTCCAACGTCTGGGCCAGCGAGCACAAGGCGCGGATGCGAGGACCATCTTCAGGCAGGAGATGGCGCTGCAGCTCGATCCAGAAATTGCCCCATCCGAAGATGTCGCGCAGCCGCGCCGCGGCCTTGCATGCGCTGCGGAAATCTCCGCCCTCCAGCCGCTGCGCCACGGCGCTCTGGCCGCAGCCGGAGAGCGCGATCAGACCACCTGCATGACGAGCGAGCAGGTCGTACGAGGTGCACGGTTGGCCGCGCGGGTGATCCAAGCGCGCTCGGCTGATCAGCTGCGAAAGGTTCGCATATCCGCTCGTGTTCTCAGCCAGCAGCACCAGGTGGCTGCCGTCGTCGAGCGTGAGTTCGGCGCCGATGATGGCGGGAATGTCTTCGTCGCGGCCGGCTTGAGCAAAACGCACTGCGCCGTACAGCGCATCGCGATCGGTGAGCGCGATGCCGCACAGCTCCAACTCCTTGGCGCGGTGGACGAGTTCCTCAGGATGCGAGGCGCCGTCCAAAAGCGTGAAGTTGGAATGCGCGTGCAGCTCGGCGTATGACGGTGCGTTCTTGCGCGGCCTCTCCGCAGATGAACGCAGAGCCGGCGGCCTCAATCAAAGACGCCTTGCACGTACCAGCGATCGTCGCGCACGTCGCGGAAGGCGAGCACGAGAGCACCGCTTGGGTCGACCATCTGATAGTAATCGCGGTCGGCAGGGCGCTCCCACCAGCTTTCGCTCAGGCGGAAGGGACCTGCGCGCCTCGCATGCTCATCCGGCGCCGGCATGGGCTGGGGCGGAACGAGCAGCCGCAGCGCTGCGGCGCCGCGGGCGGCTACGGCTCCGCCAACCGAGCGCGCATCGAATGGAGAGCCTGCGTCAGCTTCGGCCTTCTTCTTCTTCTTCTTGTTCTTGTTGTTGTTGGGTTGTCGTTCGAACTGGCGCGGCGAATCGATGGGCGTGGCGCGCTGCATCCGCTCCGGCAGCCGTGAAGCAGCGAGCTGCGGCTGCACGGTGACGACATCGGCTGGATCGAGGGCTGCATGCAGGCGCGCCAGTGTGGCGGCCAACGCCGCGCGCTGCGAGCGGCCCGAGCGCTCGAACAGCGCGGGCTGCGGTGCGGGTTCGCCTGCAGGAACCGCGTGGACGACAACCGCTTCGACCGGCCGCAAATCGTTTCGCGATTCGAGCGCGATGCGCGCCAGCTCGAACATCGTGCTGGCGCATGCGGTGGGTTCGGCCAACGAAACCGGGATGTGAAGACCAGCATCGCCACGCTGTGCCCCGCCTTCCGCAGCGCCGGATGGTGCGTCGAACAGCAGCTGGATGGTGACGCGATCGCAAACTTGCGCTGCACCGGCGAGCCGCGCCGCGACGTTTGTGATGCAGCCGCGCAATGCGAACAGCAACGGCTCCAACATGACGACCGCTCCGTCAAAGGCGAAACGATCTTCATGCACCGTCACCGCATGGCGCGGTCGCAAGGGCGTTTCGTCTTTGCCGGCGGCCAAGGCGGCGTACACGCGCGCGCGCTCGCCGAAACGCGCCGCCAAGGGCGCCTGCGGCAACGCGGCGATCTGCCCCAGCGTGCGCAAGCCCAAAAGCTCGAAGCGCTGCCCGTCGCCCGCTGCCAGCGGCAGCACCGTCATAGGGAGCGGCGCGAGAAAGCCAGCGCTGCCGCCTGCCGGCACGATATAGCTTCCCTGTGCGGGCGCGATGCTGCAGCTGCCTCTGGTGAGCGCGGCGCAGCGCGCGGTGAATCTGTCGTCGGCGACGGCGGTGTGAGCCGCAAAGCCGAGCGCTGATGCAAGGTCGGAAGCGGCAGCCAGCGCGTCGCGCTCGCCTCGCGGCAATCCGCGAGCGGAGAAAAAATATGTCCCGGGCTCAGCGCCTTCGACCTGCGGGCTGCAGCTTTCCAAAGCGTCGAGCAATGCGTGCGACGCCTTTCGTTCAGCCGCTTCATCGTGCGTGACGACGGTCAAGTCGGGGCATGCGCAGCACGCCTGCTTTGCGGTCATGCCCGCGCAGACGCCGCGCGCTCGTTCGTTGGCGGCGATGATGCTGCGATGTGACGAGCCCTCGGCGACCGCAAAGGGGCGGCCGGCAAGCGCGGGTTGCGCCAGCGCGCAGACAGCGGTTGCAAAACGCGGGATCAAGAGACACGCTATCCGCTGACGCATTGCGCTTACGATCCGGCTGCGACCGCAGTCAAAACGACGTTCGATGCCGCCGCGCTGACGGCAGCGGACGGCGCATCGTTGGAATCCGCAAGCGGCCACGTGCCCGCGACGTCACTCAGCGGTGAAGCAAACGAAACGCATTTGCCCGCCGCTGCGCTGCGCGCTTTGACGATCTCCACGTCGATGCCATAACCGGACAGCCTGTCGCCGCCGTCGGCGCCTGGTTGCCAGAGGGCGCACAAGCCGCGCATCCATAAGCGCAGCGTCGCAAAAGAGGCGAGCGCGGAATTTTCGCCGCGCGAAAGCGCGACCAGCGTCGTGCCCGTCTTTTCGGCTTGTGCTATCAATCGGGCGCAGTGATGCGTCTGCAGCTCGCTGACGCTGCGGCCGTCGAGCACCACCACCGCGCACGCGCCGCTGCGCACGAGCGCATCAGCCGAGCGGCGCAGGGCAGCCGGGTCGCGCGGCCGCACCACGATGATCTGCTCGAGCGCAATGCCGGCGCGGCGCGCAGCTGGCGCGAAAAAGCCATGCTCCGGATCCACATAGGCGCAGACGCGCTCTGCGGCGGTGCAAGTGGCCAACAAGGCATATGCGACCGTGGTCTTGCCGCACGAGCGCTCTCCGAAAATCTCGATCAAACGGCCCTGAGGAAACCCCGCGGGTGCAAGCGCGTGATCCAGAGCCGGGATGCCGGTCGGCCAACCCGAGGTCGATGTGATGGGCCCATGCGCGCAAGGGCCATGCCACCGGCTTTCCAGGAGACCCCGAAGGAGCGTCGAGCGAGACTTCTGCTGGGCGGATGTCATCATGGCCGGCCTTTGGAGAGGAGTGGAGTGCCAGTATAATCGAACACACGTTCGATGACAAGGGGCCGATGCTCACTTTTTGAAGGCCCGCATCATGGAACGTGACTTTGCGACACAGGCCAAATCGGTCGTCGATGACATCCTCAAAGACGACCCCATCACCGCCACCTGGGCCGGCGTGCACCGGTACGATGCCGACATGCCCGACGTTTCCGAGGAAGGCTTCAGCCATAGGCAAACCGCCGCCAAAAAGCATGCCGCCGATCTACGGCGATGGGAGCCTGAACAGCTCCCGCCGCAAGAGCGCATCGATTGGCATATGCTGTGCTCGCGCTTTGAAGTGCAGGTGCGTGAGACAGACGAGCTCGAGCCTCACAAGCACGACCCCTCGCTCTATCCCAACATCGCGATGTCCGGCGTCTACTCGCTGCTCGCTCGCGACTACGCCCCGCTTGCCGATCGCTTGCCCGCGCTCGAGTCGCGGCTCAAACAAGTGCCGGACGTCTTCGCTGCCGCGCGCCGCAACCTCGAGCGCTCACCCAAGATCTGGACTGACATCGCCCTTGAGGAGACGGCAGGCGCGGCCGCATTTCTGCACGACACGGTGGGCGCCGTCAGCGACGAGCATCCGCGCTTGCGCTCGGCGCTCGACGCGGCGCTCGCAGCCTGTGAGGAGTACCGGTCATTCTTAAGCGAGGAGCACGCCCACCGCAACGGGATGCCGTTCGCCATCGGGCGGGAGCTCTTCGATTTCAAGCTGCGCCGCGAACATCTGTTGGACATGGATTGCGCCGCGTTGCTGGCCTTCGGCGAACAGGCAATGGCGCAGACGCAAGCGCAGCTGATCGAAACCGCCGAACGCATCGAGCCGGGCCGCAGTTGGGCGCAACTCGTGGAGACATTCAGCCGCGAGCTGCCGCCCGAAGACTCGCTGATGGAGCACTACCGCCGCGGCGTCGCCGATACGCGCCAGTTCGTGGTGGATCGCGGGCTCGTGTCGATACCGAAGGGCGAATCTCTCCAAGTCGTCGAGACGCCGACGTTCATGCGGCCGACCATTCCGTATGCGGCGTACATGCCGGCCGGCGCATTCGACGCGCGCCAAGAAGGCCTGTACTACGTCACGCCGGTCAACCAAGATCTTCCGCTAGCCGAGCGTCGCGAGCAGATGCTCGGTCACAATCGTTTCGGCATGCTCTTGACCAACGTCCACGAGGGCTACCCGGGCCACCACCTGCAGCTCGTGCTTTCCAACGGTGTCGAGTCGCCCGTCCGAAAGGTGTTGTCCAACACCGTGTTTTGCGAAGGCTGGGCGCTGTATTGCGAGCAGCTCATGCTTGACGAAGGTCTCACCGACGACGCCCGCGTGCGCTTGTTCCAGTTGAAAGACCAGATGTGGCGCGCCTGTCGCGTGGTCATCGACGTCAAATTGAGCACCGGCGCCATGACATTCGAGCAGGCGGTGGACATGCTGGTCAACGAGGCGCATCTGGAACGGCCCAATGCCGTCGGCGAAGTGCGCCGCTACACGCAGTCACCGACGCAGCCCATGTCGTACCTGGTCGGCAAGCATCAGATCATGCAATTGCGCGAGCGGGAGAAATCGCGCCTGAACCATGCATTCGACCTGCGCTCGTTCCACGACCGCTTGCTGTCATACGGCACGATACCGGTTGCGCTGATCGAGCCGACTTTTTGGCGCTGACGAGGCTCATGTATCTCGTTCTCAAGCTCATCCACGTCTTTGCGGTCATCATGTTCGTCGGCAACATCACCGTCGGGATTTTGTGGAAGGCCCTGGCCGACCGCACGCGCGATGCGCGCATCATCGCACACACGATGGCCGGCATTATCGAGGCCGACCGCTGGTTCACCGTGCCGGCCGTCATCCTGCTGCTCATCGCGGGATTCGGAACCGCTGCCATCGGCCACATGCCTGTCCTCGGCACGGGATGGATCCTGTGGGCGCTCATCATGTTCGTCATCGCGGGGATAGCGTTCGGACCGATTTCAAGAACTCAGCGGTCGTTGCTTTCGGTCGCTCGCGAGGGCGTCGCCGCGGGAGCTTTGGATTGGGATGAGTACGAACGGCTTTCCGCGCGTTGGAACGTCGCGGGCATCATCGCTTTGGTGACGCCGCTGGTGGCGGTCGCGCTGATGGTGCTCAAGCCCTCACTGCGCGCCTTCCACCGCTGATCGAAGGTCAGTTCAATCTGCCGGCACCGCATCCCATGAGGAGATGAGATGGAACAGGAACGCACTTCAGGCAGTCAAGACCCGCAGGACGAGCGCAACCGTACGGAAGCGGAGCGCGAAAAACCGACGCCGGAGCGCTCCCGGGAGCCCAAGCCCCGAGCACCGGGCAGCCGTCATGTAGCGCCCGGGTACGAAGAGCGGCCGGGCATGGGCGAAGACGAGGGAGAGGGCGGCGCCAAGACGCCGGCGCAGGAACCGGGCGATTCCGCCGCCCGCGAGAACAAGGACGGCTAAATCGGGGCTCGCAGCCACCATCCACCTGTGCACGGGGATCTTGCGCAGGGCGGACACGCTGTTGCTCGTTCAGTCGGATTACCCGGGCGAAGCCCAGGCGCTGTGGACTTTGCCAGGCGGGCGTCAGCAGCCCGACGAGACCATCGCCGAGGCGGTGGCACGAGAGTTCTTAGAAGAGACGTCGCTGCACGTGCGGGTCGGGCAGCTCGCGTATGTCAGCGAATCGCTCGACGACCAGGCAGATCTGCACGTGGTCAACTTCACCTTCCACGTCCAGGCTCGGGACGACGCGGCGCCACGGCCCGCCGACGCCGCGGTGCGCGAGGCGCGCTTCGTGCCGGTCGCAGAAGCAGCGGACCTCTTGCAGGCTGACGTCTTGCTGATCCCGGTGACGGCGGCCTTGTCGCAAGCCGGGAACTGCGGTTACTTCTTCTTTCGCAACTCCGATATCGCTGTGCCGTTTTTTGGACGCGGCTGACAGGATGTGATCGACCTCTTGGCGCTCGTCCATGCCTGATCTGACGAACGAATTCGCCTTTTCTTGGTCCCGGCATCGCGTGTTCTATCGCTGTCCGCGGCAGTTGTACTGGCAGTATTACGGATCGTGGAACGGCTGGCGCGAGGATGCTCCCGATCAGGCTGCGCTCGCCTACCGCCTCAAGCAGATGAAGAACCTGGCGATGCTCGTGGGTGAGACCTTTCACGAAGAGCTGAGTGAGATTCTGCGGCGTCGCAGCGAGCGAGCGGCTGGGGTTCCCGCCGGTCAGTTGGCAGACGACATGGAGCGCCGCCTCCTCAAGCGCTTGCGCGAATCTCGCAATGCGGACTGGCAACGCCATGCCGACGTCAAGCGGTATGCCATCCTGTTCGAGGACTATTATCAGAGCGGCGTGAGCGAGCAGATGCAGGCCGAAGCGATTGCCGCCCTGCGCACGTGCGCAACGGGGCTGGCCCACAGCGGCTTCGGACGGCGCGTGTTCGCCGTGCCCAAGGAGCGCCTGCGCTTCATCGACCCAAAAGATGTCGCGGACGGACGAGTGAGCCTGAACGGTCTGGTCTTGTACGCCTCGCCGGACCTCGTGGTCGAGGACGAGCGCGGCGGTCTTCACATCATCGACTGGAAGACCGGCAAGCCATTCAAGCCCGATCTGGCGCAGCTTGCCATCTACGGCTTGTTCGTGCAGGAGAAATTTGGTCAACCCCTCGAGCGCATGACCGCACATCTGGTGTATGTCACGGCCGGCGGCCATGAGACGATCGCGAACATCGCCGAAGGAATGGAAGAGGCGCGCCGAGAGATCGCGACCTACGTCGCGGATGTCTCGAGCAGGCTCACCGATGCGGTTGCCAACGAGGCCGGGGACATCGCGCGCTTTCCGATGACCGAGAACCGGGTCTTGTGCCGCAGCTGCAATTTCCGGCAGCTATGCGATCGCATCGAAGAGCCGGCAATCCCGCAGGAGGATGAACGCGCGCTCGCGCCGGCCGGCGCCTAGCGGTTCTTTCGCCTCGAAACCCATCGCCCGCGGTTCAACGCTATTCATACGGCTCCCCAAGCGGCTGCCTCTTGCCCTTTCCGTAACCCATCGCCAACAGTTCGGGCACCGTGACGAAGCGATAGCCGTCGTGCTTCAAGGCGGTGACGATGAGCTGCGTGGCCGCCACGGTGCTCTCGCGGTTTCCGCCGCGGCCCCGGTTGCCGTCGTGCAAGACGATGATGGATCCGTCGCTCACATACTTGAGCACGCGCCGGCTGATCAAGGCTGGAGCGGGATGTTTCCAGTCGCCAGGCAAGGGCACCGACCACATGACGACGGTGTAGCCCATGCGATGCGCGACCTTCAACACTGCGAAGTCGCGAGCTCCGAACGGCGGGCGAAAGATCCGCGAATGCACCCCGGTGGTGCGGAAGATGATCGCGTCGGTCTGCGCGATCTCACGTTCTATGTGCGCCGAGCGCTCCAAAACGAGATGGGCGTGATCCCACGTATGATTGCCGAGCGCGTCGTCATACGCCACTTCTTTGCGGACGATGTCCGGGTGCGCAGCGACGGCCATCCCTACGACGAAGAAGGTTGCGACGACGTGCTGGCTGTGCAAGTACTCGACGATGCGATCCGTGTACGGCGGGTTGGGGCCGTCGTCGAACGTCAACGCAACCACCTTTTGCTGCAATGGGACTTGGGTCACCGTCGTGCCGAACGTCTGGCTGAACGGGTTCTCCAGCGTGTACCACAACGCGGTGAAGATGACGGCGGCTCCGATGACCGCGATGACCGCCAAGCGCAGCCGCTTCTTGCGCAGCTCCTCGCGGTCCGCTGGTGATGCGAAGGCCCGACGGCTCACTCGCCGCCGCTGCTGCTCTTGGGCGTTGCCGGCGGGCGTTTGCGAGGCGCTGAAAGCTCCGAGCGGATCAGCTCTTCGGCTTGCAAAACGCTTTGCGGACCAAACCCTTTGATCTCGCTGACAACCTTGAGGTAGCGCGGGTCTCGCAGCGTACGCCCCGACGATCCCACTCTGGAGACGTTGAGCTTCTTCATCGATTTGGCCGGCATGCGCAGCTGGAATTCTTCCGACTTGGTGGTGGCCCAATAATGCGGGTCGGAGAAGCCGAACGCACGGCTTCCCCCTTCGTTGCCGAGCGTCTGAGCGACCTCGACGACATACTCTTCGCGCGGTTCCGGCAACATCGCCTTGTCATCAAGTTCCCAGATGCCGTCCGCGCGCAGCTGCTCGAACAAGAAGGTGCCACTCGGCCCGCTGAGCGGCACGTCGAACTGCTTGGTCAGCGTTCCGTCTCGATCCGTAGCGGAGAAGAAGAACTTCACTGCACCGTTGTTGTTGCTGATGCGGTACGTCTCAGACGCGATCGGTCCGTGCAGCAGGTAGGCCTGCATGCTCACCTCCCACGTGCTGCGCGCATTCAAGACCTCGTCGATCTTCGACGCATCTCGCATGTACGGTTTGAGGAAGAACAGATAACCCGCGATGGCCAACGCCAAGCAGGTCGCGATGACGAGCCACGAGCGCCCGCTCTCGCTCAAGGCTAGGCCGCCGTCGCGACGTAGATCGCGGCCATGAGGGCGCGGTATGCCTGCAACATGTCCGTGCCGGTGAAGGATACCGTACGCGGCCCGGGGCGAGAAAAACCAGGCATCCAGGCGATGGCGTCGGAGTGGTAGGTCTTTAAAGTATCGATCTCAAGCCTCACCGGGACGCTCGCGGAGAACAGCTTCGCTTCCCCTATGCGTTCAAGGGCCGTTGCTGCCGCAGCGCGCACCGCTTCGCTGACGCGTTGCGGCGATGCACAGTCCGCCGAGTAGTAGCTCAGACTTCTCTTGGTCTCTACCGTCTGAGCCCACGGAAGGTTGCGCTTGGATTCTGCGACGGTCGTCGCATCCCCCGAGACCAGCACGACCGGAACCGCGAAGTGGCCGGCAAGCGCCGCGTTCAGCGTCAATTCGCTTGCGACCTCACCGTTGAGACGGCACTCGAAGATCGCGTGGGGGCTGTAGGTGTGCCCCATGACGGCGTCTTGGCTGCCGATGCCACCATGATAGCCGATGAAGTATGCGGCTGCAAAGCCTTGCGCGATTCCCTGCAGCATGTAGTGGGGCTTGAAGTGACCGCTGATCACCTCGACGCGCGGGTCTGCCCGCTCAAGGTCGATATTGCGCATCGTGGAGTGGGAATCGTTCACCACGACGCGGTTTGCGCCGGCTGCGAACGCGCCTGCGGCGGCCGCGTTGACCTCGTCGGTCAGGATGCGGCGGGCGCGCACGTACTCAGGCGCACTGCCGGGGCGCACTTCATCCCAGTGCACGAGAGTTGCGCACCCTTCCATGTCGCTTGAGATAAGTACGGAAGCCGCACGCGGGGCATTTGGCATGCCGCGTTGCGTTCGTTCCGGATTTGCACCCATCCTAGGCTGCGGCGTGTACGTGGATTCCGCGCATGTCTCCTCATGCGCCCAGAGCGGTGGTTCGCGACGGCGCAGGAAGTTTTAGAAGTTCTCGCGCTCGGTTTTGGGCGGCAACCGCTCGATGTAGAGATCGCTCTCCGTCAGCGGTTTGAAATCTCTTCTGACCCCGGGGAAGCGGTGGTCTTCGGCAAGTTCCAGCGCGTCATTCATGAGCGAGCCGCTCTGACCGGAATCACCCGCACTGTCGGATCGCGCAGGCTCGGGTGGAGCGACCAGCAGCATCAAGACGCCTGCATCGACCGGTTTCTCGACGTTGCCGATCAGCATGCCCGACTTGTCGTACACGCGACCCCAGCCGTCAACTCTGCCGAGCTCTTGGTAACGCATGTCGAAGATATTGCCTTCGAGGTCGACGTGGCCGACCTGATTTGTGCCGCCGTCGTCGTCATACACCTCGCCGCCGTTCGTCGCCTTGCCGACCACAGGACCCGGTTCGTTGCCGAGCGTCACGTAGCCTGAAGAATCGACGCGCGCGACGACCCAGCCGTTGGGTCCCTTGAGTTCTCTCATGGCAAGCTCCCTTGAGCGTCTAACGTTGCATTGACAATCTCATCGGCTCGCTTGTTCTCATTCCGCGTCACGTGGCGGATGTGTGACGCGGAGAAGCCGCGCAGCAAGCGCGTCGCTTGCGCGTGCAGCGGGATCATCTTGGCATCCTTGACGCGGTAGGAGCCGTTGAGCTGCCGAACGACAAGTTCGGAATCCATGCGCACCTCGATCGGGTCACAACCGAGCTCGCGCGCCTTTTGAAGCATCAGTATGAGGGCTCGGTACTCCGCCACGTTGTTGGTCGCGACACCCAGATACTCTCCGAGCTCCGCCAGCAGGCTGCCGTCGGCTCCCACGATGACTCCGCCCGCGGCCGCCGGCCCCGGGTTCCCGCGAGAGCCCCCATCCGTGTAGATCGTATAAGCATGAGTAGGCACTGGACGTCTACCTTTACGCGCAAGGGCGCGCTGGCCTTTGGGTCGTAAGTAACTTCGCGCCCGTGGCATTCGTTATGAGAACGGTCGTGCCGCGCCTCGACCGTTGCATGGTCTGAACTTCAGGGGACACCCAACTGTATGCCGACTTTCTTTCGCATGTTGACCGTGGCTGCGCTTATGGTGGGCCTTTGGACGGTCCCCGCCGGGCATTCTCGCTCGCTTGCGAAACCTGCGCCCTCGCCTTCTCCGTCGCCGACCAATCCGCCCACGCCCTACATGCCCGTCGAACAGGTCGCGAACGGCACGTGGCAAGTGATCATGCAGACGCGCGACAACATCACGTATTCCTCTATGAAGCTGGTCAATGTCGGCACAAAAATCACCGGCACGTGGCAATTCGACAGGAAGACGCTGTTCAACCTCACGGGAACGCGCGACGGCTCTCACTTGAAGTTGGATTTGAAACGAGCAGATAAGCCTGATGCCGTTGCCGGTTCGATCGACGCCGTCATCGACGGCATTGCCGATATGTTCGGGATCATCACCTTGGGCGGCGTCGAGACGCCCTTCCAGGGCGCGCAGCATTCGCGCGTTCCTCCGCCCGTAGAAGCGACAACAGGTCCGCTCGTCAGCCCCACGCCGTACTAGTTCACCGGCTTTCGGGATCAAGAAAAGGCAGGGACGGCCGTGACGCCGTCCCTGAGTTGTGAACCTGCTGCGATGAACGTTGCTACTGCAAAGCCTTCACCAACTTGGCGACATTGGGCACGCCTAATCCCGTGACATTGTCGTAACCGGGCTTCGCGCGGAAGTAGCCGTTGGCACCCACGGTGATGTCGTAGTATGCGGATGTTCCTTGCAGAGCGTAGAGCGCTCGGGGCACGTTCGTCAGATCGGTGCTATGACGGGAGCGGCGATTCTGATTTACAAGCGCAAGGATCGCCGCCCACGTGGGAGAGGAGATGCTCGTGCCGCCGACCGGGAAAATGGGCGGCGGCAAGGAGACGATCCACGCCACCGCCGCCCCCGTATTGGGATCGGCATCAAACGCGACGTCCGGCACGTTTTTGAACAGGCCTGATGCCACGCCGGGAGTGTGGGACTGCCACGGCGGTATGGGGAAGATGCCGCTGTATCCGCCGCCGCTTCCGCCCCAGGCGTACTCGAAGAGCCGCGTGCCCAGCAACGTTTGTTCGACCGTCGTGCCGCCGACGGAGAGGACCGTCGGATCGGACGCTGGGTAGGAGACGTCGAGGATGTTCACAAGACCCGTGGCAAGAGAATCGCCCCACGAGCCGTTATCGCCCGAAGCAGCAAACGACGTGATATTCTCGTCTTGGATTTCTTCCAAAGCCTTGCTCTGCCCGAAGAGGTCCTCAGCAATTCCGAAAACCGCGTAATCTGCCTCGGGAAGGCCATACGAGACGCTCATCGAGACAGCATGTCCGTCGTCTGCGATCTGTTCGAACATGTCGACGAACTGCGACGTAAAGCAATCAGGCACAACGTACAGATTCACCGTGGCGCCCGGGGCCGTTGCGATGACCCGCTCCACATCGTTGGTCGGTTCCAGATCTGACGGCGGCACGTTGCCGAACTGATCTGTGGTGCCATCGACGTGAATCACGTGTACGATGGTGTGGGGCAACCCGTAGAAATCTTCGAAGAAGCGGATATCCTTGGGATCGATGTTGTTGCAAGCGGCGATGTCCACGGTCGTACCGCGGCCGTTGATGCCTGAGGCATAGACGGGCAGGATATCATAGATCCTCGCGAAGTCGCCGGGCCCGTATCCGGTCTGAGGACCCGCCACAAGAAACTGCGGACGGACGGCGAGCGACCGCATCCTGACGCCCGGGCTGATCGACGTCGCCGCAATGCGGCTGCCGATCTGAGGGGGGAACTGAGGGGAACTTGTCGTTCGCGTGAAGCTTTCCGAGCCTATCTTCACACGTTCGAAGCGGACGTTCGCCGCCGCCGCGCTTGAGCCGAACGTTCCGGTCACGTGGAGAGACCGGTTGTTCGACGCAATGCGCGCGAGCATACCAAACCGTTTGAAGTATGCAGCCACAAGCTCAGCGTCGGCACGGGTTTTGGTCTTGAGAATGACGCTGAACTCATGGCGCTGCGCGCTGTTGACGCCGCCCAGATGCTGCACCGCCGCTGCGGGTCTGCCTTTTTGTGCGATTCCTTTGGATTGTGTGACTGCAGTCGCGCCGGCCGGAATGGCCGTCAGAGCAAGCACGCTCAACGCGATAACACTCGCGATGACAGATGTCCATGCGCGAGAAACGCCCAAGGGATGAGTCATTTGATCCTCGATCTTTCTTTGAAACGCGGCACGAAACAAACCCTATGAACGTATTCGCACAGTGCAGGTCACGGCGCGGCGGCGTCATCGGGATACGTCGTTTGAGGCTGTTCTGATATCCTCAGGTCCGCGCCTTGCGGTTCAGCTGCGGCACAGAGCGCAGACCGAGGAACCTGGTCCGCAGTCGAAAACGACCCTGCAATGCAGGGCACTCCAGTCGTACAACCATGCGCCTGTTGACTCTGGGTCACGGGACGCTCGCGATCGCCGCGTTTGTCGACCTCGTGCGCGCTGCCGACGTTGCGTCTATCGTCGACGTGCGTACCGTTCCGAAAAGCAGGCACAACCCGCAGTTTGAGCGCGAGGCGATGGAACAGTGGACCAACGAGGCGGGGCTCACCTATGCGTGGGAGCCCAGGCTGGGCGGCTTTCGCCGGCCGAAACCGGATTCACCCAACATCGGGCTGCGTCATCCGGCCTTTCGCGGCTATGCCGACTATATGCAGACCGCCGAGTTTTGGGTGGCGCTCGACGAGGTGCTCGATCGAGCATCCACTGCGCCTTCGGCGATCATGTGCTCGGAGAGTCTTTGGTGGCGCTGCCATCGGCGTCTCATCGCCGATGCCGCCGTCTTAGCACGCGGGGTTGAGGTTTTGGATTTATTCCATAGCGGCCGCCGGGTGCCGCATCCAATCACACCGTGCGCGAGGCTCCTGGGCGACATGGTGGTGTACGACGTGCTCGATCAGCCGCCGTTGCCGTCGCTTTGAACGGAAGCTAAGCCGTCGGGATCTCGACCACGCCGTCGCTCAAGCGATAATATCCGCCGACGATGCGCAGCTTGTCCGACTTCACTGCGTCCGTCAGTATTGTCGACGAGGCTTTCAGATGCTGAATGACGGCGCGAATGTTGGCGTGTATGGCAAGGTCGAGCACGTCCCCCGGCTTGCCGATTAGCGGCTCGACCGCGGGCCGGATGGCCGCGACTATCGACGCGATGTTGCCGGGAAGGGATTGATGCTTTTCGATCGCTTCGATGGTCGCTTTCACCGCGCCGCAATTCTGATGGCCGAGCACGACGAGCAACGGCGAAGAGAAATGAGCGACCGCGTATTCGATGCTTCCGATGGCGGGGGCATCGGCGATGTTGCCCGCGATGCGGATGGTGAACATGTCTCCCAGGCGCTGGTCGAAGACGACTTCCGGCGGAACGCGGGAATCGGAACACCCCAACACGATGGCATGGGGCTGCTGTGCCTCGCTCACCTCAGCGCGCCGGTCGAAGTTGTTGTTACAGTTGGTAGAATGGTCGGTAGCATAGCGGTGATTGCCGGCTTTAAGCGCGGCGAGCACATCCGATGCCTGCATTTGTCCTTCACCGTTCGCGGCTAACGCCGCTCCAGAGCCGTGCATGGCGATGGCCGAACCGACGATTGCGCCGGTGCTCAAGAGAAATGTTTTTCGTCCGAGCATCGAGCGATCCGTCCGTAGCTCACTCAAAGAAATCCCCGTTCCCATCTGCTCGGCGGGTGATCATCGCTTCCACGAGGCAGATTAGCGCGCGGGCGATGCAGCGCCCTGCCGTCCGGTTCGGGTTGCCTTCGATAGGGCGGTGCGGCGCCCGGCAAGAATGCGAGACCGCCATGGCGTGGCGCGGGGCGGTTGCCCATTCAACGACTCCGGTGCAGTGCATCGGTCATTTTATCATGTGGCTCACCATGTCATGCCTTATCTGCCTTGCAGTGACCGTTGGCGCTCAAGGCACAAGGCCGGCTGTCGCCGCCGAGCCATCTGGTCCAAAGCCTTTTGACTCATCCCTGCGACCTCAGATCGATGCGCTGGCGCATGAGGCCATGAAAGCGCAGCACCTGGCGGGATTCTCCCTTGCCATCGCGCGAAACGGCACAATCATCTACGCGCAGGGTTACGGTTATCGCAACGTCGCAGAGCGCAAGCCCGCGACGGCGCACACGGTCTACAACGTCGGCTCGATCACGAAGCAGTTCACGGCAACCGCGGTGATGCTGCTGCAAGAGGACGGCAAACTGCGCGTTGATGATCCGGTCGGGGATTATGTGCCGGGTCTTCCTTGTGGCCGTCTCGTGACGTTGCGCCAGCTGCTCAACCACACGTCCGGCGTTGCAGACTATTTGACCATCCTCAACAACAGCACGCTGACCATGCCAAAAGCGCTCGCCGCTATTCGAGGCAGCCGGCTGACCTTCAAGCCCGGCAGCATGTATCGCTACAGCAACAGCAACTATATCTTGCTGGGCGTTGTCGTGCAAAAGGCAAGCGCAATGCCGTTCGATGATTTCGTGCGGCAACGCATCTTCCGGCCGTTTGGGCTCACAGCCACATCAGTCGGCACAACACCTCTCGATATGCGCGACGGTGCGACAGGTTATACAGTGGTCAAAGGGCGCGCCAAACCGGTCAATACCAAGGACGACTCAGCGGCGGAACTTGACTTCCCGGACGGCGCTGTCAACACGACGGTGCTCGACCTCGTGAAGTGGGATACAGCCCTGGACGGCGGCCACATCGTCAAGCCGGAAACGCTGAGTATGATGTTCACGCCCTCGCATCATCGAGCCGACTGGCCGTACGGCTACGGCTTCGGCTTTGGACTTGATCGCGTCAACGGTCACCGCGAGATCGTGCATGAAGGCGAGTGGACCGGCTTCGCCGGAGAGAACGCAACGTTTCCTGACGACGGTTTCGACATCGTCATGCTCAGCAACACCGATACGTTCCAAGAGGACGTGCTCAAGCGTCGCATCTTCAGACTCTTCTATCCGAATCAGCGCTGACTAGGGAGGAGGAGCCGCCCAGGGTTCGCCGGTTTCCGCATTGATAAGGACAGATGGGGACGGGTCATAACCATAGTTCAACGCGTAGTAGGGGGCAAAACCCCAAAACCAGTCGTTCTTGTAGGGCTTAAGTTGGAACACAAAAGATGGTAGTAGCCGGGCCAGACCATCCATTTCACAAGATCTCGTTCGCCTGGGGGTACCTGTCGCTTTATTTTTTCGATTGTGCGAATCTCCTGGGGCGACAGATGCTCCACAGCGTAGTTCTTGGCGTTAGCATCATAGAACGGATGCCCGGATTTGGGCCAATGCCAAACACCATTCTTCGGCTTGCAGAAGTCCCGAGGAACTCGGCCGGCGGCGAGGTACGAGGGCGGCAGGCCCTGGCCTCGCGCAATTCTCTTTAGCACGTCGTCCGGCATGATCGCCACATGTCCATCGCTGAACCGTGCGCTATCACAGCTCAGCGGAACGGGGCCGCCTGTACTCTTAGAGCTAGCCGCAGCGCTGGCAGTACTTTCGTGCAGCGTGCTTGCGCAGCTTTGAAGCAGGAGCAGGGCGCCAAGCGTTAAGGTCAGTCGAAACAACAGTTTTCCGTGCTGCAACATTCCGCTCCCTCGGAGGTTCATAGTCTCACGTCACCTCAACCTTTATCATTATGCTGGGCCACGCAAACGTGGCGATCACCCTAAACACATTGCAGCCATGTCCTCCCCACCATGCAACGGAAGGCGGCGGACAAACTAGACCAGTGGATTGTTGAAAGTAAAAAGCCCCGCAAACCTATACAGGGCGGGGCCTTTCGCTTGGTCGGGCCGACTGGATTTGAACCAGCGATCTCCTGCCCCCCAGTTAGAACCGCGGCACAACTCATCCCCTCCGAATCACCGCAAATCGTTGAGCCATAAGCCTTTCGCATTTTGCCACGCACGCCGAGTTTCGCCTTATTGCGCTCATTTGCGGGCCAATTAGGATACAATTAGGTTACAGCGACCTTACCCAGCCTCGATCCCACAGACGAAGCGCCAAAAAGGCGATCTCGTCGGCTAGTTTGTGTGCGCGGCTCCCCGATTCTTAGACCAATGGGATCACATTCAGCGGCTCGCAAATGGGCCGCATGATGGAGGGTCCGCCATGCGCGTCGCCGTCACACCCCCGAGCAGATCGCTGCTGCCTTGCGCCAAGTCGAAGCCGCCATCGCTGCAAGCGAAATGGCTCGCAAGGTCGGCGTCCACGAGAACACGGTTCATCTTTGGAAAAAGCGCTTCGGTAACCTTGGCACGCCCGAGATCCGCGAGCTGAGCCAATTACGCGAAGAGAGCGTGCGGCTCAAACGTCTGGTCGCAGATCTCACCTTGGACAAAACCATGTGCAGGATGTGCTCTCAAAAAAGTAGTCAAGGCGGCGCATCTTGGTCGGCCATCTCAAAGAGCGCTATCGGGTGAGCCAACGCCGTGCTTGTTTGGCGTTGCGCTTCTGCCGCTCGTCCATGCACTATCGTGCCAGATTGAAAGCGCTCAACGAGACGCTGCGCGTGCGCATCAAGGACATCGCGAGCGCTCGCATTCGCTACGGATACCGGCGTATCTGGAGTGACCCCCACCGGAGCT
>QHBK01000012.1 GCA_003244105.1 Candidatus Eremiobacter antarcticus | reverse complement strand
CCTCGGCCCACTTGCGATACTCGCCTTGCGTGAAGCCGTACCTGCGAGCTGCTTCAGGCACTGATATCTGACCCTTGAGTACCTCGAGGATGAGTGCTGCTTTACGCTGTGCGGTCCACCGATCGAACTTCGCAAGCTCGGATTGAGGAGTTGACTCGTCCTTCGACATAGATCACCTTCCTAGCGATGCTTTCGCTTATCGGGTGTCTAGCTCCGGTGGGGGTCACTCCAGCTTGTTACTATGTTAGGAGCCCCCGACAGTTGGCATCGCTCGCTGATGGTGTTGGCGCAGGCGTCTCATGGGGAACTCGCCGCGACACTCGGAATGCGGCCGGCTGTTTCAGCATGCAATTTCTGGTCGATGTCAAACTGAGCTGGCATGGAAAGTCTGGGACTCGACTTTTAAATATAAAGGGAGCTCCGGCGGATCACTGTAGGCGTAGCGCGGGAGCGGCGGGACGTGCGAGCCGCTTTCGGGCTGGCGCCCGTGGCTACAGCGGTGGCAACATCTTCAAGCTAGGCGGGGCTCGTCGGACCATGCGGAGACGTCGCTAAGCCCTGATAACACCGAGGTCTTAGCGTGGTGGAGGATAACGGGGTCGAACCGTTGACCTCTTGCATGCCATGCAAGCGCTCTACCAGCTGAGCTAATCCCCCACGCTGTCAGGTTTCTCGAAGCGCGCCACGGCGCTCCTGTCTTAGTGCAATTGGGTCGTGCCTTGGCCGATCACAGCGTTGTTCGCAGTCAGCAAAAGCTTCACCGGGCCCACATACTGCCGGTGCAGGTCGAAGTACATCACCGCTTTGCCGCTCGAGCCGGGATCGACGGTATCCGGATCACAGGTATCTTCTGCGCCGGGGTCCGCCGGAATAGACAAGCCGCCTGACAACTGGATCGAAAACTCGCTTGCGTCGCAAAGGATTGGATCACTCCCCGCATTCGCCATCGTGAATTTTAAACGCAGCAAGCCTGTGTTGGTGACGGCCACATCCGAGAATTGAAATGTCACCGCGTGCGCGCTCGGGACCGGCACCGGCGCCCCGCTGGGCCTTTTTCGCGCAGCCGCCGCAGACAACTCAGCTGCAGGCGTCTGTTCGGTGGTCTGACTCGTGCTGCTCGACTCGTCCTTATGGGTGCATCCCGCCGTCAGCAGGAGGACGGTCGCACACAAGACTGCGGATCGTTCACGGATGTTCATGGCAGGCCTCTCTCGCTCATCACGTCACAGCGGACATCGCTCGGCCCCCATTCAAAACCGGGGAGGGAATTTCCCCGGATGGGCTTTTCACCGCGGGAATTGGTAAGCGGCGACCGAATGCTGGCTGGGATTTTTTGCCAAATGATCTGAACTGCGGGGATCTTGCTCGATGAAGGCAGCGCCGGTCGCCGAACTCCGCCGCGCAGTGACGACCTGGGGCTCCTATTCGTGGGGCTATGCCGACGTGGGCGCCGACATCTACGTCGCGCTCGGCGTCGTTGTGGGCATCGCAGCCGGAGCCGCAAACGTGGCCTTCGCCTTCGCCGGCATCGTCTACGTGTGCATCGGGCTTGCCTACACCGAGCTTGCAGCCGCCTATCCTGTTGCCGGCGGCGGCCAGTTCTTCGTCATGCGGGCGCTCGGCGATTTTATCGGCTTCGTCGCGGGCTGGGCGGTCCTGCTCGACTTCACGATCGACATCGCACTGTTCGCATGGTTCACCATCGGCTACATCAGCTTTTTGTTCCCATGGCTTGTGACGCACCAACTCACGTACTTCATCTGCGTGTTGGCGACAACGGCCTTTTTAACCGTTCTCAACGGAGTCGGGGTGAAGCAGTCGTCGCGTTTAAACGAGCTGGTGTCCGTGTTGGATGTGGTGACCGAGACGATCATCCTGGTAAGCGCCTTTCTGCTCGTGTGGAACCCTCAGGTGCTTTTGCACACCATGCAAACTCACTGGCCAACGACCGAAAATCTGCTCAAGGGCGTCTCGCTCGCGATCATATCGTTCGTCGGCTTGGAGAGCATCTCGCACGCGGCCGAAGAAACTCGCCGCCCTACCACGGTCATTCCGCGCACGTCGGTCGCGCTGATCCTGACGATCCTCATCTTCGCCTTGTCCTACTCGAATCTCGTGCTGGGCATGAGCCCGATCCATCTCTCCAACGGAACCACCGTGCCGATGTTCCAGTACGTCGGCAGCACGGACAACAACGATAAGGCGATCGCGGTGCTCGCGAGCCAAATACCCGGTGTCCTGGGCGTCCTGTTCGCGTTTTACGTACCGATGGTAGGCGCGCTGCTCGTGTTGATCTCGAGCAATTCCGGTGTGTTCGGGGCGTCTCGCATCGCGTATTCCATGGCCAAGTTCAACGTGTTGCCGTCGTGGTTCCAACGCACGAACGCCAAGACGCGAACGCCGCTGGGCACCATCATCTGCTTCTCCGGTATCTCCGTCATCGAATTGGTGGCCGCCTACCTGCAGGGGACGCAAGCCATCGGGTTTCTGACGGATCTCTACGCCTTTGGCGCCGCGCTCTCGTACACGCTCGTCTTCGCCGCGCTGATGACGCTGCGCTTCACGGACTCCGTCGCGCCGCGCCGTTTCAAGATGCCCTGGAACATCCCGCTCACCGTGGCCGGTCGAAAAGGAGACCTCTCGCTGCTCTCGGTCGTCGGGATGATCGGCATCGTCGCCATTCTAGTCTTCACGCTTTTGACCCATCCCATCGGTCGCATTGCTGGACCGACATGGGTCATCTTGGGCATCGTTTTCTACGCGATCTACCGACGCAAACACGGCATGCCGATTCTGCGCAGCCTTAAGCGAGACTGGGTGAAACTGCACGAGCACACCTTGACGGGCGCCGGGGAGATAGAGATGCTTGACGAGTACCGCGCGGGTGTCGCCGCCGAACGTGCGGCCGCCAACAAGCCCTGAGACGCGGCTTACGTGTGCTCCCCATCGTAATAGTCGAGGTCGGGTTCCTTCCGTAGGATCAGGCCGCTTTCGCTGAGGAGCACCTTATTGGAATCGGGATAGTGGCAGATGTCGTCCCCGTCGCTGTTATCCGACAGCATCATCACCGTGCATTCCTGGTCGCCATCGTTGCGGATCGCGTGGGCGCCGATCGGACCGGTGGGGAAAGCGATGAAGTCGCCGCGCCGCACCTCGAAATCTCCTCGAGGGGTATGCAACGTCGCCTTGCCATCCAGGATGAAAAAAAGCTCCTCATCTTCCTCGTGCCAGTGCAGCGGACAGAACGTCTTTCCCGGCGGAAGACGTACGAGACGATAGCCAAGCGAGCGAGCTCCGATAGACTGACCGACCTCCGCCATAAACGCTTCGTATCGCGACGGTTCGTGCGGCTGTTGCCACTCGAGCTCGTCGAGGTTAATCCGGTTGACGTACACATCGGAGCGCGATTGCAGACATGTGCCGAGGAGCGCCGTTGCATTGCCGAAGACACAGTCGCCCCGGCCGACCAGCACGTGCTGCGGCTGCAGCGCCCATAACCGGCGTACCGACAGGGCTGCCTCCGTCGGGCTGGTGAAGCGATCGTCACTCAACATGCGTACGCAGCCCGCCGGCTCGCCGATAAGAATGTTGCCCGTGACAATGGCGCGCGCGTCGGCTATGTGAAGAGGGATCTGGCCCGCCGCCCCTCCCTTAATCGAATAGACTTGCGCCCGTCCGATTCGTTCCCCGTCGCGCAGCTCGCGGTCAGGCACGAGCGCGCCGGCCCCGGTGGGCGCCCCAGAGGCCACTCGTGCGCCGAGATCTCTTGCGATCCCATGGGACTGGGCTGAGGTTTCCGCATTCGTGACAACGATCCAATCAGGGACGCCTTCGGCGCGAAGCACGACCAAATCATCATTGCCGGACGCGATGGGATCGACGAGCAGTCGCTCTTCACCGTGGATAGAAAACGCGTTGCGGTCGAGCGCTTCGCCGGCAGCGCGCACTCGCAACATGAAGATTCCGTCCAAGCACGTCGGCTTCAAAGTAGAACCGGCGGCCGAGCCGCCATCTACTGCCGGTTTCATGAACTTCAAGCCCACGGCCGGCGTCTTGGCCAACGCGCCCGTAAATCCTTAACCTCAAGAATGCGGCGTTGGCCCGCCCTATCTAAATGCCGTGGTCCCGGAGTTTGATGAGCTCAGCCACCGACAGCTTGGCGTTGTACCCCCGCCGGCGCAAACTTTGGACGTAATCCGGGGTGACACCATGATCGCGCAAAACGACGAGATCGTCGGCCTTGGCGGCGTACCCGAACGCGGCCATTGCCCGCACGAAGTCCGAGGTAACGTTGTGATCGGCCAGCCTGACGAGGTCATTCATCGGCACAGCTTTATAACCCGCAGCCTTGACGGCTGCCACGAGGTCCGCGCTCACGTTATGATCCTGAGCGCGCACCAAATCGTCGATGGAAAGCGAACGGTAACCCGCCGCGATCAACTGGCGTGCGTAGAGGGCGGTGACGTCGTGATCCCGCGCCCGTGTGACGGAGTCGATGGAGTGCGGCGTGACGCGAAGCGCTCCCATCGCGCGCAGATAGTCGACTGACACGCCGTGCTCGAGCAGATTCAGCAGTTGATCGACGTCCGGCCGCTCGAAAGCTTGCGCGCTTAACACGTCGAGATATCGGAAGTCAGCTCCCAAGAGCGTGAGGCGGACTTGCTGCTCGGAAGTGGGCATGCCAATCCCCCGGCGCTGCAGCTGGGCGGCGAACAGCGGGTTGAGCGTCACCCGTGCGGAGCCTTCGCCTGCTCCGCCCTGGAAGGAACCGTCATAGTCCAACGTCCCCGCGTCGTGAATGCTGCGGAAACGGACTCGCGCGCTGGTGGAGTTGAGTTGAGCCTGTGTGAGTCCCGGCAGCTTCGCCGCGACATCCGAAAGCGGGATATCGACGCTTTCGGATTCGACCAGGTTGGCGCCCGGGCCGTTCTGCTCAACCTTAGTCTTCAGGGACAGAATCGTGCGAGCGGGATTGGTTTGCGCGGACCAACTGCTTTGAACCGAGGCGTCGCCGTGAGCCACGAGTTGCAGGCTCGCAGACTGTAAGATGGCGACGCAGATCGCCGCGAGCATCAGATGCCGGAATCTCTCAAGCGAATCAACTGATCGATCGTCAAGTGCGTGGAGTTGAGATCGTGTCGCACGCGCTGGATATATGCGGCGTTCACGCCGTTGTCGTACAAGCGCATGATATCTGCAGTGGCCAAGGCCTTGTAGCCGGCGCGGGCCAAAGCGGTCACGTACTCAGCGCTGACGCCGTGGTCGCGCAAGGCGATGAGATCGTCGGTTGACAGACCCGTGAGTCCGCTCCTCGACAGAGCATTCGCATAGCCTGCGCTGATACCGTGGTCGCATAATCGGATCAACGTGTTGACGTCGACCTTGCGCTGTCCATCGGCAGTCACCGAGCGTGCGAACGCCGCAGAAACGCCGTGATTGCGCAGGTCGATCAATTGGCCGGCCGACAGCCCCGAGTACCCGGCTCGTTTCATGTCCACGATAAAGGACGACGTCACGCCATTGTCGTGCAGTTCGACGACATCATCCACGCCGAAGCCATTGTACCCTGACAGCGAATCCGTCTTGGCCGCCTCGATTGCGTCTGCGCGCGGCGCTGCTGCCTGCGCGATTTGGGCCGCGCTTTCAGCTTGGATCACCGTCGCCATCACCATAGCCGTCGAGGCGACTGCCTGCGCACGCGCCGCCAAGGAGACGGATTTGCGAATGCGGGGCAACGTGGTGACGGGCGCAACCGGCGGGACCAGTACGCGCGCTTGCACCAGCGCGTTGATTCGATCGCTGAGGTGTTCGAGGGACGGCTGAAGCAGCTGCACGTTCGCGCTCGGCGCGCCGCGCAATGGGAGGTGAACGGTGCGACGGACCTCTCTAACCTTGAGGGCTTTCTTCACTGGTGTCACTGGAGCCACGGCCGTTCTCACCCCGACCGCCGCCCCCCCCGACGTGAACTGCTCGCACCGGCTTAACCGCTGCGGGTGGCACCGCGCGGATCACGGCAAGCACCCGCTGGCGGGAAACGATCGGTGGCTTGGCAGGAACTGTACAGGCGGCGGCCAGCACGGGGATGTCGACCTGAGCTAACGCTACAGCGGCCATGCTAAGCAGGCCCAATGCGAGAACAGCTTTGCGGCCGATGATGGACGACCCGTTGTGACGGCGGTCGAGCAATTGCTCGATGCGTACGAAAATCTGACGCCGGTTCGTGAAGAAACCCGGAACGATGACAGCCTGGCGCGTCGACGTCCGCCGGGCGAGGCCTGTCAGGAACTGCGCATACGTGAGGCGGTTTTGCATCGTGGCGATGACCGAGTCGTCACAGGCGATCTCCCGCTCGATCTCGATCCTGCGGGCGATAAGGTGGATCGCGGGGTTGAAGAACAAGATCACGAGCGCGAGCGGCTCGACGAGGTTGAACCAGTCGTCACCGCGCTGGAGATGTGCGGCCTCGTGCAAGACGACACGCTGAAGGTCGGCGTCTGAAAGCTCGCAGGCCAACGCTCGCGGCAACACGATGACCGGTTTAAACATACCCAGCAGACAGGGCACCGCGATGCGATCCGAAAGTCCGATCCGAACGGCGCGGCTCGTACGCGAGCTCAGGTTCAGCGCAAGCCGGTTGACGGGCTCGATCTCGCGCTTCGCAGCGAGCAGACATCCGACTTGATAGGCGAAACGCACCGCGAAGAGGACCATGCCCACGCACCAGAGCACAAACGCGTCGTGCGCTGCGCCTTTAAGGAAGCTCGCAACCGACAGGCTTATGGCGGGGACGGAGATGCGCGGCTTCGTCAGGGCGGCACCGGACGTGGCCGAGTGGATAGCGGGCGCGGGAAGAGACGGAGCTTCGGTGCGGGGAACGGAGCCTTGCGGTTGTCTTCGGCGCCTGCATGACGATGAGGTGAGAGGCCGGGGAGACGGCCGCTGTCCTCGTGGCATCAGACGTCTGGGGCGATGGAACGCTGCGGGCCGCCGCATAATCCACCGCCGGCAATGCGATCGCGATGAGCAGCGCTCCGGTCCAAATCGCGCAGCGCGTGCTCGCGCTGGTGCGCTGGATCATTCGCAGCGCGAGCGCGACCGCCAGGGCCAACGCCGTGCTCTGCCAAGTCGCATTGAAGAGAGCGACTATGACGCGTTCTTCACTCATCGTCGGACCTCGCTTGATCGATCAGATGTTGCAGTTCCGCAAGCTCCCCGTCATCCAACCGTTCGTTTTGCAGCACATTCAAAGCCAAGCGTGAGGGTACGCCCCCGAAGAAGCGCTTGAGGAGTTGATTGACGGCGCTGGCCGACGCTTGCTTGCGGCCGACACGCGGGTAGTATCGAAATGCGCGGCCTTCAGCTTTGTGCTTGAGGTAGCCCTTGGCCTCAAGGATGCGCATGGTCGTTTGAACGGTGTTGAAGGCGAGCTTGCGTTTGGGCGACAGTTCGCCCAGGACCTCGGCGACCGTGGCGCTGCGGCGATCCCATATGATCTCCATCAGCTGTTGCTCGGCCTCGGTCAGCGTGGAGGATGGCTTGCGGGGCATTAACTCTCCGTTTACCTAACCAATTAGGTGATCAAACAATACCACAGCGAATATGCTCTTGTCCAGGCTCGCTGCGAGGCCCGCTCAACTGCCTTTTTCAGCTCCGAAATAGTGGATGATCTTCAGCAAGAGCTGCGGCTATGTCACCAAATCGCCCGCGTTCCCATAGATCAGGTACAGCTCGTCGTGCTGAGCGCGCCGGTGGTATGCAAAGGACAGGTTCGTGCACACGGCGATCGGACAGCTCGTCCCGCCGTTCGGTTCCGGGGGCGGGCCGAAGAAGCGGCGCACCCCAACTGCGACAGAGCTGTTGGCATTGTTCTGGTAGGCAAAGCTCGCGCGCTCGAGCCATTGCACGTTGGCGGTCTGATGGCTGAAATATTGGCGCGTGTCGTCGACCTCGAGACTGAGAAGACCGCGTGGCCCCACCTTCATCGTCGTGGAGCGAAAGAAACTGTCGAGCCGGCCGTCCGCCGTAGCGGCCGGTCGCGAACGTGAACTTGGTGGGCGTTGAGGTGCCCGCGTGGTAGCGCAACGTCGTGAAGTTTTGGGTCACAGGCGTGAACACGCTTGACGGAAGAGCGCTCGTCGCCGTATTGAGCTCGAGATAGCTCGAACCTGTCTGGGTCGCGAGCTCCCATAATCCACGCGTGATGACGTCAACGCTCAGGCTGGTGTCCGACTCGTTGAGTCCCAGCGCCCCATGATACCGGTCGAGGAAGAAGTTCCAGTCGATGGATTTGAAGGGTCCGTTCGCCGGCGTCATCGGGTGATCGGTGATGAATGAGTATCCTGCAATGCCGCTGATGGTGAAAAAGCCATCATAGGGGTTGTACTGCGTGCCGATCTTGCGGATGCCGCCGCCCGTGAACGACTGGGGGCCGTAATACGCGCCCCCGAGCTCGGCGAACTTTGCAGCGCCTGGATCGGTCACATTCGTGCCTGACTCGGTGCCGTAATTTGCGTAGATGAACTTGTGCTGCAAGTCGCCCCATTTCGAGGAAAATTGATTTGTGTCGTCTTTGAAGCCGGGCATGTCCACGGAGACACGCTGCGCCGATACGAACAGCGTGCGAGGCACTGTCTTATAGATGAGGGACTGCGCTGCATCGTTGCGTTGGGCTCCGACAGCATCGAAGCCGCCGAACGTGAGCGGCCCTTGGGTGCCCTCCACCGCATAGCCCGCGCGCGGTGTGGGGATGTTGGGCGTGTACAGCGACTGTTCGTTCGGACAGGCGTCGCATTCCATGTAATTGTAGAAGTTGGCTCCCTGGGTGAAGAACGGCCGAGTTTCGCTCAAGAAGTTGCGAAAGGCGCTCGGCGCTATGGTCTGCTGATCGCGTTCTGCGTCTGAGAAGTCCGGGTGGATCGTCGCGATGAACGAAGAGCTGTCAGTGATGGGGACCGAGAGATCTGCACCGGCCCGCGAGGTCGGCCCGCCCAAAGCCTTGGACGCGATCGAGCTCAAGCCATAGACGGCCACGCGCGGCCTGGGGCGAACCGCTGCGAGTACGGGCATACCATGCAACGGCTGCGCGTAATTCACGTCCGCCGTCCCCTGCCAGCTTGCGCCGCCGTTGTACGCGTACAGCGATCCTGTCGTGGGCTCCCAACGTGTGAGCTGGATAAGCCAGCTCTTTGGGTTTGAGCCGCGCATCACCGAAAGCGGAATGCGCATGGTGACGAAGTATTCGTTGTGTCCGATATGGCCGGCCGCATCCCAAGTCGGCTCGTACGCGAGATTCTCAGACGAGTACTGATAGCGCGTTCCTAACGGCGTTGCCATGAATTGGTAGTCGAACCCATGAGCGCCGCCGGGCCATAAGGAGATCTTCACTTCATCGTCAGTGTCAACGCCGGCCATGTTCGAATGCTGATTGGCGACCACAGCTGCCCGGGTCTGCACCGCGTGAAAACCGACGAAGAGCGACTTGCCGTCGGTCAGCAGATAGGCCGTCGTGTCTTCAGCGCTCGAGCCGTGGGTGAGGCGGTCGTAGGGCAGATGCACGACAGCGCCTTGTTGCCAGACGGGTGAGGCAAGCGTGCCGTCGATAGGCGGGGGAACCGCGACCGTCGGAACGCTGATGCCGGAGCCTTGGGTCCCGACGACCGCTGCAGCGGCTGCGGCAGCGCGAGGACCGCACGCCAGCACAGCGCAGATCAGCAAAACCATTCGGGCAGGCTGCAAGAAAGGGTACCTCCAACACCTAACGAATTAGGTAAATGATACACGTTGCTTTGCTGAATTGCAAGGGGGCGAACGCAGGAGGGCACCAAAAAACAGAAGCCCTGCAAACAGCCGTTATCACGGCAGGATTAAAGCTCTTTTATTGCCACGCGTTGGACGACGTTGGACACGTGCTGCCCACGGCAGGCGCTCGCAGAGCAGCCCGACAATCGCGAGACTATGAAATCGCGAGACTATGAAATCGCGAGACTATGAAATCGCGAGACTATGAAATCGCGAGACTATGAATGTGGCAGTGAGATTTTGGAGGATAGCGGGCTCGAACCGCTGACCTCATGCTTGCAAAGCACGCGCTCTACCAGCTGAGCTAATCCCCCAAACAGTGGCGCTTTTTACACGGGTCGCGCCGCCTTACCTGGGCTCGGGTGCGCCGAACGGTCGCCCCGCTTCGAAGTCCGCTCGCAACCTGCGCTGCTCAACGGTGGCGTCTTTTCGCTCCTCGATGGAATTCTTCGGAACGGTCGCTTGTCCTAACGTCACCACCGTGTTGATGAGGCGATTTTCACGCATCAACGAAACAGCGACGCGTTCGCCGGCCTTGTGTGCGGCGAGAATTCCGGGCAAGCTTTCCTGCGTCGCGGCCAAGCCTGCCACCGAGACGATCACGTCGAATTGCTGCAGTCCGGCCTTGGCCGCCGGGCCGTCGGGCTTGACTCGGTCGATCATGACTTGGTCCGGAGTGAGCGTCGGCTGGCCCCATGTCGTGTCCGCGATCGGCTTGGGCTTGTATCCGACCCCTTGAGGAACGCCGATCTCTTCCCATTGCGCGCCCAAGTCGGCTTCGCCTGACTTTGGCGGCCTCTTGATCAGCCTCAGCCCCGCATACGAGAGATACGTATTCCAGTCGGGCAGCTCGACCGTATCCCACCAGCGATGGAACAACGTGCCCGCTTCGGCATCGCCGGTCGCCTTCGTGATGATGTTCGGCATCTCGTCGTCGCCGTACGTTCCCCCGGTGGAGCGGAATTGGTCCACCGCTTTGGCTTCCCAGTCGTGGAACAAATAGCGCAGGACGTCGTCGAGGCTGTGCCGTCCTTGCGTGTCGTGTCGGATCTTGAGGTCCAGCATCAACCCCATAATGGCTGCGCCGTCGTAGTAGTCGTTGGCCGGAATCCAAGGATCATCGTTGGGCCACCACGTGTTCCACGAAAGATCGCCTAGTGACAATAGTCGCCGGCCAACCGTGGTTTCTTCAGTCTTGAGATCGCCCGCAAAGAGCGACCATGCGCCCGCCGGTGATGCGTAGCCGGACCGCAGAGCGTGCACGTAGGTGTAGTATTCGGTCAAGCCTTCGGCGACATCCAACCGGCGCGTGTGCACTTCTTGATCGTAACGAAACGGCCCAAGGACCGCAGGGCGGATACGCTTGACGTTCCAAGAGTGAAAATGTTCGTGCGCCAGCACCAGCGCAAAGGCGTTCATCGGATGCGTATCCCAGTCCGCGTCGTCGCGGCTGCGCGTCTTTTCCCAACCGAACGCCGGCAATCCCGAGATGGATGAGTTCAGGTGTTCCATGCCGCCCAAATCGACCGTTTCGAACATCGCCCAATACTCTTTATAGCCCGGCCGACCCATCATCTTGACTTCGCTTGCAACGACCGACTTGGCGACGGATGTGAGCGCTTTCATGTCGTACGTGCCCGCGCCGTCCACCGAGAGGTGGTACAGAATGCCGTTCACCGAGAAATCCGACTTTTCGAAATGCGGCGCAAGTTCCGTGGGGCAATCGGCGAGCACATCGTACGACGGCGCAGTGTACACGTCGTCGCCCGTGCGCATCGCCAGCAGACCGCTGACCATATCCCAACCGCGGGGGCGGTGGATCGTCAGGGAAACAGAGCCAGGGGCCGGGTAGCCGTCTTGGTTTTTTAAGTACATATACGCGCCCGCACCGTTGATCTCTGCACGCTGCATCGCCAGTTGCGTCCCGACGTCTGCCGGCCGGTTGGCGTACAGATCGTAGCTGGCCGTCAAGCTCGAGATGCCGGCGGTGTCGATGATTCGGGTTGATTGCCCTTGCTGACGAAAAGCCAGCGCGCGACCCGATGCGTCGTGAGCTTCGAAGCGCAGGATGTTGCGCCCGTACTGCGCGTTCGCGTAGTAGCCGGGAATCCAAATGGGCATCTGCAGGACGGTCTCGTTTCTTGCGAGGCCCCGGATCTTGAGCGCCACTGTGAAGACGTGATCTGCCGGGCGTGGCATCGCTAGCTCGTAACTGACGCTGGGCGAGTCCGCTCGTGCCGGGTTCATCGCGCCATAGCTCAAAGCGATGCCTGAGAGTGCGGCCAGCAACGGCGGCAGAAGAAGACGACGCAGTTTCATCATCCACCGTTTTCTAAGGGCGCGCGGGACTCCGGCAAAAGACCAGCAAACCCTTGAAAGAGAAGTGGGCGCAAGCGCGGGCGATTAGCTCAGGTGGTTAGAGCGCATCCCTGATAAGGATGAGGTCCGAGGTTCGAGTCCTCGATCGCCCACCACGTCTGATCCTTCAGAGAAACCAAAGCCGACACTCACTGTCCGCGCGGTCCCCTTGGCTAGAAGTGTGAACCTGGTCACCCGAACGGCTTGCCGCCGTTGCCCGTCGATAACTAAATCAGGCTACTACTTGCACTAAGAGCTGATTGAGCCAGCGCGACAGATCTGCCTCGCCCCGAAAACCGCAAGGCCCGTTGCTGGATACGAGCCGGCTGAAAATGACGACAGCTTTGCCTGAGAAGAAACGCGCAGCCTCAGCGCAACAATTGAACCGTTTAAACGAATTGTCGGAGCAGGAGCGCAGCCGTTTTCTCGATCTGTCGCTGGATATGCTCGCGGTCGCGAACTTTGACGGGCACTTGTTGCGTTTCAACCGGACCTGGCAGTCGACGCTTGGGTTTACCAGCGATGAGCTTCAACGGATTCCGTTCATCGATCGCGTTCATCCTGACGACCTCTCTCGGACCAAAAAGGCGATGCTGGCGCTTTCGTCTGGGCAGGATCTCATAGGCCTCGAGAACCGCTACTTCTGCCAGGACAAGTCTTATAAATGGTTGTTATGGACCGCGATCCCATTCACCAATGAAAACATCATGTATCTTTGGGCTCGCGACATCACGGAGATCAAGCGATCCGAGGAAGTTCTCGCTTACGCGCGCGATCAGGCGACCGAGGCCTCGGGGCTAAAAGCCGAGGCGCTCGCCGATGCAAACGATCAGGCGACCGAGGCCTCGCGCGTCAAAGCCGAAGCGCTGGCGGATGCGAATGATCAGGCGACGGAAGCTTCCCGAGTCAAAGCGGTCGCCTTGGCTGACGCAAACGATCAAGCCACCGACGTCTCACGGGTCAAAGCGGAAGCTCTCGCATACGCAAACGATCAGGCGACCGAAGCCTCGCGTGTCAAAGCCGAAGCCTTGGCGTATGCAAACGATCAGGCGACCGAGGCCTCGCGCGTCAAAGCCGAGGCGCTGGCGTATGCAAACGATCAGGCGACCGAGGCCTCGCGCGTCAAAGCCGAGGCGCTGGCGTATGCGAACGATCAGGCGACGGAAGCTTCGCGCGTCAAAGCCGAAGCTTTAGCGTACGCAAACGACCAAGCGACGGAAGTCGCGAGAATGAAGGCAGAGGCGTTGGCGTATGCGCGCGACCAGGCAAGGGAAGCATCCCGCATCAAATCGGAATTCCTCGCGAACATGAGCCATGAAATCCGGACGCCGATGAACGGCATCATCGGAATGACCGAGTTGCTGCGCGGCACGGAGTTGAATCCAGAGCAGCGAGAATACGCGCGAATCGTTCAAGAGTCCGGTGACGCTTTGCTCAGCATCATCAATGAGATACTCGACTTCTCGAAGTTAGAGGCGGGCAAGCTGGACCTGGAAGTTGTCGAATTTTCGCCGTTGTCCGTCGTTGAAAGTGTGACGGCGCTTTTAGGCTCGCGTGCTAAAGAGAAGGGTCTGACCCTGCACGCCTTTGTCGAATCGACGGTATCACGCCTGTTCCGAGGAGACCCCGGACGCCTGCGCCAGATCCTCATCAACCTCGTCGGCAACGCCATAAAATTCACGCCGCAGGGCAGCGTAACATTGCGAGTCACAAGCGACACGCCGCACGACTCGTTTGCGAACTTGCGCTTCGAGGTGAGCGACACGGGCATCGGCCTTTCTGCACCGCAGATCCAGCGCTTGTTCCAGCCGTTCGCACAAGCGGACGGCTCAACGACGCGAAAGTACGGTGGAACGGGCCTTGGCCTCTCTATCTCCAAACGGCTGGTGGATTTGATGGGCGGCGAAATCGGGGTGCAGGCTGAAGAGGGATCCGGCTCCACTTTTTGGTGCACGCTGCCGCTGGAGTGCCTGTCGCTTGAGGCTGACAGAGAGGTGCGAACCATTTTTCATGGCCTGCGAGGCCTGGTGGTCGGGGAAGACGATGCGGCAGGGAGACCCATTCACCATTACCTCTCGTCGTGGATCGTACGTTGCATGAGCGCGTCCACCGGCGAGGAAGCCATACGTCTGCTGCGGGAAGCCGAACAATCGAAGGATCCGTATCATTTCGCGATTGTCGACCTTATCATGCCTGACATGGATGGGTTGACGCTAGCGCGAGCCATACAAGCGGACCCGGCGATTGGTGACACAAAACTGATTCTCACGTCGCCGTTGCAGCACAACGAGGATCGAGAAAACGCCCTGAACGCCGGGTTCGCGGCTTGTCTCTTAAAACCACCGAAACAATCCCAACTGCTCGATTGTCTCGGAACCGCCCTCAAAGGCCGCGCGGAGGACGCGACCTTCGCCGACTCACCATCGGCGAGGCCGTCAGGGAACCAAAACTCCGGATCGACATCGCTCAAGGACAAGCTCATCCTTGTCGCAGAGGACAATGCGGTCAACCAACTGGTGGCGCTGGCGCAGCTCAAACGGCTTGGCATACAGCCGCATATGGCTGCCAACGGCATCGAGGCGTTGAATCTTGCCTCGAAGCACGCCTACGCGCTCATTCTCATGGACTGTCAAATGCCCGACATGGACGGCTTGCAAGCGACGCGAGCGATCCGCGAAACGGAGTTGCGCCTCAAGCGTCACGTGCCGATCATCGCCATGACGGCGAACGCCATTGACGGCGACCGCGAGAAATGCCTCGACGCGGGCATGGACGACTATCTGTCCAAGCCAGTGAAGGCCGAAAAACTGCGTGAAATGCTCGAACGGTGGCTGGCCGAACCCGCGCAGCGCTGAGTCAAAACAACGAATAGTGCCTTTCGCGAGAAGACGTTCGAGTTGTAGGCGCCAGACGGTGCGGTGAGACGCATGACCTCGATCGGAAGCCCGTCCGGGACGCACGAGCATGGGACGATGGCGCCCCGGTGTCAGTGATGTTGCCACCTGTTCCGAGTGCACAAGCCCAGATTCACGCCATCCAAAGGCCAGAGCGTAGGAGCTAAAATGGCTCGGCTGTCGGGCCGATACGGTTCAATATGAAGCGACCAGCCAGATCCCCAGCATCCGTTCCAACTAGGGCAGCGGCCCGCGCCTTACCGCATATCGCCAAAGTTTCTCACACGCTCGAAACCGGTTTAGCCGAGCGATTAGAAGAGTTTGCGTTTAGGCAGAGGATCAGTGAGAGCTCGGTCATCGAATTCGCCTTGCTCCAGTTTTTTCGAAAGGGCGACGATTCGCACTTGGGCGGGCTGTTGCGTCGCAACGGGGCCGGCAGACGCCGCAGCAAGCGCACTTAACTACTTTAGAAAACCCGCTCGGATTGCCGAGCCTTATTTCATCTGGCTCCTACCGTGGAGCTGTTCGTGGATGGTCCCGCTCTTGCGATGAAAGCTTTGTGCTAGCAGTGCCTCGACTTGATGAGCGGCCAAGTGCTTGTCAGTCAGCAGCTGGCGAGCGATGATCGCGGTCTGCTGCCGGATCTGCGGTACGGCGAGGATGTTGTGCGCGCGCAGGGACCAGTAGTCCACATAGGCGTGCACCTCGTTGGTAGGGGGAGATTGCAGCACCTGGCGCGCCACATCGGCTGCGTGCTCCTCATCTGCGACCGTCCTCGGGGACCTATGCGAACCCGCCTCTATGCGCTCGGCAGCTGGACCTATCGCACACAGTAGAAGTTGCATTTCTAAGAGATGCCGAGTCCTGGCTGAGCGTTGAAGCCGGATCAAGCGCTGCTTTCGGGTTTTGAGCGTTTCGAAAAAGCTGCACGTGTTTGCCGTCGGAGTCGTCGCGGTCATGCGGATGGATTCGAAGGGAATGCCCAACAGGATGGCCATCACCGCGTGACCGGCATCATGGAAAGCGGCTCGTCGCGCGTTTCGGGTGTGATTTGCAATCGCCTGTTGTTTCTTACACCTCCTAGTGCGGATCAGCGGCTCACTGTGACATATGACGTCGAATCGTCGCCGGAACGGCATTGTCAAGCCACGTCCGCAGCATCTTGAGAGTTCGCCCGCCTGGCCGCAAACTTGCGACATGCGATACGTTCTTCGTCTGTGATCATTTCAATCAGCTTTTGGTCACGCTTGCGAACCGCCGAACGCACCAAGAGCATTTCACGTCCCGTCAAGCCACTGATCGGGCGGTGATCGAGCTCTGCGGCGGCGCGCTCGTCCGTGACCCGACGTGCGACTGCCGCGGAAAAAGAAACCGGCTGACCGTTTGAAAACTCAATTGCGTCCACGAACATCTCCTTAGGCTCACGCATTGAACGCTGACATCCAAGTGCCTCGCGAGCTACTATACAAGCAGCGTCCGCACCGAGTCGAGTGACAGCGCCCACATCGCACTAAGTAGCCTTTGGAGAAAAAGAACGAAATCACACACCCAACAGGGGGACCGAGGTCGCCCATACTACTTAGTGTCTCTTATCTTTTAGCTCTCGATAATAACAGCCTAAAGCCGTTATAGTCGCGGAAGGCAAAACTGCGGCCACTGGTGACGGGCGTCACCATTGCCCGCGGCCAACCCACAAGCCCCGTCGCGAACACCGAATATTAAAGTGATGCAACACGCGAAAAGGATCGTGGGAGAGTCGCTGAGCTCGTTGCCTGCAAGCCTACGACTTGTGTACGGCGCAAGCGCGCTGGCGTCGCTATTCGCCTTGCTCATCTCCCTAGCCGTGATCTGGTCCGGTTACGTCCAGGTTTCGCACTCGTTGAAACAGGGCGCGCAGGCGTATGAAAGCCGCAGGCAACTCTACACCACCCTCACGCTTCTGTTGGATCAAGAAACCGGCGTTCGCGGCTATACGAGCACCGGCGACCGAGCCTTTCTCGAACCGTACTCAAAAGCGCAACGCACGTTCGGATTAGCGCTGCAACGCCTGGGTGACGGCCCCCAAGGTATTGATGTCCGGGCTGGGGATCGCGATGTGCAGCGCTTGCGCTCCGACTATTCGCTCTGGCTGCATACGATCGCGCAGCCGCTGGCAGAAGGTAACCCATCCATGCAGGGCTTGGCCCTGCAACGCCGTGGCAAGTCATTGATGGACGCGATGCGCCTCGACATCGCAGACCTACTGAGGCAAGTCGACGCAGACGCGCACCAACAACACGAAGACGGCTTGCGGCGGATGAGAGCTGCGACGCTTATCGCCTCCGTCATCATCGTGCTCGTCTTCAGCACCGCAACGGTCATGGATATCAGCCGGCGAGAATCGGAAGCCGAACGCGAGCGGTACTTCAATATGGCGTCCGACATGATCTGCGTAGCCAGTTTCGACGGAATTTTGCTGCGAGTGAACGCTGCCTGGGAGCGAACACTCGGCTACAGCGAAGCGGATCTCATCAAGCGTCCGTTCCTCGAATTCGTGCACCCAGAGGACGTTCAAAGCACCATAGACGTCATGAAGGTGCTATTCCAGAATCAGCCCGTGTTCGGCTTTCGCAACCGCTACCGCGCCAAGGACGGAAGTTACCACTGGCTCGTATGGAGCTCCACTCCTCATGAGAGCCGGCGACTCATCTATGCCTCGGCGCGCGATGAAACCGAGCGCGTGGGCTTCGAAAGCGAGCTTGAGCGCCTGTCGTATCGAGACGCGCTCACCGGCCTGGCCAACCGCCGAGCCTTTCTGGAACAGCTCGACTCAGCCGTGGCCGCGGCGAAGCGATACCATCAGTCGTTCAGTATTCTGTATGTGGACCTCGACGATTTCAAGGCGCTCAACGACAGCCGCGGCCATGACGCCGGTGATAGAGCGCTGCAAGAAATCGCGGGCGGCCTAGCAGCGGCGTTGCGGGAAAGCGATCTCGTCGCGCGGCTCGGTGGCGATGAATTTGCTGTGCTGCTGCCGCCGGTGGCTGACTCACATGATAACGTCATCGTCGCCCAACGGATCAGAGCGACGGTGAGCGAGATCTGCCTGAGACTTGTGACCGGGAGTGGCTGTTGGGCATTCGGAGCCAGCATCGGCGTTGCCGTCTATCCGGCCGATGGCATGACCGCGGACGAGCTGATGCGGGCCGCAGACCGCGCGATGTATCGGGTAAAGAACTCCGCGCAGCTGCTGGTCTAAAGCGAAACGCCCGACGCGAGATAACGCTCAACGCCGGCGAGGAAGCGGCTATACGGCTCGTCCAGTTCCGCACACCCGCAGGAGCTAAAGTCCCTCGACGGGTCGCGCAGACGAGCTTCGATTTCTTGGCTGAGCGCGTGTAATTGATCGGCGCCTACATTGCCGCTCAAGCCCTTGAGCTCGTGCACCAGCGCTCTGCATTGCGGTCGTGCAGCTTCGGTTCCGACCGCCAGTTTCGCAAGGATATCGCGCATCAAAGTAATCGTTTCGTCGATCACTTGACGGATGGCAGGAGTGTCGCCATCAAAAATGTCGAGGAGCCGCGCGGGGTTAAACGCTTCGCGCGATGTCGAGTCTTCAGCCATCGTTAGGATCCTTCAAGCCATTGAGCCATACACAGCATCGCTGTGCTGTAATATTCGGCAAAGCGCTTGAGCCCTCCCAACGACGCCAACAATCGTTGCCTCCTTTCGACGGTGAGGCCGGTCACAACATGTTCCCCGCCTCGGATGCAAGTCACTCGAACGGGCACAAGCCCGGGGTGAATACCGATGACAGTATTAACGCAGAGCGTATCTGCGTGCCCTTTGTTCGGTGTGTAACGGCTATGAATATCCTGATTGTGGATGACAGTTTAGTCAACCTCAAGATCTATGCGGCTCTAGTCCAAAAGAACTCCCTGGGATTTGATTTCTCGTTCTCCTCGTCCAGCGAGGCGATCGAGTGGGCACGTGAGCACGATGTCGACCTGCTCGTCGTCGATCACAATATGCCGGCGCCCAACGGGATAGAGTTCATTAAGCTCTTCCGCGCCATGCCGCAAAAAGAGCAGGTCCCCATCCTCATGGTGACTGCAGAGCAGGGCAAAGAAGTGCGTTACACGGCCCTGGAATGCGGCGCGAACGACTTCCTCACTAAACCGGTCGACGCGATCGAGTTCTCGGCTCGTGTGACGAACATGCTTGCGCTGCGACAAGCGCAGAAGCAACTCGGCGAAACGGCGGACTGGCTTGCCGAGCAAGTTAAGGCTTCCACCGTTGAAATCGCCGCGCGCGAGCGTGAGACGATCATCAAGCTTTCGGCCGCCGTCGAAAGGCGCAATCCGGAGACCAATTCCCATTTGGCGCGCATGGCAAGTTATTGCCATGCCGTCGCTTGTGCCAAAGGCCTCGACGCTAATGAGCGTGAGCTGATACTCACCGCCTCCCCGTTGCACGATATCGGGAAACTGGCGATTGCCGACTCCATATTGCTCAAGCCGGGCAAGCTCACTCGAGATGAGTTCGACATCATGAAGCGTCACACGACCGACGGCTTCGACATGCTCACGGGGAGCAGCTCACGGTTGCTCCAGCTCGCGGCTCAGATCGCGCTTACCCATCATGAAAGATACGACGGTTCGGGCTACCCCCAGGGGCTGTCCGGCGAGAAGATTCCGCTGGCCGGCCGCATCGCCGCTTTGTGCGACGTCTTTGATGCGTTGACGTCGCGCCGCTGCTATAAAGAAGCGTGGACCGTCGAGGCTGCCGTTGCTGAGATCAACCGCACGAGCGGCACGCAGTTCGATCCCGAACTGGTGAAATTGTTCAATGAGCTACTTCCGCAGCTGCTCGAGATCAAGAAGCGCTTTCCAGATGAGGTACCCAGCGGCGAAGCGGCCGGTATATCCCGCAGCGAAATCAAGCCTGCCCAGTCCGCTTCACGAGATGCGTCCGCCAGCAACGACCGCCAGGACGCCCTCGAGCGCTACCAGCTGCTGGCGGATCACTCGCTGGATATCATTTTGTTCTTGCGCGAAGACGGACGGATCATGGAAGCCAACGATGCCGCGGTGGCAGCGTACGGCTACTCGCGAGCAGAGCTGCTCCGCATGGATGCTTCAGAACTGCGAGCAGCCGAAGATGTGGCCAACCAAAAAGAGCAATTCGCCAGGATAAAAACGGAAAACATCCCAGCATTCGAAGCGCTGCAAAGGCGCAAAGGCGGGAACACGTTCCCCGTCGAGATCACAGCTCGCGGCGCCGTCATCGGGGAGCAGCGCATCTTGGTCGAAATCGTGCGCGACATTACCGAGCGCAAGCGCGCCGAACGAGAGCGCGATCGCTTCATTCATATTTCGCTCGACATGATGTGCGTATGCACACTCGACGGCCACTTCACACGGGTCAATCCCGCCTGGGAGGCTTCCCTCGGATACTCCGCAGAGGAGATCTGCAGCGTTCCTTTCATGGACTTCGTCCACCCGGACGACCGCGAAGCCACAGCCAGCGCGATGAGCGTGCTCAACGAGAACCGCAACGTCGCCGGCTTCGAGAATCGCTATCGCTGCAAGGATGGATCCTACAAGTGGTTGCTGTGGAGTGCCACGCCCTCGAAGGAGGACCAAGTCATCTACGCCATCGCGCGGGACGTCACGCAAAGAAAGAACTACGAAGTCGCGCTGCGCCAGGCACGGGATCAGGCCACCGAGGCGTCGCGACTGAAATCCCAGTTTCTGGCGAACATGAGTCACGAGATCCGCACGCCGATGAACGGCGTGATCGGGATGACGGAGCTTCTTTTGTCGACGCCGCTGAACGGCGATCAGCGCGAATATGCCAACACGGTTCACGAGTCCGCGAACGCACTTCTTTTCATCATCAATGAGATCTTGGACCTGTCAAAGTTGGAAGCCGGCAAGACCGTCCTTGAGTTCATGGACTTTTCTCCTCACTCCGTGGCAGAAAGCGTGGCCGACTTGTTCGCCTCGCAGGCCCGCAAGAAAAACCTGGAGCTCCAGCCTTTTGTCGCGGCCAACGTACCCGCCTCGCTGCGCGGAGACGCAGGACGCCTGCGGCAAATCTTGGTAAACCTTGTGGGCAACGCCATCAAGTTCACGTCGCGCGGACACGTGACGCTCTCGGTGAACGTGGACTCCACGACCGACTTCCACGCCGTGCTGAAATTCAGCGTTTCCGATAGCGGCCTCGGCCTCGACGACGACGCCATAGCCCGCTTGTTTCAGCCCTTCACTCAAGCCGACGGATCGACGAATCGGAAGTTCGGCGGTACCGGACTGGGCCTGAGCATCTCCAAGCGCCTGGTGGATCTGATGGAAGGCTCCATCGGCGTTGAGAGCAAGAAGGGCGAGGGGTCCACGTTTTGGTTCACGGCGCGCTTCGAGATGATCTCGGAAGCTGCGCCGCCGGTCCGCCGCATGAATGTGCGCGGCAAGCACGCGCTGGTGGTGGACGATGACGCCGCGACCGGGAACATCTTGAATCATTACGTCAAGTCTTGGGGGCTGCGCAATGCACGTGCCTGGGACGGCGCCGAGGCGCTCGCCATGCTTCGCGAGGCGGCTGCGGCAGGCGACCCCTACGACATCGCTTTGGTCGACTTCCTCATGCCGGTCATGAGCGGCTTCGAGCTCGCGCAAGCGGTGCGTGGCGATCCCGCGCTTGCGAAGCTCAAATTGATCTTGATAACTGCCTTCGACGCAAAAGACCGCGGCCAGGAGGCGATGCGCCTAGGTTTCGATTCTTATATGACAAAGCCGGTGAAGCAGGCCGAGCTGCTGGACTGCATCGCGACCGCCTTGGGCCATGATGCGCCGGTGATTCCGCGGCAGCGCGCCGGGGTGCAAGCCGACGAGGCACTTGATGACAAGTGCCCGCGTCGCGTGTTGTTGGCCGAGGACAATGCCATCAATCAGCGAGTCGCGTTGGCACAGCTGGCTAAACTCGGCATCAAGCCGGATGTCGCAAAAGACGGGCGTGAAGCCTTTGAGGCGTTTCAGAAGTCGAAGTACGACCTGATCTTCATGGATTGTCAAATGCCTGAAGTCGACGGCTTCGAAGCCACGGCGATGATCCGCAAGGCCGAGCAGCATACCGGCTGCCACGTCGCCATCGTCGCCATGACTGCGAACGCTATGGAAAGCGATCGCGACAACTGCATCGCCGCGGGCATGGATGACTACATCTCTAAGCCTGTCAATCTCGGCAAGCTCCGTACGGCAGTGGAACACTGGCTTCCCGAAGTGCTGATGACGGCACCCTAGGGCCGAACCTCAAAGCACGCTGCTGAGCTCCTGCCGGAGATTCGCTGAGCGCGCGTGAATCGCGCGGCGTGGCAGCGCCAAACCAACCTCTCCTCGGTTCCGAGATCCAATCGGCCGGACGTCTGGTCAGAGCGCTCGCCCTGCCCGCTGCGGCATCGCTTGCCATTTGCAATGTCATCGGCCAAGGAGTCTTTCTCAAAGCCCGGGCGATGACGTGTGACGTCGGCTCACCATCGCTCGTCATGCTGGCATGGATCGGGGCGGGCGCGCTCTCGCTGTGCGGTTCCCTAACCTTTGCCGAACTGGGCACGATGATTCCCGAGTCGGGAGGTCCGTACGCATTTCTGCGACGTGCCTTCGGCGGCTCCGTCGCCTTCGCATACGGCTGGATGATGTTCTTTCTCGGAGGACCGTTGGCGGCCGCTGCTCTCGCGGCGGGCACCGCGATTTTCCTCAACCTGCTCTCCGGCGGAATGCTGGAACATGTCCACTATGGCTGGCTCAACGGGGCTACGCTTGCCGCGCTTGTGATGTTGGTCGCGGTCACGACCATGAACTTGGCACGCGTGCGGACAAATGGTTTGCTGGCCATCGGTCTCGCCGCCGTGAAGATCTTGATGCTCGTCGCGCTTACGGCAGCCGCCTTTATATTTGGCGAGGGCAGCTTCGGTCACTTCGCGCTCAGCGGCTCGCAAGGCGCCTGCACCGGCATCGCACCATCATTGCGAGGCGGCGCCGCTGGATTCGGAGCGGCGATGCTTGGCGCTCTCTACGCCTATCAGGGCTGGTCATCGCTTACGTAGGTGACGGGCGAGGTGAAGGAACCGGGCCGCACACTGCCGCGCGCCCTGATCTGGAGCATGCTGCTGATCATCGTTTTGTATGCGAGCGCCAACGTCGCGTACTTCTATGTTTTAAGCCCCGCTGCGGTCGCGAGCGTAAGCCCGTCGTCGTCGGTTGGTCTAGAAGTGCTGGGCCGCGTCTTTGGCGCACGGGCTGAAGGCGTTGCAACGGCCCTGCTGCTGCTCTCAATTGTCGCCACGCTGCATGTGACGATCTTGACCAATAGCCGCATCACGTATGCGCTAGCCAAAGATGGCGTGTTCTTCCCTTGGTTGGCCGGCCTGTCGCGCGGCACAAGCGTTCCCGCTCGGGCGATCGTCGTCGGGTCCCTGCTTGCGGCGATTTTGATCTTGCTCGCCAACTTCGACGTGTTGAGCGACCTGCAGATCTTCAGCGTTTGGATCTTTTACGCGTTGACAGGCGGCGCGGTGTTTCTCCTTCGGCGCAATGAACCGGACGCATCGCGGCCCTATCGCACGCTTGGTTATCCGGTGGTGCCGCTCGTGTTCGTCGCCGCCGCCGTGTGGCTGCTGGTCGAAGCGTTCGTCGGCGCTCCCGTGCGCAGCTTGATCGGACTTGCGATCATCATCGCTGCGCTGCCCGTGTATAGCCTCTTTCAGCGAAGGCTGCAAGCGCATTCAGAGTAGATGGTTGGGGCGCCTAGGTGCGCAGACATGACAGTGGGAATCCGTCGGCACATGGATAGGAAATCTGCGCTTCGGATTTTGGGGGCCATGGGCACCTCCATCGCGCTTTTCGAACGAGCCGGCGGAAGAGTAAGCGCTGCGACCCCGCTCCCGTGCACGTTGACGCCCGACGTGGAGATGGGCCCCTTCTTCGTGGACAGCCAGCCGAACCGCTCAGATCTTACGAGCGGGACCCACGACCGCTACGTCACGCAAGCCGTTCCGCTGTCGCTGACATTGCGCATCTCTAAGGTGAGCCAAGCCGGCGGCTGCACCGCCTTACCGGGAGCCCGGATCGACGTCTGGCATGCGGACGCAAACGGAGTGTATTCTGAGGAAGCGGTTCTGAACACGTCGGGGCAAAGGTATTTGCGTGGGTATCAGATCGCGGACCGGCAAGGCACGGTGAAATTTCAAACGGTGTATCCTGGCTGGTACCCTGGGCGCACCGTCCACATCCACGTCATGGTCCGCCCGTTCTCCGCAAGCGGGGCGGCGGCGAAACAGTACACCACTCAACTATACTTCGATGACTCACTGACGGATCGCGTCATGGCGAGGACGCCCTACAACACGCGTGGCGCCCGGACCATGAAAAACGCGGCGGACGGCCTTTACTCTCGAAGCACCCAGTTGGCGCTTGCGCCGCGCGAAGCCGGGTACGCAGCTCACTTTTCCATCGGTGTGAAAATGTGAGCGATTGTCCCCTACTGTCCGCGGATGAGCCCGATCCAATCCTTCGTGATCTTGTCGTCGATTTTGCGGTCGGACATGTTCAGGTCTTGCAGCAGCTCGCGCTCGCGCATGCGCTCTGACCGCTCCTGGATCGCCTCATTGAACGCCTCGCTTCGGTCGTCCATCACCGCTTGGTGCTGCATCTCCCGCGCCTGAAGAACCAGCTGGTGCGTCTCATCCATTGAGAGCATCGTCTGTTGGGCCGCGTCGACTCCGTGCTGAGTGATCATCTGGACGACGTTGGCCGCGAGCGGTATCCAGGCCATGAGAAAGACCTCCACGAGTGTGCTAGCTGCAAGAATGCGACGAACGTTTCCCGCGCGACGGTCGGCCGTCTAGACCCTTGAGAAACCGCTATGGTATAATGTTCCATGGCGCACGCGGCGCGAGCGGGACAACAGTCTCGGAAGCTCGAGCCGGGCAGCGCTGTAAGAGGCATCGTTGAAAGAGAAAATCCATCCCAAGTGGTTCGTCGCCACCGTCACCTGCTCGTGCGGCAACACATTCACGACCGGCTCGACTCGAGAGAAGCTGCACGTCGAGATCTGCTCGGCCTGCCATCCGTTCTTCACGGGCAACCAGAAGTTCGTCGATACGGAAGGCCGCGTCGAGAAGTTCATGAGCAAGTACGGCACCGTGACGAGCAAGAAGTCCAAGGCGAAAGAAAAGGCGGAGGCTGCGGCGGCCAAGGCGCAAGCCGAAGCGGCAAGCACACCCGCGGCGGCCGCAAACGGCTCGGTTGCCACGACGAATGGCAGCGCGCAGTCGCCTGCTGCTGAACCACCGTCCGAACCCAAAGAGGAAGCGAAGCCCCGCGCGCGACGCAAGCCCGCGGCTCCCAGGAAGAAGACCCAGGCAGTGGCGGCCGAGCAGTCCGCGACGACAGCAGAAGCGGCGGCGACACCAGTCGCTGGGGCGACGACAGAAGGGGCGTCCGCACCTGAAGCTGCGGCTACACCAGAGGTCACGATACCAGAAGCTGGGATACCGGATGTTGCGCCAACACGGGAGCCAGGGCCGGCACCGGAGCCTGTGCCTGCAACTGAAACAGTGGGCGGGCCACAGGTCGAAGCGGCGCCCGAGGCGTCAGTCGAAGCCACGTCAGTTGCGCAAGCGCCGGTTAGCGGCGGAGACGGCCTCGTGCCGGACGCCCGGGCTGAGGAATCGCAAGACGACCGGCCGCCTGAGCCCGCCGAGGGATCGGAGCCCGCCGAAGCTTCGGCTCCCTAAAACCGCCGCTTCGCATCGCCGCGGCGAAAGTGCCCTTCCTTAACATATGCCTGCAATAGATCACGTCGCTTCAATCGAGTCGCGCCTGCACGCGGTGCAAGCGCGCTACAGCGACATCGAAGAGCGGCTCAACGCGATGGGCACCTCCTACGACGCCAAGCTCGCGAAAGAACTTTCCATCGAACGTGCCACGCTCGAGCCTATCGTTGAGACCTATCGAAAACATCAGCAAATCGTCCAGGAACTGTCGGAAGCGGAACCGATGCTTCGCGAAAGCGATTCCGAACTTGCCGAGATGGCCAAGGCGGAGGTGCAGCGCTTACGATCGGAGCTGGCGGATTGCATTGAGCGGCTAAAAGTGCTGCTCGTGCCCAAGGATCCGAACGACGACAAGGACATCTTCGTGGAGATCCGCGCCGGCACGGGAGGCGATGAGGCAGCTTTGTTCGCAGGCGATCTTCTGCGCATGTACATGAAATTCGCGGAAGCCAGGCGCCTCAAGACGGAGATCATCAGCGCGTCGGAATCGCAAGCCGGTGGATTCAAGGAAGTCGTCTTGGGCGTCAAGGGCAAGGGCTCGTACCGCCTGTTCAAGCATGAGAGCGGCGTGCATCGCGTGCAGCGCGTCCCTGCAACCGAAGCCAGCGGACGGATTCACACGTCGACCGCGACCGTGGCGGTGATGCCCGAAGTCGACGCGGTGGAGATCGAGATAAACGTCTCGGATCTGGAGATCGACACCTATCGCGCGCAAGGCGCCGGGGGCCAGCACGTCAACAAGACGGAGTCGGCCATCCGCATCACTCACAAACCGACCGGCATCGTCGTCACCTGCCAAGAAGAACGTTCGCAGCTGCAAAATCGCGAGCGGGCGATGCAATTGCTGCGCGCTCACCTCTATGAAGCGAAGCTGCGCGAACAGGAGCAAGCCGCTGCGACAGCGCGCCGGGCTCAGGTCGGCACGGGCGATCGCAGCGAGAAGATCCGCACCTACAACTTCCCGCAAGACCGTTTGACCGATCACCGCATCGCACTGTCGACCGGCAACCTGAAGGGGATCCTCGAGGGTGAGCTCGACCACGTCGTGGACTCGCTGCTCGCGGAAGAAGAGCGCAAGCGATTGGCCGGCGATGCCGTCGCCTGAACCTCGCACGATCGGCGAAGCCGTGGAGGCGTGCCGGCTGCGTCTGCGCGCCGTCTCACAGACGCCATGGCTGGATGCGCGACTGCTGACGCAGCACGTCACCGGACTCGACGCGTCGTCCGTCATCGCATACGGCGACTGCGTGCTCGATCGCATACGCCGTAAGCGCTTGCTCGAGCTCGTCGAGCGGCGCGCATCCGGCGAACCCATCGCATATCTCACGGGCAAGAAGTCGTTCTGCGGCCTTGATATCGCGGTGGATAAGCGCGTACTCGTGCCGCGGCCCGAGAGCGAGGAGCTCGTGCTGAGCTGCGTCGAGGAGCTGCGCGGCACGTCCGCCGTGGTCGCTGACGTCGGCACCGGCAGCGGAGCTTTGGCATGCGCGCTGGCTCATTTCTTGCCGGATGCCACAGTCATCGCAACGGACATCAGCGCCGACGCGTTGGAGCTTTCCCGCTGGAACGCGACAGCGCTTGGCCTCGCGGAGCAGGTACTTTTTGTGCATTGCGATTTGCTGACGGAAGTCGACGCCTCGATCCGGTTCGACGCTATCGTCGCCAACCTGCCCTACGTCGCAAGCGGAGCGGGGGCGGAACTTGCGGCCGATGTTCGCGCGCATGAGCCGGGCGTCGCGTTGTTTGGCGGAGACGACGGCCTCGACGTCTATCGGCGGCTGTTCGCTCAAGCGCCGGCTCACATGAAACCGGGCGCAGCGCTGTTCTGCGAAGCCTCCCCTCAGATCGCGGGCGGATTGAAGCGCGTGGCCAAGGATGCGTTTCCGGAAGCGGCCATTGAAGTCCGCAACGATGGTGCCGGCCTCGAGCGCATCCTCATCTGCCGGTTGACGCAGGCAGCACGACACGCAGCCGGATAGCGTGGCCGCAGAACCAGACATCGCTGTGCGCGCGCAGCGGCTATTCGAGGAGCGGCAGCGGTCCTTGTGCGCCGAGCTGAGCGCATTGGACGGTGCGGGCAGCTTCAAGGAAGACCGTTGGCAGCGGCCCGGCGGCGGCGGCGGCATCTCCGCAGTCCTTGCCGAGGGAGCGCTGTTCGAAAAGGCCGGTGTCAACACGTCCACGGTGTGGGGTGAATTCGATGACGTCGCGCTCAAGAAGCTGGGCGGCGGGGAGCGCGCTTTTCATGCCACCGGCATCTCCATGGTGTTTCACCCGCGCAGTCCCATGGTGCCGACCATGCACGCGAACTTCCGCTTCCTGCGCCGAGGCGCGGACAGCTGGTTCGGCGGCGGTGCTGACCTCACGCCTTACTATCCACAGCGCGGGGATGTCATCGCCTTCCACCAGGTCTGGAAAGACACGTGCGAGCGCCATGGCTCAGGCCTCTACGATCGCTACAAGCGTTGGTGCGACCAATATTTCTACATCCCGCATCGCAGCGAGTGCCGCGGCGTCGGCGGCATATTTTTTGACGACGTGCGCGACGATCCCGAAGCAGCCTTCGCGTTTGTGACGGATGCTTGCCGCAACGTTGTCGCGCCGTACTTGCCCATCGTCGAACGGCGGCGCGACGAGCCGTATGGCGAACGGGAACGCGCCTTCCAGTTATTTCGCCGCGGCCGCTACGTCGAGTTCAACCTCGTGTACGATCGCGGTACGATCTTCGGCCTGGCGACCCACGGCCGCCCCGAGTCCATCCTGATGTCACTGCCGCCGCTGGCAGGTTGGTGGTATGACTACAAGCCGGAGCCGAGAAGCCGGGAAGCGGACGCCATGGCGTTCTTCCAGCCCCAAGACTGGCTGGCGACGGAGCGCTAGTCGCAGGACTGCGAACGGTTCCTGCGAACTGAGAAGTACATGAATTGTGCCCATGCCGACGGGGGCGCTCGCATACAGTGAGCCGATTCATCTTTTTCACCGGCGGCGTGGTCTCCTCACTCGGCAAGGGAATCGCCGCCGCCTCCCTCGGCCGCCTGCTCAAAAGCCGCGGCATCTCCGTCAGCATCCAAAAGCTTGACCCGTACATCAACACCGACGCCGGCACGATGAACCCGTATCAGCACGGTGAGGTGTTCGTCACCGAAGACGGCGCCGAAACCGACCTCGATCTCGGCCATTACGAGCGCTTCATCGACGAAAACCTCACTAAGCTGCACAACGTGACCACGGGCCAGATCTACGGCTCCGTGATCGAGCAGGAGCGGCGCGGCGCGTATTTAGGGGCGACGGTGCAGGTCGTTCCGCATATCACCAACGAGATCAAAGACCGCATCAAACAGGTGTCGATCGCGAGCGGCGCCGACGTCTGCATCATCGAGGTCGGCGGCACGGTAGGCGATATTGAGTCGTTGCCGTTCCTCGAGGCCATCCGCCAGTTCAAACACGACGTCGGCGATGATCACGTCATGTACATCCATCTGACACTCGTGCCTCACTTGGGCGCGGCCGACGAGTTGAAGACCAAGCCGACCCAGCACTCGGTGCGCGAGCTGCGCGCCATCGGAATCTCCCCTGACGCCATCATCTGCCGCGCCGAGTACCCCTTGACGCCTGAGATCAAAGAGAAGATCGCGCTGTTCTGCGACGTGAAGCGGTCTGCCGTCGTGCAAAGCCGTGACGCCCAGAGCATCTATCAGGTGCCGCTCAACCTGGAAGCCGAGGGCCTGGCCGAGGCGGTGTGCGAGAAATTCGGGCTCTCAGAGCGCACTCTGGACCTGGAAGACTGGCGGACGATCGTGCGCCGCATCCAGCGTCCCAAGGAGACAGTTCGCGTAGCGCTCGTGGGGAAATACGTCGAGCTCAAAGACGCGTACATCTCGATCAACGAGGCGTTGTACCACGCCGGCGTCGCTCAAAACGCCGCTGTCGACATCGAGCGCATCGATTCGGAGACGCTGGAAGAGCGCGGCGTTGAAGCGCTGAGCGACGTGAGCGGCGTGCTGGTTGCGCCGGGCTTCGGGGCGCGCGGCATCAAGGGAAAGCTGATGGCAATTCGTTATGCGCGCGAACGCGAGGTCCCGTTCTTGGGCATCTGCTACGGCATGCAGCTCGCTTGCGTCGAATTCGCCCGCAACGTCTGCGGCTTGGACAACGCGCACACAAAAGAGGTGCAGCCGGAGACGCCGCATCCCGTCATCGACTTCATGGAGAACCAGCGCAACCTACAAGTCATGGGCGGCACCATGCGGTTGGGTGCCTATCCATGCTCTCTGGAGGAAGAGACGCTCGCTCGCAGGCTGTACGGCGCGGCTGACGTCTGGGAGCGCCACCGCCATCGGTTTGAGTTCAACAACGCCTATCGGGAGATATTCGAGCGCAACGGCATGGTGTTCTCTGGACACTACCGCGCGGGCGACTTGGTCGAGATCATCGAGCTTGCATCTCATCCATGGTTCGTCGGCACGCAAGCGCACCCGGAGTTCAAGTCGCGCCCCACACGCCCCGCGCCGTTGTACGCCGGTTTCATAGAAGCGTGCATCAGCTATGCGCATGCTCGAACGCTCGGACGGGGACTCGTGCGCGAGCGCATCGGCGCCTAAGACGCTGCACTCACCGGCGTGAACTGCGCCGATATCACCTTCGTCGTTCTCACGCGCAACGAAGCCGCGAACATCGAAGCGTGCTTGGCATCCACCCCTGCTCGGTCGCCGAAGCTCGTGTACGACGCCGAATCCCGCGATGAGACGGTCTCTTTGGCGCGAGCCGCAGGCGCAGCCATAGCGGTGGCGCCATGGGAAGGCTACCTTCGCGCGCGAAACGCGGCAGCGCGGCTGGTGCAGACGCCGTGGACGTTCATGCTGGATGCCGACGAGCGGCTGTCACGGGAGCTCGCTGCCGAACTCTTGACATTGCAGACCGCCCCCGGCGTCGCGGCTTTTTCCATCCCTCGCCGCAACTGGTTCTGCGGCAAGTGGATCCGCGGCTGCGGCTGGTGGCCGGACCGGCTGGTGCGGCTCTTCAAGACCGGTTGCGCGGAACTGCAGGGCCATGCCGCTGCGTCAAGCGCCGCGCTGCACGAACGGTGGCGGCCTCTGGGCGAGTGCACGCAACTGGAGTCGCCTTTGGACCACTTCAGCTATCGTTCCATCGCATCGTATCGCCGCAAGTTCCAGCTCTATACGGCCCTTGAGGCGGAGGCCCGAACGCCGTCGCTCGCGGCGCTCGCGCGCGCCTGGCTGACGATGCCTCTCCGCGCTTTGTGGCTGCTGTTCATCAAGGGCGGCGTATTGGACGGTTGGCGCGGCTTGTTCATCGCGACGGCGTCGGCCATGTACCCGGTCGCCGTCGTCGGAAAAGCGTACGCAGTCAAGCGGACGCCGGCGGCTCGCACGCGCTCGGAAGAGCGAGCTCGCTAGAGCGGCGTTGTGACTCTCATCGCGCTCGACGCGCGGCTCACGCGTCAGATGTCGGTCGGCATGAAGACGTACGTCGAGGAAGTCGTACGCCGCCTGCCGGCCGCCGCACCGGAGCTCGAGTTCCTTGCCGTCAGCAACGCGAAATTCGACCTCGACGAGCCCAACGTCAAGCATTTGCCTATCAGCGAAGCGATCGCCGCCAATGGTTCTCTTCAGGAGCAATCCGCCTTGCCGCGCGTGCTGGGGCGCTGCGGCGCGTCTTTGATCCATTACATGAGCGTGTATGCGCCTCGTCGCAGCCGGGTGCCTCACGTCTACACGATTCACGACCTCATCCATCTCCGCTTCCCGGAGCAGTTCTCGTGGAAAGTGCCGCCCTATTACCGGTTCGTCGTCAGACCCGTCGCTGCAACCGCGCGCTCGGTCATCACCGACTCGCAAGCAACCGTCGCTGACTTGCAGGCCTTCTTGGGCGTGCGCCCCGAGCGTGTACGCGTCATACCGCTCGGCGTGGCCGAAAGCTTCCGCTTGAGCGACGAGCAGCGCAGCGCTCACGCGGCGCGCGCTGCGCAGTCATTCGCGCTCGAGCGGCCGTATTTCGTGTACGCGGGCAACCACCGCGCCCATAAGAACCTCGGCACCCTTATCGGCGCCTGGCGGCTGCTGGCGGCGCCGTGCGACCTCGTGATCACAGGAGAGGGTGCCGCGCGACCGCAGTTGGGCGCGACGCCCAAACCGGGCGGCAGAGTGCTGCTGACGGGCCACGTCCGCGTGGAGGATCTGCTAGCGTTATATGCGGGCTGCGTCGCCGCAGTCCAGCCCTCGCTCTACGAAGGCTTCGGCCTTTCCGTGCTCGAGGCGATGGCCGCCGGCGCGCCCGTCATCATCGCTCGGACGCCCGCGCTGGTGGACGTGGGAGGCGATTGCGTTCTGAGCTTTACGCCCACCGACGAAAGCAGCTTGGCATCGCTCATGGCGGCGGTGTTGAAGGACGACCGGCTTGCGGCACGGTTGCGCGACGGCGGTCGCAAACGCGCGGCGCAGTACTCATGGGACCTGACCGCCAGGCGAACGGCCGACGTGTATCGTGAAGCGGTAGCGGACGTGGGCTTAGCGAAAACCAAGACATGATGCGGTCAGTTGTGACTTTCATGCTTGCATGTTGCCTGCTCGCGGGCGCAACCGCGGGCGCGGGTGCCGATCAGTCCACGCGCGTCACCATCAACGGGAAGCAGCTCGCTTCCAGTGCGACGCGGACCCTGGGCGGCATCGCGTATATCCGCTTGCGCCCGCTCGCTGACGCGCTCGGCGCCACCGTGGCGTTCGACGGGCACGAAAAAGCCTACACGGTCACGACGCTGCTGCGCCAAGTCAGTTTTCGTGCGGACGACAGCTGGGCGACGGTAAACGGGGACCGCGTCAGACTGACCCAGGCCCCGCGCAGCGCTGAGGATACGCTCTTGATTGCACTGCGCGCGCTTCCCGCCGCCTTCGGCGTGCGCTTATCGTATGATGCCAGGAGTCATAGCATCGCGGTGGCCACCGGCACCACGGGTTCGCCGTACGGCGAGGTGCTTCGGCCCAATGCGGCGCCGGCAACCACGACGATCGACGGCACGGTCACAAACGTCTCGCCCGATGCGCGGCCGCCATCCATCCAGATCACCGCCAACGGTCAGCAGTACGCGCTGTCGGTGCCAACCGGAATGAGGATCCAGTTTCGAGACATCCATGGTGCGGTAACCGGAGACGGTTCGCTCGCTCAAGTGAAGGCGGGCGATGCGCTCATCGCGACGCTGGACGCGTCAGGCCGCGTGATGTCAGTGGGGGACATCTTCGCGACGGTCAACGGCACGATCGCAGCTGTCGCGGGGGGCAGCATGGTGCTGACGAATGGAAAGGTCATCTCAGCCGATCCTGCGAGCGTGAGCGTCACCCTCGCCGGCAAGGCTGCGGCATTTTCTGATCTCAAGGGAGGCGATAAGGTCAGCGTGCGCTCCGATCCCAAGACAGGCAAGGTCAACGAGGTCGTCGTGCTGACCGCTCGGACGGCCGCGCGCAGCGCAACGTCCACTCCGCCTGCGGGGGCCAGCAGCGGCGGTTCTCCATCGAGCGTGCAGATCAGCGCGGTTACCGACAACGCCGACAGGGCGCTGCGTGCGTCCCAAATTCTCAAAGTTCAGGCAAACGGCACGGTGGGAGCGCAAGCCAGCTTCGATCTCAGCGATGTGATCGTTGCAAACCCCATGCAGGAGACTCGGGCCGGCCACTACGAGGGCAGCTACCGAGTTGACGTTGGCACCAATCTGACCGATGCTCCCATCATCGTGCAGCTTCGCAAGAACGGCGACTCGGCGGTCGCGGAGGCGCCGGACCCGCTCAACATCGTCACGACGCCGCCGTCCATCGGTCAGGTGGCTCCCGACGACGGAGCGCGCATCAACTCCGCGCGGCCGAATATCTTTGCCACTTTCAACACGGTGGCTGACAAGGGGATGGACTCCGGCTCCTTGCGGATGTCGTTGAACGGGGGCGATGTGACCTCACGGACGACGCGCACCGGCGCCTTCATCGCGTATTACCCGCCGTCTGACCTCGCCGCGGGCACGGTGCTCGTCGAAGTGAGAGGCAGCGACATCGCAGGCAACGCCGTGCGATACAAGTGGTCGTTCGTCGTCGGCGGGCGCTAACATCGCAGCATCGCTTGGCTACAGGTTGACCGCAACCGTGCGCGCCTCTGTTCTGGCCGCGCTTGTGATGGCGCTGGTCGCGTGCAGCGGTTCTGGTGGCGGCAACGGCAGCGGCGATCAGAGCGCGACGCTCGTCTTCGGGCGCAACAAAGATGCCGTCAGGCTCGATCCGGCGGTCGTGACGGATGGGATGTCATTGAACGTCGCGCGCGTCACGATGGACGGTCTGACACGGTACCGCCTGGGGAGCTTCGAGATAGAGCCTGGGCTTGCCACATCATGGAAGACGAGCCGCAAGGGTGCCGTGTGGACCTTCAAGCTGCGGCGCAACGTCACGTTTCAAGATGGGACCCCGTTCGACGCAGCAGCCGTGAAGTTCAATTTCGACCGCTGGCGCCTGCGCGACAACTTCTATCATAAATCGCTGCAAGGCAACTCGGAATATTCCTATTACGAAAGCCAGTTCGGCGGGTTTCCGGGGACTATCCGCGACGTCAAGGTCGTGGCGCCGGATGAAGTGGAGTTCGACCTCAGCAAACCCGTCGCGCCGTTCCTCGCCAACCTCGCGATGCCGGCTTTCTCCTTGTCATCTCCAACGGCGATGAAGCAAAAAGGCGCGGATTACTTCCGCCAGCCGGTGGGAACCGGTCCGTATCAAGTGACGGAGTGGGTCAAAGACGACCATATCACGCTGAAGGCCTATCCTGGTTACTGGGGACGCAAGCCGAAGATCGCGACGGTCGTGTTGCGAGACATCCCCGATGCGGCCACCACGATGCTCGCCTTGCAAAAAGGAGAGATCGACGGCTGGGAGTATCCGCGGCCTGACGACCTGACGGCTATCCGGCGCGACCGAAACCTCAAGCTCTATAACCAGCCTCCGAATAATCTGCTGTACTTGTCGATGCAGACACAGAAGGCTCCGTTCAACAACGTGCTCGTACGGCGCGCCATCAATGAAGCGGTGGACGCCAATGCGCTCATCCACAACTTCTACGACGCCGCCGCCTCTGTGGCCGACGACTTCTTGCCTCTTGCCGTCTGGCCGCATCCCAACAAGACGACGTATCCCTATGATCCCGCGGACGCGCGGCGGCTTTTGACGCAGGCCGGCTTCGCCCATGGGTTCTCGACGACGCTGTGGTACATGACGTTGCCCAGGCCCTACGTACCCGAACCGCAGCGTGTCGCCGAGGCGATTCAGGCGGACCTGCGCAAGGTCGGAATCAATGCGAAGTTGCAAGGCTTTGAGTGGGGACCATACCTCGAGAAGACGCAAAGGGGTGATCACAACCTCGCGTTATACGGATGGACGGGGGACAACGGTGATCCGGACAACTTCCTCTACGTGCTCCTCGACAAGGACAGCGCCATCCCGCCCGGTGCGCAGAACATATGTTTTTGGAAAGACGAGCGCTTCCACAGGCTCATGCTGCTGGGCCAAAACACGATCGACCGTGCTCGCAGAGCGCAGTATTATAAGGAAGCGTTGCAGCTCGTGCACGATGAGGCGCCGCTCGTGCCGATCGCGCACACCGCGCCACCAATCGTCTTCAAGAAGACGATCGCGGGCTATGTGCCAAATCCGGACAATTCAGAGTCGTTCGAAGCGATGTCCGTCACCCCCGGAGGACCGTGAACGTGGCGGAGCAGTGCATCTTTTGCGATGTATCAGCGGGCAAGCTCGATAGCCAACTGCTGTACCAAGACGAGGAGGTGGTCGCTTTCCCTGACATCAGGCCGATAGCGCCGACGCACGTGCTCGTCGTGCCCAAACGTCACTATGCCACGCTGGCCGACGCCGCGGCAGCCGGTGATGACCGGCTTCTTGGCAGGCTGCTGTCAGTCGCCGCGACCCTCGCCCACCAAAAACTTGGTGAGGACGCCGGCTTCAGAGTTGTGATAAATAATGGTGCCGCAGCGGGACAGACGGTCCACCACCTCCACATTCACCTGTTATCCGGCCGCCATTTCGCTTGGCCCCCAGGCTAGCCAAGCTTAGATCAGGGTGGGCTGCGCGCGGGCGGGCCAGCTTGCCTTGGCACCCAAGTCCGGCAAGAGAGATGCAAGGTCCGTCGAAGGTTCGGGCGGGCAGCATAAAACGCTAACCTGCAGCGATATCTGAAGCGGGCCGGCGACTTCCGAAACGGTGTCTCCGCCGCGCTCGCAGAGTCCGATTCGGAGCACGTTCAATCATTCACGGGCTGGGGAGGTGTCTTACAACATGGAAACGCGAGTTGGCGCGAACGAGTCGATCGAGAGCGCCCTCAAGCGCTTTAAGAAGATGTGCCAAAAATCCGGCGTTCTTGCCGAAGCGCGCCGTCACGAGCACTATGAGAAACCCAGTGTCCGGCGGAAGAAGAAGTCTGCTGCCGCGCGCAAGCGGCGTTCCTAGCGCTCCCGAAGGGAGACGGGCGCCTGGATTGTGACCATTCTTGACCGGCTGAACGCCGATTTGAAGACAGCCATGAGAAGTCGCGACGCGGAGCGTTTATCAACGCTCCGTATGGCTATTTCGGCCATGACCTATCGCCGCATCGAACGTAACGAGCAGCTGTCCGAGGAAGATCAAGCCGACGTTTTGCGCAAGCAAGTGAAGCAGCGCGACGACGCCATCGAGGAGTTCACCAAAGGCGGCCGGCCCGAGCTGGCGGCAAAGGAACTACGCGAACGGGAAATCCTCTCCACCTATCTGCCGGCAGAACTCACACCAGAGGAGCTGCGGGCGCAAGTCCACCAGATGCTCGCGCCGCTCGGCCAACCCCTGGCTTTCGGGGCCGCGATGAAGGCGGTCATGGCGCAGCTGAAAGACCGCGCCAGCGGCAAAGCGATTCAGGAAGCGGTGCGCGAAGCGCTCGCCGCCAAACAGGCATGATGCCCTTGCTCGAGCGGGCGCGCCGCCGAGCTTCGATCGTGGGGGTACTGGCGGCGGCGACATTTATCATCGCCGGCGGCGCGGGTCTCGCCGTGAGCGCCGCGCGCGCGGCCGAGGGAACAAGCCCAACCGCGCTGGTCCAAGTCATCAACATCGACAACACGATCGATGCCGGCACCGCGCATCGCGTGCAACGCACGGTCGAACAAGCTAAGGCGAACGGAGCTCATGCGATCATCGTGGTGCTGGCAACCAACGGCGGCGTCGTAGACGACGCCAACGTCATCCGAGATGCGCTCGGGACTTCCGGCATCCTGACCATCGCCTTCGTCAAGGAACGGGCCTGGTCAGCGGGCGCGTTGATCGCGCTTGCGTGCGACAAGATCTACATGGCCCCGGGTTCGAGCATCGGCGCCGCCGAGCCGATTCCCTCGACCGCCAAATATATCTCGGCGCTGCACTCCGAATTCGCCTCGCTTGCCGAGTCGCACCATCGCAATCCTGACATCGCCGCTGCCATGACCGATCCGAACGTCGTGATTCCCGGTCTGAAAGCCAAGGGCCAGATTCTTTCCCTGTCACCCAACGCCGCCAAGAAATATCATTTCATCGACGGAATCGCGCGCAACGAGCTCGACGCGCTGGCGCAGGCCGGCATCCGGTATGCTCGGCTGCAAGACGATCGGCCGACTGCGGGCGAACGCATCGCGCAGTTCGTGGCAGACCCCGTCGTCTCAGGGCTTTTGCTCACGATCGGCTTCTTGGGCTTGCTAATCGAGATGCAAACATTGCATCTGATCGCGGGCATCATCGGAATCGCGGCCCTGGGGCTGTTCTTCGGCGCCCACATCGTGGCGGGTTTCTCCAACTCCGTCGTGCTCGCGCTGTTCGCGCTTGGCGTGCTGGCGTTGCTCTTCGAACTGCATGTGTTGCCCGGCCACGGCATCTCCGGAATCGTAGGGACGTTGCTCATCTTGTCCAGCATCGTGCTGGCGTTCGGCGCCTCATTCACGGTCGGGCTGGCCGCGACGAGCCTCTCCCTGGTCGCCGCCGTGGCGTTGTTCTTCCTTGCTCTGCGCTGGCTGCCCGAGAGCGCTTTCATGCGCCGTCTCGCCTTTGCAGGCGCGCAGTCGTCCATTGAAGGCTACACGGCCGCCCCCACGCTCAGCGGTTTGGAGAACTCCGCCGGTGTGGCGGATTCGTTTTTGCGCCCGGCGGGAGTCGCCACCATCAACGGCAGCCGCCTGCAAGTCCAAACCGATGGAGAATTCATCCCGGCCCAAACGCGCGTCCGCGTCAAGCGCGTCGAGGGGTCCAAGATCATCGTCACGCGCGAATGAAGGAGCCGCATATTGTTTAGCCTGGGCGTCGTTGCGATCGCCGTTGTCGCGATCATCTTGTTCTTTGTCTTCCTCTATTATTTTCCGTTCGGCCTGTGGGTGAGAGCGCAAGCCGCGGGCGTTCACCTGGGGATATTCAGCCTGGTCCGCATGCGGCTCATGGGCGTGCCTCCCTCGGTCATCGTGGATGCGCTGGTCATGGCCCGCAAAGCCGGGCTCAACGTGACCGACACGCAGCTGCAGTCACAGTACCTCTCGGGCGGCCACGTCGACAACGTCACGCTTGCGCTCATCGCAGCGCAGCGCGCTCAGATCCCGCTGCCCTGGGAACGCGCCTGTGCGGTCGATTTGGCAGGACGCAACCCCCAAGAAGCCGTGCAGATGTCGGTCAATCCCAAAGTGATCGAAACGCCGATCTTCCAGGGCGTGGCCAAAGACGGCATCCAGCTGAACGTGAAAGCGCGCGTCACCGTTCGCGCGGCCATCGACCGCTACGTCGGCGGCGCAGGGGAAGCAACGGTGATCGCGCGCGTGGGCGAAGGCGTGGTCGCGGCCATCGGCAGCAGCGACACGTACAAAGAAGTCTTGGAAAACCCGGATCACATCAGCAAGACGGTGCTCGCCAAGGGCTTAGATGCGGGCACCGCGTTTGAGATCGTCTCCATCGACATCGCCGACGTCGACGTGGGGCGCAACGTCGGCGCCGACTTGCAGACCGCGCAAGCGGAAGCCGACCGGCGAGTCGCTCAGGCCAAGGCAGCGGAGCGGCAATATGCGGCACTTGCCCAAGAGCAGGAGATGAAGGCGCAGACGCAAGCGATGCGCGCAAAGGTCGTCGAGGCGGAGGCGCTGGTCCCCGCCGCTATGGCCGAAGCGTTCCGCGTCGGACACCTCGGCGTCATGGACTACTACCGCATGCAGAACGTGCTCTCCGACACGGGCATGCGCAGTTCCATCTCCCAGCAGGCGGGAGGAGGTCAAGCGCCGCCCACACCGTCGAGCCCACCGTCTCAAAGTTGATCCAAACCCTTGCGCTTGCCTGAAGATACGAAACGATGATCGGGATCCTTCTGCTCGTCCAACAAGTGCGCGAAGCCATCGACCCAGTCGCGCTGATCGTGGCGGCGATCATCATCTTCAATCTGATCTCGCCGCTGTTCGGCGTAGGCCGTCAACGCCGTCGCATGCGAAGGCTCGCGCAAGAGAGCGACGATTCCGCACCGTCGCCGGCGCAGCCGCCCGCGGCGCTGCCGACGTCGTCGACGCTTTCGTCGCGGGCGTCGCCTGCTCTGTCGGGCCAATCGTCCGCGCCGCTTTCGACGCAGAGCTCCACGCAGCAGGCGAGGACCGAAGTGCGGCAGACGAGCGGCACGGCCGGGCGCACATTTTCGAGCGTACCCCCGATAGCGGCAGGCGGGGCGACGATCGGTTCGCTCAGCGCTGAGGACTTGGCACGGCTTCAACAGGCGCTGACAGCAGCCGGCGCTCGATATCAGCAGCCTGCGGTCGCGAGACCGGCGGTGCAGGTGACCTCTCGACCGCGGACTGCTACTCGACCGCAAGCCCCAGCCAGACCGGCCGCGACCGCTTCTCAGCCGGCCCCTATGGCCGATGCGTTGGCATCGCCTGACGATCTCATGGCCGTCTTCAGCGAGTCGCAGGTTCCCGGTTTAACGCTGATGACGCTCGAGTCGGGCACCACCGCGTTCGACCAGTTGCCCGGCGCGGGCATTGCGACTCAGCTCGCGCCCAGCGGGCGGCTTGCAGCCGGCGCCCCACGCTTCGACTTGCCGACGTCTCCGCGCGCCGCGGCCAACGCCTTTGTGGAGAGCGCGATCGTCGGTCCTTGCGCCGCCCTGCGCGCCGCGGGTCACACGCCGGCCGGTTGGTGAACCGCACTGCATTCGCTCCCCTGGTCGTAGTGCGCGCGCCCAGGCGCTACGGCCTGCGGCCGGCTGCGTTGCGTCGAACCGTCGAGCTCACGCTCGAGTATGCGCCGATGCGAGTGGCCGGCGAGATCGGCGTGGCGATCATCGACGATGATGAGATGCGCCTGCTGAACCGGCGCTATCTGAACAAGGACGCGCCGACGGACGTGCTGTCGTTCCCCCTGGATGGCCACGCGTGCGCCGGAGAACCGTTCGGAGATATCGCGATCTCGTACGACACTGCTCGCCGGCAGGCGCAAGCATACGGCGCGACTCTTGCGCGCGAGATCGATCGCCTTTTGGTCCACGGGGTCTTGCACCTGTGCGGTTACAGCCACGATCGTCCGCGCGAGGCTGCGCGCATGCACGGCATCGCAAAGCGCGTGATGCGCAAGCTCGCACAGCGTGCCTGAGCGGACTCTTGCCGACGCCTTTTCGGACGCGGCGGACGGCGTCGCAAGTGCGATCAAGGGCCAGCCGAACTTCCGCATTCAGCTGGCCATGGGTGCGGGAGCCGTCGTGCTTGCGGCTTTGCTGCACTTCGGCGTCTTCCAATGGATCATCCTGAGCCTCATCATCGGGTTTGTGCTCGCTGCCGAACTCGTCAACACGTGCCTGGAGCACGTCGTGGACCTCATCATGCCCGACTCCCACCCGCTGGCGCGGTCGGCGAAACATGCCGGCGCGGGCGCCGTATTGCTCGTCAGCATCACCGCCGCGGTCACGGGCGCGATCCTGTACGCTCAGGCGTTGAGGGAGTGGCTGGCCGCCAGGTGAGACAGCGAGCGAATAGTCGACCTGACCGCGCGGTCGCGGCAGGTGGAATAGCCGGGGTGCTGCGCGAACTAGACGACAGCGTGAAAACGCATTCATGAAAGCATCGTGCAGCCGTGGGGCCGGCGAGTCAGGCAGGCGACGACCGCCTGCGACCGCGACCCCCTTTCCATAATGTCAGATTACAAAGTGCTCGCGATCGCCGGCATCGTGTGCCTCGTCATCCTCGCCGGACTGTTCGCCGCCTCCGAAGCTGCTCTGCTGGCGCTGACCAGGCTGCGCATCCTGCAGCGAGCGAACGACAAGACGACGAGCACGCTCGTCAAACTGATCGATGGCCGCAATCATTACCTGACGACGATCTTGGTCGGCAACACCATCGTGCTGCTGACGGCCGATTCCGTTGCCACATGGGCAGCGATCGCGTACGGCGTCTGGCGGCCCGTCCTCAGCGCCACCATCGTGATGACGATCGCGCTGTTGTTGTTCGGTGAGATCATACCGAAGATGGTCGCGGTGCAAGACGCGGGCAAATGGGCACCGCGGCTGGCGCCGTTTTTGCAGGCGGTGTATGTCATGCTGCGGCCGGTGACCTGGAGCATCGTGGCGGCGACCGGATGGGCGATCAAGCTGTTCGGCGGCGACCCAAGTTCCGCCGGTCCATATGTGACTGAAGACGACATACGCACGATGGTCAACGTCGGCGAGAAACAAGGCGCGCTCGAGGAAGAGGAAAAGGAAATGATCCATTCCATCTTCGAGTTCGGCGACACCGTGGTGCGGGAAGTCATGACGCCACGGACGGACATGGTCTGCGCTGATGTCAACGACCCGGTCAAAGAAGGCGTGGAGCTCGTCATCCGCGAGGGTTATTCCAAGTTGCCTGTCTTCGAAGAGAACATCGATCATGTCGTCGGCGTGGTCCATGACCGCGAACTGCTGCTGCAGGTGACGCGCGGCCAGCTCGACACGCCGTTGCGCGCACTCATGCGCCCCATCAAGGCGATTCCTGAAAACAAGAAGGTGGACGAGCTGCTGCGCGAGATGCAGTCGGAGAAAGTCTCGGTCGCTATCGTGGTGGACGAGTACGGCGGCACCGCCGGGTTGGTCACGATGGAAGATCTCTTGGAAGAGATCGTCGGCGAGATCATGGACGAGTACGACGCTGAAGAGCACGACCGTCCTCCCGACATCAAGGCGGTCGAGCCGGGGCAGTACGTGGTCGATGCCCGCATGGACATCGATGACGTCAATGAGCAATTGGGACTACATCTGCCGACGGAAGACTTCGAGAGCATCGGAGGCTACACGTTTGGTCTCTTCGGCCGTGTGCCGGCGCCGGGCGAACGTGTTATCATTGATGGTGGTGTAGAGCTTGTGGTCGAGAAAACGGCCGGCAGAAGGTTGCTTTCCGTGCGCATCAAGAATGCGCCGAGCCAAGACAACGCCGGGGCGGGAGCAGCGGCTTCTCAATCGGCCCCGCACTGAACGATTGTTCCCGCCGCGGGTTTGGGTATAGGGAAGCGGGTGGAGGTAGCGGTGCCGAGACTAGACGACGCGCAGATCGAATCACTTGCGAGCAAAGCCTGGGAAGCCCGGCTGAACGCCTATGCACCCTATTCCCAGTTTCCGGTCGGCGCAGCCTTGTTGGCAGCCGACGGCCGGGTCTTCATCGGCGCCAATGTGGAGAACGCCTCACTTGGCCTGTCGATGTGCGCCGAGCGCGTGGCCATCGGGGCAGCGGCTGCGGCGGGCGCTCGAAGTGTCATCGCGATCGCGGTCGCTGGCTGCGATGAACAGGGCGTGTTGCCCTGCGGCGCTTGCCGTCAAGTCCTCAACGAGTTCTCACCCAGCGTGCTCGTCGTCCAATGCAGGCCCGACGGCGCCCACACCGTCACGCCGCTTTCTCAGCTGCTTTCATCGCCGTTCACGGGCGACAGCTTCGAGCGGGGCAGGTCCGGGGAGCGGGATTCGGTCGGAGCGGGCCAAGGCTAGCACGACCGCGGCTGCAGGGCGGTCTTCCGGTTCTCAGTCCTGCCGCGCCGCCAGCTGTGAAATCATATAACCTGGAAGCCTTTGTCTTGCGGATGCGGCCGCTCGGGGAAGCGGATCGCATCGTGACGTTATTCTCCCGCGAGCGTGGCAAGGGTCACGCCGTCGCCAAGGGCGTGCGCAAACCGCACAGCAAGTTCGGGGCGCGCCTCGATTTTTTTTCGCGCGTCCAGCTGAGCCTCCACACCGGCAGAAGCTTGGACGTCATCACCGCCGCGCAGACCGTCACCTCGAGCTGGGAAAGCGTGATCGATCCCGAGCGATTTGGCGCCGCTTCATACGTCGGCGAGATCGTCGACGCGTTGTGCGAGCCGGACCTCGCCGTCGAAGACTTGTATGATACCGTCTGCCAGTTCCAGCAAGGGCTGTGCGATAAGCAGGCCGATCCCGAACTGCTCATCGCGGCGTTTGATCTTCGCCTGCTCCAGGCGCTTGGACTGACGCCCGAGCTGGATGCCTGCGCCCGCTGCGGCACAGGTTTAGGGAACCGCCCGCTGGCGGGGGGCCGGGCGGTGCTTTCCGCGCACGCCGGTGGGCTGCTATGCCGTACGTGCAGCCTTCAACTGACGGAAAGCGAGCGCTATGCGGACGAAAGATCCGGCGTCTTCTCCGTCAAGGCGGCTGAGTTCAAGGCGCTGCGCGCTTTGAGAGAAGCGATTCTCGGCGACGCAGCCTCTTTGACTAGCGCCGCAGCCGGATGCAGCGCAAGCTCGTTGCACCGAGCGACGCGACCGTTCATCGAGTATCAGCTGGGCAGGCGGTCCAAGTCGTTGACCGTCGCAGGCAACCAACAGCATGCGTTGCGCGCGCCCAAGGCGGGTTGATGACCGGATCAGCCGCCGACACATTCCCATTCAAGGGTGCGATATTGGGCGTCGATCTCGGGGAAGCGCGCATCGGCCTCGCGATTTGCGAGGCGGCGGACCTGCCCGCGGTGCCGCTTGCGACGTTCGCTCACGTGTCGCGCGCGCGCGATATCGCAGAGTTGCTTCGCTACGCGCAAGCGCGCGCGGCAGCGCGCATCGTCATCGGCCTGCCGCTGCGTCTGGATGGAGGGCGCGGGCCTGCCGCCGAAAAGGCGTCGGCCTTTGCGGCTGCTCTTCGTGCGGCATTTTCAGGCGACGTCGTGGAGCACGACGAGCGTCTCACAACCGCCGCAGCGAACAAGAAGCTGCGCACGCTCGACCTCTCGGGGAGCAAGCGGCGGCGCTATGTCGACCAGCTCGCTGCGGTCGAGCTGTTGAACTCCTACGCCGCAAGCTTGAAGCGGCCTTAAGGCGTGGGATCAGTTAACAATGTAAGGATGGCTCTCGGCGCTCTTGTGGGTGGAGCGCTTATCGCGCTGATCGCAGCAGGACTTACGTTGGCTTGGCTTGTCGCCGGGGATCGTCGTGCACCACCTCGGAGCGCCTCGGTGATTGTGCGCCCGGGCTCAAGCATCTCACAGATCGGCGCGCAGTTGAAAGCCGAAGGGGTCGTGTCTTCGGCCAGGCTGTTCTCCCTGTACGTGCAAGCTCGTCATCTTGCTCCGCAAATACAGGCGGCCGAATACACGTTTCCGGCGCATCTCTCGCTTCGGGAGGTTACGGACGTCTTGCGACAGGGCGGACGCGCTCCGGCCGTATGGCTGACGATTCCAGAAGGCTTCACCGCGCGGGAGATCGCCCAACGGGTCGCGGGCGCAGGATTGAGCGATGCCCGGACGTTCCTCCAGATGACGCGAAGCGTCGATCTGCGCATTGACGGCGCCGTCACGCGCGGGCTAGAGGGCTATCTCTTTCCCGACACCTACCTCGTGCCTCGTCATGACGACGCGCGTGCGATCGCGGGCCTGATGACCGCGCAGTTCCTTGCCGAGCTCCCGCGCGATCATGCAGCGCTTGCGAAGCGTTTGGGCTTCACGGTTCCCCAAATCGTGACCATCGCGTCGATGGTGGAGCGCGAAGCCAAAGTGGACGACGAGCGTGCGATGATGGCCGGCGTCTATTACAACCGCTTGCGCATCGGCATGCCCTTGGAGGTCGATGCCACGATAGAATACGCGTTTCCGCGACATAAAAAGCTTTTGACGTTTGCCGACCTCAAGCTCGAAACGCCGTACAACACGTACTTGCACGGCGGCTTGCCGCCCACGCCGATCGCCAATCCCGGTCGCAAGTCGTTGCTGGCGGCGTTTCATCCGGCCACAGTGGACTATCTGTACTATGTCTACCGCGGCGGCGGCCGCCATCAGTTTTCCCGCACGTTAGAAGAACAAGAGGCCGCGGAACGTAAGTACCTGCATTGATCGCCGGCCGCCGTCATCGATCACCGGCCGCCGTTTAGGAGAACCGCACATGCGAGACGAACGGTTCCAAAGCGTGCACGACGCCCGCAGCCCCGGCGCCGAACACGTCGACATCCAAGACACCATCGTCGTGGAGACCAGCACGTCAGATCGGCCTGCGGTCGAGGCACGGGCGCAACGCGAATTCGAAGTGGTGGGCATCGTCGAGGATTCTGGGTCCACGATGCGTTACGCCGTCTGTTATAGTCAAGCGGCCGATGAGTTCATCGTCACGGATGACGTCGGCACGCTGCTGGACGACGAGGACTTGGCGCAAGAGATTCTCGACGATTTTCTGGCGCAAACGGCGGATTCGACAGAGGAGGAGATGGGATAGCGCTGCAGGCCGGCATCCCAGCCGCACGCCTCAATGTCGGTTCGCCCGTGGTGCTGTTCTTGTCCGCAAGCGTCGGCGAAGGCCACACGGCCGCCGCGCAAGCCGTGTGTTCGGCGCTGATGGAACGCCGTCCGACCGGACAATACGAAGTCGTCGACTCCTACCGCTACGCCTCCAACGTCTTCCATCGAGTCGCCAGCAACGGCTACATAGGCATCGTCAAGCTCTTGCCGCAGCTGTACAAGTATGTCTACGACCAGGCCGAGCGCGCGACCAAGGTATCCGCGTTCAAGACGTGGCTGCATCATTACACAGCCTTGAATCTGCGGCAATACGTCGCTGAGCTCAACCCCGATGTGGTTGTCTGCACTCACGCCTTCCCGTGCGGCGTGATGGCGGAGTACAAGCGAGAGTTCTCGGATTGTCCGCCCATCATGGGCGTCGTCACCGACTTCGTGGTGCACCCGTTTTGGATACATCGCAATATCGATCGTTATGCGGTAGCGACGTCGGCCATGCGCCAGACGCTCATCGCACGCGGAGTGGCGGCCCAACGCATCCTCATCACCGGCATACCCACCGACTGCCGTTTCGCGCAGGCACCGTCGAAGCGGCGTGCGCGCCGCATGATCGGCGTCGCAGCCGACACAACGACCATACTCCTGATGGGCGGCGGACTTGGCATCGGTCCGCTCGAGAATGCCCTGCTCGCCATCGATCGGTTGGACCACAGGGTGCAGACGGTCGTCGTGGTGGGCAAGAACAAAGCGTTGGAACGGCGGCTCAAGGAAGTAGCCGCCACGCTGCACCACCGCGTAAAGGTCGCGGGTTTCATCCAAAATGTTTATGATTACATGCACGCCGCCGACATTTTGGTCAGCAAACCCGGCGGCATGACGAGCTCGGAGGCGCTCGTCTCCGAACTGCCCTTCATCATGTTGAAGCCGCTGCCTGGTCAGGAAGAACGCAACACGCGCTACCTCGAAGAGCGCGGAGTCGGCATACGGGTGCAAAGCTCGCGCGATCTCACCCCGGCGCTGGACAAACTGCTCTCGTCCCCCGGAACGCTCGAACGCATGCGACGCGACGCGCGAGTTCTTGCGAGGCCCGAGGCCGCGGTGACCGTGGCGGCCGCTGTTGAAGGACTATTCCGGCGCCGGCTCTCACAACCGGTGGACTGACGGGCGCCGTGACGGCGCGGCAGCATTGAGCGTTCGCCGGCCTTTGCGATTGCTCGCTTGGATACCGGCGGTTTGTCTGACTTTTTCCATTCCATTCGTCAATCGGCTCGAACCACGCGTGCTTGGTCTGCCGTTTCTGGTCGCCTGGATCGCCTTTTGGGTACTGATGACGCCGGCGTTCCTGTGGGCGGTCTACCGAGCGGATCGAGGCTCGTGACAGATTCCGCGGTCGCCCTTTCGATCGTGGCGGCGGTAGTGGTCTGCGTGATACTGCTCGGCTTGTTGAGTGCGCGCGGCGTCATGATGGATCCCGAGCAGTACATGGTTGGCGGGCGCTCTTTCGGCGCGATATTGCTGTGGCTGCTCATGGCCGGCGAGATCTACACGAGCTTCACATTCTTGGGTGCTGCCGGCTGGGCGTATGGGAAAGGCGCGCCCGCCTTTTACATCTTATGCTACGGCGCAGTCGCCTACATCATCTCCTACTTCTTGCTGCCTCCTATCTGGAGAGTGGCAACGCGTTACCATCTACTGACGGGGCCGGACTTCTTCGCGCATCGCTATCGCAGCCGAGCGCTCGGAGTCATCGTCGCCCTCGTCGGCTTCGTGTTTCTCGTGCCGTATGTGACCTTGCAGCTGACGGGCGTGCAGATCTTACTGCGCGTCGCCGGCTACGGCTCGCTCGATGCTACACGGGCAGTGGCCCTGGCCTTCCTGACCATCGCTCTCTTCGTCTACACGACCGGTTTGCGAGGCACCGCATGGGCGAGCATCGCAAAGGACGCCTTGGTGCTCTTGGGAGTGCTCTTCGCGGGAATCGCCTTGCCCATCCACTTCTTCGGCTCGCCCGCAAACGTCATCTCACGCGTCATGGAAACGCATCCTCACTGGATGACGCTTGAGCCCGGCTCGAGCGGAATGGGGACGCGCTGGTTCGTGTCGACGGTGCTCTTAACCGCGTGCGGCTTCTTTATGTGGCCCCAGTCGATGGCCGCAGCATACTCGGCGAAAAGCGACGACGCCTTGCGCCGCAACGCCATTTTCTTGCCCTTGTATCAGCTCATGCTGTTGCTGATCTTTTTCGCCGGATTCACCGCTTTGCTGGTCCTGCCGGGGCTCAAAGGTCCGGAAGCGGATCAGTCGTTCATGCTGGTCATACAGCGCTACTACCCGCCGTGGATCGTCGGTTTCCTGGCAGGCGCCGGATGTCTGGCGGCGCTCATACCCGCGTCGGGGCAACTGCTCGCCGCCGCCAGCATCTTCACCAAGAACGTGTTGGGGGATTGGCTGCAAACCGCCACGTCAGATCGAGCGCGGATGCGCGCAAGCCGGCTGCTCGTGCTGGTCGTCGCGGTCCTGGCATTGCTCTTTTGGCTGTATGAGAAGGCGACGCTTGTGGATCTCTTGCTGATCGCGTACAACGGCGTCACGCAGTTCTTTCCCGCAGCCGTGCTCGCGTTCGCCTGGCGCCGGACGTCGGCGTGGGGAGTGTGCGCGGGAATCGTTGCCGGCGTCATAGTCTTGGGGGTGCTCGCGCTGGCCGGCATCGCGACGGTGGGCGGAATCAACGCTGGGTTTTTCGCTTTGCTGCTCAACGCGGCGGTATGCGTCGCGGTAAGCCTCTTCACGCCGGCACCGACCGAGTCGCACCTTGAGGAGTTTCAAGCCGCCGCAGCGGGAACCGCAAAATCCTAGCGCTTTTTGTTTGTTCTGGCCTTGACGCTGCCGTTGCGGTGCACCAGCCGGCTGAGCCGCTGATCGTCGCCTCTCCGAAAGAACAGCATCAAAGCGTATTCAATGACCAACCTTTCGTCAAGGCGCTGCTTGGCGGCGAATTCTTTCAGCGGTTCGGACGCAATGTTACGTAACTGAGAAATCTTCTCACGCGAGGATGGATCGCCCGCCGCTCTCTTGGCCTGCCGCGGGCTTCGCGTGCCCGCCTCACGTCGCGTGAGTGGCCCGGTCGGGCCGTCGCTTGGTTTTATCGGGCCTGACCCCCAGGTGCGAAATTCGAATCCGGTCGTTCTGTTGTGCGAATCGCGGCCCGAGCAGCGCTTGGACCTGATCGTAGGATAATTTTTTCTCCTTGAGGAGCTTCTTCGCGAGTACGGCTGTCTGGCTCCAGACCGCTGGTAAGTCGACCAGATTGCCCGTGCGAAGGGTCAGGTACTCCGAGAGGGCAGCGATCTCGCGGGGCGATGCTTGCGGGAGAGCAGCGGTTGCGAGGTCGGTTGAATCCTTGCGCGCGCACGCGATATTCGAGGAGCTCACTCGGTGGGCGCAACGCTGCTCCGCGGCAACGCCGGCCTTGTAGAACAGCAACTCATTTTCGAGGCGATTGCGGTTCCATCGGCCGGCTTTGATCTTGACGAGGCGTCGCGTGCGCGCTTGCAAGAACGATTGAAAGAGGCAGCAACCGGAAGACTCGTCAAGCGGGCGCACCTTGAGGCCTGGAAATCGAATCCTCACGAGCAACGCCACTACGGCGTGCCCCGCCTCGTGGAAGGCGGCCGCTCGTCCACTCCTCCGGCTCTGCGGACGGGAACTGTGTCGTGCTTTGCTCATTCAATAGATATCGGCTGCGCTCGCCGTTCCGAGCAGCTGATGATGGCTGAAGGAGGCCCGTCCGGCCCTCAGCCGGGCATCGTTGGATGATGTTTTCCAAGGGGATGCGAATTCGGGGAGAGTGGCGTTGGAGAGATGGCTGAGTTGGCTGAAAGCGGCGGTTTGCTAAACCGTTATAGTGCTGTAAAGGCGCTATCGAGGGTTCGAATCCCTCTCTCTCCGCCAGTGCCCACCTTTCGTTTCCTGACTCCGAGTGAGCGCCGGCTCCCGAATGCGGATCACCCTTCGCTGCGCCGGCGGACAGATGCGGTAGGAAACCGGGAGACAGTTGCCTGAACCTTGCGAGTGTGCGCTCGTAGTTCAGCTGGATTAGAATGCCAGACTACGAATCTGGAGGTCGGGGGTTCGAGTCCCTCCGAGCGCGCACACTTTCTTTCAACAGCCGCGCCTCGGTAGCTCAGCGGTAGAGCAGGGNNTAAGCCCTTGGTCGCAAGTTCGATTCTTGCCCGAGGCAAACGCTGAAGACGCCGCGGCCGCGCGCCACGCGTCGCTTGCGCCCGTAGCTCAATTGGATAGAGTGTCGGCCTCCGAAGCCGAAGGTTGGTGGTTCGATCCCACTCGGGCGCACGAGGTGTCCTACGACTTCCCACGATGATGACCGATTCATGCAGCGAGCGCTCGAGTTCGCCAAAATCGCGCACCAGCGCGGCGACGTTCCGGTGGGTGCCGTCCTCGTCGTCGGCACGGATATCGCGGCGGTCGGCTTCAACCAAAAGGAGTCGAACCACGATCCCACCGCACACGCCGAAATCGTCGCTCTGCGTCAAGGAGCGGCACGCAAAGGCGGTTGGAGACTCAGCGGGGCAACCCTGTACGTCACGAAGGAGCCCTGCGTCATGTGCGCCGGCGCCTGCGTGGCCGCGAGGATTGAGAGGCTCGTGTATGGTTGCGACGATCCAAAAGGCGGCGGGGCGGGCTCGGTATTAAACGTGCTCGCGAATCCGCGCCTCAACCATCGCGTGGAAGTGCTGAGGGGAGTGAGAGAAGCGGAAGCTGCGCAATTGCTGCGATCATTTTTTCGGGAGCGCAGAAGCGCGGAAATGTGACTGGCGAGCGCTGAGGCGCCCTGAAGAGCGTCCGCGACACATATGGGGAGAGGTGGCAGAGCTGGTTGAACGCGCTCGCCTCGAAAGCGAGTAACGGCTAAAACCCGTTCGTGGGTTCGAATCCCACCCTCTCCGCCATCATCTTGCATCAAAAACTTCTTGCCACTGACGCTGCGTCATGGTGTACAACGTCTTAGGCGTGCCGTCGCATGAGAAATCAAACGAGCTCTACCGGGTCCGCGACTTCGCGGGGAAGTCGGGCGTCAGCGTGAGGACGCTGCACCATTATGACCGCGTCGGCATCCTAAAGCCGGCAGGCCGCAGCCGGAGCGGACAGCGATTGTACGGCAGATTCGAGTTTGAGCGGTTGCAGCAGATCGTGGCGCTCAAATTCTTCGGCCTGTCGCTGTCCGCCACAAGGCGCTGCTGACGAGCGCGAGCCCGGGCCTCCCTCGGGCACTCGCCATGCAACGCGAAAGCATCGAGCGCATGCGGGAGCATCTCGAACGCGTCGCAATGACCATTGGCCGAGCGCAAGCCATGGTGGACGCGTCTGGAGATGCCGATTGGAACAAGCTCAAAGCGATCATTGAGGTGATGGATATGAAAGACGACATGGATTGGGTCAAAAGGTACGGCGCAAAGCCTCAATCGTCTGTACGCGGATGAGGCGAACTGGCCGTCGACGTTCACGAAGCCGTGCAGTGATGAAGTCGCCGCGTTCATCTGCAAGGCGATGGAAAGCAAGAGGGCCTGAAGCGACGAACCGCTTTGCGCTACGGAGAGGTGCTGGAGCGGTCGAACAGGCACGCCTGGAAAGCGTGTAGACGCTAAAACCGTCTCGAGGGTTCGAATCCCTCCCTCTCCGCCATGGCGCACGCACTCGGCAACGAGTGACGTTTCGAAGAGCCCTCGCATCAACGCGTTGTGAAGGTCGCCAGCCACGCAGTCTGAGAAGGTGCCGCTGGAGGCGAAGCCGGAGTCCGCGCGACCAAAGACCGCTAACCCCGTCAGGACCGGAAGGTAGCAGCGGCATGCGGATCCTTTCGTGCGCCGCGGGTAGCTCTGACTGAGCCTCCCCTTTGCCGCGCTTGCGCGCGCTTTCGTACAGGCGTGCGTAAGCTTTTGCCGCATTTTCTCATACGACTGCGCGCCGCCGCGACGAAAACCGCGTCGCTAGCACGTAGCCGCGGCTTGCGACTTAGGCGGCACTCGTTGCCATTGCATGCCGAAAGGACTCACATGGCGCTCTGCGAACATGCGCGCCTGCGATGAACGGCCCATCTTCGTCGTTCTTGGCAGGTCTCGGCGACGCGTTGACGTCTCCTCTTTTCGCCGTCGCGTTGCTTGGGGCGATCGTCGTGTCGATCGTGTATCACCTGATGATCGCTCGGCCCGCGTTGCGCAGGCTCCGTCCGCTCGCTGGACGCGGGGGAGCAGCACGAGATCCCGCAGAGCTCGGTGCCCTGCAAAGGCGGGTGGATGCCTTAGAAGCGACCGCTGCACATACGCTGCAACGCGTCGGCTTTGTCCGGTTTAACGCCTTTGCCGACGTCGGGTCCGAGCTGTCATACGCGTTGGCGGTCGTCGACTCCGAGGGCAATGGCTTCTTAGTATCGAGCATCTACTCGCGTGAAGAGGTGAGGACGTACGCGAAAGCGATCCGCAAGTTCGCGGCCGACAAGGAGTTGAGCGAAGAAGAGCAACGCGCGATCGAGCAGACCAAAGCCGGCCTGAATATCCATTAACTCCAACCCTGCGAGGCACGGCGACTTACTAGCGATCGGTGACGACGGGGAAAGACGCATGGAACGACTCCACCAACGGATTTTTTCTAAGCACAAGCGCATGCGGATCAAAGTCATGCCTCACGACTCCCAGGCGGTTTACAAGTGGGAGTTTTCCCATTACCATCTCTCGCTATTGTGCGCGTCGTTCCTCGTTCTCATCCTCACCCTGCTGGGAGCGCACTTCGCCGCAGTGCATCAAGCTCAGGCGAACGTCGAAGCGCTGCAGGTGCGCGAGGCGCAACAAGACCGTCAACTCAACGTCTTTTCCAAACAGACGAGCATGCTGTGGGACCGGCTCGCCAAGCTGCAGCGTGACAACCAGGAGATGCACCGGCTGACCAAGGTCATCGCGCCCCAGCCGAAAGTTCGCGGCAGTGCAAAAATGAAAGAAGCGAATAAGGGCGCCACTCAATACGGCGCCACGTCCGGGCCGCCGTCGGAAGGCAACAGCACGGTGTGGAGCCGCGCGGTGTCATGGATGCGCAATGTGTCAAACATTGACAGCCTAGGATTCCAAGCGGAGGCGGCCGACTTGTCGTCGCTGGCAGCCGCTGTCGACTCGGCGAGCGACGAATCGACCAACCTGAAACAACACATACGCGTGTTGGCGCAGCAGAAAATCGCCGCGCGCGCGGCGCACGAGCGCTCTCTTGCCGCTATACCTTCCATGTGGCCGACCTTGGGGTACATATCGTCCGGTTTCGGCTACCGCTCCGATCCCGAGGTCGGATTTCATGAAGGCCTCGACATCGTCAACGACTACGGCGCACCGGTGTACGCGACCGCTGCCGGCGTCGTCACTGAGTCGGGTTGGGACGGTGGATACGGCAACAAAATCGCCATCGATCATGGCAACGGGCTGCAGACCTGGTACGCGCACAATTCCCGCCTATTGGTGGCAGCCGGCCAGACCGTTCGCAAGGGTCAGCAAATCGCGCTCGTCGGCTCCACCGGATTCGCAACCGGACCGCATGTCCACTATCAGTTGGAAATGTGGGGGAAGGCCATCGATCCCACTCCGTTTCTGACCGCCGGCGCGAAGGTGATCGCCGCTCACTAGCCCCTGCGGCCCAGGGCCCGCAGAGAAGCATCCCGTAGTTAGAAGTTCATGGCACATCGCGCGCCGGAATTGCGCATGACGGCTCACGTGCGCAATTTTTGCATCATCGCGCACATCGACCACGGCAAGACGACGCTCTCCGACCGGCTCCTCGAAGTCACCAACACGATGGCCCGGCGCGACATGGAAGACCAAGTGCTGGACTCCATGGATCTCGAGCGCGAGCGCGGCATCACCATCAAGGCTCATCCGGTGACGCTCGAATACGCAGCTGACGACGGCCGGACGTACGAGCTCAACCTCATCGATACGCCGGGCCACGTGGACTTTTCATACGAGGTCTCGCGATCGCTGTCCGCATGCGAAGGTGCTCTGCTCGTCATCGACGCCTCGCAAGGCATCGAGGCGCAGACGCTCGCGAACTACTACCTCGCGAGCGAAGCGAAGCTTGCGATCATCCCGGTGATCAACAAGATCGATCTGCCGTCCGCCGATCCCGACGGGGTCATCCGCGACGTCGAAGACACGCTGCTCATCGAAGCCGACCATTGCATCAAGGCGTCGGCCAAGGAGGGCATCGGCATCAGGGAGATTCTGGAAGCGATCGTCAAGCGCGTGCCCGCGCCCACAGGCAGCGCGGACCACCTGCGCGCGCTCGTGTTCGACTCGCACTACGATGCGTACCGCGGCGTCATCTGCTATATTCGGGTCTTCGACGGTTCGCTGCGCGCGCGTATGCGCATCCAATCGATGGCGGGGGATCGCATCTTCGAAGTCTTGGAAGTGGGGACGTTCCGGCCTGACATGCGGCCAAATGACGGCCTCTCCATCGGCGACGTCGGCTATGTGATCGCCAACGTCAAGTCGCTGTCGGAGATCGCCGTCGGCGACACGCTCACGGATGTCGATTCGTCGGCGCACATGCCGCTGCCCGGCTATCGCAAAGTGACACCGATGGTCTACTGCGGGCTCTATGCGAACGAAGGGTCGGAGTACGGCGACCTGCGAGAAGCGCTCGAAAAGCTGAAGCTCAACGATGCGTCGCTCTCCTACGAGCCTGAATCGTCCATCGCGTTGGGTTTCGGCTTTCGTTGCGGCTTTCTCGGGCTGCTGCACATGGAGATCGTACAAGAGCGTTTGGAACGCGAGTACGGGCTGTCGCTCATCGCGACGTCACCCTCGGTCGTCTATCACGTCAACACGACCGACGGCGAACAGATATCGATCGACAATCCCGCCCGCCTGCCGTCGCCGCAGACGATCGCGAGCGTCGAGGAGCCGTACGTGCGCTGCTCGATCATCTCGCCTGCGGAATACATCGGCGCTATCATGGATCTGTGTCAATCGCACCGGGGCGCCATGATATCGATGGATTACATCTCTCCGCTGCGCGTCATCTTCACGTACGAGATCCCGCTCGCCGAGGTCATCATCGACTTCTTCGACCAGCTCAAGTCGCGAACCAAGGGCTACGCCAGCATGGATTATGAGGTCATCGGCTTCCGGCCGGGCGAGCTGGTCAAGCTGGAGATCTTGCTCAACGGCGAGCCGGTCGACGCGCTCTCGTTCATCATCCACCGCGAAAAGGCAGCGCACTGGGGCCGCATGCTGGCCGAGCGGCTGAGTGAAGTGATCCCCCGCCAGATGTTCGACGTGCCCATCCAGGCGGCGATCGGCAATAAGGTCGTCGCGCGCGAGACCGTCAAGGCCATGCGCAAGAACGTGCTGGCGAAGTGCTACGGCGGCGACATCAGCCGCAAGCGCAAGCTGCTCGAGAAGCAAAAAGAAGGCAAGAAGCGGATGAAGCAAGTGGGCAACGTCGAGCTCCCTCAAGAGGCCTTCATGGCGGTCTTGAAACTCAGTCACGAGTAACGATTGGCGCGGCGCTCGGCTGCGTCGCGACCGGCCCATAGCGGTCGCCACCAAGAACCGCGAGAAGTTTTCCGAGATCGAGACGGTGTGGGGCCGTTTCCAACCCGCGCTCGCGTTTGCGGGCGCACAGTATCCGGATGTGGATGAGACAGGCGATTCGTACGAAGTCAACGCGGTGCTCAAGGCGACGGCCCTCGCCGAGATCACCCAAGCGCCGGCGCTTGCCGACGATTCGGGTATCGAGGTCGAGGCAATGGGCTGGAGGCCGGGAGTGCGCTCGGCGCGCAGCCCATCCGCGGAAGCGAGCGCTCAGGAGCGCAACCGCGCCATCCTGGCGGCGGTCGAAGGCAAGTCTCGGACAGCGCGCTTTGTATGCGTCTGCGCGCTCGTCGTGCCTGGCTTCGCTCCGATCACCGCGCGTGGCGAAGTTGACGGCCTGATCGCGTCAAGCGAACGAGGCAAGAACGGCTTCGGCTACGATCCCATATTCTTTTTCCCGGGATACGATGCGACGTTCGCTGAGGTAACAGCGCAGCGCAAACACGCGGTCTCTCACCGCGGCCGCGCCGTGCGATCGCTGCAAGCAATGATCTCGCCGCTCGTCGAATGATAAAGGGGAGGTCGTAAGCTCTCCGTCCCATGAATGACGAATGACGGGTGGTAGCTCAGCTTGGTAGAGCGCCGCGTTTGGGACGCGGAAGTCGCAGGTTCAAGTCCTGTCCACCCGATGTGCTGCGCCCGTAGCTCAGATGGATAGAGCAAGTGCCTTCTAAGCACTAGGTCCGGAGTTCGAGTCTCCGCGGGCGCGCATCCACCTCTCGTGATCGCGACTTGAACGCGCCGTACGCCGCGAGAACCGCATGCAAAGGTCGCCGAAATTGCACCGCAGAAACACGCTGCCGGCGTTTTTGATTCGCGGTGAGTGTAGCTCAGCTGGTTAGAGCGCCGGTCTGTGGCACCGGAGGTCGGGGGTTCAAATCCCCTCATTCACCCATTTCCACATCGCACAGGAAGACAGTGGACCATCCGCGCGCGCCTATAGCTCAACTGGATAGAGTGTCGGGCTTCGAACCCGAAGGTTGGGGGTTCGAGTCCCTCTAGGCGCGATGTGCCCCGTTAGCTCAACGGTAGAGCATCCGGCTTTTAACCGGGTGGTTCCGGGTTCGAGCCCCGGGCGGGGCATCTGCTTTGAAAAGGCGGCCGTCGATCCATGGGCAGCGCGCAACCGAGGACCAGATCCGCGCTGTGGTGGACAGCGACCGCTGTCGCCGCAGCGTGTCTCTTCGCAATCGCGCTGAGCGACTCTGTCTACGAAGCCACATCGCCGCCCGGGCCGTTGCAAATACTCCTTCGAAAAAGTTACAGCATCGCCGCATTCACGCTCGTCGGAATTCTGCTCAGCAAGGCGCTCGCTGCCCCGTCGCCTCAGGTGCGTTGGCTCTTCCCGGCGGCGAGCATCGCAGCATACAGCTTGCTGATAGAAGCCGGCCAAGCCGCCGAAGGCGTACGCGAGGGATTGCTTTGGAACGGCATCGACGTCCTATGCGGCTTCGTGGGTGGCTACTTTGGCTGGCTGACGGCTACGCCGCGTCTGCGACAGCAGCGCTGACGCCGCCTTGTCGAACCCTAGGCAAGGACAACACCAGGGGAGAGGAGACGGAGAACACGATCGCGGCGACGCGGAACAAAGATTGTAGGAGATAAGGCCGTCGAGGACTGTTTCGTCAGACTGATGCGGGCGCCGCCACGCGCTTCGCCTGCACGCGCTGTTCGACCAGCTCCAGCCACTCGTTCAGGCCTTGACCGCTGCGCGCCGACAGCTCGATGACCTGGACCCCCGGGTGAACGCGCTCGATGTTGGCCCGCGCGGCTGCACGGTCGAAACCTGTGGCCGACGACAAATCGATCTTCGTTATGATGATCGTCTGCGCTGTGTTGAAGGCGAGCGGGTACTTGAGAGGCTTGTCCTCACCCTCGGTGACAGACATGAGCGTCACGCGGAGGTCCTCGCCGAGATCATACTCCGCAGGGCAGATGAGATTGCCAACATTCTCGATGCAGAGCAGATCGTAGTCCGCGAGCGCCCACCCATCGAGCGCCTTCCCAACCATCAACGCATCCAGCCTGCACTCCGCACCCGTGGTTATCTGGCGGACGGCGACCTTGGCGCGGGCCAACCGCAAAGAATCGTTGTCCGTAGCCTGGTCCCCCACAAGCGCCGCTGCTCGGTGCGTTGACGCCAGCCGGCGCAGGGTTTCCTCGAGCAACGTGGTCTTGCCGGCGCCCGGGCTCGACAGCAGGTTCAACACGAAGGTTCCCGATTCGGCGAACCGCTGCCGCAGGTCGCGCGCTAGGCCGGCGTTCTTGCTCAGAACGCTTTTCTGCACTTCAACCAGCCGGTATGTCATCGGGCACCTCCATGGCGACGATGTCGAGCTCGCGACCGTGGCGGATTTCGGTCGCAAAAGTTCCACAGACGGAACACTGGAAGCTGGTGGGGAAGGTCGGCGCGCGCTCGCAGTCGCACTTCGAGCACCACAGCGCAAGCGGGACCTCTTCGATTTTCAACTCCGAACCCTCCGCAATCGTGCCCGCCGCGGCTAAATCCCACGCGAACAAGAGCGAATCTTTGACCACGGCGCTCATGACGCCGATGCGCACGCGCACTGCGCTGACACGGCCGATGCGGCGGCGCTCCGCTTCTTCGCTTAGCCCTTCGAGCAAGCTTAGAGCGATCGAAATCTCATGCACGCGATGTTCCTGACGATGCGCCGGCGATGATCGCCTGCTTGAATCGCTTGGTTTTTAAAATTCGCTGTCCAAAACTTCGTGCGACGTTTCTCTTGTGATGGATTGGACGCAAGAGTATACTAGCACACAACGCAACCGGGTTTCCACATCGTAGACGATTGGCGGATCGCTGATAGTGCGACCAGCAAAAGTGCAAAAGTTGAAAGGCCGGTGATCATGGCGACCGTTCCAAAGGCGGAAACAGTTGTCAACGTGTTATGGATTAACGCGGGATTGAGTTGCGACGGGGATTCGGTCGCACTCACCGCCGCGATGCAGCCCAGCATCGAAGAGATCGCCCTGGGAGCCCTGCCCGGCCTGCCCAAAGTGAAGTTCCATTGGCCTCTCATCGATTTCAGCCTGGGCGGCGCAGAGTTTCTCAAAGCGTTTTTCGACGCGGAGAAGGGGCAACTTGACCCGTTCGTGCTCGTCATAGAAGGATCGATCCCCAATGAGTCTTTGAAGAAGGAAGGCTACTGGTCGGGCTTCGGCAACAATCCCGAAACCGGCCAGCCCATCACTACCAGCGAATGGCTCGACCGGCTCGCGCCGAAGGCGCTGGCAGTCCTCGCGGTCGGCACGTGCGCAACGTACGGCGGCATCCACGCGATGGCCGGCAACCCGACGGGCGCCATGGGTGTCCCCGACTATCTCGGCTGGGACTGGCGATCGAAGGCGGGCATCCCCATCGTTTGCGTCCCGGGCTGTCCGATCCAGCCGGACAATCTTTCGGAGACGATCCTATATCTGCTCTGGCAGGCCAACGGGCAGGCCCCTATGATTCCGCTCGACGATTGCCTCCGTCCGACGTGGCTATTCGGAGCCACCGTGCACGAGGGCTGCGACCGCGCGGGCTATTACGAGCAGGGAGACTTCGCAACCGAATACGGCTCGCCGAAATGCATTGTCAAGCTCGGCTGCTGGGGGCCGGTCGTTAAATGCAACGTGCCGAAGCGCGGCTGGATCGGCGGTGTCGGAGGCTGCCCCAACGTCGGCGGGATCTGCATCGGCTGCACGATGCCCGGCTTCCCGGACAAGTTCATGCCCTTCATGGACGAGCCACCGGGCGGGAAGCTCTCCTCGGGCGTGAGTTCCCTGTATGGCAACGTCATACGCGGGCTGCGCGCGATCACCGTCAAGACGCTCGACGAAGAGCCCAAGTGGCGGCATCCTGGCCGAGAGCTGACGACAGGCTACCGGCCCAATTGGCAACGATAGGCCGCAAAATTTCCCTCATCCGACATCATGAGGAGTCATAGATGGCGATAAAGGACCTGCCCGCCGCCAGCACCACAACGGCGAGCGACCGGCTCGTGGAGATGTCGTGGGATCCGATCACGCGCATCGTCGGAAGTCTCGGCATCTACACGAAAATCGATTTCAAAGAACGGCGAGTCGCTGAATGCTACAGCACGTCGGCGGTCTTCCGAGGCTACAGCATCTTCATGAAAGGCAAAGACCCGCGCGACGCTCACTTCATCACGAGCCGCATCTGCGGTATTTGCGGAGACAACCACGCCACATGCTCCGTCTACGCCCAGAACATGGCGTACGGCGTGGCGCCGCCGGCTCTGGGCGAGTGGATCATCAATCTGGGCGAAGCCGCAGAGTTCATGTTCGACCACAATATCTTCCAAGAGAACCTTGTTGGCGTGGACTTCTGCGAGAAGATGATCAAGGAGACCAATCCCGGCGTCTGGCAGAAAGCGGAGAAGGCCGAGGCGCCCAACGCCGCCGCCCACGGCTACCGCACCATCGGCGACATCATGAAGTCGCTCAACCCCTTTGAGGGGGAGTTCTATCGCGAAGCGCTGGTCGTCAGCCGTTACACGCGCGAGATGTTCTGCTTGATGGAAGGACGTCACGTCCATCCATCCACCCTGTATGCGGGCGGTGTCGGCACGGTCGCGACGGTGCAGCTGTTCACGGATTACATGGCCCGGCTTATGCGCTACGTCGAGTTCATGAAGCGCGTCGTGCCGCTGCACGAGGATCTTTTCAACTTCATCTATCAGGCTATGCCCGGCTACGAGCACGTCGGCGAACGGCGCATCCTGCTCGGGTGCTGGGGCAGCTTCAACGACCCCGATCACTGCGACTTCGATTACAGAAAGATGAGCGAGTGGGGCCGCAAGATGTTCGTGACGCCGGGCGTGATAGTCGACGGCAAGCTTGTGACCAACGACCTCGTGAAGATCAACCTGGGCATCCGCATACTGCTCGGCCACTCGTACTACGATGACTGGGATGGCCGCGAGACGTTCGTCTCCGAGGATCCGCTGGGCAATCCGGTCGATCGCCGTCACCCCTGGAACATGCACACCCTGCCGCAACCCCAGAAGCGCGACTTCAAGTCGAACTACAGCTGGGTGATGTCGCCGCGCTGGTACGACGGCAAGGACTACTTGGCGCTCGACACGGGCGGCGGCCCGTTGGCGCGCCTCTGGTCGACGGCTCTGTCCGGCCTCGTCGACATCGGCTACGTGCGGGCGACCGGAAACAGCGTCGTCATCAATCTGCCCAAAACCGCGCTCAAGCCGGGCGTCACCTTTGAATGGAAGATCCCCAAGTACAGCAACACCATCGAGCGCAACCGCGCCCGCACTTTTTTCCAGGCCTACGCCGCGGCCTGCGCGCTGCACTTCCTCGACAAAGCGCTCGAATGCATCCGAGCTGGCCACACCAAGACGTGGGAGCCGTTCACCGTTCCGAAAGACGCTATCGGCTGCGGCTTCACGGAAGCGGTCCGCGGCGTGCTCTCCCATCACATGGTCATCCGCGACGGCAAGATCGCCAATTACCATCCTTGGCCACCGACGCCGTGGAACGCCAATCCGCGAGACATCTACGGCACGCCCGGACCTTACGAAGATGCCGTGCAGAACACGCCCATTTTTGAGGAGAACGGACCGGAGAACTTCAAGGGCATCGACATCATGCGCTCGGTGCGCAGCTTCGATCCGTGCCTGCCGTGCGGCGTGCACATGTACGTGGGGGACGGCAAGACCATAGACGTCGTTCACTCGCCCATGGTCTTCCCAGACGCACCTGGATAGCTACTGCGGGGCGCGTTCACATCAGCGGCCGGACATCACGTCCGGCCTTGCTGCCTCAGGCCGGAGAACATGAGGAAGCACAAGCGACATAGATGAGAGGACTCCAGCGTTGACCGAAGGCCACGATAGGAGAAGCGCACCGCCCGACCACTTGGCGCGACGCCCAGAGGACCCGCGCGCGTTGGGCGATCGCGTGGATGCTCTGCTCCAGCAACTCGCAACCTCACCAAACCCCGCGCATGCTCGTGCAAAGGCTGAGGAACTGGTCTCGACCCTTGTCCGACTTTACGGCGCCGGGTTGACGCGCATCCTTGAGATCGTCGACGAGAACGCCGGCGATTCCGGCGGCCGCATCTTCAGGCATCTCTGTGATGACGACTTGGTCGCAAGCCTGCTTATCCTGCACGGCCTGCACCCGCTTAGCCTCGAGGAGCGCATCGTCCAGGCTCTTGACCGCGTGCGGGTCTATTTGAAGTCCCACGAAGGAGACGTCCAGCTCCTGCGCATCGAGGGTGAGACCGTCTATCTGCGCATGGCCGGCAGTTGCCACGGCTGCCCATCATCCGCTTCCACGATGAAACTAGCCATCGAGCGCGCCATTCACGACGCGGCCCCGGAGATCACGGAGATCCGCGCCGAGGGTGTGCACGACGGAGCGGTAACTCGCAAGCCCACCGAGTGGGTCTCGCTCGCGGCGCTCCCGGACCTCAGCGATAACGGCATGGCGAGCTGCGAGGTGGAGGGGATGCCGGTGCTGTTCTTGCGCTCCCCCGATGCGCTGTATGCATATCGCAACCAGTGCCCCCGTTGCCTCGTCGGATTGAGCAGGGCATCGTTGCGCTGGCCGCTGCTCGCCTGCGTTTCTTGCGGCCAAGAGTACGACGTCGTCAAAGCGGGCCGCGCCCCTGATCAGCCAGAGCTCCACATAGAACCGTTCCCGCTCGTGGTGTCGGGCGACAAAGTTCAGCTCGCGATCCCCGTGGTCGCATAGGCGGTCGAATGTCGGAGCAAAACGGCGATCTGAAAGGGCTAGGCGCGCTGTCGCGCTACTTGCGCGCGCCAGCGCCAGCGATTGCTGCGGGCGAACGCTGCGAGCTATGCTCCGTCGCCCTTGAATCCGCGCATTCGCACTTGGTCGACGTGAAAGAGCGGCGCCTCCTGTGTGCCTGCCGCCCGTGCTATCTGTTGTTCACACCGCGTGGCGCCGCGCAGGGCCGCTACAAGGCGGTGGGCGATCGTTGCATCCGATTTGCAAAGCCGGTCTTTTCAGACGACCAGTGGGAGCGGCTCGGCATACCCATCAATCTCGCATTTTTTTTCTTCAACAGCAGCGCAGACAAGATGGTCGCGTTTTATCCCGGTCCCGCCGGCGCTGCCGAGTCGTTGCTGCCGCTTGATGTTTGGCAAGAGGTGGCGAGCGCGCAGGAGCCGCTGGCAAGCCTCCAGGCCGACGTCGAAGCGCTGCTCGTGTACCGCCGAAAGGGCGGCGACGACGCGTCCTTCATCGTACCGATCGACGCTTGCTACGAGCTGGTCGGGCTCATGCGGTCCTTTTGGAAGGGGTTCGACGGCGGCGAGAGCGCGTGGCGCGCCATCGACGATTTCCTCGAGCGGCTGAGCGCCAGGAGCGGCGGCTTGCAGGCCCAGAGGATATCGTGAGCGCGCTGACCTTTGCGGTGCTCGACGCCCGGGCGGAGCCCTTCGCCGCGGTTCCAACCCTGAGTTTCCGAGTGCGCATCACGGATGATTCAGGCGAACGCGTTCACGCCATAGCGCTGCACACCCAGCTTCGCATCGAACCGCAGCGGCGCGGCTACTCCAACGGAGAGCAGGACCAGTTGCTCGAGCTCTTCGGAGAACCGCGACGCTTTGGCGAAACGCTGAAGCCGATGCTATGGACGCACGTCTCAGTCATGGTGCCTGAGTTTTACGAGAGCGTCGAGGTCGATATACCGGTCACGTGCACGTACGACTTCGAGGTCTCCGCCAGCAAGTATCTCAGCGCTTTGCAGGACGGAGCGATCCCCGTGATCTTGCTGTTCAGCGGCACCATTTTCCGTTACCGTGAAGGCGGGTTCGCTGTCGAACAAGTGCCGTGGGAACTCGACGCCTCATACCGTCTGCCCGTCGCGGCATGGCGCGACGTGATGAACCGCTATTTCCCGAACAGTGCATGGCTGCGTCTGCACAAGGATACTTTCGACGAGCTCTACCTCTTCAAGGCCAAGCACGCGCTGCCGAGTTGGGAAAGCGCCATCTCGGCATTGCTCGAGTCCGCCAAGGAGACGTCATGACGGGCTCAGCCGATCGCCCGGCGGCCTGGCATGCCGCACGCAAGATCGGCGACGCGGTCCTGTACGAAGGCTACATGCTCTATCCGTACACGGCTACAGCGACCAAGAACCAGAGCCGCTGGCAGTTCGGCGTCGTCTTTCCTCAAGCATACGGCGAGTCTACGGTCAATGAAGCGTGGTTCATGCAAAGCGAGCTGCTCGTCGAGCCCCAGGGTGAGCCGCAGTTCGATGTTCTCGTGCGTTTCCTGCACGTGCAGTCACGGAGGGTCCGCCAAGGCGACTCTGCCGGACATGAGGGCGGCACGGCCGTCGACTCGCTTGTGGTGGACGGTGTCAAGCATATCCCGTGGGAAGAAGCGGTGCCGCGCGAGATTCCTTTTCGCCTTTCCCTGAACGCCAGCGCAGATGCTGCTGCCTGGCAGACCTCGCAAGCCGCGATCGACATACCAGCGACACTGATTCGTGAGGACCTGCGTGACTTCGGCGGGAAACTGCACGGATGGCTCGAGCGCGAGTGCAGAGCGCTCGCGGGCACGGTCATCGTCTCGTGGCGGTTAGTCGGCGCTCTGCATCACGTCCGTCTGCGCATCGAAAATCATTCCAAACCGGCGTCAGGCGACTCCGACGCCGACCGCACGGCAGCGCTGCGCGGCGCATTCGTCTCTACCCACAGTATCCTGGCGGTCCAGAATGGTGCCTTCCTGTCGCTGTTGGATCCGCCCGCGGAGGCGACGCCTGCGGCGAAGCGCTGCGAGAACCACCAGGCGTGGCCCGTTCTGCTGCCTGCGGCACAAGAGCGTTCGCCTCATCGCAGCGCCATGATGCTCTTGTCGCCCATCATCCTATACGATTATCCTCAAATCGCGCCGGAAAGCGACGGCGACAAGTTCGATGCGACCGAGATCGACGAACTCTTGAACTTGAGCGTCCTCACGTTGACGGATGAGGAGAAGCGCGAAGCGCGCGCCGCTGACCCCCGCTCGCGTGCCATCATCGATCGCGCGGAGTCTATCATGCCCGAACAGTTCGCAAAAATGCACGGAGCTTTGCGTTACTTGCGTTCTGCCGGCGCGAGCGCGCAGACCGGAAACGGGGGTCATGAGGGGAGCATAGGCTCTTTGGAGGACGCCGTGCCCGGCAGCGGCCATGTGGTCGTAGGCGGAAAGAGGATCGCAACCGGTTCCCGCGTGCGCCTGCAGCCCGCTCGCCGCGCCGACGCCTGGGATATGTTCCTCGCCGGCCGCACCGCGCGGGTGACCGGCGTCTTCGAGGACTTCGAGAACCAGCACTACGTCGCGGTCTCAGTCGACGACGATCCCGCCAGTGAGATGCACGAGTGGTACGGGCGGCATCTTTTCTTCTATCCGAACGAGATCGAGCCGTTGGGAGACGGAGCGTGAACGAGCGCGTGCTGGTCGCGGGCGTCGGCAACATCTTTTTCGGCGACGACGGCTTCGGCGTCGAAGCGGTTCGGCACGTCGCCGAGGCCGCGTTGCCGTCTGATGTGAAAGTCGCCGACTACGGCATACGGGGCGTCCACCTCGCGTACGAGATGTTGGCGGGTTACGACCTCGTCATCATCCTCGACGCGACGCCGCGCGGGGGTAAGGCGGGAACGCTGTACGTGATCGAACCCGACCTGAGGGCAACGGCGGCACTCCCCGACGCCCATAGCATGGCTCTGGGAAGCGTCTTCGGGTTCTTGAAGACGCTCGGCGGCGCACCCCCGAAGACGCTGATCATCGGTTGCGAGCCGGGGCAGACCCGCGAGGCGATCGGTCTGAGCGAAGCGGTGGGCCGAGCAGCCCGAGCGGTCGTACCCCTCGTGTTGGATGTGCTGCAACGAGAGAAGGCGGCGCTTTCCGCCGTCACGCAACCAGAAACGGTAGGGACCTGATCGTATGTGTCTCGCGATACCCGGGCAGATCGTCGCCTTCGACGCTCAACAGCCCATGCTCGCCAAAGTCGACGTGGCAGGCGTGAAGCGCAACATCAATATCGCCCTTTTGGAAGATCAAGAGGTCGCATTGGGCGACTGGGTGCTCATCCATGTCGGTTTCGCCATGAGCAAGATCGGCGAGGCCGAGGCGGTCGAACAGTTGCGCATGCTGCGCGCGCTCGGCGAGGATGAGCTCGCGATGGAAGAGGTTCGGGGCTATACCTTCGCCCCCGAGGGCGCGTCGGTGAGAGCCGGCCTCGGGTGAAGCGGACCCACCCGCAAAGCGGCGCAGCGCTCGAGCGCTACGGATCGCGCACGCTCGATCAGGACGGTTGTCTCACGTGCGAAGACGCCGGCGTTCCCGTACGCGTGCTCCATGTCGACGGCGTGGTCGCTGTCTGCGAGGATCGCGTGGGCCGCGCAAGAGACGTCGCCGTAGAGTTCGTGCCGGCGGTGCGCGCGGGAGACGTCCTGCTCGTGCATGGCGGGGTCGCCTTGGCCAGAATATCGGAACCCGCATGAAGTACGTCGACGAATTTCGCGATCCGGCGCTGGTAGGCGCGGTCGCACACGAGATTGCACGGGCGGCCGACCCACAGCGCCACTACCGGATCATGGAGGTGTGCGGCGGCCACACGCATGCCATCTATCGCCACGGCCTCAAAGACGTGCTGCCTCCCAACATAGAGCTGGTCCACGGCCCCGGATGTCCGGTGTGCGTGCTTCCCATGGGCCGCGTCGACGACGGGCTTTCCATCGTGGACAACTCGGATGTCATTATGACCGCCTTTGGCGACATGATGCGCGTGCCCGGCACCAAAGGAACGCCTCTCGAGTACAAGGCCCGCGGCGCGGACGTGCGCATGGTCTACTCGCCGCTGGATGCCTTGCGCATCGCACAAGCCAACCCGAGCAGACACGTATACTTTTTCGCCATCGGGTTCGAGACGACGGCTCCGTCCACGGCGTTGACCCTCATGCGCGCCAAAGCGCTCGGCGTCCGCAACTTCTCGGTGTTCTGCAACCACGTGACGATTGTGCCGGCGATCCGCGCGATTCTGGACTCGCCTGACATGCGGCTAGACGGGTTCGTGGGGCCGGGGCATGTCTCGACCGTCATCGGATGCCGGCCGTACGAGTTCATCGCCCACAATTACCGCAAACCCGTCGTGGTGTCAGGATTCGAACCCCTCGATATCTTGGAGTCGGTGCTGATGATCTTGCACCAGTTGGCGGCCGGCGAGTCCAAGGTCGAAAACCAATACCGCCGCATCGTCCCTTGGGAAGGCAATCTGCCGGCGCTCAAGGCGATGACCGAGGTCTTCGAGTTGCGTCCTTACTTCGAGTGGCGAGGTCTCGGCTTCATCTCACAGTCGGCGCTGCGGCTATCAACCGCGTACGCAAGCTTCGATTCGGAAGTCCAGTTCGAAGTGCCAGGCGTGCGCGTGACCGATCCCAAGGCGGCGCAATGCGGCGAAGTGCTCAAAGGCGTCTTGAAGCCTGTGCAATGCAAGCTGTTCGGCAAGGAGTGCAACCCCGAGCATCCTATCGGCGCGTTGATGGTCTCAAGCGAGGGCGCGTGTGCCGCCTACTACCGCTACGTGCATCACGGCGAACCGGTCAGCGCCTGAACGAGATGGACACGCTCGAACGCCCCGCGACCCGTCCCGTCCGCTTCAACGACCCGCAAGTGGAAATGGCGCACGGGGCGGGAGGGAAGGTCACTCGCCGGCTCATCGAGGGACTGATCGCGCCTTTGCTTGCGAACCCGGCGCTCGACCCGCTGTCGGATTCGGCGATCTGCGAGATCGAAGGCGTGCGCTTCGCGACCACGGCCGACGCCTTCGTGGTCAAGCCGCTTCGCTTCCCCGGCGGCTCGATCGGAGAGCTGGCGGTGAACGGAACCGTCAACGACCTCGCAGTAGCCGCCGCTCGGCCGATCGCCCTGATGGCGACGTTTATCCTGGAAGCCGGCTTGCCGGGTGATGTGCTCCGATTCGAGGTCGAGGCGCTCGCCCAAGCCGCACGGCGCGCCGGCGTGGCGGTGATCGGCGGGGACACCAAGGTCGTCGAGCATGGCATGGCCGACGGGATGTACATCTCGACCTTCGGCGTCGGCCAGCTTGACGCACGAGCGCATCTCGATGCGAAGTCCGTGCGCTCAGGAGACAGCGTGCTCGTGACCGGTCCCATCGGCGATCACGGGATCACAATCTTGCTCGCGCGCGGCGAGCTCGATTTGGAGGCTGCGCTGGTCTCTGACACGCGGCCGCTCACGCCGTTGGCGGCAGCGCTGCTCGACGCGGCCGCGCCGGGATTGCGATGGATGCGCGATCCGACGCGAGGTGGGGTCGCGACCGCGCTCAACGAGCTCGCACGCGATTGCAGACTCGCGGTCGTCTTGCAAGAGGAGTCGATTCCAGTGCGCAATGAAGTGCGCGGCGCCTGCGAGATCTTGGGGTTGGACCCGCTGCATATCGCGAACGAAGGCCAGCTGCTCGCGGTGGTCTCGGCCGAGCACTCGGACGCTGCGCTCGCGGCTCTGCGAGGCGTCGCGGGAGGAGAGCAAGCCTCCGTCATCGGCGAGATCCGCGAAGGGCCTTCCGCCACCGTCCTCGCCGTCAGCGGATACGGCGGCAGCCGCGTGATAGATATGCTCGTCGGCGACCCGCTGCCCCGCATATGTTGATGGATATGATGCTGCCAACGCGGGAATGGCCCGCACTCCGAAGGGGTATAGGTCTGCCATGAACCAGCAAAACAGAGACAGCCGCAGCTATCGCAGAAATAACCAGTTCAGCGGTGGAAGCCTTGTCCGCAACGTGCTCTTGTTGGCCGTCGGCACGCTGATCGTCCGAGCGCTGCCGGATCTGCTCAACGACCTGCGGCGCTACATGGCCATCCGCCGCATGTAGCGAAAGAACTTACGGTCCAGAGCGCGTTGCGCACATCCCGAGGCGAAAGCGATGCCTGAACTGGCGCGTGCCGTGACGGCAACGGCGCAAGCCGGCCTGCATGACTTCATCCTGGAACAACTGCGCGAACGCAACCGCGTTTCAGCAGCTTTTTTCCCGCGCGAGTCAACCCGGTTGGCAGCCGCGTGCCGCTCGATGTCCGACCGCTTTTTGAAGGGCGGACGGCTGCTGGCCTTCGGTCGGGGAGCGTATGCCACCGACGCGCAGCACGTCTCCGTCGAGTTCGTCCACCCCGTCATCGTGGGAAAGCGGGCGCTGCCCGCGCTCGACCTGAGCATCGCATTCCGGGAGTGGTTGCCGGCAATCCTCACGCCGGATGACATCGTGATGGGCTTCGGACCGCCTGAGCCCGACCCTGAGGTCGCAAGCGTCCTGGCTCACGCGCGCGAGCGCGGCGCGTTGACATTCGCATTGCCTGGCATCGAGGGTGACTATGCGGTCTCTGCGCCGTCGCACGACCCGTACATACATCAGGAAGCGATCGAGATTCTCTACCACACGCTGTGGGAAAGCGTGCACGTCTTCTTCGAGCATCGAGAGTTGGGTCATGACGTCGGGGCGGCAAGCTTTTTGTACCCCTATCTCGGCACGCAGCGACAAGACCTCGATCGAGTGGCGGGGGACGTGGCATCGTCCATTGTCATGAAGGCGCAGGACGACGAGCGTCTGCGAGAGCAGGTCGGCGCCACACAGGCCGGCGGGATCGCCCAAACGATCGTCGCCATGCGCGAGCGGATCGCGTTAGGCGGAAAACTGATTCTCTTCGGCAACGGGGGCTCCGCCACCGACGCCAATGACTGGGCCATCGATTGCGTCATGCCGCCCGACGGAGCGCGTCCCATCCCAGCCGTATCGCTGTCGCTCGAGCCGGCCAACATCACCGCCATTGCCAACGACGTCGGCACGGACGTGATTTTCGTGCGCCAGCTCATCGCTCAAGCGAACCCAAACGACGTCGTCGTCGGCATCTCGACGAGCGGCGGCTCGAAGAACGTGCTTGCGACCTTTGCGGAAGCGCGCAAGCGCGGACTCCTGAGCGTCGCGTTGCTGGGCTATGACGGGGGTGACGTCGTGCGCTCGCAGCTTGCTGACATCGCGATCGTCGTGCACTGCGACTACATTCCGCGCATACAAGAGGTGCAAGCGTCGATCTATCACATCATACGCCAGGCACTGGGTGGTGTGCCACAGCATGCCGCTTGAGCTGTACGGCACTGCGAGCTGCCCGCATACTGCCGAGTTGCGTGAAGATCTCGAGTGGCGAGCGCAAGAATTCGTCGAGTATGACGTGGACAACGACCACACTGCGCTGCAGCGGATGCTGGCGTTGACCGGCGGCAATCGCATGGTCCCTGTGTTGGTGCAAGACGGACGCGTAGAGCAGATCGGCTGGCGCGGACTTGGGTGTTATGTTGCGGCGGCGTCCGAAAGCGGCGCATATCCGGGCCGCTAGCGCCCATGGCTCGCGCGCCCCACGCAGACCAAGAAGCCCCGGCGCTTGTGGCCCGGCGCGTGCACATCCAGGGAATCGTGCAAGGGGTCGGATTCCGCCCGTTCGTCTACCGACTGGCGAGCGCCCACCACCTCGCCGGCTGGGTTCGCAACGACGAGAGTGGAGTGGACATCCACGTCGAGGGCCGTCCGGAATGCATTGAAAGCTTCCAAGCGGCGATCACCGCTGAAGCTCCGAGCGCGGCGCACATCGCACGCCAGACCTCGTGTGCTGCTGCGCTCGAAGGGCTGACCGGCTTCGTCATCCGAGACAGCGAGCGGCGCGAGCGCCCGACGACGGCCCTCTCGCCTGACCTGCCGGTTTGTGCCGCTTGTCTGAACGAGATGCAAGACCCGGCAGCGCGGCGCTTCCGCTATCCGTACATCAACTGCACGGAATGCGGTCCTCGGTACAGCATCCTCACCGCGCTTCCGTACGACCGGCCCAACACGACTATGCGCGGCTGGCCGATGTGCGAATACTGTCAAGCGCAATACGAGGACCCAAACGACCGACGTTTCCATGCTCAGCCGATCGCGTGCCCGCACTGCGGTCCGCGGTATTCCATGCGTTCGGGCAGCGCAGTGACTTGGGGACACGACGCAGTCAGCGCTGCCGCGCTGCTGTTGCGAGATGGAGCGATCGTCGCGGTCAAAAGCCTGGGAGGGTATCATCTCGCCTGCGACGGGCGCAACGCCGAAAGCGTGCAAGCGTTACGCGAGCGCAAGTTCCGCAAGGAGCGGCCGTTCGCGATCATGATACCGGGCGTGGCAGCGGCCAGGGAGCTCGTGGTGCTCTCGGACGAAGCGGAAACGCTGCTCACAAGCGCGCAGCGCCCCATCGTGCTGGCGCCGGCGAGGATTGCACTCCCGGGCGTAGCCCCTGATAACGACGAGCTGGGCGTGATGCTGCCGTACACCCCGCTGCAGCATCTGCTGTTCGCCGCGGGCGCTCCGGGCACGCTTGTGATGACGAGCGCGAATCGGTCGAGCGAACCGATCGCGTATGCCGACCCGGATGCAAGCGAACGTCTGGCCGGAATCGCCGATGCATTCCTCATTGGAGAACGGCCAATCGCTCGGCGCGTTGATGACTCAGTCGCGCGCGCCGGTCCTTTCGGCGGAATGATTCTGCGTCGCGCGCGCGGCTATGCGCCGGATGTCGTGGCGACACTCCCATGCAAGCGGCCAGTGCTCGCCGTCGGCGCCGATCTCAAAAATGCGGTCGCGCTCGTCATCGATGGACAAGCGTTCGTGAGCCAGCACATCGGCGATCTGGAGCACTACCAATCATTGGAGGCGTTTCGGCAGACGATAGAAGACCTGTGTTCGATGTACGATGTCGTGCCGGTCGAACTCTTGGTGGTGCACGACGCACATCCAGAGTACCAGTCGACTGCCCACGCGTCTGCATTGCCCGGAGAAAAGCTAGCAGTGCAGCATCATCGCGCTCATGTTGCCAGTGTGTTGGCTGAACGGGGGGCGCTCGACACGGACGTGTTGGGAGTCGCCTTCGATGGCACGGGGTACGGCGACGACGGCACGATTTGGGGCGGCGAGTTCTTCACGGGCAGCGTCCGCTGCGGCTTCCAGCGAGTTGCCAGCCTCCGCGAGGCGCTCCTGCCGGGCGGCGATTCAGCCGCGCGCTTCCCGGTGCAGGCGGCGGCCGGCTTTTTGGATCAGCTCAACTCATCGGTCGATTTCACCACACCGCCGTTTTGCTTCCCCCAGCGTTACCGCAAGGCGCTCCAACTCGTGCGCAAACGAGTGCGCCTTTTCCCGACGACGTCTGTGGGCCGCCTCTTCGATACGGCGGCCGCCTTGCTGGGCTTCACGCGTGCCGTGACCTTTGAAGGCCAGGCCGCGATGTGGCTCGAGCATCTCTCCGGCGGCAGCGCACAGGTCGCGGCGTATCCGTTTCCCTTGCGAGACGGCCGGCTGGATTTCCGGCCGTTGTTGGAAAGCATGATCGCCGACCGCTTACGCGGCCGCAGCGAGGCCGAAATAGCGCGCGCTTTCCACGAGAGCATCGCGAGCGGCATCTCGATTGTGGCCGGCGGCTTTACTCAGGTACCGCTGGTGTTGTCCGGCGGCGTCTTCCAGAATGCGCTGCTCTTGGAACTCATGCAAGCGGCGTTCGGCGCACGCGCATGGACGAACGAAAAAGTACCGCCCAATGACGGCGGCATCTGTCTGGGCCAGGCCGCGCTTGCGGCTGTCGCGGTGGCCCCTTAACGTCTGTCCTTATGCGGGAGCCTGCTGACGATCGTCAACCCGGCGGCGATCAGCACGAAGTTCTTCAACAAAAATTCCCCGTAGACGGATAAGAGCAGCGGGTTGCCGTTTTGAAAGAGCATTGCGGGCTGAGTGACGACTGACAGAAACGTCGCGAGCATTTGGAAGAAGAAGAGCGCTAACGTGGCCCTCATCGCCCAACCGGTCAAAAGCCCCAGACCGATGATGACCTCGACGCAGCCGGTGCCAATAATCGCGACCGCAGGAGGCAGAAAGTAGGCGGTCTTCGCGACCAGATCGGACACGGGGCTTGCCCCGACGATCTTCAGCGCTCCGAACCACACGAAGACTATGCCAAGTGACAAGCGTAACGCCACAACGCAATAACGTCTGGCGAACGCTCTCAACTACTGCCGGCGCTGTCAGCCAAGGCTAACAACGGCCCTGCGCGGATCAGTGGCGGATGCTGCGACGCTACGCGTGCCCTTTGTCGGAATTGATCGGGTCGTTGGGGTCGACGCCGGTCCTATCCCGCTGCGTGGATGTTCCCGTGGGCCGGTCGGTCTTTCCCGTCTTGCCGCTATCCGCACGGCCGGGCTCCTTGGCTTTCTTGGCGACGTCTTCGCCTCTCCGTCCCTTGCTCTCCCCGACGTCGTGCGCCGGATTGGTATCGTCTTTTGTATCCACCCTGTCCTCCGATCCGGATCCGAGAGATCCGCAAGCCCGCGGGCACGCGGACCGGTGATTCGCTTATCTTATCACGCCCTAGCTTAGGGCTTCAAATACTTTTTGAACCAATCCGCGATCAAGTGCAGGCGCTCCACTCGGTGCAACGGCTCGCCATTGCGAGTGAGGTCATGGTTGTCGCGCGGAAACTGGACGAGCTCGGCCGTTCGGCCGAGGATCTTGAGCGCGCTGTACTCTTGCAGCGTCTCGCCGATGGGAGTGCGAATATCCTCGTCGCTGTGGATCATCATCACCGGCGTCGTGACGTTTTTCACGTACTTGAGCGGCGACAGATACCAAAAAAGCGCCGCATGATCCCAGGCGTTGCCGTAGGAGCGTGTCGTGCTGTTCTCGCCTGCGAAATCAACGTCCAACTGGCCCGTGGTCATGTTGCTGACCACCCGCTCGGCCACGGCTGCGCGAAAACGCTGCGTGTGGCCGATGACCCACAACGTCGCATAGCCGCCGTAGCTGCCGCCCAAAACGCCCAATCGAGCAGCGTCCACCTCCGGACGTTTGCAAGCAGCGTCGATGACGGCCGTGACATCCTCGAACATCGGATCCCCCCAATTGCGGCTGAGCGCCGCCTCGAACGGGTAGCCGAAGCCGACGCTTCCTCGCGGATCGGAGAAGACGACGTTGTACCCAAGGCTCGCGAAATATTGCATCTCGTGGAAGAACGAGTTGCCGAATTCGGTCGCAGGCCCGCCATGGATCTCAAGCAGCGTGGGATAGCGCCGCCCGGCAACCGCCTGAGGGGGCCGCATGAACCACGCGTGCACGGGAAAGCCCGCGCGGTCGGTGACGGTAAAGTGCTCCAATTTTGACAGGTCGACCGATTCAAGATACCGCTTATTGACGTCGGAAAGCTGGCGCGATGCGCCGCTCTTGGCATCGTAGAGGAAGACCTCGGCGGGATGCGTCCCGTCGCTCGCGACGTAGGCGATGCGGGAGCCGTCGTCGCTCAACGAACAGTCCAGTATCTCGTCGCCCTGTGAAACGAGCGTTTGCGATTTGCCACTTTGCGCATCGAACTTCTCGATCGACGTGCCGCCTGGAACGCTCACGTCGGCGATGAACCACTTCTCGGCCGGCGCGAACAATGGGCCACAGCCGTCGCCGCCCTCTTTGACATCAGTGAGCACCGCATCACCAAAGGCGACGGTGTTCTCCGGAACGACGATTCGCTCGTCGTGACCGCCGACGTCGGCGTTTACGAGCGCCGCATAGCCGGCCGGGTCGGGCTCGGACGCGCCGAAGAACCACAGCCGCTTGCCGTCTTTTGCGAACGTGGGCTGTTCGTTGGACTTATGCGTCAGAGGCAATTTACGCATCGCTCCGCCGCCCGATGGCACGGTGTAGATGTCATCGCGGAAGAGCGTCGGATCGACGCTGCGGTACGAGGTGAAATAGAGAGTCCGATCGTCGGGTGACCAGGCGGCTGCGTTTTCGGACCATTGGGTGCCGGATGTCAGCTGCTGTTGATGCGAACCGTCAGCATGCATTACCCAGATATGGGAGTGCCGCGTCCATGTTTCCCCAGCGCCGTTCTCTCGGAAATGGAGCACGTCGAGGATGCGCACGTCCGACGTTTTTTGAGCGTCTTCCGGTGTGAAGCCGGTCGCATGCCAGTCGATCTTCGTCTTTCGCTTTGAATTCTTCGTGGCCGACTGGAAAGCTATGCGTTGACCATCGTGCGACCAGACCGGCGAATTCGCGCCATTGGGCAGGTTCGTCAGCCGTTCGGCTTCCCCACCGGAAAGCGAAATGCGGTAGATCTGCGATTTCTCCGAGCGGCCGCTCGCAAATGCAAGCCAACGGTCGTCGGGTGACCAGGTCGGGTTCTCATCGCTGTCGCCGCGCGTCAGCTGCGTGATTGCGCCGGAGGCGACGTCCGCAAGCCAGACGTTGGACCGGTACTCGTTTTTTGGTCCATGGATCTTGGTGACCAGGAACGCGATGTGTTTGCCATCGTGCGATATTTGGGCGCCGGCCACGAAGGCCAGCTTATACAGATCCTCAGGCTGGACGGCTCTGCCCGCGCAGACCTGGCTGAAAACGATAAGGGCGAGCACCGTGAAAGAGAGGCCCGCAGCGCACCTTTGAAACGACATGTGACATGAAACTCCGGCGATGGAATCAGACAACTCGCCGTTTTCCTGTCCTAAAATCGGCCATCCTGTCGGGGTCCGTTCCGGAGCGTGGTCAGCCCCGGCGCGGGCGGCGGCGAAGTGTGACGGCGCTTACTGTGAGACGGCCAGGAGCTGTGTAATGATGGCAGGGCGCCGCCGAGTACGTAGCATGATGAAGTGCCCCTTTTGAATCGCTCGCGGGTCGGTCAAAGCGCACTACGTCGCTTCACGGGCGACGTTTTTATTTGGGCTTCTCGCGCAGGATGCCGAGCGATCGTCTTCAACGGCGCGTCACCTGGGCATGGCCGCCTCCCACAGTAGCCACCAGCCAATCGTCAAGAAGAAATACATCAGTGCATCCGTGACCCACGGGTTGTGCCACGTCAAAAACTTCACAGCGGCGTCCTCGCCTGCCATCGCGGAGCAGCGCACGCTGCAGGTATCTCTCAATCCGATGGTTTTGAAACAGGCGGCCTTACGAAATAAGCGTTGCGCCCCGGAAGGCATCGCAGCCCCGCCGGCACCAACGCCCTTTTGGCAACCGAGGTTACCGGGCGCCGCGACGAGGAAGCAGATGAAAGTCTTTGGCAGCCCGCTCTAAGGTCTTAAGGAATTACTTCCGATGTTTTAGGACAACCGCTTGTATGATCCGAGGAAAGCCTTGATTACTGTTCCCGAGATCCTGCCGATGACGTTTTCGGCGTGCCCCTATTTTCGACAACGCTGGATGGAGTATCGCCAGCACCTCAGCGACTCGGATGACAGCGACTACGTCGACCTCGTGTACTTGGCGCGGTTCGTCATTGAAGAATACGAGTGCGGACAGGAAGCGACCGTCGGGTTGATCTTCCGGCTCACTGAAGTGGTCTTCAACCAAGGCAATGAGCCGGCGAAACACGCTTTCGAGGTGGGCTTCCTGGAAGCACTGCAAAGTTTGGCGTCGTGGAAACGATACGGCGTTGAAGCGTTCACCCGCTGGCTTGAACCCCGCAGCAAGATGGTATGGGATGGGTTGACCCTGTCCAGCCGCCTGCAAAAGACCTAGCCCTCTTCCGGCGCTTAGGCCTGAGGCTCCCGCGCTCATTCCTTTTCCTGATTTCAGGGAAGTCGGCGACCGGCGGTGTCTCCAGCGCCTAAGCCGCACGACGAGGGGGCTGCTCGAACAGATATGTCACAAGCGTTGCGACGGGAACTCCGCACAGGATGGTGAGGACCGAATACCCTTACTTTTGCCAGTGATGATCGGCACAAATGTCGGACCCAGGCCCCGATCACCGAGTGCCCTTGCGAACAAAGAACTGAGCGGTGCTGAGGTCAAGTCCGATCAAGTCAACGTCGATAAGAGTTGTTTTCAATGCTATGATCACATGCCGGTCAGGGAGTCCATGCTCGGTGGACGGAGCCGGAAAAACACTTGAAACGACATTGGCGTTCCGGGCCCGTAATACGGATCTCATGCGCTCGGTTTGGAGTTAAATATCATCTGTGCGCCGATAGACAGATTCGACTAGATACGAGTTGCTAGCTGCATGACCCGTCTCTGCGTTCTGGCCGAATATCACGCTGTACGATAAAAACTGTGTTAGCCAGTACTTCATCT
>QHBK01000011.1 GCA_003244105.1 Candidatus Eremiobacter antarcticus | reverse complement strand
CTCCCTAAACGGGGCCGATGCCACATCTACTTGCTCCCCGGCGGCGACGCCGAGGTTTATCATCGTTTCGCGGTCCTGTATCATCTGCTGCCGCTTCGGGTGCTCGAACAATTCGGGTTGCCGCCCCTGCACCGCGGGATGTGGCCCTTCACAATGGACACCATGCACGTCGTCGGTTTTCCGGCCGATCTGCGGCGCAGGCTGGAAAAGGCGTGGTCCTACCACATCTGGCCGTTCCTCGCCGATGGGCGGCTCGGCGACAAGCGGGACTTTTCGCAAGACGACCCCCTGCAACTGTTGTCGCACGAACTTGAGTATTGGCTTCCGCACGCGTACGCGACGATCGAGAGTTTCGTGTGCGATGGCTTCGAGCCGGTGCCGATCGACACGGAAGACTTGCGCGCGCGATTCGAAGAGATTCGATCGAATCCTGACGTTGAGGGGCTGGACATCGCGCAGCCGCGCATGGGCGGATACGTTTGGAGCGGCGAGCGAGAAGCGCGCGAGATTACTGCGGCGATCGTCGACGCCGCTGACGCGGACGGCCGCCTTCGGGCCGTGATCGACGCCATCAGGACAAATCGGCAACAGGACGATTTTTCCGGCCGCTGGTCGCGCGCCAAGGAGGACTTCGAGCGTGCGTTCCACCGCACGCGGTCGAAAACGAAGATTGTGTTCGTCGAATTGCCCGGCACGGTTCCGGTCCAGGGGCCGCACGCAGAGGTCGACTTCGCCCCCGCCGCCGGTAAGTCGGACACAGCGGGCGAGGCCATAGGGAACGTCGTCTGGGAGGATCTGCTGGCGGCAGTCGACGTCAAGTCGCGTCGAATCGTCGTGGTGCTGCGGTCGGGAGAGACGAAGGTCGGGGAGATCAGTCGGATTCTCGGCTACGCGAACCACTCGCCCGTGTCAAAAAAGCTGAAAATGATACGAGAGCTTGCGGCGCGGCAACTCCTCGATCCGAGTGACGCATCGGGATCGTGATCCAAATCGTGTTGAAGTACTAGGCGCCAGACGCCGCAGATCTCGGCGGCTGGACTGCCGCGCGCCTAAACTGCAGTACTAATTGCAGTACTGCCTCACCAGCGTAGGCGGATCCCTATTAGCAAAGAACGAGGTGTCGCATACGCGACGCGGGTTTCAAAGTGGTGGAGGATAACGGGGTCGAACCGTTGACCTCTTGCATGCCGAGCAGAGACGGCTGATTTTTCGTTTCCGCTAGACGTTTGAAAATCGGCTAACCTAACAGCACATGGGCCAGCGAACCTTAACATTTCGTCGGCCTTCGCATTTGTTGGTCCACTGCCGAGCCTTACATTGTCAAAGGGTTGTTGGGTGTTTACGAACGGGGTGGGCCAGGTCCCGATTTCCACTGCTGCGATAGCTGCCGGCGAAGCTTCATCATTTATGATGACATGGGGTACCGTGGATCTTTCAGACCTAATCATTGTCGATGCGTTCAATATAACCGACTTCGTCATCTGTCAAATCGAATATCTTGTAAACTGACAAATTGATTTGGCGTTCGACGGCATCGATGCGCCTCAATAGCGTAATAGGGCGTTTTGATGAGTCGTGATTAGCCAGCTGTAATTGATACGAAATCATGGCCTCCACTAAGTGAACGATCTGTTGTCGCAGGCCCGGTTTGATCGATCCGGGAAACGGGAACTCAGCCAGATTCCGAGCTAGGATTTTCGGGAACAGCTTTCGCGCGCTTTTTACCGCACGCTCTTTGTAAAATAATGCCGTAAATCGACTATTAATAGTGGCAAGTAAGACTTTTAGATTCACAACGTTATCCTGAAAGTCCAACACGTTGAGGATGCTCTTATTGTTAAGAAAGAGAGCTTCGGCTAACATTGCCTCGATGCAATACGGGAAATGCGATGTTATTTCACGGATCAGGACCCGGGGCCGCGTAAATATCTGAAGTGATCGGGGCTGTGCCAGCCAGGGTCCATATTGGAGCCACATTCCCGACCAGGTGATTGCATAGCGTTTAACGTCCGCTCCCTCAAGGTATCGAATGGAGCTATCATCGTCTTTTTCGCTTCGGTCGAAGATATGTTTCTCCACTTGGTCGGCGCGTTGGGGGGGCGTTCCTTTTCCACGCTCATACGCTTGCAGCCCTGACCGGACGTCAAATTCGCTTCCAACGCGACTAGAGCGTTTCAGCACACGCTCAAGTAAATCGTAAGCCTTGGAGGCCGAGGAGAACACGATCCGATTTGTACGATTGTCGAACCGCCGTCGGTCGAGCGAGATTGGCCTAGCTGACGCTAGTTCTCGCTTTGATGAGACGCGCACGGCTTGAACCTCGCTTGTTGAGTTCTTTCCCCCTATTCCAAAAATGCACGGCTCCATGCCCACTTTGTTGAATACTTCGTAGTTCAAGTCGGTAATGAATTCAAGACGGGGAACGAGGTGACTGCGCAGCAACTTAGCGCTGTCCATAGTCAGCCAAGAATTTGGTACTATGTAGCTTCCCTTCCCATTCTTGACGAGCAGGCGACTCATCAATTCAATAAAGAGCATAAAGGTATTGTGTTTATCGAATGATGCGGTGAATTTTCTCGCGTAATAAGCTCGTTCAGGCCCCGATATCAACTCGCGCGTAAATATGTACGGTGGGTTGCCAATGACGACATCGAACCCAGTGGATCGCAAACGACGAAAAAACGCGTCAAACCAGTTAAACGCATTTACTTGCCTGATCTCGGCATCTCCGACATTGGACATTGGACCATCGAAATAATCCGGTTCGATTAGTGAATTACCACACTGAATATTATTCTGAAGATCTGGTAACGCACGAACCTTTAGCAGGTCTAGCTGACGCTCAAGTGTGTCTGCCGATTCGCCTTCTAAGATTTTTAGAAGCAACGCCAATTTGGTAGTCTCGACGGCTTGTGGATCCTTATCCACCCCGAAGATGTTGTTTAGAAGGATCCTCTTGCGCTCCGCCGTTGTTAAAATCCATGACATTCCCGGACCTGTTTCGGTAAACGTTGGGCGCCTTCAAATATTTTCGAAGGTGCCAGTCAAGCAAGAATTGGTAGGCCCGAATTAAGAACGTTCCCGAACCGCATGCGGGATCCACGACGCGAAGCATACTCGCAGCCTTGGGTGTCTTACGGCGGACAAGAGGTTCTAGCGTGCGGCTTACGATATAGTCGACGATGTATGTTGGCGTGTAATAGACGCCGCCCGCCCTCCGAACTTCGGGTTTGTCGTTGATCGAAATCTGGCCGGACTGGCCCAACGTTATTGTCTTGCCTAAAAATTGCTCATATACTTGACCCAGAATCTCAATAGGGATTCTTGAGAATTCGTACGGACTTTCTGGATAGTATAGACCTCGGATGATTTTCCTAAGAAGGCCGCTGTCGACCGATATTCCCAAAGAGATGTCGTCTTGAGCTGGTCTGTTAGCTTCCTTCTTGAAATGAAACAACCCTGAATTATATTTCTCGTCAGCCATTTCGAACAAAGTACATAAGCCTGGATAAACGTCTCCCTTTGATGCCTCACTTAACTGTCCGTAGGGCTCGAGACCCCTATCTTCAGCTATGCGGAGAAACACGATCCGATCGATAGTCATTTGGACAAGATAGTTTAGGCTTTCTGAATCGAGGCCCTGATTTTGGTGTGCGATGTTTGTGGCAAGGTCCTCGCGCCAACGTTCAATCAAGAGTAAAAAAGCGGCGTCGACTGGCAGCGAACCGCGCAGAGGTCGCACAGACTTAATGAATTCGTCGATCGACCCAGAATACACCGCGTCCTTTGAAAACAGAGCGGCAATTTCGTTCCATGACCTCTCATATTGTTGAAAAGTCCACAGCCTCAACCGCGCCTTGCTTGCAGGGTCCTCGCGGTTAGGAGCGATGCGACAGTCGTAGACTGCAAACTCCTTAAAGTCAGTCAGAATGCTTAGCGGAAGATTCTCAGACCATGCATATCGCCGAACCTGAAAGGCAGGGCTAGCGCTTCTGATAATATTGACTGCCGGCTTTTTTGCTTCAACGTAAAATTGCGGTTGACCAGCTGCGCGAAAGAGGTAGTCGGGTGCCAGCATCGAGGACCCGAGATGAAACGTGTGCTCGTGAACCACGTCCTTATCGATTTCGGAGGCGTCGCCGGCATTACTCATATCCCAACCCAGAGCCTCAAACATGGGATCAATGAATTCACGCCGCACTTGCGCCTCGTTGTAATGGCTCGATCTATAGGCCGTTTCGTATTCGGCGAAGCGCTGAACCAACTTCGAAATCGGTGAGGAAATCGGAGTCGGTACAGTAGGTGGTCTCAACTATCCCCGCCTCCTTACATGATGGAATAAAACCATAAATCATCGGGTCGATTGATCGCTTGCCCTAAAATTTCAAGTAAGGGGCGCTCACCCCCTAGCTTTGCAATAGTGCGTTAGCTCCGGGCAAGCACCCAACAGGCGGTATCCCTGGGCTCAAACTCTTGATAGCTTATGTCTGTCAAAGTCCTCGAAATCGTTCCGGGCCCTTCCGTTCGAGATCGCTAAATCTCCACGAGACATTATCTCGTTGCTCAGCGCTAACATAGGCTTGGACCCATTGACCGGTCTTATGCTTCAGGTCAAAAGCGCTTGGTGCGTTAGTGCGGAGAATGAGCAGCTCACGCCCGACGTCGAGGATCACGGTTCCCTTGTCCACTGACTCGATGGAGGCAGTGACAACCCTCCCCGTATGCTGTCGACCAGCGATCAAGTTGCTCTCGACGATAGCCTTTCCAGAGCACTTAGATAGCTCTCCTAGACCCAGTCGGTGCTCTTGCCACAGCGCCGCGCCCCGCACGCGGATTCCCACCTCCCCTGCCAAGGCCGTCACGCTGCGCCGAAATCTATCAGTCCCTAACACATAAATGCCACCGTCCCACCTGTCTCCCGCAAGCGCTAGCCCAGCTTTTATATGATTGTCTTCAAGGCTATGGAACACGACTCGGGAACCCTGGTCACAAAAAATCGCGCGACCTTTTTCAAGAAAGTTGACGCCCGAAACATTCCCAATAGCGGCTAGACTCTTAAGAATCACGTTGTCGTTCGGTAGTCTGCCGACCGTAAGCTCCGTCGCGAGTAGGGTCTGTTCTTGCAATCGACGCCTCGGGAAACCGCGACGAAGCTGCAGCAGGTCTTCCGATGCATCATGGTCACCGGCGTGCGCCTGCCGCACTAGCCATGATCTCCAAGAGCCAGGACCGTGCCCCGCCGTTTGCGCTCGAGGGCGGCGACGTTCTTGCAGCTGCTGGTCCAGATGTTGTTGGCTTGCGGTGGGTTTGATTGCCACAACTGCGGGTGACGCCGATTGGTCAACACGTCCTGAGGAGCCGCGCACCGTTTGGTCGAGCGGCGGCAACTCGGCGTGGCCTGCGCCCTTGCCGCCGCGCTGCCCCACCGACGCCGGTGTGACCGCTTTTTGTTGTATTTGGTGCTGTGCGTGGGCAAGCTCGAAGCGATCCCTTAGTCGTATTTCCTGCACATCGTGACGGTGGGCGCCATTGCCAATCGTTACGCGATACGATTTGGGACTACCGAGAGTGCGCGCCCCTGTGGGCCCTTCATAAGGCCCCAGGCGCGTCTCCAGGTTTCCTCGTGATCCGAAGCGGCCGAAATGACTTGCCTTGGCATGCAGTTTGTCCGGTTCGGTCAGATCCACGATCACGGCGCCGCTCCCCTTGGGCCTATACTCGAGCTCGAAGGCTGCGAGCGTCTTGTGCACAGCTTCCCATGTCGGGTGCGGTTGCTCCAAAAGCCTTCTGAGGCTTTGCGCCGGCTCGTCTGCAATCCACCTTTGAAAGCTTTTTCGGCCGTTCCAGGCTTCGTAATCTCTGGCTTTCGTCGTCGGAGAGGAGGGCGAATCGTCCGAACGTTCCCGCCCGTTACGGACGATCTGCGGCTGGCCTCCGTCGGCAACTTCGATCCGGTGCGACCCTTTATCGTGCAGCCAACCCTGCTTTAGTTCGATTTCACGACAGGTCCGATCCAACACAAACCAATCCCGAAACACGGAAACCGCCTTATAAGTGTCTGGGTTGACTCGATTGACCGCAACGTGCGCATGCACGTTGTTCGTATTGCGATGAAGGCCAGCTACCCATTGATTCTCGTGCATCTTCAAGGCTGTCAGCGTTGCATTTACCGCCTCGAATGCCTGGCTATCGGTCGGACTCTCATCCTCTCTCCAGCTCAGAACGAAGTGATACACTGGATCTCTTGCGCGCGAAAACGATGCGACTTGGTTCATTTCATCCGCGGCGCTCTCGACGGACCAGACCTCAGGGGAATGCGCAGTGGCAGCGGCGTCTTTGCTTATGTACTTCGTCAAAGCTGCGAAGCTACTTTTACCATCCCGCCGCCTCGACGGAACTTTAGCCAGCATTAGAAATCATGAGATCGGACGGCGCAACCAAGCTGCGAGAAGACGAAGTCGCCGAGCAGCCGGGAACACATCCTGCGTTTGGATCAGCCGGCGGAGCCGAGCTGTATATACAAACGCCTACCCTGCCCCTACGTGTATCTGCATTTGCGTTGTCAGTTATATGTGGCGTGGTCGATGAACCGTCAATCCTTTATGCCAAAGAGGATAGACACATTGACGCAATGCTGGGAAAAGAATTCGTCGCGGAGCGTGAGCCGGCTGATGAAGAGCCAAGTAGACCACAACCGGCGACAGTCGCCTGCTGGCAGAACGCTATGTTAGCGAGATCTCCGACTGGCTTTGAGGATCCAACGCGATGGTAAAAACCTCAGCGGCGATGCAAGAGCCCCAAAGATCTCAATTGTTAACCGCCGGAGAAGTATGTCGCCTGCTTCGTATCTCTACGACCAGCCTGTACGAACTGATGCGAAAACGAGAGATTGCCTATTTAAAGATCGGCCGATCAACACGTTTCGAGCCTGCAGAGATTTCCGCGTTCATCGGCCGTTGCCGCCCTCAAACAGGGGTTACGGTCTCGATGGCACCACGGCAGTCGTTCCACGGGCGCCGGCGAGACGATCACTCGCGGCTAGGTGAGCTGAGCGGGTGAGGTCACGACGTGGACGCAATGAGGGCTCAATCGACCAAATCACACGTCGGCGGCGAGACGGTTCGACCTACAAGATTTGGCGAGCCAGACTTTCATTAGGCTGCGGCGTTGGCCCGAATCAGCGTGCCGTCTACGGGCAATCCAAAGCGGCTGTCATCGCAAAACTATTAGAGCTACAAGGCAAGGCCGCGGCGGGCGCTGTTGTTCCAATCGACAAACAAACTGTCGGACAGTACTTAACTCGCTGGCTAGAGGACAGTATCCGCCCCTCTTACCGGATTTCCACCTACACGCTCTACGAAATGATAGTTCGCGTCCACATCAAGGATCGGATCGGCGCACTACGCTTGCAACAGTTGCGGCCGCCACACGTCGAGCGAATGCTGTCGGAGATGGAACGCAAGGGCGCATCCGGCACTATGCGTCAAAAAGCTCGGGGAGTTCTCCATAAAGCGCTCAAGCAGGCGCTGCGATGGCACCTCGTTACCACGAACGCATGTGAGGCCGTAGATAAGCCCAGAACGTCTCACAAGCCCATGAAAGTGCTCGACCTTGAACAGGCTCGACAATTTCTCGACGCGGCTAAATCCGACCGACTACATGCACTGTACGTTCTCGCGCTCGCGACGGGAATGCGCCAAGGCGAGCTTCTAGGTCTTCAGTGGGAAGACGTACACTTGGCGGAGAGATCCTTATCTGTACGCCATACGCTGACTCGCAGCTACGGTAAGGCGCGTCAGAACGGCAAGCCATTCCACCTGACCGAGCCCAAGACGGAAGCGGGCCGACGACGTGTCGACCTGCCAGACGTCGCCGTTCACGAGCTAAAGGAACATCGCGCCCGCATGCTGGCCGAAGGACTTTGTACGAGCCCCTTTGTCTTTTGCGGCATCGACGGGAACCCACTCGTAAAGGGAAACGTAGTGAACCGTTCGTTCCGCCCTATCCTCGAGCGCGCCGGCTTGCCCATCATCCGCTTTCACGACCTACGCCACACAGCCGCCACTTTAATGCTGAAATGCAATGTTCACCCGAAGATTGTCCAGTCTATGCTAGGCCACGCAAACGTGGCGATCACCCTAAGCACCTACAGCCATGTGCTTCCCACCATGCAACGTGAGGCGGCGGACAAACTAGACGCTATTCTCAAGGCGAGGCCTTCGAATTAGGTTACTTATAGGTTACTCGGCCCAAAACGGCGGTGGATTGTTGAAACTAAAAAGCCCCGCGAACCTGTATAGGACGGGGCTTTTAGCATGGTCGGGCCGACTGGATTTGAACCAGCGATCTCCTGCCCCCCAGACAGGCGCGTTAACCAGGCTTCGCTACGGCCCGACGCCATGGATACTGAGTTTAGAGGGTTTGCTTATCTTTTAGTCTCCCATCTAGTCTCCTATTAGAGAATATCTCATCGATTTTCGCCGTGGCCGGCTTTTGCAGAGTCGGCAGAGCGTGGGCGTAAACGTCGAGGGTCATCTTCGCCGAAGAGTGACCAAGCCTTTCAGCCACCACTTTGACATTTTCCCCCGCAGCCAGGAGCAGCGTCGCGGCCGCGTGGCGCAAGTCATGGAAGCGAATGTGCGGCAGGGCTGCCTTCTTCAGAAGCGGGTGGAAGTGGTTTCGCACGAACCGGTCCTCGCTCAGTGGCTCGCCGTTGATATCGGCGAATACCCATGGACCTTTCGGTTCTTGCAGTTTTTGATGCGAGCGCAGCGCTGCGATCGTGATAGCTGGAAGATCAACCTTCCGCGCACGCGATGCTTTGGGCGCGGTGAGGGCCGGATTGCCGTCTTGGTCCTTTGTGAGTTGCGCCCGCACCATCAGGTAGCCGCCATCCAAATGCACAGCGGACCATAGAAGCCCGAATAATTCGCCTTGCCTCATTCCGCTCGTCAAAGCCAGCAGGATCAGCGCATAATGTTCTTCCCCTTTCGCGGCCTCCACGAGGCTGAGCGCTTGTTCTTTATTCAGGAATGTCAGCTCCCCAGGTGTATGCCTCGGTTTGTCTTTCCTAAGACATGGGTTCTTCATGATGATGTCATCTTCAACCGCTGCGGTCAGCGCCGAGCTCAGTATGCGGTAGACCACCTGTTTCATGCGAGAACCGACGGAGCTCATCTTGCGCTCAAACAGGTCGCGTATGTGGTCACGTCTGAGTTCGCTAAGTCTAACGGTCCCAACGTTTGGTTTGACGTGATTACGCACTGCAGCTTCGTACAATTCGTACGTACGGTGCTGGCGGTTGCTCTTGATCGTCGCAAGCCATGTGTCGAGGTAGTCAGACAGCCATAAGCGCGCTACCCTGAAATCGTCGAATTGATGACTTCGCAGTTTCACAAGCTTGTCTTGGACTTCTGCGCAGGAAGCTCCGTATATGCATAACCGTTTGCGCATCCCGGTACGGTCGGTAACGTATGGGCGGGCCTCCCAGAAAATGTGTTTGGATCCGTCCTCGCGGGTGCGAACCTGCCGTCGGATGTTTCCCTGGCCTCGCCTCGTTCGCATCGGCGATCCTTTCTTCGCGAACCTGGAGGGAACTGTCGCGATTCATGCCACGACTCCCGAAACCATGAACTCGTCAGCATTGAGTTATCAGAACGGGGACGAAGCACAGCAGCTCATGGTCTCTTTGCTATTTGGCGCCTTGTTGCGGTCGTGCCATAACCTGATCAAGCCAACTAGCCGAGCGGAGAGTGATCGTCACGGCGACGCCCTTGAAGCAATTGGTGGGGCGCGATCATCGAGGCTCTGGTTCGTTCATGTGGCCGGCAACGGCTAATGAAAGCCGAGATTTCGCCGCCTGGAGCGGCCGTGAGAGCTTTCAGGAGTGGGTGGGTCATGAGCCAGCCCAGGAACTGAAACGAGTCTTGGAACGAGCGGACACGAAGTGGCAGCATGTCCACGAATTGCTGGCCCGCTTCAGCCTGGAATATCGCACTAAAGGCAGCGGTGCTGTGGTGGTCGACCGCGACGACCCAAACAAACTCCATGCCAAAGCTAGCCACATCGGTCGCTTTGCCTCACTGGGAAAAGTGGAAGAGCGCCTTGGATCGTTCGAACCGGTCGGGCAACAGCCGAAGCGTGAACGTACGGGCGAGCACACGGTGATTTCGGAGCATAAAGCGAAGTCCTACGCGCGGTACCTGAAAGCGGGCGCAACGCGTGCCGACGAACGGCAGCCTGAGCGCGCCTCGTTGTACGGGCGATATACCGCGGCGAAGCAGGAATGGGAACGTGCGGAAGGACGCAAAGGCGAAAGTGCCTTCCAGCAACAAAGAGCTAGCGAAAAGGCGCGCTTTGAGTCCCTACGGCAAGAGAACCGGGCGGCGCGCGAGCGCATAAAAAGCTCCCAGGCCAAGACGAGTAAGAAGCTTCTGTACTCCGTTCAGGCCTTCATCGCCGCTTCCGAACGCGAGCAACTAAGACTTGACACACAGCGCGAGCGCAAAGAACTCAAAGCACGCTACGACCATTCTCGCCCAGGACGGTGGCCCGAATGGCTGGCACAGCGAGCGATGGAGGGAGAGAAAGCGGCCGTCGCGGCCCTCCGCCGACGTCGAAATCGCGAGCAGAATCGGTCCTTAGACGCCCCTCCACTACAGATAGGCACCGTTGTGGGAGTCGGCGACTCACGGACAGCGATGTTGGCCAGCATACGTTGGACGATAGACAAACGCGGCGTCAACTACGCCCTGAACCACACGACCGTCTTCCGCGATGAGGGTTGCCGGGTCGTATTCAACGACATCAACGACGACGCTATTCGTACCGGGCTGATGCTATGCCGAGAAAAGTGGATCGGTGGGCTTTCGATCAGCGGCACCGATGAGTTCAAAGCGAAGGCACATAAGCTCGCTGCAGAGATGGGCATTCGAACCGCGAGCCAAGAACGAGGCGGCCCCCCGGATACGAAACAGATAAGACCAGCTTCCGCACATTCCGCAGAGCTCGAACAATCGCAAATCGACGCTTTGGACTTTGAGCAGCTTTCTGCAGCGCACGACAAGCCTCTCACCGAGAGTAACGCAGGCGTGGGTCGCCGGCATGAAGGCAGAGTCGTTGCTGCAGGGCAAACGCAAATCGAGACTGGGTGGTGGTGTTTGATATCGGCCGGCAGCTTGCAGTCGTACACGTTGACCGAAGCGTCGCGACCGAAATGCAGTCTAAAGTAGGATCTTGGATTCAAGCCTGCGCCATTGAGCATGAGGGAGTGCCGGGCGGTCCCCTCTGGCGCTTCACGGACGTCAGGCATCACGGGGTCGCGCGCGAGCGTCACGTCAGCGGATGATGAACTGGGAATAGCGTGCCCGCAGGGCAGCTTGTCGACAGTCGGCATTGCTGACGGAACCACAGGACTCGCAGTAGCTTGTCGACTCGTTAACTGTGCCGAAAGGGGCGCCACGGAGCGCTTCCAACATGTTAGCAGCACCCGCTCGAAGTGGCTGCGTCTTCCGACGCAGCGCAACATGTCGAGGTCTCCGGACCGTCGCGCTCGTCGTCCTCCTCCAGGACGTAGAGAACGTGCGGCTCAAGAGGCTGGTCGCGGATTTTACCTTGGACAAGACCATGCTTCAGGATGTGCCCTCAAAAAAGTGGTAAAGCCGGCCAGGCGGCGCGTCCTGGTCGGCGACTTGAAAGCGCGCTACCGAGTCAGCCAGCGGCGTGCATGCTTCGCGATGCGCTTTTGCCGCTCGTCGATGTACTATCGCTCCAAGCTGGTGGCGCTGAACAAGACGCTGCGAGCGCGCATCAAGGATATCGCCGGCGCACGCATACGCTACGGTTACAGCCGTATCCACGTGCTGTTGCGGCGCGAGGGCTGGGTTGTTAACGTTAAGCGCGTGCGGCGGCTCTATCGCCAGTAAGGCTTGAGTTTACGGGCCAAAGCACCCAAGCGGCGACGCAGCGCCAATCGCGTATGGTCTCGCGCTGCGACCCAATTAGGTCTGGACGATGGACTTTATGCACGATCGCCTAGCCGGTCAACCGGCGCGCAACGTTCGGCTGCTGACGGTGGTCGACGAATTCACGCGCGAGAGTTTGGCTCTCGAGGTTGGGCGCGGCCTCCGGGCGTACGACGTCATCGAGGTGCTCAGACGCTGGTCATGGATCGCGGTGCACCGCAGGCTATTCGCTGCGACAACGGTGCAGAATTTACCGCCATCCCGTTCGATCAATGGGCGTATTGCAATCAGATCACGGTGGAGTTTTCACGACCGGGGAAGCCTACCGGCAATGGCTTCATCGAGGCGTTCAACGGCTCACCGGTCGATGGCCAACAAAACGCGCGAGCGTCAGCGAAAGCTCCTTGTTCGAAGTCGCACTGCGTTTGCTTTTAGACCGCAGCCACGCTGAAAGCACCGAGACGCTTCGTCAACATGGCGCGACTCGTAGGCGCCCACCGGCCCAAGCCATCGCCAGCCCTATTAAGGCTACGGAACGGTGAAGTGATCCAACCTCAATCTTTGCATGCCGCATAACCTCTACTAGATAATTGACGCGTTTACATGATGCCCACAAAAGCGCCACACAAGAGGGGTGTTAGAGGGCGAGCATGACACTCAGCGGACTCGCTTGACGTCGCCTGGAGTAATGATGGGCGCGTGGTTTCCCCAAGAAGTCCGCTCGTGATCGACTATCGCCGCGATGTCCTGATCCGACAGTTCCGAAAAAGAGGGCATCGCCGCCGCAAAGCTCTTGCCCGCGATGGCCTTTCCCTGCAGACCTTTCAACAGGGTGATGATCTGCTGCCGCGGATTACTGTCGGTCACGACTGGATCACCGACAAGCGCAGGGAACGTGCCGGCCACACCCGCACCTCCGGCGCCATGGCACGACATGCAGTTCGCCGCATACGCCGATGTTCCGGATGCCTCGTAGTCGAATCCCGCGACAGCCCCTTTGCCGCTGAAAGTCGGCCCGTGCAGGGCGACCGAGCCTGACGCGGGCTCCGCTGCCGCAGCAAGAGCCGGATTCGCCGCGTAAGTTGGAGTGTTCGCGAACTCCGCAGGCGTCTGGAAAAACTCAAGGCCGTACCAGAGTGCCCACGCCGCCACCATAGCGCACATCACCCACGTCCACACCGGTATCGGGGCGTGCGACTCGGCGCGTTCCGGATCGAATGGCTCTTCGCCGCTGAAGGCGTTCAGGTTGATGTCGAGTATCCCGTGAACGGATGAGCCGGCCCGAATGCCGGTGACAGTGATGCCGGGGCCATTGCTGACCGTGAACGGGATGCGGCGCTGACCGACGTTGCCCATCGCGTCGGTCGCGCGAACCCGGAGCACGTGGTCGCCGTCTTCTAGTTTCGTCGTGTCGAGTTGGAATGTCGCCGGAGGACGATACGTGGACAGCGGCTCTGCCTGCTCGTCCAGGAAGACCGCAATTGAGGTTGGCCCGGGCGTGCCGGCGCCGTCGTCCATCAACGATCATCCTTTAGGATGAGCAGTTTAGGATGATCGGGGGCGGTTTCACCAGGCGTAATCAGCAACCGGACCGCCAGTGCGATCACCCAGAGGGTGGCCATGGTACCGCCTAGGGCAATTACCCATCCAAGCGGGTCGCCGCCGGGTGGAGCGGCACCCATGTGCTGCATTCCGTTCATCGCTTGGCGCGGGATGTCAGCGGCGCTTGCTTTAGCGACTTCAAATATGCGACCAACTCACGCGCTTCTTGAGTCGTGACGACGACAGCACCTTTTGGCGCGTACCCCGGCGGTACGGGTACGACGATGTCGTTCACGTCTGCATGCGCCTTCAGTTGAAATAGCCACCGATATGGCGGCATGATCGACATGGAGACAAGCGATCTAGGTTCGTACAGATGGATGTACTGCCACACGTCGCTAGGCTGGCGGGAGCCTATATTGCTCAGGTCCGGACCATTGCGTTCCGAGCCCAGGAGCTGCGGTGTTGAGTATGCGTAATCGCCGGCGGTTGATGGCCGCCCGAACACCAGGTCCTGCTTCAGCGGCCGCACCTGCTGCGTATGGCAGTACGAGCAGCCCTCGGAGACATAGACGTCGCGGCCACGTTGAGCCTGTGGGCTGAAGGGCATCACGCCGGGTCCCGGGGATGTCTTTGAGAGTACCGCCCCCGGGATCGCACCCATAAACAGCGCCAGTATCGCATAGATGATGAACGGGCCTGCGACCAGCACGACGATGTTATTCATCCCCCTGTTCATGCGGTGGCCTTGCCCGCGACGATTGGTGCTGCTTCGGATTCACGCGAACGGGCAAACGTCATCAGATAGACGTTGTACGCGAAAAGCAGGTGCGCGCAGAACATCATCGTGCCGCCCACCGCGCGGGCGACCCAATACGGAGCCGCCGACTCGACCGAGGCGATAAATGGGTCACCTTGGGCCCAATCGATGCCCTGCAAAGTCCCGCCGACCGAGAGCGCCAGAACGTACAGCGTCACACCGATCGACGCCATCCAGAAGTGAAGGCCCGTCGCCAAGGAGTTCGGTTGCTTACGGGTCGCCTTGGGCAAGAGTCCGTAGATGCATCCCCATGCGATAAAGGTGATGAACCCGTACATCGTAGCGTGCGAATGTCCGACCGTGTAGCTGGTCAGATGCCAGATCGTCTGCAGGCTGCGCAGCGCCTCGACGGTTCCTTGAAACGAGCCCACAAAGTAGTACAGCACCCCGACGAAGATAAATGGCAACGCAACTGAACGGCGGATCCTTTCCCATCCGCCCCGCATGGTGAGTAAGAAGTTTCCGGTTCCCGCGAAGACCGGAACGAGCATTCCGACGCTGAAGACGATTGCTAGCGTCTGGAACCACCACGGCAAAGGCGAAAACTCGAAATGGTGCGCTCCGATAATCGGGTAGAAAATCAAATTGGTCCAAAAACCCAGTATGCCGAGCGCGTAAGAATAAATGGGACGGTTCAACAGCTTCGGCAAAGCATAATACGTCGTTCCCAGCGCCAAGAACGTGAACCACATGCCGACCGCGTTGTGCATGTAGAAGCCCTGGACGGCAACCTGGCCCAGCCCGCGCTGGTAGAACGGGATGGCTGCGGTAACGCCCAAAATGGTTGTGAAACTGTATGCGCCTATAATGTACCAGTTCGAGATGTAGATATCGCGCTCAGTGCGGTTGGCGACAGTCCCGATGATCGAGATCGCGCTGAGGATCACAGCCCCGACGAAGAAGAGAGCCACCCACCATACCCACTCGCGATACTCCTGATCGCCATTGTTGATGCCCAAATCGAGCGTGATAGTGCCCATGGTCGCGGCAATGTTGTAGCACCATAGCGCGCCCCATGCATATGTTTTTCCCCACAACGAAATGCCCGAAGAGCGTGCGGCGACGTACATTGCAACGCCCGTCAGCGCCACGGACGCGAACCCGTAGAACGTTCCGTTCGTATGGATGGGCCGCAGCCGACCGAACGAAAGATAAGGGCTCGATGCGAAGTCAGGATACGGGAACTTGAAGCTCAGCAGCAGACCAACCGCGGTCGCTAGCAAAAGCCACACCGTCGCCGAAATGGTAAACGCGCTGAACAGCTTTATGTCGCCGGCCGTGCTTTGTTCCAATCGTCGAGCCGACGTCACGGTCATCGTCAGGGTCCTTGATGAACTGGTTCTGATTTTATGAAAGCGAGGTTCTTAAGGCTTTTTTTTTGCAGCTCCGCCGTATCCTCCTACGGGCCGAAGCGTATGCGTTGCTCCTAACACCGAACTTATCGCCGGCGCTGGGCCGGTAGTTGCTTTATCGTCGTGCGGGCGCGGAACCGCGCGTTCATCGGGCAAGGAATAGATAGGGCGCGAACAAAGTACGGTTGGTGCGGCGTCACCCATTTTCTTTCGCCCTCTCGCAGTTGTCAAGCTGCTTGACTCCCGCGCTCGGCGTCATCATGCTCATAATGATCGAATAGTCGAAAGATGCTTGGGGTACGGTTGACGTTGCAGCACCACATGGGCGGGTGAAATAAAAACATGCCGATCGAACCTCGCGCTTTCATTAAGACGGGCATCGCTTATCTCTTTTTGACATTTCTTGCCGGTGGCATAATGACGACCATGGAAGCGACAGGCCACGTCGTTCCGCCGGTCTTCGAGGTCGAACACGGACACATGGGGTTTGTCGGCTGGCTCGTCAACGTAGTCGTCGGAGTTGCCCTGTGGATGTTCCCCCTCGATCAAACGCGCTTTGCGCAAACGAGAGGGCGCTATCCGACTCGAACGGTGTGGTTATGCTACGCTTGCCTAAATATCGGCTTACCGCTGAGGCTAGTGGCCGAGCCATGGTATCAATTGGGCGGCCGCCACGCGCTCAGTGCCGCATTGCTGGTCACCTCCGGCGCGTTGCAGGTGGCTGCAGTAACGTTTCTTGCCTACATTGTCTGGATGCGGGTGCGCGTGCCACGTGCTCCAGCGCCCGGCGTTCGATAGCGGCTTGAAGACAAAGGGGCGTCCCTGGATTCCTCCGAGCACTCTGCTCATCGCGCAAATGGCGCACGGTGCTGCGTGGGCCATGCTCTACGCGTTGGCCACAGACGACGGTGCCCTCGCCGGTCAGTCGATGCGTTCGCTCGCCTGGGTACACTTGGTCGCACTCGGTTGGCTCACGATGGTCGCACTGTCGGTGCTTTTATTCGTCATCCCGCAGTTCACGGAGGCGCGGAGGCGCGGCCAAAGCTTAGCCCGCAGCGGCTTAGGAGCATACGCTGTTGGAACGTTCGCGCTCGTCGCCGGCTTTTCGTCTAACGACTTCAGAGTGCTTGCATTGGGGGCGGGTACTTTAGCCATCGGCCTTGGCGCGTACTTGGCAGCGGCCGCGATGACGTTGCTTGCGGTAGCGCGCGAGCCGGGTAGCGAAGCCGCAATCGCCCGTGCGCTGCTGGCCGTCTTGGCCTTCCTCTGCGTTGCGGTGCTCATCGGCGTTGCGATGGCAGGTTCGTTGGGACGTTTCGGCCGCGCAAGCGCGCTTGGCGCATCACCCACGGTGCACGCTACGGTCGCCGGAATCGGCTGGCTGACGCTGCTGATCATGGGGGTGTCGGCGCGCACCCTCGGCCCGATTGCGGGAGCCAAGTCGGCTGATCGACGGCGACACATCATCTCCGGTGCGCTGGTAAGTGTGGCGACGATTGTGCTAGCGGCCGGGATGTGGGCGCATTCGCTTTTTGCGACGAGGGCCGGGGAAGCGCTCGCTTGTGCCGGTGTCGCGTTATACGCGGTCGATCTGCTGACCGTCGTGATGCGCGCTCCCGAGCCGCACCGGCCGCCTCAAGCATTCCTCGCTGCCGCAGCGCTGTGGCTCATCATTGCGGCTTTGCTCGGAGTCGGCGCATCCGCGGGCAAGCCGTGGAGTAGCGCGTTCGTCTTCGTCGGCCTGGTTGGATGGATGGGGCAGATGGTCAATGGTCACCTCCACCACATCGGAGTCCGGCTCATGGCGACGATGGCACGCGGGGATGACGACGAAACGCTCCCCGCCGCCCTCTTGTCCCCGCACGCGAGCTGGCTTTGTTGGGGACTGTTTCAGGCCGCCGTCGCGCTCGGGGTTGTGGGCTTGTTGCTGGCCTCGCCCTTGACGGTTCGGGTAGCGGCATCGTTCGGTGCCTGCGGTTGGCTGACTATGGTGGCAAATGCTTGCATCGCTTGGCGTCGAGCAACAGAGCCTCCGGTACTGGCATAAAGGAATGGTAGAATCAGACGATCGAGCGCGTGACTTTCGTCGTTGAGCGCCGAATTGACAAGCCCGCATGAGAAATTGGACTGGCCGCTCTCATGAGCGCTTGAAGTCTAATGAAACGTACTGGCTTTGCTAGGAGCCACGCTGCGGCTGAACGCAACGTCTGGTCCCTACCCTGCTGAACCAACCGTTCTCACGAGGTGCCGCCCTGATTACCTTCGATAGTGCTCATCGGGCGGTTCACTATCCGGGCGACCGGCGTTTTCGCATTTGGATTCGCCCCTCGGCTCTGATTGTTCTGGTTGCGCTTTTCGTTGTGCCGTTAATCCTGGCTTGGGTACAAGGCGCTGTACTCGGACTGCCGTATATTGCGCCGTCCCCGGCCTCCCATGTAGGCGCGGCCACCGGTCCGCATGGCTTTCCATTCTGGATTCGCTGGAGCCACTTCTTCAACATATTCTTCTTGTTTATGTTGATGCGCAGCGGCCTCTCAATCCTGATGGATCACCCGCGGCTATACTTCAACGATGACTGTACACCCGGCACCGAATGGATTCGCTTTACGCCCTTAAAGGTGCCCACGGATCGCGTTTGGACTGCCAAGGATGATGCGCGTTATATCTCGCCTCTCGTTGCGCTGCCTGGTTATCGCCATACAGTCGGAGTTGCGCGTTCCTGGCATTTTATCAACATCTATGGTTTCGTCTTGACGGGCTTGTTTTTCGTGGGTGGTCTGCTCACCAGCGACCAATGGCTACGGCTTATACCAACTTCTCCCACCGTGTTCGCGCAAGCGTGGAATACGTTTGTCCACTACGCCAACTTCCACTTCCCGCCCGAACCCGACGGCTTCTACGGATATAATGCGCTGCAGCAGCTGGCGTATTTTGCTACCGTCTTCATCATGGCGCCGCTTTCCATTTTAGCCGGAATCGCGATGTCTCCGGCAGTAGTAAATTCGTTCCCAGCCTACGCCAGAATCTTCGGTGGTCGGCAGTCCGCCAGGTCCATTCACTTCTTGCTGCTCGTTGGATTCATCGCCTTTGTGGCGATCCATGTGACCCTCGTGGTGCTCACGGGCTTTGCTCGCAACATGAATCATATTGTGCTCGGCACCGATGACCTGCGCTCCACGGGGATGATCCTGGGGTTCGTCGGTATCGCGATCATCGTACTCTCCTGGATCGCAGCCCATTACGCGTCCTGGTTTTTTCCGCGGGCGCTACAGCACGTGCAAAGGGCCATCACGCTGCCGCTAAAGCTTATCACGCTAGACCGTCTCGTTCCGAGCGCGCGCTACACCAAGGAGCAGATCTCGCCGCACTTCTGGCCCAACGGCAAAATGCCGGAGCGCCAAGACTGGAAGACTCTCGCGGCTGGCGATTTCAAGAATTATAAGCTCAAGGTCTGCGGGCTGGTCGAAAATCCGGTCGAACTTTCCATCGCCGACATGCGCGCCTTGGGCGCACAGGAAACGATTACCATGCATCACTGCATCCAGGGCTGGTCTGGTATTGCGCAGTGGCGTGGGCTTTCGCTGGGTAAGCTCATCGAACATGTCAAGCCGAAGCCTTACGCGAAGGTCGTCGCATTCTACTCTTTCGGGGACGGCCTATACGGCGGCGCGTACTACGACACGCAGGACATATACAACGCCCGCAAGCCCGAGTGTCTCCTCGCCTTTGAAATGAACGGGCAACCGCTACCGGCCGTCTATGGCGCGCCTTTGCGATTGCGCGTTGAAAATCAACTCGGCTACAAGATGGTCAAGTGGATCGAGCGGATCGAGTTCACCGAATCCGAGAAGCTGCTCGGGAAGGGCGAAGGCGGCAAAAATGAAGACGACGAATATTTCGATCTGCTTCCGAATATCTGATGAAAGAGCGTGAACCCCACACTGGTGTCTCAAGCAAGACCAAGCCCACCTGCCCCGGCGCGGCCCACCGGCGATTCTGGCGCTCTCCGTCGATCCAAGGCCGCGCGCACCGACTTGCGCGCTGAGCGTCTCATTCACGATTCGATGATCCGAATTTCTTCACTCGAGGTCCGGGCGCGCCAGCCGTATCGCCACGCCGACTTTACACGTTTCCACCGACGACGGAGCTGCTCGCCGTTACGTCGCCGCGAGTCCGCGGGCTTCAGGCCGCTCTCAGTCCTCGACTGGGGTCTCGCATCGGCAAACCATGGTGCGACCGCATTACGTCAAGACGCGAGACCCACAGAAAAAGCGCCCATTGCTGCCGATGGATTGAACACTTTGGTCTCCCATTAGTCTCCTAATAGAATGACTAACGGCGAAACGTGGCGGTGATTGGCGGAAGTTGTAAACCGCATCAATCCTTTATGTAGTGGGTATTTGCACTGCTATTGCGGGTTTTTGGAAGGAACCACAATTCGCCCTGGCGTGCCCCCCAGACAGGCGCGTTAACCAGGCTTCGCTACGGCCCGCTGTGATGGAATAAGGCTTTTACGCCTCGTCCACCTCCCGCGTTCCTCAAGACGCTCCACATTGGACAACAATGGTGAGTCCATCTTGTTTGCAGCCGCGCTGCAGCGTCGCTAGCCCGGATCAGGATTGACCTAACTAGGTGTTGCAGCAGCGCGCGCACCACAGATGTCCTAAACATAGCATCCTCTGTGTCGCTTAGATGTATCTCCGATGGCAGGCTAACTCTGACCAAGGCCGAGATGCCATATTACATGCTGGTCTCAACTATGGTATACTGCGAGTATGAAAGTTCAACGAAAGATCACCGTAGAAGTGCCGCAGCAGCTGCTTGAAAAGGCACAACGGGCAAGCGGCACTGGCATCACCGGTACGGTCTGCACGGGGTTGCAGCTCGTTGCTGCATCGCGGACTTATGCCCGCCTACGGCAGCTCCGAGGCAAGGTTCGCTTCACGCGTACTTTAGCGCAACTCAAGGCTGACCGTTGATCGCGGCTGATACGAGCACATGGGTCGCTTTCTTCGAGGGTGACCGTGGTCAAGACATAAAGATGCTCGACCAAGCACTCTTAGACCGCCAGGTGCTAATGGTTCCGGTCGTGCTCACAGAATTGCTAAGTGATCCGAAGCTTCCTTCAAGTGTAGTCGAAACGCTTGAGGACGTCCCCATGATCGAACTACAAGTTGGTTACTGGCGTCGGGCTGGGGCGTTGCGGGCCAAAGTGTTGACAGCGCGGCGTAAGACGCGCCTCGGCGATGCTCTGATTGCTCAGACCTGTATCGACAGCGGTATTTTCCTCTTGACCAGAGACCGTGATTTCCGGGCGTTCGGTGAAGCCGCCGGTCTAAGTCTGGTCTACTCAGATATGAAGAATTGATGTCGGTGGGGAATCCGGCTAGCGCGACTGCTCTCTTAGTTTCTTTGCGCCCCGGTAACTCAGTTCGTACTGAGGCTGCCCTCAGCCTGACGAGCGCTCACGGCGTGATGCTCAGAATGCGGCGCCAAAAGAGCGCTCAAGGCCGAGATGGTCTTATCAATCTCTTGCGGGGTGTTGTATTGCGCCAAGCCGATGCGCACGACGCCGTCTTCTTCATCCAGCGCGAGACTGCGGGCGATCTCCAACGCATAGTTATGGCCCGACCATACAAAAATCCCGAGCCCTGCCAGTCGGCGTGCTATCTCGGCGGAGGGACACGAGGAATGGGTGAAAGAGACAGTCGGAACGCGCAGGTGCAGTTGCGCAGCATCACTGATCCCACGGATGGTGACGCCCGGCAAGGCAGTCAGACCGTCGATCAACCGGCGCGCGAGTTCGCTCTCCCACGCGCATAACGCATCGAAAGCCATCGCGATACGTGCGCGTCGGTCGGCGCCAGACCCGAACAAGTTGCCGATCCATTCGAAGTGTTCGATCGTCGCGGTGGCGGCCGCCAGCAGCTCCAGCTGCGGCGTACCAACTTCGAACCGCTCCGGCAGCGTGTCCGTGAGCGGTCGGACTTTGTACGCGTAGAGTTCGTGCAGCACGTCTTCGCGGCCCCAAAGCACTCCCAAGTGAGGCCCGTAAAACTTATAGGCGGAGCACGTCAAAAAGTCGCAGCCTAAGGACGGTGCGTCGATGAGGCGATGAGGAGCGTATTGAACGGCATCCACATAGACCAACGCTCCGGCTTGGCGCGCCTTGGCGGACAGCGCGCGCACGTCGTTGATCGATCCCGTCAAGTTGCTCGCGTAGTTGAGCGCCAGCAGCCGAGTCCGGTCGGAAAGAACGGCGTCCAGCGCCTCAGGCTCTATGCGCCACGTGTCCTGGTCGAACGGTAACCAGCGCACGACCGCTCCCCGTTCTTGCGCCATGGCCAGCCACGGCGAGATATTGCCGTCGTGATCCATGCGCGTCACGATCAGCTCGTCGCCGCGGCCAAACATCCGCCCGAGGCTGCGAGAGAACGTGTAGGTGAGGCTCGTCATGCTGGGCCCGACCACGATCTCGCGCTCTGAGGACGCCCCGACGAAGACGGCGAGGGCCCGCAACGCACTAAACATCACGTCACCGGCGGCTATGCTTGTAGAAAAATATCCCCCGAGGTTCGCATTGCTCGTCTTGAAGAACCGCGCGATCGCATCCGACACGCGCTGCGGCACTTGTGTGCCGGCGGGATTGTCCAGATACGTCCTTGTGCGTTCGCCGTCCGTCACGCCGAGAGAGGGAAACTGAGCTCGGATCGAGTCGACTGGAAATTCTTTCATGCCGGCTCCCTTCCAGGGCAGAATCAGCTCCTCCGCTGGCATGGCGCTCTCCCGAGGACGGTTCGAACGCACGCCAGAAGCGAACTCCCCATGATCCTGCACGGCGATCTCGATGCGTTTTATGCGGGCGTTGCTCAGAGAGACGATGCATCGTTGCGCGGCAAACCGCTCGTCGTGGCCGGTGCGAGCCGTCGCGCCGTCGTGCTGACCGCCTCGTACGAAGCTCGGCCCTTTGGCATCCTCAGCGCGATGCCGCTGTATCAGGCGAAGTCGCGCTGCCCCGAACTCGTCGTTGTGCCGCCGGATTTCGCGAAGTATCGCCAAGCCAGCCAAGCGCTGTTCGCCATCTTGCATGAGCACGCTAGCGCTGTCGAAGGCCTCTCACTTGACGAAGCGTTTTGCGAATTGGGAGACGCCACGGTGGCCGAGGCCCTTGACGCCGGCCGCAAAATCAAGGATGCCGTGAAAGAGGCTGTAGCACTCTCGATATCGATCGGCATCGCGAGCGGCAAAATGGTCGCCAAGATTGCGAGCGACGATGCAAAACCGGACGGATTGCGCGCCGTCGCGCCGGGAACGGAAGCGGAGTACCTCAAGGACAAGCCGATTCGCCGGCTGTGGGGCATCGGGCCCAAGACGGAAGAGCGCGTGCGGGCTAAGGGCCTCGAGCGAATCGGCCAAATCGCCGAATTGAGCGACGACGTCCTTTACGAGTTGTTCGGGCGATGGGGCGCCGAGCTTCGCGACCTGGCCCGCGGCATTGACCACCGTGGTGTCAACGATAGTGAGGCGGTCCGCTCTATCTCAAGCGAAGAGACCTTCGAGCACGATGTTGCAGGCATCGCAGGCTTGCTGCCCTTCGTGCGATCGCAAGCAGACCAGCTCGCGGAGCGTCTCAAGCAGCGCATGTTGCGCGCGTCCACCGTGGCCGTGAAGATCAAGCTTTCGGACAGGACCATCATCGGACGGCAGACATCCCTCGCTCAGCCAACCGACGATCCGCGCATCATCAACGCGGCCGCCAGATTCTGCTTGCGCCGTGCCGCCCTGCACCGCCCCGTGCGGCTTATCGGCGTGCGAGTGGCCTCGCTCGCACCGGCAGGCGCACGCCAAATCGCTCTCTTTTCCTGAGACGCGATCGCGGCCTCCGGTTAGCCGCCGGCCATCGCTCCCACGACGAGGAACGGCTCCGTGCCACGGGCGACCTCGTCCGGCAATGGATTATCGGGCGCTTCGTGCGACAAATCTTGTTGGCACGCGAAGAATCTGACGAACGGCCGCCGGCGCATGGTGAGCTGATCACGGATGGTGCCGCGCAGCATCGGATAGGATGCTTCTAAAGCGTCCAACACGGTGCGCTGCGTCGCCGTATCGCCCACGTGGAGTTGTACCTCGCCCTCAACGCGGCCTAACGTGCGCAGATGAGCAGGTAGCTGGACCCGGATCATGGCAGCGTCTGCACTTCCACCGATAAGACCGCCGGCAGATCGCGCACGATGGGAGCCCAACTGTCGCCCGAGTCGGCCGACGCGTAGACTTGACCGCCGGTCGTGCCGAAGTAAACGCCGCAGGAGTCCAGCGAATCGACGGCCATCGCGTCGCGCAGCACGTTCACGTAGCAGTTCTGTTGCGGCAGGCCGTTCGTGAGCGCCTCCCACTGGTCTCCGCCGGTCCGGCTACGATAGACGCGCAGTTTGCCGTCAGGCGGAAAGTGTTCGGAATCGCTCTTGATCGGCACGACATAGATCGTCTCCGGCTCGTGCGCATGCACGTCGATGGGAAAGCCGAAATCGGTCGGCAGATTGCCGCTCACCTCGCGCCATGACTCGCCGGCGTCATCGCTGCGCATCACGTCCCAGTGCTTCTGCATGAACAGCACATCGGGGCGAGACGGGTGCATGGCAATGCGGTGAACGCAGTGGCCCACCTCCGCGTCCGGATCAGGGATCCCCTCCGACTTGAGCCCGCGATTCACCGCGCGCCACGACTGTCCGCCGTCGTCGCTGCGAAACGCGCCGGCCGCGGAAATGGCGATGAACATCCGCTCGGAGTCTCGCGGATCCAAGAGAATCGTGTGCAGACACAGGCCGCCCGCGCCCGGCTGCCAACCGGCACCTGTCTTATGCTCGCGGAGTGCCGAAAGCTCGTGCCAGGTCTGGCCGCCGTCCTTGGAACGGAAGAGCGCCGCGTCTTCGACGCCTGCCCAAACGGTGTCCGGATCGGTGGGCGATGGTTCGAGGTGCCAGACGCGCGCGAATTCCCACGGATGAGGAGTGCCGTCATACCACTGGTGAGTCCCGGCAATGCCATCGTATGCGAACTTGTTCCCCACCGGCTCCCAGGTCTTGCCGCCATCGTCCGAGCGCTGGATGAGTTGGCCGAACCAGCCGCTGGTCTGCGATGCGAATAGCCTATTCGGCTCAGCAGGCGATGCCTTGACGTGATAGATCTCCCAGCCGGCAAAGTGAGGCCCGCTGACGTTCCAGTCCTTTCGCTTTCCATCCGCCGTCAGGACGAACGCGCCCTTGCGGGTGCCGACCAGTACACGAACACCGCTCATCTCTCACTCCTCATGATTGCTCCTGAAACGTGTCTCGTCGCAGTTCTACGCCGGCGTGGTTGAGCACCCGCATGAGGAGGCCGTTGTGCAAGCGTTTTCCCGTGGTCTGCTGCCAAATCGTCGCCCACGAGCTTGCGGCCGCGGCGAATAACGTGTTCTGATCGACGTCGCTCAAGCCGCGCCACGTCGCATCGTTGACGTAGACGTCCAGCGTCTGGCCTCGACCCATAGCATAACGCTGAAAGATCTGCTTGCCGAACGTCGCATTGGCGTGCGCGAACGCCTCGTCGAGCAGGCGGCTTGCCGTCTTCCCCTTCGTGCGCTCCGTTGCGGACATAATCGTCTGGGCGGCGCGTTGAGCGGGGTTGAGGCTCGGAAGGGCTGATGATGGTGCCTTCATCGTGCCGGTGTTCGGCGGCGCCGCGTTCGGCTTTTGGAACACCGCGCTGACGATGACGGCCATCGAGATCAGCACCAAAATCGCTCCGATGATCCACGGATAGATCGGGTCCGACTTCTTGCCCGCCCTCATGTGCGCAAGTCCTCGCCGCCTTTTCCGCCTGACCGGCCCGCAAGGTCCGCCGTCATCACCAGCCAGTCGCCGTGAGCATCGCGGGTCTGGCCTCGTTCGACAAAGCCGACGCCGCGATAGACGCGAATCGCAGCGGCGTTGTCAGGACGAACCTCGAGGCGCACTTCAGGCACGCCACGGCCCGCAAGATACTCCATCCCGGCGACCACCAGCGCCTTGGCCGCGCCTCGTCCGCGCGCCGCCGGCTCGACGGCGATATTCAAGAGCTGCGCGTCGCCCTGCGTCCGGAATCGGCCGGAGCTCCCGACGAAAAGGATCTTGTTCCACAACACGCGGCCCAGCTGCAGCCACTGAATGCCGTAGCGCCCGCTGAGCGCGCGCAGGGTCCAGCGCAACACCTGCCCGCGCACGACTGCATCCCGCTGAAGGCGTTTGAGCGACGCCGTGAACAGCGCATATCCGATGAGCGTGCACCCCTCACGCGCGGCCAGAAAGCCCCCAGGCTCGTCCTGGGAGAAAAACGTCCACACGTCGAGCATTGCATCCGGTCGCGGGCTATCGCCATAGACCGCTTTGACGTTTTCGCTGAATGCACCGAGAAAGATGCGCACCGCATCCCTCAACTCTTCTGCGCGGATGGGACCCACGTCGATGTCAGCGCGCAGCATGAAGAGACCTCCTCGCTTGTGCGCCGAGCCGGTCGCGAGGAGGCCCGCCATCGATCAAAGCCGGCTGTAGATTACTTCTTCTTGACGGGTTTTTGAACGGCGTCGCGGAGGTCTTTGCCGGGATGGAAGGCCGGCACCGTTCGCGCGGAGATCATCAGCTTCTCGCCGGTCTTTGGGTTGCGGCCCTCGCGCGCTTTGCGCTTGCGGACTTCGAAACTGCCGAAGGGAATAAGTTGAACCTTGTCCCCTTTCTGCAGCGCGCCCTTCACACACTCAAGCACGCTGTCAACGATGTCGCTTACGTCGCGGCGCTTGAGCTCCGTCTTGGTCGAGACTTCCTCTATCAGCTCAGCCTTGGTCATCCGTCACCTCTCTCTTTCGAGTTCACAAAAACATCACGCAAGAATTCCGCGCGCTTAATCGAGGAGCGTCCGCGCGACTTCGTGTTGCTCCGCCCAGCCTCTTTGCGTCTTAATTTGCGATTCCTTCCCAAAAATCGGCTCAATCCCTTATAGCATCAAGCATTGAGACAGCGGCACGCAGCGCGAGCAAGTAGGAGTTCACACCGAATCCGCTGATGCTCCCGTGCACCACGGGGGCGATGACCGAACGGCGCCGGAACGATTCGCGCGCGTAGATATTGGTCAGGTGCACTTCGATCTTGGGAACCGTCACCGCGGCAAGCGCGTCGCGCAACGCATAGGAGTAGTGCGTGTACGCGCCCGCGTTCAAGATGATCGCGCGTCCGCCTTGCGCAGCGGCGTGAATCGCGTCGACGAGCGCGCCTTCCGACGAGTGTTGGGCAAAACGCACTTCGCAACCCATGTCGTCTGCCAACGCTTGCAGCGCGGCGTTGATCTGATCGAGCGTGGTGGTGCCGTAGATATCCGGCTCTCGGCTGCCCAGCGCGTTGAGGTTCGGACCGTGGAACACCGAGATCGCGCGCGCGCTCTTCAACGCCGGGCTGTTCTTGTGCGGCCTGCTCCTTCCTTCGGACCGTCGCTGCGCAGCAGGATGGCCGCGTTGGCTCGCATGAAGCCACCCGCCGATGCATTCCGACTACAGCGCGTCGGCGTTGGCGGCGGGCGACAGCGTTCGCATCGTCGCCGCTCGCACGACTGCGACGGTGGCTCAGGCTCAGTCGCGCCACGGGTGTTCGCCCACGGTGACGGCCGCCTTGGGCCGTCTGCTGACCGGCGCCGCCCTGATGGGCCCATACCTCAAAGGCAGAGAGCGCATCACGTTGCAGATCAACGGCGACGGCCCAGTTCGAGCGCTTGTCGCCGACGTGACCGCGGGTGGCCGCGTGCGCGGCTATCCTGTCAGGCCTCGCTCCGAGCTGCCGCTCAACGATCGCGGCAAGTTCGACGTGGGCGGCATCGTCGGCCGTGGCTTTTTGCACGTGACGCGGACGTTCGACACCGGGCTGCCCTACACGAGCGCGGTTCCGCTCGCGACCGGCGAGATCGGGGACGACCTCGCCCACTACTTCGCGCACTCGGAACAAATTCCGACGGTCGTGGGCGTCGGCGTGCTGGCAAATCCGCAAGGCGTGTTGGCCGCCGGCGGCTTCTTGGCGCACTGCTTGCCGGGCGCAGACGAAAACACCATCGAGGTGCTCGAGAGAAACGCGCGCTCCTTGCCGCAGGTCAGCACGTTGATACGTCGAGGGCTCTCCCCGGAAGACATCGTCGCATCCCTGGGCGACACGCTCGGAGCCCGCGTGACGCACGTGCAACCCGTCGCCTTCGCTTGTTCGTGCAGCCGCGACCGCGTCGTGCGAGCGCTGATCGGCCTTGGCTTGACGGAGCTTGAATCCATGATGCGGTTGGACGACGACACGGAAGCCGTCTGCGACTTCTGTGGGCGCCGTTATTACTTCTCGCCGCAAGAGATTGGAGAGATCGTCGAGTCCGCGAGCGCCGATCTACCGGCTTCAGACCAAAGCGCGTCGCACGACTAGCGCTTCTGTTCCGCCCCCAAACGCGCGAACTGGTGATTGCCTTTTTGCAGCACCTTATCGCGCCATGACGATTCGCGGTGCTTCTCGTCGTCGATCCGCTTGCCGTCCACTTTGATGGCGCCTTGACGCACGAGGCGCGCGGCCTCGCGGTTCGAGGCCGCCCAACCGAGCTTCACCAAAAGCGGCCCGAGCATCAGTGATGCCTCGTCAGGGGGCAGCGGGAGGCACGGCATATCGTCGGGCAGCTCTTTGCGCACGACCGTCTTCTCGAAATGATCGTGCGCGCTGCGGGCAAGCGCTGGGCCGTGATACAGTCGCACGATTTCCGCCGCGAGCTGAACTTTGGAGTCGCGTGCTGACAGCTCGTTTGCTTGCATGTCGCGTTCGATCGCCTCATACTCAGGCTTGGGCCGCGTCGTGGCCAGCTGCCAGTAACGCGCGATGAGCTGATCCGGAATGGACATGACTTTTCCGAACATGACCGACGGCTCGTCCTGCAATGCGATGTAATTGTCGAGGCTTTTGCCCATGCGCTGCACGCCGTCCGTGCCTTCCAAGATCGGCAGGGTCATGCAGATCTGCGGCCGCTGGCCTTCTTCTTCTTGCAGTCGCCGGCCCATCAGCAAATTGAAGAGCTGCTCCGTGCCGCCGAGCTCGACGTCGGCTTGGGTCGCGACGGAGTCGTACGCCTGACTGAGCGGATACAAGAACTCATGCAGACCGATGGGAACACCGCTTTTGAAGCGCTTGCTGAAATCGTCACGTTCGAGCATGCGAGCGACCGTGACCCTGGCGCTCAGTCTGATCACGTCGGCGAACGAGATGGGGGCCAACCACTCGCTGTTGTAGCGTACCACCGCCTTTTCCACGTCTAAGATGAGCGCCGCTTGAGCTGCGTAGGTCTGCATGTCGGCGCTGATCTCGGCTTGCGTGCGCGGCTTGCGCGAGGTGCTCAGCCCCGTCGGGTCACCGATGCGCGCGGTGAAATCGCCCACGATGAGAATCGCCTGATGCCCGAGGTCTTGGAACTGGCGCAGCTTGCGAAGCACGACGGCGTGGCCAAGATGCAGCAGCGGTCCGGAAGGGTCGATGCCGAGTTTGACTCGGAGCGGCCGGCCCTCAGCGAGCCTCGTGGCGAGCTCATCGCGCGCGATGACGTCGACGCAGCGGTCGACAAGCGCTTCCAGCGCTTTAGCGATGTTCATCTGATGCGATCAGCGGAGCTTGATGAGCGAAACGCCGTTGCCGCCTTCCCGATCGGGCGCAAAAGAAACCGAGTCGACCGACGGATGGTCGGCCAAGAACTGGCGGAGCCCTTGACCCAAACGGCCGGTGCCCTTTCCGTGCACCACCCGCAGCTCGCCCGTGCCCGCCAGCGAAGCATCGTCGAGTGCCTTGTCCACCAGAGGCCACGCCTCATCCACGCGCATGCCGCGCACGTCGACCGACGTCGTTGCTCGCGGCTCGAGCGAGCCGAGACCGGAGGTTGAACCGCTTTGGTCCGCAAGCTTCTGGGCCGCCGACAGAGCCTGCCGTGTGACCGCGGATGCAGGCACCAGGGTCTTGACGTTGCCGATCATCACCAAGAGGTCGTCGTCGTATACTTGGCTTACGACGCCGTTCTTCTCAAAGCTGCCGACATACACGGAATCTCCAGACGCAAAAGCAGGCCGGTCTCGCTTCTGCCCGTGAGCCGACGTGTCGACTTCCAATCCCAGACTGCGCCTCATCTCGCTGAGCGTCTGGGCCAGCGCGCGATCGCTGTCGGGATCAGCGCGTGCGGCTTGCTTCTTCGCGGTCTCACCGCGGGCTTGCGCGCGCTGAGCGAGCTCTTGCCGCAAGTCTTCGACCGCTTTTTGCAACGCCGCGGCGGCGCGCTTTTCAAATGCCGCCCGCTCTTCATCGAGCGCCGCCAGCTTTTGCCGGGCGCCGTCTTGCAGACGCTGCATGCGGGTCTGGAGCGCATCGAGCTCGGCCTGCTTGGCTTCCAAAGAGGACCGTTCAGCTGCGAGTTCTGCGAAGACGCGCTCTAAATTCGCAGCGTCGACCCCGAGCAGAACCTCCGCGCGCGCGATCACGCGCCAGTCCAGATCGATCGCTCGGGCGAGCGAGAATGCGAACGACTGACCGGGCACCCCCTGAACGAACTGATAGGTCGGCGCGTTGGTTGCTGCATCGAACAGCATGGACCCGTTGCGCACACGATTGTGAGCGGCTGCGAACGTCTTCAGCTGGGTGAAGTGTGTGGTCACAGCCACCTTGGCACCCGCGCGGATCATGGACTCGATGCAGGCCTGCGCCAAAGCGGCGCCTGCGCCGGGCTCGGTGCCGCTGCCGATCTCGTCGACCAAGATCAGCGATCCGTTAGCCGCCGCGGCGGTCGCGGAACTCAGCGCCCGCAAATGGGCTGAGAATGACGACAAGTCGTTGGCAATGGATTGCTCGTCGCCGATGATGCACGCGATGGAATGTAAGCGGCCAATGCTCGTGCCAGCGGCCGCCGGAAGCGGGATGCCGGCATATGCCAGCAGGCAGAACAGTCCGACGGTCTTGAGGACGACCGTCTTGCCGCCCATGTTGGGGCCGGAAATGATGATCGCGTCGAAGTCCTCGCCGAGATCGAAGTCGAGCGGCACGGCTTCCCGGCGCAGCAGCGGATGGCGGCCCTGCACAATGCGCAAAGAAGGCGTTTCATTGAAGTCCGGCCTGTGCGCTCGCAGCGCGATCGCCCAGCGCGCGCGCGCGAAAATCGAGTCGAGCTGCGCGAGCAGGGCAGCATTCGCGGTCAGCGCCTGCGCATCACCGCCCGCTTGCCGCGAGAGCTCCGTCAAAATGCGGAGCACCTCGCGCTCCTCTGCTGCTCCCAGCGTGCGAAGCTTGTTGTTGGCTTCGACAGAGGCCATCGGCTCGATATAGACTGTGGCTCCCGACGCTGATTGGTCGTGCACGACTCCAGGAAATTGCGACGCCATCTCGCTGCGAACCGGCACGACGTAACGCCCTGACCGCACCGTCACGATCGGCTCGGACAGCATGCTCGCGAGTTCCGGGTTGTGCGTGATGGCACGGCACCGCTCGCGCACTTGTTCGTGAAGCGCCTGCTGCTGCCGGCGAATAGAAGAAAGCTGCGATGAAGCGGCGTCCGCGACGCTGCCGTCCTCGGCGATGCATCGTTCGATGTTGGCGCAGATCTGGTCCAGGGCTGTCCGGCTTGCGGCGATCGCATGCAGCGGCCTGGCCGTGCTGCGCTCGGCGGTCAGGGAAGCGGCCGCCGTGCGCAAAGCGCCTTCAGCTAGCGCGATATGCCGCAGGTCGGACCCTGAAAGCGTGCTGCCCTTTTCAGCGCGCTCGGCGAGCGCGCGCGTGTCAACCACGCCTTGAAATGCGACGTCGGTTCCGGCCTGCACGAACGCGGCTGCGTCATCCACCAGCAGCTGCTCGCGCTCTGCCCACGTTGGGTCGGTCAGCGCCGGCTCGAGCGACGCGATCGCAGCTTTGCCGGGAGCGCAGGTGCAGTAGCCCGCGACGGTCGCGATGACCGCCGGATAATCCAGCGCGCGAAGCGTGCTCTCTTCCACGGCGCCCGGAACAGCTGTCATCCGAGCCGCTCGCGCAAAAGCTCGCGAACGATATCGATGTTCGCCTTTCCGCGGCTCGACTTCATGACTTGGCCGACCAGAAACTCGAGAGCTTTCGCCTTGCCTCCCTTATAGGACGCGACCGATTCCGGGTTGGCAGCGAGCGCATCGTCGACCATCGCGCCGACCGCCTCCGTGTCGGAGATCTGGGAGAGCCCGCGCTGGGCTACGACGGCCTGCGGATCCGTACCCTCGGCCACGACCGCGTCGCACACTTCCTTGGCAGCCTTGCCGGATATCTGCCCCGCTGCGACGATGCGGATGAGCTCGGCAAGCTGCGCGGGCCTGACGGGCGACGTCGCGAGCGTGAGGGAGTGCTTTTCCAGGGAACGCCGTACGTCGCCGAGCATCCAGTTGGCCGCCTGTTTCCCATCACCGCACGCGCGAGCGACGGCCTCGAAGAACTCCGCAGCCGAGCGGTCTTCGGTCAGGATGCCTGCTTCGTACTCAGAGACGCCGTATTCAGCGATGAAGCGGTCGCGCTTGTCCAAAGGCAGCTCGGGCAGTTCCTCGCGCCACTGCGCCAAGGTCGCATCATCCAGCGTCAGCGGCACGAGATCAGGATCGGGAAAGTAGCGGTAGTCGTGCGCCTGCTCTTTCGAGCGGGTTGAATACGTCACGCCGCGCGCGTCGTCCCAGTTGCGCGTCTCTTGGATAATGCGTTCTCCGCTTGTCAGCGCTTCAGTCTGCCGTTCGATCTCGAAGCGCAAGGCCCGCACGACGGAGCGGAATGAATTCATGTTCTTGACTTCCGCCTTGACGCCCAGTGTGGACGTTCCGGCCGGTCGCACCGAGATGTTGGCATCGCAGCGCAGCGAGCCTTCGTGCATCTTCACGTCTGACACGCCGATGTACGACAACACCGATTTGAGCGCGGAGAGGTACTGCTCGGCCTCTTCCGGCGTTGCGATGTGCGGCTCGCTCACGATCTCCATGAGGGGCACGCCGGCCCGGTTGTAATCGATAAGCGTATACTCCGAAGCGGCCATGCTCGTGCCCGCATGGATGTTCTTGCCCGTGTCCTCTTCCAAATGGATGCGATTGAGCGCGATGCGCTTGCCTGAGGCCAATCGCACGGAGCCCCCGGTCGTCAGCGGCATGTCATACTGGGAGATCTGGTAGTTCTTGGGCATGTCGGGATAGAAATAGTTCTTGCGGTCGAACTTGGAGAAGGGCGCGACGTCGCAGCCCAGCGCCATACCGGTCTTGCATAGGAATTCGACGGCTCGTCTGTTGATGACAGGCAGCGTACCGGGCATGCCGAGGCACACTGGGCAGACGAGCGTGTTCGGAGGCGCTCCAAAAACATTGCGGCAGCCGCAGAACATCTTACTCTGGGTCGCGAGCTCGACGTGAACCTCGAGCCCGATGACCGGTTGGTAGGAGACGTTTCGCTCGATCGCTTGCTGCATCACGACGCGCGCGCGCCCTCGCTGCGCACCGCTGGTATTCGTGCGGCCGCGTGTTGCGTCGCCTGCTCGTAAGCGTGAGCGACGGCGAGCATGCGGCCTTCGTGGAAAGCAGGCGCTACGATCTGTAAGCCCACGGGCAAGTCGCTGACATAACCGGCAGGGATCGACAGGGCTGGGATGCCTGCCAAGCTCATGGGAATCGTGAAGTAGTCCATCAAGTACATCGCGAGCGGATCCTGGCTCTTCGCGCCGAGCTCGAACGGCGGGCACGAGACAGCCGGGCATGCGATGACGTCGCACTCGGCAAAGGCCGAGTCGAAGTCCGACTTGATGAGCGTCCGCACTTTCTGAGCACGTACGTAGTACGCATCGTAGTAGCCCGTCGACAGGGCGTACGTGCCCAGAATGATGCGCCGCTTTACCTCGTCGCCGAAGCCAGCCGCCCGCGTGCGATCGAACATCGCGTACACGTCGCCGTCGCCGTCCACGCGTCGCCCGTAGCGCGCCCCGTCGTAGCGCGCCAGGTTGGACGAGCACTCGGCCGGCGCGATGAGGTAATAGGTGGCCAACCCATACTGAGCGTGCGGGAGATGAACTTCCACGAGTTGCGCACCCAGTCGCTCGAGGTCTTTGTAGGCCTGCTTATAAAGGGCGGCAAGCGCCGCGTCACCTTGGGCGATGCTCGCTTCGAACTCGGCCACAATGCCGATGCGCACGCCGTGCAGATCGTCAGGCAGCTCCGACGCATAGGGCGGCACGGCGACGTCGACGCTGGTCGAATCCATCGGGTCGTAACCTGCGATGACTTCGAGCACGTCCGCCGCATCTCTGACGTCGGCGGTCATCGGACCCGCCTGGTCGAGCGATGAGGCGAACGCGATCATGCCGTAGCGGGAGACCCGGCCATATGTAGGCTTGACCCCGACGATATTGCAAAACGATGCAGGCTCGCGGATGGAGCCGCCGGTGTCCGTGCCGAGCGCGATAGGTACCGTGCGCGCTCCCACGGTGCTGGCGCTTCCGCCCGACGAGCCGCCGGGCACGCGGGTCGTATCCCAGGGGTTGCGGGTCGGGAAGAACGCGGAGTTCTCGCACGACGAGCCCATCGCGAACTCATCCATGTTCGTCTTTCCGATGATGATCGCGCCGGCTGCTTCGAGCTTTTCCACGACGGTGGCCGAATAGGGTGAGCGGAAGTTCTCGAGGATCCTCGAGCCGCAGGTCGTGAACTCGCCCTGGAGGCAGAATAGATCTTTGACCGCCACCGGCACGCCGGCAAGCGTGCCGAGAGGTTCGCCTGCGCGCACCAGCCCGTCGATGCGGCGCGCTCGTTCGAGCGCGCGCTCAGGCAAGAGGCGGATATATGCGTGCAGCGGCCCCTGCAAAGACTCCGCATCGTGCAAGGCTGCGCGCGTGATCTCTTCGGCGCTGCGCTCCCTGCGCCGGATGGCCTCGCGCAGTGCGTGGCCGGTCGGCAAGGATGTCGCATGTATGGACGACATCGGTTGTCAGTCCAAGATGCGAGGCGTCTTGAAATAGCCGCCTTCGCTGTCGGGAGCGTTCTCCAATGCGACTTCGCGATCGAGACTTGGCCGGATCTCATCCTCGCGGAACGCGTTGTGCAGCGGGATGACTTGCGCGGTCGCATGCACGGCGCTCACGTCCAAGCGCTGCAGGTCGGCGATGAATTCGAACAGGCGCGAGAACTGGCCGGCGAACCGCTGGGCCTCCTCTTCGGTCAACGGCAGGCGCGCGAGGAGCGAGACCTGGTTGATATCCATGGGCACGTCAGCCATCGAGACGGAACTCCGCCAGCGCCTCGACGTGGCCGGTATGCGGGAACATGTCGAACGGTATCACTCGGCTCAAGACGTACCCGTTGTTCGACAGCACTTTGGCGTCCCTCGCAAGCGTCGCAGGATCACACGATAGATAGTGCACACGAGGAACCCTCGCGCCGGTCAAGCCGGCCAGGACCTCCACGTCGCAGCCGCGGCGCGGGGGATCCAGCATGACGGCGTCTGCGCCCGACAGGAGGCTGCGCCCGCGCTCGCCGCTGAGCGCTTCGGCGGCCGGAGCGCACTCGAAAGAGAACGAAGTCACGCCGTTCGACGCGGCGTTCGCGGCGGCTTCGTCGACCGACGATTTCGCTGATTCCACGCCGCTGCCCGAAATACCGCGCTGCCCGAGCAAGACCGCGAACGTTCCCACCCCGCTGTAGACGTCGACGACGCGTCTGGCTCCCTCCAGCGACTCCCGGCAGTGCGCCCCGATGAGCTCCAAAACCGCCGTGTTGATCTGGAAGAACGAAGCGATGCCGAAGCTGAACGTTGCGCCCAAGACAGCGTCGCGCACGTACGGCGATCCCCACAACGTGGAGAAGCGCCGGCCGAAAACCGCATTCTCGCCCGCTACATCGTAGCTGTTGACGATGCCCGTCAGGCCCGGGATGTGCGCGCGCAAGGCTTCCACAAACGATGGCAGATCGCGCTGGGCACGAGCCGTTGTGAAACAGATGACCGTTCCCTCTATGTTTGCCCCCTCGCGGATGATGATATGCTGCACGTTCGCGAGCAGCGCCGGTTTGCCGCGGACGAATTCCGCCAGGGACCGCACCGCCTGATTCAGGTGCGGGAGCAAAACGGGGCACTCCTGTATGCCAACAACGTGGTGGGAACGCGCCGCATAAAAGCCGATCTCCGCGCCGCGCCGGCCACTGCGCGCGACCAACGTCACCTTGTTGCGATAGCGCGCGCCGTCGATGAGGGGCGAAGGCCGCGCAGCCTCGACCGCGACGTCGCGCAGCCCTGCGATGCGTGCGAGCGCTTCGACGACCATGTCGCGCTTCCAACGCAGTTGCGCGTCGTACCGCAAGTGCAGCGTCTGACAGCCGCCGCAAGCGGGGAACACCGGGCACACCGACGCGACGCGATCCGGCGAAGGTTGGCGGATGTCGGCGGTCCGCGCGCTTAAGTAGTTCGCCTTGACTCGGTCGATCTCGACGTCGACGTGCTCGCCGGGCAACGCGCCCGATACAAAAGCGACCATGCCGTTCACGCGGCCGACGCCTTGTCCGTTGGCGAGCAGATCTTCTATGCGGATGCCGCCGGCCGGCCGTTGCCCCACCGCGGGCTTGTCGCTGGTGCCGAAACTGTCGAGGGTGGCGACGTTGTTGCCGGTGGCGAGCTGTGTTTCGCTTTGGAGGGGTCTGCCCGCAGCCGGCCTAGGCCCGCCGCTGTTCGTCAAGCGTTTTGAGGAGTTGGTCGGCTTCATCGATCAAGGCTCGAATGCGGTCGCGCGCCGGATTGTCAGGCTCGGTCGTGAGCAGCGAACGGACGATTTGATATGTTCCATAAGCCGAAACCAGAAAGGCCACACCCCACAAGAGCGGATAGATTCTGCGGGCTTTCATTCCGTATCCAAACCGACACCGGCCACAGCACGCATGTTGGACAAGTTAGACCGTCTGAGGCGAGGGTTCCTCCGCAGCCGGCTGCGCCGCAATCGGGTAGCGGGCGCACACGCTGACCGCGTGAGGCGTGGCGGCCAGCAAGACCCGATGTCGATCGACATCGATGACATAGACCGTCAGCGTGGGGCTGAGCGGCTGGACGTCCGTCACGCGGAGGATTCGATCGACTCCCCTTTTGCGGCGCAGCCGATCGCGCAGGCGCGCAAACAGCGTTCCGTAGTCGATGGCTATCGTGAGGCCCGAGAGCGCGATCTGCGCCGCTCGACTCCCACGCGGCAGCGCGCCCAGTGCATGCGGTGAACGTCACGCTCGGAAACGTGCTGCAGCTCGGCTGCGTGCAGTGCTGAAAACCGGCCGGCCACACCTGATGCCCACACGGTATGTCCCCACAAGCAGGCACAGTCGAAGTGCATCCAGATCGTCTGCTCGCCCACCGCGCGGCGTGCCCGCAAGTTCTGGCGAATGACGGCGGCTCGGCAATCCGACAAGCGATCGGCTCGCAGGCTGGCCGCCGCAACGGCGGCCTGCTCGCGCTCTTCCAGCTTGGACACAAGTTCGTGCAGGCGTCGCATGCGCGATTCCGCGGGCGTCATGACAGTTGTGGAGCACCCGGGCGCACGATGATCTGCGAGCGCTCGGGTCCGACCGAAACGTACGAGATGGGAGTCCGCGTGTGCGATTCGACGAACTCCACATAGTCGCGGGCGGCGGAAGGAAGCTGCTCCCATGCGCGTGCGCCGCTGGTCGGTTGGGACCAACCGCGCAACTGCTTGTATCGCGGCTTTGCTCCCCGCGCGAGGACAAATGGAAACGCTGACGCGTCCTGTCCTTCGTAGCCCACGCCTACCGAGATCTCCGCAAAGCCGTCGAGCACGTCGAGCTTCGTCATGGCGAGATGTGTAAGGCCGTTGATCTGGACGGCGTATCGCAACGCTGCCAAGTCCAGCCAACCGCAGCGGCGCGGCCGGCCCGTCACGACGCCGAATTCGAGGCCGCGCTCGCGCAGCGCCTCGCCCGTGTCATCATTCAGCTCGCTCGGGAATGGCCCGGCGCCGACGCGCGTGCAGTAGGCTTTGGCCACCCCGACAACATGCTCGACTTCCTTCGGCCCGAAGCCGAGCCCGGTGCATGCTCCTCCCGACACGGTGACGGATGAGGTGACGAACGGATAGGTCCCCAAATTCACGTCGAGCAGCGTGCCTTGCGCGCCTTCTGCCAAAACGCGCTTGCCGGCCTCGAGCTGGTCGTGCAGCAGGCTGACCGTATCGCGCACGTGCGGCAGCAAGGCTTGCGCGTGCCGGGTCAAATCCGAGGTCATAACTTTCAAATCGACCGCAGCTCCGGCGGCGCGCGCCGTTTGCGTGCGAGCGGCCAACATCTCAAGACAACGCGGCATGTCGGCGAGATCACCGGCTCGGATTCCGGTGCGCGCGGCCCGGTCGACGTACGCTGGTCCGATGCCGTTTCCCGTGGTACCCAAGGCAGCCCCGCCCAAGCTGCGCTCTGACGACGCATCAAGCTCGATATGGTAGGGCAAGATCAGATGCGCCAAGTCCGAGAGCCAGACATGCGAGACATCAACGCCGCCCGCTCGCAGGCTTTCCAGTTCTGCTATGAGTGAGGAAGGTGAGACGACCGTGCCAGGTCCGATAATACAATGTTCTACACCGGCGATGACGCCGCTTGGGACGATGCGCAGTTTGTAGGTTCGTTCACCGACACGGACGGTGTGGCCGGCGTTTGCGCCTCCGCCAAAGCGCGCGACGACGCTTGCGGATGAGGACAACCAATCGATGATTCGTCCCTTGCCCTCATCACCCCATTGGGCTCCGACGACAAGGGTTACGGGCACGGCCTCGTTATTTGCCCGTGCGGTGGAAGATCGCGGCGGTGGTAGTGCTGGAGCTCAAGCCCACCTTGCCTAGCGGCAACTGCGAGGACATGCCCATCACCCGATTCTGCACCAGTTCGGCGAAGAGTGAACACGCCCAGCCAAAATTCGAGCGAGTGTATTTCGAGGGGTCGTTTGAATCGAACGATTCGTGCATCAAATGATCGCCGGTGTCGGAGGCTTTGAGTTGCGTCAGCACGTCGTTGAGTTCTTTGGGATTTTCAGACGTGAGACCTTGCATCACCAAAGCCAGCGGCCACACATACCCTTTCGGCGTATGTGGACTGCCGATGCCGTGCGCGGACTTGCCGGCGAAATAGTACGGATTATCCGGCGACAGTATGAAGCGTCGGGTGTTGCGATAGATCGCAGGATCGGCTGCATAACCGATGTAGGGGATGGAGAGGAGGCTCGGGATGTTGGCGTCGTCCATGACGTTGCTGTGCCCTAAGCCGTCCACTTCATACGCGTACATGTAGCCGTAGGGCGCGCGGTACACGACGGCGTATTCGTTGATGCCCTGAACGATGCCGTCACGCAGCGCGCTCACTTCAGTCGCCATCGCCTTGTCATGCCATGCGTTGCTCTCGAGGTCCGCGAGCTCCGATAAAGCCACTGCGGCGAACATCTCCTCAGGGATATTGTAGCCATACTGGGCAGCATCGTCGCTCGGACGAAAGCCCGTCCAGATCATGCCCGTGTAGCCGACCGGACTGCCTGCACCGCTGTTCGGCAGCTCGCCGTGACGGTAATGCGACAGCGAGTGATCCCGTTCGAGCTCCATGACGCCCGCCGCTTTCTCAAATGCCGCCTTCACTTCAGGCGTGAGCGCCGCGCGGTCGTTCGTCTGCTTCCAATAACTCCATGTCAACACGATCGGGTACGCGAGCGAGTCCAGCTCGAACTTTTCTTCCGTGACCTTATAGTCGCGGTTGAAGGCATTGGCGTACGGGTCGACGAGAATGCTTTTGGCTTCGCGCGCTATGACGCCACGAAGCATGCTCTTCACTTGCGAGTCGGTGGCGAACGAAAGGTAGGGGCGCATCTGGGCGCTCGCGTCGCGCAGCCACATCGCCCCGATGTCGCCTGTGATGACGTAGGTCGTCTTGTCCGGCGTGAAGCTCACGTCATTGCGGATCGTGGAGAGCAGGCATTGCGTATACGCTTCGGCGCTCGCAAGCGAGCCGCCGTGATACTTCGCAGCAGCCTTCGAGAGAGCATCGAGTTCCATGGAGTTGGCGCTTGGCGGGGCCATAAACATGAAGGCGACGGCGATGCAAAACGCCGCAGCGGGCCGGACGTACGCGTTGGGAACTGCTTTGAGACTCACCGCTGTGAAACGCCTCTCTTCTAATAGAGATGAGGCGGCTCACTGCCGACTTGTTACGTCCGAACGCTCGCCAGGGGGGCGTTACGAGGGTTTGGTGATGGGACGCACAGGCAGGCTGACCGTCACCCTCCCGCCGCGCCCTCGTCCGCCGAGCGCCAAACCTCCGCCGTGCGCTTCGGCCAGGATGTTGGAGATGGCAAGCCCCAAGCCGGTGCCCCCGTCCGCGGTTGCGCCGAACGGCATCCCGAGCGCGCGTCGCGCGCGAACCGAAAAGCCGCGCCCCTGGTCCGTCACGGTGATGAAGCAGCGGTCTCCCCGCGTGCCTAACCGCAGCTTGATGCAGCTGCCTTCGGGGCCGTGCCGCAAAGCGTTGTCCACCAGATTCGTCAGTATCTGCAGCAGGCGGTCGGGGTCGACCTGAGCGGAGGCATTCCCCTCGATGACGATCTTCAGGTCGCGTTTCTGCGCGCGATCGATGACGGCGCTGACGGCCGTATTGGCGATCGCTCGCACGTCACAGCGCTGCAAACGCAGTTGCAAACCGCCGGCGGTCCAAGCCCCAGCGTCGAGCAGTCCTTCGCTCAGACGCTGCAGCCGCCGGCCCTCAGCGCCGATGATCGACGCGTACGCAAGGCGCTGTCGCGCCGTCGTCGCTTCGGGCTCGCACAGCCGCTCGGCGAACCCGATGATGGCGGTAAGCGGCGTGCGCAATTCGTGCGTCACTGCGGCCAACATGATGGCGCGCCGCGCCTCGACTCGTCCGACCAGCGCCGCTCCGCGAATCGCATGACGCAACGCTTCCAACGGACGGTGAAGGTCCACCGGCTCCAAGACGTTCCAGCCGCAACGCACGCGCACTTGTGTAGGCGCTCGCGCCTGATCGCCCTCCCGGCGGCTCACCGCTTGCTGGACGGTGCGCCTCAAGCGCTCCGCGGCCGCTCCGATGTCGGCATCTGCGGTCGGCGCCCGTCGCGCCGAGCTGCCGGTGAGCAGCACGATGAACCACTGACCGCCAGGGCCTGAAGCGACCAGATCGTGCTTGCGCAGCTGCGTTCCGACGGCGGCCTTCAGCGTCGCTGCGATGGCTTGCCTACAGGCACGTTCGAAGCGAGCGGCGCTGCGTTGGGCGCGAGGGCCCGCATTGGAAAATTCGATGAACAGCAGCGGCAGCGCCCGACCGGCGCGCGAGAAGGCGCACAGCTTGTCTGTGAGGCTAGCGAGCTCGGGGAGCCGAGAGTCCCAGGCGCGGCGCTCGCGCTTGATCCGACGCAAGGCGGCAGCCTATTGCGGTTGAACGGGTTGCGTTTGACCCTTACCGTCCTGCGGCGCTGTGAACTTGTATCCCAAACCGTGCACGGTGTGCAAGTAGCGCGGCCGGCTGGCCGGGTCTCCGATGGCCCGCCTGATCCGGCGGACGTGCACGTCGACCGTGCGTGGATCCCCTTCGAAGTCGAAACCCCAGACCGCTTCGATCAACTGGTCGCGGGTGAACACGTGACCCTCATTGCGCGCGAAGAGCCACAGCAGATCGAATTCGCGGGGCTTCAGGCGCACCGCCTTGCCATCCGCCGTTACCTCGCGGCGGTCCGCATCGACGCTGATGTTCCCGATGAGCCGCTGTTGCGCCGGCGGTGGCGGCGCGATCCCGCTGCGGCGCATCACCGCACGAACGCGCGCAGTGAATTCACGTGGTGAAAAGGGCTTGCCCAGGTAATCGTCGGCGCCCATCTCCAAGCCGACCACCGTGTCGACTTCGCCGCCGCGCGCGGAGACGACAATGATCGGCGCCTGCGTTTCCTTTCGCAGCGCCCTGCACACTTCGAAGCCGTCCAAGCCGGGCAAGCCGATGTCCACGATGACGAGGTCGGGGCCGTGCTCGCGAGCGCGGCGCAAGCCGGCCAACCCGTCGCCGGCGACCACCACCGTAAAACCCTCAGCGCGCAGCGAATCGCCCAAGAGCTCAGCGATGGCGGGATCATCGTCGATGACGAGCGCGCACCCTCGACGCGAGGCGGCGGAAACCGCGTTCTTCTCGTTGGTCATCGCTGCAGCAATCCTACTGCCGCCATCAGAGGGCCGCCGGCGCCGTTGCGACGATACGAGTGCAGCAGCGCTGGATTACAACGCGTGCAGGCAGTCGCGACGGAGACGCTCTCCGCGCTGACGCCGCAGCCCTCGAATCGAGCGATGATGGCGCGAGACAAATCAAGAGAAACGCCGTCCGGTCGCATTCTCTGCGCTCTCAAAGCCGAGGCCGGCTGCAACGCCCCCGGTACGCTTGCGTACAGAGCTGCCACCTCGGGCCCGACTTCAAAACAGCATGGACGCAGATGCGGGCCAATCGCCGCGGTCAGGCTGCCCGCGGACTTCCAAGGCGCCGGTGCTTGCTGTCCGGTGACCGGGGTGCTTGCGCCCGCAAGCGCGTTAACCGCTGCCTCGATGATGCCCGCGGCGACGCCTTTCCAGCCGGCGTGAACCAACGCGAAGGCGGTGCGGTCGCCTTCTGCAAGAATCCAAACCGGCGCACAGTCGGCGACCCTCACCACGAGTGCATTCGATGGAGTTTCGGTCCAGAGGCCGTCCGCATCAGCGGGCGGCTCGGTGAGGGACGCGGCCGCGTGGATGACCGTCGAGCCGTGCACCTGGTTCACAGGGAACAGCTCGACGTCAGAGCCGATCCCGCAACTGTCCAGCCATGTGCGCACGCCGTCATCCGAGCGCGCGTCAACCGCTGCACTGCTCATCAACGGCACGAAATTTGTGGCCGAAGAGAACGGCGGACGAATCGCGCTGCACGAGGGCGGTCCGCAAAGGGAAAACCCGCCGCCAAGGTCTGGGCCGCGCGGTAGGCTCAGTGAGGCACCTGAAGTCAAGTGAGCTCTTCGAGTTGATCGAGCGCCATGCCCGACGCCGATCGGCGCCGCAGGGCCCGGGCGATGGCCGGTGGCCCGTAGCCCATCCGCTCCAGTCGTTTGGCCAGTTGGTCAAACCGGTCTTGCGGCCGCATCGCCTCAAGCTTGCGCAAAGCGCGCTCGATCCGCTGTTCCTCATCATCGTCGATCTGTGCGATCGCCGTGCGCGCGACGGATTGATCGATTCCGTATCGGAGCAGATCCCTCAGCAAGCGCATGGGGCCGACCGGCTTGCGCTCGAGGACGCTCTTCACATACAGCTCCGCAAACGTGCGGTCGTCGATGTAGCGCTTTGCCTCGCACCGGCTCACCGCTGCTTCGATAGCCTCGGGAGCGAAGCCGCGATCTCGCAGTTTCTGAACAAGCTGAGCCCTGGTGAGACGTTTGCCTGACAGCAAGCGCACCGCGGACGCAAAAGCCGGCTGAAACGCTCCCTGCTCGGAACGCTCGGCGTTTCGCAACGCGATAGCCTAGTCGGAGACTGCCGCGTAGCGCGCCGCGCCGTTGCCGGCGGCGGCGCCGTTCTGGCGGACGATGAGGCCGCGGATCTTCTGATCCAGTTCCTCGGCGACTTCGGGGTGCTCTTCGAGATATGCCTTGGCGTTTTCGCGGCCCTGTCCGATGCGAGTGTCCCCATACGTATACCACGAACCGCTCTTGCCGACGATCTCATGTTTGAGCCCGATGTCGATGAGGTCGCCGGTCCGGCTGATTCCGCGCCCGTACATGATGTCGAACTCGGCCATTTGGAACGGCGGGGCGACCTTGTTCTTGACAACTTTCACTCGAGTGCGCGAGCCGACGATATCGGTGCCGGACTTGATCTGTTCCAGCTTGCGGATATCGAGCCGCACCGAAGCGTAGAACTTGAGCGCGCGCCCGCCGCTCGTCGTCTCCGGGTTGCCGAACANNAACATGACGCCGATCTTCTCGCGGATCTGGTTGATGAAGATCATGGTCGTGCGCGACTTGCTGATCGCGGCGGTCAGCTTGCGCAAGGCCTGAGACATGAGGCGCGCCTGCAGCCCGACGTGGGCATCGCCCATGTCGCCTTCGATCTCGGCCCGCGGAACGAGCGCCGCGACGGAATCGACGACCACGATGTCCACGGCGTTGGAGCGCACGAGCATCTCGGCGATTTCCAACGCTTGCTCGCCGGTGTCTGGTTGGGACACGAGCAGGTTGTCCAGGTCGACCCCGAGGTTCTGGGCATACGCCGGGTCCAAAGCGTGTTCGACGTCGATGAAAGCGGCCACGCCGCCCGCTTTTTGAGCCTCCGCGATGCAATGCAGCGTGAGCGTGGTCTTGCCCGACGATTCAGGTCCGTAGATCTCGACCACCCGCCCGCGGGGAATGCCTCCCACGCCCAGCGCCACGTCAAGGGCGAGCGAACCGGTGGAGATCGTCTCGATCTGCAATCCGGCCGCCGCCTCCCCCAGCTTCATGATCGAGCCTTTGCCGAACTGGCGCTCGATCTGGGCAAGCGTGTTCTCAAGGGCCTTATCTTTGTCTTTATCCGACAACGCGTTCTCCTCGCCGGACAGCGAGCAAGCCGCCCGACATCAAAAAAGGGCTTCTACATAGCCGCGGGGGTCGAAAGGGCGGAGCTGATCAACTCGTTCGCCGAAGCCGACGTACTTCACCGGCAAGTCGACTTGATCCATGATGGCAACGATTATCCCGCCCTTGGCTGTGCCGTCTAGTTTGGTCAAGACGATGCCGGTCACGTCGGTCGCTTCGTGGAACAAGCGCGCCTGCGAGAGCGCGTTTTGCCCGGTCGACGCGTCGAGCACCAGCAGCGTTTCGTGAGGCGCTCCTTCAACTTCTCGTGCGATTATCCGCCGTATTTTTTTCAACTCTTCCATTAAATTGTGTTTGGTCTGCAACCGTCCTGCCGTATCGATGAATGCGATGTCGATGCCGCGCGTCTTCGCCGCGGTCAGGCCGTCGAAGACGACCGCGGCGGGATCTGCGCCTTCCTTGTGCCGGATGACGTCGACGCCGGCGCGCTGTCCCCAGATCGCGAGCTGCTCGACCGCCGCTGCGCGAAACGTGTCGGCTGCGACCAAGAGCACGGAATGGCCGCGTTTCTTCTCTTGCGCCGCCAGCTTGCCGATGGTCGTCGTCTTTCCGGATCCGTTGACGCCCACGACTAGGACGACGTGAGGTCTGGCTTGCAGCGGCACTGCTGCCATGTGCGGATGCTTGACATATTCGGCCACATCCGCGCGGAAGACTTTGATGACGTCACCGGCCGCCCGCAAGTTCTGCTGTTGCGCCGCGAGCTTGAGCTGTTCGACGATCTTCTCGGTCGTTGCGACGCCGAAATCGGCGCCGATGAGCGTCTCCTCGAACTGCTGCCAGAACTGCTCGTCCACCAGCTGACGTCCCAAGAGCGCGTTCATGTGGCCGGCGAGCTCGTTGCGCGTCTTCGCAAGCCCCTCGCGAAGCGCTGAGTACCACTGCATGGGGAGCCATTCGGCGGGGCGTGAGCCTCGCCATGTATGCTAGCCGGCCTGGCGCACTCCTGTGGAGCCTGCCGGATGACCATTTTGCGGTTTCTTACGCACGTACTTCTGCTTGATGGTCGGGTCGCCGTCGCGGTAACCCATGTCGTTTTGCAGCACGCGCAGCTTTGAGCGCAGCCGGATGACCGCTTGTGCGTGGATCTGGGAAACGCGCGACTCGGACACATCCAAGACGTTCTTGATGTCCTTCAGCGTCAGTCCTTCGAAGTAGTAGAGCGTTATCACGGTGCGCTCTTGCTGCGGCAAGCTCTCCACGGCCTGGGCAAGTGTGCCTTTGACTTCGACGTTCTCCATGAGATGCGTCGCGTCGGGGCCGCCGTCGCGCAGCGTATCGAGCAGAGTCACGTCGTGGCCCTTCTCGTTGGGCAGGAACTCTTCGAGCGAAAGGATGGATGTGCCGCGGATTTTGAGCAGCAGCGACTGATAGTCTTTGAGCGAGACGCCCAGCGCCGTGCAGATCTCATTCTCTTCGGGCACTCGGCCCGCGTTGTTCTCGAGTTCGACGAAGACCCGCTCGAGCTCGCGTGCCTTTTGGCGAACGGCGCGTGGCACCCAGTCCAAGGCGCGCAACGCGTCGAGGATGGCGCCGTTGATGCGCGTGATCGCATAGGTCTCGAATTTTACGCCGCGCGAGTCGTCGTACTTGCCGATCGCATCGATGAGCCCGAGGATGCCCTCGTTGATCAAATCGTCGATCTCCACGTGGGGAGGCAGGTTCACCGAGATGCGGCTGGCGACATACTTCACGAGGTGCAAGAACTTATGGATGATCTCTTCGCGCGTGTACCACACACCCGCGATCATGGCCGAATCTTTCGGTCGTAACCGTAGCATCATCGGCCCGGCCGGCGACGCTTCGGCGTCGACTTGCGTTTCGTCCGCTTCGACACATGGGCACCTTTCAGCACGTTCAAAACCGCATCACGCCGAAAACGGTATTGCCCACCGGGCGTCTTGATAGCCTCGATCAACCCTTCGCGCGCCCAGCGGCGGATGGCGGCGTCGGTCATGTCGAGCGCTTTCGCTACTTCGCTGGACGTGATCCAGTCTTTCCGGGACTCCGAAGCAGTATCGCTCCATCTGCGGCGTGGGGTCGTCATATGCACTGGTCTCTATCTATAGATGAAGCGCAACCACTTCTTACACGGCCGAGGCAGCGCTTAGGAGTACCTATTTGCTGGTAGCTACTTTTTTCTTTAATTACGTTTTTTACTCCTTTTTGGAATTCATCGTTTTCTCGTTATTTTTCGACATTTGCTTTGACAAAGCTCAAGGAACGGCTGGTCTATGGACCAACCGGTCGGCCCCGGACCGGGCTTAGGCGTACCGGATGCGGGGGTTCAGCAACGCGTAGAGGATGTCGACCGCGAGATTCACGAGCACGAACGTCGTGGCGAACAGCAGAATCGACCCGTTGATGAGCGGGTTGTCGCGGTTGCTGATCGCCTCAAAGGCCAGGCGGCCAACGCCAGGCCAGGCGAAAATGCTTTCCGTGAGGACCGCACCTCCCAGCAAAAAGCCGGTCTGCAGCCCCACGATGGTCACGATGGGTATGAGCGCATTGCGCAATCCGTGCTTCACGACGACCGAGAAATCGGCCAATCCCTTAGCGCGAGCCGTCCGTATGTAATCGGTCTGCAATACCTCGAGCATGCCGGCGCGCGTCATCTTGGCGATGATCGACATGGGGATGGTCGCCAGCGTCACCGCGGGCAGCACGAGGTGCCGCAGCGCGTCAAAGAACGCGGGCCAGTTGTGCGCCAGTGCAGCGTCGACGGAGATGAAGTGCGTGTGCACGGGGACGTCATAGCGGATCGAAAGCCGGCCGGCCAACGGGAACAGGTTCATGCCGAACTTGCTGGGCTCGTACGCGACCAGCCATAGCAGCATCCAGCCGAGCCAGAAGACTGGCACGGAGACTCCGAGCAACGATCCGATGCTCAAACACGTGTCCAAAACCCGCCGGTGATGCAGCGCGGCGAAAATGCCCGCCGGAATTCCGACGGCCAGCGCTACGAGCATGGCCGCGAGCGCGAGTTCAACCGTCGCAGGAAAATAGGCGGCCAGCTTTTGCGCCACGGGCACGTTGTCCGTCAGCGAGCGTCCGAGATTGCCGTGCGCTACCTGCCAGAGATACGCGCCGAACTGCGCATACCATGGATCGTCGAGTTTCAACTCGCGCGTGAGCCGTTCCACGTCCGCATGCGTGGCATGTTCGCCGAGCATGATCTCGACCGGGTTGCCGGGGATCAAGTGCAGGAAGAGAAACGAGACTGCGGTGATGGTGATCATCACCAGCACGAACCGTAAAGCGCGTTGCGCTAAGAAGCTGGCCACAGCGTTCGACTTTAGTCGGCCTGTCGGCGTCCTCCCGCGCATGCCACGTGCGCGAGCGCTTGCTGCGCGCGGTCCATTCGCAGGAGGCGCGAGGCAAATCTCCAACAACGCCCTAGTTCTCGACCTCTACCGAGGCGCTGTGCGTTCAACAGCGCCTTGCGCAATCATGGACGCGACAAGCCGCTCGACTGCATAAGGGAGAAACCGGTTTCGATGCCTACTTCGAGTGCCTCTGTCCTCACGATGGCGATCGGCGTCGCCCTTGCGAGCGGCGTCATCGCGATTCTCTACGGCCTGTATCTGACGTTCTGGGTCTTGCGCAAGGCCCAGGGCAATGAGCGCATGCGCGAGATCGCGGCCGCCATCCAAGAGGGCGCGATGGCTTACATGCGGCGCCAGTACACGACCATCGCGATCGTCGCGGTCGTCCTCGCGATCATCATGGGATTCGCATTGTCCTGGCAAGCCGCGGTGGGTTTTCTCATCGGCGCCATCCTGTCCGGCGCCACCGGCTTTATCGGCATGTCGGTCGCGGTGCGCGCCAACGTGCGCACTGCCGAAGCCGCGCGCGAGGGCATGAGCCAAGCCTTTGCGGTTGCGTTTCGAGGCGGCGCAGTCACGGGGTTGTTGGTCGTCGGGTTGGGCATCATCGCGGTCTCCGGGTACTTCGGTCTCATGCATCATTATTACGGCGATGATCTGCGCAGCGCGCTCAATGCCATGGTGGGCCTTGGCTTCGGCTGCTCGCTCATCTCCGTCTTCGCGCGGCTCGGCGGCGGCATCTACACGAAGGGCGCCGATGTGGGCGCCGATCTGGTCGGCAAGGTCGAGGCGGGTATTCCCGAAGACGATCCGCGCAATCCGGCCGTGATCGCGGACAACGTGGGCGATAACGTCGGCGACTGCGCGGGCATGGCGGCCGATCTCTTCGAGACATATTGCGTCACGACCATCGCGGCAATGCTGCTGGGCGTGCTCGTGTTCCGCTCTTCGCCCGCCTACGCGCTCATCGCGGCAGTCTTTCCGTTGGTGCTGGGCGCCGTCTCGATCATCATGTCGATCGTCGGCACGTGGTTCGTGCGCGTGCGCGGCACGAAGATCATGGCAGCTATGTATACCGGTCTCGCCATCGCAGCCGTGCTGTCGGCGATCGTTTTTTGGTTCGCGACGGGCAACATCATGGGCGGCGCGGACGACGCTTCCGGGAGCACTGGGTCATTCTTGCCGTGGAAGTTATGGGTCTGCGCTGTGATCGGGCTGGTCATCACGGCGCTCATGGTCTTGATCACCGAGTTCTACACCGGCACGCAGTTCGGACCGGTGCAGGCCATCGCGCGTGCGTCGACGACCGGTCATGCCACCAACATCATCACTGGTTTGGCGAACTCCATGAAGTCGACGACGTTGCCGGTGCTTGTCATCGTCGTGGGGATCTTGGTTTCGTTTTCTCTCTCCGGGCTCTACGGCGTCGCCATCGCGGCGATGGCAATGCTTTCCATGGCCGGCATCATCGTGGCGCTCGATTCCTATGGGCCGATCACGGACAACGGCGGCGGCATCGCGGAGATGGCGAAGCTCGGACCTGAGGTGCGCGCTATCACCGACCCCTTGGACGCGGTGGGCAACACGACGAAAGCCGTCACCAAAGGTTATGCGATCGGTTCAGCTGCGCTTGCGGCCATCGTTTTGTTCGCGTCCTTCCAGCAAGAGCTCGCGGAAAGCGCTGGTCAGGCGATGTCAGGCTTGGTCTTCGCGCTCGACCGTCCGTACGTGCTGGCCGGCCTCTTGATCGGCGGCGCGCTGCCGTACTTGTTCGCGGCGCTGTGCATGGAAGCGGTCGGCAAAGCGGGAGCGGCGGTCGTCGAGGAAGTGCGCCGGCAATTCCGTGAGATCAAAGGCATCATGGAAGGCACGACCAGACCTGAATATGGACGCTGCGTCGACTTGGTCACCGCCGCCGCGCTGCGCCAGATGCTCGTGCCCGCGCTGATTCCGGTGCTGACGCCGATCGTCATCGTCATGCTGGGCGTCCTGCACGTGTTCACGCCGCAAAATGCTGCGCTCATGCTCGGCGGCGTGCTCGTCGGATCCATCGTGACCGGCATCTTCGTCGCGATCAGCATGACGTCTGGCGGCGGCGCTTGGGATAACGCCAAGAAGTACATCGAAGACGGAAACTACGGCGGCAAGGGCAGTCCCGCCCACCAAGCCGGCGTCACTGGCGACACCGTCGGCGACCCGTACAAAGACACCGCAGGACCCGCCATCAATCCGATGATCAAAGTCCTGAACATCGTGTCACTGCTGCTGGTGCCCTTCCTGCGATAGCTGCCACTCCCACGAATGGGTGAAGTTCGTGGTGGCGTGAAAGCCGTGTAAGCCCTTCGGGATCCCGTAAATGGTATCGCTCCAGACTAAGAACGCGACCGGCACGTCGATTGCCAGCAGTTCTTGGATTTTCCAATATGCCTTGCGGCGCACCGCCTGATCGTACGAGCGCAGCGCGACGCGCTCTTGAGCGTCGATGCGGCGGTCGCACGAAAACGACGAATTGTACCCGTTCGGCGGGAACTGGTCGCACATCCAGAGCGTGGCGTCGTCGGGATCGACGCCGCCGACCCAGCCGGTATATGCGATATCATACTTTCCGCCGTTGAGGATGCCGCCTGAACCTTTCTGCGCGTAGAAGAGGCTGTACGGATACGGTTTGATCTCGACGTCGACGGCGATGCGGTGCATCGCGTTTTGGAAGATGGGGGCGTAATGCAACGGGTCGGAGCTTCCTCTGACATAGACGAAGCTGAGCGCCAACCGTCTGCCGTTCTTGTAACGAGCGCCATCTTGCTGCCGCCGCCAGCCGCTTTCGTCCAGCAGCTTTTCAGCGCCGGCGACATCATACCCCGGCGCTCGCACCTGCGGATTGTACGACCATAAAAACGGCGGCTGATCGCTGTCGGCGATGGAGCCATGGTCGCGCAGGATGTCGTGCAGAAAGGCGCGCCGGTCAACGGCCATGGCGATCGCGCGGCGCACGCGCGCGTCGTCGAGCGGCGGATGCCGTTCGTTGAACGATAGGAACCAGAACTCGTTGGCTGGCGCCTGTATGATGGCGATGTGCGGCTCACCGGCGAGCTCGTTGCTGTGCAAACTGTTGAGCAAAGCGACGTCTAGCTCACCGGTGCGCATCATGACCTGCACGGTGTTCGGATCGGGGATGAACAGGTACCGGATGGCCGCCAATTTTGGCTTGCCGCGCCAGTACGTCGGATTCGCCTTAAGCAGCACACCGGTTGACGGCTCGTAGCGATCGATTGCGAACGGACCCGCACCGACCGGCTTTGCGTTGTAGGGCGCTTGGTTGATGTCCGCGCCGCCTTGCAAGATATGGCGCGGCAAGATGCACATCGGCACCTCGCCCGGACCGAACAGGCTGGCGACGGCGGGCGCGTACGGCTCCTTGAGGCGCACGCGCACGGTGTAGCGATCGATTGCGGTCATCGTCGCGATCTTCTCATAGCCCAAGCGCGTCACCACGTTGTTCTTGGGATTCATGATGGCGCGCCAGGTGAAGACCACGTCGCTCGCGTCGAATGGATAGCCGTCTTGCCAGCGTACCCCTCGGCGCAGATGGTAGGTGATTTGGAGACCGTCTTTGCTGATGCCGCCGTTTGCGACCGACGGGATGACGGTCGCAAGCTCCGGTTCCAGCTGGTTCTCGTTGCCGGCCACGAAGAGCCAGGCGCCCCACAGATAAGAAAGATACGTGGATGCGCCGCCGCCCGACAAAACGGGGTTGAGGTTGTCCACTCTATCGCCGGCGATGCGCAGCGTGCCGGACAGCGATCCAGGGCGGGCCAACTCGCCAGACCGTAAAACGCTTACGCTGCGCCCGCAGCCCCACGTGACGGCGACCACCGCCAACACGGCGATTGCTGGGCTACAGCGTCCATAACGTCCCGCGAAGGGAACGAAACGCCCAGGCGCTCCGCATACGTTACCAGACATGATGGATGCTCCTAAACTTTCTCGCCGCACTTGGGTGTGCGGGGTCTGCGCGATGAGCGCGATCGTGGCCGCTCCGCCGCTTGCTGGGCCGGCCTTGGCTGCAGACGACCATGCCACCGAACAGGATATCGGACGGCAAGTCTTTCAGGATTTGCGCAATAAGGGCCAGATCATCGACCAATCCCCCTACTATCCCATTCTCCGTTCGGTCGGGCGGCGAATCGCCGACGCGGCGCAGCCGCACTGGTGGCCGGAGAACTTCATCATCGTGAAGGGCGCGCAGGCAAACGCGTTCTCAGTGCCCGGCGGCAACGTCTACGTCAACGAGGCGCTGCTGAAGGTTGCGGCCAACGACGACGAGCTCGCCAATGTGCTCGGGCATGAGACGGGTCACATCCTCTTAGGCCACGTCATGGATCGGGTGCGAAAAGCTCAGCGCCTCAACTTGCTGTTCGGAATCGCGAGCATCTTCGTGCACACGCAAGGCCAGGCGACGGTCTTCAACTTGGCGCAGTTCGGCGCCAACTACGGCTTCTTGAACTTCGACCGGCAGCAAGAGTATCAAGCCGACCACGAGGGCGTCATTCTCGCATCGAGAGCCGGATACAACCCATGGGGCACCATTTGGTTTTTCCGTACGCTCAACAAGCTGTACGGCAACGCCGGCTTCGAACAGTACGTGCAAGACCATCCGTCCGGCAACGACCGCATCGCGCGGCTCGAACAGTTCTTCCGGTCAGACCCCGCGCGCTTCGCGCAATACCGCAACGACCGCCGGGTGACGAGCGGGCTGCGCCAGTCGTACGGCAACGGCGCCCGGCTCGTCATCACAGGATCCTGAAGGCAGACACCCCGCCTGCCCTGAGGCGGCGCCGACAGCGCCTATTTCACTTCGACTTTGGCGCCTTGCTCCTCGAGCTTGGTTTTGATCGCCTCGGCTTCTTCCTTGGTGACGCCTGTCTTCACCGGCTTGGGGGCGCCCTCGACGAGGTCTTTGGCTTCTTTCAAGCCGAGACCGGCGACGATCTCCCGCACAGCCTTGATGACGTTGATCTTCTTCTCGCCTGCGCTCATCAAGGTGACGTCGAATTCCGTTTTGGCCTCGGCTGCCGGGGCAGCTGCGCCGTCACCGGAGGGTGCCATCATGGCGACCGGAGCAGCAGCGGTCACGCCGAACTTCTCCTCCAACGTCTTGACGAGCTCGTGCAGCTCCAGCACGGTGAGTTTGTCTATTTGATCGATGATCTCGCTGATAGCCATGGTACGATCCGGGTTCCTTTCTGACGCGATGGTTAGGGAGTCTCTGCCGCCGCAGCCGGGGCGGCTTCCGCTGGTGCCCCTTCGGTTGGAACTTCAGTGGGAGCCGGCGCGGGCTCGGCTGACGCTTCAGCCGGAGGCGCCGCTTCTTTCCTTTTGTCGTGGAGCGCTTGCAGCAGATACACGAGCTTGCGGTGATTCCCACCCAGCACGCTCACGATGCCGTGCAACGGCGATTTGAGCGATCCGAGCATCTTTGCAATCAACTCCTTGCGCGGTGGCACTTTCGAGAGCGCCTCGATGCGCGCTGGATCGTAAAACGATCCGTCCAGCAAGCCTGCTTTGATGCGCAGCTTCTTGGAATCGTTTGCGAATTGCGTCAGCGCCTTGGCCGCCCCCACGATATCTTCGCCGGTGAAGGCGACGCCCGTGGGCCCCTGCAGCACCGGGGCAAGCTGCGCACGCTGTTCTTCGCTGACTGCTTTGCCGAAAAGCGTGTTCTTGACGATCATGAACGATGAGGATGACTGCTTCTGCAGAGCGCGCCGCAGCGTTCGGAGTTCTCCGACCGTCAAGCCGCGGAAATCGGTGAAAAACAGATTGGGGTGCGCCTGGATGCGCCGGCGCAGATCCTCGATGCTGGCATTCTTTCGTTCCGTCGGCACGATTCAAATCCTCATCCGGCATCCGGCCGGTCCGGTGTACCGCTGTCACCTTGCAGCGGCGGCTGGAAACACAAAACGCTTCCTCAGTCCCTGACGGAGAAAGCGCCGACACGTATTGAGCCGGTTTTTGTGTTTCGCTTCCTCTGCGGGCGTCTTGTCAGAGCTTAGCGTGGCCAGCTTAAGGCCGCGACCCGCTGTCAATGGATGGCCGGAGCGTCCCGGACGTTGTGACCGCTTTTCGTTAGGCCGCCGCTTTCAACCTCGTCGGATCGACGCGCACACCGGGCCCCATGGTGGTCGCAAGCGTGATGCTTTTGAGATACGTTCCCTTAGCAGACGCCGGTTTGGCGCGGACGATGGCATCCATCAGCGTCGAGAAGTTGTCGAGCAGCTGTTCTTTGGAGAATGAGGCTTTGCCGATGATGCAGTGCACGATCGCCGCTTTGTCCGGCCGGTACTCGACCTTGCCGGCCTTGATCTCCGCGACCGCCTGCTTCACGTTTTGCGTGACCGTGCCGACCTTGGGGTTGGGCATGCGCTGCGCCAGGATCTTTCCAAGATTGGACCCGACGGCTCCCATCATGTCCGGAGTCGCCACGGCGATGTCGAACTCGTTCCAGCCGCCCTTGATGCGCTCGATCAAGTCCTGATCGCCGACGACGTCCGCGCCCGCGTCCATGGCTTCGCGCGCCTTCTCACCCTTGGCGAAAACGATGACCTTCTTGGACTTGCCGGTGCCGTGAGGCAGCACGACGGTGCCGCGCACGTTTTGGTCGCTCTTCTTCATGTCGATGCCGAGACGGATATGGAGCTCCACCGTTTCGTCGAACTTCGCTTTGGCGGTGGCTTTCACGACGTCGATCGCCTTGGCGGCGTCGTTCAGCCGTTCGCCGCCGGTGGCGTTCACCGCATCGCGGTAACGCTTTCCCGAACTGTGCAGCAGACGGGGATCGCCGTCGTCCTTTGCTGGTTGCGAGCGGGGTTTGACCTCGGTTGCCATCTATCCGACCTCAATGCCCATGGAACGGGCGGTGCCGGCCACCACTTTCATGGCCGAGTCGATATCGTTCGCGTTCAAATCGTTCATCTTCTGCTGGGCGATCTCGCGGCATTTGTCGAGCGAAATCTTGCCGACTTTCTTGCGGTTGGGCTCGCCTGAGCCTTTCTCCACGCCGGCAGCCTTCTTGATGAGTTCCGATGCGGGCGGCGTCTTGAGGATGAATGTGAACGACCGATCTTCGTAGATCGTGATGACCGCCGGGATGATTTGCCCTGCTTGGCTGGCGGTCCGCTCGTTATAGGTCTTGCAGAACTCCATGATATTGATGCCGTGCTGACCGAGCGCAGGACCCACCGGCGGCGCAGGCGTCGCTTTGCCGGCCGGACACTGCAGGGTCACGGTTGCCATGATCTTCTTCGCCATGTATGGTGCCTTCTATACCTTTTCGACTTGATAAAATTCGAGTTCGACCGGCGTCTCCCGGCCGAAGATCGAGATGAGGGCGCGCAAACGTTCCTTCTGCGGGTCGATGTCGTCCACCGTGCCGGTGAAATCGAAGAACGGCCCCGAGGTGACCTTGACGCGGTCGCCCTTTTTGAAGTCGATCTTCAGCTTGGGCGTTTCGATGCCCATCTGCTTGAGGATCGTCTTGACCTCTTTGTCCGCCAGCGGCAGCGGCTTCTCGCCCGCGCCGGGCGATCCGACAAAGCCGGTCACGCCTTGCGTGTTGCGGACGACGAACCAGGACTGGTCGGTCATCTTCATCTCGACGAGCACGTAGCCGGGATAGACCTTCTTTTCAACCTCCCGGCGCTTGCCGTCTTTGAACTCCACCTCTTTATCCGTGGGCACGAGCACGCGATAGACGAAGTCTTGCATTGCCATGCTCTTGATGCGCCGCTCCAGGTTCGCCTTGACTTTGTTCTCGTAGCCCGAGTACGTGTGGATCACAAACCACTTGCGGTCGGGGTCGGTCGACGTGAAGCCGTCGTCCATCACTCCGGCTTGCGCGGATGCTGCGGTCACGTCTTCAACGGCCGGGCTTGGGACTTGCTCTAATTCTTGTGACACGATTTTTTTAACTCGGATTTCCTAGGAACAGCTCGACCAGGTAGCTGATGAACCTGGTCCACACCGCTACAACCACCACCAGCCCGATGACCACCAAGGTGGCAGCCACCCATTCGTCGCGGCTCGGCCACGTCACTCGTTTCATCTCGGAAGCGATCGCGCGCAGTCCCGCTTGCATGTTGCGGAAACGCCGCTGCCGGTCGAGCGTACGGATCTCAGCCGTCTTCGACTTCAACTCTGCTTTGCTGCCGTTCGTCGACGTTTTGCTCGGCACGGTTATGCGTTTCACAACTTTCACTTCATGAGATAATGGCAGGGCGGACAGGAATCGAACCTGCAACCAACGGTTTTGGAGACCGCTACTCTACCAATTGAGCTACCGCCCTACGAACCGGGGCGCGGCCATCGCCAAGTGCTCTGCTTTGGTTCTATCGCGTTTCCTTATGACCGGTGTGCTTCTTGCACCATCGGCAGTATTTTTTTCGTTCCAAGCGCCCCGACGTGTTCTGCCGGTTCTTGGTCGATGTGTAGTTGCGCCGCTTGCAGTCGCCGCAGGCGAACGTGATGATGACCCGGTTCTCTTTCTTCGCCATCAGTCTGCCACTTTGGTGACGACG
>QHBK01000010.1 GCA_003244105.1 Candidatus Eremiobacter antarcticus | reverse complement strand
TCTTACCGCACCATTTCACCCTTACCGTCAACGCTCGTGAGAGCATGACGGCGGTTTGTTTCTGTGGCACTTTCCTTCGGGTTACCCCGACCAGCCGTTAGCTGGCACCCTCGCCGTGTGGAGCCCGGACTTTCCTCAGGTCCCGATCGCTCGGTACCCGCGGCCGTCCGGCGCGCTCAGCAGCCTCATTATACCAGCCGGGCGCTCAGGTGCCAATCGTGCGGCTGTACAATTCGAGCAGGGGCATCAGCAGCGATCGCGACGCGCTGCGCCAGCGCGTGCGGCGCAAGTCGACGCCGACCGCCGCGGCGATCTCCCGCGCTTGCGCGTCCAGGGACTGTTCGTCGATTTTGTGGCGCGTGCAATAAAACGCGCACATGGCGCGTAATGCGAAGCGGTGCCGGTCTGCATCCGCCAGGGCATCCAGCCGGTGCAGCGCCGTTTGACCAACGCGAGCGATGCCCGCGGGGGCATGGTCCGCTTGAGGATAACAGTCGACGAAGTTGAGCTCCCCATGACGTTCGTCTTCAGCCAAGTCGATGAAGTAGTCGAGCAGAATGTGGAACGCGGAGAAATACGGGAAGTAGGCCCGGTGTACGAGCTCCGCCTCGTGCGCGCTGCAGCCTTGCAAGGCCGCGAAGGCGAGCGCGAACGTCGGCATGGTCGACCCGCATGCGGCCGCGCCTTCCCACCACTCCAAGCCCGGATCCACATCCCCGAACGCCTCGCGGCAACGATCCTCGCGGACGACCGGTTCCAAGTGTTTGAGCGCTTGCAGCTCGCAATAGCGCCGGGTGATGTCGGCGATGTAGGGCGCGGCCGCCGGGAAGGACGCCAGCGCTGCGAAGAGCGTTTGCGACTGCGTCACAAGCGATGCCAGATAGCCGCCGTCATCGCCTGAGCGCCGGCGAAAGTACGCGCGCAGCGGCGCTCCGGGGGTTACCGCGTCGATCAGCGACTCGTGCAGAGCGCGGAAATCCGACTCGTCGAAGCTGCCGGTGCGGTCGCAGAGGTTATCGAGATAGTCAACCGCCGTTTCGAAGACGGCCACCAGCTTGACATAGCGTCGTGCTTCGCCCTTCGACAAAAAGGTGGCGAGAATGCAGCCGCCGTGGACGTGGAAGTCTTTGTCGGCAATGCTGGCCAGAGCTTGAGCGCGCAGCTGGGCGTCGTCGATTCGCGCGGCTGCCGCCTTCAAGCGCCGCAGTTCCGACGCCGCGCGCGGCAGCACGTGGATGAGGAAGTGGCGGCCGCGCGAGATGAGATCTTGATCCACGACGCCTGCTACGACGCGCGTTCCAGGTCGCACTCTTTTGCTCGTCAAAGATGGGCGATTCCGTGATGGTGCGAAGTGAGATCGGATGCGCTTGATGCCCGCAGCCGGCGTGTGCGCCGTGTTGGTGTCGGCGCTGCTCGTCAGCGGCCAGGCGGGATGGACCCGCGAGCGTGCCCGCGCGGAGCCATTGCCCTCTCCCTCAGTGCTCACGTCGCCGACCGCTGTTCCAGTGCCGAGTCCAACGGTGTCGCCGACCGCGATCCCGAGCGGATCGCCCCAAGCCCGCGCTACGAAGTCTGGCTCCGTGCAGATCCGCATGTCAGGTCAAGGATCCGAGCGTGAGGGCGCGATGCCGTACAAGAAGTTCATCGAGGGCGCAACCTCACAGACCGGCCTCTTCATGGTCTGGCGCAAGCAAGACCGGGTGTATCTGGAGATCTCGGCGCAGCAGCTCGATCATCCGTATCTGCTCGTGCCGATCCTGGCGAGTGGATTCGGCGCCGGTTTGTTCGCGGGCATTCATTTCGATCCGATCCTGTGGAAATTCCATCGCGTCGGGGATCAGATATTCAGCATCGAGGACAACCCCTACGCCAAGGGCAGAGCGGGCACTTCAGCGGCGCGAGTGGTTGCCGCCGCTTATCCTCAATCCGTGATGAGCGCCGATTCGATCGTCGCTGTCAACGGCGACAACGGGCATATGGTGTTCGCTGCCGACGCGCTGTTGACCGACGTCGTCGATCTCACTGATGCGGTCAACGGCAGCGCCTCGGGCTCAAGCGGGGCCCGTTACCGCCTCGACCCGCGCTTGAGCTATTACGGTCCGAGCAAGGCGTTCCCCAAGAACGTCGACATCGAGTCCGATCTTACGCTGTCGTCCGCCATGCCTGGTCCGATCGACACGGTTCCTGATTCCCGCAGCCTCTTCGTCAAACTGCACTACAGCATCGTCGAACTGCCCGATGACGGCTATCGCCCGCGGCTCGCCGATGATCGGATGGGTTACTTCGTCACGGCGCGACGGCAGTACGACGATTATGCCGGGCCGACGAGCTTCGTGCGTTACATCAATCGTTGGAACATCCAAAAATCCGATTGGCGTGCGCGCGTTTCCAACGCCAAGAAGCCCATCGTCTTCTACATCTCAAACGACGTGCCGCAGGCATACCGCCCGGCCATCGCGCGCGCGCTTTTGGCTTGGAACAAAGGCTTCGAGGCGATCGGCATCAGGCACGCCATCGTCGTGCGTCCGCAGCCGCGCGACCCGTCGTGGGATCCGGACGACGTGCGCTATTCCGTGGTGCGTTGGGTCGCAAGCCCAAGCGCCGCGTTTGCCTATGCGCCGTCGTGCGTCAATCCGCTGACAGGCGAGATCTTCAAAGCGGATGTTGTGATCGACGGCAATATCGTACGCGCAGCGCGGCGGCCATGGGACTCTTCAATCGTGCCGACGCGCGCTGCGAGCGCTTCGGACCTGCTCTCGAACGGCATCGCTCGCTTGCAAGGCCGCGCCACCGGCTCAGCCTCCGGCGCGTCCGCGTTTACCCGGCCGCTCGTCTGTTCGCAATTCGATTGCGACTATGCCTGGCAGGCCGGCACCCAAGCACAGTGGGCGGCCCTCGTGCTGCAAAGCGACGGACGATTGCCTGGGGGCGCGTCCGGACGCGACTGGTTCACGAGCTCGTTCATCACATCGCTCGTGCTGCATGAAAGCGGCCACACCCTCGGGTTGCGCCACAACTTCGAGAGCTCGACCATCTACTCGCTGCCCCGGCTTCGCGATAGGCGTTTCACCGAAAAACACGGCCTCGTCGGATCGGTCATGGACTACACGCCCGTCAACATCGCTCCTCATGGCCAACCGCAAGCATCCTACTTCCAGACGGCCTTGGGGCCATGGGACTACTTCAGCATCAAGTACGGTTACGAACAGCTCGGCGCGCGGTCGCCCGAAGCAGAAGTGCCTGCATTGCAGCGGCTGGCAGCGCAAGCGACTCGACCCGATCTGAGATACGCAACGGACGAAGACGCCTCGTGGTATGATGGCTTTGCCTCGGACCCGCGCGTGAACCAGTTCGATCTTTCGGCCGATCCGCTTGCGTTCGTGCGCGACGAGCTGAGCATCGATCAACGTCTTTTCCGCACGCTCACCGTCCGCATGCCCGCCCGCGGGCACAGCTATGCCGAAACGCGGCGAGCGTTCGAGTTGCTGCTGCGGCATTCGTGGTCGAGCGCGCAGCTCGCCACGCACTACATAGGGGGCGAATACTTCACGCGCAACCATCGCGGCGATCCACATGCGCGATTGCCGTTCAGGCTGGTGCCTCGCTCGCAAGAGCGACAGGCCTTCGAGATTTTGGACCGTTATGCGTTCGGCAAAGACGCGTGGCGGTTTTCACCCACGCTCATCAACAGCCTCGGCGACGACCGCTACTCTCACTGGCAAAGCGACCCGAACGAGTCGTCGCGCCTGGATTTTCCGCTCGAGGAGTACGTTGAACTCTACCAGGCAGCGCTGCTCGGACGGATGTGGCAGCCGCAGGTGCTGGCGCGGCTGGCCGGCATGGAATCGCGAACGGCGCATCCTGGGGAAACGATGTCGCTGCCGGATCTTTACGATTGGACGGACGCCAGCATCTTCGGCGGCCTCGAAAACGGGGAAGGCCGCGGGAGCGCCGGGCTGCCGGCGGCGCGTCGCTCCTTGCAACACTTGTACGCAGAACTTCTGGTCCACATCATGCTTCGGCCGGATCCGGGGACGCCGGCGGACGCGCGCAGCCTCGCCCGCCATCATCTGGTGGTGCTGACGGCGAATCTCGATGCGGCTTTGGCCCGAAAAGGCTCGGACGAAGCGACGCGTGCGAACTGGGAGGATGTGCGGGCCCTGGCGCGCCGCGCTCTGGCCGCGAACGTCATTTTTCCGGCTTGGTGATCTACCGCTGAGGCATGGCGCGCAGCCATGCGCGCATCTGCTTGATCTCGCTCGTTTGAGCGGCGATGATGCGCTGCGCCAAACGCCGCACCTCGGGCCGCCTGCCTTGGCGAAGCTCGATGCCGGCCATCTCGATCGGGCCTTGGTGGTGCGCGATCATCAGCGTCAAGAAATCGTGATCGGTGTCTCCGTTGAGACTCGCCTTGGCCGAACTGTCCATCATGTGATCCATGGCGGCATGCAGCTGTGACGAACCATGCAAGCCCATCGGCATCGCTGACGCAGCAGCGCGCACAGCGCTGGGCTCGAGGAACGCCAAAGCGCCTGCGCCCATCAAAACGCCGCACACAAAAGCGGCCAGCGGCGCGAGAGAAGAAGATCGGGTGTGCATTATGTCACCTCGGGCAGAAGGCAGATGCCTTGGGCTTCGATTTCGAGCGCACGATTGAATTTTGAGACGCAGAGCTCCCAGCTGATGGCAGCCGTCAGCTCGACGATCTCATCATCGCTGTAGTGAACGCGCACTCGGTCAAAAACGTCGCTTGAAACCAGGTCGTCCTTTGCGATGGCCCGCGCGTACGCCAGGGCGCTCTTCTGTTCTTCATTGAACAGCGGGCTCTGTTCGAAGTCCGATAGCGCCTGCAGCTGCGCTTCGGCAATCCCTTGCTCTCTGCCGACCGCAGAGTTGATCTCGATTCAGAGCCCGCAGCCGACCAGGCGCGCCACCTGGCTGAACGCAGGCGCTAGCAAGCATGAGCGGGGAGACGAGAAGAGAAACAAGGCCTTGACCGTGACCTGGGGCAAGAAGAGAAGATGATCCCCATCACTGTGAGCGGTTCATAGCCATGGAAGACAAGATCGAGCTCGCGCCGGCTCTGGAGCGAGTGACGACGTCCATCGCGGAAACGCAGCGGAGACGGCTGGGCATCGAGGCCGAACTCACGGCTGCAGCCGCGGTCATCGAGTCGCTTCGGACGCGCAGCTCCTCGCTCGAGCAGTCGGTTCACGACGTGCAACGCGAGCTCGACGCGACGTTGAAGGCGCAAACGCAGGAAACTCAGGCGCTCGCCGAGCTCGGCAAACAGCGGCAACGGTCAGCCGATGAACTGGCGGCCTTGGTCGCATCCATCGGCTCTTTTGTGGAGCAGAAGGAGTCTTCCGCGGCGAGCATGTCAACACGGCTCGAGTCCGCGCAGGCAGATCTGGACGCGGTCGACGCCAAGGTGCAGAACGCGCAGGCTGCGGCCGAGGCGGTCAGCCGGGAGGTCAGCGCTCTGCGCGAACGCATCAACGCAAGGCGAACAGCCGCTGAGGCGGCGGTGCGGCAGCTGGACGATATTGCACAAGGTGCGCAAAGCTTGGGCGGAACGCTGTCGGAACTGAACGACAGCGTGAAGGTCATACGCACGTCGGTGGGAGAGGCGCAACAGCGCAAGGACGGGGTCACGGCCGCTTCGCGCGACCTTCAGACCTTGGCCGCACAGTTGCGCGAGCAACAGTCACAGGCGCAACAAGCGGCAAAGCAGTTAGCCGACCTCGCCAAACAGCGCGAAGGGGAGGCGTCTGACCTGTCGGCCCGGCTCTCCGCCATGGGCGCCGTCGTCAAGCCCCAGCCGGCTATCACGCCGGAACTCACACGCCAATCGGAGCCAAGCCTGGCACGCGAAGCGGCGGGCCAGCCGGCTGATGAAGCCGTCAGGGCCGTGGCTTCGGCTGCGCCTCGATCGAAGGCCAGCGAGGCTGCAGCCTCAGCGCCGGTCGGTCCCATTCCGCCTGCGCCGCAGCCGGCCCCAACCGTCGGACGGCAATCTCCGGCGGGTTCTAAGCCTGTGCCTTTGCCGCGCACCGCCCAAACTGTGAAGCTGCTGTGTTCGCAGCAGTACATCCTCGACGCAGAGCGCGCGACCATCTTGGACATGCTGGATGCGAATGATGCTGACAAGTTCGTCCGGCCGCTGTGGTTGCGAGCCAAGAACGGCAACACGCCGGCCGTCTACTATCTTATTATCGGCGATGCCCTCACCGAGTCCGGCGACGTGAAGATGGGCATGTCGTTCTACAATCAGGCGATTTCGGCGCGCAACGCCGATCCGTTCATCATCTATCTCGTCGCGCTCGCGTTGATGGCGCTCGACCGTCACGACGAAGCCCTGAGGCTGGGAAAGACGCTCTCGCGAGATAAGAACGGAAAGCTGCTCGCGCGCAATCTCGAAAGCATCCACCTTCAACATTTGGGAAAACTCGCCGAGGCTCAGGCAAAACTGACGGAGGCGCTGAGCATGCCCGCGCAGTGGCGCCTGGAGCGCTACGAGACCTTGTACAACATGGGCCGCCTGCAGGAACTGAAAGGCGATGCCGCCGCCGCGGTCGATTCATACGAGAAGCTGCGCGCGGCCAATGCAGCGTATCGCGACGTCGGCCAACACATCCAAGATCTCCAGTTCCAGTCGCGTGTCGGATCGGGTGCCCAGAAGCAGGCCTAGCCGCGGTGGCGCGTGGCTCCGTGCTCAGCCTTTCAAATAGTTTTTGACATCCCGCAGAAACTGGCTGCTCAGCGCGTATCGCACAGCGCTGGTTGCTGCCGGGAGCAATTGCGCCTGCCGCTTATCTCGTTCCGCTTGCTTCCATTCGGTGTAGCACCGATAGAGCACGATGCCCAAGAGGACGAGGACACAAAAGGCGACCAGCGTGAGAAGCAGGGTGCCAAGCATGCCGTAGTCTTTCTTCACTTCCCGGGTTCATCACTTTCGCTTCCAATGCCGCGCGGATCGGCCTGACAGCCGGGTCAACCTCTGTTTACCTGTGATCTCGCGCCGAAGCGGTCGAGCTGATACAGGAGATGCGCCTTCACGGCCGGCCACTCCGGTGCGATGATGCTGTAGACGCAGGTATCGCGCAGGGTGCCATCCGCGTGGAACATATGGCTGCGCAGGATGCCGTCCAACTTGGCGCCCAGCCGCTCGATGGCCCGGCGGCTTGCCCGGTTGAAGGATGACGTGCGGAATTCCACGGCGATGCAGCCGAGCGTCTCGAACGCGTGCGTGAGCAACAGCAGTTTTGCATCGGTGTTCAGCAGCGTTCGTTGAGCCGAAGCGCGGTACCAGGTCGAACCGATCTCCACCCGCCGCGACGGCATGTCGATGTTCATGTACGTTGTCATGCCGGCGATGACGCTCTCGTACACGACGGTAAAGGGCAACATCGTGCCTCGTTCTTGAAGGTCGAGCCGGCGTTTGATCTCGCCCCGCATGCGCTCGGGCGTTGGAATAGCGGTGTACCATAACTTCCAAAGCTCGCCGTCCCGAACCGCTTCAACAAGACCGTCGTGGTGCTCTAACCGCAGTGGCTCAAGCGTCACGATTGATCCGTGCAGAGTGACCGGTTCCAGCCGCCTCACTGGCATCCCATCCGCTGTCAACATGCAATTGTGTGCGTGGGCAACATCCGGAAAACCTATCCACACAGAAAACGAGAAGCGTTACGTCGGCTGGCGCGTGACATACTTGTTGGGCTCAGCAGATACGACCCATGAGTCGGATCTCGATACGTCATGCGCCGGCGAGGCGCAAGGACCGTACCGTTTTGCTCGCGGCAAGGCTTATATCCAATACATTCGCCAGCGCCATCCGCGGGGAACGGCGCAAGATTATGCGTTTGTCCGCGGCGTTGGCCACGACAACCGGCAGATGTTCACGTCGGCGTGCGGGCTTGCGGTCACCTTCGAGCGCAAGCGCTCGAGCTGTCTGGCCAGCGGGAAGATATAGCGAGCCTCGTATAGTGTTGACTTGCGGTTCGTCACTTCGCGAAAGCTGGCGTTACGGTCCGATACTCAACTGCGTTTTCATGGTCTTTACGACTGCCTGAAATACGGGTGTCGTCTGCGCGATGTTGTCTTTGTCGAGACGGTTTACGCTTATGACGACAGAAGCGCGGGGTTTCTCGAAGTAATAGACGTCGGTGTTGAACCCGTTGATTGTGCCGGAATGTCCGCAGATTCCGGGGTTTGTGATCACGCCCTCACCGTAGCTCGCGTCGGTGCCGGCAAGCCGCTGACCTCGCATCATGGCGAGCTGCGTCGCCCGTTTGAAGAGACCGCCCGTGCACAGCACGCGCATGAACGTTTGCAAGTCCGCGATGTTCGAAATCATCGCGCCGGCGGCGCCAGCAAGCGGGGGATTGAACTTTGTCTTATCATCCAAACGCTTGCCCTTGGAGTTCCAACCGTAGCCGTGCAGGCCACCTGGAAGATCGACGCCGGCCGGATAACTCGTCTGCTTGAGTCCGAGTTTCCGAATGACGTTGTCTGTGATCAAGGCACCCATATCACGCCCTGTGACCTTTTGAACAATACCGCCCAGAATATAGTAGTTGAGATCCGTGTATTCACCGACAGTATTCGGTTCTTTGAATTTCGCGACGAGTTTGGCCGACGTCGCCATCATCCGATCCAGCGTCGGGGCAGGTGCCAAAGGGCGATCGTACACCTCTGCCAGCACTTCAGTGTCGCTTGGAGCGGCAATTCCGCTGCGCATGCGTAAAAGATCGTCCACGGTTATCTTCCGCGAATTTGGAAAATGACGATACCATTTCGAGAGGGGATCGAGCTTGTGCAGGCGTCCGTGATCGATGAGTTGCAGTACCGCTGCCGCAACGAACGCTTTCGTTACGCTGGCGATGCGAAAGGGTTGAGAAAATGTCCTCGGCGCGCGGGCCGGAAGATCCGCGTACCCGGTTACGAAACGGTATTCACCACGACCTGGTACCGCAACGCCGACGGCAACACTCGGGAGGTTATGCGCGCGAGCGATCTGTACAATCGAAGCATTGAGCTGTTGCGTCGCGGCGCTCGAGAACAGCTGAACTGAGCCGCGCCGAGCCTCAAGTGGTGTTGGCGTCGCTACCGATAAAAACGCAGCAAGCGCAACGCTGCAGAAAATTCGCATCTGGTAATTCTCGGTAAGGACGCTGAAAACGCGGTTGAGCATCAGACGTACCGTTGCTTCACCATGGGCTCCGGCAACAAGGCATCGACCCGCCTTCTCGGCCGTTCAGTCAATGTACTCTGATGACCGAGGAGTTCTCGCTAAATATATTCTTTCAGAGACGGCCAGATCTGCGCCAGCGGCACCTTCAAGTAGATGCATACGTTCACTGGGAGGTCGGTTTTATAGGGCATCGCATTGGGACTCACGATCGTGGCTGCCTGATACGCCCGCTCGCATATGCGTTTGAGCGTTTGCACCTTGTCGCCGATGCGGACGATGACCGCGCCGTTCCACGCATGCGTGCCCCAAAGATAATAGTTGTTGTGCCCGCTGATCGCCGATGGTAGATGATACTTTGCGGCGTAGAAATCAATGGCGCCCGCATCACCGTAGTTGTCGCCAAACACCACCGCCTTCGCTCTCTCCTCGGGCGGCAGTGTGCCCATGACTTTCGCGACCGTCGCCGCCATGTTTTCCAACCCGAACAGCCAAGGCAATCGCAATGCCCAGGGCGCACCAGGGACGTCGACGTTCGCCATCCTACAACGGGAGGTGTTCATGAAAACCGTCTATCCGATCGCGCGCATCCTTCTCGGGATCCAGTTCGGCATATTGGGACTCAACGGATTCATACCATTCCTTCCCGCTCCACACTCTATCCCGCCGGCTGCGTTGGCATTTGCCTCAGCGATGAGCGTGTCTCATTTCACGTACTTCGTGTTTGGCGCGCAAGTGATCGCGGGGCTGCTCGTGCTTTTCAACCGCTACGTGCCGCTCGCGCTTGTCGTGCTCGGAGCGGTTCTCGCGAATATCTTCGCCTTTCACATCACGATGTGGCCGGCAACGATATTTCCAATGCCGATCATTGCGCTAATCCTCTGGTTCCTGGTAGCTTGGCCGATCCGTTCTCAGTTTGCACCGATCTTCGTGCGGAGGATTGAGGTTTGATGAGCCATCATTGTTTCCGGATGCCCTGAACCAACACTACGACAGAAGTTGTGACGTGGCACGATCTCACGGTGAATCTGACCGCCGAACGTGCCGCAGGAGGGCTTGCCTGATAGCATAAGCATCGGTAGATGATGGGCGGCCCGAGGCTCGACATCCGCCTTCTCGGTCACCCCCAAGTTTCGTTTGGGGGCGCTATCGTCAGGTTGCCGAAACGCGCCGTGACCATACCTCTGGCCGCCTATCTATTGCTGCATCGCGAACGGGATATCTCGCGAAACGCCTTGGCCTTCACCCTTTGGGCCGATGAGAGCGAAGAAACCGCGCTTGCCGAGCTGCGCCGCTACGTCTATTTGCTGAACAAAACACTCCCGCCGAGACCAAATGGGCAGCCGTGGATACGCGCCGAGGGCGACATGCTCCGGTGGCACTTTGACGATGCGATGCGGCTGGATGTCGCCGATTTTGAGCGGTTGAGCGCCGATCCAAGCACGTGCGCGGAAGCAGTGGAAGTCTACGCAGGCGACCTATTGGAAGATAGTTACGACGATTGGGTCGTCTCATATCGGGAGCGCTTGCGAGCACTGTATTTCACCGACCTCAGCGCGCTGATCTCGAGCCATCGGGCGGCGCGTAGATTCTCCAGCGCGCTCCTATATGCCGCGCGGTTGCTCGCTGCGGACCCATGGCGCGAAGACATCGTGCGCATCACGATGGCTTGTCAGTACGAATCGGGCGGTGCCGCGGCGGCCATCGCGACGTTCGACGGTTTCGCGAAGCGATTGAAAGCAGAGCTGGGTGTCGAGCCTATGCCCGAGACGCTGGTGGTCCGCGATGCGATCGTGCGCAGCGCGCCGTTGCCGGAATCGCTCGGCGCGCTCAACGCGGGTGCGGGCCTGGAACGTCCGCCCCCTGGCGATTCCGACGACGGGCTGCCCTTCGGTGGCCGGCAGAATGAACTCGAGCAACTGCGGGCGTTCTGGATGCGGTCGGCTCGCGGCAACGGCAGCCTCGTGCTTGTCTCCGGCGAAGCCGGTATCGGCAAGTCGCGGCTGGTCGCAGAGCTCGCGCGATCGATCGATTCCGAAGGAGGACGGATCTGCCTTGGAGTGACGACGTGCCCGGAGCGCTTCCCATATGAGTGCATCGTGGAGGCGCTGCGCTACAGTCTGCCCTACGTAGCCACCCTCGATCTCGATCCGTTGCGGCTTTCGATCATCGCTTCGCTCATCCCTGAGTTGGCGGCACGCAGACCCGATCTTCCGGAGATCCCACCCCTCGATCCAAGCAGGGAGCAAGCACGACTGCTCGACGCGGTGGCATCGACTATCTCAGCCATGGCCTTGCCGCGCCCGCTGTGCATCATATTCGAAGATCTGCATTGGGCGCGCGCCGCCACCCTTTCAGCGATTGCTTTTCTGGCGCGCCGCCTCGCGAAGAGCGCCGTGCTCTTGGTCGGCACGTACCGTGAGGAAGAAGCCGGACGAACGCACCCGTTACGCGCCGTCCATCGGGAGCTTCGCGGCGAGCACTTGGTGCACACGCTCGCCCTCAAAAGACTCTCGCGGCCGGAGGTTTTCGACATCGTTGAGCGGATGCCGATTTCAGCCGGCAAGAGGCCGGAATTGGCGCGGCTGGGCTTCGAGCGCAGCGAAGGCAACCCGCTCTTTTTGACCGAGGCGCTGCGTGACGGCGTGCGCGCCGGGGAGAGCGTCGACGCGAACGGCCACCCGTGGAACGGCAGCGAGATCCTGCGCACGACCGTCGCCGCACGTCTCGCATCGCTGAGCGAGGAGGGACGCGAGATAGCGCAGGTGGCGGCGGTCGCCGGTCACGGCTTCGACGTGGACCTGATTCGCGAGGTCGCCGGCACGAATGAGAGCTCGATCCTGGACGGGGTCAACGAGTTGATGGACCGTCACCTCGTGCGCGAGGCGGGCGTGAGGCGGCGATACGACTACGCGTTCACGCACCATCTTATCCAAGAGGCGATCTACGAGATGGTCGAGCCGGCTCTTCGTACGCGTCGGCATCGCCGCATCGCGCAACTGCTCGAAGCGCAGATCACCGAAACGAGCGGATTCGCCGCGTCGGATCTTGCGCTTCATTGGGAGCGGGGCGGCGACGATGCGCGAGCCGCATCACGGTACCTGTCCGCGGCAGCACAGGCTGCCGCTTTGTTCGCGAACGACGAAGCCATCGGTTACGCTACGAAGACCCTCGCGCTTGCCGTCGACGACCGCACGCGATCGCAAGCGCTGCTCGTGCGAGAACTTACATTTGGGAAGCTCGGTCAACGCGAAGCGCAGGCTAGCGACATCGAGGCACTCCGGGCTTTGAGCGAGCGCAACGATGATAACGAACTTTCTTGGCAGACGCTGATGCGCACGCTGCAACTGCAGCGCAGCCTTGGCGACAGGGAGAAGCAGGCCGAGACGGTCGACCAACTCGAGCGGCGAGCCGCGGCCGGCAGCGATCCACGCCGCCGCGCGAGAGCGCTGCTGGCGAGGGCGGAGTATCTGGTGGGGCTCACCGATCACGCGCAAGCCGAGAAACCGGCGGAAGAAGCGCTCGCACTCTACGAGCGTCTCGGCGACAATGACGGCCAAGTCGAGACGCTCGCCATGCTGGTGGAGGTCGTGACGAGCTCGGGCAACGCCGAACGGTCGCGGCAGCTACTTGCGGCCTTGCGGAGTCGAGCGGCGGGACAGCCAGACAAGACGCTCATCCTGCGCGCCGTCTCGGCAGGCACGACCGCTGCGCTGCAGCAGCACCGCATCGGTGACGCTGCGGAGCTCGCCCATGAAGCACTGGCGCTCAGCCGTTCCATTGGTGACCGTGAGGAGGAAGCAAACGCGTTGGAGCGGCTCGCGACGGTCGCGACGTTTCAATCCGACTTCGAGGCTGCACGCCAGTTATTCGCGCAAGCCGCGGATGCCATGCAGTCAATCGGCAATGCACGCGGCATGTCGCACGTGTTGGCCAATCATTTCGTGCTCGCCCTGCGGCTGGGGCTGCTGGCTGAGGCGGATCAGTTGGGCGCTCGCGTGCTCGCAATCGTCGAGCGGACGGGCGATCGGCGTCCCCTCGCGGTGACCAAAGTCAATATGAGCTTGAGTCGCTTGCTGCAAGGCGACAGCGATGACGCTCGGCGACTCGCAAGCGAGGCTCTGCAGATCGCGAAGGAGATCAAGTTCCCCCTTTTCGAGGGCGCAGCCCTCGCCAACCTCGGCAACGCCGAGCGCACGAGTGGCAGCATCCGCAACGGCGTGCGCCACCTCGAGCAGGGACTCGCCCTGCGTAAGGGGATGCTCGATCCCATGGACCTTCTTGACGATTATTGCGATCTTGCCATCGGCTACGTGCAAATGGACGAGCTCGGCCAAGCACGTGCAACGGCCGATACGCTGTTGGAGATCGCGGGCCAAACCACGGAAGGCGCGTTTTGGCCGCACTACTGCTACTGGGCGGCGGCAATCGTCGGGCGCGCAAGAGGCGACCGGGCGCAATCGGAACTGCATCTTCAGAACGCCCTGATGACCTTGCGCAACTTCGCACATAGGGTGGCGGACGCCGAGACGCGCGCGGCATTTTTTGCGCTGCCGCTCAATCGCGAGATCGTCGCAGCTGGCGAGCGCGACGAGTGGCCTTCGTACGCTGGCGGCTCGCCGGCGCGCTACACTCCGGTAGGACGACACAAGAAGCGGCGGTAGCCGGCCGGGGGAATCCGTTTGAAAAGCGACGACGGGCGGAACGAGCACGTGTTCCTCGTGCGCATGTGGCTTGAGCCCGGCGCACACACGACAGAACTGCGCGGATCGGTACAGCACGTGTCGTCCGGCCGCCGGCTTTTCGTCGGGAGCCCAGGTGAGGTCGCTGACTTCATCAGGCTGCACATGGCGGTGGCGTCGTCCCGCAAGACCTCTTCATAACGTGCACGCAGCCGGCATGGCCGGCTGCTATGTTCTCACCAATCGATAGCGGATCCGGAAAGGAGTGCTATGGTGGTGGAACGTTGGAAGTGGCTGGCTGCGGTCGCCCTCACCATCGTCGCGGGACTGATAGTTGTCGCGGCTCCGGCCCAGTCGCGCGTGCGCACGTATTACATCGCTGCTGACGATGTGCGCTGGAACTTCGCCCCGAGCGGACAAGATCTCGTCGCGGGCAAGGCACTTCCCCCGCGCCACCCGCTGCAACTGGGTTGGGTCTACCACAAAGCCATCTATCGTGAATATACGGACGCGACGTTCTGCCATCTCAAAGCCCGTGGGCCTCATGATGCGTATCTGGGGTTGCTTGGGCCCGTCATCCGCGCTGAGGTCGGCGACACCATCGTCGTCCGGTTCAAAAACAACACCCGCTTGCATCTCAGCGTGCACCCGCACGGTGTGAAGTACGACAAGGCATCCGAAGGCGCGCCGTATCGCGACGGATCTGCGCGACGGGAGAAGTCTGACGACGCCGTACCGCCCGGAGGCGTCCACACGTATACATGGACGGTGCCGGAACGCGCGGCGCCCGGCCCAATGGATCCGAGTTCGATCGTGTGGATGTACCATTCGCACACCGATGAGGTGCGCGACGTTGACACCGGCCCGATCGGACCCATCATCATCACACGACGCGGTATGGCACGGCCCGACGGATCGCCGAAAGATGTCGATGTCGAGCTCGTCGCGATGTTTTCGCAAATGGACGAAAGCCAGAGTCGTATGTTGACCGCGAACCTTGCCGATCCGGTGACCAATCCGCATCACGTCGCCGGATCGGCCGACAAATTGCAAAACGCCAACCAATTCCTCACGATCAACGGCTTCGACTATGGGAACCTTCCCATGCTCACGATGACCAAGGGCCAGCGTGTGCGTTGGTATCTGTTGTCATCCATGGACGATAACGACTTCCATGCCCCAACCTGGCACGGCCAGACAGTGCTCTACGATGGTCAGCGTGCGAGTACGCTGATGCTGGGACCCATGGATATGAAAGTCGCGGATATGTTGCCGGACAACCCCGGCGTGTGGCTGTTCGATTGCAGTCTTGGCGTGCATCTCGAGGCGGGGATGACGGCGCGCTTTGCGGTGTTGCCGTGAGCGCCGCGCGTTCCGCCGTCGCGGCTGTGCTCGCCGGCATCGCCATCGCGAGCGCAGTCCCCTGCGATGCGGCCGTCCGTACGTACTTCATCGCCGCCGACGATGTCCTATGGAACTTCGCTCCCAGCGGCCATGACCTCATGGCGGACGCTCCCCTGCCCAAAGTTCAATCGCCGCAACTCGGTTGGAGATACCACAAGGCGCTCTACCGTGCGTATACCGACGCGACGTTTCGCCACCTCAAAGCGCGCAGGCCTTCGAATGCCTACCTCGGATTGCTTGGCCCGATCATCCGTGCCGAAGTCGGCGATACCATCGTCGTGACGTTCAAGAACAATACGCGTCTGCACTTAAGCGTGCACCCCTACGGCGTCGAATACGACAAAGCATCCGAAGGCGCGCCGTATCGCGACGGGTCGCCGCGTTCGGAGACGTCGGACGACGCCGTTGCGCCCGGCGGTGTGTACGCATATAGGTGGGCAGTACCCGAACGCTCGGGGCCCGGTCCAATGGACCCGAGTTCGGTTCTGTGGATGTACTACTCCCATACCGATGAAGTGCGCGACGTCAGCACAGGACCCATCGGACCGATCATCATCACGCGACGCGGCATGGCGCGCGCTGACGGATCGCCACAAGACGTCGATAGCGAGTTCGTCGCGATGTTCTCCGAGGTGGACGAGAGCCAGAGTCGCCTAATCCCTGAGAACCTTAGGGATGCTTCGATAAATCCGCACCACATTTCCCCATCCGCGCCCGCATTTCAACCTTCTAACCAGTTCTTCACGATCAACGGGTTCGTGTTTGGGAACTTGCCCATGCTCACCATGACGAGAGGTCAGCGAGTCAGGTGGTATCTGATGTCATCCATGAGCGACTTCGACTTTCACGCACCGACGTGGCACGGTCAAACGGTCCTCTACAAGGGCCAAAGATCGAATACTCTCGCACTTGGCCCCACCGACTCAAAAGTTGCCGACATGGTGCCGGAGAATCCGGGCGTTTGGGAGTTCGACTGCGACCTCAACATCCATCACCAGGCGGGCATGAGCGCGCGCTTTACGGTGTTGCCGTGAGCAGCGCCCGTGCGGCAACGATCGCGCTTGCGCTTGCGCTGCTGATTGCCGCTATGTGCTTGTCGCCGGCGGAGGCTGCGGTCCGTTCTTATTTTATAGCCGCAGACGAGGTGGTGTGGAATTATGCACCGGGCGGACAGGATCAGATCAGCGGCGGCCGGGTCCCGCCGCTGCCGCCAAGCGCGCTCGGGTGGCGGTTCCGAAAGGTGATCTATCGGGCATACACTGACGCGTCCTTCACAACCCTCGCGTCGCGCCCCGCTTCTGACGCGTATCAGGGATTACTCGGACCGACCATGCGCGCGGTCGTGGGCGACACGATCGCGGTGAGGTTTAAGAACAATTCGCGGCTGCCGGCGGGGATCGCCGTCGCCGGCTTGAGCGCCTCGCCGTCAGGAGCGGTTGCGCCAGGCGCGAATCACACCTATACCTGGCACGTGACCGCAAGTGCCGGTCCCGGGGCAATGGATGGCACGTCCGTCGCGTGGCGCTACCATTGTCCGGTCGACGAGAATCGCGATGAGAACACCGGCATGATCGGCACTGTCATCGTGACCAGGCGCGGCTCTGCCAAAGCCGACGGCTCTCCATCAGACGTGGACCGGGAAGTGCCCGTACTATTCACCGAGATGAATGAAAGTCAAAGCCGGCTCGTCGATGCCAATATCGCGGACCCGGCGATCAACCCACGACACCTTGGACATCGTGCGCCCAACTTTGTAGATGACAACGCGTTCTTCGCAATCGACGGCTATTCATATGGGACGATGCCTATGGTCACCGTGCGCGAAGGCGAGCGGACGCGTTGGTACGTCATCGTCACGAGAAGCGGCTTTGACGCGCACGTGCCGCACTGGCACGGTGAGACATTGCTGCAAAATGGCATGCGCACCGACGCCTTTCAAGTACAAGTGGACGAGATAGCAGTCGCCGATATGGTCCCCGACAACCCCGGCATCTGGCTGTTCCATTGCCATATCCACGGCCATCTGGCGGCAGGGATGGAAGCGCGTTTCAAAGTGGTACCGTAACCCCCAAACTGTGGCAGGACTGGCATTGGGATAGCTCTGATAGGGATGACGTCGACGCAGGCGGCGCCGACGCCCATACCTGGCGGGGCAAATCAAGTCAGCGCAATCTCAGGGAAGGTCGGTCAGACGATCTTTAACGGAGTCTTACGGATCAAGATTGTCGAGTTGCGCGATGCAACGCCGGGGGATCGCCCTGAAAAAATCCTTCCGAATGCGAACCAGAAGGTCATGGTGATGAGCGTGCTACTGCGAAATGGTGCGCATGCCGGTTTTATCGATTTGATCGAGTACACGCTCGCTTCTCCCACGAGTTCTTCGTTCTTTAACGGGGCCGTAGACCTCAGCGGTGTCGAAAAAGGTTATGCCTCGGTCGATGGCCGCGCGAATCAGGGCGATCAGCTCCTGTTTGTCCGGCGAACACCCATAACTTTGGCTCGTGCCCATGCAGCCCAGTCCGAGGGCTGAAACCTCCAGGTTGCTGTTTCCAAGTTGCGTTTTTTGCATTTCTCTTTTAATCCCATGCGCCAATAACGAGCGATCAAGCTCCGTACTGCTCGTCGCTGACCGTCTCCATCCAGTTCACCGCCTTGCCGTCGAGCTTCTCATGAATGGCAATATGCGTCATCGCCGTGGTCGGAGTGGCACCGTGCCAGTGCTTTTCACCAGGCGCGATCAAGACGACGTCGCCGGGGTGAATTTCTTTGATTGGGCCGTCCCAACGTTGTACTCGACCGCAGCCCGTCGTCACGATCAGTGTCTGTCCGAGCGGGTGCGTGTGCCATGCTGTCCGAGCACTTGGCTCGAACGTAACGGTCGCGCCGCTAGCGCGCGCTGGGTCATCTCGATCGAAAAGCGGATCGATGCGAACCGTGCCGGTGAAATACTCTGCTGGTCCTTTTGCGGACGCTTGTGAGCCAGCAGGTTTGATGTGCATTCTCGTACCTCTCAGAGTTGAACGCTTCGGCGGTACCGGATCAGAGCCGGCGTCGCGGATGAGACTTAGCGGCTTTGCGTTGAATGTTCAGGTCGTCGCCACAGTAAAAGATGGGATTCGGCTTCGCCCCCCATCAACCCTGAACGGGGAACGCCAACTTGTTCCTATCTCACGGCAATGACTAAGACGCCCGCCCGTTAAATTGCAGTGTTCCTGGCAGATTAGTTCTCGGCGGGACCTTGATTGCGGAGGGCGACTATGTCTATTCGACCGGTAAAACGGGTCATCATGTCCAAGCCGACGTTAGAGGGCGCAGGCGTACACTTGCGTCGCGCGTTCGGCTTCGACAATACATCGGAGTTCGATCCGTTTCTTCTGCTGGACGATTTCCGCAACGACATCCCCGCCGATTATCGCGCGGGTTTCCCGTGGCATCCCCATCGCGGGATCGAGACGATCACGTACGTCCTCGCAGGGACCGTCGAACATGGCGCCAGCATGGGCACCATGGCGTCATAGCCTCGGGCGACGTGCAATCGATGACAGCGGGGAGCGGTATCATCCATCAGGAGATGCCGAAGGGCGACCAGACAGGGCGCATGCATGGGTTTCAGTTGTGGGCCAACCTGCCGTCGTCGCTCAAGATGATGAAACCACGCTACCAAGAGGTCAAGGCACTTGAAGTTCCCATTGTCACGGACGACGACGCCACGCAGGTTCGCGTCGTGTGTGGGAGCTTTTGGGGAAAGACCGGTCCGGTCGATGGGATCGCAGCCGATCCTATCTACCTCGATGTGTCCGTAGCTCCTGGCAGAAAAAGGATCCTGCCGGTCGAGACTTCTCGCCACGCATTTGCATATGTTTTTGCAGGATCGGGGAAATTCTGCAACGCGTCCGGACCGCTTGCAGTGCCAACTGAGTCTGTGGGATGGGTCGACACGACGCCCCCGTCGGTGGCTGATAACCGTTCGCTCATCCTTTTCGATCGTGGTGATGAGGTCATGGTCCAAGCCGGCGACGACGGCATTCGTTTTCTTTTGGTGTCCGGCAAGCCATTGGTGGAGCCCGTGGCCTGGTACAGCCCAATCGTTATGAATACTCAACAGCAGCTCCAGCAAGCGTTCACGGAGCTCGACGAGGGAACGTTCCTAAAGGCGGAGGGCCGAACCTGACGGGCCCTATCGAGGACTGCGAAGTCGAAGATGAGTGAAGTGCTTTCCGTCTACGCGCTTGGCAACACCGACGCGGAACACGAGCGTCTGGCTCGCCAGGCTGCGATCTACGATCCCCTCACCGAGCGCCTATTCCGTGAAGCCGGCATCGGTACCGGTCAGCGCGTGCTCGATATCGGATCGGGCGCTGGTGACGTGGCCCTGCTTCTGGCTCGCCTGGTCGGACCTTCAGGCACGGTCGTCGGCTTGGAGCGCAGCCGCGATTCGATCAATCGCGCTCGATCGCGAGTCGCGGACGCCGGTCTCACAAACGTCACGTTCATAGAATCGGACGTCGGTCAAATCCCTGCGGGCGATCCGTTCGACGCTGCGGTAGGCCGCTTAATTTTGATGTTTCTACCGGAACCCGTCAGCGTGGTGCGGCCGCTATCGAAGGCAGTGCGGCCGGGCGGAGTCGTCGCTTTCCACGAGCCGTCGTGGGTGCTCATGCTCGAACGCTCGCAAAACTTGCCCCTATGTGTGGCCGCACTTTCCGTGCTGCGCGGAAGCCTCGAGCGCACCGGGGCAAACCCCGAGATGGGATTCGAGCTCTACAATGTTTTTCAGAAAGCAGGGCTCCCGGCGCCAAAGATGCGCCTGGAGGTGCCGGTCGCGGATCATGCGGGCTTTGCGCGATGGGTCGGGGACACCGTTTTGAGCGTGCGTCCTTACATCGATAAGCTTGGACTGTCTTCGCAGGCGCTGGGCGACTTGAGCACGCTTGGAGCTCGGCTGCACGAGGAGGTGACAGCGTCCGACAGCGCGGTGGCTTGGCTAGCGCTCGTCGGCGCTTGGGCTCCCGTAGAGGTGACGTTGTAATATGTCGCTCGAGTTGGTGAGTACTTTGGCTTCGCTTGCCACCTTCGTTGTCATCGCGTTGACGGCCGTCGCCGCGATGATCCAGCTGCGCCACATGCGCAGCAGCAATCAGATCGCGATTCTCACCGAGTTCCGTGAAGAGGTGTCGCAACCGGATTTTAGGGCCGCGTTACATCTCGTTCGGGACTTTTGCGCAAAGTTAGATGACCCCCAAGCGCGCGCCCAATTGTCTGAGGATCCGCTACCCTTGCCGCTTGGCCCTTATCTTCGAGTTGCGTTTCTTTTTGAGAACCTTGGCTGTTTCGTCAAGCGCGGCATTTTGGATGCGAACCTCGTCTGCGACCTCTGGGGTCCCGTCGTCATCAGTACTTGGCATATCATGGCGCCTGCGTTCGTCATCCAACGACGTACGAGAGGCGTCGCCCTGATGGAGAATTTTGAATACCTCGCCTACGTGAGCGTCCAGTTCTCTGAAAATTATCCCACCCTCTACCCGAGGGGCACGCCCCGTGTCGCTCCTGAGGACCGCTGGCTCACTGAGGACACTGTCACGGAATAGATTTGCGGGCTAGTCCGATCATCGCCGGTGGCAATAGGGTACGGACTAATCGCGCCTGCGGTGACGAATCAACAATCTTAGCTTGAGGGTGTTACCTTCAAGTTCTTCGAATTGACGGAGAATTTTCGCACACGAGCTGCACGGCGGACGGTGGGCCGGGCATTGGCTATTAAGGCTCGAAAAGCGCGGCCGGTTGCGAGCACCAAATGCGCTGCCGACTTCTCAGCGAGGAGATTCTCTGTCTGGTGGTAGTGTAAAGGCAGACTGCGCGACCCAAACTATCGGTGGCTAGCAAGAAAACGAGGCACAGTGAACAAGCGGTTTACGGCAAAGCTACGAAAATCGCCCGAATCAAACGGCTGGACGTCCGTGGTGATGCCGAACTCAGTAGGTTTCTTCGGCACCAAAGGCCTCGTCAAAGTGAAGGGCAAGATCGATGGCTGCCCGTTCCAGAGTTCGTTCATGGCAATGGGCGATGGTACGCACAAGCTGCCGGTAAGGGCCGATCTACGAAAAAGAATCGGCAAAGAGGCGGGCGCTCTCGTGACAGTGCAATTACAGAAGCGCTGAGCAAAAATAATTCGACCCCACGCACATAGCTTTCATGGTTTTGAATGTGGTCGACGACTGGGACCGTGCGTTATGGTTGCAATTTGCGCTATTGCGAAGGGCGGATGCGCACGAGGGCTGCGCCCACAAGCTCATCGATTGTTTCCTTCGGTATTCTCGATTGAACTGGGGTCAGGTTGAGCTCTTCGGGAAGCAGACGTTGAGAGTGGGGGCCCAGGGACTGTAGGAGGGTTGCCTCCGGCGGCCGCCCGAAGCACAAACTTTCGGCACTCCCTTACCTTGCGAAGGAAAGCGGCAAAGCCATGCGCTCCATTCGACATCTGTTGAGTACGCTGTTCGTCTGTGCGCTCTGTTTTGCTCCGGCGTTTGGCGACGATAGTGAAATGTCGCACACCGGCGCGATGCCAGAAAAGTTGGGTACGGTTCATTTCCCTATATCGTGCTCGCCCATCGCGGCTGCCCAATTCGAGCGGGCAGTAGGGATTCTACATTCCTTCGGGTATCCGGAAGCCGCCGAGGCCTTCAACGGTGTTGCTCACACCGACCCGACGTGTGCCATGGCTTACTGGGGCGTCGCCATGACCTATTATCATCAGATGTGGGAGCCACCAGATATCGCGGCGCTTGCTGCGGGTTGGCAGGCCGCAGAGACAGCCCGCAAGCTCGGCGCGAAGACACGGCGCGAGAAGGATTACATCGCAGCGATCGACACCTTTTACAAGAACTATGACACTTTGGATTACATGACTCGCGCGCTAGCCTATACGAGCGCCATGGAACGACTGTACGCGCGCTATCCTGATGATCGCGAAGCAGCGATCTTCTACGCTTTGGCGCTCGACGCGACCGCACCGCCCACCGACAAGACATACGCTAATCAGAGAAATGCTGGAGCCATCCTCGAAAAGATCTTTGTCGAGCAACCCGATCATCCAGGGGTTGCGCACTACATCATTCACGCAGACGACTATCCGCCGCTCGCCCAAGAGGCGCTCCCCGCAGCTCGCCGGTATGCGCAGATCGCTCCTTCTATGGCGCACGCGCTCCACATGCCGTCGCACATCTTTACGCGGCTTGGGCTTTGGGATGAGTCGATCGCTTCGAACCTGGCATCGGCAAACGCCATTGCCCAGTCTATTTCAGCCAGTTCCAGCGGCGCGGCGAGCACCGGGCAGCAGCTTCACGCGCTGGACTATTTGGAATACGCATATCTTCAGACCGGTCAGGTACACGAGGCGAAAGCCGTCGCCGATCGGGTCGCGGCGATCCAAACGGTAATGCCCCAGGACCTGGCCGCCGCGTATGGGATCGCAGCGATTCCCGCGCGCTACGCGATCGAACTCGGACACTGGGCGGAGGCGGCGAAGCTTCCGCTCAACTTAGCCAGCATTCCCAAGGATAAGTATCCCTGGTGTGTATCCACCGTGACGTTTGCTCGCGCGATCGGCCTGGCGCGCATGAACAATCCGCAGGCCTCCTCATTCGCGAACGAATTGGCGGCGGACGTCGCTCGCCTTAAGGTCGCAAATCAGCTGTATTGGGCCTCGGAAGTGCAGATCGAGTGGGACGAAGCCGACGGCTGGATTGCGCATGCGGCCAAAAAGGACGACGTAGCATTAGCGGACATGCGCAAGGCCGTGGCGCTCGAAGATTCGACCGAGAAGCATGCGGTGACGCCTGGTCCAATCGAACCGGCGCATGAGATGCTAGGCGACCTGCTGTTGGCAACGGGTGAACCCCGTTTGGCACTGGCCGAGTACGAAGCCTCTTTGCGCATCTCGCCCAACCGCTTTCACGCGCTCGCCTGTGCTGCTCGCGCGGCATACCGCTCAGGAGATACGACAAAGGCGCGAACGTATTACGCGCAGCTCGTGATGGTTGCGAAGCACGCCGACCCGGATGTTGCGCCGATCACCGAGGCGAAGGCCTTTCTCGCCGCCAATTAATCAGGGCCACGCACCACCTATACCGTGTAGATGTCACTCGACCCGCTCTAGTTTGCTTCAGCATCTGGTCGGCCCCTCACAGAAACCTAGAATCTTGGAATCAAAAAAAAACCGCAAGAAAACTGCGGCGTAATGTAAGTGGTTCAAACCGCCAATTCGTGTTTCAGTAAAGCGAACTAAGAAAAACCCGCAATCTTTTACGCGAAGCGGGTTCGAGTTTGGAGGATAACGGGGTCGAACCGTTGACCTCTTGCATTCGTTTTTCATCAGCCACTGCTCGATCAGGTTTGGTTGAGTGAGAGCGCGCCAGACCTTTCCGGCGGATAAGCTACGTCACGTTCGACAACGACGGAGAGCGTTTCAGTCGACTATTCGTTCATGGTCCATCCCTTTCGCTAACTCATAGTTTTGTCTTTCGCTGGTGGCCGTCAGGCTTATCCGGGTTGATATCCTCCGCAGTGCATCGGCATTTCCCACGGAGGCGATTCGCGGATCACGTTATAGTCGAAGCAATCTGAATTTGTCGGGTCTTGGTAGGGGGCCATCGCGGGCATTGGCACGCCTGGCGCGGGGTGGGGCGGGAGTGGAGTGTACGTCGCTAACATCTTCTTGAACATGGCAGGCGTCACGCGGTAGCTTTCAACGATCTGCTCGACAATTGGGCGGTCTTTCGCTGCGAGGCTCGACGGCACTTGCGCGAGAAAGACGATATTCTTGTAGAGCCCGAGGAAGTCGGGCCGTAACGAACACAGCACTCCCTCGAACTTCCGGGACTGGCTGCCGGCAGTCCAGCTCCCGAGGAATCGCGCGCACATCGGAAGCTTCGTTGCGGACTGGCTAGCGAACGTTATCTTGGGCGCCGGCGTTCCTGACTTTTCGGCACTTTTTTGAAGAATCGTCGTAAATTTGTCTTTCAAGCTCGCGCTAAACGGCAGCGCGAACGCGACCTCCCCGCCCAGTTCGCCGCTTCCGCTCGAAGCGTTCTTTGCAATCACGATCGCCCCAAGATTGACTTGCTCGTCGTTGGGGCCCGTCACGTGGACGAAGCCATTCAGTCCCCTTCCAAGTGTCCAACCGTCGGGGAGACCCACCGAAGCGGTCTGATCTTGCGCGGTTGCGGTTTTGAGCTTCGTCGTCGAAGCGGCGGTCATTGATGCCCGCGAGATCAGCATGCCGGCGATCGCCAAGGCGGCGACGGCTAGCAGGCATGGGGCCTTGCGCTGGAAACGATTCACTGATGACTTTCCTTTCGATATGAGCGTCAGGAGTATGGCAGTATTAGGCTTGGCGAGACAGGGCTCGGATCTGTGACCCTCGTGACGTAGCCCCCGAAAACTAGGCCAAGGATAATTGTGGAGCCCGAGGCAAAGCGCCTCGCAAGGAGCTCCACGCCATGCGCAAATCGCGCTTCACCGAGCCCCAAATCGTTGGGATCCTCAAGGAGTTCGAAGCCGGCGTCGCGATCGCCGAATTGGCTCGGCGGCACGGTATCCACGCCAACACGATCCACCACTGGAAGGCCAAGTACGCCGGCATGAGCGTGAGTGATGTCGCACGCATCAAGCAGCTGGAGGATGAGAACGGACGGCTGAGGCGCGTCGTCGCCAACCTGACGCTCGACGTCGACGCCTTAAAGTATGCGCTCTCAAAAAACTACGACGGCCCTCGCAGCGAACGGCGGCGGTGAGGGCCATGCAAGACCGCCGTGTGAGCCAGCGCCGTGCCTGCGTGCTCGCGGGCTGCCCGCGTCCAACCGCGCGCTATCGGCCGCGCAAGCGCAACGATGCCGAGCTCGCCGAGCAACTGCGGGAACTGGCCGCCTACGAGTACTCGAAGGTGCACGGCTACCGCAAGTTCACGTTCTTGCTCAGCCGCGATTATAAGCTCACGGTCAATCATAAGCGCGTGTACCGCGTGTACCGCACGCTCAAATTGGTCTACGGGCGCAAGAGCGCCAAGCATGCGGTGACCGTGCGCGGGAGTGCGCGGCCGCCGGTCACCCGCCCAAACGAACGCTGGTCGGTGGACTTCGTCAAGGATCGGCTGGTACGGGGCCGTCAGTTCCGTGCGTTCAACGTGGTCGACGACTTCACGTGCGAGTGCCTAGCGATCGAAGTGGATTTCTCGCTGCCCAGCGCTCGCGTGCTGCGTGTCTTCGACGAGCTGGTGCGCACGCGTGGCGTCCCGGGCACCATTCGGTTCGACAACGGCCCCGAGTTTCGCAGTTTCGCGATGCTGCGTTGGGGCGCCGAGCACGAAGTCAACTTGCACTTCATCGACCCGGGCAAGCCGACGCAAAACGGCAAGATCGAATCGTTCCACGGACGACTTCGGGCAGAGTTCCTCAACGAGCGCTGGTTCACGAGCCTAACAAATGCTCAGGAAGCAGCCGAAGACTGGCGTTACACCTACAACCACTACCGACCC
>QHBK01000009.1 GCA_003244105.1 Candidatus Eremiobacter antarcticus | reverse complement strand
CGTCGTCACCAAAGTGGCAGACTAAAGGATAACATGGCAGGCAAGATTCGCATCAAGCTGCGAGCGTACGATCACAAGATCTTGGATCAGTCCGCTGAGCGCATCGTGGAGACAGCAAAACGGACCGGCGCGTTCGTCAGCGGCCCCGTGCCCTTGCCGACCGAGATCCAGCGCTCGTGCGTGCTGCGCTCGCCGCACGTGGACAAGAAGAGCCGCGAGCACTTCGAGATCCGCACGCACAAACGGCTCATCGACATCTTGCAAGCCAGCGCGAAGACGATGGATGCCTTGATGCATCTGGATCTGCCCGCGGGCGTCGACATCGAGCTGAAGGCGGGCGCATGAAGCACATCATCGGGCGCAAGGTGGGCATGACCAACGTGTTCACGGATGATGGACGCTCCGTCCCCGTCACCGTGATCGAGGCCGGGCCATGCCAGGTCGTCGAACGAAAGACGTCTGCGGCGCACGGCTACGACGCGTTCGTGTTGGGCTTTGAAGACGCCAAGATCAAGAAGCTTAATCGCGCCATGCGCGGCCGCTTTGAGAAGCTCAATGTCGCGCCGAAGTCGGTCCTGCGCGAATTTCCGCTCGGCGACTCAGACGTCAAGGCCGGCGACATGGTGACCGTCGCGGAGTTCGCCGCCGGCGACCGGGTGGACGTGACGGGCACGAGCAAGGGCAAGGGCTTCACCGGCATCATGAAGCGCTGGAACGGCGTCGGCGGCGGGGCGAGCCACGGCTCGATGATCCACCGTCAGCCGGCCAGCAACGGCGACACCAACGCGGCTAAGACCGTGAAGGGTAGTCACCGGCCCGGCCACTTCGGCGTGGAACGCATCACGACGCTGAACCTGGAAGTGATCCGCGCCGATCAAGAGCGCAATCTGCTGCTGCTCAAGGGGGCGGTGCCCGGAGGCCGGCGCGCCGTCCTGTACGTGCGGCGCTCGGTCAAGAGCAAGACCAAGGCAAAGGCGTAAGCAGACATGGGGGCGCAGCAGCTGGACAAAGACGGCAAGGCGGTGGGCGCGGCGGAATTGCCGGCCGTGTTCGCCGGTGAGATCAAACCGTCGCTTTTGCACAGCGCCGTCATTCGCCATCTCGCCAACCGGCGCGCTGGAACCGCGAGCACGAAGAAGCGCGACGAAGTCGCGGGCGGCGGGCGCAAGCCGTGGCGGCAAAAAGGCACGGGCAGGGCGCGTCAAGGCAGCATCCGCTCGCCGTTATGGCGCAAGGGCGGCGTCGTGTTCGGGCCGCACCCGCGCTCGTTCGCCGTCTCGATGAACAAGCGCACGCGCAGAGCCGCGCTTGCAATGGCCATCGCGGCCAAAGCACAGGCCGACGCTCTTGCGATCGTCGACGCCGACGAGCTGCGCTCACCAAAGACGAAAGAACTGGCCGCCGTGCTGTGGGCCGGCGGGGGGAGCGGCTCCGTCCTTTTAGCGCTCGACGCTGCTCGCGACGTGTTTGCCCGTCAGATATACCTTGCCGGCCGCAACGTGCGGCGCGCGACCGTCGTCTCGCACGACCGGCTCTCCGTGCATGCCCTGCTCTCGCACGACCGCGTGATCCTCACCAAGAACGCGCTGGACGCGCTCGCGGAGGTGTGCAGTGTCTGAGGCTCGCCTCACGGTGATCCGCCCGCTGGTCACGGAGAAGTCGATCACGCAGACGGCTCGCTTCCAATACACGTTCGCAGTGGCGCAAGACGCGACCAAGCACGCCGTCAAGTCCGCCGTCGAAGAGCTCTTCCGCGTCAAAGTCTTGCGTGTGAACACGGTTCGCGTGCAAGGCAAGCTCAAACGCGATGTGCGGCGCCGGACGCGCAAGCCGTCCGTGCAGCGCTCGCACTGGAAAAAAGCGATCGTGACGCTGCGCGAGGGCGACAAGATCGAGCTTGGAGGCGTGAATTATTTTGAATCGTAGGGGCGCTTCATGCCGGTAAAAACGTTCAAAGCGACCTCGCCCGGCCGCCGCTTCGCCGCGATCTCTTCCTTTGAGGAGCTCACGAAGAAGCGTCCGGAGAACTCGCTGCTCGAGCCGCTCAAGAAACACGCGGGCCGCAACTTCAACGGCCATATCACCGTGCGCCATCGCGGCGGCGGACACAAGGTCATGTACCGGCGCATCGACTTCAAGCGCGACAAGGACGCCATACCGGCCAAAGTGGCGGCGCTCGAGTACGATCCCAACCGGTCGGCGCGCCTGGCGCTGCTGCACTACCGCGACGGCGAGAAGCGCTACATCTTGGCGCCGCTCGGCCTGCGCGTCGGCGACATGATCGAATCCGGTTCGGCCGCCGACATCAAAGTCGGCAACGCGCTGCCCTTGTCCAACATGCCGCTGGGCACCGTGCTTCACAACATCGAGCTCTCGCCGGGTGGTGGAGGGAAGCTCGTGCGCGCCGCAGGCGGCGCTGCCCAGCTGATGGCCAAAGAGGGCGATTACGCGCAGATCCGCATGCCGTCCGGCGAGGTGCGCAAAATCGCGGTGACGTGCCGCGCGACGATCGGCCAGTTGGGCAACATCGAGCACGAGAATCAGGTGGTCGGCAAAGCCGGCCGCTCGCGTTGGCTGGGCCGCAGGCCGCAGGTGCGCGGCATCGCCATGAACCCGGTCGACCATCCGCACGGCGGTGGCGAGGCTCGCTCGACGGCCGGCCGTCCGCCGACGACGCCGTGGGGCGTCATGACCATGGGCAAGAAGACGCGCCGCAACAAGCGCACCTCGAAGTTCATCGTCAAACGGAAGAGCAAGAAATGAGCCGATCCGCCAAAAAGGGCCCGTTCATCGCCGATCATCTGCTGGTGCGCATCGAGCGGATGAACGCTGCACGCGAAAAGCGGGTCATCAAGACCTGGTCGCGCGCATCCACCATCATCCCAGCGATGGTAGGGCACACGATTGCGGTTTACGACGGCAAGCGGCACGTGCCGGTCTACGTGCAGGAGAACATGGTCGGCCACAAGCTGGGCGAGTTCGCGCCCACCCGTCTTTTCCGCGGACACGGCAGCGGCGCGGACAAGGCGGCGGTAAAATGAGCCTCGTGGTCGTGAGAGCGGTGTCGCATCATGGAGGCTAGAGCCACCGTGAAGTTCCTGCGCGTGCCGCCGCGCAAGGCTCGCAGAGTCGTCGACGCCATCCGCGGCAAGCGCGTGGACCGCGCGCTGACGATGCTGACCTTCGCGCCTGTTTGGGCTGCTAAAGCGATCGAGAAGATCCTGCGTTCGGCCGCCGCAAACGCGGAGAACAACCACGGCATGAAAGGCACGGACCTCGTCATCAGCAAGGCGACGGTCGACGGCGGCCCGACCATCAAGCGCGTCGAGGCTCGAGCGCGCGGCCAAGCGGGATTTAAGAAGAAGAGGATGTCACATGTGACCATCATCGTCAGCGACGGAGAGAACGGCTAAGTGGGTCAGAAAGTCCATCCCGTCGGGATGCGTCTTGGAATCACGCGCACGTGGGATTCGCGCTGGTTCGAAGACAAACAATATCAGACGTGGCTGCACGAAGACCTGCGCATGCGCAAACTCATCGACGGTCTGTCGCGCTCTGCCGGCGTCTCGAGGCTCGAGATCGAGCGACGCGCCAGTCAAGTGCGCGTCGTGATCAGCACGGCCAAGCCAGGCATCATCATCGGCAAGCGCGGCGCGGGCATCGAAGACCTCAAAAAGCGCCTGGAAAAAGCGTCCGGCCGGCAAGTCAACGTCAACGTGTTGGAGATCAAGCATCCTGAGCTTGACGCCAAGCTGGTTGCGAACAACATCGTGGATCAATTGGAGAAACGCATCGCGTTTCGACGCGCGATGCGCCAGGCGATCCAACGCACGATCAAGGCGGGCGCCAAGGGCATCAAAGTGCAGTGCGGCGGCCGCTTAGGCGGCGCTGAGATCGCCCGCGTCGAGCGGAACTTCGACGGCAAGGTTCCGCTGCATACGTTGCGCGCGAACATCGATTACGCCCACACAGAAGCGTACACGACGTTCGGCCGCATCGGCGTCAAGGTTTGGATCTATCTCGGCGAAGTGCTGCCGGAGGGGCGCGCGAAACCGGACGTGTCGGCCGCCAGAGCGGCGCGCCCCGCTGGGAGCCGTCGTCCTGCGCGACCGGCGAGGCCGGCTGACGCAAAGCCTGACGGAGCCGCCGCCGGAATTCCCGGCGCGCCGGAGCCGTCATCCGCGCCTGCTGCCGCGCAGCCCCTCACGCCGCCGTCTGAAGCTGCGCCTGCGCCCGCCGCCGCGCCGGAACAAGGCTCAACGGCGGATGCTGCGACGTCGACGGCACAAGAGAAAGCCGCCCCGGCGGAAACGCCGCCGGCAACAACCACGTCGGGAGCTGCGGCGGTGCCGTCGAAGGGTCCGGCGCCTTCCGATGCTCCCGAGCAGGCAACGCCGGAAAGCGAAGCGGCCCTGCCTGCCGGCCCGCAAAGCGAAGCCGCGTTGCCCGCAGCGCCCGAGCTGACAGCCTTGCCGGAACCGGATGCACTTCCTAAGAGTGCTCCCGAGGAGCAAACCTAACCAATGTTGATGCCAAAACGAGTGAAGCACCGCAAAGTTCAGCGCGGGCGCATGACCGGACGAGCGCAGTCGGGCAATGACCTGCACTTCGGCGAGTTCGGATTGCAGGCGCTCGAGCCGGCTTGGATCAGCAATCGCCAGATCGAGGCGGCTCGCATCGCGATGACTCGCCATATCAAACGCGGCGGCAAGGTGTGGATCACCGTGTTCCCCGACAAGTCGTTCACGAAGAAGCCCGCGGAAACGAGGCAAGGGTCGGGCAAAGGCCAACCTGAGGGATGGGTCGCCGTCGTGCGGCCAGGCCGCGTGATGTTCGAATTGGCCGGCGTGGAGCCGGCGGTCGCGAAGGAAGCGCTGCGATTGGCTGCGTTCAAGCTGCCCATCCGCACGAAGGTGCTCAAGCGCGAAAGGGCTGGTGAAGCGCTTGAAGCCTAGCGAGCTGCGCAGCCTGCGCGAGCTGACGGCTAAAGAACTGGAAGAGAAGCTCACGGCCGCCAAGCAAGAGCTCTTCAACCTGCGCTTTCAGCTGATGACGGGGCATCTGGAAGACCATGCCACGGTCGGCAAACTGCGCAGACAGATCGCGCAGCTGCACACGATCTTGGCCGAACGGCGGTTGGCGAGCTGATGAGCCCTGATGTCATGCAGCGCCCCATGCGCAAGACTAAGACCGGACGCGTCGTGTCCGACAGCATGATGAAGACCATCATCGTCGTGACCGAAGCGCGCACGGCGCACGCGCAGTACGGCAAGATCATGCGGCGTTCGCAACGCTTCGCGGTGCACGACGAGAGGAATGAAGCGAAGGTCGGCGACTTGGTGCGCATCGTCGAGACGCGTCCCTTGAGCGCGCGCAAGCGCTGGCGGCTGATGGAGATATTGGAGCGGGCGAAGTGATCCAGGCGCAGACACGGCTCAAGGTGGCCGACAATTCGGGTGCGCGCGAGCTGATGGTCTTCCACATTACGGGCGGCTCCCGTCATCCCTACGCCTATGTGGGCGACATCATCGTCGCGACAGTGAAGAGCGCGATACCCGGCGCCGCGGTGAAGAAGGGCAACGTCGTCAAAGCCGTCATCGTCCGTCAGAAGAAGAAGATGCGCCGCAGGGATGGATCCTTCATCCGCTTCGACGAGAACGCGGCGGTGCTGATCAACGATCAGAAGAACCCGCGCGGCACCCGCATCTTCGGCCCAGTGGCGCGCGAGCTGCGCGACCGCGACTTCATGAAGATCGTGTCGCTCGCGCCGGAGGTGCTGTAGATGGCGACGCGCATGCGCCTGTCAGCAGGGGATACCGTCATCGTGCTGGCCGGAAAAGACAAGGGCAAGCGCGGCAAGATCAAATTGGTGCGCGCGGCCGCAGGCGTCGCTGAGGTCGAAGGCGTGAACGTCGTCAAACGCCATACCAAGGCGACGCAAAAAGCCAAAGCCGGCATCATCCCGAAAGAGATGCCGGTGCCGGTGGGCAAGCTGATGTATGTGTGCCCGAAATGCAACAAGCCGTCGAAGCTGGCGCTGCGCTCGACTGCAGGCGCGAAAGAACGCGTCTGTCGCCGCTGCGGCGAGCCGGCCGAACGCCCGGTGAAAGCATAGCCGATGAACAGATTGCGAGAGCATTACGACGCCAAGGTCTTGCCCAGCCTCACGAAGCGCTTCGCGTTTCGCAACCCCATGGAAGCGCCGCGCCTGCTGAAGATCGTCGTCAACATGGGAGTCGGCGAAGCGGTCGCCAACCCCAAAGCGATCGACGGAGCCGTGTCCGATCTCGTGGCCATCACCGGACAGAAGCCGGTGGTCACTCGCGCAGGCAAAAGCGTCGCGACCTACAAGTTGCGCGCGGGCATGCAGATCGGCGCCAAGGTGACCCTGCGCGGGGAGCGCATGTACGCGTTCTTCGACAAGCTGGTCAACATCGTGCTCCCGCGCATCCGCGACTTCCGCGGCATGTCGCGCAGCTCGCTGGACGGCCGCGGGAATTACGCGCTCGGGTTGCGCGAGCAGCTGGTCTTCCCTGAGGTCAACTACGACAAAATCGACATGGTCAGGGGGATGGACATCGTCATCGTGACCACCGCCAAGAACGACGAACACGCACTGGCGTTCCTGGAAGAGATGGGGATGCCGCTCCGCAAGGAAGGCGCCGCCGCTTAAGGCGCGGCAGAGGAGAACATGGCCACAACCGCGCTCATTGAACGGACCAAGCGCAAGCCAAAATTTAAAGTGCGTCAGCGCAACCGCTGTCTGCGCTGCGGCCGCCCGCGCGGTTACCTGCGCAAGTTCGCTCTGTGCCGCATCTGTTTCCGGGAGCTCGCCCACCGCGGGCACGTGCCGGGCGTGACCAAGGCGTCATGGTGACAGGCAAGGAGGCGCAGGTCTAGCATCGCATGGCCACTATGACCGACCCCGTCGCCGACATGCTCAGCCGCATTCGCAACGCGAACATCGCGCGCCACGAGCGCGTCGACATTCCCGCGTCCACGCTGAAGAAGGAGATCGCCAAACTCTTGAAAGCTGAGGGCTTCATCAAGGGCTTCGAGGTCCTGTCGGGCTCCCACCAAGACACGATTCGCATCATCCTCAAGTACGGGGACAAGCGCGAACGCGTGATCAAAGGGCTGCAGCGGATCAGCCGTCCGGGGTTGCGGAAATACACGCCCAAAGGCGACATCCCCAAATGCATGGGAGGCATGGGGCTTGTCATCGTGTCGACCTCGAAAGGCATCGTCAGCGGCCGCCAAGCCAAGCGCATGAACTGCGGCGGCGAGATCATGGCGATGGTGTGGTGACGTGAGCAGAATAGGACGCATGCCCATCAGCGTGCCGAGCGGCGTCGCCGTCGCCGTGGATGAGCGCGTGGTCACGGTGAAGGGCCCCAAAGGTGAATTGGCGCTGCGCTGCGCTGAGCCCATCGATGTCAGCCTGGACGGCTCGGTTGTCACGGTCACACGGCCCAACGACGAGAAGCGCACGCGGCAGCTGCACGGCCTGACGCGCACGCTCGTCGCCAACATGGTGAACGGCGTGACCACCGGCTTCTCCAAGAATTTAGAGATCCAAGGCGTTGGCTACCGCGCGCAGATGCAGGGCAAAAATCTCAATCTGCAACTGGGCTTTTCGCACCCCATCGTGTTCCCGTCCCCGCCGGGCATTGACATCAAAGTGGAAGGCGTCAACAAGATCCAGATCAGCGGCGCCGACAAGCAGCAAGTCGGTCAAGTCGCGGCGCAGATCCGCTCGCTGCGCCCGCCCGAGCCCTACAAGGGGAAGGGCGTCCGCTACGAAGGCGAGCGCGTGCGGCGCAAGCTCGGCAAAGCCGGCAAGACCGGCGGGAAGAAGTAACGGACGATGGCCCAAAGCGGAAGCCGGAACGCCCTGCGCATGCGCCGCCATGCGCGCGTGCGCAAGCGCATCCGGGGCCTAGAGCAGTGCCCGCGGCTGTCGGTGTTTCGCAGCCTGCACCATCTGTACGCTCAGCTCATCGACGACGCCAGCGGTCGAACGCTTGCCGCCGCGTCGACGCGCGAGAAATCGCTGGCTGAGGGGCTTCCGTCGCTCAAAGGCGTGGGAGCTGCTCAGAAGGTCGGCGCGGCCATCGGCGAGCGCGCCAAAGAAAAGGGCATCAGCCGAGTCGTGTTCGATCGCGGCGGCTACAAATACCACGGCCGCATCAAGGCGTTGGCCGACGCGGCGCGCAGCGCCGGATTGGAGTTCTAAACAGTGGCGCGCATCTCCGACGGATCGGGGCTGGAAGAGCAGGTCGTCCGGGTCAACCGGGTGGCGAAGGTCGTCAAAGGCGGCAAGCGCTTCTCGTTTTCTGCGCTCGTCGTCGTGGGCGACCGCCAGGGACGAGTGGGCTTCGGTCTTGGCAAAGCCCGCGAAGTTCCGGAAGCGATCCGCAAGGGCGTCGAGGACGCTCGCCGTTCGCTCATCACCATTCCGATGGTCGGGCGCACCATTCCGCATCCGATCGAATCGCACATCGGCGCGGGCAGAGTCCTGATGAAGCCGGCCAGCAAGGGAACGGGCGTCATCGCGGGCGGCGCGATGCGAGCGGTGCTGGAGCTTGCGGGCGTGCACGACATCCTGACGAAATCGCTCGGTTCCAACAACCCGATCAACGTCATCGCGGCGACCATCGCCGGCTTGCGCACACTTCGCACCGTTGAGACCGTCGCGCAGCAGCGGGAGAAAACGGTCGATGAGATCCTAGGGAGAAGTACAAACGGTGAAGCTGTCAGAGCTTAAGCCGGCTCACGGCTCGAAGAGCAAGCGAGTTCGCGTCGGCCGCGGGCATGGCAGCGGCTTGGTCAAAACGTCGGGCGGCGGCGGCAAGGGCCAGACCGTGCGGTCGGGCGGCGGCAAAGGGCCCAACTTCGAAGGTGGACAGACGCCCTGGTCTCGCCGTCTGCCTCAGCGGCGTGGCGTCTCCCAAAAGGCGCGCTCCACCAAGATCTTCCGCACCGAGTACGCCGTCGTCAATCTCGCCCAGCTCGCGTCATGGGATGCGGCCGTGGAGGTGACGGCCGAGGCGCTCCTCGCCGCTCGATACATATCCAAGCGCAAGGATGGAGTGAAGATTCTCGGCGCCGGCGACGCGCCCGCGGGCCTGCACTTCCGCGGCATCGTCTTCTCGGGTGCTGCTCGCGAAAAGCTTGAGGCCGCCGGCGCTGTCTTCGAGGACTGACGCCGCCTCATGAACATCTGGCGCAACCTCGCGAACGCGCTCGTGGTTCCGGAGATCCGCAACCGCATTCTGTTCGTGTTCGGCGCATTCGCCATGTTCGTCGTGATGGTGTACGTCCAGGTCCCCTACGTCAACATCAAAGCCTGGCAGAACATCCTTGCGGGCGGCCAGTTCCTCAACTTCTTAGGATTTCTGTCCGGCGGCGCGCTGCAGCGCTTCTCCGTCATCGCGATGGGCATCACGCCCTACATCAACGCCAGCATCATCATGCAGCTGCTGACGGTCGTGTATCCCAACATCAAAGAGATGATGCAGCATGGCGGAGAGCAGGGGCGCCGCACCGTCGGTCTCTACACGCGCTGGCTGACGGTCGCCCTCGCCATCATCCAGGCGACCACCATGGTCGTGGCCCTGTCGCGTGCGCACGTCTTCGAGCGCACCGACCTTTTCTATCTGGTGATGGTGGTGCTCACGCTGACGGCCGGCACCGTCTGGCTCATGTGGCTGGGAGAGCAGATGACCGACAAGGGCATCGGCAACGGCGTCTCGCTCATCATCTTCGTGGGCATCATCCTGCGCTATCCGGTGTATTTCAGCCAGACGCTCCAGCTCGGCGAAAAGGGCGGGCTCAACGTCTTCAGCTTCGTCATCTTCTTGCTGATCGCTATCATCTCGCTGATCTCCATCATCTTCATGTATCAGGGCACGCGGCGCGTGCCGGTGCAGTACGCCAAGCGCGTCATCGGGCGTAAGGTGTACGGCGGACGCAGCACGTACATCCCGCTGCGGCTGAACAACGCTGGCGTCATCTCGATCATCTTCGCAATCTCGATCTTGCTCTTCCCTCAGCAGATCTCGTCGTGGGCGCAGCAGAGCGGCGCCCAGTGGCTGCACGGGTTTTCTCAGTTCATGGCGCTGTACTTCAACTACAACAGCCTCCTGTACAATTTCGTGTACTTCGTGCTCGTCATCGGCTTCACGTTCTTCTACAGCGAGGTGGTCGTCAACATCATGGACATCGGCGACTCGCTCAAGAAGCAGGGCGGCTTCATCCCGGGCATCCGTCCGGGGAAACCGACCACGGACTACCTCCAGAAGATCCTTCACCGCATCACGGCGGTGGCGGCGGTGTACCTGGGGTTGCTGGCGGTCTTGCCCAACATCACCCAGAGCATGACGCATATCACGACCTTCTACCTCGGCAGCACGTCGCTTCTGATCGTGGTCGGCGTGGCACTCGATACGATGACGCAGATCGAGGCGCGCCTCGCCATGCGCGATTACCGGGGATTCATCAAGCAATGAGCACGCGCGAACTGCGTCTGATCCTGCTCGGTCCGCCGGGGGTTGGCAAGGGCACGCAAGGGCGCAAGCTGGCGCAGACGTTTGCTATTCCGGAGATCGCGACCGGCGATATCTTCCGCAACGCCATGAAGGCTCGCACGCCGATGGGACTGGCCGCCAAGTCCTACGTCGACAGCGGCAATCTGGTCCCCGACGACGTCACCATCGGCCTGGTGGAAGAGCGTCTGGCCGGCAGCGACGCGCAGCGGGGCTTCATCCTCGACGGCTTCCCACGCACGGCCGCGCAGGCCACGGCGCTCGACGCCTTGATGCACAAGAGCAGTCAGCGCTTGGACGCGGTCATCGAGATCAACGTGCAGAGTCCGGAGGTCGTCCGGCGGTTGACCGGCAGGCGCCTGTGCGCCATCTGCCAGACTCCCTATCACAACGATTCGGCCCCGCCCGCCGTGCCCGACGTGTGCGACCGCTGCGGCGGCGTGCTCGTGGTGCGCAGTGACGATGACGAGGCGACCGTTCTCACGAGGCTGGCCGAATACGAGCGCAAGACATCGCCCTTGATCTCGTACTACCGCGCGGCCGGCCTTTTGAAAGTCGTCGACGGCAACGGCGACGTGGAAGCGGTGTTTCGCCGCATCTTGAGCGCGATCCAGTCGCCCGTGAGCCCGGTAGCATGATCACTTGCAAGAGCAGCCGTGAGATCGACAAGATGCGGACGAGCGGACGCGTGACGGCGCGGGCGCTGCACAAACTCAAAGCGGCGGTCGCGCCGGGGGTGACGACCTTTGAGATCGATCGCTATGCCGAAGAGCTCATCCGCGGCGACGGCGGCACGCCGGCGTTCCTCGGCTATCACGGCTTCTCCGGGTCCATCTGCACCTCGGTCAACGACGAGGTCGTGCACGGCATTCCTGGAAAGCGGCGCTTGCAGCAAGGGGATCTGCTCAAGATCGACATCGGTTCGTGCGTCGACGGCTGGTTCTCCGATATGGCGTGCACCGTGGCGGTGGGGACGGTCGACCCGTACGCGCAGCGCTTGATCGACGTGACGGCCGAGGCGCTGGAGCGCGGCATCGGCGAAGTGCGGGCGGGCGCGCATCTCTCCGACATCGGACATGCCGTCCAGACCTTTGTCGAAGGCGAAAGCTTTTCGGTGGTGCGCGCTCTGGTCGGCCATGGCATCGGGCTCAGCCTGCACGAAGAGCCGGCGGTGCCGAACTACGGCCGCAAGGGGACAGGACCCATGCTCAAGGCCGGGATGGTGTTGGCCATCGAGCCGATGGTCAACGCCGGAACCTGGAAGGTCCGCACGCAGGCGGACAAATGGACGGTCGTGACTGGCGACGGCGGGCTGTCGGCGCATTTCGAGCACACGGTCGCCGTCCTCGAGGATGGCTGCGAGATCTTGACGGCTTTGGACGCGGCGGCAGCCCGCGTGTACAGCCCTGCTGCGCGGCACGACGACACAGGAGGTGAGCTTGGCGCCCCAGAGACGTTCGGGCGGATACAAGCGGTCGGATAGGAAAAAGAAAAAAGCCGAGCGCGTCGAAAAGGTAGGTTCCGCCAAAGAAGAGGCCATTGAAGTCGAGGGCACGGTCGTCGAGCCGTTGCCCAACGCCTTTTTTCGCGTCGAGCTGTCAAACGGCCATAAGGTTCTGGCTCGCGTATCAGGCAAGATCCGGATGAACTTCATCCGCATCCTGCCCGGTGACCGCGTGTTGGTGGAGCTGTCACCGTACGATTTGACGCAAGGCCGCATCACGTACCGGTACAAGTGAGGAGACGATGAAGGTCAGACCGAGCGTCAAGAAGATCTGCGACAAGTGCAAGGTGATCAAGCGTGCCGGACGCACGCGGGTCATCTGCGACAATCCCAAGCACAAGCAGGCTCAAGGATGAGCTTGCATCCAGCCTCAGTGAGCGGAGAGTAACCTATGGCACGAATCGCCGGAATCGACCTGCCCCGCGAGAAGCGCGTCGAGGTGGCATTGACGTACATCTTCGGCATCGGCCGCCCGACGGCGGTCAAGCTGTTGACCAGCACGAGGGTCAATCCGGACACGCGCGTCAAAAACCTGACGGATGACGACATTCAGCGGCTGCGCGAGCAGATCGAGAAGAACCTCAAGGTGGAGGGCGATCTGCGGCGTGACATCTCGGGCGCGATCAAGCGGCTCATGGATATCGGCTGTTATCGGGGCTTGCGTCATCGCCGCGGCTTGCCCGTCCGCGGGCAGCGCACCAAGACGAATTCGAGGACTCGCAAGGGTCCCAAGAAGACCGTGGCCGGCAAGAAGAAGTCGAAAGGTCCCGGTATCGGCAAATGACCGGCACTCGCCTCGCCCCGACCACCACCGTGATACAGGAACCGTCATAGCATGGCTGTTGCAAAAAAGGCTCGTCCCCGCAAAAAGCGCGAGGCAAAACACGTCTCCCAGGGGGTGGCGCACATCCACTCGAGCTTCAACAACACGATCGTCTTGATCACCGATACGCAAGGCGGCGCGATCGCCTGGGCGAGCGCTGGCAACATGGGCTTCAAAGGAAGCAAGAAATCGACGCCGTTCGCGGCGCAGATGGCGGCCGAAAGCGCCGCGCGAAAGTCGATGGACCACGGCATGAAGCAGGTCGAGGTCTACGTCAAGGGTCCGGGCGCGGGCCGTGAGGCGGCCATCCGCGCGCTGCAGGCGGCCGGGCTTGAGATCGTGCTGATCAAAGACGTGACACCCATTCCGCACAACGGCTGCCGCCCGCCGAAGCGGCGCAGAGTCTAGGAGGAGCGCAAGCATCTATGGGTCGTTATACGGGGCCTGTTTGCCGGATGTGCCGGCGCGAGAGCGCGAGCGGCGCGAAGCCTGGCGAAAAGGTCAAGCTGTTCCTGAAAGGCGAGCGATGCTTGTCCAAAAAGTGCGCGGTCGAACGGCGCACGGCCGCGCCCGGTCAAAAGGCCAACACGAAGAACCGCCCCAAGGTCTCCGAGTTCGGCCGGCAATTGCGCGAGAAGCAAAAGATGCGGCGCATCTACGGCGTGCTGGAGAAGCAGTTCGAGAACTATTTCGACAAGGCGAGCGCGCGCAAGGGCCAGACCGGCGCCGCGCTGCTCGCGCTGCTCGAGGCGCGCTTGGACAACGTGATCTACCGGCTGAATCTCGCGACCTCTCGCGCGCAGGCGCGCCAGCTGGTGCGGCACCGGCACTTCGTCCTGAACGGGCGCCGCGTCAACGTGCCGTCCATGCAAGTGCGCCCGGGCGACGAGCTCAAGATCGTCGAGTCGAGCGCTAAGACGACGCTGTTTCAGTCGCTCACTGAATACGCGAAAGGCCGCCGGGTGCCCGGCTGGCTGGAATATGACGAGCAAAGTCTTACGGCCAAAGTGGTGCAGATGCCGACGCGAGCGGACATCGACACGAACGTCGAAGAGCAGCTGATTGTGGAGTACTATTCGCGCTGATGATGCAATTCACCGGGCAGCCGCAGGCTGCATACGACCCGATCGGACGGCCGGCCGGCACGCACGGCTTGAACAGCATGTCCGTCTCTGAATTCCAACGCCCATCGATTGAGGTGCGCGAGCGACGCGACAGCAGCGCGACGTTCGTCATCGAGCCGCTCGAGCGCGGTTTTGGGATCACGCTCGGGAACTCGCTGCGGCGCATGCTGTTGTCGTCGCTGCCGGGCGCGGCCGTCACGTACGTCAAGATCGACGGCGTGCTGCATGAGTTTGCGACCATCCCGGGTGTCGTGGAAGACGTCACCAACATCATCCTCAACCTCAAGGGCTTGCCGCTCAAGCTGAACAACGATGAGCCGAAGGTGCTGCGGGTGGAGGCGAGCGGGGAGCGAGAAGTGACCGCTGCCGACATAGTACCGGACGCGGATGTGGAACTGTTGGACCCTTCGTACCACATCGCGACGCTGTCCGACAAGAAGGCGCGGCTCTACATGGAGATCGGCGTCGAGAAGTGGCGCGGCTACGTGACGGCCGAGAAGCAGCGAAACGTCGAGCACATCATCGGCTTGATACCGGTGGATTCCATCTTCTCACCGGTGAGAAAGGTGGCGTACCACATCGAAGACACGCGCGTTGGGCAGACGACGGACTACGACCGTCTGATCATGGAAATCGAGACCAACGGGAGCATCACGCCGGACGAGGCGCTCAGCACCGCGGCGAGGATCCTGCAAGACCAGCTGTCGCTCTTGGTCAACTTCAGCGGCCGCCCCGAGATCGAAGCGCCGAGCGAAGAAGTCAAACCGTTCGCCAACTGGGATATCCCGGTCGACGAGCTGGACCTCTCGGTGCGCTCCTACAACTGCTTGAAGCGGGCTGGGATCACCAAGATCTCCGAGCTTTTGCAGAAGACCGAAGACGAGATCATGAACATGCGCAACCTGGGCAAGAAATCGGTCGACGAGATCAAGGAAAAGCTCCAGGAACGCAACCTCTCGTTGCGGCCGTAAAGGGCCGCGCGAACAGCCGAGTGAGAAATCATGCGCCACCGCAAAGCCGATAAGCGCCTGGGTAGAAACGACGACCATCGCCGCGCGCTGTTGCGCAACCTGACGACGTCGCTGTTCACGCACGGCACGATCGAGACGACGGTCGTGCGCGCCAAAGAGGTCTCGCGCACGGCTTCTCGCATGATAACGCGCGCCAAGCGAGGCGACTTGCACAGCCGACGGCTGGTGGCCGCCTATCTGACCTCTGAGGACGTCGTGCGCAAGCTCTTCGACGTCATCGCGCCCACCCTCGCTGGGCGCAGCGGCGGATACACCCGCATCGTGCGCACGCGCATCCGCAAAGGCGACGCCGCGCCGATGGCCCAGCTCGAGCTGCTGCAATGATAGCCGGCCGCGCCAGCAGCCCCAAGGCGCTGCCCTAGGCGCCCGCACTTCAGCCAACCCACAATCCGGCTGGACGCGACCACTCGGGCCCACGCACGATGAAGATACTTTTCTGCGACATCGGCTATGCGGAGAGCCGCACGCAGCTTGCGCCGCTGATTCCGGCCTGGCACGTCGCCACATGCGCGAAAGACGCAGTCGCTGCCAATCTGAGTGACGTTGACGTCATCGTGCCGTACGGCTCCGTCATCTCGAGCGACGTCATCAACCGCGGCTCCTTCGGACTCATCCAGCAGTTCGGCGTAGGCTTAGAAACCGTCGACGTGCCGGCGGCGACGGCTGCGGGAGTGTGGGTTGCGCGCATCCCCAGCGGCGGCACTGGCAACGCCGAATCAGTGGCGGAGCATGCCATCCTCCTTATGCTCGCGCTCGCGCGGCGCATGCGTGAGGCGCAAGCCATGCTCGACCAAAAAATCACCGGCCAGCCGGCCGGCAAGGCGTTGCTGCATAAAACGGCCGCCATCGTCGGCCTGGGAGATGTTGGAGCAGCGCTCGCGCGCCGGCTGCACGCGTTCGGCATGCGCCTGTGCGGTGTCCGGGCGAACCCAACAAAAGGGAGCCCCCCCGACGTGCCGGCCATGAAGATCCTCGGACCGGACCGGCTGCATGACGCCTTGCGCGAGGCGGACTTCGTCATCGTGTGCGTGCGCCTGGAAGACTCGAACCGCAATCTCATCGACCGCGGAGCTTTCGACGCTATGAAGCGCGGCGCGATTCTGGTGAACGTGGCGCGCGGCGGGCTCGTCGACTCAGACGCGTTGCTTGAGGCGCTCGCTTCGGGACGCATCGGCGGCGCAGGCCTGGACGTCTTTTCGCAAGAGCCGGTCGATCCGCAGCACGCCATGTTCCATCACAACGTGATCGCCACGCCCCACATCGCGGGAGTCACCGACGAGTCGTATCGCGGCATCGCGCATGCTGTCGCGGCCAACCTCTACCGCTTCGCCATCGGGGAACCGCCCCGTCACGCCGTCAACGCGCCGCCCGTTCCTCGTTGGCCTTCAAAGCCTGCCTCAGCTCCATAGCTCATGAGGTCACGCACCCGACCGATGTAGGCGCGCGTGCCCGGATCCGCCGGCGAGGCGAGATCGCACGACAGCGGCTCGGCGGCGAAGAACTGTTCCGGCGGAGGGACGTCACCGACGACGTGCGGCACGCGGTTGCACAGCACGATGTCGCACCGCCCGACGTAGCGGACCGCCACGTCCTTCCAGCGCTTTCCCGGCGAACTTGCGACCATCACCGACGCCTTCGGGTTCATCCATTCGAGCGCGGTCGTTCCTTCGATCACCGCTCCGCGGGCGCCGTGGTCGGCCAGATAGCGCAGCGCCGCGTCGACGGCTTGGGGCGCGCCTTCCCGCAAGGCGATGACCCAGGCCACGGCCAGGGCGCCCGCCTCGCTGAGCCGCCACGTGTCGGTATTGGGCTTGCGGATGGCGCGAAGAGTTGTGATGAGCCGGCTGGGTATGCGCGTCGATACCGTTTCGCAGACGCCGCAGGACGCGCCTCGGCCGCAGATGCCGGCAGCATCGGCGACCGCCAGGGCAGATGCGCCGTGGTCGTGCTGAGGGTCCCGCTCGCCGTCGGCGACGGTGAGCTTTATGGCGCCGAAGCTGCGGCCGGAAAGCGCCCGCAGCGCGACCTCGGACGCAAGTGTCTTGCCGACGCCCGAGTGAGGGCCGCCGACGATCAGGATTTCCACGGGAGTCACTTCGCGTCAGACCTGGCCGGGTACTGTCGCCTAAGTGCCGCCGCCCGGCAGCACGGCTTGCGGGCGGCCCGACTTCAGACCGTGGGCGCGGCGGCTTTGACCTCGGGCGACGCACTCGCCGCGAACTTCTCGAAGTTCTCCGCGAACTTCTGCGCCAGCTGGCGCGCTTTCGCGTCGTACGCTTCGCCGCTGGTCCACGTGTCTCGGGCGTTGAGCACCTCGCTCGGGACGCCCGGCACGCGGTCGGGAACGCTGATTTTGAAAATCGGGTCTGCAGTCAAGCGCGCATCGTCCAAGGCGCCCGAGAGCGCAGCGTTCACCATCGCGCGAGTGTATGGGAGCTTGATGCGCCTGCCAACTCCATACGGTCCGCCGCTCCAGCCGGTGTTGACCAGCCAGCAGTCGACCTCGTGGCGCGCGATCCTCGCCCCGAGCATCTTGGCATACTCCGTCGGCTGGTGCACCATGAACGGCGCGCCGAAGCAATGGGAGAACGTCGTCTGCGGCTCGGTGACGCCCTTCTCAGTGCCGGCCACCTTGGCGGTATAGCCTGACAAGAAGTGGTACATGGCCTGGGCCGGCGTCATGCGCGCGATAGGCGGCAGCACCCCGAAAGCATCGCAGGTCAGCATGACGATGTGACGCGGATGGCCCGCGACACCGTGGGGCACGGTGTTCGGCACCGAACTCAATGGATACGCGGCACGAGTGTTCTCGGTCAGCGAGTCGTCGTCGAGATCGAGCTCGCGGGTGACCGGGTCCATGACGACGTTTTCCAGCACGGTCCCGAACGTCCGCGTGGTCGGGAAGATCTGCGGCTCCAGATCGGCGGACAAGTGGATGGCCTTTGCGTAGCAACCGCCTTCGAAGTTGAAGATTCCGCGGTCGCTCCAGCCGTGTTCGTCATCGCCGATCAGGGCGCGGTTGGGGTCTGCCGACAAGGTCGTCTTTCCGGTCCCCGAGAGCCCGAAGAAGACAGCGACATCTCCGCCCACCCCCACGTTCGCCGAACAGTGCATCGGCATGACATCGCGCAAGGGCAGCAAATAATTCATGATCGTGAAGACCGATTTTTTGATTTCGCCCGCGTACGTGGTGCCGCCGATGAGCACGAGGCGTCGGCCGAAGTCGATGATCACGAAGGTCTCCGAGCGAGTGCCGTCGCGAGCAGGGTCGGCAAGAAAATTGCAGGCATCCACTACCGCGAACTCGGGGACGAAGCCGCGCAGGTCCTGACCAGTCGCGGGGATGAAGAGGTTGCGGCTGAAAAGATTGTGCCAAGCCAGTTGGGTGACCACGCGAATAGGAACGCGGTACTTCGGATCCGCTCCCGCGAAAGCGTCCAAAGCGAAGACTTCCTTGTCGCTCAGATACGCATCGACGCGCGCCAAGAGCGCCGAGAACTTCTCCGGGTCAAACGGCTTGTTGGCTTTTCCCCAGTCGATGTGCGCTTGACTGCCCGGCTCCTCGACGAAGAACTTGTCTTGCGGCGAGCGTCCGGTATGTTTGCCCGTTCGCACGACCAGAGGCCCGTGCGCCGCGGCCCAGCCTTCTTCTCTGCGGATGCACTCTTCGAACAGGGTAGCGGTCGCAAGGTTGCGCCTGACCTGTGCGGACGGACCGAAACCAAACCGCTCGAGACCTGTCGATTCGCCGGCAAGCAACGCCATGATGGTGATGATCTCCCCGCAAGGTCAGCGCAGCGTAGGTGTGGTCTTAGCAGGCTTACGAACGTATTTTCGGGCTTCCTGCGGCTCGGGCGTCGCCTCTGCGTTTCGTCACAGCGATAAAACCTGCATGGAGGCATCATCGGAGCATTCCGACCGCGTCCGCGTGACACGAGAGAGGGTGGGTGGGACAATTCCGGCGTCCGTCTCATCCACAGAATTCCTCGGTTGCCCACCGGCATGCACACGAGATGCACAAGCCATTCCACAAGCCCGCAGGAAAGGCAGGCTGCGTCACATTCTCACGATCGGCGCCTAGACGAGGATTATGGCCCCAAGCTTCGTTCATCTCCATAGCCACAGCGAGTATTCACTGCTGGACGGCGCGTGCCGCACCACGGAGCTGGCGACGGTCGCCGCTGAGTTCGGTATGCCCGCGCTGGCGCTGACCGACCACGGCGTGCTCTACGGCGCCATGGAGTTCTATTTCGAGGCCAAGGCCAAAGGCATCAAGCCGATCATCGGATGCGAGATGTACGTGGCGCCGCGCGGCCACCGCGACAGAACGGTGCGCGACGATCACCACTTGACGGTGTTGGCGGCGGACAAGGCGGGCTATCGCAACCTCATCAAGCTCGTCTCGATCGGTTTTTTGGACGGCTACTATTACAAGCCGCGCGTCGACATGGACTTGCTGGCGCAGCATCACGAGGGATTGATCGTCCTCTCAGGCTGCCTCGGGGGCGCCTTGGCGCAAAGCCTCATGCTGGGAAAAGCGGATGCGGCGCGTCGGCTCGCTCGCGACTACCGGGCGATCTTCGGCGAGCGATACTTCATCGAGATCCATCACCACCACCATCCGCTCGAGGACCGCATCAGGCCGCAGCTCTTCGGCATCGCGCGGGAGCTCGGCATCCGCCCCGTCGCCACCAACGACTTCCACTACTTGCGGCGCGACGACGCGCCGGCCCATGACGTGCTGCTGTGCATCGGCACCGGCAAGATGGTCTCGGACAAAGACCGGCTGCGATTCGAGGGCGACGATTTCTACTTCAAGACGGCGGAAGAGATGCGAGCGCTGTTCGCCGACGAGCCGGAGGCCTGCGACGCGACGCTGACGATAGCGGACATGGTCGATTTCGACATGACCACGGCGACCTTCGCGATACCCGCCTTCCCCGTGCCGCCAGGCCAGGCAGACGACCAAGCGTACCTGCGCAGCCTGTGCGAACAGGGCTTGGTCGAGCGCTACGGCTCACCGTCTGCCGAACACCGTCTTCGGCTCGAGTACGAGCTGGACGTCATCAACCGCATGGGGTATGCATCCTACTTCTTGATCGTGTGGGATTTCATCCGCTACGCGCGCGAGCAAGGCATTCCCGTCGGTCCGGGCCGCGGCTCGGCCCCGGGCAGCATCGTCGCCTTCGTGCTCAAGATCTCGGATGTCGACCCGCTGCGTTACAACCTCTTCTTCGAGCGCTTCCTCAATCCCGAACGCATCTCGATGCCCGACATCGACACTGATTTCTGCTACGAGCGGCGCGATGAAGTGATCCAATACGTCATGCACAAGTACGGCGCCGACCGAGTCGCGCAGATCGTCACGTTCGGGACCATGGCGGCTCGCGCGGCCGTCAGGGATGTCGGACGCGTCATGGGCGTGCCGCTCAGCGACGTCGACCGCATCGCGAAGCTCATCCCGAACATCCCGGCGAATCCGGTGTCCATCGCGCAGGCGATCGAAGCGGTTCCCGAACTGAAAGGGCTCTATCAGCGCGAGCCTGCAGCCCGCAAACTCTTGGACACCGCCAAACGCGTCGAAGGTCTGGCGCGGCATGCATCCACGCACGCGGCCGGTGTCGTCATTGCGCCGGGACCGATCACAGACTACGCGCCGCTGGCGAAGCTCGGCGACGATGACATCAACACCCAGTACTCGATGGAATGGGTGGAACGCGTCGGGCTGCTCAAGATGGACTTCTTGGGGTTGCGCACCCTGACCGTGCTGGCGGCGGCTGAAGAGCAGATCCGCGCTTCCGCGGATCCCGAGTTCTCCGTCGACGGCATCCCGCTTGACGATGCCCGCACGTTTGCGATGCTCTCGGCCGGGCAGACGACCGGCGTCTTCCAGCTCGAAAGCGCGGGTATGCGCCGCTACATCGCCGATCTGAAGCCCACCCGCATCGAGGACGTGATCGCGATGGTCGCCCTCTACCGCCCCGGACCGATGGACTGGATCCACGACTTCATCGCGGGCAAGCACGGGCGGCGTACCATCACCTATCTGCATCCCAAACTCGAGCCCATTTTGGAAGAGACGTATGGCATCGCGGTCTATCAAGAGCAGGTGATGCAGATGTGCCGCGACCTGGCCGGTTACACGGTCGGCCAAGCCGACGCCATGCGCAAGGTCATCGGCAAGAAGATCAAAGAGAAGATCCCAGCCGAGCGCCAGAAGTTCATCGACGGTTGCGTCGGGCACGGCATCGACGAACAGCTGGCGCAGCGCATCTGGCAGTTCATCGAGCCGTTCGCCGGCTACGGGTTTAACAAGGCTCATTCCGTGTGCTATGGGCTGCTCGCTTATCGCACCGCTTGGCTGAAGGCCAATCATCCGCTGGCGTTCATGGCTGCGCTGTTGACGTCGGTCAAGCACAACAACGACAAGCTCGTGGAGTATCTCGCCGACTGCGCGCAGCGCGGCTTGAAGATCCTCCCGCCCGATGTCAACGAAAGCGGCAGAGACTTCGCAGTGGTGGGCGACGCTATCAGGTTCGGACTCAGCGCCGTCAAGAACGTCGGGGATGGCGCCGTGCGCGAGCTGATCGTCAAGCGCACCACGGCGCCGTTCACATCATTGGCGGACATCTGCGCGCGCGCCGATTGCAGGATCGTGAACCGGCGCGTCCTCGAGACGCTGATCAAAGGCGGCGCTCTTGACGCGCTGCCGGGCAACCGGAACGAAAAGCTCGCGGGTCTCGATGCGGCGCTGGAGCACGGCCAGCACGGCGCGCAGCAGCGTGCGCTGGGCCAAGCGTCTCTCTTCAGCCTGGACGCATCGGGCGGTTTGCCGCCGCCGTCATTGCCCTCCAAGCCCGAACCGACCGCGGCGGCGCGGCTCGCTCAAGAAAAGGACGCGCTGGGTCTGTACATCTCAGGTCATCCGTTGTCGGACAAAATCGTGGAACTGGCAAAACGCACGACGTCGACGATCGTCGCCCTGCGCGAGCTGCCCGAAGATGAAACGGCCGTCGTCGGGGGCATCGTGACCGCCAGCCGGCGCGTCGTGACGAAAGCCGGCAGCCAGATGCTGGTCGCCAAATTAGAAGACATGAGCGGGACCGTCGAGATCGTGGTCTTTCCGAAATGGTTTGCCGACCTCTCGCCGTTGTTTCTCGACGGTGCCGTGCTCGTGGTCAAAGGCAAAGTTAAAGAACGGCGCGCGATCGGCAAGCCGCCCGCCTATGTGGCTCCCGCGGGGGCGGAAGAGGAACGCCAAGAGCGGCCCGATGTGAGCCTGCAAGCGCTTGAGGCCTGGCCCTTCTCGCAGGCGCGAATTCTCTCGGACTACGCCACTGCATCGCCCGCGCGCCAACCGGCGGGGAGCGCCGGCAACGGCATTGTGGGCAGCCGCGAGCAGCAGCCGGCGGCGCCGGCCGGGGAAGCGTTCTCGTCAGCAGCGCAACCTGCGGCGGCGCTCGACGTGCACATCCGGCTGCCGGGCGATGCAGAGGATGCGCTGCGGCTTGCCAAGTTGCGCAGCGTGGTCGAGCGGGCAGGCGGAGGCAACGATCGCGTCTTCCTGCACGCGGGAGGAAACGGACAATCCCGAGCGCTGCGTCAGCTCGTCACTTTGACGGCTGGATTGAAAGAAGAGTTCGACCTCATCTTCGGCTGCGAGAACGTATGGACGGGCCACAACCCGTGACCTGCCGCCTGGTCGCAATCGACCTGGATGGCACGCTCATCGACGAGTCGCTCGTTATCGATGAGGCGGATGCGGCAGCCGTGAGGGGCGCGCGCAACGCGGGATGCGTCGTGTGTCTCGCGAGCGGACGGTTATACGCAGCATCGCGCCCGTTCGCGCAAGCGCTAAGTTTGACAGGCCCGATCATCGTGCTGCAAGGCAGCGCCGTGTACGATATCGCTTCGGGGGCGCGCCTTCTGTGCACGGTCTTGGCGCAGGACGTTGCGCTGGCGGCCTACGACGACCTCAAAGCGCGCGGTTTTCACCTCCAGCTCTACTTCGGCGACCGGCTGTACCTCGACGAGATCAACGAGGCGGCGCGATTCTACCTGGATCTTTCGCGCGTCGATCCCATCATGGTGCCGGATTTGCGTCCGCTGCTCGTCGATCAATTGCCAGAAGATCCGGGCCCCATGAAGGTGCTGGCCATCGGCGAACCGGTTGCGGTGAGCGCGGCCATTCCAGAGCTTGCGGACCTGCTTGGCAGCAGTGCCAGCGTCTTCAAGAGTTTGCCTGTCTATTTGGAAGTGACCAACCCGGACGCGAACAAGGGGTTTGCGCTCGCTTGGGTGGCCAAGATGCTGAGCATCCCGCTCGCGGAAACCGCCGCCATCGGCGACTCCGACAACGATGTGCCTATGCTGCGCGTCGCCGGGCGCTCGTTTGCAGTCGGCAACGCGACCGCCGCCGCCAAACAAGCAGCGCACGCGCTAGTCCCGCCCCACGGCAGCGGCGGGGTGGCGGCCGCGCTGGGCGAGCTGCTCGCGACGCAGGCTCGGCCGCATGCCTAAACCCGTGCGCCGCGTTCGAGCGAGACACGCTCCGCGCCGGCTGGGGCTCCTCTTGCTGTGCGTAATCGTCGCGACAGCTTTGGGGTATGGCGCTGTTCGAGGAGCCAATGACCCGCGCTTCCGGGTAGGCCCGGTCCAGGTCGAAGGCAACCTGCGCACCACGACCGCGGAGGTGCAGAGGGCGGCCGCGCTCGCGCGTTCGCAAAACGTCTGGCTCATCAATCGCACGGCGCTTCGCTTGCGGATCGAAGCGTTGCCCTGGGTGCAGAGTGCGGCGGTAGGGGTCAGCTGGCCCAACGCCGTGCGCATCGCGGTGACCGAGCGCCAGCCGGTGGCACGCGTCATGTTGGCGTCGAGCGCCCTGTCGGAAGAACCCATTCGGCAGCAGGCCTTGATCGACAAGACCCAGCGCGTGCTCGCCTTAGAGCCATGGACGAAGGACCGCTTCGGCGATCCTCCCCTGCTGCTCATCGAACCGGCGCCGTCCGACGCCGTCAGACCGGGGTTACGGTTGAGTCAGCCGGAAGTCGGCGCCGCCTTGCAAGCGCTGACTGCCTTGCAAGCGCTGCACTTGGAGATCTCGGAAGTCGCCATCGCGCGCGCCACCGGGATCAGCGCTCGCGCAGACCGCGATCTGCACGTGTTGTTCGGCGACAACGAGGACCTCGCGAAGAAGGCGGCGCTCTTCCAAGCGATCGTCGCAAAGATATCCACACCTCGGCAGGTGGTGTACGTCGATGTGCGCAGCCTTCACGCGCCAACCGTGTTGTACCGATGAGAGCGAAGCATTGCGCGGCAGTCGCGCAAAATTGTACGGCAGGGATGTGGTTGCACACTTGGAATGGCAGGTGCGTGCCAGGCAGTCAAGCATCATCGCTGCTCAAATTCTATTGAGGAGGCCTCTTGGCACGCAGTGATGTGATCTGTGGTCTCGATATCGGGACCACGAAGACGGCGACCGTCATCGCCAGCGTCGCGAAAGACGGTTCCATGGATGTCACCGGCTTCGGAGTCGCGCCATCGTTCGGCCTTCGCAAGGGCGTGGTCACCGATCTGGAAGAGACCGTCAAATCGGTGGAAGCGGCCATCGAAAACGCCGAGCGCATGGCGGGCGTTCACATCAGCGATGCCTTCGTCGGCATCACCGGCGAGCACATCAAGTCCCTGAACTCCCATGGCATTGTGGCGGTGAGCGGAGATGACCGCGAGGTCGTGCCTCTCGACGTCAAGCGCGTCGTCGACGCCAGCACGATCATCAGCCTGCCCGCCGAGCGCCAACTCGTGCACTCACTGCCGCGCGAATATTTGGTCGACGGCCAAAACGGCATCACCGATCCGATCGGCATGTCGGCGGCCCGCCTCGAAGTGGACACGCACATCGTCACCGCCGGCTCGTCGTTCGTGGCAAACGTCCTGAAGTGCGTGCACCGCGCAGGCATCGAACCGCGGGGCGTCATCTTCGAGCCGCTGGCCGCGGGCGCGGCGGTGTTGCTGCCGGAAGAGCGCAACGCCGGGGTGGTGCTCATCGATATCGGCGGCGGCACCAGCGATATCGCCGTGTACTGGGGCGGCGGAGTCTATCACACCTGGACCGTTCCGGTCGGCGGCAACATCATCACCAACGACATCGCGTTGGGCCTGAAGACGAGCTTCAGCGAAGCTGAGAACATCAAGCAGCTCTACGGCACCGCGGACGTCACGACCGACGTCGCCGAGGAGACGTTCGAGGTCAAAGCGCTTTCCGGACGCACGACTCGCTCAGCGGCCAAGAGCTTTCTTCGCCAGATCATCGTCGCGCGCATGAACGAGATTTTCAAGATCGTGCGCGCCAACTTGGCGGAGAACTGCCCGCCCGAGGTGATGCTCGCCGAACTCGTTTTGACGGGCGGCGGCGCCCAGCTCGCAGGCATCGATGTGCTCGCAGCGGATTTCTTCGACCTGCCCGCGCGCATCGGCGTGCCGATGCACGTCGGCGGTCTGACTGATACGATCAAGCACCCCGCCTATGCCGCGACCGTCGGGTTGGTGCTGTTCGGGGCCAAAGCCGACGGAGCGCTGCAGGCGCCGCACAGGAACGGCAAGAGTCCCTGGTCGCGCGTGTCATCCTGGGTCTCCGAGATCTTCGGATGACGACGCCCAAGAACCGCCGCGCCAAAGGCGCGGACCCAACGCCCAAAGTCAGACGCGCACCGCGCGTCACTTCACCGCCGCCCGAGAAAGGGGAGCACATGATCGAGCAGCGCCGTTACGTACCGGAGCACATGGCAACCATCAAGGTCATCGGCATCGGCGGCGGAGGTTGCAATGCCGTCAACCGCATGGTGGATTCCGGCATCAAAGGCGCCGAATTCTTCGCCGTCAACACGGACGTGCAGGCGCTCAAATCCGCCCGCACGGACAACACGGTGCAGATCGGTCAGAACCTCACCCGCGGCTTGGGCGCCGGGGCGGACCCCGAGATCGGACGGCAAGCCGCAGAAGAATCACGCGACGACCTCTCGATGCTCGTGGAAGGCACCGACCTCGTCTTCATCACGGCCGGCATGGGCGGCGGCACGGGTACGGGGGCGTGTCCGATCTTGGCGGAACTCGCGCGCGGCGCGGGCGCCCTGACGGTGGGCGTCGTCACCAAACCGTTCGGCTTCGAGCTGCGCCGGCGCGCGCAAATCGCGGATCGCGGCATCGCCGAATTGGAGCAGAAGGTCGACACATTGATCGTCATCCCCAACGACAGGCTGTTGACGGTCGTCGAGAAGCGCACCCCGCTGTTGGAGGCGTTTTCATACGCCGACGACATCTTGCGCCAAGGCATCCAAGGCATCACGGATCTCATCACTCAACCGGGTCTCATCAACTTGGATTTCGCCGACGTCAGGCGCGTCATGACCGATGCGGGTTCGGCATTGATGGGCATCGGCACCGGCACGGGTGAGCATCGCGCCGCCGACGCTGCGCACAAGGCGATTTCGAGTCCTCTCCTCGAGGCGACGATCGAGGGGGCGCGCGGCGTGATCTTCAACATCTATGGAGGCCCGGATCTCTCGATGTTCGAGGCCAACGAAGCGGCCGAGCTGATCAGCAAGTCCGTCGATCCGGACGCCGAAGTCATTTTTGGCGCGACCATCGACGAACGGCTGCAAAACGAGGTGCGCGTCACCGTGCTCGCGACCGGCTTCGGAACGCGGGCGCGCGACAAGCAGCGCGTCATGGGCGTCGGCGAGATTGAAAAGGTGGCGCCCGTCAGCATGGACGAAATCGAGGTGCCCGCGTTCTTGCGCTACAACCGCTAAAGGCGAGCGCAGCATGAAGGTTCTGTGCCAGGAACGCGTTGACATCGGCGCGACCGCCGAGGTTGTCTTCGACTACGTGGCGGATCTGGCGCGCTGGCCCATGTGGTTCGCGTGCATCGTATCGGCGCAGCAGCCGGAAAATCGCGCGCTCGCCCGCGACGAAGAAGTGCGCCTCTGCCTGCAGGCGGGCAAACACCGCTGGCAAGAGACGTTCGAAGCCACGCGCTTCATCCGCGGCGCATTCTTGTCATTCGAGGCGGTCGACTCGGCAGCGCGGCGCATCGACTTCCGCTTCGAGCGCCGCGGTGAGGTCACGCGCCTCGCATGCGGCATCGGGTACCCCGTGTTCGGCGGCTGGGTGCCTGCAGGCCTCGACGCGATGTTCCGGCGGCCGCGAGTCGCGCGGGAGCTGCGGCAGTCGCTCGTGCATCTCAAAAACGCGCTCGAGGACGATTATCCGGCGACTGCCCATATCGACGACTACGACGCGACGCCTGCGTCTCGCGAGAGCGTCGAACGAAGCGAAGACAGCCGCGCGGTGCGGGTGGGCTAAAGCCGAGCGGCGAAGAAAAAACGCCGTATGCCGGTCTACGAGTACCGCTGCAAGACATGCGGCAAGACGCACGAGATCGAACACGGTTTCAACGACGAGCGCCCCACTGTGTGCCCCGAATGCAGCGGCACGCTGGCGCGCGTGTTCCACCCGGTCGGGGTCGTCTTCAAAGGCTCAGGCTTCCATAAGAACGACTACACCAAGTCGGGCGCGCGGTCCGGGGTCGGCGATTCCTCCGAGGCTCCCGCAGCTGCTTCCGGGGACAGCGCTGGGGGCAAGAAGCCTGAGGGGGCGGCGGCGTCAGGCCAAAAGGCGAGTGAGGGCAAGTCGACCGAATCGAAATCGGCCCCCGCAAAGCCCGCCGACGGAAAATCAACGTCGAGCGGATCGTCTGAGAAGAAATCGCCGGCTTCAGGCGCGAGTTCGAACTCTTCAGGCGGCAAGGAGAAGGCATGAGAGCGAGCGCTGCCATCGCGCTCATCGTCATCGCCGTTTGCCTCGCGTTCTGCGCCTTCACCGTCGGTCGCGCGGTCTTCCGAGTCATGGCCTTGCGGCGCAGATCCGAAGCGCTGCGTGCTCATCCCACGATGTTGGCGTTGCAGACCGGCGTCGAGGGCCCTGACCTGCACGAGCTGCCCGTGCGGCTGCAAATCATCAGAGCGCGCATGCCCGTCATCGCGCGCAATGTCGCGCAGATCGTGGAAGCGTCCTGGGTGGTGCGCATGAACGTGCGGCTGCTGGGCGCCGCTACCGAGCGGATGCTGCATAGCCTCTTTCCATAAAGCCCCCTTAAGGGCGGGGCGAGCCTCGGCTCGATCCAAAAGCGGCGCGCCACGTTCTCAAGAAGCCCGGAAACGACGTCGCGATGCACTCTGCATTAGCAATCTCTAGGGGCGCGCCTACGGCGGCCGCAAGAATGGCGGCGGCCAAGCCGATTCGATGATCGCCGTGCGTATCCGCGGTTGCGGGCGATCGAAGGGACGCCGTTCCCGTGACGGTCATCCCGTCTGCGCGCGGGCGGGCCTGCGCGCCAAAGCTTCGCACCAGTTCGACGGTCGTCGCGATGCGGTCAGATTCTTTGCGCCGCAATTCCGCGGCGCCCTCGATCCTTGACGTTCCGCGGGCGATGGCGGCCAGCGCGCAGATGGCCGGTATCTCGTCGATAAGCAATGGCACCAAGCTCCGCCGGACGTCGACCGCGCGCAAGACGGCCCCGCCTCGAACCACGAGGTCGCCCACCGGCTCGCCGCTCTGGGCGCGGCGATTGTGGATGCGAATGTCGACACCCATGTCGCGTGCGACGGCCAACGCAGCAGTGCGGGTCGGATTGATTCCCACGCCGACCAGCCGCAACGAACCCGCCGGCAACGCAGCAGCCGCGGCGAGCAGATAGAAAGCGCTCGAGAAATCGCCGGGAACGTTGATTCGCTTCGGGCCTCGCAACCGCGAGGGTCGAACTGTGCACACGACGGACGTCCGGCCACGCGCCCGCGGCCCGATCGCGACCGACGCGTGCATGAGGCGCAGCATGCGCTCGGTATGGTCCCGCGTCGGCTCGGGGCTCGAAACCCTGGTGATCCCGTGAGCCCGAAGGCCTGCCACTAGCAAGGCCGACTTGAGCTGCGCGGAGGCCACGGGCAGGCGATAGTCGACGCCTTCGAGCCCGTCGGGAGAGCGGTGCATCGTCACGGGAGCATACTCGCCGGCGCGCAGCTCTATTTCCGCGCCCATCAGTCGCAGCGGAATGGCGACGCGAGCCATCGGGCGCCGACGCAAGCTCGCGTCCCCGTCGAGCACCGCGTTTACCCTGCCCGCTGCAAAGCCCATCAGCAAGCGCATGGTCGAACCGGAGTTTCCGCAGTCGAGTGCCCTGCCCGGATCCCGGAGTTGGGCGACTCCGCGCACCGTTGCAGCCTTGTTTGCCGTCGCCGGAAGGTGGATGGTCGCTCCCAGTGAGCGCAATGCTGCGACGGTGGCCCGAACGTCGGCTCCGCGGTTGAGGCCCGCGATCGACGTTGGTTCAGGCAGCATCGCGGACAGAATGAGCGCCCGATGCGATATGGACTTGTCGCCCGGCACCTGGACGGCCGCCGCCCCTGGGCGGGCGCGAGGCAATCTCATAGCACGTTATGGCTTAGCATCGGACCGTACACACGGTCATGCCGGCGCCGCGTGCGCGTTTCGTTTGCCAGCTCATCCCCAGCGGGTGATCCGCTGGTAGCAGCGCAGCACAGGAGATTTGCGCGTTCAGCATTGAAGCGCGTGACGAGGGACCATGGAAACCGCACGCTCTCATCCTTTCCGCGCCCTGAAAACCTCCAGCCTATTGGCTGCGGCGTTCGCATATGCGCTCGTCATCTGGGGAGCGGTCGTCCGCATCAACGGCGCCGGGATGACCTGTCCTGATTGGCCTCGCTGCCGTGGTGTTTGGCTGCCCGATCTGAGCGGTTCCGTGGTGTACGAGTTCGCCCACCGAGCGGGCGCGCCCATCTTGACGCTGCTCATCGTCGTCACGTGCTTTTTGGCTTACCGGTCGCGCCGAGTCATCCCGCAGGCGCTCCCGTTCGCGTGGGCAGCCATCGGGCTGATCGTCGTGCAGATCATCTTGGGCGGCCTGACCATACGGTTCGGGAACAGCGCGCCGAGCGTCGCGTCGCATCTGCTGGTCGGTGCAAGCACTTTTACCGTGCTGGCGTTGCTCGCCTACAGCGTTTTCTCAGCCGGTCGACAGCGGCCGGCAGTCGACGACCCCGCCTATCTGGGCCTGGGGCGCCTGGCGTTGCTCGCAATGCTGAGCGCGTTTGCGGCCATCTTCGCAGGCGGCTTCATGAGCGCGTCTCACGCCGGGTTGGCCTGCCGCGGCTTCCCGCTGTGCGACGGCTGGTCGGGCGGCCACACGGCTGCGCAAATGATCCACATGGGCCACCGTTTCGCCGCGTACGCGACGCTGCTGATCGTGCTGACGCTTGCGGTGCGCGCTTTTGCGGCGGTGGGCGTCGAGCGGCTGCGCACCACCATCGGAATCATCGCTGCGCTGGCCGTCGTCCAGATCTGCCTGGGCGCCTTGACCGTGATGTCCGGATTGCTGCCTCTGCTGCGCGTCGTGCACCAGGCCAATGGCGTGTTGCTCGCGGCCATGCTCGCGCTGCTGAGCTACGTCGCATTGGCGTCGCGAGCCGTCGCTTCTGATGCGCGGCGGTCTGCGACGTTGGAAATTTCGCCAGCCGGCGCAGCGGCTTCTCGGGCATCACGGCCGGAGCCACAAGCGAGCGCTCGCGCACAGCCAGGCGCTCGCATCCGCGATTATATCGCGCTGACCAAACCCAACGTCATGTCACTGCTGCTGTTCACGACGCTGACGGCGATGATGATCGCGGCGGGCGGCTTTCCGTCGCCTGCGCTGGTGTTCTGGACGCTGCTGGGCGGGGCGCTCGCGTCCGCTTCATCGGGGAGCATCAACATGTACCTGGATGCGGACATCGACGCGCAGATGTCTCGCACGCGGCTGCGGCCGATACCCAGCGGCAGGGTCCGGCCCGTCGACGCGCTGCGCTTTGGCGTTGTGCTCGGCATCGCCGCGTTCGTGGAGCTGTGGTTCTCGGTGAATTGGCTGGCAGCGCTGCTTTCCAGCGCCGGCATCTTGTATTACGTCTTGGTCTACACCATGTGGCTGAAGCGCACGACGCCGCAGAACATCGTCATCGGAGGCGCTGCCGGTTCTATTCCGCCGCTTGTCGGCTGGGCCGCTGTGACGCACCGGCTCGATCTCACGGCCGTGTTGCTGTTCTTCATCGTGTTCGTCTGGACGCCGCCGCATTTCTGGTGCCTCGCGCTCATGAAGAAGGAAGAGTACGCCCGCGTCGGCATTCCGATGTTGCCGGCGGTGAGGGGCGAGGCTGTGACAAAACGTCACATCATCTGGTACACGATCGCCCTGACCGCGCTGACCGTCGTCATGGTGCCTCTGCATCTCATGGGCGTCACGTATCTCGTCTGCGCGCTCGTTCTGGATGCGCTATTCCTGGCCGGCGCAGTTTGGGTGGCCGCCGTCAGCACAAAGAAGAGCCAAGGGCTGATGTACCGTTTCTCTATGCTCTATTTGGCGTTGCTGTTCACGGCCATGGTGATCGACCGGTTCGGCCGTGGCGGAGCGTAGCGTCCGCGCCATTCTTCTCCTCTGGTGAGCGGCCAAGCCGGAGAGCGATACAGCCCAAGGGTTTTGCTCCCGCCGGTTCTGCTCGGCATCTTCATGCGCGCTCTGCAGATGACGGTGATCGCGCCGTCGCTGCTCAATATCGCCCACTCGCTCGGTGCCACGTTGGCCGACGTCGGCTGGGTGATGGCGGTGTACGCGACCGGCTCCCTCATCGCGCAGCCGATCGCAGGCCGCCTGTCCGATGCTCGCGGCCGCCGCTTGCTCTTCATCGCCTCGGTTGCCGTCTTCGCGTTCGGGTCGCTCGTGTGCGCGCTTTCGACATCTCTGCCTTGGCTTATCGCGGGCCGCGTCGTGCAGTCGCTCGGTGCAGGCGGCGTGCAGCCGGCGGCGATCGCCCTCATTGGTCAGCGCGTGCCACCCGAACGACAAAGCGGCGCCCTGTATGCAACCTATGGGATGTTCGCGCTCGCAGGAGCGCTCGGAGCCGTGCTCGGAGGAGCGCTCATCGACGGCGCACAGGCTCTGGCCGCGCAACCGTACTTGTCAGCGGGGCTGCGCAACGAGCTGGGCTCATTTCCTTGGCACCTCATCTTTTGGATCAACCTGCCTTTGGCGCTGATCACCGTATGCTTGGCGCTGCGCATTCCTGCCGACCAGCCGAACGGAAAGAAGGCCGGCGTTGACGCCGCCGCTATCGCGCTGATCTGCGCGGTCGCTCTGTCTCTGATGATGGCCGCAAGCGGGGCACAGCGCTTCGCGGCTGCATGGATCGTGCTGGCGATGCTCTGCCTGGCCGCATTGTCGGCGTGCGAGCGCAAGGCCGCGCACCCGCTCATCGATCCGGCCTTGTTCAAAGAGCGAGGACTGTCGCTCGTGTCGGTCATCGCCTTTTTGAGCGGCATCCCGATCTTCTCAGTGACGATGTACGCCGCCGCGTATTACATGGCTCAATTCCAGGCGACCGCCGCAAACAGCGGATTGGCGCTGTTGGCCCTTGCTTTGCCTTTGGGCGCCGGTCAGGGCGCCGGCGGGCGGCTGACAAAGCGGTTGGGATTGAAGGCCTTGCTCGTCGCCGGATTGATCGCGCTTGCTGCAGGCGAGATCGTGCTCGCGCTCGTGCCGTCGCGAGCGGGAGTGCTGCTCGCCTTCGCATTGGCCGGCTTCGGGATGGGGTTGGCCAGCGCGCCGCCGAATGTGCTCGTTTTGCGCTATGTGGCGGCCGAGCGCAGCGGTGCCGCGACAGGGTTCCTGACGATGATGGGAAGCACTGGCGCCATCACCGCGCCCGCGCTCGTGACGGCCTTCCTCCACTACAGCGGGCTGACGATTCCGCAAAGCTTCCGGCTCGAGTATTTCGCATCGTTTATCGTGTGCACGGCGTGCGTGCCGCTGGCCGGTTTGCTTCCCCAACCGTCCGACGAGAACGCGCGGCTGCCCGCGCCGCTGGCACCGGAGGCCGGAGGTCGCATTTCTGCGCGCTGAGAAGGGCAAGCGCAAGCCGAAGTGGCGGAACTGGCAGACGCACGCGACTCAAAATCGCGCGAGGTCACCCCTCATGTGGGTTCGATTCCCACCTTCGGCACGAGGACACCGTCAGTTACGAACGACGACGTGCGACCAAACTCCATGATGGCGAAACGCTTGCGAGGATGCCGGATTTGACGCGTATAACTCGTGCGTGGCCAGCGATGGAGAAAGCAAGCGGTTGAAGGACGATCAGGGGCACTACTTAGACGCGGGATTCTGGCGCGCCGTCTGGGTGATGGCCGTCATCAGCGTCGTGCTGATGGCCGTGGTCGTCGCCTATCCTATCGACCCGTGGTTCCTTCCTGAGGCTTCCACCACGAGCGTCGATATCGACAAGCTCTTCAAGTTCAGCATGTTCTTCAGCGTTCCCATCCTCGTCTTCGTCAACGGCTTTCTGATCTATTTCGCCATCAGGTACCGGCGCCGGCCGGAAGATCCCGATAGCGCCATCGGCTCACAGATCCACGATCACCGCGCTCTTGAGACGTGGTGGACTGTCGTGCCGGCGGTGCTTATGGTGACGCTCGCGGTGCTGAGCTACTTCGTCATCCCCGAATACTACCCGACGGGCCAAGCCGCAGCGAGCGCCGTGACCATGGAAGCGATCGGCCACAAGTTCTACTACGAGTTCCGCTACCCGGGCCTGCGCAACTCCGTCATGAACGATGCGCACCTGCCCATCGGGGTTCCCGTCACGATGGATATCACGTCATTGGAGTCGAGCCAAGACGTGAACAACGAAGCGGTGATCCATTCGTTTTGGGTGCCGGAGTTCCGCATCAAGCAAGACATGGTCCCGGGCATGGTGGTGCCTTTGCACTTCACGCCGCGTGAGACCGGGACGTTTCGCATCGTATGCACCGAGTTCTGCGGTCTTGGCCACTCCCATATGTGGGGCAAGGTCATCGTGGACTCGCGTTCGGATTTCGACAAGTGGTATGCCGACCAAAAGCGTTCGGAGCAGGCGGAGGCCAAAGGGGTGCAGCCCATCAGCCTGGCCCCCGGCGATGCCGGCGCCGGTCAGACGACGTTCAACGCGAAGTGCGTTGCCTGTCACAAGGCGGCGCCGTTTGAACAAAAGCTGGTTGGGCCCGGCTTGGGCAACCTTTTCCACGACCCGTCGCATCCCAATCTGGTCACTGGCAAGCCCGCCACTCCCGCCAACGTGGCCGACATCATCGAACACGGCGCCCACGGGGACATGGGAACGATGCCGCCCATGCAGGTCAATGGGCTGAGCCAGAAAGACGTGGCGAATCTCGTCGCTTACTTGCAGACGTTGCACAAATGAGCGGCCAGGAGCGGAGGAAGACACATGTCGGTTGCTGATCTCGGACACGTGAGGACGGGCCACATCCACCCGCCGCCGGACACGTTCGTCAAGAAATACGTCTTCAGCCTGGACCACAAGGTCATCGGCGTGCAGTATTTCATCACGAGCGGCCTGTTCTTCGTCCTCGCCGGCCTGCTTGCGGAACTCATGCGAGCGCAGCTCACCGGTCCCAACAACCACGTGCTCAGCGTGGCCACGTATAATGAAGCTTTCAGCGTGCACGGCTCGGCCATGGTGTGGCTCGTGACCATCCCCGTGCTGACCGGCGCCTTCGGCAACTTGATCATGCCATTGCAGATCGGCGCCCGCGACGTCGCCTTTCCGTGGCTGAACATGGTCAGCTTTTGGATGTTCCCGCCGGCCGGCATCTTGCTGTTCGGCAGCTTTTTGTTCGGAGCGCCGCAAGCGGGCTGGACCGAGTATCCGCCGATCAGCTTGCAGATGCCGTTCGGCACGTCCATGTGGTGCATGGCGATCTTCCTCATCGGCGTCTCGAGCACTATCACCGGCATCAACTTCTTGGTCACCATCGTGAAGATGCGCGCGCCCGGCATGACCTGGACGCGCATGCCGCTCTTCGTGTGGGCCACAGGCGTGACAGCGTTTCTGTCCTTCATCGCCACTGCCAACCTCTCGGCCGCCCTTGCGGGCCTTTTCATCGAGCGCACCTTCGGCGTGCCGTTCTACGATCCGGCCAAAGGCGGCAGCCCGGTCTTGTGGCAGCACGTCTTTTGGTTCTACTCCCATCCCGCCGTCTACATCATGATCTTGCCGGCATTCGGCATCGTCAGCGAAGTGCTGCCGACGTTTTGCCGGCGGCCGATCTTCGGATACAAAGCCATCGCGTATTCGTCGGTGAGCATCGGGCTGCTGTCGTTCATGGTGTGGGCGCACCACATGTTCACGAGCGGCCTGCAACACTGGGAACAGTTCGCCTTCATGGCGCTCACCATGCTCATCGCCATACCGACCGGCATCAAGATCTTCAGTTGGCTTGCCACCATGTGGGGCGCCAAGATCCATCTGTGCTCGCCGCTGCTCTTCGTGCTGGGCTTCCTCTCGACGTTCACCTTCGGCGGCATCACAGGCGTATTGCTGGCGTCGGTGCCCGTGGACATCCACGAACACGCGACCTATTTCGTGGTGGCGCACCTGCATTACGTGCTGTTCGGCGGCAGCATGTTCGGCATCTTCGCCGGCTTATATTACTGGTGGCCGAAGATGACCGGACGGCTGCTCGACGAACGCCTCGCCAAGCTGCATTTCTGGCTGATGTTCATCAGCTTCAACGCCACGTTCTTGCCGATGCACTGGATCGGTCTGCACGGCATGCCGCGCCGCGTCGCAACCTACGATCCGATCTATGCGAGCACCAACCTCTTCGTGTCGATATCGGCCTTTGTGCTCGGCTTGTCGTTCTTGATCTTCGCCTACAACGCGCTGCGCAGCGCGAAGCAGGGCGAGGTCGCAGGACCGAATCCGTGGGGCGGACGCACGCTTGAGTGGATGATCTCGTCGCCCGCGCCTTACTACAACTTCGACGAGATCCCGATCGTGTTGTCGGGCCCTTACGATTATGGCAAGCCGCTGCCATACGCGAACATCAAACCGGAGCTCGCGACGGTGCCGACCCATTAAAGAAGAGAGACGGTCCTAGATGGCCTCACACGCCGCCACCGCAGACGACGCGCTCTACACTGAGGTAGCCGGCCAGCGGCTGCTCGGATTCTTGTTCTTCCTGATCAGCGACTGCGTCATCTTCGGCTCGTTCATCTTCGTGTATCTCTACATACGCAACGCATCGCCCGTGTGGCCCCCGGCGGGCGTCGAACGACCCGGCCTGTACCTGGCGGCCGTCAACTCGATCGTCCTGTTCGGCAGCGGCGCCACCATGCATTATGCCATGGAGGCGATCCGCCGCGCCAACGTCAGGCGCTTCACCGCGTTCACCGTGGCGACGATCATCCTCGGCTGCATGTTCTTGTCGGGTCAGGCGTACGAGTACACCCACCTGCACGACACTTGGGCGGGCAGCACGTTCGGAGCCTCGTTCTTCACGCTGACCGGCATGCACGGTTTCCACGTCTTCATCGGCGTCATCTTCCTCATCACCGTGCTCGTGCAGACGCTGCGCGGGACCTATACGCCCATGCGCCACTTCGGGCTGACGGCGGCGACGCTGTACTGGCACTTCGTCGACGTCATCTGGGTGGCGTTGTTCTTCCTGTTCTATGTGTACTAGGACGAGGCTTTAGGATGCGCATATGAACGCAACCGCCATCGAACGGATCATCGCCTTGCTCGGAGCCTTCGTCGTCGCGGGCTGCGCGTTGACATCGTTGCGCGCGGAATGGAAGAAGACGGGTCTGGACGACCACGTCACCAAGATCATGCTCGCTCTTTTGACCGTGGGATGCATCATCGTCGTGCTGGTGGCGGTCGGCGTGGCCGGCCGCACGTAGGAGCTTTTGATGGCTATCGGACCCGAGCAATCGCAGTATGAGATTCCGCGCAGCCGGGGCATCCCGCCGGTCGTCCGCCTGCTGTTCGGGTTGGGCCTCCTCACGATCTTCATCATGAGCGCCATCTCGATCATCTATGCTCACGAGTTCCATCGCTGGCCGGCCGCCACGACCGACAAGACGCCGGTGTACGGCTCCTTCCGCTAGAGACGCCGCACGGTAGACCGCTCGACGCAGCCGGCCAGCGCCCCGTTTATCTGTTCGCTGGGCTGCGGCGTGGCGGCTTGTTCCCGCCGATGCCGATGTTGGGGAAGTCCTCGGGCAGCACTCCGGTCTTCTGACCGTCGATCGCGTGGATGCCGCCGTACTCGCTGAACTCGAGCAGAGCGGCAGTCTCTGACAGAGCAAGCTCTCCGCTGCCGACGGTCGGCCACTCGCAGGCGACCCGGCGATCGTCGAGCAAAACGGCGACGTAGCCATTGAACCCGCGCTCCGAAAAATCATCGCGCCCGCGCGTCCTCACGTAGCCGTCGACGATGAAGATGGGCTCGCGAGTCTCGCGCAACGCGCGCAGGGGTTGTTTCAACAGCCAAAGCGCGTATATGGCAAAGGCTACCGCGCCTACACCGAAGATCGGAGCCAACAGCTGCAAGCCCGCGTGATTCTCATCGCCGTCGTAGGCGAGGCGCAGCAGGGCCACGGTGAAGAAGGCGAAGAGCGCGGCGAGCAAGGCAGGTTCGACCGCGATTGCCATTCTGCCGAAAAGGCCACGCACCACGATGCGCCGTTCGTCCGGACGCCACTTCCGCATTGCCAACAGCCGGCGCCGCTGGTCGGGAGTCAAGGGAGGCGCCGGTGAGGAATGGTCGGGCATGGACGGCTCTTCGCTGATCGCTCCGCGTGCCCCCGGCGCCCTGCTTGGGGCGGCGTGCTTGGCTGCGGTGCTGGCCTGCGTGTGGCCTGCGGCGGCGGGCCAAAGAGCTGCTGCCCCGAGTTCGTCTGGGAATCCGTTCGAAGACAGGATCGTGCCGCTTCGCATCGGCGACCGCCTTTCTTCCACTGAATTTCGCGATCAAGCCGGCCGGCCGTTCAGATTCGAGCAGTTGCGAGGAAACGTCGTCCTCGTCGCCTTCATCTATACTCGTTGCACTGACGCCTGCCCGCTCATCACGCAAAAGATCGGGCGGCTGCGCGCGGAGCTGGGCACTGGATCGTACCGCTATGTCGAGGCAACGATCGATCCGGCTCACGATACGGTGGACGCGCTCGCGCGTTACGCGCGCAAGTACGGCGCCTCAGGCTCCGGCTGGTCCCTTATCACCGGCTCGGAGGCCGCGCTTTCGAGCCTATGGCGCTCTGCAGGCGTCGCCGTCATCGACGACGGGAGAGGTGAACTGATCCACAACGACCGGCTGCTTTTGGTAGCCGCAGATGGCACGTTGGCCGACGTCATCGATGCTGCCGGCTGGTCGCAGAGCGCGGTTGCGGCCGGCATGAAACATTTGGCCGGGAAGGCTGCGAATCCACTGGCTCGCGCGAACCTCGCGCTGACGAAAGCGGTCGCCGCTCTCTGCGGCAGTTCGTACCAGACGGCGGCCGGGGTGATCGACGTGGTCATGGCCCTGTTGGTGGCCGGCCTGGGCGTCGCCGCCTTTTACTGGCTCGGCCGGCGGCTGTTCGCGCAAGGAGCATGACGGAGTCGCGCAGTAGCCCGCTGGCACCCACCAAGGAGTTCCAGACCATGTCGCATCCCCACACTCGTCGCCGGTCCCGCATGTCGCTTGCGGCCTCGTTCATTGCCGCAGTCGTCGCATCGGCGCTGAGCGCGTGCAGCAATCCCGCCGCTCCGCAAGGCAATTACGGAACCATCACCGGCAAGATCATGTCCAACTCAGGGCGGCCGGTCGCGGGGGCGACCATCACCGTTGACTACAGCATTACGGCGACCAGCAAAGCGGATGGCGCGTACACGGTGCAAACGGTGCCGGTGACGACGCCCGCCGCACCGGCGATCGTTCAAGTGACAGCCCAAGGATATCAAACCCCGCCTCCCCGCTCCGACGTCCAAGTGCAGTCCGGCGCCAGCGTTCAGGTCAATTTCACGCTGACCCCGTCGTAAAACGGCAACGAGCCGCCCAAAGGGCGGGAATTTGTGTCCCGGAGTTGAACCCAAGTTTCGTCCCGTAGCTGTACGTAGATTGCGCGGTGCGGGCGCGTATTTGTCCGCTCACCTACGTGTGATGGGAAGCAGGGTGTTTGCCGGTGGAGGAAAGCGTGGCGATCGGTTCCGCTGAAATCACTGTCCCGTCCAAGCCCCGCGGCGAGTCGAAGGTCAATTCCGTCGACCGCGCGCTTGTGATCTTGGAATATCTCGGCACCCAGACAAAAGAAGTCGGCGTTCGGGAACTTGGCCAATCGATCGGCCTTTCCAAAAGCAGCGTCCATCGCATTCTTCAGACGCTAAGATCTCGGGGCTTCGTCAAATGGAATCCCGACAACGCCCGTTACTCGCTCGGCATGCGGGCCTTTGAGGTCGGGTGCGGCATCTTGCGGTCGATGGAAGTCCATGGCGCCGCCAAACCCTATCTCGAGCAGCTCGTCAGCACGCTTGGAGAGACGGCGTTCCTGGGCGTTGTGGACGAGTCTGAGCTCGTCTTCATCGATAAGATCGATGGCCGCCGCTCGGTGCGCATGTATGCGGATATCGGGAGCCGTCAACCGTTGTACTCGACTGGGAGCGGCAAAGCGCTCCTGGCGCAACTCGACCGCGCTGAGATCGACCGCATCCTCAGCCAAAAACCTCCCCAGCAGCATACCAAGAACACGATCACGGACGTCGACACGCTGCGTCAGGAACTCGAAAAGGTCCGCCGCCAGGGTTACGCCGAGGACAACGAAGAGATGGAAGAGGGTCTGTACTGCGTTGGCGCGCCCGTGTTCGGCTACTCCGGAAGGCCGGTCGCGGCGATCTCCGTTTCGGTGCCCAAGATGGGGCCGCAGCCCGTTCAAAAGGACCGCCTCGTGAAAGCCGTCGTGCAAGCCGCCCAGGACATCTCGGGCAAACTCGGTTATACCGGCCGCCCCAAGGCTGCGTCCCTGGGCTAAGTGACAGCCGACAAGCCGCGGGTCTTCGTCAGCAGGAAAATTCCGGACGCGGGTCTTGAGCCGCTGCGCCGCCGTTGCGATGTCACCATGTGGCCGCACGAACGGCCGCCAACTGCGGACGAGCTTATCGCTGCCTGCCGCGGCATGGACGCCCTTGTGTGCTTGCTGACGGAGAAGATCGATGCGGGCGTGCTTGCTGCCGCGCCCACGCTCAAAATCGTGGCCAACGTCGCCGTGGGGTTTGACAATCTCGACATCGACGCCGGCACCGCGGCCGGCGTGATCATGACCAATACGCCCGGCGTGCTCGACGACACCACCGCCGACTTGGCATTCGCCTTGTTGATGGCGGCCGCGCGCCGGCTTCCCGAGGGAGACCGCCTCGTGCGCAGCGGGCGCTGGGATGGTTGGGGCATCATGCAATTGCTCGGCCACGACGTGCACCATGGCAGGCTTGGAATCGTGGGCTTTGGGCGCATCGGCCGTGGGGTTGCCCGGCGCGCGCGCGGATTTGAGATGAAGGTGAGTTACCACGATGCGCAACGCGTACCGGCGGACGTGGAACGGGAGTTCGGCGCGACGTATTTGCCGTTCGAAGAGCTGTTGGCTGAGTCCGACTTCGTCAGCGTCCACGTGCCGCTGACGCCTGAGACCCATCACTTGATCGACCGCCGCGCGCTGAAGCGCATGAAGCCGACGGCCGTCTTGATCAACACCTCGCGCGGTCCCGTCATTGATGAATCGGCGCTGGTGGACGCGTTGCGCGAACGCGTGATCGCGGCCGCAGGGCTGGACGTGTACGAACACGAGCCGAAACTGGCCGCAGGCCTTGCGGATGTGCCGAATGTGGTCTTGTTGCCGCACATCGGCAGTGCGAGCTTCGCGACGCGCGGCAAGATGGCGCAGATCGCTGCGGAAAACGTGATCGCTCTGTTCGACGGCAAGACGCCTCCCACGGCGCTCAATCCGCAAGTACTGGCATCCCAGCGGCCCAGCTAGAGGCCCGCGCTGCGCATTCTCGTCGCGCCCGACAAATTTAAGGGAAGCCTTTCGGCCGGCGAAGCCGCTCGAGCGATTGCGGCGGGTTTCCGGCGAGTGTTCCCCCGCGCTCGCATCGACTGCATGCCCGTCGCCGACGGCGGCGAGGGGACCGCGGAAACCCTGACGAGCGCATTGGACGGCCGCATGATGAGCAAGCGGGTGTGCGGTCCAGATGGGGTCGAGGTCGAGGCGAACTTCGGGCTTTCAGCGCAAGCCGGAATCGCTGTCGTTGAGCTGGCTCAAGCGAGCGGTCTCGCGCTTTTGGCGGCGGGCCGCAACGATCCCATGACGGCGACCACCTTCGGCACCGGGCAGCTGATCGCGGAGGCGCTCGACGCCGGAGCGCGGCGCATCATCGTTGCCATCGGCGGCAGCGCGACGACGGATGCGGGCACGGGCGCGCTGAGCGCATTAGGAGCTCGCTTCTTGGATGACTCCGGCCGGCCATTGCCGCCCGGTGGCGGGAGTCTGCGCGCGCTCGCAGACATCGATGTCACCCGGCTCGAGGAGCGCTTGCACGGAATCGCCATCGAGGTCGCAAGCGACGTGACCAACCCGTTGTGCGGCCCTCGCGGCGCTGCCGCCGTCTACGGTCCCCAGAAGGACGCGTCACCGCACCAAGTGCAGCTGCTGGATGACGCTCTTCGCCGCTTCGCCGACGTCGCGGCCCGCAAGACAGGGGCTGATGTGCGCGACGTACCTGGTGCCGGCGCGGCCGGCGGCATGGGCGCGGGCTTTTTATCGCTGGCGCATGCGACGCTTCGCCCCGGCGCGCAATTGGTGCTCGAAGTGCTCGACTTCGACCGTCACCTGGAGGGCGTGACCTTGGTCGTGACCGGGGAAGGGCGGTTGGACCGTCAGACGTTTTGCGGCAAGGCGCCGCATGCCGTGGCCCAGGCGGCCTCGGCGGCTGGCATTCCTGTCGTTGCTCTGGCCGGCAGCGTTGACTGCCCGCCGACGGAGTTAGCGCAGCACGGCATCGGGACGGCGATCTCGCTCGTACCTGGTCCTCTGTCACTGGAAGAAGCGACGGCGCAGGCGGGCCAGCTGCTCAGCGACGCCGCGGAGCGGCTTGCGCGCGCGCTCGCAATGCGGTTAGAAGACGTAGACTAAAAACGCTAAGGGGTTTTTGCGACGGGCGATGCGCGGCGCTGAACGGACGGCAGCAGCGCGTTGAAAGGATGGGCGTCGGAACGCTCGATCACGAGGTTCATGATCGCTTGCGCGAGCCTCTTGGTGTCGTGACGCACCGAGTGGCTCTCCGAGATGAAGTTGCCCGTCAGCGGTTTCACGCCGTAGGCGACGACATTGTCCAAGTCGGGCACCACCTGAAAAGCGCCGTCGCGCTCGTACAGCGGCAGCAGGCGATTCGGCTGCTCGATGTTGATCAGCGCCCGGTCGAACAGTCGGCGATCGGTGGCGTCCAGCATACTGCGAACGTGGTCGCTCGCCGACATGCCGCTCGTCTCTCCCGGCTGCGTCATGATGTTGCAAACGAAAACCTTGATCGCCTTCGAGCGTTCGATCGCCTCCGCGATGCCGGGGACGAGCAGGTTCGGCATGATGCTCGTGTAGAGGCTCCCGGGCCCCAAGACGATCAGGTCGGCTGCGCCGATAGCCTCCAGCGCCTCCGGCAGTGCTTGGCAATTTCCGGGCACCAGCCGCAGGCGGCGTATCGGCAAGGTCGAGCGCGAGATCGACGTCTCACCTGTCACGGTCGTGCCGTCGGCCAGCGTGGCTTCCAAGCAGACGTTGGAGAGCGTCGAGGGCAGCACGCGGCCTTTGATCGCGAGGACACGGCTGCTCTCTTTGATCGCACGGTCAAAATCGCCCGCGATGCCGCACATCGCTGCGATGAACAGGTTTCCGAACGAGTGGCCGCTCAGCCCATCGCCTTCGTTGAAACGATACTGGAACAGATCCGCCATCATCGACTCGCTGTCAGCCAGCGCGACCAGACAGTTGCGGACGTCTCCCGGCGGCGGAACTCCGAGCTCCGTGCGAAGCCTGCCGCTGCTCCCGCCGTCGTCCGTGACCGTGACGATGGCGGCCAGGTTTGAGGTGTACTCTTTGAGGCCGCGCAGCAGCGTGGAAAGACCGGTGCCGCCGCCGATCGCGACGGTTCGATAACCACGGTCGAGCTGACGGCGCTCGTAGATGACCTCGATCAGGTGCTGGCCGTCGTGCGGGCTGACGGCGGAGACGATGGACCGCATCCACTGCCGGATGCCGAAATACACGAGCGCCAGTCCCAAGACGATCAACGCCGACTCGAACGCCATGGAGGCGGCGGCTGGTCCGGCTGCGCGGTTGATCGTCTCGTTGACGTGAAAATTGAAATGGTGAGCGTCCAGCACGCGGCCGAAGGCGTCCAGGATCAAAAAACCGCCGATGGCCGCCAGCAAAAGCCAACGCTTCAATTTCATGCCGGGCGAAAGCCACCGCAAGAGACGAGTCATGCGGGTTTGACCGTCAACGTTGCGAGTCGCGGTTCTCAACGAATGCCTTCACCCGTCGCGCCTGCAGATGGCGGGCCAGCTGATGAGCGATGTAGACCGAACGATGGCGCCCTCCCGTGCAGCCGATCGCGATGGTCAAGTGCGATTTCCCCTCAGCCAAGAACTGCGGCAGCAAGAAATCTAAGAAGCGGTGGAATTCCCGCTGGAACGCCTGCACCTCAGACGTGCGGCTCAAGAACTCGATGACGGCCGGGTGCTCGCCCGTGAGCGGTTGAAGGTCCGGAACGTAATTCGGATTGGGCAAGAAGCGGACGTCGAAGACCAGGTCGGCATCCAGCGGCACGCCGTACTTAAATCCGAACGCCACGATCGACACGCTCAACGCACGTTCGGCGCTGATGCCGGTCACCGCGTGCGCCAGCTTGTCTTTCAAAGCCGTGAGCGTCAACGTAGACGTATCGACGATGACGTCGGCCGCATCGCGGATGGGCTTGAGCTCTTCTCGTTCGGCGACGATGCTGTCGCTGATGCGGCCGCGGTCCGCGAGCGGATGCTTGCGGCGCGACTCCGAATAGCGTCGCACCAGCACCGCGTCGCTTGCGTCCAGGAAAAGGACCCGATAGGGGATGCGATCCCGGTCGAGCACCCGCAGATTCTCGAGCAGGTGCCCGAAGATCTCCTCGCCGCGAATATCCAAGACGACGGCCACGTTGCGCAGGTTGCGGCTGACCGAGCACAACTCGGCGAACTTAGGGATGAGGCTCGGGGGCAAATTATCGACGCAGAAGTAGCCGAGGTCCTCGAGGCATTTGGCGGCCTGACTCTTGCCGGCGCCCGACAGGCCGGTCACGATCACGAAATGAACGCCGCCCGCGGGCAATGCGTCCGCGCTGGCTATCGATGCAGACTCGGCCGGCAGGGGATCCACGGTTGCAGTATTAGCGAGCGGGCGGAGAGACCCCGCTTCACCCTTCTTCAGAGACAGGCCGGCGGGGGTCGCCTCGCGTACGACACAGGCCTTTGACGGCCATGCGCGACAGGCGCATCGGCGGATTTGCGGCGAAACATGACGTGGATCATGAAGACCTTCCGACTAGAAGAAGCCACCGCGCTCCTGGGGACGCTGCGCCCCTTAGTGTGCGAAATCGTGCGCTTGCGGCGAGATCTGGCAATTGGACTGCTCGAAGTCGATGCCGCTGCGCGCATGCAGCCCGACGCCGGCATGAGCGGGAGAGCTGCAACGCTCGCAAACCAGGCGAGAGTTCTGCAAGCGCGCATCGCGCGGCTGGCGGAGGACATCCAAAGCTACGGCTGCACGCTGAAGGACATCGATCTTGGCCTGCTCGATTTTCCGGCGATCCGAAGCGGTCAACTCATCAACCTGTGCTGGAAGCTGGATGAGCCGACCATCGCTTTTTGGCACGGCATGGACGAGGGTTTTGCGGCTCGCAAATCGCTGTCGAGACGGCGCAACCAGTAACGCGAAACGCCGCTGTCGGCTCGAGTTTGACCGCTGAGGCGCGCCTGTAAGCCGGGTTCTGTAACCGCCCGAAGGCGGCGACGACCATCTCTCTGTGGACATCCGTCACCGGATGCCTCGTGCGACGTGCTGTGAGATCGGGCCGGCTGCCCGCGCCGCGCAATGGCGGCGGCCTCAACTGTCTTGCTCCGGGTGGGGTTTGCCCGGCCGCAGGCTTTCGCCCGCGCCGGTGCGCTCTTACCGCACCATTTCACCCTT
>QHBK01000008.1:156971-158519 GCA_003244105.1 Candidatus Eremiobacter antarcticus | reverse complement strand
TTCGAGTCCAGCTCGGGGAGCCATATACCGAGTAAAAGCCTGCACCGAATACCGGGTTGCGGGCTTTTTTCCTGATACCAGCATTTGTTTCAGTGCGCAAGAATGAAGGCGAGGACTTGGACACAAATTTCTGCGGTCCAACCCCTCACCCTCCAGCGAGCAAACCATGAAGCAGCCATTAATTCTAAAAACCCAGCGGTCTAAACCATCGGATTCCTAGTTATCTGCTCCAAATTTGCGCCCGCCATCGGACGTCGTTTAAACTCGCCCCTAACTTGATCGCGTACTTCTGTCCAGCAAACGACTTTCGGTATGCAAGAAAACGCTTGTCGGTCGCTAGACCGCTAGGGAGGCGAACTGGTACATCCAAAAGTCGTCGCTCCTTTTTGGGAGCGATGACCATTGGGATCGCCGTCATCAACCGGCGCGTGTTAATGCGCAGCTCAATCCTCTGTGAACCTTAAAGCTTCATGCGCGGCCAAAAATGCCTGGTGGCCCGCGGGCGTCCCGCAGTAGACGGTTATCTGAACCAAAGCTTCTGTAATCTCGTCGATCGTTACACCGCTCGCAACCGCAGCATTCGTGTAAATACCCAATTCTTGGAAGCGGCCCAGTCCTGCAAGGATTCCAAGAGTCAGGATACTCCGTGTCTTCCGGTCAAGTCCGGGACGGCTCCACGCATAGCCCCACGCTAATTCCGTAACGGCGCGTTGAAACGTCATCATGAACGCATCGGAACCTGCAAGGTTTTCGTCCACATACTTCGCGCCGAGCACCTGTTTCCGCGTTTCCAAACCCTTCTCGAATAATTCGCTATCCACTATCGCTTGATCTCCTCTGTTTGACGTGCTCTCCACTAATATCCCACGCATAAGCGCAATTTCGGATCGAGTTAATTAATTGCCGCGAGGGCGAATTCTTCTGGCGTCAGATCACCAAGGGAACCATGTGGACGTCCGCCGTTGTAGTCAAGACCTTCAGCGCTCAACCTCCATGCGAGGTTCCTCGGAGCCGAATCTTATGGTCTGCATCCCCACATATTGAAAAGGCTTTGACCCAGGAACCCCTGGCAGAATCGGTCCTCCAACCGATGTGCCCGAAGTGGGAGAAGACGAAGTCGCCGACCAGTTTTGAGCCTACCTTATCCCCTCGGTTTTTCTGCAGTGCGTCGTGGCAAGATCCGGCCTGGATGTACGGCGTAAATCCCGTACTTGCCAGGCACGCCCTCAGAGCACTCTGACGGTACTGCACTAACCCACTACCATGTTATGAGGATAAGGTCGAGGTGATATAAGACATGAACCTTCGAGGGAGCGGAACGTTGCAGCACAGAAAAACGGCTGTTTCGACAAACGTTGACGCTTGGCGTTCTGCTCGTGCTTCAAGCCTGCGCAAGTACGCTGCGCGCAAGTACTGCCAGCGCTGCTGCTAAATCTACGAGTACAGGCGGCCCCATTCCGCTGAGTTGCGATAGCGCACGGTTCAGCAATGGACATGTGGGGATCATGCCGGACGACGTGCTAAGGAGAATTGCGCGAGGCCAGGGCC
>QHBK01000008.1:0-156931 GCA_003244105.1 Candidatus Eremiobacter antarcticus | reverse complement strand
ATCCGTTCTATGATGCTAACGCCTAGAGCCCGCTATGCTTTGATGTATCGAGTTAGCGGGCTCCTTTGCACGAGACTCTCGAACATTGTTTAGGGAGGGCACTGTCCTCAAAGGTTGCCCACCCGTTTCGATGATTCTTGCTGTGATGCGCTCCCACGAATAAACCGCGCGGTAGAAGGCTGGTCGCCGCAACGATATAAAGCACCAGCTGCTCGCGTACCAGGCGTCGCTAAGTCAGCGGTCTAACGATGTGCGGTGGACGCCCGGAAGACGTTTGACGAACAAAAGCGTCATTGGCAAGACGTCTATGAGACCAATCCAGACAAGTTCGGACAGAGTCCAAGCAGCGCAGCGTTGCTGGCTCACGAGCTTTTCGCTGCTCGGGGCGTCAAAACAGCACTGGAATTAGGCTGTGGCGCGGGTCGCGACACACTCTTCTTTCTTCAACAAGGCTTGCGGGTTACCGCCGCCGATTATGCGACGAGAGCAATCAAAGCTCTAGCCGAACGAGCAAGCGGCATTTCTTCTGGGCAACTCAGCGTCGTGGAGCACGACGTGCGCCTTCCGTTGCCATTCGCAGGTCGTTCCTTTGATGCGTGTTACTCGCATATGCTGCTCTGCATGGCGCTTACCACCAAAGAGATCGAAGGCATTCTGCTTGAGATATGGCGCGTTCTGAAGCCAGGCGGGCTCTGAATATACACAGTGCGGAACGAGTTCGATCCCGACTATCGAGGCGGAAAGTGGCAGACCGAAGGCATCTATGAGATCGACGGAGACATTGTTCACTTTTTCACGATGGATAAGGTAAACGAACTCACGAAGGGCTTCGAACTTTTGCGGGTGGACAAAATCGAGGAAGGCGATCTTCCTAAACGGCTGTATCTAGTGGCACTAAGAAAACCGGGCGCATGAATCGTGCCTTTGCGGGCCGAACGAAAGCGACATTCCTGGGTGACTGCGGTCTGACTTATAAGCCCGATCACGGCACGTCGACCCTGAATTCGGCCTTCCCAGACTTGCCCATCTGAGACGCCGACACCCGGAAAACCCATTTCGTGCTGTAGTTCAGGTTGGTGACGGCTGAATATGTGCCGTCACCGTTGTCCTGGAACACCATGGTCGGTCCCGACATGGACATCGCCGGCATATTCGAGGTCGATCTGACCGACGCGCCTTTGACGGAACTCCCGCTGGCATCGTTGACGGAGATGGTAATCGTCTCGTTTCCCTTCACCGGCGGTGACGGGGCGAAAGTCATTGACATTCTAAGATCGCCGGATGAAGCCGCAGGCATCGTTGCGGTTTGCGACGATGACAATTGACGCGAGCTGCAACCCGCTATCAGCACGGCCGAGAGCAACCAAAGGAGCATTCTTTTCATAGATCCCTCACTTATGAGTTCGCAGGATCGCCCGCCGCATGGTGCAGTGTAGCGATACCCAGATCCAGGCGCGCTTGCGCCCGTAAAGCTGCTTCTCGAGCGTTTGCGGAGACTGCCAATGCATCAAGCACTTCTAACTCGATCGCCTTGCCGGCGCGCAACCGCAGCCGGGCAACTCTCAGGTTTTCCCGACTCTCCATTAGCGCCGCCTGTGAAGCCACGAGATTTCTTTGGGCAGCCGTAAGCTCTCGCCAGGCGTTAGCCACATCGGCTTGCACCATGAGCGAGCGGCGGTCGTATTCGGCTTGCGCCTTTTCCTGATCAGCTTTAGCTTGTGCCACAGCGGCCGAGCGCGCGCCACCGTCAACGAGTGGAATGGAAACCTGCGCGCTTATCTGAGCGCCCCCGTGACCCAAGGGCGGGTTCGACGTGCCGTTGTAGGTTTGCGCTGAGACTGATGTGACCGGAACGAAGGCAGCTCGCGCCTGCCGGAGAGACGCCGCAGCCGCATCGACTCGCGACTTCGCGGCGGCTAATTCCGGCCGCTGCACTCGCGCCCGCGCTGAGACGGTCGCGAGCCTACTTGAAGGCGGAGCCGTCGTGAACCCGTCGGAGAGCTGAACGTTTGAGGACGGATCGAAGTCGAGGAGCACCTTGAGATCAGTGAGAGCCTCGTCGTGCTCCGCATCAGCGTCTTCTTTGGCCTGTCGTGCCTGAGCGAGGCTGGCTCTTGCGCGCACGAGCTGATATCTTGCGGCCTTGCCAACCCTTACCCTGAGACTGATAAGGTCGACATTCGCCTGTTGATCAGACGCGTCAGCCTGACGCGCATCTGCCACAGCAGCGGCCAGCAAAACCCGGTCGTACCCCCGATAGACCGCAAGAGCTTCATCGTTTTGCACACCGGCGAGATCATCGGCCGCTGCCAGAGCCGTAATGCCGGCCGCTTGTGCTCCAAAGGAATATGCAGAGTTGAAGATGGGCAAGCTTGCGGATGCGCTCAGATACGTTTGACGGGAGACTGGCATGCCCAACTGCGGCAAGTTGGCATCGGTTGCGATGGCTGCAAGGGAAATATGCGGCCGTAGCTCGCTGCGCGCTGTGGTTGAGCGTGCCCGAGCGACCGCCAGATCGGCTTGTGCAGCGCGAACGTCGAAACCTTGAACTGTCACGCGGGCGATCGCCTGTGCCTTGGAAAGCTCGCCGTTGAATACGATGGGATCCGCCGCTGCCGGCAGCCACATCATTACGAGCAGCGCGAAGGCAATGCCGGCCTTATGCATTGGCTGTCTGCTCCCCGGTCGAGCGCCGCCGCCGCCACCAGACCTGGATGTCGTCGACCGCGGCATGCAGCGTCGGCACGACGAACAACGTCAGCAGGGTCGAGACCGTCAGGCCGCCGATGATGACCGTCGCTAGGGGTGAATACGCGTCAAGTCCGGTCTTCGGGAAGAACGCCACCGGCGCGAGAACGACGAGACTCACGATCGTCGTCATAAGGATTGGGCGCAACCGGATAGGGCCGGCTTCCAAAATCGCCTCATCCCTGGTCATCCCGGAAGCGCGGCGGCGCATGATGAGGTCCACAAGCAGTATTGCATTGCTCACCGACATGCCATTAGCCACCACGATGCCGAGGATAGATACCGTCGACAAGTTTTGATGGGCCAGCAATAGCCCGCCGAAGACTCCCAGCAACTGCAACGGAATGGCCAAAAGCATCACGAGCGGCTGCGCGAACGAGCGGAACTGCGCGACCAGCAATAAGAAGATGAAGAGCACCGCCAACTTCATGGCGGCAACCTCGCGATCGAAGCTCGTCGCCATCTCGGTCATGTCGCCCCGCATTTCGATGCCGTAGCCGACCGGAAAGGCCACTTGCGCAAGGCCCCCCATGAGCACGTCCGTGTCGAGCGCCATCTCACCACGGCTGCCCTTGCGATAATAGCCCAACACCGAGACCGTGCGCCGCAGCGAATCGTGTTCTATCTTCGTGGGACCGGTCGAGCGTTCAATCTGAGCTACGGCCGTGAGCGGTACGACGGCGCTATTCTTTCCAACTATCTGTACGCGCGCCAGATCGCCCGTCGTGAGGCGGTCCTGGCTTGCATAGCGCACGAGGATCGTATCATGCCGGATGTTTTCCGGATTGAAATACTGGGTGGTCAGCCCACCTTTGGTCGCATAGTAGGCTTGGGTTAAGACATCATCCGGCGTGAGCCCCAACTGCGAGGCGCGTGTGCGGTCGACCACAACACGCATCTCCGGCTGCGTAGCAGCGGAGGACGTCGATGCTTGTACGAGACCCGGAACCCTTTGAGCAGCGGCGGCTACTTGTTCGGCCAAATGATGCACTTCGTTCAGATCAGGTCCATAAATGACGAGTTCCACCGGCGCCGCTGTCGTGGACATCACGTCGGCGCCCATCTCCTTGAGCGCGACCCGGCGCAGCCCAGGAATCGTCTGCGAGGCCTGCGCGTATACCGAATCCATGACCGCCCATATCGACCGCTGACGCGCCTCTTTGGGTTTTAGGGTAACCATGTATGACGCGGCATTGACAGAGTTCATCGCTTGCCCCGTGAAGTAGGTGCCCGCGGTGTCTTCGCCGACCTCAGCCGAGACTCGCTCCACCTCAGGCTGGGCCAAAAGAATCTTTTCAAACGTCGTGGATTTCTGGCGCATCGTCGCAAACGACGTGCCGGGATCCGCCTCGAGATAGGCGCTGGCCTGGCCGGTGTCCGCGAGCGGCATCATCTCGCTACCGACAAACGGCAGCAGGCCAACGCCGATATATGTGGCGATTGCAGCGCCTCCCAACACAAGCATCTTGTTCTCAAGACTCCAGCGCAGGCCGCGCTTATACGCGTTCTCCATGCGAGCCAATCCACGCCGGCTGGGTCCAAGGGCCCGACCCACAGCCACATCCATCCACGTCCGCCAAGCGGGAGCCGGCCGATCCGCTCCAAAGAATAGGTTCGCGGCCAGAAGCGGAGTGAGCGTGAGCGAAACCACAAGCGACGCAAGCAGCGCGAAAACGATTGGCCACACAAGCCCCACGAACATGATCTGCGTGATTCCGCCGCTCGTGAGCAATGGCACCACGGCCAGGATCATCACCCCAGTCGCGGCCGCGATCGGCAACACGACCTCCATCGTGCCGTCTATGGCGGCACGCGCAGGTGGCTTGCCCGATTCAAGTTTGCGATGAACGGCGTGGATGACGACGATCGAGTCGTCGACGAGCCGTCCGATCGCCAGCAGCAACCCCACAAGGGTAGAGCTATTGATCGAAAAGCCCATCGGCACGAACAAGAGCACGGCCAAACCTAGGCACGTCGGAATGGAGGTCATCACGATAGCGGTCGCGCTGACGTCTTCGAGAAATACGAGTAATATGAGCCCGGCCAGGACAACGCTGACCAACAGCTCATCAAACATGTTTCTCTTCAAGTCCGATACGAACCGCGAGTTGTCATACGCCGGCTCGAACTTCAATCCCGGATGCTCGTGCTCGATCTGAGCGAGCCGCTGCATGACCGCGGCGATGATCTCAGGGGAGCTAGCGTTGGGATTCTCGACCACGGATACTTCTACGGCCTCCTTGCCATTGAAGTCGTATGCCGAACGGCGCTCAGCGGCTCCATCAGTGACGCTCGCGATGTCGCGCACGTAGATGCTGCGACCGGCCGCCGTTGTTAATGGAAAATCGCGCACATCGTTTGCGCCAAGCACCCGGTTCGCACCGACCACAAGCGTCTCACGACCCGAGTTCGTGATCGTCCCCGCCGAGCGGCTGACGTTTTGAGCATCGAGAGCGTCTTTGACATCCACAAGTGAAAGGCCGTACGCGGCGAGCTTATTGCGATCCACGACGACCTGAAGCTGACGCTGGATTCCTCCGAACGGCTGCACAGTCTGGATACCGGGAACCGTCTTGAGCTCGAGGACTACGTCGTTTGCGACGAACTGCCGCAGTTGCACAAGATCCCATCCCACGCCCGTGACCGCCAACTGAAGCACCGGGGTGTTGAGCGGATCAACGGGAACCACCCACGAGGGCTTCAGATTCGCTCGGTCGTAGGGAAGGTCGGCTTGAGCCTGTTGGACGAGCTGCTGCACGTCGACCAGCGCGCGTCGCATGTCCGTGCCGTACTTGAACTGCAGTGTGATGATGGACAACCCTTGCTGGGATGTCGAACGGACGTAACGGACGTCCTTGAGATCTGTCATCCGCTCTTCGATCGGCTTGGAAAAGTACGTCTCTACGTCTTGGGGTGCGTAACCCGGGACCATCGTCACGACGGCTACCTGCGGGCTCTCGACGTACGGCATCATTCTGGTCGGCAGAATGAACAAGGCCGCAGCGATAGCGGCAATCACGAGTGCGACGTATGCTGCGATTACCGCATGCGGGTTGGCGAGAGCCCACGCGGGGATCGAGCCCTTGCGGTCGTTCACGACCGTGCCTCGGTTATTGTCATGCCCTCTTGTAGGTTGAGGCCGCCCTCGGTCACGATACGATCGCCACGCTTCACGGCACCCTTCACCCGTGCGGTACTGCCGTCATCGGACAGCACGGTCACGTTCACGCGATGAGCGGTGCCGTTGACGTCTGTCCACACGACTGCATCCTCGCCGCTTCCTAAGACGGCACTGGAAGGCAAGGTGGTTCCCGAAGCCGAGTAAGAATCACGCGGTCTGAGGATCACGCGGGCGTACGTGCCGGGGCGCAAGCGACCGTTCCGATTGCTCACGACCGCTTCAATCATGGCAGTGTGCGCCGTTGCGTCGGAAGCGGGTTGTACCGCGGTCACCGCTGCATGGATGATTGGCAGACCATCGACGGTTGCGTCCAACGGCGTCCCCACCTTTATATCGTTCAGGTCTTCCTGCGCAACGTTGGCTTGAATGCGCACTTTTCCAACCACCGCAATCCTGAGAATCGGAGTCCCGACAGCCACGTAGGAACCAGGATCGACAAGGCGGGTCACCACCACGCCGTCATTGGGCGCTGTTAGAGTCGTGTATCCGGCCAAAATTGACTGCGCTGAGGCGGCCGAGGACGACGACGACGCTTTTGCAAGCGCGGCGTCGGCCTGAGCGCGCGTCATCTCGATGTTCGCTTGGGCGTCAGCGACTTGATGCTGCGCGGATTCAGCGCCAGAGAGAGCGGCGGCGGCCTGAGCGCGTTCGCTTTGATATTCCTGCGTTGACACCGCCCCGTTGTCGAGCAGCATCTTTTCGCGTTGCAGCTCATTGCGCCAATAGCGGGCCTGGGCGGCCTTGCTGCGCGCGTCTGCCTGCGCGATTGACAGCTCGTTCGGCGCGTGATGACGGGCCTCGATCATCGCCGCTGTTGCCGAGCTATAATCGGAGCGCGCAGCGGCCAATGCGGATTGTGCTTGAACCGCGAGATCCGGTTGACTGACCGAAGCGACGACTTGGCCCGCCAAGACCCGATCACCGTTGTAAACGTTGACCGCGCTGATGACCCCGGGAGTGCGTGCAGAAACCTCTTGTGTAAGAAATGCCGCCACAATGCCGGGTGCACTGATGGTGCTGCCGCCGGGGGAGCCGCCGACAGTCGCTAGCCTGACCGGAAGCGGGGCGCTCCCCTTCACGGCAGACATGGCGCTCATATCCATAGCGGGTGGCCCGAACTTGTTCTGCAAAAGCGCTATTCCCAGAATCACTAAGATGGCAACAACGGCTAAGACGGCTGCCGATCCGTTGAGCCATTGCGGTTGGGCGGAAGACCGGCGACTCGTGGCGATGTTCCAAGCGGCAAGCGCCGCTAGCACAAAAAGAATGGCGAAGGCGAAGGCGGCTATTTTCCATGGGCTGCCATTTGTGGTGGCCATTCCGGGCATCGCATCACCTGCGTTTGTGGCCCCACCGACATTGAAAGCAAAAGTCGTAGCACCCTTGACGCCGCCGGAGAAGTTCAAAGTCACCGCCCATTCCGTCGCCATGGCCATGGGAAGATCGAACGTCCACTGGCCTGGGCGGTTTGAAACCGTCGTCGCACTTCCACTATTGCCGGCCATGTGCATCGACGGCATATGCGACGCGAACCTGAGCGACGTGCGCTTAAGCATTTGAGCCGAGGTGCCCGTGACATTGACGGTCACACGTTCAGATCCGGGTTGCGGGGGATCCGGCGAAAGTGAAAGCATGACGTCGGCTGATCCCAGACGCACGACCATAGGAGCAGCTGACGCAGCAGGTGTATGGACTGCTAACACACTTAGCAGTACGAGGCAAAAAAATATTGCCCGGCAGATCATTGGCCGGCTTTCATGACGAGCGTGCAAGAGGGCGCATGTTGAGCCGACATCACCGGGATGAAGAAGACGGTGAGTGCGATGAAGGCGAGTGCGCTTGCAAGAGCAACACGCCGTACTGTGTTGGTGCGCCCCCGATGCTGCGAAGGTGCCAGCAGCGCGACTAATCGCTTGGTCATTGCGACGGTGTCTTGGTCAGCGAGTGATGATACAGCGGCGAGCGCTTGACCGGCCTTGCTGAATTGAAGCAAAGCACCCGCGAGATCGCCGGCATCGGTGGAGCTAGCCGCATCGCTGTCGGCGGCCAGTTCTCGAGCTACCCTGTAAGTCTCAATAAGCTCATGAGCCGGTAGCGGCAGAAGATCAGTCAGGAAATACAGCGCTGCTGCCAGCAACTGATCGCCACGACGCGCATGCGCACTCTCATGCTGCAACGCTGCACGGAGCTGCTCGTCGGAGACGGCAGCTAAAGCGCCGGCCGAAACCAGGACGACCGGCGAGGAAGTCCCAGCTAATATGCAGACCGGTGCACTATCGCTTATCTCACGAGAAACAACACCGCACGCGCTGGCTATGCCCTGAAGTCGTTGCGACGGCTCAGCTGAACAACGGATCAATCGCCCGACCTGACGAGCGCGCTGCGACGCGAGCCACAGCGCTCGAATGAGTGCTGCAGTCATGATTGCGATGATGAGACTAAAGATTCCGCGCCCGACCGGAACGGACAAACACGCCAAGCTTGCATCGCTGAAAAGTGCTCGGACCGAAAGCCCCACGAAAAGCGCTCCGGGAAGGCCGGCCGCCAGCGCCGAGAGCGGGGCTTGCCAGGAAGGATCGTCCGTCATCGCGACGATGTGCGGAGTCAACAGCCGACAGGCCACCCATGCGGCGAGGGGCAGCAAGACGAGGGCACACAGGGAGGTCAATAAAGTGCCCGACTGAGCGCATTGCGCAAAGAATTCGATCACATCATGCATCGCGTGAACGCTGCTTCTTTCGTTCCGCCAAGAGCCGTTCAAATTCCGCGATCGATTCAGGATCGTCAGCCAGTTCCTGTGCCAGATGAGTCAGCAATGGATTCCGATAGTCGCGCAAAAGTGAGCTTACGACACCGCCGATGACGTCGCGCTGGAAATGCATCTTGGATTTTTTAGCCATGAATTCGTTGGCACGGCCCGCCGACCGCTTGGAAAGATAACCCTTGTCGGAGAGGTTCGTCAGAATCGTCTTGATGGTGGAATACGCCAGAGGCGGATCGCGGCGGGCAAGGCTATCTGCAACATCTCCTACGGTTACGGGCTGCCCCTTTTCCCAGATCACGTCCATAACTTCGGCTTCCAAGGGCCCAAAAAGAGCCGCCGAGCCACGTCGGCCGGGTCTAAATACTGTCATCTGCTAACTAGATTAGCACATTCGGTGTGACTGGGTCAAATGAGAGAACCGACCGCTGACCTTCAGGTTAAGCGTTACTGTTTCGATGACGGGTGGAGGGAAACAACATTTATGATGCCCCACACTCCGCTTCTACTCGTCCTTGCCGTGATTGCCGTCGGCGTGCTGCACACACTAGTGCCGGATCATTGGGCACCTATTACGCTGATGGCCAGGCAACGCGGATGGTCGAGAGCGCAAACAGCTAAAGCGGCGGTTGGTGCGGGCCTTGGCCACACCATTTCGACTCTGATAATCGCGGTCATCGTCTGGACTGCCGGGGTAGCCTTTGCGACGAAGTTCGGCGGAGTCGTCAACCTTGTAACGAGTTTGGCGCTTATCGGATTTGGAGGCTGGGTAGCAATAGGGGCAATATGGGAACTACGTGAGCAAGGATCCGACGACGGTCATCGACACCACCAGCATAACGGCCACGGACAGCATACCGATCACGGTCCCGCCGGCCACGCGCATCTACACAAACACGGACATGAGATCACTCATGTGCACTGGCATAGTCATCAGGTTGACGAGTGGCATGAAATTGAAGGCAATGTCGCCTTAGCTCCGCCGCTGCACCAGCACGAGCACTCTACGTCAGCGAGAACTGCTATGCTTTTAGTGCTGGGTTCATCACCGATGGTAGAGGGCATACCAGCGTTCTTTGCAGCGGCAAAATACGGCGCGGGCCTTCTCGCAGTGATGTCTATTCTCTTTGCGCTGTCGACGATAGCCACGTACGTGCTATTATGCGTCAGCGCGACCGCGGGCCTACAAAAGATAAATCTTGGACCATTTGAGCGCTACGGGGAGGTCATAAGCGGCGTTTTTATAGCTCTTCTCGGTTTGGTGTTTCTCTTTATCCACTAGTCGAACTACTCAGGGCCGCTTCCGCTTAGATTGAGCGGATCCCACCCCCCGGCTGAATCGACCGCAAGTGTTGAACCCGCGACGTCGGGCCCGTTAGAGCGAAGCACCCTCGCCGGGCATCCCGCCGCCAACGCGTATGGCGGTATATCCTTCGTCACGACGGATCCGCCCCCGATCATCGCATGGTGACCGATCTTCACACCCGGCACGATGACTGTCCCAGAGCATATAAGGACGTGGTCCTCGATTATCACCGGCGCGAAGTCAAACTCCAACGGCGTGAAAGTATCTGTCTTGCTCGGGGGTATTTGACGAGCTTCATGAGCACTGATACTCACGTGCGCCCCGATATGAACGTTGCTCCCTATTGTGATTCCGCCCGCACCCCAAAGCACGCAGTACGGTCCGATTTCTACATTGTCACCAAGCCTAATGTAGCCCCGATAACCGTTCCAAAGTCCGCCAGCGCAATTTAGGTAGGCACGGTGATCGATGAATAGCCGTTTGCCGGGGTAAAACCGATCCTCGCCAACCACCATGACGCCCTCACCGAAAATGGCGTCCGGGAAGCGCTTGAACAAGACTTCACGTTGGCGAGCATGGCGAACGCCGTTCGTCACCCATCCGCGGAGCGATTGAATTTTGCTCCTCCAACGACCCAGGGTCAAAGCACCGTCCTTTCCAAGTATTGGGTGTCGCTTGCAGCTGGGTTAGGTCGAGTGAATCTTTCGCACGAGCGCTTTTACCGAAAGATTCGTGATGTCCATCGCATGCGCGCTCTTCACCGGTTGCCAAAAAATGCGGTAATCGTGGCCCGCAGGGTTCATCTTTTCAACGTAGAGGATACCGGCGCGGTTCCCAGTGACGGTTGCGGACCAGGGAATATCGGCAGCTATCCTTTCGGAGTCTCGATGAACTCGCACCCCTGCATTGACAAGCCCTTCAAAGATTTCTTCCCAGCGTCGTAAGGCCTGTGTAGTATCCAAACCCGCGAGTTCCTATTCACCGTACCATTCATGCAGCCAAGCGCGCATCTGCCGAATCTCCTTTTGCTGACTGGCGATGATGTCATGAGCGACCGAGCGCAACTCCTGGCGCTTTCCTTTGCTCGACTCGACCCGTGCCATCGCAATAGCCGCTTCGTGATGAGGAATCATCATGCGCATGAAGTCACGGTCTTGATCGCCGGTTAGGGTCATACTTCGGTTTGAGCTCATCATTGTCATCATCGCCCGTTGCATCTGCTCGTCGCCGGGTGACTTACTTTGCGGCATGTGGCAGCTCATGGACTTTTGCGACATCATCGGCATCGCATGAGCCGCGCCGCTGTCCAAAATCCGGCCGCTGACCATTCCTATGCCGATGCCGGCCAACACGAGCAAGCCCATGAGGGCTCGATCCTTCATATTTTGCTCCTCTCAGTCGTTGACGCATATTACAGCTTGTAGTATAGTCAAGGAGTTTCGATGAGGGTGGAGTTTTCCTGCCGGTCTGAGCTAGGGTCGATTTGAAGTTCGCCGACTTCGCGCTGAACCACGCCCGCGGACTGCTTCTGTCATTAGTTGTGCTCGTAGCGCTTGGGCTCGTTGCGGCGTCTCAGCTGCCGCAGTCGATCTATCCGAACGTCGCCTTTGCCCGAGTAGTTGTGGTCGCGGAAAATGGTGAGATGGCTGCCGCCCAGATGCAGCAGAACATCACCCGCCCGATTGAGCAGGCCGCATCGAGCATTCTTTTCGCCCAGCGCATCCAATCAAATTCTGGGCAAGGCGCCGCCGCAGTATCCATTTCATTTGATCCAAAAAGCGACATCAATATCGATCTTCAGCGGGTCAACGCGGCCATCTCCTCCCTGCAAAGCCAATTGCCGCCGGGCACACGCGTTGAAGCGCAACAGATTTTGCCCAACCTGTTCCCAGTGCTGGGATACTCGATTGACGCGCGGGGGAGATCTATCGCTGACACGACAGTGCTGGCGAATTACCAAATCAAACCGGCACTTGTCGGCATCAAGGGCGTGTCGTTCGTGCGGGTCGTAGGAGGCCGTCAAAAGGAGTACTGGGTTTCTGTGAACCCGGTCAGGCTTGCGGCTTACGGGCTGACGCTGGAAACCTTAGAGAATGCCATCGCGTCCGCCAATCAGATCACATCGGTCGGCCACTACAACTCGTTCGCCCAGCGGCAGGTCGTGTTGGTGAGCGGCCTGCTGAAGACGACGGAAGACGTCGGCTCAACCATCATCGCAAACAGAAAAGGCGTCGCTGTCCGCGTGGATGCCGTCGCTACGGTGCATGAGTCATTAGAACCGCGGACCAAGCTCGTATCCGCCCAAGGGCGGGAAGCGGTCCTGCTCAACATATATGCACAGCCGGGTGCCAACATCGTGCAGATCTATCACGACGTTGATCAGAAAATCCAGGAACAGCGAGCCGCGCTAGGTGTCGGCGGTGCCATAACGCCGTACTGGAATCAGGCCATTCTGGTAGAGCATGCTGTGAGAAACCTACGGGATGCCATCGCGATTGGGGCTATTCTAGCGATCGGAATCATCTGGCTGTTCCTCGGGTCTTTGCGAACCACTCTCATCGCGGCTGCAGTCATACCGCTTTCCATCGCCATTTCTTTCTTCTTCATGCGACTGTTCAACCAAGGCTTGAATTTGATGACGCTGGGTGGTCTTGCCGTAGGCGTCGGACTTGTGATTGTGGATGCGATCTTCGTGGTCGAAAACATTTACCGTCACCTCAAGGAAGGGCAGTCGAGGGTGGCCGCGGTCCGCACTGCAATGGCCGAGATTGCCGCACCGATGATCGGCTCCACCATTACGACGATAGTGGTGTTTGCTCCGATGGCCTTGCTGTCGGGCGTCACAGGTGCTTTCTTCGGCGCGCTGTCCGTCACGTTGTCAGTGGTTTTAGCTCTTTCTCTTTTGTTCGCGTTGTTCATCACACCACTGTTAGCATCGCATTTTCTGCGAACTCCGTCACCCGTGTCCTCGTCTCGTACGCGCAGGAGCATGGGCGATAATATCATTGCTGCTTTGTTGGGAGCGTATGGACCCGTATTGCGGTGGTTTCTGAACCATCGCGACATCGCGTGGGCAAGCGCAGGAGCTGTGATGATCGTCACTGCCTTGTTGGGAACGAAGCTTGGAAGTGATTTTATGCCCCAGATGGACGAAGGCGCCTTCGAGTTCAATTTCTCGATGCCCGCGGGAACGTCGCTTGGGGAGACCAACCGAGCTTTGGTGCAAGTGGAAAATATTTTGGGTGCAAATCCTTACGTGGTCGGATACGCTCGGCTGACCGGGCTCGACCCGTCAGGCTTTTTCCCCGCACCCACAAACGTGGGTGATATTCGCGCCACCTTAGTGAGCCGTGACCAACGGCGAGTCCGGATTGAAGCCATTATGGATGACATCCGCGCCTCTGTGTCAGCCCGGGTTCCAATTCTCAAGTTCTCGATAACACAGATACTCCAAGATTTGCTCAACGATCTTTCCAACACACCGTCGACGATAGAATTGAAAGTGTTTGGCCCCGATCCCCAGACACTCAACCAACTTGCAAGCCGCATCGACGAGACGATTAAGAGAGTTCCCGGCGTCGTCGATGACTTCAACGGCGTTGTATATACGAACCCGAACACGGTTATAAGAATCAATGCGGCCGCTTCCCAGGCCGGATTCACGACCGAGAGCTTTACGAAAGCCGTGGAAGGCGGCCTCAACGGTACGGTCGTCACCTCGCTCCCGCACTTGCCCGTTCAAATCCCTGTGCGAGTTCGATACGCTTTACCCTGGCGACAGAGCTTTGGCGACCTTCGTGACATGCCCATCACGGCGCCCAACGATCAAACTTACACGGTCAAAGCCCTCGCCGACGTCGTTCCGGTCGGCCTTGCGACGGAATTGAACGAAGAAAATCTTCGTCAAATCACCCGCGTCACGGCTAACGTCAGCGGCAGAGACCTGGGTAGTGTTGTGGAAGACGTAAAGAAAAAAGTGGCCGTCATCAAGCTTCCTCCGGGCTACCAGATCGTGTACGGTGGCCGCTATGCTTTAGAAAGACAGTCGTTTAACGAATTCGCAACGGCCATACTTCTCGCCATCTTGTTCGTTTTTCTGACGATGGTCTTCGAATTCCGGAACTACACAACACCCTTTGTCATCATCACGTCGGTGCCGCTCGCCTTATTCGGCGTGGTCATAGCCCTACGGCTCACGAATATACCTCTCAACGTGTCGTCGTTGATGGGGCTTATACTGCTTGTTGGTGGCGTCGTGAAGAATGGGATACTTTATTTTGATGAGGTCGAGCGCTTGCAAGGCACGGGGCTTGCGACGGACGAGATCATGTTGGCCGCAGGGCATGTCAGGTTGCGTCCAATCCTCATGACCACGCTGACTTCGATGCTCGGCGTATTGCCACTGGCGATGGGGATCGGCGCCGGCAGTGAGATGCAAAAGCCATTGGCGGTCGCAACGATCGGCGGCCTCACCTTCTCAACATTTTTCACGCTCTTGCTTATGCCCGCTTTTTATGCGACCTTCGCAAAGAAAAGCCCCCGGATTCGACAGTTGGCGGAGCACATAGTCACGCCTGCCGCCGAGCAACTCGTATAATGCGTGTTCCGTTGTTCGTTGCCATCGTCGTCGCGCTGCTTCCGGCGGTCGGTCTTGCCGACAACGCGCCTCTCACGCTAGAGTCCGCGCTTGCAGAAGGCCTTTCGCGGAGTCCAGCGGTGCTGGCCGCGCAAAAAGACTTCGAAGCTCAAGAGGCGCGTTTGCGCGCCGCTACCTTTCAGCCGCTTGGAGTGGCGATTGATAGGGACGCTCAGCCAGATACACCGGGCAGCCCGGGCGGAACTATTTCCTCGAGTACGGTCGGTCTGAGTCAGACGTTTCCAGCCGTTGGGAAGGTCCGCGCTCAACGCAGCTCGCAGGCAGCGTTTTTGCGTGCCGCCCACGCCGCCGTTGATGCTGCGCGCCGAGAGGTCGCTCTTGATATCGTCGGTGCGTTTTATAATCTCGCACTCGTACAGTCGGAAGTAAGTACTGCTGCCCAAAGTGTAGCGCTGAACAAAGAACTGCTGCGGGTAGCCAGGCTGCGCAACAAAGCAGGGGCGGTTGGCTCTTTTGAAGTTGTTCGGGCCAATCTTGAGCTGCGCCGAGCGCAATTCAACGAGCAAGGCGCGTCAGGCAGACGACGCGCGGCCCAGATACGGCTCAGCACACTCCTCGTGCTACCGTCCTCGCAGGTAGTTGTGCCACCGCTCAACCCAAGCGTTCGACCACTACCGGCGGAACTCGACGCCGCAATGAATCTCGCAGATCCCGACGCGCGTCAGTTTCAAGCACAAGCGGAGGCGGCCCACGCAAGCGCCGCTGCAGCGGCCGCCGAACGTCTTCCGTCGTTTCAACTTAAAGCTGGAACCCGGTCGTCGCGCGCTGAAGCCACAGGGCTCTCGGCGGTTGGGCCGGCCACTACGTTGAGCCTAGAAATTCCGCTCATAGATTTCGGCACGATAAAGGGCGCCATCCGCGAAGCGCGAGCCACCAGCGAGGCCCAGTCAGCTCGGCAGGCCGCACGCAGGCTTACCGTCACCGGAATCGCTGCGGAGTTGCAAAGCGATTTTACCACGGCACAGGCAAGAAGCGATTTCGCAAATGAGTCCGAGCGGGAAGCGCGTCAGGCTCTCACTATTGCGCAGATCGGTTACAAGGCGGGGGCGCTGGGTTTGACGGATATCATAAATGCACAGAACGCGCTGGTCGCGGCGCAGGCCGATGTGCGCGCGGCCGAATTCGATTTAGGATTGGCTAGCGCAAAAGCTGAGGTCCTGACAGGAAGACTGCCATTGTGAGACTGTTGTGCCTTTTGATCTTAGCTGCTACCTTCAATTTGTTTGCTTGCAGTCATCGCAACGCGGAGCTAGACACGCCCAAGGCTACGCCCGCGCCATCCGGCCTCGTGTCGCAACCCGGTGTCCAAGTAACCATAGGCACGATACAAAAGCGGAGCGTGAGCGGCTCGATGGAGCTCAGTGGTTTGGTGGCCGCAGGCCCCGGGGACCAAGCCAGCTTGAGCTTCCCCACCAACGGTCAAATCGCTGAGATCAGCGTAAAGGTTGGGGACTCCGTCCATGCGGGTGAGCTCCTCGCAAGCCTCCAACACGGCGTCTCGTACTCAGAAGTCCGCCAGGCGCAAGCCGATATTGTCGGCTCGCAAGCGGCCCTTGCACGAGCGCGGGTCGGCGCCCGGCGCCAGGAAGTCGCGGGCGCGGAAGCAGCGGTTCGCGCTGCCGCCAGCCAGTTGAGCGCAGCACGCGCTGAACTCACCCGGCAACAGGCGCTCTTCAAGGTCGGCATTTCTTCGGCACGTGAGTTCCAGCAGGCTCAAGCGACTTTTGCAAGCGCCCAGGCGGACTTGGACGCAAAAAGGCAACAGGTGTCGCTGCTTCAGGCCGGTCCGCGTGTTCAAGACGTCAACGTTGCCTTATCAGCTGTCGAGCAAGCCCAGGCTGCGCTCGGGTCTGCCCAGGCACGCGCCGCTCTCGAAAGAATCGTTGCGCCTTTTGATGGGGTGATCACGGCCCGGCTAAAGAATCCAGGAGAGATTGTGGATTCTGCCACACCGGTAGTCGCGATGGTGAACGCCAGAACCCCATCGATCGACGTCCGTCTGACCGAGGACCAGGCACTGGTTGTCAAGCCCGGAGATCGCGCGCGCATTCAGCTCAACGATGGAGGCCGAGGGGTTCCCGGAGTTGTCGCCGTAATAAACGCTGCCGTCGACCCAGAAACCCGGACTCTTACCGCCCGCATCAGTCCCCACGGCGGCCGGCTCACGATAGGCGCTGTCGCCAAGGTCACGATTCTTTCGCAGCCGCACAGCGATGCTTTGGTGGTACCCGCGTCTGCTATTGTGAAGGATCCAGATACTGGCGGGGCCTTGATTTTTGAACCGCTCAAAAGTGGCGATTATCGCCGGATTCCGGTGACAATCGAAATGGAGATCAAGGACAGCGCAGCAATCAAGGGTGTAGGAATCAAAGCTGGAGATCGTGTCGTGACTCAGGGTGCCTACGAACTGTTGTCGAATGGTCAAACTTCTTCAGAGTGAGGTCGAATCAGTGAAACCCGAGACATTTCGTTCGCTCGGTGACTTGCAAGCAGCCATCATGGAATATCTGTGGTCTTCCGGGCCAAGTTCGGTCGTGCAAGTGCACGAAGCTATAGCCGATAACCGGAAGGTCGCTTACACCACCGTTTTCACTGAACTGGGCAGACTGCTAAAGAAGGGTCTGGTCAAAAAGCGGGGGCGTCACCTTGAAGTACGCTACGAAGCGGCTGTCGGCAGGAGTGCCTATCTTACGTCGATCATGAGAGGCGTCTTGTCGACGCTGACGGCTGAGCATCGGGAGTCCGCACTGCACGGGTTCGTCGATGCCGTTGCCGGCACCGGGCTCGAGGGATTGGCTGACCTCGAGCGGGTGATGCGCCAGAAGCGGAGCCTCAAAAAGTAACCCGTATGGACACAGCAATGGACAAGAGATTCGCTCGCGCCCACTGGGTGGCGAATCTGTGGCCCCTTGCCTTAGCCATCCCGCTGGCGCCCTTCGCGGATCGTTTCTGTTCGCTTTTCTTTGTAGATCCTCTATACCATACGGCATTGTGGATTCACGAACGGCTTTACTCCGTATTGGCCGTCGGTATGCTGATGTTCGTGGTCGGGGCGTGTTGGCGCCTCATCGAAGTGGAGAGCGAACTGGATTCGCTTTGTAGATTTGCGGCCAGAATCGATCAGAGCGCGCTGGAAGAATTTGAAGGTGTCCGAGAAGCCGTGGGGGTCACGGCGACGTTGGTCTTTCTCGACATTAGTTTGCAGGCTTGCTTCACATCGCTTTTCGGTCGGCGCGTTTTTATCACCCGTGGCTTTCTCGACCGCGTCGATAGGAAAAACCTCGGCATGGTGTTCCGTCATGAACTGCTCCACGTTCATCGGCATGACTGTCTGCGAGCGGCCGGCTGGCGCCTGTTGGTGTCGGCCTTATTCAATCTTCCCGTCATGCGGACTCTAGAACAGCTTTGCAGGCAAAGCCGTGAGATGGCTGTTCACCAGTCCGTTCCCATAGACTCAGGACAGGAGCGGCTGTATCTGCAGACGCTATCCAAGTTCTCGGGCGACGGACGAGTATCAACGATGCTCCGCACCAAGCCTTGGACTACCCAGTGGCGAAGCGTCGGTTTGGCGTCGTTAGCAACTCTAGCCTCCATTGTTATCGCGATTGCGCTCAATCACGCGATATTGGTCCGAGACCTTGCGTCGCTCACTACGCATCATTGTTGATTGAGGATGCCCACTAGCGTAGCGCGGCCCAGAGGGCCTCTGAAAACCCACCGCTAACATGGCCGCTTTTTTTTCACATCTTCTCCAGGCGCTGATCATGGCTGCCGGAATGTTTTGGCAAGTGGGCTGGAGTCTCGTACTGGGCTTTGCAATTTCCGCAGCCATACAAGCCCTGGTATCCAAAGAGCAAATGCGGCGAAGCCTCGGTCGAAGCGGGCTGCGGGAAGTAGCATTGGCGACGCTGTTCGGGGCCGCAAGCTCGAGCTGCTCCTACGCAGCAGCGGCTGTCAGCAAAACGCTCTTCAAAAAAGGCGCCGGTCTGGTTCCCTCGTTGGCCTTCTTGTTTTCATCCACGAATCTCGTAATCGAGCTTGGTGTCATCCTGTATCTATTGATGGGGTGGCAATTCACGCTAGCGGAATGGGTCGGTGGCCTCGTCCTCATCGCGATGATGTCATTGCTCGTGAAGTTGACTTATCCGACGCGCCTCGTTGAGATGGCCCGCACTCACGTGGAGGCGGTTTCCGGGGGTCACGATCACGGCGATATGACGGTCGAGGGCGACAACCTCTGGCAGAAACTCCGCAATCCTCAAACGAAAGTTCTCGTAGCTCAGAACTTCGTCATGGACTGGTCGATGCTGTGGAAGGACCTCGTTGCCGGTTTTCTTATTGCCGGCGTTCTATCGGCCTTTGTCCCCGTAGCCGTCTGGCATAGGATTTTCCTCACTGGAGCTCCGCCGGTGTTACAAGTGCCAGCCAACGCGGTCATCGGGCCGCTCATCGCCGTGGTCTCCTTTGTGTGCTCCATCGGCAATGTGCCGCTTGCCGCTATCTTATGGGCGTCGGGCATCAGCTTCGGCGGCGTGCTCGCATTCTTGTACGCGGATCTGATAGTGTTGCCTTTGCTCGATGTGTACCGACGCTATTACGGTCTGCGTATGGCGGCATACATCGGAGTTATCTTTTTCGTCACCATGGTCTTGAGCGGCATCCTCATGGAATTAGTCTTTGCGGGCCTTCACCAAATACCGGTTCCAAAACCAAATATTCGCGTGGACATGACGACGTTCAGCCTAAATTACACATTCTGGCTAAACGTTATCTTCGCAGCATTGGCTGTCTATTTTATATACGTAGACCGCAGAAATCCGATGCAGCACGACATGCATCACCATCCCGAGCACGCTCACGAAGGGCTGAGCGGTCAATCGCCAGCTCACGAGCACTAATCGTGCGGTATGCACTCGCAGCGAGATGCAGTGCGTTTTCTGACGCTCTGCTAATCGTCTGGTTTGCGATGGTGCTTGTCTCGGTGGCGTACGTTGCATGGGACGCATTCACTTTCAATCCGGAAATGAAGGTGATGAAGTACGGCTGGGTCCTGGTGACACTTTACACTGGCCCAGTCGGACTGATTCTTTATATCCTTTCATGCAAAGAGCCGTCCCCCGGCATGCATGAAGAGTTCATAAAACCGCTTTGGAAGCAAGGTGTGGGATCGACAATCCATTGCCTTGCCGGTGATGCGACCGGAATCATCGCAGCCGCAGCGGTTACCGGCGTTCTGGGCTTTCCAATGTGGCTGGAGAGCGTGTCGGAATATCTGTTAGGGTTTGCATTCGGTTTGCTGATATTCCAAGCGCTCTTCATGAAAGACATGATGGGCGGTTCTTATCTCAATGCCGTTCGTAAGACGATGCTCCCGGAATGGGTTTCGATGAATGCCATGATGGCAGCCATGATTGCGGTGATGGTCATTTTGATGTCGCGCGATATGGCGGCCATGGAGCCAACCACGTTGCGGTTTTGGGGTGTTATGTCGCTCGCATCGATCGTTGCGGCGGTCGTTGCCTATCCGCTAAACGTTTGGCTGGTGTGGGCCGGCCTAAAACACGGGATGGGCACTGAACGGGCGTTGGGCAAGGGCGGTTCAAGCATGAGCGATATGAAGGGCATGGCATGAACAGCGTTAAGCCGCGTGCTTCCGTTCCTGAAATCGTCGCCGTCACGCTGCTTAGCCTGCTGATGCTGATTGCCGGGGTGCTCATCGCCGCTAACTATGGGAATTTCGCGATGCGCGGACAACCCGGCACTGCGAAGATGCTGAGCAGCGAAGCGATGCCACGGGGCATGATAATGAGCGCCGACCAGAATACGGAGCAGATGAAGGGAATGGCCGCTGTCGACCCGGCGCAAGTCGGCTACACCGCTTCTGCGGACGCCCGCGGCGATCGTTTGTTGCAGCCGCAAGTCGTGAACGGTGTAAAGGTATTCCACCTCACAACCTCCGTGATCACGTGGCACATACTAAAGAACCGAACGGTTGCAGCATACGCATACAACAACCAAGTGCCCGGTCCGATGATCCGCATTCGGCAAGGCGATCATATCAAGGTGATTGTTACCAACGACCTTCCCGAAGCCACAAGCGTTCATTGGCATGGGTTGATCGTACCAAACAACATGGATGGGCCTCCGCCCTTGACTCAAAAAGCTATCGCGCCAGGCAGCTCGTTTGCATACGAATTCACCCCGATGCAAGCGGGCACGTTCTTTTACCACTCGCACGTAAATGCTGACCGACAAGAAGCACTTGGCTTATACGGCGCGTTCATTATCGATCCAATCAAGAAGTCACTGAAATACGACAAGGAAGTCGATATACAACTTGGCGAGTGGACAGTGCGCGGTGGCCGATCGTACCCAGCCATGCCGATGGAAGGCTTGTTGCCGAACTTTTTCACCATCAACGGCAAGGCATATCCCGAAACCGAGCCGATTCACTTGAGAGTGGGCCAGCGGTTGTTGGTCCGCTTTATTGGAACGAGTAGTGGCTTTGAGCATCCGATGCACATCCACGGGGGTCCGTTCAAGATCATCGCGACCGATGGAAATCCGGTTCCCGATTCCGCGCGGCTGCTCAAAGACACCGTACTAGTGGCGCCTGGCGAACGATACGACGTAATTTGGCGCGCTCGCAGCAAAGGCAAATGGCTTATCCACTGCCACATCAATCACCACACGACCAATGACGGAGAAGAAGTCAACGGCGCGGGAGGCCTGACTGAGGTAATAGACGTCGACTAGGCTAGTGTGAACTCTTCTAGTTCCCGATCCGCGCCGCGTCGCTCTTTCAACTGCCCTGCTGCAACGACCAAGATACAGATTAGCCCTAACCACGTAGGAACTCGCTGTATCCATTCTTCGGGTGACTTGCTTGGCGGCGGGTCCTGGCTGCGAAGATAGGCGCCCCACGCATCTGATGCTATCCGCCTGCCGTCCAACAAGTCCGCCGGCATCGGTATCGGGGCAGCAATCGGTTGTCGCAAAGCGGATCCGACAAAGAGCGCGCAGATCGCGATCGCCGCTGCCGCGCCGGAGGCCGAAAGGTGCCTTGACCATCGCTCCTTCGTTAGAAAGGGAACCGCCGCAAAGGGCGCTAGGCGCAGAAGCCAAGGCCGCCAGATGGGCTGATCGAAAAGACCGGCGACCAACGGCAACGCGAACCAGGCCAGCCACTTGTGTGTCCGTGCTCGACAAGCGAGTACGACGGCACAAGGAATGGCAAGGCTCATCTGCACGTCATGAACAAACGTGCCGCCCAGCAACACCGCAGCAGCGGGAAGAAGCGGGATGAATTCTGGCGCGTTCAATGTATCCGAAACTCTTTTAGCTAGCCAAACTCCGAAGATAGCCATGACCACGTAGGAAACGCTTCCCAACTGTATGGCAAGCGCCGGCGAAACACCCAACAAGAAAAGCATGCGCGTGAGGCTGTACTGATCGTCAGCATATACTTCTGACAAAGCTTGACCGGGGAGCGCAAGTCGAAAATACTCGATATTGCGCTCAACGCCCAGCATTGCAACACTGAGAGCGGCCGCGAGTACACCACAAAGCAAGAGTGATCGCCGTGTCCGCGGGACCCATAGAAACAACGCAAGACAGGAGACAAGGCCGATGTGAGGTTGTACCATCGAGCACGATGCTGCGACCGCGGCTAGTACGTACTGTCGGCGCGAAACAGCAAGTCCCGCAAGCGCGATTCCGGCCACTGCGAAGAGCGTGTTTTCGCCATACAATATGTTGAGAAACGTCGTAGGCGCAAAAACCACAAGCAGCGCTGGGAAAGAGAAGGTCGTCAGCTTCGCAATCGCTACACAGGCCAAGATCACGGCCCCTAAAAGTAGAGCCGGAAAAACGGCGTGCTCAACCTTCCTCGGCAGCTTCGAAAGCAACGCGAAGGGCGCCAAAGCATAGCCAGGAAGCGGAGCAGGCTCGACAGCGTCGCCGTTTTCAGACCGTTTGGAATCACTTCTCTCGCGTTCGCATGTCCGCAGCGGCTCAGTGCGATACGGATCAGCACCGTCTAAAACCACCTGGCCTGCGCACGTAAAAGTGTCCAGAATAGATTCTCGAAAAGCTCCTCTCGCGTAAAAAGCACCAACTAAAACGAATGCCAGCAGACAACTCCAGTAAAAGCCGCGCGGCATTTGTTGGAAGTGCTTTACCAATCGATCACTGCTCGAATAAGTGGATCATCATGTTACGCCAACAGGTGCCCACCGTGCTCGCGTCGACCTGAGTTTCATCCGTTGATGTGCCACGGGTAGCTACTACACCGTGTAGTATACAAGTCTTACTGCGACCCTGTCAACATCGGCAACTGTGATGCGGTGGTTAGCTTCCCAATCGCAGCTGAGCCTAGACGCACCCCCAAAATCAATGCCGACATAGTGTTGGGCCGATGTGGATCATGCGCGAGTCCGCTGACCAAGTGAGCGATGCTCAAAGGCAAGATATCGAAATCAGAACCGATAGCTACGAAAACTCAGCCAGTTGAAGGCCTTTGTCGGGAAGCCGTTAGACCCTCATACGTCAGGGAAAAGCCCGGCGATTCGGCGAGGCCTCAGTGTCTCGGCGGTCAAAGATTCGCGCGTGACGGACGGCTCAATATTAAATGAGACGACGTGAAGCAACACCGTGGCTTTGTGGCCATCATGGTGGCAGCCGTCCTGTGGGGGGCTGGATGGCCGGTTCTCAAATTGCTGACAAAGAGTGCCCCGGCCCTGGAAGTCATGTTCGGGGAATTGGCGGCGGCCAGCGTATTCGCAGGAGTCGTTACGGCCGTTCGGCACGTCAAGGTCAGGGACTGGAGCCGAGTTCGCATCGCAGCGGCGATAGGAATCGTCGAGCCTGGTGTCGCGTATCTGCTTTTCGCTCTTGGGATTGCCCAGACGACGGCCTCCTCCGCCACAATAATCGACTCGTTACAGCCATTGGTCATTCTTTTGATTGCGGCCCTCGCATTTGGAGAGCGTAGCGGCCCTGGCGCCCTACCTCTGGTCGTTCTGGGTCTGTGCGGTACGGGATTGAGCCTAGGACTGAACTCCATCAGCCTTGGTGATGCCCGCCTCGCGGGCGACACACTCGTGGGGTTGGGCATGATCATGGCCGCTCTCCATGCAGTTATTATGAAGCGTGCAGTGGTCGAATTGGACGCCGTACTCGTCACGACGGTGCAGCATGTGACCGGAGCTTGTATCCTCGGAAGCGCGGCGGTCCTGCTCATCTGGGCTCACCCTGCAACTTTTTGGACCGTCAACGCGCGTGACATCGTTCTTATCGCCGGCGCGGGTGTGTTGACCATGGGAATGCCATTCCTGCTCTATATCACAGCCGTGCGTCAGATCTCAGGCGGCCTCGCAGGCATCGGCATAGCCTTCATCCCAATTTCGGGCTTAGTGCTCTCAGCGTTGTTTGTAGGCGAAAGACTGGCTCCGATTCAAGTGGCGGGCGCGGTGGTGACGGTGATAGCGCTCGTTGCCGCAGCGCGGATTGAGACAAACTATCAGTATGTTCCACGTTCCTTGGCATAAATGACACGTTTTTGCGCCGTGTTGTGGTTGCTGAGCGCGATGCTTGGTGTCTTCGCCATTCCGGCCACGGCTCACGCCGAACTCGGATCGCTTCTGCCATTGCGCACCGTCACCGATATCCCGTTGAGCGGGGGCACGACCCGCTTTGACTATGAAAGCTTGGATGCGCAACGACGGCGCCTCTTTGTGGCCCATATGGGCGATGATTCGGTGATCGTGATCGACATCGATAGGCGCCGGGTCGTCGGCAGCGTGCACCAAACACGAAGAGTTCGAGGTGTCCTTGCGGTCCCGGCTCTTGGCCGGGTATTCGTGGCGGCAGAAGCAGATGGCGCGGTTATCGCAATCGACGAGCGCACGCTGCACGTGCTGCGACGAATTCCGGCCGGCGACGTGGACGGGCTCGCCTACGATCCCAAAACAAAGCGGCTCTTCGTGTCCGATGAGGCGGGCGAGGCAGTGACGGTGATCGATGCTGTTTCATTTCGCCGTCTGGGTTCAATACGCATCGGCGGGGAAGCTGGCAACACAGTCTTCGACAATGCAGCGGGGCGCATTGTAACCGCAAACCAAAGCACGAACGCATTGGTCGTTATCGACCCGTCTTCACAAGTCATCGAGCGACGAATACCGTTGGCGGGCTGCACGCAGGCGCATGGCGTGGCAATCGATAGCGCCGGTCGGCGGGCATTTATCGCGTGTCAGGGAAACGCTATGCTCGTCGCGGTCGACCTGACGTCAGGCCTCGTCCTGGCGCGCCAGCAGCTCGGCGCCGGGCCCGACGTTTTAGCGCTTGACGAAAGCCTTCATCGGCTGTATGTCGCCGCAGAAAGTGGCATCCTAACGGTGCTCGATATCGCGCAGCCGGTGCCTCGAGTGGTCGCGCGAGGCCTGTTCGCCCCAAATGCTCATGTAGTGGCGGTTGATCCCCGTGACCACACACTCTTTTTTCCATTGCCCAACATGGGCGGACGGCCGGTCCTTCGTATCGCAGCGCCACGTCGGTGAGCCCGCAAGGCTCGTAAGGCGGTTTCTGATGAAGTGGGTCACCCGTAAGAACGCAAACGTCGATCGCATCGCATGCCCCTGGCTCATCAAACGTTTTGTCGACCCCCAAGCGGAGTTCTTGTATGTGGGCCGCGACGAGGTTATGCAAGTCGCACAAACACAAGGGGCCCTACCCTACGACGTAGCCGACGTCGAGCTCGGACACGTCGATGGTCGGTGCAGCTTTGAATCGATCCTGGTTAAATATGAACTCACCGATCCTGCCCTTCAGCTGCTGGGGCGAATCGTCCACGGTGCCGACATCTCAGATGACATATCGATCGAACCCGAGGCGGCGGGTCTGCGGGCCATCGCTCACGGGTTCGCGTCACTTCATGGAGAGGCGGACCAGGAGAAGCTTCTACTTGAAACTCCCATGTATGACGCGCTCTACGCATGGTGTCAGAACCGAATTCAACCTTGAATCGAACCGCGCAAGCGACGTTCAAGACGATCGTCGCCGCACGCGCAGTCCGAACATTCGGCTTCGGGCTGTTATCGGTCGCGCTCGCTTTGTACCTTGCGGACCGCGGATTTTCGCCGTTCGCCGTCGGTGCATTGCTGACGGTGGCGCTGTTGGCAGGTGCCGCGTTTCTAGCCGCGTCGGCGCGACTTGTCGGTCGATTCGGAAGGCGCGGCGCCTTGCTCGTCGGCTCGGGCGCGATGTGTGTTGCCGGATTGATGCTCGCGATGCCCGGTGGCTGGATCACGGTGGTGGTTGCGTGTCTGCTGGGCACGCTGAGCGCGGGCGCTCAGGAAGTCGGCCCTTTCTCCGGAATTGAACAACACGCCATTGCGGAGATCGTCCCACAACACCGCTTGGCTCATAAACTCGCGGTATACAACCTCGTAGGCGCCTTTGCTCTAGCCTTGGGCGCACTCGCCGCGGCTGTGATACCGACCTATTTGATTCCATGGGCGTATGCGGGATGCGGCCTGGCGCTCATAGCCGTTTATGTGAGCTTGGCGGAACCGTCTTCGTTGGATTATTCTAAGCCGATTGCGGCCGGCCAGAATCGGTTCGGTCCCACTGAACGCCTTGCGCTGTTGTTCGGTGTGGACGCGCTGGCGGGCGGGTTTGTCGTTCAGAGCTTCCTCGCCTATTGGCTGCATTTGCGCTTTGGATCGGATCAGCGCGTGCTTGGACTGGTGCTGTTCGGTGCAAACACGTTGGCTGCGTTTTCCTATCCAGTCGCTGCCTGGTTGTCCGCGAGGATAGGGCTTCTGCGCACAATGGTCTTCACGCATCTGCCGTCTAATATACTGCTCTGCATCGTGCCGCTGATGCCGACCTTCAGGGGGGCCGTTACGGTGCTGCTCGCGCGCTTCGCCCTGTCGCAAATGGACGTGCCCACGCGTCAGGCGTTTGCGATGACCGCGGTGCCGCTGGAGCAGCGCGCACGTGCCGCTGCGCTCACCAACGCAGTGCGGCCTACGGCGACCGCGATCACACCGCTGTTTGCAGGCCTTGCGGTGCAGAGCGCTCTCTCGGGCCTTCCGTTCTTTCTCGCCGGCGGATTGAAAATCGTCTACGATGTCATTCTCTACTTTGGGTTCCAACGAATGAAGCCGTGGGAACGTCGTGGTCGAGGCTGAAGTCGAGCATTGCGCTAGCGGCGGCCTACGAGGGCAGCGCCGCTTTGAGGGGGCGCACGCATCGTCCGGCTAAAGGCTACAAATATGGCCCGGCACATGCACGCTGGCAACGACATCGCAAAATTGCGCATAGCGCTGCTGGTGACGAGCTTCATCCTGGTGCTCGAGGCGGTTGGCGGAGCCGTTTCTCACAGCCTCGCTTTGTTGACGGACGCTGCCCACATGTTGACGGATGTCGGGGCTGCCGGCCTGGGGCTTTGGGCGGCCGCCATAGCCACGAGGCAGCGAGATAACACTCGATCCTTCGGGTACGGCCGGGCGCCTGTGCTCGCAGCGCTCGCCAACGCCTGCGCTTTATTCCTCATCGTGGCCTTCCTCGCCGTAGAAGCGGTGCGGCGGCTTCATGACCCGCAACCGGTGCAGTCCACCCTCATGGTGTTGGTTGCGGCAATCGCTCTTGTCGCCAACCTGGCGCTGACATGGTTTCTGACCCGCGGTGAACACGAGTCGCTGAACATCCGAGCCGTGATCGCTCACGTCCTAGGAGACGCCTGTATCTCCGCAGCGGTGATCGTTGCCGCGTTTTTGATTCTTTTGACGACGAAGACCATCATCGACCCCATAGCGTCGCTGGTCGCTGCGGTTGCCGTTTCGTTCTCAGCCTGGGCCCTCGTCCGTGATTCACTGAACATCCTCATGGAGGGGACGCCCGAAGGGCTCAATGTAGCGGCGGTCGAGCAGTTCATACGCCAAAATGCGCCGGTCGAAGACGTGCATGACCTTCACATTTGGTGCGTCAGCGACCGCAGCTTCGCAGCATCGCTTCACGTCCGCGTCCAAGAAGACGATCTTGCCCAAGGGCCGTCGACGGTGGCGAAGGTCAAGAAGCTCTTGCTGGACCGTTTCCGTATCGCACATTGCACGGTTGAGGTCGAGTGCGAAAACTGCGAAGCGGCGTGCTGATGGGATGCGATCGCCGTTAGCACCACTGCATCGCTAAGGAAAGCCGTCGTCTATGAATGGGTGACGATCGCTTGGACGATTGTAGCGGGGCTTGCCTCCCTTGCGGCCGGGTCGATCCTTCACAGCATTTCCTTGGAAGCATTCGGAGCGGATAGTCTGGTCGAGTGCGCCTGTGCCGGCGTGCTTCTTCGGCGCCTCAAGCGTGAGATGCGAGCCGGTTGGGAGCCCAGTTCGGGTGAGGAACGACGCGCGGCGCGCATCGTCGGCGCGTTGCTTCTTTGCGCAGCGGTGTACATCACCGCGTATGCGCTATGGAATTTGACCCAGCATCACCGTCCGGAACGGGCTCTCTTCGGCATGGTGCTCACGACGCTCAGCATCCCCGTCATGGCGCTGCTGGCCAACGGCAAACTGCGAATCGCTCGGGCCATTCAAAGCCGTGCGTTGCGCGCCGATGCGATCGGCAACGTGGTGTGCTGGTACCTTGCGGCCATGGTGTTAGTGAGCGTATTCCTCGACTGGCGCTTCGGGCTGTGGTGGATCGACGGCGTCGCGTCGATCGCCATCGTCGCGTTGTTGGTCTACGAAGGTGTCAAGGCATGGCAAGCGTCGCCCGTCGACGCCTGAGCCCTCATGTGAATCGCACCAACACCGAAAATCGAGAAGGAATGGGGCTGCCGGCTCACCGTAATGGCGTTCACGGTGGTGGAGTCCACCGCGCTTCCGCGGCGAAACCGCCATCTCGGCCGATGACTCCTGAACGCTGTCTCTGCGCATTCAGGAGTTCGCCGTGCATACTTTATTCGACGCGTCCACAATAGCCGATACCTGGCTCATCGCTGCTCTCTGGATGGGCCTTGCGCTCGTCGCGTCGCTCCTAGCGATCCGCATAAAGATCTCTGCTGCGCTGGTCGAGATCGTCCTCGGCACCATCGCCGGCAATCTCATCGCGCTGCGGTCCAACACCTGGATCGATTTCATCGCTGGGTTCGGCAGCATCATGCTGACATTTCTCGCCGGTGCCGAGATCGACCCAGCGGTCATGCGGCGCCAGTGGCGGCCGGCTGTCGCCATCGGGTTGGTCTCCTTTTTCTTTCCCTTTCTGGCGGCGATGGCTTTCACGCGGTTGTTCGACCATTGGTCGGTAGACGCAGCGAAGATTGCCGGCATTGCCATGTCCACGACGTCGGTCGCCGTCGTGTACGCCGTTATGGTGGAGTCGGGGCTGGCCGGCAACAACTTCGGGCAGTTGATCTTGGCGGCGTGCTTCGTGACTGACCTAGGGACGGTGGTCGCGCTCGGGTTGCTCTTCGCCAGTTACAACGTCTGGCTTATCCTGTTCGTGATCGTGACGGCCCTGGCCGCGATGATCGCTCCTCGCTTCTTGCCGTCCGTCTTCTCGAACTTAGGCGACCGTGTGAGCGAACCGGGTGCCCGGCTTCTGTTCGTCATCATCTTCGGGCTCAGCGGGCTTGCCACGCTTGCGAAGAGCGAAGGCGTGTTGCCGGCTTACATCATGGGATTCGCCTGCGCCGGGTTCTTGCTCTCTCACCGCGATTTTGCTCGTCGGCTGCGCATGATCACGATGAGTATGCTCGCGCCGTTTTACTTCGTCAAGGCCGGCACGTTCATATCGCTTGCGCAGGCACTCGCCGGAATCAAGACAATCGCAATCCTCTTCACGATAAAAGTCCTCGCGAAGATAGCTGGCGTGTGGCCGACGGCACGAGCCTATCATTTCGGCGCGACGGATGCAACTTACCTGACGCTGATGATGGCGACCGGCCTCACGTTTGGAACGATCTCCAGTTTGTACGGTTTGACCCACCACCTCATCGATCAGGCTCAGTACACAGCTCTTGTCACCGTGGTCATCCTGACGGCCATCGTCCCAACGCTCATCGCGCAGAAGCTCTTTCCCCCGACTGAAGAAGTGCTCGAGGCGGAATCCGGTGGTCTGGGCGAGATCGAGATACCGCCTTCGCAGCTCCCTCCACGCAAGGACCTGCATTGACCATGAACGACATTCTGCTAAGCGTCTTGCTGAGGGAGCGCGATTGACTGCTGGTGGAGCTTGAGCGAACTACGGGTGCGCGGACTCGAGAGAGCTCCGTCAAAACCTTGCAGCAGAAGCTTTCGGAACGCTGTGACTACTGAATCTGACGGCGGAGCGAGCTTTTGCCTTGGCGGCCTCCTCAGAGCGATTCTTCGGCGGCGCATTGGTCTCTAGCGATTTCAAGAGACGAATGGAGACGTCAGAGATGTCGTCAACAGCCGCCTGGAAGAGCGCTTCGTTCGCCTTCGAGGGCTTGTTGAATCCGGTGATCTTCCGCACGAACTGCAATGAAGCGGACCGAGCCTCTTCGTGAGAAACGGGCGGTTCGAAATTGAAGAGCGTCTTGATATTCCTGCACATGGACTCTGACCTCCGGGCGTAACCGTTCGCCGCAAAAGTCAGGCGCGCCCGCTAGCCGCCCCCGCCGCCTCCCAAGCTGCCTCGCCCGGTCCGCGGAGCGCGACCCTTTGGCCGTTAGGGGCTCAGGGTGGATGGTGAAGCCTGTCACAATGAATCACCGAAAAGAGTTCTTGAACCGATAATCTGGACATCACCCATAGCCATTCTCCGCGTTATCCAGACCTCACAAGAAAGCGATCGTCTTGATCACGACGCCTGCCTGCACCAGCGATTCTGCCATCTTGACCAGAATAGCGTGCGACATCGCGGCTGGCGGTAACAACGGCAACGAGAATCGCTTCGACAACGAGCGCTTCTTCACGCTCAGCTTTGCACCGCGGGCTATGACGGCTACTTTTAAAAGCTGAACGTTGCTTGGACAGAGACCCTGGGCTATAGCTTACAAGAACTGCTGTCCGCGCCGTATGCGAGCTCGCTGCAAAGACGGACGCTACCGATGGTTGCGCTGGAGGGCCGCGCCGTATCCCCAAAGCCGGCTGATCTACGCCATAGCTCACGATATCACGGACCAAAAGCTCCGCGAGGAGGCCACACGCTCCTTAAGCTCGAGTTTTCTTGAGAAGCCCTACGAGTCAGCCGATCTGCTGGCTGCCGTGGAAAAGGCGCTGTCCCCAACCCGCGACCGGGTCTGAGCTATTTCCGTTGGTATAGGAATCGCCCCGGTGCACCGGATGAATGATTATCGTGCTCAAATTGGCCGCGAAGGCACAACACGGGTCAAGGCGCAAGATTTATGCTGCCTGTCAGCTCGAATGACGTCATTCCCCTGCAGCTTTCGCCGAGGCAAGTTCGATGCATCTCGTGGCTGTTATCATAATCGCGCTCTCACCGATGGCGGCTTCGACGCAACCGACGCCAGAGTTCGGCATCGACGCCGCGTTATGCGCACCTTTCGTCTCGAATTTGAGCGCCGCGTCTGACGGACGCGCGCTCGTGTGGGAAGTCGCGATTCGAGGCCGTCGCAATTTGTACCTCAGCACCGACCGCGGCACGCACATGCGCAAGGTAACCAGCTACGACGCGGATGACGGCCAAGAGCTGGATTCGGTGAGCTTCTTGCCCGGCGATCACGCCATGATCTACATGCGCGGCGGATCGGGCAGCGACACCGGCGGAGACAACGTGAATCCGCGTTCTTTGTCCGAGCCCCCAAGGCGAACTATATTCTTGGTCGATATGGAACGCGGCCGAACGCTGCGCATTGGTGAAGGGACGTACCCGCGCATCTCGCCGAGGGGTGACGTCGTCGCCTGGGTCAACCGCGACGAGCTGTACACAGCGTCGCTCAGGCGCCTGTCCTCAGGTTATCGCATCGGCCGCCCTCAGATACCTTTCCACATTCGTGGAGCTGTCGGCATTCCGATGTGGTCGCCGGACGGATCAAAAATCGCCTTCGCCAACGATCGCGACGACCACCGGTTCATCGTGGTGTACGATATCCGATCGAAGATGCTCGCCTATGCGGCGCCCGACTTCGCGATCGACGATTATCCTACATGGTCGCCGGACGGCACGCGGCTGGCTTTTATCCGCCAACCCGGCAACCGAGAAGACGAGTCTTCTTATTCAGCGCCGTCGCACGAGCCGTGGTCCATCTGGGTGGTGGATGCTCGCACGATGCAAGCGCATGCAGTGTGGCGCGCTGCGCGCGGCATCGGATCTCAATTCTACGAGAGCGACAACAGCGACCAGCTCTGGTGGTTACGCCCCGATCATCTGGTCTTCACATGGGAGGGCGACGGATGGCGGCATCTCTACGCGGTGCCGGCGCGCGGCGGAGCCGCGCGGCTGCTCACGCGCGGGAAATTCGAAATCGAAACCGTCTCGCACGCACTCGACGGACGATCCCTGGTATACTCCAGCAACCAAGACGATCTCAACGCTCGCCACATCTGGCGAGTCGGTTTAGAAGGACAGCAGCGCCCGGTCGGCAGGTCCGTTGCAAATCAATGGTCGCCTGTGGCGACGGCAGCGGGCTTCGCGGACATCGAAGCAGGCTGGAGAGTGCCCACAGCCGTGGTGACTCATCCGCTGGGTGCTCCGGCACGAATGCAAGCGGTGCCGATACCGTCGCAGTTCGCTGGTGATCGGTTCGTGAAACCGCTGCTCGTGCAGTTCACGGCGCCCGACGGTCTACATCTGTTCGGACAGCTTTTTCTCCCGCGCGATGGTCAGCGCAGACACCGCGCATTGATATTCACGCATGGCGGTTCCGAGCGGCAGATGTTGCTGGGGTTCCACTATATGGACGTCTACACCGACCTGTACGAGCTGAACCAGTACTTCGCCAACCATGGCTTCGTGGTGCTCTCCATCAACTACCGCAGCGGCATCATGTACGGCCACGATTTTCGAGAGGCCAAAAACGTCGGCGCCCGCGGCGCTAGCGAATACCAAGATGTGCTGGCCGGGGCGCGCTTTCTCCAGAGAAGAGCCGACGTTGACCTGGATAAGATCGCGTTGTATGGCCTTTCGTACGGGGGTTATTTGACAGCATTGGGGTTGGCGCGCGATTCGGCCACCTTCAAAACCGGATTGGATTTCGCTGGCGTTCATAACTGGGTCAGCTACTATGACTCGTATGCTCACAAGAAGTTGGGGACTAGCGAGCAACGGCGCGTCGCGTACGAAGCATCCCCCGAAGCATCGTTGGCCAGTTGGTCCTCACCTGTGTTTCTATCGCAGGGCGATGACGACCGCAACGTTCCTTTCTCGCAAGGGAACGATTTGACGACTCGTCTGCGCGACCAAGGCGTCGATGTGCAGACGCTCGTCTTTCCCAACGAAAACCATGAAAATCTGCTCTATCGCGATGTGCTCAGGCTCTATTCCGCTGCATCCACCTTCTTGTTCGCACGCATGCCTCGCTAGCACAGTGGAAAGGAAAGCGGCCGCCCTTGGGAGAGGGCGGCCGCTGCTGTGGGGGGACGGACGGTTTAGATCTTCGTCGAGATGCTGAAGACGAAGTCTCGAGTCGGCATCGCCGTGCCGGCGGTGTACGGATAGTAGTTGTCGCCGTAGTACGCGGTCGGGGTCGCTGGAGGCACTGCTCCAAACGATCCGAGCGGAGCGGCCGTGTAGAAGAAGTTGTCGGAATAGGCAACGATGTTCTGACTCGTCGGCTGCTCCCACGGATAACCGTGATTGTGCACCCGCGTGATCAGGTTCGTGGCTAAAACCGTCGCCTTCATGTTCTTGCCGATGTCGTGGGAGACGCCGAGGTTCATCGTCCACCAGGACGGGCCTTTGAGCGAACCGGGGGCGTCGAACCTGTTGGTGTAAGGATCCGGTCCGTTGGCAACGTCTGCGGTGATGTCGGGGAATTGCAGCGGATCGCCGTACGGGTTTCCGGACTGGTAATTGAACGTCGGCGAGATGTCAAAGCCGTTCGTGCGATAGTTCAGATTGAGGTTCGCGACCCATCTGACGTCGTACGAGGGCGATGTAGCTGTGGGCGCTTGCGTGAAGGACGGCGAGTAGTAGCCCGCGGGATCCAGCAGCGCGTAGTTCGTGCCGTGGTCCGCGTTGTAGGCTGAGATCTGCGTGTTGACCACGTCGATAAACGAAGCGCCGCTGGGTCCCTTGGTGAAGCGGATCTTCGAATCGGTGTAGGTAACCGCAAGCGTGCCCGACAGGCCGTTCTCAGACGCCCGGTTCTGGCGCAGCAGGAACTCCGTGCCTTTGATGCGGGCGGCCCCGAAGTTGAAGCCCGTCACGAAGCTCGGCGTCGTCGGGTTCACCGGCAGGTTCAGCACCTGACCACGCGTGTTGCGGAAGTATGGAGTGATCTTCATGGAGAGCCCGCTGCGGAAGTCATGCTCGTAGGATAGGTCGTAATTGGTGCTGTCCTCAGGCTGCACGTTGTGGACCACGAGGAAGCCCAAGCCGTCGTAGAACTGGTTGAGCCGGCGAATCGTGCGGCCGGGGCCGTAGGCCGGGTTGTCGCGGTACTGTTCAAACGCCGAGTTCGGCGGTTGCACGTAGCGGCCGACCGAGAAGCGCAGCACGTCTGTGGGAGACGCGCTGAACGTCACGCCGAAGCGCGGGCTGGTCGTGTTAAATGTCAGCTCCGCAGGCGCGTCGGTCCACGCCGCAGCACCCGGGCGGTCCTGCGCATTGGGCGTCAGCGTAGGATCGGACAGGATGTCGAAGCAGTTCTGCGTTCCGTCGCCGATGTTGCGCGGATCGCTCGGGCTGTAGTTGAAGCCGTGCAGGCAATCGCCGTACTGCTGCTCTGATTGGATCGCTAGTCCATTCGCGCCGGTGATCGTCATCGGCATCAGCTTGTACTTGAATTGGTCGAAGCGCAAGCCAAGGTCGAACAGCAGTTTCTCGCTGGGCTTGAAGGTGTCCGAAATGACGAAGTCCGTGTTCACGGGCTCCACCGTGGACCAATTGTTCGACGGTGCGCCGACGTGGGTCACGGCTAGGCCCGGAACGTCGCAGTTGGTGTCCGTCGTGTTTGTCGGGTCTGCCGGATCCACGTGGCCGATGCAGGTCGGGGCAGCGCCCGTGTAGTTGAAGTAGTTGCTGCGCAGCGTGCGATCTCTTGAATAATCGCCGGTCAGCTTCAAGAGATGCTGCTGGTTGAGCTGATTCTGATAGATGCCCGTGTAGCCCCTAAGGGTGTCGTGCAGCTGATAGAAGCTCGAGCCGATGATGCCGTTGAGCGGTTGGTCGAGCGTCCAGCCTGAGTACATCGAAAATGCGTACACACGCAAAAACGACGATTGCGTCAGGGCGCGCGTGTATGCCAGCTTCTCGATGCTGTACTGCGTGGTCTGGCTATCGGTGAAATTGGCGGGCACCCTTCCTGTCGAGTTGCCCGACGTCGGCCATGTGAGCGTCGTCAGCAGGGCCGGATTGTACGGCTGTCCGACGAAGCCGCGGTAGAACGTGCCGATAGGCCACAGATTGCTGCCGGCAGCGTCGATTCTTCCGCCGCTGTAGGCGGTGTAGATGGATGGGTCGAGTTGAAAGCTGGCGTATTTTCCGAACGGTGACGAATCGGTCGTCCCCACCATGTAGAGCGCTTGCACGTCATCGTTGAGTGAGTTGTGATTCAGCGTCCAGTGCAGGTTGGCCACGGTGTCGCGGCCGGCGTTGCCTGGAGTCGAGCCGTAGGCCGCGATCGATTGCGGCTGCGTCAGGTCGTTTGCGACGGCGCAGTTGAGCGGAGGTCCTGGTTGCAGCGCCGGAGTGGCCGCCGCGTTGAAGAGCGCACAGCCGGGATCGTTCGGTGCCACGTGAATGATCTGGTTATCCAGATCGTTGCGGTCGCCGAAGTTGTACGCGGCGTTGGATGCAAGCGTCGCAAGGTAGTACGTGAAGCGGTTGTCGGGCGTGCCGCCGTACACATCGGCTTGCACCGTGTGGTTGAACGTCGGCGACCCGATGACGCCCGTGATGTCTCCGCCGCCCGGATACTTGCCGCGCTGGATCGTCTCGTTGATGAACCCGGACATGGCGCGGCCCTCAGACGAGGGTGCGCCACCCGTGTAGACTTCCAGGCTGGCGAGGCCGTTGGTGACGAATGCGGTCCCGTTGTAGAAATCGAATCCGCGGTTCAACGGCACGCCGTCGAGTTCGTATCCGACCTGGTCTTGGGCTCCGCCCCGCAAGCTCAAGGAGCCTTGGCTCGCGTAGCCGCCGCCGCCGCCGACATTGCGTACGACGCCGGGAAGCGATCCCACGACGCCGTTTTGACTGTACAGCGTCTCGGCGCCGCCCGCGCTGCCGGCGTATGAGTTGATGGCCGCGGAGTTGACCGAGTAGAGGTCCCCGGTCACGGTCCTGCTCACGACGCTCGCCGTCGCAGTTGTCGTCACGCGGCCCAGCGTTTTCGTCGAGCCTCGCAGCGCGACGTCTGCGCGGCTGACTTGGTCAGCTTGGACGGTGATGCCGTAGACCTGTGCGCTATCGTATCCGTCTTTCGAGGTCGTGATGGTGTACGTATCGGGTGAGAGATTCAGCGCGGAGTAAAAGCCGTTCGCCGCCGTCGTCATTGTTTCTGATTGCGATGGCGAAGCGATAGTGACTTTTGCTCCCACGATCCCATTGCCGTTCTGATCCGTCACTTTGCCCGAGATGCTGCCGGTCGTGCCTGCCAGTGCCCACGTTCCCTGGAAGACCACGACCAAAAGCGCCACGAGCGCGGTGCGGAGAAGGCGATGTGTAGACATTGCGTTCCTCCGTAGGTGCAGTTGATCGCAATGCCACGGCTTCACGCATGACACGCCGGACAGCGATCTGTTCTGCTTATCCGCAGTGCCTACGGCGTTTCCCCGCCGCCTAGCGCCTCGTGGCATAACGTGGGCATTCGCACGCGACGCCGCACATCAAAAGTGCCACGGTTGTGCCATGGGGGAGGCATAAAAAAATCGGGCCCTCGCGTGAGGGCCCGATCCGTTGTCGCTAGCGGATGAAACTACAGTTTGAACTGCAGCTGCATCGTCGCTTGGAATGGATTGAACGGGTTCACCGTCGGCGCGTACGCGTACGACCATTGAGGAACCGGCCGGCCCACATTGGCGACCGTGTCATTCGGTCCGGTGCCGTTGTAGAAGTTCGAAACCGGACTGAAGTTCGTCGTGTAGCCGCACACGGTGTGACCCGATGGGAACGCGTTGCTCCACGGCGTCTTGCTGCCGCCGAAGCACGTGTTGAGGATGTTGGCCATGACGAGCCGTGCCGTCACCCGCGGGCTGATGTCCGCCGCGATTTGGGCGTTGATGTTCAACGTCCAAGGCTGGCGGTACTGGCCAGGGGTGTCGAACGTACCAGTGCTCGGGTTCGGAATGGCGAGAATGCCGCCGTCGATGAGTGAGGGACCGCAGCTGACGAAGTTGGGCTGACCCGGGTTGCCCGTCGCAATGCCGGCATTGGCCGCGTTTTGCGTGCAGGTGCGAGGATCGTAGCCGTAGATCGATGTCGGGGCCCCGTAGTTGTTGCCGGACTGCAGCGAGAACGTCGGCGTCACCGTGATCTTGTCGTGCTTGTAGCTCAGGAAGCCGGAGAACAAGTACGGCCACAGATTTGAGGTGTCGCTGCTTGGCGGTGTGTTCGGGAATGTCTGGTACGGCAGGTAGGAGCCGTTGCGATCGAGATCGGGCTGCCGCGGCGTGAAGTAGTAGGGGTTGATGATGTCGTTCTGCGCCAGGCCCACCGGGTTGACGGTGATCGTCTTGCCGGAGACCGTGCAGTTGGTGAAGTCGGGTAGCGGTCCGAGGTTTTGATCCTGGAAGTAGCAGGGAGCGCCTTTGAGCCCCTGCACGTTCCCAGCGCCCGTCAGAGCATTGAAGCCGTCGATGTACGTGTTGAGTACGTCGATGCCGTTTTTCCCGTTGGGAGTGTTGAGCAGCTTCACGGTGGCGTGCGTGTACGTGAATGCCAACTGACCGGCCCACCCGTTCTTGTTCGGGTCGCCCTTGTTGATCTGGAACTCAAGTCCGCTGCTGGTTTGATTCGCGTACGGGAACGCGCTCGCGAAATTGGGCCCGAGCAGAATCTGACCGTACTCGCCCTTCGATCTGCGATAGAACGGCGTGAGCTTGAGCGACACGTCGATCTTCGGCAGATTCTGCTCGAAGGAGACGTCGTAGTTGTTGGAGAGCACAGGGCCGAGGTCGTGTTTCGGGTTGGTGAAGCCGAGGCCCCAGAAATTCACGAAGTTGAACGCGGCCGCTTGATGGCCGGCCCCCGGCGCGTACAGATACTCGGTGAACGCGGTCGCGACGGGCTGCGCATAGCGCCCGTAGTTGAAGCGGATCACGCTGTTTTGGTTGAGGGTATAGGTGCCTCCGAAGCGAGGCAGCAGCTCGTTTCGGTTGATGTCGCCGCTGATCTTGTTGGTGAACAGTAGGTGACCGTTCAAACCGTCAGGATGCACGGTCGGCTGACCCGTGATCTGGCTGTTCGGACATACTAAGCCCCTGAACGGATTGGCGGGCGGGGAATCAAACGGGCCGAGCGCCTCCCTGACCGGCTGTCCGTTGGCAGGATCGTAGCAATATTCTTGTGCGGCTGCGTGAAACCAGAAGTTGTTGTCCGGGCTCTCCGCAGATGCCAGCTTGTAGTGGTATTTCTCGTAGCGCACTCCGAAGTTCAACAAGACCCGGTCCGAAGCTTTGAGCTGGTCGGACAGGGAGAACGAGCTGAACGTGGGCTTTACGGTGTTGTAGGTCCCGGTCGGACCGAGGAAGGCCGTATGCCATGCCGCCCCGGCTGCTGCAGCCGCTCCGCCGATCGGAGCCGCGCCGCTGGGCACTGGATTGCCGAAGCTGCCCTGAGCGGTCGTGTCGTCGCAGAAGGTCTGATCGCCGGTGGTCCAGTCGTAGCAGTTCCCGTTGGCGTCTGCAAGGACCGTCGCTCTGGTTCTGCTCGAGTTCAACCACTCGCGGTTGTTGAAACGCAAGGTCTTCGAAGTGGTGAAGTTCGCCGTTGCCTCGAGAAGATTTCGCTCGTTGATCTGATCAGCGAACTGGAGCTCGCCGCCACGCGTGTGACTGGAGAGCTCGTAATCCGGAGCAGCGATGCCTTGGCCGAATTGTCCTAACCCATAGACGTAGAACCACAGCGCGCCCTGTGGGGCGGTCTGGAGCCAGTCCGAATAGAGGCTATAGACAAAGCCGCGCAGATACGCGTTGGAGCCAATGGCATGCGTGTACTGGAGTTTGAGTATTTGATCGTTGACTGCCTCGCCGTCGCGCAGGTCGGGCGGGATGAGGGAGTCCGGCTCGTGCGCAGGCGTATTAGGGAAGGCATAGCGGATATAGGGCAGGTTTGAGTTGTTGTTGCCGCCGCCCGGCACGAATGAGACGGGTTGGAAGAACTGCGTGCCGTTCGGGAACGCATAGCCGTCCTTGAAATTCGGCGGGAGGCCGCCTGACAGTCGCAGGAGCGTTTGCAGCCCGCCGACGTCGTTCGTGCTGCTGTAGTATCGCTGCAGCAGGTAGGAACTGCTGTACAATGCTTGGATGTCGTCATGGTTGCCGTCAGCGTGTGGAACGGCGAAGTGCAGGTTGAGGACGCCTTCATGGTCGTTCAGCGACGCGGGGCTGCCCACATACGTGCTGCCGACGTTGAGCGGCACACCGGGCGGATAGCAGCCCGCATCGGTGTTGACGTTTGGAATCGGGTAAGACCCGTCGTTATTGCAATATGGTATGGTCCCTGCGCCGTAAAAGGTGAAGTTGGTGTAGATGGACGGGTTGTTGATCGGCCCAGTGCCCGTGCCGCCGTTGAACGGGTCGAAGTAACGGATGGCCTGAGCGTAGTTGGAGACGCCCGCGTAGTAAGTAAAACGCTTGTCCGGCGTTGCCCCGCCTACCTCAAGCTTTTGGCCGTTCCAAAGGCTCGGCGCGCCGAAGGCCAGCGACATCGAGCCGAAGCCTGGGTATGTGCCGGTCTTGATCACTTGGTTAATGAACCCGGAAACGGTGGACGAGGAAGCGCTTGCCGGAGCGCCGCCCGTGTACACCTGGACCTGCTGGTTGCCGAGGCTTGAAAGCGTGTCCCCGTTGTATTGGTCGAACGCTCTGTTGACCGGAATGCCGTCGTATTCGTAGCCGACTTCCGTGTAGTTGCCGCCGTGGATGTACAGCGTCTGTCCCCAACCGGCGTTGTTGATGTTGTGGAAGATGCCGGGGACGGAGTCGATGGCGGAGTACGCGGTCTCCAAGTTGTTGCCGCCGCCGAGCGCTTGGATGTGCGTGAGATTCTTGTCGCTCACGGTGTACACGTTGGAGATCGTGCTCTTGCTGACGAGGGGCGTGCTGATGCCGAGCACGGTCACTTTTCCGAGCGTCGCCACGAGCTTGCGCGTCACCAGATTCACCGTCGCCGTGTTGTCGGCGATGACCGTAATGCCGAGCTGTTGCACGGGTTCGTAGCCTTCCTTGCTGGCGGTCACCGTATAGGTGTCCGGCCCGATGGAAAGCATCGTGTAATGTCCGTGAATATCGGATATCGCGCTGGCGGTTTGCGAGGCGGAAGATGCTGTGACGCGCGCGCCTTGCAAGGGCGTTCCGTCCGTCGTCGTCACGGTACCGTTGATCGTACCGGTCGTGCCTGCCAGTGTCCATGTTGCCTGACAGACCAGCATCAGGACCGCCAAAATGCCAGCACGGCATAAGCCTTTTACCGACATCGAGATCCTTTCTGGGATGAAGCTCGCGGTTTTAGGGTTGCTCGCTCGAGCGAGAATTACCGCGGCACCGGCAACACCTCAAGTGAGCCGGCGGTGCTTTAATTCAAAGTTAAGGTTTCGTTAATCCTTTGTGAAGAGCGCGCGGCGAGGGCACATCAAAATGAGAGGCTGGCGCATGACGCCGGCCTCGATGACCAAACCGAGCTTGCGGTTCCTCGCTAGCTATACCCGCGGCTGCGTAAGCATCGGCCGCGCATCGAGCCCTTGCGAAATCCGGTGAGAAAGATCGCTCAAATGAGCGCGCGTTATCTCATCCAAAGGCCGCTTCTGAGCGGCTTGGATGTCGTTCTTCAGGGCGGCCAGCTTGGCTCGCGCAAGCGATTGCGCGTCGTACGGCGTGTTTTCCGCCGGCGCGTTGACCAGGCGCATCAGCAATCGCGCGTAGCTTTGCTGCAGGTTTCGATGTATCAGCGGGATGCTGCGCAGCTTCGCCGAGCGGAGGTCGCCGTAGACGCTTTGCTGCGCCCAGTCGAACAGATCGGTCAGGCTCATGGTCTGCCCGGGCTTGGCGGTGACCGCCGTGTCGCGCAGCCGCTGCAAGACAAGCGGCTGGAACATGGTGTTCAACGCCGCCGTCTGCCAGGCGCCCACGATGTCTACCACCGGCAAGTCATGGCGGTCGGGCGGGTTGTACGCCCACTGCGCCCCGCTCCACGAGCCCCACTCCGTGTAGGTCAAGCGGTTGAGCATCGCGGGCGAAAAGCGCCAAGCATCGTCGGAGAAGAGGGAGTCGTTCATGATCCGCCAGGCGCGCAGCTCCTGAGACCGCGGCACCGGCGTCAGCGGTGCACCGGAGCGCGGGTCGCCCATATGAGCCCGCGACAGATACTCAGCGCCGATGAAGTGCTCGGTCATGAGCGCGCAGCGGGCATACTGCCGAGCCACGCTGCCGAAGGCTTGGCGTTCGGCCTCGAAGTCCTCGCCGTAGCGCGGAAAGCGGCGGTCGAGCGTGTTGAAAAGGGTATGATGGATCTTCATCTGCGTCTCGCACCAGCCCAGCGTGTCGTTGCTGAGATCCCATTGATTGACGCGCGGGTCGATCGCGTGGCCGTTGAACCATGCGACGTCCTCGTCCGAGGCGAAACGAAAGCGGGGGTTTGACCAAGCGGCGGCCCAGCGGTTGAGCACCGGGACTTCGTCTTGCGGCGTTCGGGCGCCTGGTATGCGCGCGTAACCCCAATGGATGGCGTAGTAGTCGTATGGTCCCAGCACGCTTTGCCAGTAGGCGCCTTGCGGCGTCTTCTTGGGCCACAAATTCAGCGGCGCGTATTCCATGACGCTCGTTGCCACGCCATAGCGCGAAGTGAAGGCCGTGCTTTGCAAATCCTTAGCCGTGTAGGCCTGCGAACCGATGAAGTTGTGCTGCAGCCCCATGTCGTGGCCTGCTTCATGCAGCATGAGGCTCTTTAAGAAAGCATAGCGGAATTTTTCCGGCATGTCGTAGCTGCTGCTGCGGCCCATGAGGTCAAGCGCGACGCCGCCGAACACCGCCTGGTCGTGCATCCCGGCGGCATACGCCGCCTCGCGTTGGCCGAAGCCCGAGCCGGTCGCGTTGCGGGTGGGGTCAACGAGATAGCGCCACAACGAATTGCCGCCCAACATGAGATCGGCATCGAACAATACGCCCGTGTGGAACTCCTCGCCCGTGCGGGGATCAATAACGATCTGCGCCTCGGCGAATCCCCCGCCGTTTGACTCCGTCAGCCAGCGTACGACATTGTAGCGGATATCGTCGGGATCCCAGTTCGGATCGTCCGGCTGATCCATCACCTGTACGGCGTCGCTGATCCCGATGCGCTCGAACGCAGCATTCCAAGCGAGCAATCCGTCGCGCAGCGGCGCGCGGTACTCCATCGGAATGGTGTTGCCGAGATAAAACACCATGGGATGAGTAGCCGGCGACAGCGGTTTGCTCGGATCGGACGGCTGCATGTTCCAGCGGACGGCGTAGTGCACTTGACGGTTGCGCTTGCGGTCGTCGCCGAAATCCAAGTACGGGTTGTCGAAAAAGCCGACGCGGTCGTCTGCGAGCCGCGGCATGTAGCTGCGGTCGTCCGGCGGCGCGATGATGTTGTAATCGATGCGGAACTGAATGGTGCGCGCATCCGGCACATTGTCGACGACCGCGGGTTCGCTCGTCTCCCACGTCTGGCGCGCCTCGATCAGAACGTTCTTGGGAAATGCCTTGCTGGGGCCGAAATACGACTCTTCAGAGTTCAGGTGATACGCTTGGTCAGGCTTGGTGCCCAAATTCTGCTTCAACGCGTCCGCCATATCGATGACATCGCTCAAGAACGGCGTGGCCTCGAAGACGATATGGCCGGTCGTTTGATCTTCCGCTGCGATTTTCGCAAGGCCGACGACCGAATCCGCAAAGCTCTGCTTGACGGCGCGTTCGGCGGGACTATCCGGTTTGGCGAGAAAGCTCGCGTTCGGCCAGATGATGGCGATCTTATCGTCCGCACGGGTGAACCGAATCAGTCGCGCGGGCGCATAATCGAAAGCGCCCGAGTAGATGCCAAAGCCGCCCAAGCCGTTGACCGGTACGGCGCTTTGGACGAAATCGCGATCGAGCTGCGCTTTTGAGATCTCGATGTAGACTTTTCCGCTCTTGCGCCACAACGTGAACAAGCCATGTTGGGCCTGGGCGCCTTCGATGAACTTGCTGTAAGCCTGGGGACCATCCTGATCGGCCCCGGCCCGTGCCGCGGCTTGCAGGCCGAGCCAGACGAGGGCCAGACAAAAAACGAGGACCTTGCGCATCCGGATATCTCCTACGCCAGCACCGAGAACGCTGTGCGTCACGACAACCCTGTGAATGAGAGAGCGACGATTGCGAGGAGCAACGTCACCTATATCTTTAGTTAGTGCGCGTCAGGGAACCGCTCCTTCAGCCGGCCGCGAGGATCTTCTCCATCGCGATGACGTCCACAAAACGGCCATCCAGACGGCCTTGTTCCTTGAAAACGCCGACGTCGCGGAAGTCTCTTTTTTCATAAAGGCGGCGGCCGGCTGGGTTGTCCGTCAGGGCGTGCAAGACGATTTTGTGAAAGTCCTTCGCCCTGGCCAACTCCTCGATCTCTGCCATCAACTCCGTGCCGACCCCTTGGCCGCGCGCGTCGCGCCGGACGTAGATCGACAAATCGGCCACGCCATTGTAAGCGCAACGGTGCGAATAAGGGTTCAAGGAAGCCCAGCCCACGACTTGGCCGTCGCGGCACGCCACGATGACCGGATAGCGCGTCGAGCGCTGTTCGAACCAGTCGCGCATCTGCGCGTGAGTCTTCACATCGTAGTCCAAAGTGGCGATGCCGTCCTCGATGCCTTCATTATAGATAGCGCGGATCGCCTCAAGGTCGTCCGCGCCCGCGCTTCGGACGGCCGCCGCCTCAGGCGGCTTGGGTGCGGCCTGCTTGGGCGTGCGAGCCATACTGCTTGGCATAAACGCGCGTGAACTCTGCGCCGAACAACAAGATCTGGGCGGAGTAATACACCCACACCAAGATGATCAAGAGCGATGCAGCGGCCCCATAGGTCGAGGCCATCGCGCTGTGACCAATGTAGAGGCTGATGAGCATTTGGCCCACCATGAAGAGCAGACCCGTGACAAAGGCACCGATCCACACGTCTTTCCATGCGATCTCTGCATCCGGCAAGTACTTGAAGATAACGGCGAAGAGCGTGCTGATCACCGCCCAGCTGATCAAGAAGCTCAGGATGGTCGTCAGGATCACGAGGCTTGGAAAAGCGTGGCCTACGAACTTTCCGAGCGCCGCCAGACCGGTGCTGATAACCAGAGATACGAGCAGTAAAAACGCGACACCCAAGACCATACCGAAGGAGAGGAAGCGCTCCCGGATGGCGTGCCAGATGCCACCGGCGGCTTTGGCTGGGACTTCCCAGATAGTGTTGAGCGCTTCTTGCAGCTGCCCGAAAACACCGGAAGCACCCAACACCAGCGTGACAAGCCCGATGATGGTCGCCAGGATGCCGGACGAAGGCTTGCTGGAAGCTGCTATCAACGATTGCAACGTGTGGCCGCCTTGCGGACCCAACACGCCTTGCAACGGCCCTAATATCTGCCCTTGAGCCGCCTCACGGCCGAACACAAGCCCCGCAATGCCTATCAAAATGATGAGCAGCGGCGCAAGCGAAAAGGCTGTGTAATAGGCAAGCGCCGCGGCTAAGCGCGGCGCTTTCACTTTCAGCCAATCGCGGACCGTGTCTTTGAGCAGCTGAAGAAGATTGCCGGCGGTCATCGATGCCGGCGCTACACTCCCGACGAGGACGTGGTGGACGTGCCGGTTTGACCCGTGCCCCCGGACGCTGACGTCCGGCCCGAACTCGGCTGTGAAAGAGAACCGTCGTTCAGGTCATCGTCGCCTGATCCGCCCTGACCGGCAACGCTTTGCGCGCGGTCGCGCACGCTCGACGCGAGTTCCTGACCGTGACGCTGACCTGATTCGCTTGCGCTCTTGGCCACGTCTTGGAGCAATTGTTTTCCGTGCTCCATCGCCTCGCGGCCCGTCTCAGAAGCCGCACGCCGTACGTTGTCGGCCACCGGCCCGATCTTTTCGTCCTCAACGCGGGTGGCCGGCACCAGCAGCCCCGCGACGAAGCCCAGCGCCAGTGCGCCGAGCGCAAGTCCAATGGGATTTTCCCGCGCGACGCTGACCACTTGGCCGGCAGACCGCCGTACGTCATCTCCCGACGGCATGCGATCGCTCACACGTCCCCCAAGACCGCCCACAGCGGACTTCACTCCGCCAACTTTGTCGGAGATGGTACCCTTGATGTTGCCGACCGTGTCGGATATCTTATCTTTCACGCGTGACTTGACGTCTGCGCGATAACCCAGCGCGTCGACGGTGTCGCCCATGCGTTCCCGCGTGTCTTCTATTTGTTGCCGGATCCGGCCCGGGTCTTTGCCCATTGAACGTCCTCCTTGAGCGTTTGAATGGTTTGCGTCGGCGCTAACGGCGCAGCTTCGCGCAATTTTTTCTTGCCGCTCTGTGCCAAGACTGCCGCGAAGGTGCCGTACACGACCGTCACGATGAGAGCTGCAAGCCACGGTGCCATCACCGTGCTAAGAATGAGAATCAGAAACGCGGTGAGCGCTCCGACTGCGGCTAAGGCGCTGATGCCCGCCGCTCCGAACATGCCGGCTCCCGCGCCGGCCTGTTTGCCCTTTTCGGTCACCTCGGCTTTTGCGAGTTCTATTTCCTGACGGAGCAGCAGCGTCGTGTCCTGAGACAGACGCTTGAGCAGCTCCGGAATGGGAAGATCCCGCAAGTCCTCGTCGCGTCTCATCTCCACGTCACGGGCTCCCGTATGCCGTCATCGGGCCTTCATCGGGCAAAACCTGTGAGTAGCCGCCTGCGTAATCGGTGGCATCTCGGCCGCCGTAAGCACTGCCGTAGGACGGGTCGTTCTCGTAGCGCTGTGTATACCGCCGGCTGCTCGACGTCTTGATGAGCCGCGAGGCTGCGAAGCCCAACAAAAGCCCGACGGTCGCAACGGCCCACGGTTGACTGCGGCCGAAGTTTTCGATATCACCGAGGATCTGTTCCGAATCTGCATCTTTGACGTATTGGCTCAGGCGCTCGGCCCGTTGCGCCACTGTTTCGATGAGATTCGCGCCGGCGTCGTTGCCGCGGTCGCGCATGTGCTCGCTCGCGCTGCGGAAGTCCTCAGCGACGGATTGGATTTTGTTCCCCCAGTCGCTGTTGCGTGCGTCCCATTGCCGGCGTACGAAACCTTTGGCCTGACCGGCAGCCTGTTTGGCACTCTCCTTGGCCTGACCCATAGCGTTGCTGATCGTCGATTGACCGCCAGAGTCTGTCCGCTGATACTCGTCCACTGTTTTTCTCCTCCGTTGAAGTTGCACACTCATATGCCCAAAGGACACCGCTGGGAAACAGCGCCAAAGCTTGTCGGTTCCGCGCGCCGCAGCCACTTGGTGTGGTCAAAAGGAAAGCATGCCGCCGAAAGGAACCAAAGCGCCAATGGCCTATTCGACCAAGCTCGTCTGCCCGATCCAACGCACGGTCGCGATGATCGCCGACAAATGGAAGGTGATCGTCATCGCTAACCTCGGCGAGGGGACCAAGCGCTTTCGCGAGCTGCAGCGTGCCATGCAGGGAGTGACACCGAAAGTCCTGACCCGCCAGTTGCGCGACTTGGAGCACGACGGTTTGGTCAGCCGTAAGGCCTACGCCGAAGTCCCGCCGCGCGTCGAATACACGCTGACGCCGCTGGGTCGCAGCTTGCTGCCGGTGCTGCAGCAACTGCATCACTGGGCCGTCGCGAATTCCGACTCACTGCTCAAGCACTCAACCACGCCGGACGGCGAAGCCGAAGCAGAAGAAGCCTCGCTGGAGCAGACCGCCTAAACTTTTTCTACCCGCTTGCCCTTGCGCTTGCGCAATATCACGTGTTCGATGCGGCGCACAAATCTCATAGCCACATGTTCGCGCTGCACGATGGGATCCGTCAGAATCACTTTCAGGCCGCGCAGCTTCGCGCCCAGCACGTCCGTGAAAAACTGATCGCCGATGACGATCGTGTGTTTGCGGCCCGTCTGCAAAAGCTCGAGAGCCTTACCGAAACCGACGGGCAACGGTTTGGCCGCTTTGTGGACGAACGAAACCTTGAGGTGAGTGGCAACCTCTTCGACCCACGCCCGCACGTTATTGGAAACGATGACGACGCGCAGTCCGCGCTGCAACGCCTGATCGATCCAGCCGCTGACCTCCGGCGTCGGCTTTTCTTGACGGTAGCCGACGAGCGTGTTGTCGAGATCGATGATGAGCCCGCGGAAGCCCTGCGCGTGCAACTCGTCGAGCGAGATATCGGAGATATGGGGAGCATAGCTGTCGGGCATCAGCATCCGCGCGCTACTCCGGCGGCGTGTGAGCGAAGATGGCGATCGCTTGCGGCAGGACGCGGAAGACCGCCGGCGTCATGGTCGTCAACTCGCCGTCGGTGTCGATGCGAAGCGGACGGCTCGTGCGCACCTCGAATTCTTGAGCCTGGATCAGGCGCACGCCGGGCGAGTTCACGTAGCGTCCTTGCAGCATGCCGGGGATGATCTTCACTACCTCCCAGGCGTGCCGTATCTCCAGGCTGTAAAGGTCGAGCTTGTGGTCGTCGATCGCGGCATCGTGGCTTTTCAGCCAGCCGCCGAAGTTCTTTCCGTTGCCGATCATAAGGTGCGCCGTACGCACTTTCAGGACGTCGCCGTTGCAGCGTATCTCCGCGCGGAACGGCCGCATATCGCTTAAGATCTGCAAGCCGGACATCCCGACTGCAAGCACTCCAAAGGTTCCCTTCTGCTCCTTGCTGAGCGCCCGCGCGAGCTTGGCGCTCAAGCCGCAGCCCGCCTCGTTGAAGAAGTACTTCTCATTCACCCGACCGATGTCAATGCGACGCAGATGGCCGCGTACGATGTGTTCGCAGGCTTCCGAAAGGGAGGTCGAGATGGCGAGCGTTTTGGCCAGATCGTTGGCGGTGCCCAGCGGCAGGATCCCGAGGGGAAGTTTGGTTTTCACCAAGCCCTCGAGAGCGCTGTTGAGAGTGCCGTCGCCGCCGCCCATGATGACGCAATCAACGGTGGATGCCTTGTCGCATATGATGGCCGTCATGTCGGCCGGACGGTACGAGGGGATCTCGACCAGCTCAAAGCCGGCCGCTTCCAAAAGCCCTTGCGCCTCGCCGATCTTTTCGGCGCCGCGCCGCGCGTTGCGGTTGACGAAGAAAAGCGCCCGGCGCCTTAGACTTGTAAGCATCTGTACCAGCATACCCATCGGCGCGTTCTTGAACATACTGAAATGATGGGCGGGCAAGCGCCGCTAATGCTTACGTCGTGAGCGAGGAGCACGCGTTCAAGTTCGTCCGGCCCATCAAAGTCATCTTTCGGGACCTCGACGGCATGCGCCACGTCAACCACGCGGTCTATCTCAGCTACTGCGAGGCAGCCCGAAACGAGTACTGGATGCACGTCACGGGCATCTCGCGCGTGGAACAGTACGATTTCGTGCTGGCGGAACTGACGGCGCGCTACCGCTTCCCTGCGTCATTGGGAGACGAACTGCTGGTCGCGTGCGGCGTCACGGAATTGCACCGCTCCAGCTTTGTGATGCAGCACGAGATCCGCCAGGCACAGGGCGGTAAGCTGGTCGCGGACCTCAGCATCGTCGGCGTCATGTACGACTATGCCGCAGACAAGACCATGAGGCTATCGGAGCAACGTCGTCATCAGATCGAGGCCTTCGAGGGCCGCGGGCTTTCAATGGCCGACGCCGAAGCTACACGCGCAGATTGACGCCCCGGCGCATCAGGTTGAACGCGATGGCAAGCGCGCTTAGGCTGAGGCCAGTCACGACCGCGGCGTCGGCCCACAGGTTCACCTCAACGACGCCCGTGTAGGAAGAGCGGAAGCCGTCGATCATGTAGAGCATCGGGTTGAACAGCGACAAGTGCTTGAAGAACGGCGGCAACAGCGTGATGCTGGAGAACACGCCGCCGATATACGTGAGCGGCGTGATGAGAAACGTCGTGAAAATGGCGAGATTATCCCAGGTCTTGCCGAGCAGCCCCGCGATCATGCCGACCGCCGAGAACAACAGCGCGGTGACGCACATGAAGTAGAAATAGATGAGCAGGTTGTGCGGATGCGCTCGCACCAGCAGTAATCCCAGCAGCATCACCAGATTGCCGATCACGATGCCGCGCAGCACGCTGCCGGTCAAAAACCCGACGATGATCTCCACGTAAGACAGCGGCGCGATGAGCAGCTCTTGAATCGAGTTCATGAAGCGCTGCTGGAACAACGACGAGGCGGATTCGTCGTAGCTGGACGAGATGACGTTCAGCATCACAAGTCCGGGCAGCAAAAACTCCACGTACGGCACGCCGCCCAAGGTCTTGATGCGCGACCCGAGCGACAACCCAAAGATGAAGAGGAAGAGCAGCGTGGTGATGATGGGAGGCCACACCACTTGGTTGATCACCATCAGCGTGCGCTTCAGCTCCCGGCGGATGAGCGTGCCCAAGCCCGTGTAGTTAACCACGCGAGCGCCGCCCAACCAGGTCCAAAAAGATGTCTTGCAGCGAGTCCTGCCCGTGACTGGACATGAGCGTCTCTTTGTCTTCCAGCTTCACGAGCCGGCCGCCGTTGACGATGCCGATGCGGTTGCAGAGCGCCTCGACCTCTTCCAAGTAGTGCGACGTCATCATGATCGTCATGCCGTCGGCATTGATCGCCTTGAGAAAGTCCCAGAGCTCAAGACGCAGCTCCACGTCCATGCCGGCCGTCGGCTCGTCCAAGATCAGCAGCCGAGGCTTATGGATCAAGGCACGAGCCAAGGAGAGCCGTCGCTTCATGCCGCCGGACAGTTCCAAGTAGCTGTTGCGCCGCTTGTCGCTCAGCTCGAACTGCTCCAGCAGTTCGGCGGCGCGCGGCTTCGCAATGGCCAGCGGCATTCCGTAGTAGCCGCCTTGGTAGGTGAGGATCTCCTCGATCGTCAGATAGCGGTCGAAGTTGAATTCCTGCGGCGAAAGTCCGATGAGCGTGCGGCTGCGGCGGTAATCTGTGATGACGTCGTGACCGAAGACGGAGATGCTGCCGCCTTGAAACGTCGCAAGCCCGACGACCGCGTTGATCGTCGTGGTCTTGCCGGCGCCGTTGGGCCCGAGGAAGCCGAAGAACTCACCCGCGGGCACGTCAAAAGAAAGGTCATCGACGGCGGTAACCGCTTTATAGCGCTTGGTGAGGTGCCGAACCGAAAGGGCTGGCGAGCTGCCGTCAGTCGCCGGAATCAGTAATAGATGCCTAACATCATCTTGGCTTCCTCGCTCGCCATGGTGCGCGGATCCCACGGCGGCGAGAAGGTCAAGTCCACTTTGCAGTCGCTCACTCCCGGGATCGACATCACGGCAGCATGCACGCTGTTCATGAACATGCCTGCGACGGGGCAACCCGGAGTTGTGAGCGTCATGGTGACCTGGACGGCGTTGCCGTCGTTGACCTGGACGTCGTAGAGCAGCCCGAGGTTCACCATGTCGATGCCGATCTCGGGATCGACGACGTTCTTCAGCTCGTCTCGAATGCGCGTCTCAGTCAGAGGCTCCGCCGCCGCGCCAGGTGTCGCGGCGCTGGTCTGAGCGCCATCGAGAGAGGCGGTTCCTTTGACGGAAACATCGTCTGGATTCATGCTTTGTGCTTATGGTCGCACGGTTTCAAGTCCTGTGCGCGGAGAGCGAGCGCCGATGACGAAGCGCTGCTTCCCCGCACTGTCTTGTGAGGCACGAGCCGTCCTATGTCGCACCCTCCATCGAGTCTGCGCGATATCCGAACGCTCACGTTGGGTCATTCGCCTGATTCGGATGACGCGTTCATGTTCTACGCCCTGGCCGCCGGGCGCATCGATACCGACGGTTATACCTACGAACACATCCTCAAAGACATACAAACGCTGAATGAGTGGGCAAAAGAAGGCAGACTGGACACGACGGCGATCTCGGTTCACGCCTATGCCTATGTGGCCGGCAACTACGCCGTTCTCACGCATGGAGCTTCTATGGGAGGTGCGGACTACGGCCCCCTGGTGGTGGCGCGCAGCGCCGCGCGGCCGCAAGAATTGCGCGGCAAAAAGATCGCCGTGCCCGGCTTGTTGACGAGCGCCTATCTCGCGCTGCGCTTGCGCGTGGGCGAGTTTGAGCCCGAGGTGATGCCCTTTGACCGCATCATGGAGGCAGTCGCAAGCGGGCGCTCAGATTTCGGACTGCTGATCCATGAAGGACAGCTCACCCACGCGGAACTGGGGCTGTCGGCCATCCTCAACCTGGGAACGTGGTGGCACGAGTCCACCGGCTTGCCCTTGCCGCTCGGAGTGAACGCCATCCGCCGCTCCCTGAGCCCAGACGTGAAGAAGCTCGCATCACGCCACCTGCGCGAGAGCATCGAATATGGGCTCGCGCACCGCCAAGAAGCTTTGGAATGGGCGCTGCGCTATGCGCGGGGCATGAAGACGGAGACTGCCGATGCGTTCGTCGGCATGTATGTGAACGACAGGACGGTGGACCTAGGGACTGACGGGCGCGAGAGCATCCAGCTCTTCTTGGACAGGGCCGCTAGGGAGGGTTTCATCCCCGATGTCGGCCGCGTGGAGTTCGTGAGCTAGGCCCCAGCCGCTGCCTCCTAGACGAGAGGCGCAACGAAGCGGGCCCTGAAAGCGTTATCGTGGTGACATGGAGCTGATCGCAACCTCGAAACGGCTATGCTTGAACTTTGTCGCAAACGGCCGCGGGCCGGCGGCGACTCTCGCTGTGCTTTGCCTGCTGACCGCCTTCGGGACCGCTGCGGAAGCCGGCAAACCGCACGTCGCCGCTGCCATGACGCACGCCTCGAGCGCTTCCAAGCACCATCAGGATCCGCAAGACTCCCCCCAGACGGCTGACGATGCTCACCGCTTCTCCATTTCCGGCATTGTCGTGGCAGTTCATTATGACGCGAATTCCGTCACCATCAGCTCAGGCGACAAGCGCTCGGATATCGTGATCACGCCCACAACGGTGATCGAATACCGTCACGAAGTGGGAAGCATCGCGGATATTCACAAGGGTCGAAAAATAGCTGCATCCGGCGTCGTCCGCGATGGAGCCATGATCGCGCTGACGATCGTGCTCAAGTAGCCTGGCAGTACCCCTCCTGGAGCCTCGACTGCCAACGCCACCGCAATACCTCAAGAGCTAAGCAATCTCCCCGCGGCCGCAGAACCGCTCCTCATGGAGCAGCATCGGCGGTGCCGCGTCTCGCCGTCCGCGGTGAACCGTTGGACCGTGCGGCGAAGCGCCTTCTTGCGATGTGCCTGCCTGGCTGCCGGTTCTTTGCTTCTGCCATGCGGCTGTGCGCAACGCGCCGCCTCGGGACCGCTGCGCGTCTGGAGCTTCAACCACTTCGAGGGCTACGAGGGCATGCTGAAGGCGCAGCTCGCGGAATTCGAGCGCCGGCGACCTGGCTTCACGACCGCGTATGAGATCATCTCGTGGGCCGAGGAAGACGATAAGCTGACGGTCGCCATGGCATCCGGCCGGCCGCCCGACGTGCTGTGGGGAGCGCTCGACCCGCGCTGGCTTGCGACCGGGCTGCAGGTGCCGATCGACGACCAACTGACAGCGTTCGACCGCCGCGACTTCTATGACACCGCATTAGAGGCCATGCGTTTCAGCGGCCGTCTGTGGGGCTTTCCTTTATACCAGACGCTGTACTGCATGGCCGGAAACGCGCATATGTTTGAAGACGCTTCAGTGAGCTGGCGCGCGATTCAATCGGAAGGCTGGCCGTGGGACCGTTTTCTGTCAGATTGCCGCGCCCTCAAGGCGCCCGGCGTGTATCCGTTTGTGTTTTTCGTGCGGCCGACGCCGGAGATGTGGAGCTGGTTTGCCTTAAACAATGGTGTGGTCGACGCCAACAGCAGCGGCTTGCGCGCCGACGGCAGTTTTGGTTGGAACCGGACGGGAGTCGCTGAGGCGCTGCAATTCCTCATCGACACCTTTCGGCGCCATGGAATCTCGCCGCCTCAAGAGCCCGGTTTCAGCGACGAGAACCAAACGGATCTCTTCTTCACGGGCAGGGCGGCGGTCTCGGCGCGCCAAGGGCCGTACGTGCTCACCGAGCAGAAGCGCATCGCACGGGCGCAAGCGGGGGGCGCGCGACTGCCTCATCCCGGCTACCGCGCGTTTCCGCTGGCGCTGCTGCCGTTTCCGCATCATCCTGCGACAGCGCAAAGAGCTCACGCGGGAGGCGGCGGCTACATGGTCTTCCGTCAGAAGAACGTCGCGAACCCGCGGCGCGTGGAAGCGGCAGTGCGGCTCGCGCATTTCTTGTCGAATACGGACGGTATGCAATTCGCGGCTCATCTCTCGCTGCTGCCCTCAAGACGTTCAGGCGTCAGACGTTTTGGAGGTCAGCTCGATCTCGAGAGCCCGAACATGCGCTTCTTCCAGCGCTACCTCCAACAGTCGGCGCCGCGCATTCATCCGCCGCTGGATGTTGCCAGCTCGCGCGAGGCGCGTGTGCTCGAAGTCGCGGTGACGCCCAACTGGGAGGCAGCGCTGGCCGCCGACAAAACGGTCCCCCAAGCGATGTCGGACATGACGGCCGGCGCTGCGTCGGTTCTCAACGGCACGTGAGCTCGGTGCGGCTGCCGATGCGTCGCGCTGCGATCGCTTGGCTCTTCCTCGCGCCTGCGCTGCTCATCATCGCCGCGTTCAACCTGTATCCGCTCGCGTATGCGTTCGTGCTCTCGTTCCAGCACTACAGCATCTCAGGCACGTCGTGGGTGGGTTTGGAGAACTACCGGCGCGTGCTGGCCGACCCCATCGTTCATCGCGCCTTCGCCAACACGCTTGAGTACACGGCGGTTGTCGTGACAGGAGGCATCGCCATCTCGCTTTCGCTAGCCTTGCTGCTGCACGGCCGCAGCTCGGCGTGGCAGACGACGTTCAAAGCGCTCTACTACCTGCCCGCGCAGATCGGGGCCGTGGTCAGTGCGGTGATCTGGGTCTATATCTTTGCGCCGGTGGACGGACTGCTCAATCACATCTTGGCGGCGCTGCATCTGCCACAGCCGCTCTGGTTGGCCAACTCCCATACAGCGCTGCCTGCCATCATCGCGACCGCATTGATCGGCGGCCACGGCGCGGCCGTCATCTTATATCTGGCGGCGCTGAGCGGCATCCCGCAGTCGTACTATGAAAGCGCCCGGCTCGACGGCGTCGGCGCCTGGACGCAGTTCTGGCGCATCACGTTCCCGTTGCTGCGTCCGACGACGGTGTACGTGTTGATCATCGGCGTCATCGGTTCGTTCCAGGTCTTCGGCAGCGTGTATCTGATGACGCAAGGCGGCCCGCAGTTCAGCACCGATACCGTGGTCTATGACATCTACGATGCCTTCTTCAAGCGAGGCCAAGTCGGCAGCGCCTGCGCGGAAGCGTTTCTGCTGGGCCTCATCATCGTCGCCGTCTCGCTGTTGCAGTACCGGACGCTGGCTACCGATGTCGAGTACTGAACGCCGCGCCAGACACGCCGGCGCGACGGTCGCTCTGGTCGCGTGGGCCGCGCTCTCGGTGTTTCCGCTCTACTGGATGCTGCTCACCGCATTCAGCCCGCAGGCGGATACGGTCGCTTTCCCTCCCCATTTTTTCCCGCGACGTCTGACGCTTGACAACTTCGCGTGGCTGTTCAGCCACGCCGCCATCGGCCGTTGGTTTGTGAACTCCCTCGCCGTCGCTGCCTCGGTCACGGCGGGCAGCCTCTTGATCAACGCGATGGCCGGCTATGCGTTTGCAAAGATGCGCTTCCCGCACCGAGAGCTGGTCTTCTGGATGTTGTTGAGCTTGCTGATGGTGCCGGAGATCGTGATGCTCATCCCGCTCTACGTGGTCGTCAACGACCTCTGGCTGAGCGACACGTTCTTCGTCTTGATCGTGCCGTTTCTGGCGTCCGTGTGGGGCATCTTTCTGATCAAGCAATTCTTGCAGACGCTCCCCGATGCGCTGCTCGAGGCAGCGCGCATCGACGGCGCTTCGGAGTGGCTGATCTTCCGCAAGATCGTGCTGCCGCTCGCCAAGCCGGTTCTTGGCGCGTTAGGCACCTTCACGTTTGTCGGGCAATGGAACTCGCTGCTGTGGTGGCTCTTGTTCACGAGCTCCGCCGAGATGCGCAACGTCCAAGTGGGTCTTGCAAGCCTGCGTTTTCAGTACGCGACGTTGTACGGTCCCCTCATGGCCGGCGCTTTGCTGGCAGCCATTCCGATGATCGTCGTGTTTTTCGCCTTCCAGCGCAGCCTGGTGCGCGGCTTGACGATCGGCGCCTTGAAAGGCTAGCCTGTGTCAGGAGGCATCGCTGTGCGCGGGGTCAGCAAACGGTACGGAGAGACGCGCTCGGCCTTTGTGCAAGCGGTGGATGACGTCTCGATCGACGTCTCACAAGGGCAGCTGGCCGTGCTGGTCGGGCCTTCGGGCTGCGGCAAGACGACGCTGCTTCGCCTGATAGCCGGGCTGGAAAAGCCGGACGCCGGAGACATCGTGATCGACGGCCGACGGGTTAATGACGTCGAGTCGAAAGACCGCGACGTCGCCATGGTCTTTCAGGACTATGCGCTGTATCCGCATATGTCGGTCTACGACAACATGGCGTTCGGCCTGCGTGCGCGCCGCGTCGCGCGATCTGAGATCGACTCGATGGTTCGCACAGCGGCCGAAACCGTCGGCGTCAACGCACTGCTGGAGCGAAGGCCGCGCGAGCTCTCGGGCGGCCAGCGCCAGCGCGTCGCCCTCGGGCGCGCGATGGTGCGCAGCCCCAAAGCATTTCTGTTGGACGAGCCGTTGTCCAACCTCGATGCGCAGTTGCGCGCCCGCTTGCGGATCGAGCTTGCTGAGCTTCATCGCCGGCTCGGCACGACTATGGTCTATGTCACCCACGACCAAACAGAGGCGATGACGCTGGGCGACAGCATCGTCGTTCTGAGCGACGGCAAGGTGCAGCAAGCCGGATCGCCCGGCGCGCTGTACGATGATCCCGACAACGTCTTCGTTGCCGGGTTCATCGGGTCGCCGCCCATGAACCTGATTCCCGACGGCAATGGCCGGCTGCTCGGGTTGCGGCCTGAAGCGATGGGCGTGGTCGATGCGCGCAGCGCTGAGGCCAGGTTCGAGGCGATCGCCGGCGTGACCGAACACTTAGGCTTCGAACGGCTCGTCCACGCGAGCGCGCGCGCAACGCCCATCATCATGAGGATGCCCCCGCATGCGCAGCCGCCTCAGCCCGGGAGCACCTTTGGGATTGCTTTTGCGGATCCGGCGGTCGCGCGCTTCGACGAAGGCACCGGCAAGCGCATACGCTGAAACTGCACGCCGCGCAAATCCGAAGGTCCCCCGTTGAAAACGTTGGAAGTCGCCGCACCTCATGCAGAGCGCGTTGATCGTCTCAGCCGTGCGGACCCCGATCGGACGATTCGGCGGCATGTTCAAAGATCTCACTCCGGTGGAGCTGGGAGCCCATGTGATGCGCGCGGCGCTGGAACGCGCCGGGGTCTCCGGCGAGCAGCTCGATCTGTACGTCTTCGGGAACGTCTTGCGCGCGGGGCACGGGCAGCTCTTGCCGCGCCAGGCAGCGCTCAAGGCCGGCATAGCGGATACGGTGGACGGCTACGCGGTGGACATGGTCTGCTCGTCAGGCATGATGAGTGTGATGAATGCCAACAACGTCGTAGCGCTCGGCGATGCGGACCTCGTACTTGCGGGCGGCTTCGAATCGATGACTCAGACCGGTTTCATGATCTCGCAGCGCGCGCGTTGGGGATACAAGCTGCTTTTGGGCGCGCCTGAGACCATGACCGACGTCCTCCTGTATGACGGCTTGACCGACCCCACCAACGGCGAAGCGATGGGTCAGGAAAGCGAGCGCCTTGCGCGCGAGTATGGGATTGGGCGCCATGAACTTGACGAGTGGGCCGTGCTCTCTCACGCGCGAGCGGCCGACGCCACGAGCCGCGAGATCTTCGCGCGCGAGATCGCTGCCGTCGAGGTCAAGACGAAGCGAGGCGCTGAAAAAGTAGATCAAGATGAGGGCGTGCGGCCGGATACGACCATGGAATCGCTTGCGTCGCTTCGCCCGGCTTTCTCAAAAGATGGTGTCTTGACCGCCGGCAATTCGAGCCAGATATCCGACGGCGCCGCAGCCGTTGTGCTGGCCGGCGAATCAGCTGTTGCTAAGCACGGCCTCAGGCCGCTGGCGAAGATCCTAGGCGCTTCCTGGAGCGCCGGTCCGACCTGGCGTTTCGCCGAAGCGCCCATTCCCGCGGTGAAGAAGCTGCTGCAAAAGCTGTCCATGGATTTGGACGACTTCGACTTGTTCGAGAACAACGAAGCGTTCGCGCTCAGCAACGCGTTGTTCGAACGCCAGCTCGGCGTGAGCCGCGAACGTCTCAACGTCCATGGCGGCGCGATCGCACTTGGGCATCCCATCGGCGCTTCGGGCGCGCGACTCATCGTGACCCTGCTCAACGCGCTGGAAGAGCGCGATGCGACGTATGGTCTCGCTTCGCTCTGTCACGGCACCGGCGGATCGACCGCGCTGGCCGTCGAGCGGCTCAACACCGCGACCTCCTAGTGCGGTTGCGGGCCTTGCACGACTTCGACAAAGCCATCGGGGCGGATCCACTTCGCAAAAGCGGCTTGTATCTGCTCGGCCGTCACCGAGGCATAGCGGCGAGCGGCCAGCTCGGGCTCGTTCAAAGGCAGCCCGTCGATCGATGCAGACAGGAGGCCGGAGGCGATGCTGTCTTCGCTTGACTCGCTCAGCGGGATCTCTTGCAAGAGCAACGCCTTTGCCAGCCGCAATTCGTTTGCGGTCACCGGAGCCGTTTGCATGGCCCGAAGATCTCGTTGGATGATGCTGCGCACCTTACCCACCTTCTCCGGGTCCGACCCGAACGTGACCGTGTAGGTCGCGCGAGTCTTGCCGACGTTGAGCTGGTTGCCGACGTAATAGGCCAAGCCTTCCTGCTGCCGGACGTCGCGATAGAGCCGCGTCGCGTAGAAAGCTCCGCCCAAAACGTGGTCGCCGACTTGCAGTGCGTAATAGTCAGGGTCGGAGCGGGAAAGCGCGAGCGTCTCGGCCATTTGCACGGCATCCTGCACTCGCGAGCTGTTGGGGACGTTTGACGCTGCCGGCTGATTGAGCGGCACGGGCGGCAAATCCGTTTGCGGCCGGTCACCGGTGGACGACCATGCGCTGAACCACTTTGCGACGCTCGCCTGCGCTTGCTCTGCGGTCACGTCGCCGATCACCACGATAGTCGTGAGGTCGGGGCGGAACGCGCGCGCGTAGTACGCTTTGACGTCATCTACGCTGAGCGCGGTCACCCCTGCGGGCGTGGCCTCGCGCTGCACGGGATCGCCCTTGGGATACAATGCGCCGTTGAGGGCGCGCTGCGCCAGATACTCGGGGCTTTGCAGCTCGCCGCTCAACGCTTGGCTCGTCTGCGTGCGTACGATGGTGAATGCGCTCTGCGGCAAGGCAGGATGCAAGACGTTGTCGGCCAGCAACTGGACGCCTTCGTCGAAATGCGAGGAGAGCACGGAAAGAGAGAAGCGGCTGCCGACAGATTCCTGAGCGCCGATGTCGTCCAGCGCCTTTTGAAACGCCAGCCGGTCTTTCGTCTGAGTGCCGTAAGAGAACAAGCCCTCGAGCACGAGGCTCACACCTTCCTTGCCTTGCGGCTCCTCGAGATCGGCGTTGGATTTCACCCGCCCCACGACGGTCACCGTCGGACTGATCGTCTCGCGCTGCACGATGACATGGATGCCGTTGGCGAGGACCTTCTCAGTAGGGTTGAGGTCGGACTTGGGAACGCTGACGTCTGCGAGCACTTCTTTTGCCCAGTCCGGCAGCGTCGTGGGCTTCGTGTCCTTCGGTGCGAAAGACTCGGCCCCGCCGAAGCCTTTCCCGGCCACTGCTTTGCCCGACGGCTTAGGAGTCAGGACGCCGACAACGGCACTGTCGTTGTGCAAGTAGCGGTGAGCCACTGCGTCGACGTCGGCTTTCGTCACTTTTTGAATCGCTGCCACGTCGTCTTGAGGTGAGGAGCGGCCCTCGATTGCGAGCGCCTCCGTCCACGCATCCGCCAGCCCGGAAATCGAATTGCGGCTGAAGGCCGCTTGCGCCAGCAACCGCCGCTTTGATGCCTCGACCAGATCTTGCGGAACGCCGCTCACCACGTAGCCCGCGACCACATCCTTGACCGTCTTCACCGCGGCTGAGGCATCGCTTCCCGGCGCGACCGCGGCGTAGGCAAAACCGGCGGCTGATTTCGGCAGCCCCGAGCCGGGGAAGAAGCCGCCCGCCAATGCTTTGCCGCTCGCGCCAAGCGCATACAGCTCTCCGCGCCGGCTCGCGAGCACGTCCTGCAGCACCTGACCCGCGGCCCAGTCCGCGTTCTCGTATCCGGGCATGCGATAGGCTACGAGCGACAGCGAGAACGGAAAATCTGTATCCAAGGCGATGCGTGCCGGGGCCAACGGCCGCAGCCGCACGGGCATGCGCGCGGGCAGCGGCGCTTTGGGGATTCCTGAGAACAACCGCTTGACGCGATCGAGCGCGCTTGCCGGATCGACGTCGCCCGCGATCACGAGCAGCGCATTGTTGGGGTGATACCACTTGTCGTAAAACGACTTCAGCGCAGCGCCGGTGGTCTTCTGAAACGACGGACGCGTGCCGAGCGCATCGTGTTCGTACGGTGTGCCCTTATAGATGTCGCCGAGAGCCGTCGAGAAAAAGCGGTAGAACGGGTTGGATAGGTCTTGCGCGACCTCTTGCTCGATGGCGCCGCGCTCTTCCGACCAATCGGCCTGCGTGTCCAATGCTCCGCGCATGCGGATGGCTTCGATGTGCAGCGCGATATCCAGCCGGTTGGCAGGCACGGTGTAGAAGTAGCGCGTGACCGTGTTTTCGGTCTGCGCGTTCATGTCGCCGCCGATGGCGGCGGAGATGTCCGCCAGCTGCGCGGTGGAAAGGCCCTTGCTGCTGCGAAACATCATGTGCTCTTGGGCGTGCGCCATGCCCGGGAATCCTCGCGGCGCTTCATCAGAACCGGCAAGGTAGGTCATCTCGGTCGACACGACGGGCGCCAACGCATCCCGCACAATCACGACACGCAGCCCATTGGGAAGCGTGGCCCGCGTGACGTCTTCATCCGCCGCAGCGCGGACGCTGATCGCCAGCAGTGCGAGCGAACAAAGGGCGGTGCAGGCAAGCCGGTCGATGAATCGCATGAAAACCTTTCCAACAAGTGGTAGAACCTTGCTCTTACGAGCAGGCTGTCGCCGGTTCCCTTTGGCTGAGCTGATGACAGCTCGCGAAAAGTAACCCAAGGAGGAGAAGGGTGCTCAGCGCTTCGTTGACCGGACGCCTGGGTGGTCTTGTGATGACCGGCTTCCCGGGCGTCGATATCGACGACGACACGCTCTCGCAACTGAAAAACCTCGCCGGAGCGATCCTCTTTAAGCACAACCTGCGATCCGCTGCTCAGACCCGCAGCCTTACGGATGCTCTGCGCGAGCTGCACCAGGAGGAGCTGGGTCCCCTGATCGCCATCGATCAAGAAGGCGGCACGGTCTCTCGCTTGGCCGATTTCGGCACCACGACCCCATCCGCGATGGCGCTCGGGGCGATAGCCGATGAGACGGTGACGCAGGCGATGTACGGGATCATCGGCCAGGAGCTAGCGGCGCTCGGCGTCTCCTGGGACTTTGCGCCCGTCGCGGATGTCAACAGCAACCCGCAGAATCCCGTGATCGGCGTGCGCTCTTTCGGCTCTCGCCCGGCTGAAGTTGCGGCCCACGTGAACGCTGCCGTTCGGGGCCTCCACGGTGCCGGCGTGGCGGCGACAGCCAAGCATTTTCCCGGCCACGGTGACACATTCGTCGATTCCCACGTCGGGCTTCCGGCGCTCGATCACGGCATCGACCGGCTGCGGGAGTTCGAGCTGGTGCCGTTCGCGGCTGCCATCGCAGGCGGCGTTGACGCGATCATGACGGCTCACATCACGTTGCGCGCAATCGATGCTGCAGCGGTTCCTGCCACGCTCTCGCGCGCGCTGCTCACCGGAGTTTTGCGCGAGGAGCTTGGGTTCGACGGCGTTGTGTGCACGGATTGCATGGAGATGGACGCGATCGCAGCGACCTACTCGGCCGAAGAGGCGGCGGTCATGGCCGTGGCGGCCGGTGCGGACCTTGTTCTGTTCTCTCACGGCGCTGACAAGGCGCGGCGCGCGGTCGATGGCCTCGAGCGCGCCTTGCAAGACGGTCGCGTCACCGGAGAACAGGTGGACCGCAGTTTGGCGCGCGTCGATGCGCTGAGAGCTCGCTGCAGCGCGCAACAGCGCTTGGCCGGCGATCGGAGGGCCGCGCACCTGGACGGACTCACGGCTGTGGGCGGCGCGGCGCATCAAAGCGCAGCGCTCGAGGCCGCGCGCAAGGCGATCACCCTCATACGAGATCCGAACGGGCTGCTGCCGCTTCGCTTCGAGGCCGGGGACAGAGTATTCGTCGTGCGCTTCTGCTCGGGCGGCCACACGCCTGTGGAAGACAAAGCCGCGCGGCATCAGACGGTCATCGGCAAGGCGCTGGCGGCAGCAGGCGCGCGAGTGCAAGAACAGGTGCGGACTTTCGATCCCGCCGGCCACGAATACAAGCAACTGTTGATGGCGGCGGGCAGCGCTCAATCGATCATCGCCATCACCGCTCGGGTGCGCCAGCATCCTCTCCAGGCTCGGGCGGTGGGCGACCTCGCGCTGCTGGGCAAGCCGTTGATCGCCATTGCTGCCCGCGAGCCGTATGACGCATCGATGCTGCCGGGCAGCGCAACGGTGGTGGCATCGTATGGAGACGACCCGCTCGCTCTGCAGGCGGCTTCGGAAGCGCTGCTCGGCGTTATTCGTACTCGCGGCAAGCTGCCGGTGGAGGTCGCTTGAGAGCCGGCGTCCGCGACAGAAATGTCTCCGGAACGTTGAGCGCTGCGCGCGAGCAGATCATGTCATCCATCGGCAACGTTTGCTCGGCCGCCGTGCTGCACGTGCGCCGCGACGGCAACGTCGTGGGCGAATTCGGCTTTGGCCGTCGCACGCCCAAGGGCGCGGCCGCAACGCCGGATTCCATCTTTGACATCGCCTCTCTCACGAAGCTGTTCGTCGGCAGCGCGTTCTTGTCGCTCGTCGACAAACGGGCCGTCGCCTTGGATGATCCGGTGGCGGGAGTGATTGCGGAGCTTGCAGGCGCCGACACGCGCCGGAGCTGCATCACATTCCGCCAACTGCTCACGCACACATCCGGTTTGCCGGCGCATGTGAGCTTTCGCGAGGAGCACGGCGCGCGTGCCGTCATCGAACGGGTCTGTGCCACGCCGCTCGCCTCTGCACCCGGAACCGGCATCGTCTACAGCGACCTTGGCTTCATGCTCGTGGGGGAAGCCGTGGCGCGCCTCGCCGGCCAACCTCTGGAGGACGCCATTGCCGCGTTGGTGACCGTCCCAATCGGGGCGGCCGATGCCGCCTATCATCCTTCGCCTTTCCAACACAATCGTATCGTCTGCACCGAACGCGATGGTTGGCGCAAGCGCTTGCTTTGCGGCGAAGTCCACGACGAGAATAGCTGGGCGATGGGAGGGGTCGGCGGCCATGCGGGCATGTTCGCGACGGCGCACGACATCGCGGAGCTCGGCGAGATGTACCGGCTCTCCGGCTGCGTCGCATTACGGTACGTGCTCATGCGCCCGACGGCGCATGAGGCCACACGTGAACAGGTATCCGGCGTGGATGAGCGCCGAGGCCTGGCGTGGGCGCTCAAATCCGGCACCGACCATTCTTGCGGGGCGCGAATGTCTTGGAACTCTTTCGGCCATACAGGGTTTACCGGCTCATCTTTGTGGGTCGATCCGGACAATCGCCTGACCGTTGCGTTTCTGACCAACAGGGTGTACTTTAGCCGAGACCCGGAGCCGATCCGCCGTCTGCGAGCGGCCGTTCACGATGCCGTGTTCGCTGACATCGCGCATGGCTCTGACCGCGCAAGCTGACCGATGCGCGTCGTGGGCTTGATCTCAGGGACGTCGATGGACGGCATCGACGCCGCTCTGGTCGAAATCCGCGAAGAGCGCGAGCGGCCGCGGTGCGAACTGCAGTCGTTTCTCACCGTTCCTTATGAGCCTGCGCTGCGCGCAGCGCTCATCGACCTGCTCGAAACAAGCGCGCCGGCCGATGTACCGGTGAAGACCGTGCGTGAAGTGTGCGAGCTGAACTTTGCCGTGGGAGAAGCATTCGCCGCCGCAGCGCGCCAGCTGCTCGGGCATCATGGAACGCAAGCGGCGATGAACGCAGCGCCGGACCTCATCGCCTCGCACGGGCAGACGATTTATCACTCGATGCAAGGCGAGGGTTCAGCAACCGGGGGATACGTCCGCTCGACGCTGCAGATCGGCGAACCCGCGGTGATCGCCGAGCGCACCGGCGTCACGTGCGTCGCTGACTTTCGAGTCGCCGACGTCGCGGCTGGCGGGGCTGGCGCGCCTTTGGTCCCCTATCTCGATCACGCGCTGCTCGTCAGCGACCGCGAGTTTCGCGTCGCGCTGAACATCGGAGGCATCGCGAATATCACCGTGCTGCCGACGGCATGCAAAGCTGACGAGGTGTTGGCGTTCGACACAGGACCGGGCAATATGCTGATCGACCGTGCGGTCCGCATGCTCTACCCGGGCTCGAACGGATTTGACGACGATGGCGCGATCGCACGCCGCGGACGGGTGAATGCGCAGCTGCTCGCCTGGCTGCTGTCGCATGAGTATTTCAATCAAACCCCGCCGAAGACCGCGGGCCACGAGCTTTTCGGATCAGCGTTTGGTGATCAGGCGCTCGCCAAAGCTGAAGCAGTCGGCTGCAGCGCGGACGATACCGTAGCCACCTTGACGGCTTTGACGGCGCAAACGATCGCCGCTGCCGTTCCGCCGAAGTGCGAGAGAATCATCGTGAGCGGGGGCGGATCTCATAACGCCACGCTTTTGGCGATGCTCGGCGAAACGCTGGAGCAGCGGCTGGCCCATGCGGATTCGCCGAAGGGAACCGCTTCGCTCATCACACCCTCCGACGAGTTCGGATTGCCGAGCGACGCCAAGGAATCCATCGCGTTTGCGCTCTTGGGTTATCAAACGCTGCGCGGCCGATCCGCCGCGCTTCCGTCCGTCACCGGAGCGCGCCAAGCGCCTATCCTCGGCAAGATCGTGCCCGGTCGAAATTACGAGAAGCTTATGCGCGAGGTCTGGACCTGAAGGCGGTCATCGGACTCGATGCCGGCGGAAGCAAGACGCGCGGGCTGCTGGTGGACGAGCGCGGTGAAGTGTTGCGTCGAGCAACAGGGGCCGGCGCCAACGTCCGCTCCGTCGGCGAGGAGAAGGCGCTCGCGAACCTGCGAACCGTCATCGACGAGTTGTGGCCGCATGCCGACGTCGGCGCCGTCTGCGTCGGCGCCGCTGGGGCAGGTCGCGCCGCGGACCGCGACCGCCTTTGCAATGCCGTCCAACTGATGCTGCCGCCGGGCGTTGCGGTCGACGTGCGTCATGACGCTCAGATCGCTTTGCGAGCTGCGACGGATAAGCGACCGGCGCTTGTGGTCATCGCGGGAACCGGGAGCCTCGTGTACGGCGAATCCGCCTCGGGACTAAGTCGACGCGCGGGCGGATACGGCTCGCTGATCGGCGATGCAGCCGGCGCTTACACGTTTGGGATGGCGGCGGTGCGTCATACAGCGAGAGTTTTCGATGGAATAGAAACGCGCGGCCCCTTAGCGATGGCCATCTCAAAGGCGCTTCAGTGCGCGAGCGTGGCGGACCTCATCGAGCGCGTGCACGTCTGGCCCCCCGATGTGGCCGCCATCGCCGCGCTCGCCGATCTTGTCGGAGACGCCGACGAAGAGCATGATCCCGCAGCCCGGCGCATCATCGACGATGAAAGCGCGCTGCTCGCATCAGGGGTCACGCTGATCGCTTCGAACATTCGCACGAACGACGAGTTGCCAGCCATCTTTTCGGGAGGGGCCTTCGACGCGGTGCCGCGCCTTCTCACCGAGATGAGCCGTGCATGTGCAGAGACCGGGCCGTGCGCGGTGCAGCGGCTGGCAGTCGAGCCTGCCATGGGCGCCGCGAGAATCGCCTGGGATATGCTGCGCGAGGCGTAACGCTGCGACTTTAGCCGGTGAAACGTCTGCTCGCGTCCGGTGCGGCCAATGCTTGGTGAACCGTTCATCCAAACGCATCGCATTGCCGTTAGGCAAACGGATGCAATACTTTATTTTGCACGACAATTTGGAGGGTTCAATGGACTTAAAGCGGACAACCGCGGCGCTTGTGGCGGCTGGCAGCATGCTCGCCGGAACCGCCGCATTTGCGGACAACATGGGCCAGATGGGAACGGGGCAGATGGGCCACATGAAAATGGGGCGTGATATGGGCCGCGACACCATGATGCACGGCATGATGATGGGCCGTTTCGGCGGTCCGGTGTACAATGGACCGCCCGCGCTCGCGGTGACGGCTTCGCTCGTGTCTGCTGGTGGCGGGCCGAGCAACTACTCGACTGCGACTGCGCTCACGTCGATGGTCGGAAAAAATCTCGTCAACGGCGAAGTTAAAAAGCTGAGCAAGCAGTACGGCGCAAGCGCCACCACCATGTGGCTGAAGACGTTCGACTTCGCGGTCCACGATTCGCTCAAGATCGCTACCGCAGCAGGCGTGAAATTGCCGGCGCCCGCGATGTCCGGCAAGAAGCTTGCGGCGTCGCTCGTCAGCGCGGGGACGTGGTCGAAAGATGGCACGTTCCAGATCGAGTACTTGCTCGACAAAGCGGTCACGCACAAGATCCACGTGCAAGTCATGAACGACATCGACCGCGAGCCCGGGCTCGGCAAGAAAGCGGACCTCGACTACCACCGCATCAGCAACCAGGCGTTCTACGATCTCGCGCAGGCGCTCGGTGCGACGTCGGTCAAACTCGCCCCAATCCACTAACCCTTAACCCACTCGCGAGCAAAAGGACGCCAGGTCGGCGTCCTTTGTTTTTGCGGTATGCTTGGCCCGATGCAAGCCAGGGCATGCTTGGACCGATGCCAAACCGCTCCGTATGCGGGCGTCCAGCACCAAACGGCCCCGACCAGCCGAAAAATCTCTGACCGCCGTTCTTCCTCTGACTGAGGAGGTGAATGCGTCGACGCGCGATTTGGATGTGCTGGACACGCCCGAACTGCTGCACCGCATCAACGATGAAGATAGGCGCGTGGCATGGGCCGTCGAGCGCGAGATCGACGTCATCGCGACGGCGGTCGACGCCATCACGCAATGCCTCAAAGACGGCGGCAAGCTTCACTACTTCGGGGCAGGGACGAGCGGTCGCATCGGTGCGCTCGATGCGGCGGAGATTCCGCCGACGTTTTCCGCTCACGACGTCGTCATCGCCCACATCGCCGGCGGTCCGCCAGCGCTGCTGACGGCGGTGGAAGAGGCGGAAGACGACGAACAGGCAGGCCGCCGCGAGGTCGAAGAGCATCGCATCGGCCGCGGCGACGCCGTCATCGGCATCTCTGCCAGCGGCTCAGCGCCGTACGTCGTGTCCGCCCTGACGGCGAGCAAGGCATCCGGCGCGCTCACGGTCGCCCTCACGAACAGCCCCGCAAGCCAGCTTGCGGCGGCTGTGGACATACCGATCGAGCTGCTCACCGGCCCTGAGGTGATAGCCGGCTCGACGCGTCTGAAGGCCGGCTCTGCTCAGAAGATGGCGCTCGCGATGATGAGCACCGCGATCATGACGAAACTCGGGAAAGTCTACGGCAATCTGATGGTCGACGTGCGACCGACGAACAAGAAGCTGCGCGCGCGCGCTGAGCGTCTGACCGTGCTGCTGAGCGGTGCGCAGCCGAGCGATGCTCGCAGCGCCCTCGAGCGAAGCGGCTATCGCGTCAAGCTCGCAGTGGCGATGTTGGCATGCGGCCTCGGCGTGGACGAGGCTGAGGCAGCCCTAGCTCGCAACGGCGGCAACTTGCGAGCGCTGCTGAATGCAAAGCCGCTGTCCAAAAAATCAGCCGGCCGGTAGCCCGTAGGCCGTGTTCGTCGCAGAGCGCCTACAAGCGTAAGGCCTCTTCGACGGAACGCTCGTCGCTCCAGGTCGACCCCTCAGCGAAGGCGGCCTTCAGTTGTTCTGCGCTCAGCCGCTCGCGCAACGCCACCATCGCGCGGTCGTAGCCCTTTTGTTCGGTGGGCTCGCGCCAAGCGTGCAGCGCGGCATAGGCCGCATCTGTGTAACCCAACAGCTTTGCACCACCCAGGTGCTCCCCTTGCAAAGCGGCGATCACAGCGAGGTGCTGCACCGCGATGACCGTTTGCGACGGCCATTGGCCCTCACGGTTGGCATCGATCGCATCGCGCGCCATCGTGCGAGCTTCATCGAGCCGTCCTAACTCGACCAGATAGCCTGCGATGTTGACGAGCTGATTCGGCAGCGTAAAGCGCCCGACGAGCCCCGATTTGCGAATCGCGGCCAGGTTTTCGAGACCGTACTTGATGGCATCCTCGGCGTTGCCGAGCGCGAATTCCGCTTCCGCTAGATTGTTCAAGATGACCCTGGTCTGCCGCTCGTCCCCGACCATGCGCGCGCTGTGCAACGCCTCGAGCAGCAAGGTGCGCCCCAGTTCATACTGACCGGCGAATATAACGCTTCGCGCTCGATTCGTGTGGTTGCGACTGATCCAGCGACGGTCGTTGTGCTCCTGGAAGATGGCCAAGGCGCGGTCGAAGAGCGGCTCGGCTTCGGCGTGCCGGCGCATACGTCCCAATGCGTTGGCGCTGAGGTCCATCGCCATGCCGGACGCCAGCCGATCGCCCAACGCTTCGTAAAGCGTTCCAGCGCGTTCAGCGGCATCGTGTGCCTCTTCGTTGTAGACCAAAGAGCTGTAAAGCAGTGCTGCGGTGAGCCAGAGCGCAGCGTCTCTTTCTTTCGGAGTGCGTCCGTCCACCAACGCGCGCGCCGCTTGGACGTAGCGCAGACCCTCGACGATCGCTCCGGCCTCACGCCAGAAATTGCGCAGGGCGCCGACCAAAGCGATGGCCAACGGCGCATCCGCGCCAAGCGCCCAGTCGATAGCGGCTCGAAAATTATCCCATTCCGTTTCCAGCGGCTGAAGCCAGATCTTAAACGGCGTGGTGGCCCAGGTGCGTTCCCCGCCTTCGGCTACAGCGAGAAAGTGCTCGGCGTGACGGCGCTGCACGCGCTCGAGCTCGCCGCTCTTCTGCAGGCGTTCGAGAGCGTATTGCCGCGTCGACTCGAGTAAGCGATAACGCTGTTCGGTTTCGGTCAATTCGGCGACCACCAGCGATTTGTCGACCAGCGCCGACAACAGATCGAGCACGTCCCACGCTTCGATGGCCTCATCCGAACAGACGGCGTTGGCCGCGTCCAGCGTCCAACCGCCGGCGAACACGGCGAGGCGCCGGAAAACCGCCTGCTCTCTATCGGAGAGCAGATCATGGCTCCAGTCGATGAGGGCGCGCATGGTCTGCTGGCGCGGCAAAGCGGTGCGGCTGCCGCCCGTGAGAATGCGAAAGCGCTCGTCGAGACGGCTTGCGATCTCTTCGACGCTGAGCGCTTTGACGCGCGGCGCGGCCAGCTCGATGGCGAGCGGAATTCCGTCGAGCCGGCGACAGATCGTGGCCACGATCGGCGCGCTCGTATCGGTCAACTGGAAGCGCTCGCTGGCGGCAGCCGCGCGCTCGACGAAAAGCGCCACCGCACCATAATGAAGAGCGTCTTCCCCTGTGATGCGCTGTCCGGCCGCAGGGACCCCGAGCGACGACACGCGCTGCACGCTCTCGCCGGCGATGCCAAGCCCTTCACGGCTGCTGGCGATGACTTTTAAGCGGGGACAGCCCCGCAGCAGCATATCAATCGCCTTGGCGGCGGCCGCAACGACGTGCTCGCAGTTGTCCACGATCAACAGCATATGCTTGTCTTTGAGGCGTTGGATGATCGTCTCCAGCAACGGCCGCTTCTCGGACTCGACGATTTCGAAGACCGACGCGATCGCGTTCGGCACGAGAGCGGGATCCGAGATGGGCGCGAGCTCGACGAACCAGACGCCGTCTTCGAAGTGATCGAGCAGGTCGGCAGCGACTTGCAGTGAGAGGCGGCTCTTGCCTACCCCGCCCGTGCCGACCAGCGTCAGCAGGCGCGCGGTCTTCAGGCGCTCGCGCAGGTGCGCCACCTCTTCGTCGCGGCCGAGAAAACTGGTGAGCTGCAGCGGCAGGTTGTTGGGAAGCGCCTCGAGCGAGCGCAAGGGCAAGAACGACTGCGGCAACTCGGGGGCGTTGAGCCGGCATCTCGCCTTGCGCCAGATCCGCGGCCGCGCCGGAGAGGAGCACCTGACCGCCGTGACCGATGGCCAGCAGGCGGGCGACGCGGTTGACGCTTGGGCCGAAATAGTCGCCGTTGCGTTCGTCTGCAAGACCGACGTGGATGGCCATGCGTACGTTTAAGCCGTCCACCGCGCTGAAGTTTTCGTTTTTCAAGGCGCGCTGAGCTGCGAGCGCAGCCCCGATCGCATTGGGAACGGCGCTGAAGGCCGAGCAAAAAGCGTCGCCCATGGTCTTGAACACGTGACCATCGTTGCTCGCGATAGCCTCGTTCATGAGCTTGTCGTGCCGGCGCAACGCCTCTTGCATCGCCGGCCTGTTCGACTCCCACCGCTGCGTCGAGCCCTCGATGTCGCTGAACAAGAACGTGACGGTGCCGGTGGGTAGCGCAGCGGCCGGATTGACGCCGTCTTTTGACGCGTGGAATGTATTCACGGTGGTTACCGCGGCGTCGTGAGCCATGGCTTTCGCTATTCTTTCAACAGCGGCGGCTTCCCGGCGGCTATCATTGGGCCTTTTGCATCACCGTGCGAGCATACCGCGCGATGCCCGCGTAGCCTCGGTCGTTCGGATGGAAGTTGTCGCGCGCGAAATCGTGGGCAGCATCGGCACGCGCGCCTAAGACGAAGAGATCCACGAAGACGGCGTGCACCTTCATGGCCGCCGCACGCGCTGCGCGGTCGTCTTCAGACGCCAAGGTCTTGAACACCGCCCGGCTCTGCCCGCTGAACAGCGGCGACCGTGAGACGTCCGGAACGCCGAAAACGACCAAAGCCGCTTTGGGCCAGCGGCGATGCACAGCCATCAACAGCCGGTTCTCGTCCGCGGCGAAGCGCTCGGGCGGAGTGGAGCGCGTCACATCGTTGGCGCCGACGCACAACCACACATCGGTAACCTCTTCGTCCGCGGCGCGTGGCACTTGATAGTTCAGAACATCGCTGACCTTCGAGCCGCCCGCCGCGTAGTTCGTGATACGCGCGTTTCGGTTTGTGGCTCGTATGTCGCGGTAGAGCAGGAAAGTGAAGCCGCGCGCCGGGTCTGAAGCTCCCGTGCCGAGCGCCAGGCTGTCGCCGAACACCAGGATGCGAGGCGGTACTCGCCGCGCTTGAGCGCCGGCAGCCGAATCGGCATTCAGGCCGGCTGAGCGGTGGCGGCCCACGCATGCGGGCGCACACAGCAACGCGACTGCCACTGCAGCTGCGAACAACAAGCGCTGACGATCTCGGCAGCGCGGGCTACGCGACAACGCTGCCGTCCTTCAGCACGATCACCGGCGAGCAACGGCGGGCGTGGTCGTGGTTGTGCGTGACGATCACCATAGTCACACCTCGCTCGCGATTGAAGCGCTCCAACAGCGTCATGATGTGTTCGGCGGTCTTCGAATCCAGCTCGCCCGTCGGTTCGTCGGCCAGCACGACGAGCGGCTCATTTGCAAGCGCGCGTGCGATCGCCACCCGCTGCTGTTCCCCGCCGCTCAACTGGCCGGGAAGGTGACGGCTGCGATGCTGCAAACCGACGTCGGCCAGCAACGCTTGAGCACGTGCAAGCGCTTCGCCGGCTGCGCGGCCTGCATAGCGCCCGGGCAGCGCGACGTTCTCAAGCGCGGTCAATGACGGTATCAAATCGAAGCCTTGGAATACGAAGCCAACCGAACGCGCGCGAAAGGCAGCCAGTTCCCGGCGCGACTTCGCGGCCAGTTCCGTGCCGTTCACGGTGACGGCGCCGGCCGTCGGCGTGTCGAGCGCGCCCAGCAGGGTGAGAAGCGTCGTTTTCCCCGATCCGCTCTCGCCGATGACGGCCGCGAATGAGCCGGCGCCTATCTCAAGCGACACATCGTTCAAGGCGCGCACTTCGAGCGGCGTCCCGGGCGCGTGCACCTTCATCACGTGCTTGGCTGCGATCACGTCACAGTCTGCGCAAAGCTTCCGTCGGGTTCAAGCGGGCGGCCGTCCAAGCAGGCGGCAAACCGGATACGGCCCCCAGCGCGACGGAGAACAAGAAAGCGCCGAGTGCCAGGCCTGGGGTAACGTAGAAAAGCTGCAGCGATCCTTGCGAGGCTGTGTGAGCGTTGAACGCTGCGCAAAAAATCAGGGCAGCGGCCAGGCCGGCGAGTCCTCCAAGGCCGCCCACCACGGCCGACTCCAGCAGCACCTCCGCCACGATGGCGCCATCGGTGGCTCCGATCGCTTTGCGAATGCCGATCTCGCGCGTGCGCTCGCGCACGGCGGTGGTCATGGTGTTGACGATCGAAAGCGACCCGATGATCAACGCGATGAGCGCAGCGCCGAAGACGATGGATCGAAAGATGCGCGAGGTCGCTTCTAGTCCGGCGTTCAGACGCCGTGGGTCGCTGGCATGCAGGCCCTCGATAAAGTTGACCCTGCCGGCGACCAGCGCCGGATCGGTCCCCTTGCGCAGCACCAAGATGAAATCAGTCGCGAGATCGGCCGCTTTCGTCGCCGGTGTTAAATTGGCCGGCAGCGCCTGCCTGAGCATGCGCTGGCCCTCGTGCAGCGGCACGATCACGCCGGCGTCGAAGATCGTGAACGACTGATCGTAGACGGCGCCCACGCTATAGGATGAGCCGTAGAGCGAGATGATGGAACCGACGCCGGCGTCCTCGCTGTTGGCGAAATCGGAGCCGACGCCGACCGATCTCGCCTCCTTACGCCAGTCGCCGCTTCCGGCGCGCATGACGAGCGTGTCGCGCAGCAGCTGCGAACCGACATCGGGCAGGCCGAAGATTAGCCTCGGCGGACCGAAGCGATCCGGCTCGCCCGGCCCGAAATCGAAAGGCAGCACCACCTCGGGAACGACCTTCACTACACCTTCGGTGTGCAGCAATCGGGTCTCGAGTTCGTGACGTCTCGTTTTGAGGCGCGCCACCGCGCTTTGCTGCACGAACGCCAGCACGACGCCCTGCAGCGTTTCGCTGCGCTGCACGATGCGCGCCAGTTGCTGCGAAAGCGCGCCGACCACGACCAAGGCCATCATGCCGATCGCGATGCCCAAGATCGTCAAAGCGGAGCGAACGCGCTGGCGCGCCAAATTTCGAAGTACGGGCGAAATCACCGATCCGCGTCACCCGCGTCCAGCATCTCGCTGAGCTGACGGGCGTTGACGGCAGCCTTGCCGTTGCGGTGGTTGTTGAAGAAGACAAACGACTCTTTGGTCTGCTCCGAGACCTCAGCGATGCGTGGTATCCATTCAGTGAGTTCCTGCGGCGGGTACGCATAGTCGTAGCGTTCGTGCGCTTCGCGCTGCTGCTTCCACCAGCGGTCGTAGTTGCGGCCGTGAAACCGGATGTAGCCAATGTCCGAAGTGACCTCGGCGCCCGGGCGCATCAACGAGCGGAAGCGCGGCTCGTCCACGTTGCACCAGCCGATGCCGAGCTCTCGCAGGCCTCGCAAGGTCGCGTCGGCTTGCCAGTCGCGATGCCGGAATTCCGCTATCAGCGGAAGATCCGGCCAGAAGGAGCGCAGCTGGCCCAGGCGCTCCCAAGCCTCATCGCCCGGCCGGAAGCTGTTGGGAAATTGCGCCAGCACCGCCGCCAGTTTGCCCGACCCGATCAGCGGCTGCAGGCACTCGCGGAAAGCCTGCGCTTCTGCGGCCGCCGGCGTTTCCGCCGCGGGGACGTGCGTGATGCTGCCCGGTGCCTTGACCGTAAAGCGAAACTGTTGCGGCGTGCGCTTGTCCATGCTCTCGAAGAGTTTGGGCGCCGGGATTGCATAATAAGTGCTGTTGATCTCGACCGCGCTGAATCGTTCGGCGTAGTAGGGCAGCATCTCGAGCGACTTGATCCCGTTCGGATAAAAGGGACCGATCCAGTCGCGATAAGAAAACCCACAGGTGCCGATATGCAAGGCCATTGACTCGCCGCGGAACGCGCGCCCGCTCCCTTCAACCTCGAACAATCGGGTTTGCGTTTAGCCACTCCTGCATGGCTTCAAAAATGCAATTCGCCGCGCTTCGCGAGCGCCCGCTGCGAGCGAGATGGGTGACGGCGATCGCGCTGTTCGCCGTGGCTGGTGCGCGCGGCCCTGCGGCGCTCGCATCGGAATCGTCCGATTGGCAGCACTTCGCTTCGAAGATGGCGGCGACGCGCGCTCAGTTGGTCGACCATTTCCGCGAGATCGACGCGCGCTCGGGAATGGCAGCAATTCTGCAGGTTCGACTGGACGCGGAAAGCGGCGAGTTCGGCGCCGCCGCACGGCCGCAGTGGCTCTCAGCCGCGTTGTATCTCGAGTATGCGCAGGCGGTCGCCGATCTGGACGGGCGGCTCATCGCACAGTTAGCTGGCGGGCGGACGCAGCCGCTGCATGCCATACGAGGCATGGACGACATCGCCTTTCGTTCCGTCGCGGACGGCAAGCTGCAGCCGGCTGGGGTGTTCGTGCCTCCGTCTTACGACCCGCGAACGCCCGCCCCGCTGGTGATATTTCTGCACGGTTACACTCAGACCGAAGCTGACGAGATCGCATCGCCGTGGATCCGCCAGGCAGCCGCCTCGACGGGCTCCATCGTCATCGCTCCGTACGCTCGCGGAGACTCTCACTATGCGCAACCCGCGCCGCGCGAGATCTACCAGTTGGTCGAGCTTGCGCAGCGCGAGCTGAACATCGACAAGAAGCGCGTCTATCTGGCCGGTCACTCGATGGGCGGTTTCGGCGTGTTCGATGTCGGGCGCGTACACCCGGAGATGTGGAGCGCGCTCTTATGCGCGTCGGGAGCGTTGACCGAGGCGAACCGTGAGGCCTCGCTGCAAGCCTTCCATGACAAACCCGTGTACGTCGTCCAAGGATCAGACGACAGCACCGTGCCGGCCGAATATGCGCGACGCACGGTCGAAGCCCTTCGCTCCGCACGCATTCATACCGCTTACTATGAGGAGCCCGGAGGCCGCCACGCGATCGGCACGATTCGCAACGCGTTTGTGAAGGCATGGACCGACATGCTCAAAGGAGTCATGTCTTCTTGAAGCCTGCGATCAACACGTGACCGGCGTAAGCCCACAGCACCTCGACGTCCTTGAAGCCGCTTTCAGCGAACCAGCATAGCAGCTCGGGCTGGGTGGACGGCTGGTCCATAGGATCGGGATAACGGTAATAGTTCCAGCGCCGCTCGACGAACGCTTCGTACGCCCGCGCATCGCCGAAGAGATCGCGCGACTGCTGCAGCACGCTCTGCTCCCACGCACGAGCGTACAGCTCTCGGGCTGTCTCCCCGAGCGGCCGCACGAGATCGGCCATCAAAAGCCCACCGCCTGTTTCCAGCGCGTCATACAGCGCCGCGAAGAGGCGTCGCTTTCGCTCGTCGGGCAGATGGTGGATGACCAGACAGCTCACGAAGCAGCGAGGACGCGCGGGCAGATGCTCGATCCAGGAAAAGTTCTCGAGGTCGAACTTCACCGTCGTGAAGCGCGTTGAAAACGCACTCAAGCGGCTGGCGGCATGTTCGAGCATCGCCTCTGAGCCGTCGAGCGCGACGACCTGCGAACCCGGGAGGCGGTGCAGGATCGCCTCGCTGAGCCAGCCGCTCCCCGCGCCGATGTCGACGCAGCAAAAGCGCTCTTCGGCCGCCGCCGGGATCACGTGCAGAAAGCTTTCGCGCAATTCGGCCCAGCCCGGTGTGAACGCGCGCCCGAATCTCAAGAACAGCTCTGAATCCGATTCTCGCCACACGGCCTCGGTCGTCATCTGGGGGAACCCGAACGCTCAGGCGGCTGACACAGCTCGATGAGCGTGCCGCCTGAAAAAGAAGGATGGATGAAGGCGATGCGATTCCCATGGGCTCCCCGGCGGGGCTTCTCGTCGATGAGGGGAACGCCGGCTGACTTGAGACGTTTGAGCTCCGCTTCGAGGTCGTCCACGCGGTAGGCGATATGGTGCAGCTTTGACCTCCGGTCACCCAAAAAAGTGGAGATCCCGGACTCGGCGTTCAGCGGTTTCAGCAGCTCGATGACGGTGTCGCCCGCTCGCAGCCCGACGATGTCGACTCCCTGCTCCTCGACGCGCTCGCGATACGCCACCCCGAAGCCCAGCATCGCGTACACCTGCTGGCTGGCTTCCAGATCCGCTACCACCACCGCGACGTGGTCCAAGGCGTTTGCGTGCGTCACACCGCAGCCACCGGGCGATAGACCGAAAAAATTTCGCGGAGCGCATCGCAGACTTCGCCGAGCGTGCAGCCGCGATCGACTGCCTCGATGAACAGCGGCATTAGCGCAGCATCGTCCTCGGCTGCACGGCGTATACCCTCCAAGGCGGCGCTTGCGCGCGCGCTGTCGCGCCTCCCGCGGACCGCCGCAATACGCTCCCGCTGCTCGCGCTCCAGTGAGGGGTCGATGCGTTGCAGTTGTGGAGCTTGAGCGAATGCAGCGGCGTCGATGTACTTGTTGACGCCGACAACGATGCTGTCTCCGTTTTCGATTGCGCGTTGGGCGCGGTAGGCGCTGTCCGCGATCTGCTCTTGCATCCAGCCGCTCTCGATGACACTCACCGCTCCGCCGCGCTCGGCGACTTCGGTCAAGAGCTGCTGCGCCGCAGCGGCCATGTCGGCCGTCAAGCGCTCGACGAAGTACGAGCCGCCCAGGGGATCGGCCGTGTCCGGCACACCGCTTTCATGGGCGATGATCTGCTGAGTGCGAAGCGCTGTTTTGGCCGACTGGGCGGTGGGCAGCGCGAGCGCTTCATCCTGTCCGTTGGTGTGGAGCGACTGCGTTCCGCCCAACACCGCGGCCAGGGCCTGCAGCGCCACGCGCACGACGTTGTTCTCCGGATCTTGTGCGGTGAGCGTCGATCCGCCCGTCTGGGTATGGAAGCGCATGCGCCACGACCGGTCGGAGCGGGCGCCGAACGTTTCCCGAACGAGCTGCGCCCACAGCATGCGGGCGGCGCGAAACTTCGCGATCTCCTCGAAGAAGTTGTTGTGGGCGTTCCAGAAAAACGACATGCGCGGCGCGACCGAGTCGACGCTCAGGCCCGCGTTGACGGCCGCCTCGAGGTACGCGCGAGCGTTGGCAAGCGTGAACGCCAGCTCTTGCACGGCGGTGGCGCCCGCCTCGCGGATGTGGTAGCCGCTCACGCTGATCGTGTTCCAGCCGGGCACGTTGTTGGCACAGTAACGCATCAGATCGGTGACCAGCCGCATCGAGGCTGCGGGTGGGTAGATGTAGGTGCCTCGCGCCGCGTATTCTTTGAGGATGTCGTTCTGCGACGTTCCCGAAAGCTTTTCGAATGGGATGCCGCGACGGCGCGCCACCGCCAGATACATCGCCAGCAGAATAGCAGCCGGCGCGTTGATGGTCATCGAGACGCTGACGTCAGCCATGGGAATCCCGTCGAAGAGCGCCTCCATGTCATCGACGCTGTCGATCGCGACGCCCGTGCGCCCGACTTCACCCGCGGCCATGGGCGAGTCGGAATCGTAGCCCATCTGCGTGGGCAGGTCGAACGCCACCGAGAGGCCCGTCTGGCCATGAGCCAGCAAATAGCGATAGCGGGCGTTTGATTCGGCCGCGCTGGCAAAGCCGGCGTACTGGCGCATGGTCCATAGCCGGCCGCGGTACATCGTCTCTTGGATGCCCCGCGCGAACGGGAACTCGCCGGGCTTGGGTTGCGCGCTGAGATCCAGGTCATCGACGTCGCCCGCTGTGTAGCAAGGTTTGATGTGGATGCCGCTGCCGGTCGTTCGTTGCCGCATACGCCGCTTTTCAGCGGCATCGGGCGCAGTTCCGCCGATTGGCATCCGTGCGCCCGCCAAAGGTGCGTTGTGTGGCCCTTCGAACGTCTTTCGAACCGCCGCAGACGCTCAAAAAAGAAAGGCCGTGTCATGGCTCGCAGCAAGAATACAGTCGCGGTCGTGCAGCATCCGCCGGTCGTGAATCGCCGATCGTTTCAGCCTGCGGCGTTTCAGAATGCGCCGGCGCTCGAGCCGCGGGGAACTGACGGGAAGAAAGCGGAGTTGCAGTTCACTCAGTGAGCGTGACGATGCACGCGCCCGCCTCGCACGTCGAACCGGGCGCCGCTTCGACCGACTTCACCACTCCGGAGCGGTGAGCGATCACCTCGTTCATCATCTTCATGGCCTCAATCGTGGCGATCACCTGTCCTTGAGTGACCGCGTCGTCCGGCTTCACCCTGATCTCCGACAAGACGCCGTGCATCGGCGCCTGCACGCACGCACCTGTTGAGGCTACCTGTTTCACCGGGCGATGGCGCGCAGAAGGCCGCGACCCGGCCTTAGGCCCAACCTTCCAGCCGCTGACTCGTACCTCGAAGCGCTTGCCGTTCACCTCCACGGTCAGAGCAGTCGAATCGGAGTTTCCGTCTGCGGCGGCGGTGGTTGGCGTTCGATCATCGTCGAGCCGCTGAGCCGCCGAGTCATACGCGCGCGCGATATCGGAACGGCGATCTGCCATGAATGTCTCGACCGTCGACGTGCTGTACGAGCCCGCCCGAAACTCGTCGCTTTCCAAGAGCGCTTGAAACAGCGGGATGGTGGTCGTGACGCCTGAGACGGTGAACTCCGCCAGCGCCCGCAACATCCGCAGGCGAGCTTCCTCACGATCCATGCCCCATGCGATCAATTTTGCGATGAGGGAGTCGTAATCGGTTGGGATGTTCCAGCCGGCATAGGCGGCGGCATCGACGCGAACGCCAGGGCCGCCAGGCTCGCGATATGCGGAGATGAGCCCCGGACTTGCTGAGAATTCCTGCAGCGGCGCTTCGGCGTTGATGCGGCACTCGATGGCATGACCGCGCGCCACGATGTCGGCTTGTGAGAGCCACAGCGCCTCGCCTGCGGCGATCCGGATCTGCGCTTTGACCAGATCGATTCCGTAGACGGCTTCGCTGATGGTGTGCTCGACTTGGATGCGCGTGTTCATCTCCAAGAAGAAAAACTCGTCGCCCTCCACCAGGCACTCGATCGTGCCTGCGCTGTCGTAGTGCATCGCGAGGGCCAAGCCGACGGCGGCTTCGAGCATGCGCCTGCGCGTGCCGGCGGATATGAGCGCCGGCGTTTCCTCAACCAGTTTCTGGTGGCGTCGCTGCAGCGAGCAGTCGCGCTCACCCAGATGTATCACGTGACCGTGTTTGTCGCCCAGGATCTGAATTTCGACGTGCTTGGGAGCAGCCAGGTAGCGCTCGAGATAGACGCGCCCGTCGCCGAAATAGGCGGCCGCCTCTTTGGCGGCGAGCGAGAACGCTTGCGCCACAGCCGCGCGCTCGTGCGCGATCTTCAGGCCTTTGCCGCCGCCCCCCGCGGATGCTTTGATGGCCACCGGATAACCGAGGCTGTCGGCCAGCGACAGCGCGTGCGCCACCTCAGCCACGGCTTCCGTCGAACCGGGAACAACGGGAAAACCGGCGTTCGCCGCGCGCAGTCGCGCCTGGATCTTGTCGCCCATCTCTTCCATGACGCCGGGCGACGGCCCGATAAAGGTCAGGCCGGCAGCGGCGCAAGCGCGAGCGAAGCCGGCGTTCTCAGCCAAGAAACCGTAGCCCGGATGGATCGCGTCGCATTCAGCGCGCTGCGCAGTTTCGATGAGGCGTTGCACGTTGAGGTAGGAATCGGCCGCTCGCGCGGGCCCGATGTGGTAGGCTTCGTCGGCCGCTGTGACGTGTGCGTTGGTGCGATCGGCGTCCGAGAAGACGGCTACCGTTTGGATGCCCAGTTCGCGGCAAGCGCGTGCGACGCGCACGGCGATCTCGCCGCGGTTGGCGATGAGGACGCGCTTAAACACCGTCGTGGAGGGCTTCGGCTCTCGCGACGGCAGCCCAAGAGGCATGCCTCGCGCCGCTTCTTGCGGCGTCTTGATAGCGAAGCGAACGCCTCGACAGCGGCGCCTCTTTCTTGGTCAGCGCGGACAGGGCGGCCCGAATGGCCGACATCTCAAAGGGCGACGGCCGCGGACTCACGCTCAAGACCCGCATCAGAGCGGGATGTTGCCGTGTTTGCGTGCCGGGCGCGGCGCGCGCTTGCCGCTCAGCATGCGCAGGGCGCGGACCAGTGCCGGCCGCGTGTCGGCGGGATCAATGACCGCATCAAGGTAGCCGCGCTCAGCCGCGACATACGGCGTTGCGAAGCGCTCCACGTACTCGCGGACTAGCTCAGCCTCGCGGGCGGCCGGATCGGCGGCCTGCGCGATCTCGTCGCGAAAAATGATCTTCACCGCCCCTTGCGGGCCCATGACGGCGATCTCCGCGGTGGGCCAAGCGACGTTGTAATCCGCTCGTATGTGCTTGCTGCACATGACGTCGTACGCGCCACCGTACGCCTTGCGCGTGATGACGGTCAGCTTGGGAACCGTCGCTTCAGCGAACGCGTAGAGAAGCTTGGCGCCGTGCTTGATGATGCCGCCATATTCTTGCTGCGTGCCCGGTAAAAATCCAGGTACGTCGACGAATGTGAGAAGCGGAATGTTGAAGGCATCGCAAAAGCGCACGAAGCGCGCTCCCTTGACGGACGAATCGATATCCAAGACCCCGGCCAGCATGTTGGGCTGATTGCCCACGACGCCGATTGGCTGGCCCCCCAAGCGTGCCAAACCGACGACGAGCGAGCGTCCGTACAGCGCCTGCACTTCCAGGAAGTCTCCATCATCGATGACGCGTCGAATGACCTCGGTCATGTCGTACGGCAGGTTGGGCGACGACGGAACCAGATCGATCAGGCCCCCGTCCCTGCGCTCGACGTCGTCGCTGCAAACGGCAGTGGGCGGATCCTCGACGTTGTTCTGCGGCAAAAATGACAACAAGTGCCGCACCTGCTCGAAGGCGTCGGTTTCATCGGCGGCGATGAAGTGGGCGACGCCGCTTTTCGTGTTGTGCGTCGTCGCGCCGCCCAAGTCTTCGAAGCTGACGTGCTCGCCCGTGACAGCTTTGATGATCTCTGGGCCGGTGATGAACATCTGCGAGATCTTGTCGACCATCACGATGAAGTCGGTGATGGCCGGGCTGTAGACGGCGCCGCCCGCGCACGGGCCCGCGATGAGGGAGATCTGCGGAATGACGCCTGACGCTTGCACGTTGCGCCAAAAGATCTCGGCGTAGCCTCCCAGGCTGACCACGCCTTCTTGAATGCGCGCGCCGCCGGAATCGTTGATGCCGATGATAGGGCAGCCTGTCCGCACCGCGAGGTCCATCACCTTGCAGATCTTCTCGGCGAAGACTTCTCCCAGGGAGCCGCCCAGCACGCTGAAATCCTGTGAGAAGAGGAAGACCTGGCGGCCTTCGATCTGCCCGTAGCCTGTGACGACGCCGTCCCCGACGAATCGCTTGTCCGCCAGCCCGAACGCATCGGTGCGATGCACTGCAAAGGCATCCAGTTCCACGAAGCTGCCCGGGTCGAGCAACGCTTCGGCGCGTTCGCGCGCAGTGAGCTTGCCGCGGTCGTGCTGTCGAGCGATAGCATCTTCGCCCGCAGGGGCGGCGGCGGCCGACTGCTTTTGGCGCAGCACCTCCAGTTCGGCTTCATGACTCATGCACGCCGCTTTGGCAAAGCGCACAGCGGACCTTTCAGGCTGAACGCGAAACGGCGCGCATGCATACGATCCTGCTTTTGCAGTTCCGCAACGATCCGGAGTGCGGCGCGCGGCGCGATCTCTTGAGTCATGACGCCATGGACGTGGCCGAGGCTGAGCCGCGCTGGCCGGTCTTCTTCGAGGCGGTCAACGTGCGCCGGCCTGACGTGATCGTGATCGCCTGCAGCCGGCTGCCGTCGCATGCCTTCGAGTGCGCGCGTTACCTAGGCGACGGTTTCAACACGCGCGACATCCCGGTTCTGCTGGTGGACGTCCGCGAGAATGACCTAATGAAAGCCCGCAGTTCGGCTAACCGCGCGCGCATTGTCGGGCGCGATCAGCTTGAGTGCACCGTGCGCGAGACTCTTTCTTCTGCGCCGACAGGTCGAGCGCAGGCGCAGGCGGAGCAAATTTAGCGCGAGCGCTGACGTTCGAGCGAGGCGAGGGCTGCGCGCAACTGCGGATCCCGTCCGCGAGCGATGTCTGCCGCCGTGCGAGCGGCAAAAATATCCGGGGTCACGCCCTTGCCCTCCAACACGGCGCCGCGGGCGTCACGCATGTTCAAAGTGGCCACCCGCAAGAGCCCGCCGTCGAAGAGCCGCTGTTCGACCTCGACGCCCAAGACTTTGCGAGCGGTCGGAGTGCCCACGACCGTCGCGCGATGAGTGATCTGCAGCGCTGAAGCGAGCGCCTCCGCGCCGCTCTCGCTCATGCGGTCGACGAGGACCGCGACGCGACCGCCGTAGCGCGCGCCGACGCTACCGCTCGCTGAGAACGATCTGCGCCCGAGCCAGCCGAATCGGCCCGCTCCGCTGACGACAAGGGTGCCAGGGGGCACGAAGATGCCGGCCGTCGCGTCGACGGCGTCGATCAAGCCGCCGGGATTGCCTCGCAGATCCAACACCAACGCGGGATAGTGGCCGAGATCGGCCATGGCCCAGCGGAGCGCTTCATCGATGCCGTTGGGGAACGATGCCATCCGCAAGTACCCGACACCGTGACCGACCGTGCCCCAGTCCAAATCCGGCGGGGCGAGCGATTCGTACGCATGCGGCGGCCCGAGGCGGACGCTGCGCTGCCACTGGCGTCCGCTCAAAGGATCGCGAACCGCATACGAGCGGCTGCCCGCGGGCGAGCGTTGGAAGCTTGGCCGTTCCGATACGATGAAGCCCGGACGCAGACCGGCCAAGGCCGCAGGAGAACGAGGCGCAACTCGCAGCACCACGCGATCTGGCCCGAGCCTGACAAAGGCCGCCCCCAAGGCGCCGGTTGTTTCGTCTTGCCCATTCGAGCCCAGCTCATCCGGTGGTGATACGGCCGTGTGACTGTCCCTTAAGCTCGCCAGCATCTGCTGCAGCAGACGATAGCGCTCGGCCGTCGTCCTCGCGCCTTCAACCTGAGGACGGTAGCTTTCGACGAGCGCATGCCAGTCGAGACCATGAAATGAGGGATCGTAATACCGTATCGAGATGGTCGACACGACCTCGTTGAACACGCGTTCTCCGGCGCGCTGAGATGCAAGATGCTGACGTACGCCGACCACGCCGCCGGCGGCCAGCAGGAGCGCTGTCAGCAAAAGAAGGCGCCGTCTCAAAAGCTTGCGGCGCCGGATGGGCCAGTAGGGAACGGCTGCCATCTCCCAGTTCATGCGCGAGCGCCTTTGATCGCCGGTCCGCTCGTGGCTTCCGTGAGACCGTCCGACGGACGAGCCGCTGCGTTCCCGTCGAGCCACTGCTCCAGCGTCGTGTGCGTGACGTGCGGATGTCCGCGCAGTTCGCGGCGCAGCTCGCCCAACGTCGCGCACGACTCGGCCACTGCGTCGTGCTTGTGGATGCTCTCAAAGCTGATCTGTCGAGCAAGTACAAAATCAGCATCGGGCAGGTGCGCCAGCGCATCGTGTGCGTAGCGCAACATCTCTCTGACGGCGTCTTCCACGAAGCGCGGCGCGGAATGAGCTTTGTTGACGATGAAGAGCTCGTCCGGCCGCTTCAACAGATCGTATGTCTCGGACGACATCGACTGTTCGACGATCTCGATGATGCGCGGAAGATCGATGTCATGGTCGCTTCCCACCATCAACGCGCCGCGCGCGCGCTGATTGTGCGTGGCCACCGGGATTGCCGCAAGGACCTTGGCGATCTCCTCCTCGCTGAAGCCTTCGCTCAAGAGGCGCTCACGGGAATAATCCGCCACCATCGTCTGCGCGCACGGACAAGCGGTCATTCCCTCAGCCTCAACACCCAAAAGCTTGCGCGAACGGTCCGCCGTTACCACCGCCTTCGATACGACGGTGTAGAACTCGTGAGTGTGGATGGCGCTCGCGGGTGTCACGCGTGCCAGCGCCAAGGGAGCCCGCATCGCAACCTCTGCACGCTCCGCGCGTTGGCTTGCGACGACGCGCTCCGCAAGCGCAAGAGCGACATTGCTCACGCCGCCGCCGCTTCCTGAGAGGTCGTCAAGCGCGTCCTCCAGATCTTGTGAAAAACGCGACATATGAACGCCGCTTCGATGTGCGTCCAAGTCGGCGTATATATCGAACACGGCTATGGTCGAACGCTGATCGCTGAGCGAAGCGGGCAGCTGCACGAGCGTCTTGACGCCGCAGATGCCGACCCTGTTGAGAGCGATCGGTACTTGGGGCCGCGATTCCTGAACATCGCGGCGGATGCGGGTGAGGAGCCCTTGCTCGCAAAGCCGGACGCCGGACGTGTCCACCGCTGCCAGCAACTCATCGACGGTCTTGCCGGAGCGCGGTTCTCGCCAGGTGGGCGCGATTTCGGCCAATGGGACCAGGACAAACGCTCGTGACGTCAATCCGGGGTGAGGAATCATGCACTCCGAGTCATCGATGATCGCCTCTCCGTACAACAGCAGGTCGAGATCGATGGGCCTCGGCCCCTGGGGCACGGTCCTGTGCCTGCCAAGCTGCTGCTCGATCCGCGCGAGCTCCCGCCGCAGCGCCAAGGGCGGCAGATGTGTCATGCCGATGCACGCCATGTTCAAAAAGTCGGGCTGATCCGTGTACCCGACGGGCTCCGTCTCGTATACCGATGAAATGCGGGTGACGGAGAGCAGGGCGCGCAGTTTCTGCAGCGCGGCGGCGATGTTACCCCGCCGGTCTCCGATGTTCGAGCCGATGGCAATCGCGAACAGGTGTGTGCGGGCGCCGTCACGTTTTGGTTGGGAATCCCCTGAAGCGCCTGCCGTTTTCATATGATGAACACCGCTAAAAAATCTCGTGCCTCTCGCCTGCTTGATGTTCGCCCTGCCGCAACGCGCTCCCGTCACGGCCTTCAAGGCGAGAGACGAGCCGCGCTTGACACGTCAAAAGGGCCGGGGGTATTATCGCGGTAGGCCTCAAGCGGCCGCGCTCCTAGGCGTATTGATCGGCGAGCGGGTCGAGCGACGAACCCGCATCCGGATTGTGCAACCCGGGCGTAGCGATTGGCATGCCAATCGACCGAAAGCCGATGCGACATCCCGAGTAACGTCGGGCAACAATACAGCACGGACCGCGACTCCTTGAGGCTTTCGCTAATCCAGCGCGCATTGCCGATGCATAGATGATGAGACGAGACTGTGCGTCGCCAATGTGCCGGTCCAAAACCAACTTCGCTCGCGGCCCGTTCTCACTATAAGCGGCCTCAGGCGCTCCGTGCACCCGTGGGCAGACAAAGCAAGCACCGTACGCCCGGCCGTCGAAGTCGATTCATGGGAAAAGTCTGCCGCTTAGGCGCGGCACATCGAGTGCGATGTCCCGATATGCACTCAAGGAGTCAAAAGCCTAATGTCCATGTGGGAACCGTTCACCGAACGAGCGCGCCGTTCGATTGTGCTCGCACAAGAAGAGGCGCAGCGTCTCGGTAACAACTACATCGGGACAGAACACATCTTGCTCGGCATCATCAGCGAAGGCGAGAGCCTGGCGGCCAAAGTGTTGGAAACTTTAGGAGTCAACCTGGCCAAGGTTCGAGCCGAAGTTGAGGCGATCGTCGGACGCGGTGGGCAAACCGTGCAGCAAGAGATGGTGTTCACCCCGCGGGCCAAGCGCGTCATCGAACTTGCGTTTGAAGAGGCCCGTCAACTCAACCACAACTACATCGGCACCGAGCATCTCTTGCTCGGCCTCATCCGCGAAGGTGAGGGTGTAGCCGCTCGGGTGCTGACCAACCTCGGCGTCGATCCGGCGAAGGTCAGAGTCCAGACGACGTCTTTGCTCGGTGCGGAGACGCAGACGCAAGCGACGGCCAAGGGCAAGAGCAAGACCCCGACGCTCGACGCCTACGGACGAGATCTCACGCAGCTGGCTCGCGAGAGCAAGCTGGACCCCGTCATCGGCCGCAACATGGAGATCGAGCGCGTCATCCAGATCTTGTCTCGGCGCACCAAGAACAACCCGGCGCTCATCGGCGAACCAGGCGTCGGAAAAACGGCCATCGCGGAGGGCCTGGCGCAGCGCGTCCTCTCAGGCGATGTTCCTGAACCGTTGCGCGACAAGCGCGTCATCACGTTGGATCTGGCGGGCCTCGTCGCCGGAACCAAGTACCGCGGCGAGTTCGAAGAGCGGATGAAACGCGTCATGGACGAGATCAGAGCCGCGAGCGGCGAGATCATCCTGTTCATCGACGAGCTGCACACACTCGTGGGAGCCGGCGCCGCCGAGGGCGCGATCGACGCGAGCAACATCATCAAACCGGCGCTGGCACGCGGCGAGCTGCAGTGCATCGGCGCCACGACGCTCAACGAATTCCGGAAGCACATCGAAAAGGACTCGGCGCTCGAGCGCCGCTTCCAATCCATCATGGTGGGCGAGCCCAGCGTCGATGAGACCGTTGAGATCCTCAAGGGCCTGCGCGACCGCTACGAAGCGCACCATCGCGTCAAGATCAGCGACGAGGCGCTCGAAGCGGCTGCGCGCTTGAGCGACCGGTACATCACCGACCGCTTCTTGCCCGACAAAGCCGTGGACCTCATGGATGAGGCGGCCTCGCGCGTGCGGCTGCAGTCCACGTCGCTGCCGCCGGAGATCCGCGAAGTCGAAAACGAGATCCGCAAAGTGCGCACCGAGAAAGAGGCGGTTATCAAGGCGCAAGAGTTCGAGAAAGCCGCCCAGATCCGCGACCGCGAAGAGAAGCTGCGCACGAAGAAACAGCAGATGGAAGAGGAGTGGCGCGAGAAGCGCAACATCAAAGGCGTGACGACCAACGTCGTGGGGCCTGAAGAGATCGCGCACATCGTGTCCACCTGGACACGCATCCCCGTCAGCAAGCTGAAAGAAGAAGAGACGATGAAGCTCCTCAACATGGAGGAGGCGCTTCACAAGCGGATCGTCGGCCAGGACGAAGCGATCAAAGTGATCACTCGTGCCATCCGCAGGGCTCGCGCCGGACTGAAAAGCCCGATGCGGCCCATCGGCTCGTTCATCTTCTTGGGTCCGACGGGCGTCGGCAAGACCGAGCTGGCCCGCACGCTGGCGGAGTTCTTGTTCGACGATACTGACGCGATGGTGCGCATCGACATGTCGGAGTACATGGAGAAGTACGCCGTCTCGCGCCTGGTCGGCGCGCCGCCAGGCTATGTCGGCTACGAAGAAGGCGGACAGCTCACTGAAGCCGTGCGACGCCGGCCGTATGCGGTCGTTCTGCTCGATGAGATCGAAAAAGCTCATCCCGACGTCTTCAACTTGTTGCTGCAAGTGCTGGAGGACGGCCGCCTGACCGATTCGCAAGGGCGCGTCGTCGATTTCAAGCACACGCTCATCATCATGACCAGCAACGTGGGCACGACTGGGCTCATGAAGACCGCCGACATCGGATTCCGCCCGATCAAAGAAGAAGGATCCGTCACCGTCCGCTACGAGCGGATGAAGAACCGGATACTCGAAGAGATCAAACATCTCTTCCGGCCCGAGTTCCTCAACCGCATCGACGAAGTGGTCGTGTTCCACCAGCTCGACATGGACGAGATCAAGCAGATCGTCACATTGGAGTTGGCCAAAGTCGTCAAAGAGCTGGAGAACCAGCGAATGAGCTTGGAGGCGTCCGAGGCCGCCAAAGAACTCATCGCAAAGGAAGGCTGGGATCCTCAGTTCGGCGCCCGGCCGTTGCGCAGAGCGATCCAGCGGTTCGTGGAGGATCCGCTATCGGAAGAGCTGCTGCGCGGCACGTTCAAAGTCGGCGACCACATCCTGCTCGACGTCGAAGACGGCAAGACCACCTTCACGAAGGTGGGCGAACCGCTCAAGCCTCCGACGCCGCAACCCACGGGTTCGTAAAACGACCACGGTCGGGTGAATCGGATACCTTAACACGCGACGAAGGGGCGGCGGCAACGCCGCCCTCGTCATCACCGCCTCTGCTCTGGCGGTTCACAATTCGCGCAGACACCTGTCAATCATCGTGACGCCCGAGAACGAGGCAGCAGGGCGGCTCTGCGCCAACTGCTCCGCCATGAACTGGGAGGCGCTCGCAGCGATTTCGGCGTTTCTCACCATGGTCGTCATCGGCGCGACGGCCATCGCGGCGCTCGTGCAGCTGCGTCACATGCGCGCGGGCAACGCGATCACCGCCGTCTTTGGGGTTCATGGACAAATGGGCTACCCCGGAACATCGCAAGTCGATCAATTACGTCTTTCAGGGCGAGCTCGATCGGCATCTGCAGGACCCACAGTTCCGCCAGGAGCTCATGCGGCCGTGGGTCGATCGACTCGCTCATCCGGAAGTGGCCTTGCTGGACTATTGGGAAAACCTCGCGACGTTCATAAAGATGCGCTACACTCCCGAAGAAACTTTTATGGAGACCGGCGGGTCGTTGTGCATCGCCATTTGGAACAAGCTGATGCCGGTGGTCGCGATCATGCGCCGCACGCGCGGGCCCCAAGTATATGACAACTTGGAGTGGCTCGCAGCGCGCTGCTTGCGCTGGGAAGAAACACATAGCCGCGGCACGTATCCCGCCGACACCCCGCGCATGCCGGTGAGCGATCTCTTTCCCCAAGACGCGGACATGCCCGGCGGTATGCCGGCCGCCGGCGCGTCAGGCGAATGAGTCCCACGCTCGGCATCTTGGTAGGCGGCGGGCCGGCGCCTGGCATCAATGGCGTGATCGCATCGGCGACCATCGAGGCGATCAATGAAGGCTGTCGCGTGAAAGGCATTTACGACGGATACCACTGGCTGGCGCAAGGCGATGCGACGCACGCAGCGGACTTGAGCATCGAAGAGGTCAGCAGGATCCACTGGCTGGGCGGCTCCATCCTGCGCACCTCACGTGCCAATCCGGCTCGGGACGCAACCACTTTGGCCAACAGCGTGTCGGCTTTGCGCACGCTCGGCGTCACGCACCTGCTCTGCATCGGCGGCGACGACACCACGTTCGGTGCCGCGAAGATCGCCGAGGCAGCGGGAGGCGGCCTTCAGGTGGCGACCGTCCCCAAGACCATCGACAACGATCTGCCTTTGCCCGATAACATGCCGACGTTCGGCTTCGAGACCGCGCGCGCGGTCGGCACGAACATCGTGGAGAGCCTGATGGAGGACGCGCGCACGACGACGCGTTGGTACGTCGTGGTCAGCATGGGGCGCAAATCCGGCGCTCTTGCGCTCGGCATCTGCAAGGCCGCGGGCGCGACCCTTGCCATCATACCCGAAGAGTTCGGGCAGGAGCGAGTGCCGTTGCAGCTCGTCCGGGATACGATCATCGGCAGCATGATCAAGCGGCGCGTTTCCGGTCACGATCACGGCGTCGCGATCGTCGCAGAGGGCTTGATCGAGCGGTTGCAAGCGGCGGATTCCCAGCCGTTGCAAAGCGCCGCCAGGGATGCCTACGGAAATGCGCGCCTCAGCGAAGTCGATTTGGCGGATCTGCTGAGCAATTCGGTGAGCGCGTCGCTGCAAGAGATGGGTCTGCCGGTGACGGTCGTCGGCAAAGAGATCGGCTACGAACTGCGTTGCGCGAAGCCGCTGGCCTTCGACGTTGAGTACACCCGTACGCTCGGCTACGGCGCTGTCCGCTACCTCTTGTCGGGCGGCTCAGGTGCGATGGTGTCGCTGCGAGGCGGCAAGGTCACCCCCGTGACGCTTCAGGAGATGCTCGATCCGCAGACTGCGCGCATTCGAGTGCGCATGGTGGACACGAAGACCGAGGCTTACGAGGTCGGGCGGAAGTACATGATCCGCCTTGAGCTCGATGACTTCACCGAGCCGAAACTGACCGCGCTTGCGACGGCGGCCGGCATGAAGGCGCAAGCTTTTGCGGAGCGCTTCTCAGCGATGTCGATCGCCCGTTAGCCTCGGCAGCCCAGCGCCGAATGGTGCGAGCTGTCGTGCTCGAACAGCTCTTGGCTGTGCTCATGAGTGGCCGGATTCGGCGAGACGATCTTCGTGAGCCGCACCGACGTCCCGCCATCCGTGATCGCGTATGAGATATCATCCATCAACGAGCGCATGATGAAAATCCCTAATCCGCGCATGCCGCGCTGATCGGGCTCCATCCGTTCGCCCTTGCCGGCGAGTTCGAAACCGCCGCCCGAATCTTTCACGTGCACGACGAAGGAGTGGCCGTTGAACGAGCAGTGCACGCTGAAATGGCCGTGAGCGACGTGGCCGTGCTCCGCGGCGTTGTTGCACGCCTCACCAACCGCAAGGGCGATGTCGCTGATATCGGGTGGCTGCAAGCCGCACTGCGCAGCGAACGCTGATACATGCCGGCGAGCCTGGTTCACCGAGGCGTAGGAGCTGGGGTATTCGTGGCTGAGGGTTTTCATGAGGTTGGCCATTAGATAACATTCCCTCTGGGCCGGCCTCAGAAACGCAGTTTCAGCGCGCCTTGTCGCCGACAAACACCGATGCCACGAGATTCGAGCCGAAATAATACCCGAGTTCGCGATAATCGCTGATGTGGAGCAAGAGCAAGTCAGCGCACTTTTGCGGCACTATGCTCCCGATCGCCTCAGCCATGTTCAGGGAATGAGCTGCAGTGATCGTGAGCGCCGCGATTGTTTCGGGGACGCTCATTCGCATATGACGACGCGCCAGGTACGCGATCATCTGCAGAGACCAACACGGACACGTCCCGGGATTGAAATCCGTCGCAAGCGCGACCGGCACACCGCTATCGATGAGCGCACGAGCCGGCGCGAATCGCGGCAAGCCCAAATGCGCGACCGTACCGGGGCATAAGACCGCGATGCAGCCGGCTTGCGCCAGCTTTCCGATGTCCTCGTTTTCGATGAAGTTCAGATGATCGGCTGACGTGCAGCCCAAGCGCGCAGCCAAGCGTGCGCCGCCTCCAGCCGCAAGCTCATCTGCGTGAATGCGCAAGCGCAAGCCCTTCCCAGCGCACGCGGACAGAAAGCGTTCCGACTGTGCGACTGAAAAAAAACCTGGTTCGCAAAACGCATCCGCGAAGCGAGCGATGTCTTGAGCCACCACTTGCGGCAGGAAGCGCTCGGACAGCTCGGCGACAAAAGCGCCGAAATCGTGAAACTCAGGCGGAAGCGCATGTGCGCCGCAAAAAGTCGCCACCGTTCGCGGCAGTTCTGCAGCGCGGCCCAGCTCGGCGATCGCCGCAAGCAGCTTGCACTCGCCGTCCGCCGTCAGCGCATAGCCGCTTTTGACTTCGGCGGTCGTCGTGCCGTGAGAGAACATGAGAGCGAGATGCCTTCGGCCGATTTCGACGAGGTCTTCACGGCTGCACAGGCGCGTCTGCTCGATCGTGTACGCCATTCCCAATTCCGGGCGCCGGCCCGCGGCCAAGGCTTCGAAATCCGCGACCCGGTTGCCCGCGAAGAGCGCGTGCGTGTGCCCATCCACAAATCCCGGCATCACAAGCTGTCCACGCGCATCGATCTCTTCAAACGACGCCGCGCGCGCTTTGACGTCGCGAACCGCGTTGCGGACATCCGCGTAGGAGCCCGTCGACGCGATGACGCCCTGCTCCACCACGACAGAGCAACCCGCACAGATGCCGAGGTCCTCTTCGGACACGTGCGGTTTGGCAGCGCCCAGGCGGGAGAGCGGCGCAAGCGTCAGCAGCGTCGCGTTGTGGATGGCGTATGAGTTGCCCGGCCGGGCTACCACGTGACTTGCGCGGAAGAGATCCCGTCGAGGTGAAGATAGTAGGCGGCCGCTTCGGCGATTGCGGCAAGAGGGGCAAGACCGACCAGCTCGCAGCGCGCGACGTCGACGCCGGCCGACGCAGCTTCCGCGCGGATCAGTTCGGTCACGCGATACAGTGGAGCGGCTTTGAGGTCCACCACGTTCATTGAGACTTGAACCTCGGTCGGCGACAGCTCGAAGCCGAGCGCCTTGATGCCCGCTAGACCTCCGCTGCGCTGCCGCACGAGAAGCGCGATGCGCTCGGCCAGCTTCAAATCCGAGCTGCGCAGATCCACGTTGTAGGCGACGAGAAAATCGCGCGCGCCGACCGCGACGCATCCCGCGCTCGGATGCAGCTGCGGCTCGCCGACGTCGGGGCGGCGCTGCGGCTCTGCGACGGCGGTGAGCAGTCCTTCGAACTGGCCGCGGCGCACCGCCGCAAGGTCGCGCCGCTCGGGCCGAGTGGCCGCGTGCTCGTAGAAATAGGAAGGGACGCGGAATCGCTCCCACATGCCTTGAGCGCAGCGGCGCGCGAGCAGGACGGCGTCTTCCATCGTGGAGTCGCCCAACGGTATGAAGGGAATGACGTCCACCGCGCCCATGCGCGGATGCTCTCCGCGATGCGTTCGCAAGTCGATGTGTTCCACGGCAGCGCCGGCGAGACGCAAGGCCGCCTCCACGACGCCGTCGCCTGTGCCGACGAACGTGAAGACCGAGCGGTTATGTGACGCGTCGCTTTGCGTGTCGACCAGCGCCACACCCGGCGTCGAAGACACGATCTGTCCGAGCGATGTGATGACGTCGGATCTGCGGCCTTCCGAAATGTTGGGAACGCACTCGAAGATCTTGGGCATGAACAGCGCACCCGTTTGCGCCGAGCAGGCTGCGTCCCTGGCGACGAGTAAGCCCTGACGCGTGCCCGTTCTTGAATCGCGCATCGACGCCGCCTCGTTCGAATTCGCTTCCAATCGCGAATATTTCCACGAACTGCTGGCGCAGCTGCGCGAACGCACGGCGCTCGTGGCGCAGGGCGGCGGCAGCGAAGCGATGGCCAAGCACGTGGCGCGCCGCAAATTGCCCGTCCGCGAGCGCATCGGGCGACTGCTTGATGTGCAGACTCCCTTTCTCGAATTTTCGGCGCTCGCGGCCTGGGATACGTACGACGGCGATGCGCCCGCCGCCGGCATCGTCACCGGCATCGGCAACGTATGCGGCCAACAATGCGTGATCGTGGCGAACGACGCGACCGTCAAAGGCGGCACCTACTTTCCGATGACGGTCAAGAAGCATTTGCGCGCGCAGGAGATCGCCGAGGAAAATTTCTTGCCGTGCCTCTATCTGGTCGATTCGGGTGGCGCCTATTTGCCGCTGCAGGACCGAGTGTTTCCCGACCGCGATCATTTCGGCCGTATCTTTTACAATCAAGCGCGCATGTCGAGCTTGGGCATTCCTCAGATCGCGGCCGTGATGGGATCGTGCACGGCAGGGGGGGCGTACGTCCCGGCGATGTCCGACGAGACGGTCATTGTGAAGGGGGAGGGCACGATCTTCCTGGGAGGACCGCCGCTCGTGAAGGCGGCCACCGGGGAAATCGTCAGTTCCGAAGATCTGGGCGGCGCGGACGTTCATTCGCGCAAATCCGGCGTCACGGATCACTATGCGCTGTCCGACGAGCATGCCATCGGCATCTGCCGCGAGATCGTCACCAATCTGAGCCGGCAAAAACACACGCCCTGGCTCGTGCGCGAACCTCAACCGCCCAAGTATGACCCAGCTGAGATCTACGGCATCGTGCAGCGCGACTGGCGTAAACCCTACGATGTCAGGGAAGTCATCGCACGCATCGTGGATGCAAGCGAATTTCACGAGTTCAAAGCGCTCTACGGGCAGACGCTCGTGTGCGGCTTCGCATGGATCGAGGGTCACCCGGTCGGCATCTTGGCCAACCAAGGCGTCCTTTTCTCGCAAAGCGCGCTCAAAGCGGTGCACTTCATCGAGCTGTGCTGTCAACGCGGCATACCGCTCGTCTTCTTGCAGAACATCACGGGCTTCATGGTCGGCAAGGCCTATGAAGAGGGCGGCATCGCCAAGGACGGCGCCAAGATGGTGATGGCGGTGGCCAATGCGGCGGTTCCTAAGTTCACGGTCATCATCGGCGGCTCGTTCGGCGCCGGCAACTACGGCATGTGCGGTCGGGCATACCAGCCGCGGCAGTTGTGGATGTGGCCGAACGCGCGCATCTCCGTGATGGGCGGACCCCAAGCGGCGAGCGTGCTTTTGACCGTGCGCATGGAAGGACTCGAGCGCCAAGGCAAGTCCATGACCGCCGAGGAGCAGCAGCGCTTCATGCAGCCGATACTGGAACGATACGAAAGCGAAGGCAGCCCATACTACAGCACCGCGCGGCTGTGGGATGACGGGATCATCGATCCGGCCGACACTCGGTCGGTGCTGGCGTTGGGCATATCGGCCGCGGCCAATGCGCCCCCCGCAGACACACGCTTCGGCGTCTTCCGCATGTAGCGGGCGGCCGCCCGCCACACTTCAACACGGAGAGAGCATGTCAGAGTCGCTCGCAGTTTCCATCGACGGACCGACCGCCAACGTTCGGCTGAACCGCCCCATCGTGCGCAACGCCTTGGATGGCGACCTGATCGCCGCTTTGACGAAGGCCTTCTTGGATTTCCACGCGCGCGCGGAGTTGCGGGCGGTCTTGCTGGAAGGCGCCGGCGCCATCTTTTGTGGGGGCGCCGACATCCAGTACATGCGCAAGGCGCTCGACTTAGACGAGCAGCAGAACTACGAGGACGCGCTGCGCTTGTCGGACCTCTTCGCAGCTATCGACGATTGCCCCATTCCCACGATCGCGAAGGTGCAAGGCGCGGCACTCGGAGGAGGCGCGGGCCTCGTCGCTGCGTGCGACATCGTCATCGCGGCGGATGACGCACTGTTCGGCTTCACGGAGGCGAAGCTTGGGATCGTTCCCGCCGTGATCTCACCGTTCGTGGTCCGCAAAATCGGCGCGGGTCATGCCCGGGCGCTCTTCACGACCGCGGAACGTTTCAGCGCCGAACGCGCGCTGCGCATCGGCTTGGTCCATGAGATGGTGCCGCCCAGCCAACTCGACGCGAGCACGGACGGCAAGATGCGCGAAGTGCTGACGAGCGGACCGACGGCTGCGCGCATGGCGAAAAAGATCGCGAAAACGGCCGCGCAACTCGAGCGCGATGAGGCTCGCTCGTGGACTGCCCGCCAGATCGCGCAGCAACGGGTCGGCCCGGAAGGACAAGAAGGCCTGAGATCGTTTCTCGAAAAGCGCCGGCCCGACTGGCATTGAACCCACCCTTCCGCAGCGTCCTCATCGCGAACCGCGGGGAGATCGCGGTGCGCGTCGCGCGCACATGCCGAGCTATGGGCATGCGCTCGATCGCCGTCTATTCCGACGCCGACGTCCAAGCGCTCCACGTCAGCGAGTGCGATGAGGCGGTGCGCATCGGCGCGGCTCCGGCTCGGGATTCGTATCTCAACATCGATGCCGTCATGGGCGCGGCGCTTAAGACGGGCGCGCAGGCGATCCACCCGGGCTACGGCTTCCTGTCCGAAAACGCCGCCTTCGCTCAGGCCTGCGCCAACTCGGGGATAACCTTCGTCGGCCCTTCGCCGCAAGCGATGCGCGCCATGGGCGACAAGATCGCGGCCAAAGAAACGGTCGCCGCGCGCGGCGTTCCGACCGTCCCCGGATTTGCGCCGACGTCGCAATCGGCGAGCGTGTTGGAGCGCGCGGCGCGCGAGATCGGCGCACCGCTGCTCATCAAGGCGGCGGCCGGCGGCGGCGGGCGCGGCATGAGATTGGTCACGGATCTCGACCGTTTTTCAGATGAACTGCAAAGCGCGCAACGCGAAGCGGAAGCGGCATTCGGCGATCCAACCGTCTTCCTGGAGCGCTATATCCGCAACCCCCGGCACATCGAGGTCCAGATATTGGCAGACCGGCACGGAACGTGCTTAGCATTGGGCGAGCGCGAGTGCTCGATTCAACGGCGCTACCAAAAAGTTTTGGAAGAAGCACCGTCGCCTGCGGTGGATGCCGCGTTGCGGCGGCGGCTGCAAGAGGCGGCCGTGAGCGCGGCGCAAGCTGTCAACTACGTCAACGCGGGCACGGTCGAGTTCATGCTCGAGCCGGGCGGCCGTTTCTACTTCCTCGAGATGAACGCGCGTCTGCAAGTGGAGCACCCGGTCACCGAGGCGGTCACGGGCACCGATCTCGTGCGCGAGCAGTTCGCGATCGCCGCAGGTGAAAAGCTTGCGATCGACCCCGTATCCGTATCTCCGCGCGGCCATGCCATTGAAGTGCGCATCTATGCTGAGGACCCTGCGCATGGTTTCTTGCCCTCGAGCGGCAGAATAGAAGCGTTCTCCCCTCCGGAAGGGCCTGGCGTGCGCAACGACGTGGCGGTCGCGTCTGGTTCGGTCGTGTCATCCTACTACGACCCCATGCTGGCAAAGCTGATCGTCTACGATCGGACGCGGGCGCAGTGCGTCCAGCGCCTCAAGGCTGCGCTGGCCGACTACGTGGTGGCAGGCGTGACCACCAACATCGCGTTTTTGAGCTGGCTCGTCGCCCACGAGGCGTTCGCCGCCGGCGATACCGCCACAGACTTCTTGCAACGACACTTCGATGCGAGCCAACTGTCCGGCCGCACCACCGATCCGGAAGCGGCGATGGTGGCCGCCGTAGCACTGCAATGTCTGCCATCCGCGCAAGGGAGCGGCGACGATGCCTGGCAGCGCTTGGGAGGCTGGCGCCACGCCTCATCGCAAAGGAGCGTGCGCTTCTCCTCGCCGCCTTCATCTGTCGAGCTGGAATGGTCCCAGGTCGAGCGCGCCTGGCGATGCCGCGCTGGCGGCTCTGAAGCATCCGTGCCCTTTCGTGATGGGCTCTTCTGGTTCGACGTCAAGAGTGCGGCCGCCGCGAGCGAGGTACCGCCGCGCGCAGCTCGCAAGTGCGCTGCGTGGCTCACGCCCGACGGGGTGGCCGTGACGCGTGGCGGCGCCACATACAGGATGAAGCTTGCGAAAGCACCCGCAGCAGCGGCGGAAGCGAGCGACCCGCATGCGGGAGAGGCAGGCACGGGCCTCGTCCAGGCTCCGATGAGCGGCACGATCATCAAGACCCACGTCAAAGCCGGCCAAACGATCTCCGCTCTTGAGCCGCTGCTCGCCATGGAAGCGATGAAGATGGAGCATAGCATCGTCGCCCCGTATCCTGGCACGGTCTCGACGATCGCCGTTCAAGCCGGCGACACGGTTGCGGCCGGCGATGTGCTGGTCGAGATAGCGGAAGGCTGACGTGGCCATTTTCGCATCGCTGCCCAAGCGAGTGACGATCGTCGAAGTCGCGCCGCGCGACGGCTTGCAGAATGAAGCGGCGGTCATATCGACGCAGGCCAAGGTCCGCTTCATCGATGCGCTCTCAGATGCGGGCTTTCCCGTTGTCGAAGTGACGTCGTTCGTCAGCGCGCGTTCGATTCCGCAACTCGCCGATGCGCAAGACGTCCTGCGGGCCATCGCCAGAAAGGCGGGGGTTCGTTATCCCGTGCTCGTGCCGAACATGAAGGGCTTCGAGCGGGCACGCGAGGCAGGAGCGACCGACATCGCGATTTTCACCGCCGCATCCGAGACCTTCAACCGCCGCAATATCAACGCGGGCATCCTCGAGTCGATCGAGCGCTACCAGCCTGTGGTCAGGTGCGCCAAGGAAGAACACATAGGCGTTCGAGGATATATCTCGACGAGTTTCGGCTGCCCGTATGAGGGAGAGATCGCTCCGACGGCCGTGCTGGACGTCGCGCAGCACCTCATCGACATGGGCGTGGATGAGATCAGCATCGGCGACACGATCGGCGTCGCCACGCCGAACGACGTGATCGAGCTGTGCGAGGTCCTGTTGCGACGCATCGCGGCCGGCCGGTTGGCGCTGCACTTGCACGACACGCGCGGCACCGCTCTGGCCAACGTATTGGCAGGGATGCAAGCCGGCATCGCGATCTTTGACTCATCCGCGGGCGGGCTTGGCGGATGTCCATACGCGCCGGGCGCGGCCGGCAACCTGGCGAGCGAAGATCTGCTCTACATGTTGGAGGGGATGGGAATCGAAACGGGAGTTTCGCTGCCGGCGGTCGTCGCGGCGTCCGCATCTCTCGCAGGGCAGCTCAACCATCCCTTGACGAGCAAGTACTTCCAGGCTTCGCAACGCTGAAGGGCGACGGTCGAGTGGTTTACCTGCTCAGCCGCTTGGCGTTGACGAGCGTGTTGGTGGCCTCTTCGAACGTGCGGCTGAGTCCGGTCGCGGCGTTGCGCAGCGACAAGCCCAAAGCCGCGGGCACTTCTTCGCGCTGCAATCCGGCTTTGATGCGGTCGAAGATGCCTTTGGCGCCCTTGAGCCCGCACTCGACCGCCAAGACGCCGAACTCGTCTTCACCGGTGCGTGCCACGACGTCGTACCCGCGGCAGCCGCGCTTGACGATTTGCGCGGTCTTGCACAGCAGGGCATCACCGTGATCGCGACCGTGCTGCTGGTTGATGTCAGCCAAACCGTTGATGTCGACGGCGATGACGCAGGCGGAATGATTATGGCGCGCGCAGCGGCTTTCTTCCGACAACAGAATGCGGTCCCACGCGCGGCGATTCACGAGTTGTGTCAGGTGATCGGTCAGCACTTCGCCTGCCCCGTCGTCTGAAGCGTCGGCGGCGCTCGCGCCCATCGATTTTTCTCGCGAGACGATCGCGCCCAAGAGCCCGGCCATGATCCCGATCAGACCCCGCTGCTCGTCCAGCTCCTTGCCCTTGGGCGCTCGGTCGAGCCCGCATAAGGTTCCGTAGGTCTTACCGTCACTCAAGATGAGGGGAGCGCCGATGTACGCCGCGACGTGGAGCAGCTCAGTGAATGGAGCCGTCGCGAGCATGGGAACCGCTGACACGTCATGAGCGACTCGCGGGCCGACTCCGTTGACCATACGCCAGCACAACGAATCTGCCCACGCGAGTGCGTCGCCGTTCTTGATGGGAAAACCCTCACCGACCGTCTGGAGCACGATGAGGTCATTGCCATCGATGCGAGTGGCCATCCAGAACTCGACGCCGGCGTTTTGTCGCAAGAACGAGAGCACCGTATCCGTGGCGGCGCTGAAATCTTCATAAGGCAGCGTTGGTATCATTACTCTCATATCGGCGTGAAAGACATGCCGATGAGTGCTCGCTCGCGGTTCAGGGTTGTGTGGGCGGAACGTCCCAAAGCAGGAGTTCGCCGCTGCCCTCGACCGTCAGCCGGTCGACGCCCGACATGCGGACGGCGTCTCCGGTTCTCAGGCTTAGGCCGTTGGCTGCGACGTCGCCGTCTGCCACGAACAGAAATCTAAGGCGCTTGGGGCTGAAGCTGTGTTCGAGCGCAGATCCGCGTAGCCGGCTCACGTAGAAGTGGGCATCCTGGCGAAGTTCGATCGGCGCCGGCGGTTGCCCCGATCCTCCGGCCGCCACATGAAACCAGCGATCGGACCGATCGTCGCTTGTGAAATCGCGTTGTCCGTACTTCGGCGCCAAGCCGGCTGCACGCGGCAAAACCCACATCTGGATGAAGTGCAGCTCCTCATCTCTCGAATGGTTGTGCTCTGAGTGCCGCACGCCGGTTCCCGCGCTCATGTATTGCACGCCGCCGGGGCCGACGATGCCGTGGTTGCCAAGACTGTCTCGATGCTCGAGTTTGCCTGAGAGCACGTAGGTCAGTATCTCCATGTCGCGATGCGGGTGCGTCGGAAAGCCGCTGCCCGGGGCAACGCGGTCATCGTTGAAGACGCGCAGCGCCCCGAAGTTGACGTTGTGCGGATCGTAATAGTCAGCAAAACTGAACGAATGGAATGTCTTCAACCAATCGTGGTCGCCGTAAAAGCGCTCGTCCGAGCGCTGGACCACGAAAGCCGGTGAAGGTGTCACAGCTTCCAATCTATCCCGTGCCGATCGGCAGCGGCTCGCGCCTGCGGATAGCCGGCATCCGCGTGGCGGACAATGCCGATCCCAGGGTCCGTGGTCAAGACTCTGCTCAGACGTGCCTGCGCGTCCGGGCTGCCGTCAGCGACGACCACCATGCCCGCATGGATAGAAAAGCCGATGCCGACGCCGCCGCCATGGTGAACGCTCACCCAGTGAGCTCCCGCAACCGAGTTGAGAAGCGCGTTCAAGATAGGCCAATCCGCGATCGCATCTGATCCGTCCGCCATCGCCTCCGTCTCCCGGTAGGGTGATGCGACCGATCCGCAATCAAGGTGATCTCGGCCGATGACGATGGGACCTGAGAGGGCGCCGCTTTTCACCATCTCGTTCACGCGCAAGCCGAACTCCCGCCGTTCGCCGTATCCCAACCAGCAGATCCGTGCGGGCAAACCTTGGAACTTGACGCGCTCGCGCGCGAGGTGAATCCACCGGCGCAGCGCGGCGTTCTCCGGGAACGTCTCCAGCAGCGCGTCGTCCAGCGCGGCGATGTCCGCCGGATCGCCCGAAAGCGCCGCCCAGCGAAACGGGCCCTTGCCCTCGCAGAACAGCGGCCTGATGTAAGCCGGAATGAAGCCGGGGAAGGCAAACGCGTCGGCGCAGCCGGCGCGACGCGCCTGTGACCGGATATTGTTGCCGTAATCGAAGACGACCGCACCCGAGCGCTGGAAGCCAACCATCGCATCGACCTGTCGCGCCATGGACTCGAGCGCCCGCTTCTCGTAGCGCTCGGGGTCCTCTTCGCGCAGCTCGCCGGCGCCCTCTAAAGAAACGCCGGCGGGCACGTAGCCGTTCAAGGCGTCGTGTGCCGACGTCTGATCGGTGACGACGTCGACCGCGACGCCTGCGCTCAGCAACCGCGGAAAAATCTCGGCGGCGTTTCCGAGCAGCGCGATGGAAAGCGCTTGACCCCGGCGCGCGGCCTCTTGTGCTTTGGCCAACGCCTCATCTACGTCGGCAGCCGATTCGTCGCAGTAGCGTCCTTCGATGCGCCTGCGGATGCGCTCCGCGTCGACTTCCACGACGATTGCGACGCCGCCATTCATCGTGATGGCAAGCGGCTGCGCTCCGCCCATTCCGCCCAGCCCTGCGGTCAGCACGATGCGCCCCCGCAGCGTTCCGGCGAAGTGCTGCTGCGCTACCGCTCCGAACGTCTCATACGTTCCCTGCAGGATGCCTTGCGTTCCGATATAGATCCACGAGCCCGCCGTCATCTGCCCGTACATGGTCAGACCCTGGGCCTCGAGCTCGCGGAAGGTCTGCCAGTTCGCCCAGGCCGGCACGAGCATCGCATTGGAGATCAATACGCGCGGCGCGGCCTCGTGGGTCGGGAAGACGGCCACCGGCTTTCCGGACTGCACGAGCAGCGTCTCGTCGTTCTTCAAGCGCCGCAGCGTGCGCACGATCGCATCGAACGCTTCCCACGAGCGAGCGGCGCGGCCGTTTCCGCCGTAGACCACGAGGTCATGCGGGCGTTCAGCGACCTCCGGGTCCAGATTGTTCATGAGCATGCGCAGGGCGGCTTCCTGGCCCCAGCCCTCGCACGTGCGCTGCGAGCCGCGGGGAGCGCGCACGACGCGGTCCGAAAATGTCGTGCTCGACGTCACAACGATCCCATTTCATCTTCGACGGCTGTGACCAACGCGCCGCTGCGCACGAGCTCGACCGCCGCCTCGATGTCGGTGCTGAGATTGCGGTCGTCGTCCAAGTGCGGCACGCGCTCGCGCACGACACGGTGGGCGATGGCGGTGCCCCGACCGTAGCGCAGGGGCGCGCGGAAATCGAGGGCTTGAGCAGCCTCGAGCAACTCAATGGCGACGACGGTTTGGAAATTCTCGACAACTGCCGCGCATTGCCGCGCAGAGATCGTACCCATGCTGTTGTGGTCCTCTTGGCCGGCCGACGTCGGAATGGAGTCCGTCGACGCCGGCACCGCCAACGTCTTGTTCTCGCTGACGAGCGCGGCGGCAGTGTACTGGGCCAGCATGTAGCCGCTGCACATGCCGAACCGCTCGCTCAAAAACGGCGGCAGCGCTTCCAGCCCTTCCAGAAGTTTATAGCAGCGGCGCTCGCAGATCGAGGACGCGTCCGTGAGCGCGATAGCTGCGTAATCCAGCGCCAGTCCCACCGGGCCGCCGTGGAAGTTGCCGTTGCTCACGAGCGCCCCGTCATCTGCGAAAACGATCGGGTTATCCGTGACGGCATTGATCTCGATCTCGAGCACGCTCTCAGCATAGTTCAGCGTGTCGCGCGCCGCGCCGTGCACGACCGGCATGCAGCGGAAGGAGTAGGGGTCTTGAACGCGGTCGCAATCGCGGTGTGACGCCATCACCTCGGACCCCGCGAGCAAGTGCCGCAGGTTCGAGGCCGATCGCGCTTGTCCGCGGTAAGGGCGCAAGGCGTTGATGCGCTCGGCGAAGGGCGCGTCGCTGCCCAAAAACGCTTCCAAACTCATCGCGCCCGCTATGTCCAGCGCCTTCAGCGCGCTGCGGGCGGCCAGAAGCGCCAGCCCGCCGATTGCGGTCATGATCTGCGTGCCGTTGATGAGCGAGATGCCTTCCTTATAAGAGAGCCGCATCGGACGCAGGCCGGCGGACTGGAGCGCTTGGGAAGCCGGCATGCGCGCGCCGCCCGACAACACTTCCCCCTCACCCAGGAGCGTCAAGGCCATATGGGCCAGCGGCGCAAGATCGCCTGAGCAGCCCACGGATCCCTTGCTCGGGATGACGGCCGCGAGGCCGGCGTTGAGCATGTCGATCAGCAACTGCACGAGCTCTATGCGCACGCCCGAGTAGCCGCGCGCGAGCGAGTGGGCGCGCAACAACATTGCGGCGCGGGCCGCCGCGTGCGAGAGCGGCTCTCCGACGCCCGCGCAATGGCTCAGGATGAGGTTGCGCTGGAGCTGGGCCGCCTCGGCCGGGGCGATTCGCACGTTCTTGAGCCTCCCGAAACCGGTCGTGACGCCGTAGACCTGTCCGTCTGCCGCCACGGCCTGCTCGACGACATCGCGCGAAGCTCGCATGGCGGCGCGCGCCTTGTCCGTCAGCTCGACCCGCAGGCGCTCGCATGCGACGCTTTGCACGGTCGCAAGCGACAGATTCGTTCCGTCGATGCCGACCGCCGATACAGTTTGCATCCATTTCGGTTCGCGTCACCCATGGCCGGTCCCGCTAGCGTGGCGCCAAGGTCGCTGCGAGAAAAAAAGGAACCCAGTTATTGTTTTGCATGAGCCAAGCACGCCGCTGCAGGTCGCCATCGACGGGCCCGTTGCGTCCGGGAAAAGCACCGTCGCCTTACAGCTCGCAAACCGTCTTGGCTTCCAATTCTTGGACACAGGCGCGCTGTATCGTGCGGTCGCCTATACGGTGTTGCAGCGCGGGGTGGCGGCGGACGACGCGGACGGCGTGGCGCACCTTGTGGCAGAGCACATGCCCGCGGTGACGATGGATGCCAGCACCGGCTTGCGCTATCACATCGCGATGGACGGCCGGCTGCTTCACGACGAGCTGTTCAGCCGCGAAGTGTCGCAAGCTGTTTCGTCTATTGCGGCCATGCCGCACGTGCGCGAACGGCTCATCGACGTCCAGCGCGAATTCGCCCGTGACAAGCGGGTCGTCATGGCGGGTCGCGACATCGGAACCGTCGTCTTGCCGCAGGCCGCCTTCAAATTCTATCTCACGGCCGGTCTGGATGTACGTGTGGACCGACGGCAGCGACAGCTGCAGCGGCGCGGCATCGAACTGACACAAAAAGCCTTGCAGGCCGAGATCCGCGCGCGCGACGCGCGCGATCAGACCAGGGTCGTATCGCCGCTGGTCAAGGCGTCCGACGCCACCGAAGTGGACACGTCGGCCCTCTCAATCGACGAGGTGGTATCGCTGCTGGAACGCACGGTGCGGGCGTCCACAGGCTGATGGACCTCTACGACGCGTGCAAAGTCGTGCTGCGCCCTTTGACGCGCGCGTTGTTCGCCGCGCGAGCGTCCGGTGAGGGACATGTGCCTTTGAGCGGACCCGTGGTGATCGCCGCCAACCACGTGTCCTACCTCGATCCTCCAATGCTGGGGACGTGGTTTCCGCGTCCGGTGCATTTCATGGCGAAGCAAGAGCTCTTCAAGATACCCGTCTTGGGGTCGCTGATCTCGGCGGTGCACGCGTTTCCTGTGGACCGCGAGCGCGGAGACGTCGGAGCCATTCGCCGCGCATTGCGCATACTCAAGGCCGGTCGCGTCGTGGGCATCTTCCCCGAGGGACGGCGCAACGTCGCGGGGGACGCGCAAGCGCGAGGCGGCGCCGTGTTGCTGGCTGCGACTGCGCGCTGCCCGCTTGTGCCGGTCGCTTTGATCAGCACAAACCTCGCGATCAGACGGTTGCGCCGCAGCCATGTCGAAGTACGCATCGGGCAACCCATATCATTCCAGGGAAGCGACAGAAAACCAACGAAAACGGAACTGGCGCAATGGACGGACCAAGTCGCCATCGCGATCAACGATCTGAAGGCCGATCGCTCCGAAAAGCCAGAGCGGGAGTCATGAACAACAGCACGGTAGAGCCCGGTTCGCACAAGCCTGCGGCTGTGAAGGGTATGCGCATCCAGAAGGCCCGCACGCAGGGCTTTTGCTTCGGCGTGGAGCTCACATACAAGAAAGCGCTCTCCGAGACTGCCGAACGCGCCGACGTGTATACGATGGGAAATATCGTCCATAACCCGCTCATCGTCAAAGAGCTGGACGACAAAGGCTTGCGCAACGTCGACTCGCTCGCCGACATCCCCGAGGGCACGCTGTTCGTCCGAGCCCACGGCCTGCCGCCTCAAACCATACAAGAGGCCGAAGAGAAGGGTCTGCGCGTCGTCGATGCCACGTGTCCCATGGTCACACGCACGCAGCGGCTTGCCAAAAAGCTGAGCGAGGAAGGACGCAGCGTCGTCATCCTCGGTGATCCCAATCACCCCGAGGTGAAGGGGATCGCCGGGCATGCGCCCGGCGCGATCGTCATGAACGAATGGCCGGAAGATGAAACGGAGATCCGGCGCGCGCGCCGCATCGCGATCGTCTCACAGAGCACGCTCAATGGCGACAAGTTTCGCGAGCTGGTGGGCCGAATCGCCGCCATGAACTACGAAGTGCGTGTGTACAACACGATTTGCTCCGATACGCAAGGCCGGCAGAAATCCGCTCGCGAGCTCGCGCGGGAGGTCGATGTCATGGTCGTGATCGGCGGCGCTAAATCGGCGAACACGCGTCATCTCGCGGAGCTGTCGGAAGCCGAGGGCGCCAAGGCGCATCTCGTTGAGAATCCCGACGAGCTCAAGCGCGAGTGGTTCAACGGCGACGAGAGCGTGGGCATCGCCACCGGCGCGTCCACGCCCGGATTCCTGGCGGATGACGTCATCGACAAACTGCTGAATTGGTTTCCGGAAGCAGAAGCGGTCTGGGCCTAACGGCGGCGTCCGCCGAAAGCATTTGCGCTTTCGAATCCTACTTCTGCGATTTCGTCCGAGCGCAAGCCGTCGTCGATCCCGTCGCCCACCATATCTTGTACCACTTCGGATTGTGTGAAGAACCGAATCGCCGGACGGGCAAGCGGCTGCGCCCACGCATGACGCTCGCGGCGGCGACCGCGTACGGCTGCGATGAGCGCAAGGCGTTTCCGGCGTGTGCCGCCATCGAGCTGCTCCACAACTATTCGCTCATCCACGACGACATTGAAGACTCCGACATGCTGCGCCACGGCCGCGAAACGCTGTGGTCGACGTTCGGGATCGCGCACGGCGTCAACGCCGGAGACGCCGTGGGCGCGCTCGCTCAGCTGGCGCTCAAGGCCTCGCGCGAAACGGCGCAACCGGAAGCCGCATTCGCCATGCTGATGGATCTTGCGCAAGCAAACCTGGATATGTGCCAAGGCCAGGCGATGGATCTGGCATTGGAGGCGGGGGCGCCTGCAGGCACCGAGACCTACATCGAGATGATAGGGCTCAAGACGGCTGCGTTGTTCGGCTGCGCGGCTGCTCTTGGCGCTCGGTGCGCCGATGCGTCCTCACAGGAAGTCGAACGCTGCCGTCAGATCGGATGCTCGTTCGGCCTTGCGTTTCAGATATTCGATGACGTGGCCGGCATTTGGGGAAGCACGGATCGGACGGGCAAAGCGGCGGCCGGAGACCTGGCCCGCAAGAAGAAGACGTTCCCGATCGTCTGGGCGGCGCAAAACGATCCCGATACGGCGGCGAGGGTCATCGGGCAGACGTACAGCACATCCGGACCGCTCGACGCCCCGGCGGTTGCGCGCGTGCAGTCCGTGCTGGAAGCGTGCGGCTCGAGGGCTGCTGCGCAACAGGCTGCCGATAACTATCTCGACGCCGCGCTGCAAACAGCGGCCGGCCTCGAGCCGCTCAGGCAATTCCTTTCGGAGTGGCGCGCCGACGCTTTTGCCTCGCCGACAGAAGAGTCCGCGCGAGAACCCAGCGAGAACCTTATCTGACTGTGGCTAAACAGACCGTCAAACCAGCGTCAGCGGACGACGTTCCCCCTCTCACTTTACGCGCGCACCCCAGCGCGGCAGTGGACGGGGAGGCGCGCACGCCGAACGCCGGCCCGCTGCAGCGAAACGAGGTCAAAGCGGTCGCGGGCATCTTGTTCGCGGGGTTGCTCGTGCGGCTCATCCTCATGCCCGCAACCGGGCATGAAACCGACCTCGGCACGTTTGAATCCTGGACACTGAGCCTCGTCAAGTACGGCATACGCAATTTCTACGCGCATGCCGGCTTCGTCGACTACCCGCCCGGCTACATGTTCATCCTCGCAGCTTTCGGATCCGTCTATCACGCCCTCGCGAGTTTCCACTGGCCGTTCGATCTGTTGCGGTTCACGGTCAAGTCGCCGGCGGTGCTGTCGGACCTCGGCCTCGCCTACTTGTCGTTCCTCATCGTCCGCAGGACATGGTCTGCGAACGCGGGGCTCTTCGCCTTAGCGATCGTCGCCTTTAATCCGGCGGTCTGGTTTGTGTCGGCCTATTGGGGTCAGGCGGATTCCGTGACGGCCGTTTTCGTGATGTGGTCCGTCTACATGGCTTTGCGAGAACGCTTCGAACTCAGCTGGCTCTTGTTCGGGTTTGCCGTCCTCATCAAACCGCAGCCTGCCGTCATCGCGCCGCTCTTTCTCATCTGGCAACTGCGCCGCCATGCCGCGCTGTGGCGCCTGGGGTGGGTCCCGGTCATCGGGTTCGCCGTCGCATACGCAGGCTCAGTGTTCTTCGCTCCGGACGCGAACCCGGTTCACGTCGTGTCGTGGCTGTACGACCGCTACCACACGGGCACGGTGCTGTATCCGTACAACAGCTGCAACGCGTTCAACCTGTATTCCACGCGGCTCGATTTCTGGCAGCCTGACAGCAAGCTCATACCGAATCTGCCCGGCTTCCCGGGGTGGCCGCAGTGGGAATGGGGCGTGACCATCGTGGCCGCGTTCGTGCTGGCCGTCGGGCTGCGCCTGTGGCGCACGACGACGCCGGACTACACGCGTCAAGAGCAAGAGAGCAGTCTGTACATGGCGCTGTTCATCGCGCTCCTCGGGCTGTTCATGTTCGCGACGCGCATGCACGAGCGCTATCTGTTCTCCGCCCTGGCTATGGGACCGCTCATCTGGAACGCCGGCAGGCTGAGCCGCATCGTCTACATAGCGCTCTGCGTGACGTTCTTGCTCAACTTGGAATACGCGCTGCGCTATTTGTACGCTCCCGGACCGGACTTAGCGCCTGCACTGGTCCATCCCGCCTCGCTGCTCAACGTCTTGTGCTTGTTCTTGATCGCTGGGGCATATCTCGTCCCTGAGATGGGCCAAAGCGTGGAGTCAGCGCTGAGCGGTTGGCGCGCCAAGCTCACAGAGGGCGAAGCGGTGCGCAGCCGGCCGCTGCTGGCCGGTGAAGGACTGATCGGCCTCACGCGAGTGGACGCCGGCATCATCACCGTCCTCATGGCCGCCACTGCCGGTCTTCTGTATTACAAGATCGGACAGCCCCACGAGCGCATCTTCGACGAGATCTACTACGCCCGTTCGGCGCAAGAGTATTTGCACCACCAACCGCAGTTCGAGTGGACGCATCCACCGCTGAGCAAGCTGATCCTGACGATCGGCGCGTGGATCTATAAGGACGACCCGGTCGGCGCTCGCCTGATGAGCGCTCTCTTCGGCACCTTGACGGTACCGTTGCTGTACGCGTTCGCCAAACGACTGTTCTCCTCGAGCGTGGCGGCGGTTGTGGCAGTATTCCTGTTGCTGACGAGCAGCTATTTCTACGTGCAATCACGCATCGCGACGCCCGAGATCTTCGTCGCCTTTTTTGCGCTGCTGACCATCTATTGCATGTACCGGTTCTGGATCGCCGCTCAGATCGTCAGGGTCGGTGAGCGAGCGATCTATCCCGACGGCACCCAGGTGAGCGATGGCGCCGTCCAGTTTCCATTCGGCGAGCGGGTGCCGCTCAAGACGGCAAAACTCAGCGACGGCGGTCAAACGGTGAAATGGTCGCAGGGCCAGGTGGATGTGCAGAGCGAGGAAGCGGCGCTGCGCTGGCGCGCCGACGCTACGATCGAGGGCACGGTGGACGCACATCCGGTGCGCGACCGCCAGGCGTGGACTTTCTGGCTCGTCATGACCGCAATCGCAGCCGGATGCGTCATTGCGAGCAAGTGGAACGGACTCTTCGATCTCGCCGGCATCTGGGTCGTCGCGCTCGTCGTCAGCCTGCAGCGGCGGCGGCCTTGGGCGGCGCCTGTCGTTCGGACGGACCTGGCGCAGGCGCCGAAGCGTTTCGTGTGGGGCAACGCGTACGGCTTCCGCATTCCGCTGTTCGCGGCGGCGTGCGTCGTGTTCGTCGGCGCGATCTACCTGCTCACGTACATCCCGTTCTTCCAAACGGGCAATTCCATTTTGGGCTTACGCCATAGTTTCAGCGATCTGCTCGCGTTGCAAAGCCAGATGTACCATTATCATCACGATCTCAAGGCGACGCATCCCTACAGCTCGGCCTGGTGGACGTGGCCGTTCGAGCTGCGGCCGGTCTCCTATTACTATCACGTCTTCAGCGGCACGGCCGCGCCCAAGCAGATCGTCGCCGAAGTCATCGCCCTGCCCAACCCGGCGGTATGGCTCGCTGGACTGCTCACCGTTCCCGTTGCGGCCGTGCTTGCCTGGCGCCAGCGGCATAAAGGCATGATGCTCTGCATCGCCGCCTATCTCTTCCAGTGGTTGCCGTGGGTCGCTTCTACGCGCATCGACTTCCAGTACAACTTCTATCCGGATTGCGCCATCATCTGCCTTTGCTCGGCCTACGTGCTGCACACGCTGTGGCGCAGCGCGGAGGGGATGAAATCTCCGTTGGCCGCCAAGTCGGTCGTCGTCGTGTACTTGGCGGCATGTCTAGCGCTCTTCGTGTTCTTCTTGCCCATCCTCAACGGCACGCACCTCACGTGGACGCAGTGGGACGCGCGCATCTGGCTGAAGGACGGAGTTCCGCATCCCTACGGATGGATCTAGGCCGTGGGCGTATCGTCAGCCGAATCCCTTTCCGTGTTCTTCCCCGCATGCAACGAGCAAGACATCATCGGGGACACCGTCGAGAGCGCTCGCACGGTCCTCGCCGGCCTCACGGGCGACTTCGAGATCATCGTGGTCGATGATGGCAGCGCGGATCGCACGGCGGCCATCGTCGAGGGCATCGCCGCGCGCGATGAGCGTGTCAGACTCGTGCGCCACGGGCGCAACCGCGGTTACGGAGCGGCCTTGCGCTCAGGTTTCGCAAGCGCACGCAAACAGCTGGTTTTTTTTTCTGATGCAGATGGCCAATTCGATCTCGCAGAACTTCCCGGATTGCTGGCGCTCTTGAGCAAGGCTACCGTGGTGCTGGGCTATCGCATCCGGCGCAGCGATCCGCCGCATCGACTCGTCATCGCGAAGGTCTACAACCTCATCATCCGCGCCGTCTTCGGCCTGCGCGTGCGTGACATCGATTGCGCCTACAAGCTCTTCCGGCGGGATGTCCTGCGTGAGGTGAGCCTTGAGTCCAACGGCGCCTTCATCAGCTCCGAGCTGCTGATCAAGCTGCGCCGCCGGGGCGTGGCCATGGTCGAACTCGGCGTGCATCACTATCCCCGTACGACCGGCGTCTCCAAGGGCGCCACGGTCGGGGTCATCCTAAAGACGGTGCGCGATATCATCCGCCTCAAGCTCGGGTTGCCGTTGAACCCGCGCGCGCAAGCCGTCGGCGACGGCGGCGAGGGCTAAGCCATGTCGGGCCACTCCAAATGGCACAACATCCGGCTGAAAAAGGGCAAAGCGGATGCGCAGCGGGGTCAGCTGTTCACGAAGATCAGCAAGGAGATCATCGTCGCCGCGCGCAGCGGCCTGCCCGACCCTGAGGCGAACTTTCGCCTGAAGATGGCCGTGGCGCGAGCGCGCGAGGCGAACATGCCGATGGACACGATTAAACGCGCCATCGCTCGCGCCGGCGGCGAAGGCAAAGGCGACAGCTACGAAGAGATCCGCTATGAGGGCTACGGTCCGCATGGAATCGCCGCAATCGTCGACGCGGTGACCGACAACCGCAATCGCACCGCCTCCGAGATGCGCTTTCTCTTCTCCCGGCACGGCGGCAACCTTGGAGAGACAGGCTGTGTAGCCTGGCTGTTCGAGGAGCGCGGCATCATCACGATTCCGACGCAAGGCATCGATCAGCAGCAGTTGCTCGACTCAGCGATCGTGGAAGGCGTCATCGATGTGCAGCTCGCCGCCGACAGCGCCGACATCATCACCGAACCCAAGGCGCTGAGCACCGTGCGCGGCCATGTCGAACGAGATCTGCTGGCTCGGCTTCGAAAATCGGTCAGCTCCTCCGGCCTCGTTCTGCAAGCCAAGGCAGAGACGCAAGTGGATCCCGCCGCCGCTCCCGCCGTGCTGGCTTTTCTCGATGCCCTGGAAGATCATGACGACGTCACGCACGTGTACTCGAACGCCGAAATCGCCGATGCGGTCCTCGAAGCACTCGCATGAGCGAAGGGCCGCCGCGACGCCGCAGCCGCCGGTCAGCCCAGGCCAAGGTGCGCGTTCGGTCCCGGCATTGGACCGACTGGCTGCCGCTCGCATCCCTGGCGATATTTCTGATCGCCTTCGGGTGGGTCGCGATCACCGCTTTCAATTGGCTGTCACCGGCCGGAGGCTCCGTCCTCGTGCCACAGTTCATGGGCCTGTCCATGGACCGCGCCTCAGCGCGAGCTGATGCCATTCACGTCGCCCTGCACGTCCTCGCGCGAAAGCCCGACTATCATGCCGCCAAGGGCGTCATCGTCGGGCAGCTGCCCGCCGCGGGCGAGCGCGTGCGCGAGGGGCGCTCCATCGACGTGATCGTTTCGGACGGCGTGCCGATCGTCAAGGCGCCGAACGTGAGTAACATGTCGTTGCGCGACGCTAAGTTGACGCTTGAGAACGCGAGGCTCGAGCTTGGAAGCGTGCGCCAAGCGACCAACCTGGACGTGCCGGAGGGCGACGTGCTCGACCAGCGGCCGCAGCCGTTCGCACCGGTGACGGCGGGCACGAAGGTGGATGTCACCGTTGCCAAAGGCCGGCCGCTCACCTATACGCCCAGCTTCATCGGCCTGTCGATCGACTTCGTCAAACGGGTCGCCAAGGAGTCTCACATCACGCTCGGTGACTTGCGCTATAATCCCATTGCGCCGGGAGCGCAAGTAAAGGGGACGGTGCTGTCTCAAGACCCGCCCGCCGGCGTGCTGTTGCTGCCGAAACAGAAAGTCGCCTTGCGTTTGAGCGGCGGCGCCCCGCCGACGCCCACACCCAGCCCGACGCCGGTACCGCTTGCCACTGTGACTGCTGAGCCCTCACCGTCGCCCTCGAGCGCGCTGCCCTCACCAGTTGGCCAGCGCACGCTGAGAGTATCGGTGGTCCTCCCGCGCTCCGCAAACCAGCAGCAGATCCGCGTTGTGCTGCAGGATTCCACCGGATCGCGGACGCTGTATCAACAGTCGACGGCCGGCGGAATCACGCTCACCTTCACGATCAAGGTCGTGGGAGCGGGCACGATCGAGACCTATGCCGGCGACACGCTGCTGAGCGCGACGCCCCTGTGACGCAGGGCCGCGCTCTTTGAGGAAAGCCGGGCGCCCTCAAAGAAGGCGGACCTGATGCGGCATACCGCGGATCGTTCCCGCAAACGTCTTAAGATAGCGCCGTCACTGCTGTCGGCCGACTTCGCGAACATCCGGGAGCAGATCTCCGTCGTCGAGCGAGCGGGAGCCGATTACCTGCACATGGACGTGATGGACGGACGCTTCGTGCCGAACATCACGTGGGGTCCGAAGATCATCAAGGACCTCCGCAAGCTGTCTCAGCTTCCTTTCGACACGCATCTCATGATCGTGGAGCCCGAACGGTACGTCACCGAGTTCGCAAAAGCGGGCGCGGACATCATCACCGTGCACTGGGAAGCGGCCGTCCATGCCAACCGGCTCGTGCAGCAGATCAAAGAGAACGGAGCCCGCGCGGGCATCTCTATCAATCCGGCCACTGCGTTGAGCGAGCTGACCGAGATGCTTCCTTTTATCGACCTTTTGCTGATCATGAGCGTGAACCCGGGCTTCGGCGGTCAGTCGTACATACCGACGTCAACGCAAAAAATCGCCGGTGCCCGCAAGCTGATCGACGAACGCGGTCTGAACGTCGAGCTGGAGGTCGATGGGGGCGTACACATCTCGAATATCAGGGAAGTGGTCGACGCCGGCGCGGACACGGTGGTGATGGGAGCCGGGCTGTTCGGCACCGGCGCGCCGGGTGAGGCCATCGAACAGGCGCGCGCCGCGTGCCGATCGTAGCGAACGCTCTCGGCGAAGAACAACTCGTGCGTGCCATCGCCGATGCGATCGGCGCCGCCGGAAAGCCGTCATCGCACGGCGGGGCGCGCCTGCGTGTGGGGATCGGAGACGATGCCGCCGCCTGGAAGCCGCGCCCCGCACATCTCTCATTGATCACGACGGATGCCCTCATTGAGGGCGTCCATTTCCGCAGCGCCTGGACGACCCCTGACGCGCTCGGCCATAAGTGTCTGGCGCAGAGCCTTTCTGATATCGCGGCCATGGGAGGAAGGCCTGTGTTGGCGACAATAGCGCTCGGCGTCACCGAAGACATCGATGAAGCGTGGGCCCGGAGTTTCTATCGCGGAGTGGCCGCCTTAGCCATCCGTTCGCATTGCGCCATCGCCGGCGGCGACATCGTCCGGGCCGCATCGCTGTGCATCACGGTGACGGTCGTCGGCGAAACGAGCAACAGCAGACTGCGCTTGCGCAGCGGTGCCCGGCCGGGAGACTATGCATGCGTCACCGGGGCGCTGGGATTGGCCGCCGCGGGTTTGCGCGTGCTGCAGAACTCGAGCGCCGGGGTTCTTTCGCCCCTGCACGTCAAAATGGTCTTGGATGCATACCACACGCCCAGCCCGCGATTGCAGGAGGGACGCTTTCTGTCAGCCTGCCGCGCAACGCACGCGATGATGGATATCTCCGACGGGCTGTCGCTGGATTTGGCTCGCATGGGGGCAGCGTCCGGCCTGGATGCGTGCGTGAGCGCCGACGAACTGCGCCCACATCCGGCGGTGGAAGAAGCTTGTGCCGCGGGTGGCGGTGCACAGGAGCATGTTGCGCAGCAAGCGCTCGAGCTCACGCTGCAAGGCGGCGATGACTTCGAGCTGCTGGCGGCGGTGGAAGCGCGGGCGCTGCCCTATGTGGCTCGGCGATTCCGCGCCCGCTTCGGCAGACCGCTGCAAACGGTTGGACGCTTTGAGGCGGGAAGCGGCAAGCTGTGGATGATCCGGGGCGAGAAGCGGACGGAGTGCGTGCCGCAGGGGTACGATCATCTCTTGAGAACGGGCGGCCGCGCCGCTGGGTGAAGTGGCGGGGCGCTACACCGCACGCGCGACGCGGCGCGAGCGAAGGCAAGATGTGCACACGCGTGCCGTCTTGACGGTTCCGGCTTCCCGTATCCGCACTGATTGCAGATTTGGCAGCCACCGGCGGCGCGTCTTGTGCATTGAATGACTGACGTTATTGCCCGACGCTGGGCCCTTGCCGCAAACGTCGCATCGCTTAGCCACGAAGCTTTACCCCCGACTCAAAATGATGGTCGACAGCCTGTTATAATAACACAGCATCGCGCGGACGTTCAAGCCCGCCTCGCCAGAGACCGCCCACAAGGACGAATTTCCGTCACGAAGCAGAGCCGGCCGCCCGCGATCACCTCGTGCGACGGCGCCATGTTCGCGGATTTCTTGACGGCCGGCACTTATTTTCTGCGCAAGTACCGATCGGTCATCAACGACCTCAACGTCTTTCCCGTTCCTGACGGCGACACCGGAACGAACATGTTTCTCACGGTTCGCAGCGCGATGATCGAAGCCCGCAAGACCTCGACCGCGCCGCTCTCGGCAGTGGCCGCGGCCGCCGCGCACGGCTCGCTCATGGGAGCGCGCGGAAACTCGGGCGTCATCATCTCTCAGATGTTCCGCGGCTTCGCGCACGCGGTGCGTCACCGGAGCAGCATGACGACCTCGCAATTCGCGACCGCATTGAGCGACGGCGTGCGCGCAGCGCGTCAAGCGCTGCTCAAGCCTGTTGAGGGGACGATGCTCTCCGTCGCGTCAGCGGCGGCCAAAGCTGCTTTCACCGGGTCGCTGCACGAGCGTGATTTCTATGCGCTCTTGCATGAAGTCGTGAGCGCCGCCAACGAGGCGTTGGAGAAAACGCCGGAACAGCTGGACACGCTGCGAGAAGCAGGCGTCGTGGACGCCGGTGGACAGGGCTTCGTTTATTTCATGGAAGGCGTGATCCGCATGCTGCCGGGAAGGGCGCCGTACACGACGGCTTTTCCTCGAGGCCCGGTGCGCCGCAGCCGCGCTGCAACGCGGCAGAAAATTGGACGTTACCGCTACTGCACGGAGTTCATGCTTGCCGGGGCTCGTAATGGAGATGCGCTGAAAGCTGCGCTCGTCGCGGTCGGAGATTCCGTCATCGTGGCCGGCGACGCGGCGGCGTTGCGCGTCCATGTCCACACTGACCGGCCAACTGAAGTCTTCGCGCTCGCCCAGTCGTATGGAGATGTGTCCAAGCGCAAAGTCGACGACATGCAAAAGCAGCACGACTTGCTGGTCGCTGCGACCCAATCAAAAGCCGCCGGAATCGTGTGTCTCGTGCCCGGTGAGGGCTTTGCCAAGATCTGCAAAGAGCTTGGAGCGGATGTCACGCTGCTCGCCGGCGCGACGATGAACCCGTCGGTCAAAGACCTCTTGGTCGCGGTCAACGCAGCGGTCGCCCCGATCGTCATCGTATTGCCGAACGACAAAAACGCATTGTTGGCAACGTCGCAGCTCCAGCATCTCACGGACAAACGGGTGGTGATCATTCCTACGACGTCCGTCGTGCGCGGCATTGCGGCGCTTTTCAGCCTGCTCAATCGTGCAGATGAGGGGCCGGTGTCCGCCGAACGAGCGCTTGCCGATGCAAGCTCGGTCGTCGGCGCGTCCATCTTCAGGGCCGGGCGATCCGTTGCGCTCCGCGGCGCCCTGGTCCAGCGCGGAGAACTTCTCGGGTCGCTCGATGGTCAGGATGGCAAGCGTCCGGCCCTGGTGCACGGAAAGAATGCCGAGACGATCGCCGTGTCGCTCGTTCGGCAAGCGGCAGACGCGGAGGCTTCGCTCGTGACCGTCTACTACGGCGACCGGGTAGCGGGCAAAGAACCCGACCGGGTGGCGGACGCGCTGCGAGCGGCGTTTCCGCATACGGCGGTCGAGGTTTATTACGGAGGACAATCGTCATCGGACTACCTGATCTCGATCGAGCGCTGACTAGAACCAGCAGGTGACGAACGAGAAGAGAGCCGCCGACGTCTGCATCGCAGTCGACGGTATGGGCGGCGACTACGCGCCCGAGCAGATCGTCGCGGGCTCTTGCGATGCCGCCCGAATCCTCGGATGCCGCGTCGTGATCGTGGGCGACCGCGAGCGCATTGAACGGCTGTTGCCTGGCACGGGCGTTCCTCCAAACGTCGCCGTCGTACACGCAGACGGCGTCGTCGCGATGGACGAAGCGCCGGCGGCTGCCATACGCCGGGGCGCCTCGACGTCGATGGGCGCGAGCTTACAGCTCGTGCGCGACGGCACTGCACAGGGGGTCTTCAGCGCCGGCAACAGCGGGGCGTTTTTGGCGCTCGCCACCATCCGCTTGCGCACGCTGGCGGGCATCGCGAGGCCCGCATTCGCCACTGCTTGGCCTGCCCGCAAGGGGCCGATGCTGCTGTTGGATGCGGGCGCCAACGTCGATTGTCGCGCCGAATGGCTCCTCCAGTTTGCCATCATGGGCTCAGCCTACGCGAAGGTTGCCTTCAACATCGCTTCACCCAAAGTCGGGCTGTTGTCGGTGGGCACGGAAGAAGGCAAGGGCAACGCACTGACCGAGGCGGCATTCAGTCTGCTCTCGACAGCGCCGGTCGAGTTCATCGGCAACGTCGAAGGAGGCGATCTTCTTTTGGGAGACGCCGATGTGGTCGTGTGCGACGGCTTTGTGGGCAACGTGGCCCTCAAGCTCGCGGAATCTGCCGGCGAATACTTCTTCGGCGTGGTCAAGGAGACGGCGCTCTCCACCTTGCGCGGGAAACTCGGCATCCTTGTCCTCAAGCCGTCGCTGCGTGCGGTGCGAAAGCGCTTCGACCATCGCGAACACGGCGGCGCGCCCCTCCTTGGCGTCCGGGGAGTGTGCATCATCGGACACGGGCGCGCGGACGCAAAAACCGTCGTCAACGCCTGCCGCGTCGCCTTGCGGGCCGTGCAGCTCGATCTGGTAGGGAGCATCGGAAGCATGCTGTCGACGCTGCCGCCGGCGAGCGTCGAGGCCGCCACCTAAGTGGGTGGCGTTGCGATCGTTACCGACTCGAGCGCCGACTTAGGAACGCTCGCCGCTGAAAACGGCGTCACGACCGTGCCGCTGGGCGTGCGCTTCGGTTCGGATCAGTTCCTCGACGGCGTCGATCTTACGCCGGAAGAGTTCTACCGGCGGTTGGAGCACGATGCACACCCGCCGACGACATCACAGCCGCCGCCGGCGGCGTTTGCGGCGGTGTACAAAAGCTTGCTGGACGCAGGCGCGGACAGCATCGTCTCCCTGCACCTTTCCGCGGCGCTTTCCGGCACATACGGCTCGGCGCTGATTGCGGCGAAAGAGGTGGATGAGGGGTCGATCAGCGTGATCGACACGCGCAGCGTCTCGCTGGGTCTAGGACTGCTCGCGCTGGAGGCCGCCCGAAGCGCCCGCTCCGGAGCCAGCCGTTCCGCCGTTTGCGACCAAGTTCGCAGCGACAGCTTGCGTGTCGAGCTCTATGCGACGGTCCCGAGCCTCACATACATCGCCCGTGGCGGACGGATCGGGCAGCTGCGCGGACTGCTGGGAAACGTCTTGAGAATCGTCCCCATCATCACGTTGCAAGACGGCGAAGTGGCAGAATATGGCAAGGTGCGCACGTTCGCGCGCGCGGTCGATCGACTCGTGCAGATCGCGATCTCTCGCATAGCTTCCAAGGGCACAGCCCGCTTTGCGGTGCTTCATGCCGTCGCGCCGGACGTGGCGGGTTCGATCGCGCAACGCATCAGAAATGCGCTCGAGCCTGCGATGCTCGTCGTCGCAAGCGTGGGACCCACGGTCGGCACGCATGCGGGGCCGGGAGCGGTCGGGATCATCTTCTTGCCATGACGACGGCGCGCGCGCTCAAGGCCCCTCAGTGGCCACAGCGCACATCGGACGCGGGCATCGGCTGTTACGTGCATCTGCCGTTTTGCCATCGCATCTGTCCGTACTGCGATTTCTCGGTAGTCGTCTACGACGAGCGCCGCTCCGTGCGTTACCTGAGCGCCCTGCTGCACGAGATTGGCCGCATGCCCGCGCCTGCCACGCTGCAGACGTTGTATTTCGGGGGCGGCACGCCGTCGCTGCTGCCGGTCTCGCACATCGATCGACTGGCGGCAGCGTTGCGCAGCCGTCCGGCGGAGGAAGCCGAACGAAGCTTTCGCGATCATCCGGGCGCGATCGAATTCACGATGGAAGCCAATCCCGCCCGTGACGCCTCAGATCTGTCCGCCTGGCTTCAGGCGAGGGTGAACCGCTTGTCCATCGGCGTGCAATCGTTCGACGACCGCGAGCTGCACGCGTTGGGCCGCGATCACACCGCGGAGCAAGCACTGAAGTTCTATGAAGCGGCGCGCGCCGTGGGTTTCGACAACATCAGCCTAGATTTGATCGCGGGCTCGCCGGGCCAGACCATCGAGTCGTTCAAGCGCAGTGTGACCACCGCGGTTGCGTGCGGTGCCGATCACGTCTCCGTCTACGGGCTGGCGATTGAAGACAATACGCCCTATGCCGCCTGGCATGGCCGCGATCCTCGAGCGTTTCCCGACGACGACGCGGTGGCGGCCGCACTCGAGATCGCAGACGACATCCTGACGGATGCCGGCTTCATCCATTATGAGCTGTCGAATTTCGCCCGGCCCGGTTTCGAGTGCGCTCACAATATCGGATACTGGCGCCAGCGCGACTGCATTGCGTACGGTCTGTCCGCCTCCGGTTATCGGGCGGGCCTGCGCTACCGAAACCTGCGTTCCTTCGACGCGTACTGCAACGCCGTCGAGCGCGAGCAAGAGCCCCGGGAGGAAGAGGAGCGCCTTGGCTTTGCGGCCCGGGTCGGAGAGGCGGCCATGCTCGCATTGCGCTTGCGAGAGGGCATCGAGTACGCCGACTTTCGCCGCCGTTTTGCAATCGATCCGGAGCGGGCGTTCGCGCGCGCGGTAAAAAAATGCTTGGCCGCCGACCTGCTCGAAGTGGATGGGGAGTCGGTTCGACTCAGCAAGCGCGGCCGGTTGCTCGCGAACTCCGTTTGTGCCGAGTTTCTCGCACCCGATCTCTCATCGTAGCATTGTGAATCTAGTCTTTCGCATCGTCTTCGCCATCCTGTTCGGTTTGCTTGGTCTGTTGGCCGGCCGCTGGCTTTCGCTCATCCTGCACTGGCCGGTGGGCGCCGGCAGTCCGTCTGCCTTCGCCCGCTTCGTCGGACTGCCCATCCTGGGCACGCTCGTCGGGGTAGCCGCTTCTCCGGCATTGCTGAGAGCCTTCGAACGCCTGGTCAAGACCATCGAGGACGCTATCGCAAAGCGCAACCCGGCCGAAGCGCTGTCCGGCGCCATCGGTCTGATCGTTGGGCTCGTGCTGGCCTTCCTCGTCCGCGACATCTTCAACACGTTCGTGCTGCTGCCGCATTTCGGGCCAGCCATCTCCTTCGTGCTCTACGCGCTCATCACGCTGTTCTTCGGCTACGTCGGCGTGCGCGTCGGCTTGCGGCAGCGACTCAACTGGTGGGCGAAGGGAACCATGCAAAGCGGCGAGGTGGCGGCGAAGCTTTTGGATACCTCGGTGATCATCGACGGCCGCATCCTTGAGATCGTCCAAGCCGGATTTCTGGACGGCCGCTTGTTGGTGCCGAAGTTCGTTTTGAAGGAATTGCAAGCGATCGCAGATTCGGCCGACCCGGTCAAGCGCAGCCGAGGCAGGCGCGGGCTTGAGATCCTCAACAAGCTGCGCGAGGCGTCAAAGGGCTTAGAGATCACAGACCACGACACCCCGGAACGCGACGTCGACGGGAAACTGGTGACGTTGGGGCGCCAGCTGGGCGCGCAAGTGCTGACGAATGACTACAATCTCAACCGGGTGGCACGCGTGCAAGGGGTGAGCGTGCTCAACATCAACGAGCTTGCCAATGCGCTCAAGCCGGTCGTGCTTCCGGGCGAAGAGATGTCGGTCAACATCATCAAGGACGGCAAAGAGCAGAACCAAGGCGTCGCATATCTGGACGACGGGACGATGATCGTGGTCGAAAACGGCAGGCGTTCCATCGGGGAAGAGGTTGACGTGCTGGTGACCTCTGTGCTGCAGACGGCTGCCGGGCGCATGATCTTCGCGAAACTCAAACGGTGATGCGGCGATAGCTACCTGCGCGATCCTCGCGGCCGCCGGGCACGGCGCGCGCATGGGCAGACCCAAGCAGCTCATGGAGTTGGGCGGAAAACCGGTCGTGGCCTGGTCGTTGCAGGTGCTGGCGTCGTGCGAGCTGATCGACGAGATGGTCATCGCATGCGAACGTGACGATCAGCCGTCGTTCACAAGGCTTGCCGCCACTTTCGGCGGCGGCAAAGTGGGCCGCATCGTGCTGGGCGGTGAGCGCCGCCAGGACTCGGTCTTCGCGGCGTTGCGGGAAGTCTCTGAGCATATCGACATCGTCGTCGTGCACGACGGTGCGCGGCCGTTTGTGACGCACTCGGTTGTGGCCGCGGTGATACGTGCGAGCGTGGACTGCGGGGCTGCCATCAGCGCCGTGCCGGTGACCGACACGATCAAACAGTCCAACGACGCCGGAGCAGTCCTCAAGACGATCCCTCGCGAGCGCCTGTGGGCGGCGCAAACGCCGCAGGCCTTTTCGCGCCGACGCCTGTACGAAGCGCACGAGCAAGCCGAGGCCGACGGCTATGTCGGAACCGACGATGCAGAACTCGTCGAACGCCTCGGCTCCGTTCCCATCGCCATCGTTGCGGGCTCTTACGAAAACCTCAAGATCACGACCCCCGAAGATCTGATCCACGCGGAGCGGGTCCTCGCGCGACGCGCTCTTGAGAGACCATCCGACGGGGGGTTGTCCGCATCGGCCGCCGCGAGACAGGATCGACGCGCGGGGCGGTTGCGACAAGAACGCTCGTGAGGATCGGTTTCGGTTTCGATGCTCATCCGCTCGTGGAAGGCAGGCCGCTCATCATCGCGGGCTGCCGCATTCCTTTTGAACGCGGTCTCGAGGGTTTTTCCGACGCGGACGTTGCGGCGCATGCGCTCATCGACGCCCTGTTGGGAGCAGGCGCGCTCGGCGACTGCGGCACGCTCTTTCCGGCGGGCGATCCGCGCTTTGCGGGTGCGGACAGTTTGCAGCTGCTCGGCCGCTCCGCCGAGATGCTGCGCGACGCGGGATACGAAATCGGCAACGTCGACTGCACGATCGTCGCGGAGCAGCCGGCGCTGTCGCAGTTCGTTTTAGAGATGCGGCGCAATGTCGCCCGCGCCGCCGGCATTGCCATGGAGGAGTGCAGCGTCAAGGCTAAACGCACGGAAGGGCTGGGATTCACCGGACTGGGCCAAGGCATGGCGGCCTATGCCGTTGCGCTCATCGTACGGTCGGAGCGCGCGCTTCGTTGATGAAGCAGGACGCCGCGACCATGACTGCGCCTGCCGTTCGAGTGCGCTTCGCGCCCGCTCCCACCGGTGCGCTGCATGTGGGCGGCGCGCGCACCGCGCTTTTCAACTACCTCTTCGCCCGTCACCACCGCGGCGCGGTTGTGCTGCGCTCAGAAGACACAGACCTGGCTCGGTCATCGGTCGAATCCGAATCCGCCATCCAGTCGGATCTGCGCTGGCTGGGCCTGGACTGGGATGAAGGCACCGATGTCGGCGGCCCGTACGCGCCGTACCGTCAGACCGAAAGGCACGAACGCTATGCCGTGGCTGCCGCCCGGCTGCTGGAGATCGAGGCTGCCTATCCTTGTTATTGCAGCGCCGAGGAGCTCGCGGCCGAACGGGAGCAGGCCGAAGCACGTAAACTCGCGCCCAAGTACTCGGGCAAGTGCAGACTGCTGACGAGAGCCGAGCGTAGCCAGCTGGAACGCGAAGGCCGCAAGCCGACCTTGCGCTTTGCCATGCCGCAACGCGACATCTATGTGGAAGATCTGGTGCGAGGATCTGTGCATTTCCCGCCAGACGCGATCGGGGACTTCGTCATCCTGAAATCGGACAAGACGCCGACGTACAACTTTGCCGCCGTCATCGACGACAGCGATATGCTGATCTCGCATGTTTTGCGCGGCGACGAGCACCTGCCGAACACCCCACGTCAGGTGGCGGTCTACGAGGCGTTGGAGCTGCCGCTGCCGCTGTTCGCCCACGTGTCGATGATTTTGGCGCCCGATCATCACAAGCTCTCCAAACGCCACGGCGCGACATCGGTGGCGGAGTATCGCGAGGCGGGCTTTTTGCCCGAAGCTCTCGTCAACTATCTCGCGCTGCTGGGGTGGTCGCCGGGCGACGACCGCGAGTTCTTCACGCTGCATCAGCTCGTCGAACTCTTCTTCCTCGAGCGCGTGAGCAAAAGTCCGGCTGTCTTCGATCTCGCGAAGCTACGCTGGTTCAACGCGCAGTATCTGCGGGCCCGGTCGCCGGACGAACGGACGAAGCTCTTCGCGGACTGGGCCCGCTCCGACGGCCGTTTGGAAACGTTGCCCGAGCTTTCCGATGCGACCTGGCGCCTCGCCATGACCGATGCGCTGAGCGATCATGTCGAGCTTCTCTCGGATGTGCCGCGCGAGCTGGACGCCTTGCTCTCCGATCCGCCGCTCGACGAACGAGTCACTGACGCGTTGAACGACGAGCGCGTGCGTCAGATGCTCACCGACATCGCGAGATCCGCCGAGAGCGCGGCGGATGCCGCCGCCTTCGAGCACGCCATATCGAAGCAGTCGCTGCAAGAGCTTGGCGATCGCTACGGAGTGAAGGGCCGGGCGCTGTTCCGTCCGATCCGCTTGGCGGTCACAGGTTCCGAGCATGGAATCGAGTTGCCGCTCTTGCTCCGGTTGCTTGGTCCGAAGCGCGTCGCCCGGCGCATCGCAGCCGCGTTGGCCGCCGGCGCTCACGCGCGGCAGGAGCAGTTACGGTCGGGCTAAGAAGATTGGTCGCGATGACGAGATATGCGGTGCCGCTGTCGGCGCCCCCGAGAAGCTCTCCTCGCTCCTGCCGCTGCTGCTGTTGACCGGGCGCGTCGCGCCCGTCTTCGTTTCACCCTTCGGTTCGTCACTCGTCATCTAGGCAGGACACATGCAGCGCGAATCCATTGTTCGCCAACTCCGATCAGACTGGCAGGCGTGCTTCGAGCGAGACCCGGCGGCTCAGAGCGAGCTCGAGGTCCTGCTGGCCTACCCAGGCTTCCATGCGGTGGTCGCCTATCGTCTCATTCACCCGCTGCAGCGCATGGGGCTGCCCGTCGTTCCCCGCCTCCTGTCGCACCTCGTCAGGTGGGTTACGGGCATCGAGATCCACCCCGGGGCGGAGTTAGGTGGAGGACTGTTCATCGATCACGGGATGGGTGTGGTCATCGGCGAGACGGCGAACGTGGGCCGCGATTGCACGCTGTACCAAGGCGTGACGCTGGGCGGCACAAGCCTGCAGCACGGCAAGCGCCACCCGACGCTGGAAGACGGCGTCGTGGTTGGGGCCGGCGCCGCGATTCTTGGGGCCATCGTCATCGGAGCGAACTCGAAGATCGCGGCGGGGGCGGTGGTCGTGAAATCCGTCCCCCCCAACAGCACCGTCGTCGGCGTTCCCGGGCGCATCGTGTTGCAAGACGGAAAAAAGGTCGCCGAGACGGTGGTCCCTCAGGTGGATATGCCTGATCCGACCGTGGATGCGATCGCTGCGTTGACAGCTCGCATCGAGGCGTTGGAAGCGCACGCTCGCGCGTCCGAGACAAGTCATGGCGCTTCGGCTCTATAACACTCGGACGCGCGCGGTCGAGCCCTTCGTTCCCATCGAACGCGGCAAGGCCAGCGTGTATGTGTGCGGTATGACGCCGAGCTTCCACCCTCATCTTGGCCACGCTCGCACGTTTCTCACGTTCGACTTGCTGTGCCGTCACCTGCGCGCGCAAGGCTACGCCGTCACCTACGTCCAGAACGTCACCGATATCGACGACCGCATCATCGACCGCTCCCACATCGAAGGCGTGCCCTGGACCGATGTGGTGGCTCGCTACTTGGGCGAGTATGAATGGTGCGCCACACGCTTGGGCCTCGCCCAGCCGGACGTGTCACCGCGCGCCACGGACGAGATGCATGGCATCATCGCCTTCGTCCAGGAGCTGATCGACAAAGGCGCCGCATACGAGACCACAGACGGCGTCTATTTCGCCGTGGAAAGCTTTCCGTCATACGGCCAACTGAGCCGGCGCAATATCGACGAGCTGCGAGCCGGCGAGCGCATCGCGGTGCGTGAAGAGAAACGCGATCCGCTCGACTTCGCGCTGTGGAAGAAGGCGAAACCAAAGGAGCCGACGTGGCCCAGCCCCTGGGGCCCGGGCAGGCCCGGGTGGCATATCGAATGCTCTGAGATGTGCCGCCATTATCTGGGCGGTCAGTTCGATATCCACGGCGGTGCAGCCGACTTGGTCTTCCCGCACCACGAGAACGAAGTCGCCCAGACCGAAAAGGTGACGGGGCTGCATCCCATGGCAAATTTTTGGGTGCATGCCGGCCTTTTGCAAGTCGACGGGCAGAAGATGAGCAAATCGCTCGGCAACTTTATCCCGCTCAAGACGTTCTTGGAGCAGCACTCAGCCGCCGCCATCCGCTATCTGTTCCTGCAGACCGGCTATCGAAAACCGTCCAACTTCACGCCGGCAGCGTTGGAAGCAGCCGCCAAGGGATTGCGAGGTTTGTACTCCGACCTTGAGTCGCTGCGCTCGATGGCTTCCCAGCACGCGGCATCGGCGGACGCGGTCAACACGCCCGAGTTCGACGCGTATCTCGACGATGATCTGAACACGTCGGGCGCCGTCGGCTGGCTCCAAAAGACCGTGCGAGATAAGCGCCTGCAAGCGGCGCAACGCAGCGCCGCCGAGCAAGCAGCGGCCGCCGCGGAAACGGTCGCAAAGGCCGACCGCTGTCTTGCGATTCTGGGCCTCCCCCTTACCGAGCACGCGGCCGGTTTGACGGCGGCGCCGGGTACAATGGCGCTGACTGAATCGCAACGAGCAGCATTACAAGCGCTGGTCGATGGGTCCGGCGGATTCGAGCTTGACGATGCAAAGCTGATCGAGCGAGTCGTCGCCCGCCGCAATGCGGAGCGCGCCTCCAAAAACTTCGCCGAGTCGGACAAACTGCGCGCTGAACTGCTCAAGGCCGGCGTCGTCGTGAGAGACTCGACATCGGGAACGGAATGGAGCTTCAATGGAAGCTCATGAAGAGATGATCTACGGTTTGCATGCGGTCGCCGAGGCGATCAGGGCCGGGGAGCCGATCAGCCGCCTCGTGGTCGGTGCGAACAGACGCCGCGACCCGAAGGTGGCGCCGTTGCTCAGCGACGCCCATGCGCGCGGCATTGCGGTCTCGTTCGAGTCCGATGGAGCTGTTTTTCGTGGCGCGCCGGGCGATCGTCACCAGCACGTGGCTGCTGTCGTACGTCCCTTCGCGTACACGCCGTTCGGCGAAATCCGCGCCCGAGTGCGCGCGGGGAAGTCCGCTTTGGTCGTCATCGTCGATCACCTCGAGGACCCGCACAACCTGGGCGCCGTGATGCGGAACGCGGAAGGGGCGGGCGCAGACGCCGTCATCATGCCCGACCGGCGCAACGCATCAGTGACTGCCGTTACGCGTCGAGCCGCCGCTGGGGCCGCGTCGCACTTGGCCATCGCGCGAGTCGCAAACGTCGCAGCCACGCTCGAGGCGCTCAAGGCCGATGGCTGCTGGGTCGCCGGCCTCTCGCTCGTGCCTCAAGCGATCGATTATCGCCTCGCGGACTACGGCGACAAGGCTGCTATTGTCGTGGGCGCTGAGGGCAAGGGGCTCTCGCGCTTGGTCGGCGAGCGCTGCGACCTCTTGGTGAGGATTCCGCTCCATGGCCAGGTTGCGTCGCTCAACGCGGCGAGCGCGGCCGCGGTCGTGCTGTTCGAAGTCGCGCGGCGACGCGTTGTCAAGGGCCCTTTTACTGCCACGCCACGCGCCAGCGAGGCAAAAACACCCTCCAATCCTTGACGAAACCGAGCGCCAACCCTATAATCGGAAAGGATTGCCGGGACAACGGCAACCGAGAAGAATTGGGGGTTCATCAACGTTTTGGGGGTACTTCACCCAGTAGAAGACAGTTTCGATTACAGTGAGCGTGTCGACGAAGAACTCGTAAATGCAGCGAAATGTGGCGACAATCTCGCCATGGAGTTCCTGCTCAATAAGTATAAGAACTTCGTCCGCATCAAGGCGAAAAGCTACTTCCTGATCGGTGCTGACCGCGAGGACATCATCCAAGAAGGGATGATCGGTCTCTACAAGGCTGTGCGCGACTTCCGCGCGGACAAGCTGTCGTCGTTTCGCGCCTTCGCAGAGCTGTGCATCACGAGGCAGATCATCACCGCGATCAAGACGGCCACGCGCCAAAAGCACATTCCGCTCAACCAATACATCTCATTGAACAAGCCCATCTATGATGAGGACAGTGAGCGTACGCTGCTCGACGTGATGGCCAGCGCGAAGATGTCCGACCCGGAAGAGCTCGTGATCAACCAGGAGGTTTCCGAGGACATCAAGGAGCGCATCCAGGAAAACCTCAGCGATCTTGAGTCGCAAGTGCTGCTGAGCTACCTGGAAGGCAAATCGTATCAGGAGATGGCTCGCGACTTGAATCGGCACGTGAAGTCGATCGACAACGCGCTGCAGCGCGTCAAGCGCAAGATCGAGAAGAACCTGAGCGAAGTCGACCTGTACTAGGCAGGTCGCCACTAGCCGGATGAAGAGGGCGCGAAGAAATTCGCGCCTTTTCCTTTGTGCGGCCTGTATGCAGCCGGGCCACCGCTACGGATGTTCGCCCGTGCATCCGATAACCAATGGAAAGCGCTCATCGAAACGGACACTGAATGCACTACCTACGGGTGAGATATCGCCACGACGTCAAATGCGACACGCCGGACTGCGGTGAGCTCATCGTCGTCCAGGGCAAGACCTCTGACGTCGTCTATCCCGACGGCATGGTCGTGAAGCTCCCCATCGAAGAGCGCGATTTGCGCAGCGCATTTGAGCTGAGCTGTCCGGTCGGTCATGCTGTGGCTTTGTACTCGCCGCGAGATCTGCACGTGATCAAGTCGAACTCCGCGGGCGACGCGGATTGTATACCCATCATGTTGAAAACGAATATTCTGGGCTTGGGCTGATCTTACGGGGCTGTGGGGCGCAGCGGCAGCAATACCGGCTGAGCCGCCTGCATCGCCGCCAGTTGCGTCTTGAGCGCTTGCACCTCATCCGTGAGCGCTTCCGCGCGCAAGTGATCGTACGCGGCGGCAGCGGCCACCGCAAGATCGCACAGACTTTTCACCTCCTCCGGGTCGAGATCGGCGCCGTTGCGATGCGCCCCGTATAGCACAAACCCCACGAGTTGCCTGCGCACCACGAGGGGCATGGCAATCGCCGCTTGGCAGCGGTCAGCGGGAAGGCCCGCGGGCAGCCATCCCATATCAGACGGCCGCAGCGGTTCCTGGCCCGCTTCCAAGGCGAGAGCTAAGGGATCGTCGTGCTCCACTTTTTCCAGGCAGCCTGCAGCCCATCCAATCGACGCGGACCGTTGCAGCGAAAGGTCCTCAGCGCGACGGAAGAGCGCGGCTGATGCCAGATCGAGCGCTTCCAACGGTTCGCGCGTCAGAAATGCGTCAAGTGTCGCCTCGCTCTGGGCGTGGGCCATGGACGCCGCCGTCTGTGCGATGCGCCGCATCGCGATCTTGCGCTGGTGGAAGAAGATGCCATCGATGAAATACGCGATGCGGTTTCGCAAGCTCTCGAGCCAAAAGCTCAGGGCGATGGCGGCGATGATCTCGAGCAGCGAGGCAAGCCGCGTGGCCTCCAGTTCCTGGCCGATGAAATAGCTGATCAGAGCGAAGGCCGTGCCCAACATAAACGTCATGACGCCGTAGACGAGCGCCCGGCTTGCCACAAAGGTTATGTTCAGCACGCGGTGGCGCACAACGGCATAAGCGACCGTGATGGGGAGAGAGACGTTGAAAAGCAGCAAGACGCCCGCGGCCCAGTGCGGCGCGGAGTATGGAAGGACTGAACTGAACAGCAACAGGCTGCCGGCGTATGATCCAAGGATACCGACGATCAACCCGACGACGACCCATTGGATGCGCGGGCGGTTCTCGAGGTCGCCCCGGATATAGGTGTCGATCGTGATGGCGATGCTCAGCGCCAGCACTGCTCCCTGCAAGACCAGCATCAGCTCTTGCCACCGCTCGGACGGAACTCCCAATAGGATATTGGCGACGTCCGGGTAGATGATCAGCCAGGCAAACGCGAGAAAAATCACGGGCGCAGCGCGCTCGAGCAGGCGCCGCCATGGGCCCGGATGCTCGCGTAAGAACTCGAGCGCGAAGATGAGGATGCCGACGGTGGCCGCTGCGGTGAGCAGGTCGCTGATGATGAGATAGGCCGCATATGGCCCGAGCGAAGGGTAGCGTGACAATGATGAAAAGGCGATGCCCGGGCTAAAGCCCACGCAGTAGAAGAAGAAGCCCCAGGTCATCCTGCTAGGCCGCAAAAGGCATAGGGCTCCGCCCACGACGACGAAGATGATGGCGGCGATGGTTCGGAGGGCCAGGTTGATCCTGGGCACCGGCGGCATGCCGACATGGGGCGACACAAGCGTCACGAGCCGGCTGCCCCCGTTGCCCATCGCATAGAAGCGAACTTGTTGACCGGCTGGAATGCGCGCCGGCGAGGCTGCGATGAAACGGCGATCCTCGGCCGCGGTGCGCCCGAGGTCGATGCGGTCCCCCGCCCGCAGGCCCGCCTTGAAACCCTCAGAACCCGGCGTGACCGATCGTATGACGCCGTTGTAATCGGTGTCGAAGCCGAGTGCCCCGTTCGCGCCCCAAGAAACGTCGCCTGAGTTCCAAAGCAAGCTCAAGCCCGGCAAGGTGCCGGCGATCACCCATGCGCCAAGCGCAAGCACGATGAACGTCCTGAGCACGGCGGCTCGCGTCTCTTCGTGGCTGCGCAAAGCTCGAGACATGACAGCCATCGGTTTTGCGAGGAACCCCGTGCCTCCTTATATATGAAAGCGTTGCAAACTAGGAAGGTGCGGCAGGTGCGCTAATTAGGCGTTCTGCTCATGGTACACCGGCAGCTCGGATGGCGGCGGGAAACCGGCCGCGCGACGCACTGGGGCGCTCTGATCGTTTGCAGCGCCTTGCTGACGCTGATGCCGCTTGGGGCAAGCGCGAAGGGCGGCGCCTTCGACGTGCGGCCGCCCGGTGACACCATGCAGAAGATACCGATGACGTTGGGACCGGGCCGCGCAGCGAACTTCGTCGCCATCGTAAGCCGCGAATACTTGCAGTCAGCGGGCCGCTCGTCACGGCCGAGGTTTCAACCGTATTTCAGCTTATATCGAAGCGTCGCTGGGCCGGCGCCTCTGCGGCGGGTCTACGTTTCGCCCAGCGGCAGCGATCCGCTCAAACTCGTTCCGCGGATGCAGCGAATTCCGAATGCTCCGGGCGTTTGGATGCCCGGCTACGTTGATGTCCGCATTGTCGGTTCGGCGCCGCTGATGCAGTCCGGCGCGAGCCAGCTGGTGATCCGCGTGTATTCATCTGCCGCTGATTGCGGGTCGGCGACGGTTCACGTCCTCGCGCTTGGCGCAAGGGACGGGCGACTGCACGACGTCGTGCAAGCGCAAAATTATTGCAGGCTGGAAGCCGCACTGCAACCAGGGGGAGTGGCATTGAGGGGCCCATACTACGCCGACAATGCCGCGCTTTGCTGTCCGACGAAAACCAAGGCGAGCGCCTTCCTTCGGTACGACCGCAAGAACCGCACCTGGGTCATCGCGCCCAAGTATTTCCGTCTGTTTCCGGCCGGCATGCCTTGATGGCACGTCAAGGCGAGGAACGACAGGCTGGAAAGGAATCCGAGATCGATTCGCGGGTGCGCATCGGCCACGTCCACTTGAAAGTCGCAAACTTGGCGCGCGCTCTCGATTTCTATTGCGGCGTGCTGGGTTTCGCGCTCAGGCAACGGCTGGGCGACAGCGCCGCGTTTCTCTCAGCCGGCGGCTACCACCATCACATCGCGATCAACACGTGGGAGAGCTTGAACGGTTCTCAGCCGGCCCCCGGCACGACAGGCCTCTATCACCATGCCATCCTGTACCCCTCGCGGCCGGCGCTGGCAGACGCTCTCAGGCGATTGGTCTCAGCCGGCATTCCGCTGGAAGGCGCAAGCGACCATGGAGTGAGCGAGTCGCTGTACTTGAGCGATCCCGACGGCAACGGCGTCGAGCTCTACTGCGACAAGCCCAAAGACGTGTGGCCCCGTTCGCCTGGCGGTGAGCTTGCGATGTACACGCGTCCACTGGATCTTCAGGCGTTGCTCGGGGAACCGTCCACCGGACAGTCGGCGGAACCGTCCGCTCCGCTGGGTCCCAAAGATCTGTAGCGCTTCTCAGTCTGACGCCGCTCCTAGAGGATCTCGATTCCGGCACTGGATTTTAGAAGGCGTTTCCCTCGCCGAAGGCTCTTTGTGGGTGCAAGCGGCGGGCATTTCTATCATAGCGATGGCACCGTTGATCGTAGCCGCGCACGGTCGTTCCACGGTGTTCAACAATTACGTGCGTGTCGCATATGCGTGGCTGCACGGACGCATGTGGATCGATTATCCCGGACCGTGGTTGGATGCGGTGCGCTACAACGACCATTGGTACGGCGTCGATGGACCGTTTCCGGCGGTCCTCATGCTGCCATCCGTTCTTATGAAGGGACTCCAAGCCAATCAGACCGCGGTTTGCATCGTCGCTGCTGCGATCTGCGTCGGCCTCGCGTGGGTGCTCCTCGCACGCATCGGAGTTGGCGCAACGTCGCGCTGCTGGCTCATCCTCTTTTTTTTCGCCGGCACCGATTTGTGGTGGTGCGGGATGTTGGGCGATGTGTGGTTCATGGCGCACGTCGTCGCGGTGCTGTTCACGTTGCTGGCGCTGCTGGAGTGCACCGGCAGGGGCCGCGGCTGGCTTGTCGGGCTGTTCGCTCTTTGCGCCTTTGAAAGCCGGTTCACACTGGCACTGGCCGTTCCGCTTTACGGGTGGCTGCTGCACTCGTCAGCGCTAGAGCAAGGCGGTCCCACTCGCGTCGTGCCCCAACGGCGCTTGGCCGGGTTTGTGGGAACGCTGGTCTGCGGCGCGGCCGTCTGGGTCGCGTACAACGAACTGATGTGGGGCAGGTGGAATGACATCGGCCATTCTCTCTATTTCCACCAAGACGCTTGGGGCCAGAAGTCCGGGTCGCCCTTGTCGATCGTGTACCTGCCCTACCAATTCTACTCTTTCTTTTTGCAGGCGCCGATTTTAGTAGAGTGGCTGCAGCAGGCGCGATGGCCCTTCTTCAAAGTCGACATACACGGCGTGGCGCTGACATTTACGTCCCCCGCGCTGATCTTGGGATGCTTTGCCAAAACGCCGCGGTCGCTGGTCGTGGCCTTATGGGTCACCGCAGCTCTGGTGGCGGTCCCTTCCTTTCTGTACTATCTGAACGGCTGGTATCAGTTCGGGATGCGCCACGCGCTCGACTTCGAGCCATTTCTCTTGCTGCTTATGGCATTGGCCTGCCGTTCGAGCGTGCCACGATGGGGCGCAGCGCTGATACTGTGGTCGGCGGCGATGGGCGCCTGGGGCGTGTGGTGGTGGAACACATTCATGCGCACCGCCAACTGACCAAGACGCCGGCTTAACGGCTTGACTGTACATCAGCCTGCGGCCCTTCACGCCAAACCTGCGATCGCGAGCCACCTGCCCGTGCTCGACGGCATCCGAGGCATCGCCATCAGCATGGTGCTGCTGTTCCACATCTGGGAGATGACGTGGCTCGATATGTCGGTGGGGCCGCTCACGCTCAATCCGATCGGAACCAGTGGCTTTTTGGGCGTCGAGCTCTTCTTTTTTCTTTCGGGTTTTGTCATCTTCGATCCGTATGTGCGTGCCTGGCTTTCCGACGCGCCAACGCCGACCATCCGAGACTTCGTCCGCAAGCGGTTTTTGAAGATCGTACCGTCCTACTATCTCGCCATCATCATCCTGGTCGCCACCGGATATCAGCATTACGGCTCCCTGGCTGAAGCCGGGCGCGATCTCACTTTTCATGCGGTCTTCATCCATAATTGGTTCTCACAAACGTATGGCTCAATCGATGGCGTGATGTGGTCGCTCGGAACGGAGGTGCAGTTCTACCTCGTGTTTCCGATGCTCGCCTGGGCCTTCTTGCGCAAGCCCATTCTCTGTGCAAGCGGAATGATCGCGACGGCGATCATTTTCCGGACGGCCATTATCCACTCGTATTTCTTCCATCAACTGCTCACGCAGCTTCCTGCGGTGTTGGACCTGTTCGCGCTTGGTATGGCGAGCTCGTACGTGTATCGCTACTTGGAAAAGAGCAAGCCGCAGCTTCCGGGTCGGCGCTGGGTCACGACATGCGCAGCGTTGGCCGGCGTGGCTGCGGTCTGCGCCATGGTCGTGTGGTGTCACCGGATCCGCTTTGACCCCGACGCTATCGCGCTGTGGCAGGCGCACTACCGCACGTTGTTCGGGTTGACGATTGCTTGGGCGACGGTCGGGCTGCTCTTTGCGGCGCCATTCCTGCAAAAGGCTGTGGCCAATGTGGTGCTGGTCTTCCTGGCGGCGATCTCGTACAATTTATACATCTGGCACCAAGTCATTGGGCGCCTCTTGATCGCCGTCCATATACCGGCCCATGTCGGGTCACAGATTCAAGCCGACCACCACTGGCAGGTGGCGTTTTCTGTTGTAGCCGTCCTTTCCGGAGTCGTCGTCGCGACACTCGTGACATATCTGTTCGAACAGCCAATCGTACGGCTGGGCCGGACGAGGCGACGGGCGATCTCGGGAGCGGTACCGTTGGCGCAACAGGCGGTTTCGAAGTAGGGTCGACTCGCGGCGATTCCCGCTGTGCAGCGCCGATAAAACAGGAAGAGCTTCGCATCGTTGAGCGCGGGCCGACTGTCGAGGGCAAGCGCCGAACACTCATGAAAATGACCAAGACGAGATCGGGCCGACGTAGCTCAGGGGTAGAGCGGCGGTTTTGTAAACCGCGGGTCGGGGGTTCAAATCCCTCCGTCGGCTGCTTATAAGGCCCGAAGCCATCTTGCGCTAATAAACCAACTGTAGTAAGATAGGTTCACCTAATAAAACCGGAGTGAAACAGCCGATTTGATAAACACCGTTGGCCTGGACCAGCTCGACCTTCAGCTTTTGGAGGCGCTGCAGCGTAACGGGCGTTCGACTTTTGCCGAACTCGGGGCGTTGGTTGGCCTGAAGGCGGCCTCCGTGCACGACCGCGTCAAGCGTTTAGAAACACGCGGCTTTGTGCGTGGTTATACCGCAAGGCTGGATGGCCGGTTGTTGGGCTTGGAATTGACGGCCTTTGTGAGCTGTTATACGTCCGCTGAGACGGACTATGACGAGTTCACCGAGGCGGTCTCCGCGCTGCCTGAGGTTGCCGAGATTCACAGCGTCGCGGGCGAAGAGAGTTTCGTCGTGAAAGTCATGACTCGTTCCACGAGCGATCTGGACGACTTCCTTTCCCGTCTCAAGAAAATCCCTGGAATCGTGCGAAGCAAGACGATGATCGTCCTATCCACCCCCTTCGAGCGGGGCGGCATTACCATCCATGATCACGGCGCGCCTGCGTCACGCCGTTTACGGAGCGTACGCTGATGTCTGAAGCCACACTCATATCGCCTGAACCCATCACGCCGAGCAACGGCGCACTTTTAGAGGAACCGCGTCATCTAAAACCGCCGGCCAGTCCAGACGCGCTCGAGCACATGCAGCTCGTGCAGGGCGAGTTCTGGCGTTCGATACCCGCGTACCAGGACATAGACGAAGCCACCTTTCTCAACCACCTCTGGCAGTATCAGCATTCCGTGAAGACGCCCGACGAGTTGTTGAACACCATTCAGGCGCTCGCGCCCGCCCACTTCATCGATGACGTCCGCGCTGGCTTCCACCGCGCTCCCATGAATGTGCGCGTCTCTCCGTATATGATCGCCTGCATCGATTGGAGCCGTCCGTACACGGATCCGATCCGAACGCAGTTCATCCCGTTGGCCTCGCGCCTCGTGCCAGACCATCCGAAGCTCTCACTCGACTCCTTGCACGAGCAAGAGGATGCGCCGGTGCCCGGTCTCGTCCACCGCTATGTGGACAAGGCGCTGTTCTTGCCGACCAACGTATGCCCCGTGTATTGCCGCTACTGCACGCGTTCGTATGCCATCGGCGGCGATACTGAAGTGGTCGAGAAAGCGGAAGTCGCCACAGACGCAAAGCGTTGGCAGCACGCCTTCGAGTACATCGCCTCGCGTCCGGAACTGCAAGACATCGTCATCTCGGGCGGCGACGCCTATCAATTGCCGGCGAAGAGCCTCAAGAAGATCGGCGATGCGTTGTTGGACATCCCCAACGTCAGACGCATGCGCTTCGCCTCCAAAGGGCCGGCGGTCATGCCTATGAAGATCATGAGCGATGCCGCCTGGACAGATGCCTTGACGTCGGTGGTCGAGCGAGGCCGCAGCATGGGCAAAGACGTCATGCTGCACACCCACTTCAATCACCCGAACGAGATCACATGGATCACCGCGAAGGCGATGAACGTGCTGTTCGAGCGCGGCATCATGGTGCGCAACCAAAGCGTGCTGATCCGCGGCGTCAACGACGACAAGCACGTCATGCGGCTGCTGGTCAAACGGCTCGGCTACGTCCATGTCCACCCCTACTACGTGTATATGCACGACATGGTCAAGGGTGTTGAGGATCTGCGCACGACGGTGCAGGCTGCGGTCGACATTGAGAAGTTCGTTCGGGGCTCAACGGCCGGGTTCAATACGCCGACGTTCGTCTGCGACGCACCGGGCGGCGGCGGCAAGCGCGACGTGCACAGCTATGACTATTACGACCGCGTCAACGGCATTGCGGTCTACAGTGCGCCGAGCGTAAAGCCGGGTCAGTGGTTCACCTACTTCGACCCGATCGAAGCGCTGTCACCGGAAGCGCAAGCCCGCTGGGCAGACCCGCAAGCGCACGCTGAGATGATCGCGGCCGCCGTAGAAAAGGCCAACGCCGCGGCGTAACGCCGCGATTTCACCGCTGTCTGTCCGCCGGCCTCAAGCTAGCTGGCGGAAAACGCCTCGTCGATAGTCGGCAAGAACTGGGTGCTTGAGTAATTGACGCTTGGCGGCCTTGGAATGTCCTTCCACCACGCGCTGTAGCGTGCGAGCCACTCGAAATTTTCGAGCATGTACTCGTTGCCGTAGTATCGTCGCAGGTGATAGACGAACCGCTTGATGATCGACCAGCGCGTTCGCAGCATGAGGCCGATCGCATCGACGATCAGGGATGCATCGATGATGCCGCGGCGTGACAAACACGCGATCGTCTCAACGTATTGTCCGACCATGTAGAGCGCCAGCTCATCCTGCGATCCCGGGTAAAGCGTGCGGAGCGCTTCGTCATCGGGATAGCGTTCGGCGACGCCTTTGAGCTGGACGAAGATCCGCACGATCTCGGATGAGGTCAACCGATCGATGGCCTCCAGAATTGCGAGCGCGTTGCGCTCGTGTTCCATTTGCCGCGACTGGCGGTGCAGCATGAGCGTCGTGAAGATGACGGTGGCCGCTGCGATGATGAGCGACGCCAGAGGCGTGATGCTTTCGAAAAACGACATGCCTGCTGTTCCCTCGGACGGTGAGCGAGTTCAGGTTTGCGGGCTCATTGACGGACGTGGGGCTTTTCGCCTGTGAGCGGTGCGAACGCCCCGCCTGCCGCCACCGTGGCGGACTGCGACGCCCGCAGACTCCGTTAAGGGCCGGCTTGACGCTTGAGCAACGTCAGGCAGTTTCCGGATCTGCGCACTTCATAATCCACGGAATCGCATGCGCTCTGCATGAGCGCAATGCCGCGCCCACCTTCCGAAAAGGGATCAGGCATCGCCCTCTTCGTGAGCGTGAAGCCGGGGCCGTAATCTGTGACCTGCAGTTTGACCAGATTGCCCTGAACGTGGACCGCGACTTCGCAATCGGGGCTTTTGGCATGGCGGACGACGTTGCCGACAGCTTCCATCGTCGAGAGCACCAACGCCTCGATGGTGTCGCTATCGACAGATGCGTTGGTCAGCTGCCGCTTGACCATATCAACGGCCTCGTTGACGATTGACGGATGAAGCCGCAGTCTGCGGACGCTGCCGGCCGCATCCTGAATCGTGGATACGATGGTCGAGCGCACGAACAGCTCGCAGTAGGCATCACCGCGTTTCATGCACAGCGTTTGATCGATGATCAGATCCTCTTGATAGTGGTCGCCGATGCCGCGAATGAGGCCCCTCGCGAACTCGCACATGCGGCGCGACGAATTGTACATGATGCGGACGGCATTGTCGGGCGTGCGCCAGCAGCGGATGAAAGGCGGTGCGCCGTCGTCGGCATCGCGAATGGCCGTATGGATGCAAGGCTCCGTATGCTCCACGACTTCCAGGGCGGTCCACTCCGCCGGGACCAAAGCGCGGTATTCGAACAAGAGCGGTATGGCCATGTACCGGCGGAAGTCTTCCAGCAGCGAACTCTTCGGCTGGTGGCTGAGGCGCGACAACAAATCCAAATCCGAGAACAAGTCCTGATCGGGGATCAAACCTATCCGCTTTTTGCGAAAGGCGGGATTGTAGAACCTGAGCTCTTTGAGCATCCCTTCGCCGAATCGCCACTCGACCCAGTCGTGAAGGCCGGAGCAGATCAGCGCATGCATTGAGAGCGCCCGCGGCTAGCCTTTACCACACCTTCATAATCGGCCGATTTGAGGCTTCGCCGCTGCTAACCCTAGGAACCGCGATTGCTTAAGGCGTCGTGGGCTCCGAAAGAGGCGAACTGCGGCCCATAACCGCCCACGGCATATAAGGTATTCGGGAGACCTATGTACGAACGGGGCATGCTGGATGAGCTCGACCCAGCGGAGCCTCTGGCGACATCCAGACTTCGCCAAGCTTTGGCTCGGGCAGACGATCAGTCTGTTCGGCAGCGCAGTGACGATGCTGGCGCTTCCCAGCGTGGCCATCTTGACGCTGGGAGCCAAGACGTACCAAGTTGGCCTGCTGGAAAGCGCGCAGTTCCTCGCCTTTCCGATATTGGGTCTGCCGGCGGGCGTCTGGGTGGACCGGCTGTCGCGCAAAAGCGTCATGATCGTCGCAGACCTCGGGCGTGCAGGCTTGCTCGCATGGATTCCGCTCGCATGGGCATTGCATGCCCTTCGGCTGTGGCAGTTGTATGTCGTCGCGCTCGCGATTGGGGTTCTCACGGTGTTCTTCGATGTTGCCTATCAATCGTATCTCCCGAGTCTTGTTCAACGCAGCGCTCTGCTTGAGGGCAACGCGAAACTGGAGATCAGCAGATCTGCGTCCGAAGTCGCAGGCCATGGACTTGGCGGCGTGCTCGTGCAAGCGCTTGGAGCGCCTCTCGCGATCCTGGCGGATGCGCTGTCATTCCTGGCCTCCGTGTGCAGTCTCGCGTTGATCGCAAAGCGCGGATCGGCCGTACAGCCGCGCTTGCAGTCGCAAACATTCATGTCTGACCTCCGTGAGGGAGCTCAGGTCGTGTTCGGCAGCCCGATTCTCCGCAACATCGCGGCGAGCACGGCGACTAGCAACTTCGGCAGCTCGCTGCTGAGCGCCGTATTCCTTATCTTCGCGTACCGTGAACTGCACTTGGCGCCGGCGCTGGTTGGCGTTATCCTCGCATTCGGAAATGCCGGAGTGTTAGGCGCGTTTTTCTCGTCGCGCATAGCGCGCAGAGTGGGCTTAGGGAAAACGCTCGCCGGGGCGACAGCCTTGGGCGGCCTGGGCATTCTCGTGACTCCGCTGGCGGCGTTATGGGCGCCGGTGTCGCTTCTGGTTGCTTCCCAGCTCATCTTTTCGTTTTCGATTCCGCTGTACAACGTCAACCAAGTGAGCCTGCGGCAGACAATCGTGGCCGACGCTCTGCAGGGGCGCGTGAACGCTACCATGCGCACCATCGCGTGGGGTACGCTGCCGCTTGGGGGCGCGATCGGGGGACTGCTTGGAGGCGCCATCGGCGTCTTGCCGACGATCGTCATCGCTGGATTGATCTCGTTATCCGCCGCGCTGTGGATTCGCTGCAGCGAGGTTTACCGTTTGACCAGCATACCTGCAGAAGCAGTTGAGGTTCGCTGAGTGACAACGCTCAGAACACGCTTACCTGATGAATGAGCGCCGGTTCTTGCGCGCATTCTGCGACATGCGCGCCTGCACAATCTTTTTTATGAGGGCCGTAGGCAGCGGCTTGTCCAACGGGAACTGAATCGTGCCCTTGGATGTTTTGAAGCTCTTGAGTTCATCCTCGAATGCGGTCATCAGAGCTGAGCTGCCAGGAAAAAGACTGCAGTGCTGTTTGAAGGCGGCATAGTACACGAGCGGTCCGTTGTAACTGAAGGCTGGGACCCATAGCTGATGCTCTCAGTCGTCTCCGGTGGCACGACGGACCTGATCGTGGCCCTCAGCCGCTTCAACATGCTGCGCCTTGGCTCTGAAACTCGCCAGATAGTCGTCGTGGTTCTTCGGTACGGTTTTCCTTTTCGTCGCGCTCTTCGGCTTTCGTTTGCTCATCGTTCTCATAGAGACAATGTAACAGGCCATGCGCTTAGAATCAACTGACTCGGATGACCTGTCGTTAGAAGAGAGACAGCTGACGTGGAAGAACCCAAGGTTCGCATCATCACAACCCATGGGCAGGTGGCCGAGTGGTTAATGGCAGCAGACTGTAAATCTGCCGCGCGACGCGCTACGTAGGTTCGAATCCTACCCTGCCCACACGCACGACTCAGATGACGGTCAAGCGTAAAGCGCTCGAAATGCGCGAGGCCGCTGCGTCGTGAGAAACGTCAGCCCACGAGCAATTGTGCTGCGCAGTCTCGCGGTGGCCGTTGTTGTCATCGTGGTTTTTGCAGCCATCTTTGTCGTGTGGGTGATTCGATCTCCGCTGCCGCAGGTCGACGGTCAAGTCGCGCTGCCGGGTTTGCGCCATCCGGTCACCATACGGCGGGATCAGCGCGGCATTCCGCACATCCAGTCGACCACAGAGAGTGATCTCTTCTTCGCCGAAGGTTTCGCCTGCGCGCAAGACCGTCTTTGGCAAATGGATCTGTTGCGCAGACAAGCGGAAGGGAAACTCTCGGAAATAGCAGGGGCCGCCACGCTTGAGAACGATCGCTATATGCGCACGCTCGGTTTTGCGGCCGCTTCGGAGCATGACTTTAAGAGACTGAACGCCGTCGAACGAGGCGACCTTCAGGCTTATGCAGACGGCGTCAATGCAGCAGCATCGTCGCACCGGCTGCCGCTCGAATTTTTCCTCATGCATTATCGGCCGCAGCCATGGACGCCGATCGACAGCATCGCGGTGGCTAAGCTCATGGCGCAACGTCTGGACGACAACTGGTCGAAATCGATGGTGCGCGCTGACATGCAAACCAAGGTTGGGAAAACTGTGACGGCCGCGCTGTTCGATAACCAGGTCGCAAGGCTCGAGAAATATGTCGCCACAGCGGGCTGGCCCGGCTATCACAAAGGGAATACCGGATCAGAGGCGACCGAGGTCGGGATTTCCGGCGGGTTCGCACGCTGGGAGCCGCCGGCAGAGCGCGAAGCCGGCACGGGTTCGAATAACTGGTCGGTTTCAGGCGCGCGGACCAGCACCGGAAAACCGGTGCTTGCCAACGACACCCATCTGGCGCACTCCCTTCCGAGCACCTGGTGGATCGCTCATCTCAAGGGAGCCGGTTACGACGTCGAGGGGTTCACGGTGCCCGGGATTCCCGGCATCGTCATCGGACACAATGAGCGCATCGCGTTCGGCATCACGAGCGCGGTCGAAGCGGTCCAAGATATCTTCGTCGAGCATTTCCGCTCAGCGACATCCGATGAGTATCGGGCGAACGGACGCTGGCTGACGGCCGCTCACCGCCGAGAGACCATCCTGGTCAAAGGTGGCTCGCCCGCCACATTGGACGTTTTGATCACCCGCCATGGCCCCGTCGTGAAACGACACGGGCTGTTCGGCGACGCGCTCGCCTGGACGATTCTACGAGATGGCGGGGAACCAAATGCCATAAGGAAATTGGATTTGGCGCGCAACTGGTCGGACTTCCGCAATGCCCTGCGTGGAATCACGGGGCCGGCGTTGAGCTTCGTGTACGCCGACGTCGACGGCAACGTCGGCTATCAAGATTGCGGCCGGGTGCCCCGACGCGTGCGCGGCGATGGCTCCTTGCCGGTTGAAGGAGAAGATGATCGCTATGCGTGGAGCGGCTCCTTGGCCTTTGAGGAGCTTCCCACGTCGTTGAACCCGCGCGGTGGCATCGCCGCGACGGCGAACAACGCGCTCGTACCCGCAAACTCTAAACTGAAGCTTTCCCCGTTCTTCGATCCGCCTTACCGGGTCCACCGCATATTCGAACAGTTATCAAAACGCTACGCGGCAACCCCGCAACAGATCGGCGCTGTGCAGTCGGATGTCTACGATTATCCGCGCGCCGTATTGGCGCGGGCCACCGTTGCAGCGCTGGCACATTCGGGAGATTCGAGAATGATTGGTGTCCGCAAGAATCTCGCGAGCTGGGATGGCACATTCGCGGCGGCATCGACCGTGCCGACATTTGTGGCCGCGGAAGACAGGTTGTTGAGCGCAAAGCTGTTGCGGCCCGCGCTGGGCGCTGACCTATACCGACGCTATGAGAAAGACAACTTCCCAATCGCGGCGTTGGAACGCGTCCTGGACGGCGATCGTCGGCTCGCTGGCATCGGAATCAGCAGGGCATCGCTGATCGCGGCGATTGCGCAAGCTGTGTCCTCGGCTGCGGACGAGGTAGGCGTGGATGGGAACGGCTCTTTTGACGGCGTCCAACCATGGGGGGAACACAACGCGGCCATCTACGATCATCCCCTCGGACATGCGTCGCCGCTTACGACCCTGCTCAACATCAAACCGGCACCACAATCCGGCGATATCTTCACGATTTACGCTGGACGGCCGGCATTCGGACCATCACAGCGCGTCACCATGGACGTATCGAACTGGGATGACGCTTCGATGTTGCTCACGCTTGGTGAGTCGGGCCATTTCACAAGCTCCCATTATGGGGATCAAGCCGACGACTTTCGCAACGTCCATTGGGTGCCCACTCCGTTCAGCGACAGCGTCGTTGTCAGGGAAACGGCAGACGTCCTCACCGTCACACCGCTGCATTAAAGCAAGGGTCCCTGGAGCACAACAGGTAACGTCAATTGGGCGCGGGAGTAGCTCAATTGGTAGAGCGCTAGCCTTCCAAGCTGGATGTTGCGGGTTCGAGACCCGTCTCCCGCTCCATTAAGATCAAGAAAGCCGCATGAATTAGGGGATTGCGGCTTTTTCGTGTGACGCTCTCCTATTCTGTTGCAATGGTAGATGATAGACACTCGACCGATTTAGGCAGCGCAATAGCCGTAGTGCATTGCAGGTCCCCCTTCCATGTCTTTGCGCACTTAGAATCGCCTTGGTCGCACCAGTACGCCTTAACTGCATGTCTGGATTGACGCAAAACGAAGAAATATTTGGGGCGGTTGAAGTCCAGCCGGGGTTCTACGCCGTTAGGGCTATAGGCGGAGCAAAAACTAGATGGATATGTTGGGTTCAGCAGCGGTCCGAGTTTCATTCGGTGAGGCCGAAATTGCCCTTTCTAGGGCGTATCTTTCCGACGGAATACGGAGAGGACCGCGAACCGGGGGAGACCGCTTCTACCATCGACACAGGGCTACTGCCAACCAAACACACTCGGGGCCTTATGTTGGGATTGGTCTCTATTTTTGATAAGCACAAACTTGCTCAACCACTTGCTTCTAAGTTCGGTAGTAATAATGATCCAGGAGTCCTGAGGCAACTTATATTTGGAACAGACGCACAGCGTCATTGTTCTGTTACGATTCTCCAGTCGCGCATGCCAATTATCGATAGAGTCGGTTTCCGCGATCTGCACTTTTAGTCGGCGCTGCATACTGCCGGCTTCCTTGGAGGTACGCATGAATCTGGTTAGACGTTCTGCCCTTGTATTAAGCGTTTTGGGACTGATTGTCGCATTTTCGGTTCAATTTGCCACAAAAAAGACGGCCGCTTCCGATCACATCGACTCGCCGATCCTCACGCAGGACCGAGGAGCTGATTTAGCCGATCTGTACGCTTTCCTCGATCCAAACGATAACTCAAAAGTCGTGCTTATCATGAGCACGCAGGGATTCGTCGTTTCCGGCGAGCACTTCGGCATGTCGATTTTTGACCCAAATATCCGCTACCGGTTCGAAATCGAGAACACGGGCGATGCAAAGCCAGATGCGTTCATCGATGTCACGTATTCAAGGGGGATCGGCCGGCTGACAAGTCAGACCGCAACGATCAGGTTGCCCGACGGTAAGACGTTGACGGCGCCGACTACGATTGCGACGCAAAATTACAGCCCGAACGAACCCGTGACCACAACCGATCCAGCGACTGGCGCCAGATTTTTTGCGGGCGTGATGGACGATCCGTTTTTCCTGGATGACACGGGCGCAAATCGGTTGGTCGCATCTTCCCTCATGCATCCGGGCCACCCCGACAAATCGCTCCTGGGCGCGCGCGGCGGACGCGATACGTACGCGGGCTTCAATACCCTGATCACAGCTGTCGAAGTGCCTGTTTCGATGCTGCGTGGCCCCGCCGGCAGCGTCATCGGGGTCAATTCCGTCACGCAGCGGCACGCCATCCAGACCATTGGTGAGAACAATGAAATACGAGCGAGCGGCGATTGGAAGACGGTTGACCGCGACGGTAACCCGCTGATCAACAACGGTCTAATCCCCGGCCCGCGCAAAGACGAATACAATGCCTCTACGACCGAGGACGATGCAAACGGAAAGTTCAAAGCCGACCTCGTCAAAGATATCAAGAATCTGGGAACTGATGATGCTCATATCGCAATGTTAGCGAAGATCGCAGTCGCGAAAGGCGATATTCTACGGCTCGATACGAGCGTTCCAAACCGCGGCTCGGGAGGCGGATACAATCCGAATGGCGGCTTCGGAAAAATGGGCGGCCGTCGCTTGAGAGATGACGTGGTGGACATCGCGTTTACCGTCATCAACAACGGCGTCCCTCTTACCGACCACGTGAACGCAAATGAAAAGCCGTTCAGGAACGTCTTTCCATTCGTCGCCGATCCGACGCAACCGTTCCCTCCCGGACACAACCCCGACGACCATACTCGCCAGTAAGCTGGATCCGAAGGAGTGGGCGATGAACGAGGCCGCTCGTCCATCGCCTCCTGCCTCGCTTCACAATATGAGTCGCCTATGCAGCTAACCATCCTTCGCTTGACAACCCTGATTCTGTTGGCCGCGCTCACGCTGGCGGTAACCCGCTTTAACCGATTAGGTTCGGACTTGCGGCCGCGCTCAGCGTTCGCTGCCCCGGCGCCCATCGCGTTCGGTTCGGAACAAGCGGGGACCGCCGATACGGTTCGGTTCCTGGAAACTAAGGTCCGCCGTGATCCTGGCGACGCGCTTCTATACAACAAACTGGGCGGCTACTATTTTCAACGTTTGCGCGAGACGGGCGCTCTTCAATACCTCGACCTGATGTCGCGGGCAGCGCACGCATCGCTCGCCTCGGTGCCCGCGGTACGGAACATGGACGGGCTTAGCCTCCTTGCCCTCTCCGAGTATTCTTCCCACCAGTTTAAGGCCGCACGTGACCATGCAGCGCAACTGACCCGTCTTGATCCCGCCAAAGAATATCCTTATGAAATACTTTTCGATTCCGAGATCGAGTTAGGCGACTACAACAAGGCTGCCGGGGCCTTTGCGCAGATATTGCACCATACGCCGGGGGTTAACCTTAATACGGAGACGCGCAAAGCCCGCTTGGCCACTCTCCATGGCGATCACCTTGGTGCTGCTCGTCATCTGTCCAACGCAATAGCATTAGGTTTGCATCTCTCAATGCCAGCGCGCGAGAGCGTCGCATGGTCATATTGGCAACTTGGCGAAACAGCTTTCAACGTCGGCGATTATCCGGCCGCGGAGCAAGCATACCGATCTGCGCTCGTCACCTATCCAGGGTATTACCGCGCGTTGGCTTCGCTGGGACGAGTGCGCGCCGCGCGCAGCGATCTGCACGATGCGATTGTGCAATATAAATCCGCCATTGAGGTTCTGCCTGACCCGACGTATGTCGCTGCCCTTGGAGATCTGTACAAACTCACCGGACAAGACAAAAAAGCAGCTGATCAGTACGCTCTCGTGGAGGTGATCGGACATCTCAGCGCAACGGCGGGCGTGCTCTACAGTCGGCCGCTCGCACTTTTCTACGCCGACCACGATATAAAAGCACAAGAAGCTTACGCGAACGCCAAGCGAGAATACGCGATGCGGCAAGACATCTACGGCGCCGATGCGATCGCTTGGACGGCGCTCAAGGCCGGCAACGTCAAAGAAGCGGAGGCTTCGATAAAGAAAGCTATGCGTCTGGGGACTGTCGACGCAAGATTATTGTATCACGCAGGGATGATCTCGCGCGCCGCGGGCGACGATACCTCCGCCCGAGGCTATCTGCGGCAGGCGCTTACTCTCAGTCCCCAATTCGATCCATTGCAAGCGTCTATTGCGCGCAAGGCGCTTGATACTATTGGGGCGCCTTCTGAAAACGACTAGGGTCATGGCATGCGTCTCTTAGCGGCGGTTTTGGTGGCAGCAGCAACGACGCTCTGCCTTTGCATCTCGCCGGCACAGGCATGTTGCAGGCGGCCGTCTTGCCGGTGATGCTGTTGGTACTAGTCGCGATCGCTGGATATGCGTTGTCCGCCGGCCACTCGCATTCCCATGGCGGCGATCACACCCACGCCCGGACTCCCATCAAGCCACTGGAGAAGGAAGTAATATGATTGGCCATGCCGGCACGCACGCGACGTTTTGGGTGGTAGCCTTTTCGGTATTCGTGCTCGGCTTACGCCACGGCGCCGACCCCGACCACCTAGCCGCAATCGACAATCTCACACGCAATAGTCTGGGCGTCCGCGCTCGCCTGAGTCGCTTCGTCGGGACACTCTTTGCGGGCGGACATTCCATTATGGTGCTGGCGATTGCGGCGCTGGCGGGATTGCTAGGCAGTCGCATCGCTATGCATGGCGCGCTGCTGGAAAGCATTGGCACCTGGGTCAGCATCGTCACGCTGTTTGTGATCGCCGCGCTGAATCTCAGGCAGCTCGGGCTGAATCGCGTTGGGGCTGTTGCGGGTTTCAAGAATGCCATGCTGCCACGAGCACTGCGTATGGCGACCAGCCCCCTGGCCGCGATCCCCATCGGTTTGCTTTTTGGTCTCGGTTTCGACACCTCCAGCCAAGTAGCGACCTACGCGCTCGCACTCACCAGTGGCGCCGGCGTAGTGCCGGGTTTGCTCATCGGTCTGGTCTTCTCATTGGGCATGACCGTTACCGACACGCTCGACAGCATTTTGGTTCACAAACTATGCACGCGCCAGCCTCTCGAGCTCGTACGCGCGACCCGGGTATGGATAATTGCCGTGACGACGCTGGCCCTTGTGGTGGGTAGCTACGAGCTTGCACAGGCGTTAGGTTGGCGTTCTCCGGTGCCGGATCTGACGGTCAGTGTCTTGCTGGTCGGTTCGCTGTTTCTGATCTTCGCTTGGACATTCACTTGGTCGGCTCGTAGTCCGGGCGGCCCGGACCATCGTGCTGCTGTGTCGACCCTGACGGTTTCTCCGGGACCGAAGTAGGGAACCCAAAGCGGCCCGGCTTCTAAGCCAGCAATGATCCAAGGCGCTAAGAAGGCTGTGTAGGGTTCGAGACCCGTCTCCCGCTCCGTCAAATCACGAAAAAACCGCATGAATTAAGGCATTGCGGCTTTTTCTTATATTTCTTGGCCCGGAGTGTTTTTTTTCAATCAGCTGCCGATGATGAGGGTACGCCGGTCGATCTCACCCAAGCTCGCGAGTCGCGATCGGCCTCATTAGGCTCCAAGCTGCTACTTGGGGCCTTTTGATTCTATCACCCCTCGTGGGTCGCCTAGAGGATCTTAATACCCGGCATACCCCGAAGCAGCATACCCTACCGAAGGGCAGCAAACCTGGCGCCTGACAATCTGAGACTATCCGACCTTTAGAATAGAGTTCGAGGCGGCGTGGAGTACGATCCGCAGCGCCGACATACCGCGATCGTTTCGATTCACCCGTCCAGTTGGAGCGTCGGAGTCAAGCAGCGTGATGTCCCAATGAAAAACTATCCACCGATGCGGGCCAGCTTCAGACTGCCTTTCTCCTAACCCCTATGCCTAGCGTCAGTCCCCGTAGCTGGCCAGTGTTAGCACCCCAATCCCAAGATCGTGTTGAGACAGAAAAGCCAGAATATATCCCATCTAGTCCGGCTCTTCGCTATTCGTTTCCATCTTATGAACAGAGCCGCTCCGAATATGATATACGGCACCGAATAACGAGGGCGAACCAGGGATTGGCAGTGGTAGAATTGGTGGTTCATTAACCGCACTCCGGGGCGACAGCGCCGACTTCTCCGATCGATGCAAGCTGCGTAGCGCCTAGCGCGACGAGCGCGAACGGACTCAACTCCGGTGCGGCGATCATGCCCGCCGCTATTTCCGAAGGCGTAAGCTAGCCGACGGAGGATCCTCCAATGCCCAAATCTCGTAAATAACGACAAGGATTTCTTCCGAGGATTGACACCGCACGTCCCGGAGCCGAGAGCGTAACCAAACCGCGATTTTTAATGGGTATTCGCGAAGGTTAAAGAGTTCTTATCGCTGGAAGCGAATAGCAGCCTTGAAAATGCCACTCACTATGGCGGCTTTTCTTTTGCTTTTGGCGCTTCATCACCACGGAAAGGCAGTTGTTTATGTTCGTAACTGTGATTCATCGTATCAACGATCCCGACCAATTCGAGTCGTCCGCGCAGAGCGCAACACCCAACATCCCATCGCATCTCAAGCTGCATCAGTACCTAACCGGCGCAGACCGCAAAACAGCAACCTGCTTGTGGGAAGCGCCTTCAGTCGAGGAGATCAAAAAGTACCTAGAGCCTGTTTCAGGTCAATTCAGCCGAAACGAGTACGTACAGCTGAACACCGAAGGGTCTTTCGGCTTGCCGGCGGGTACGACGACGAGCGCAGCACGCAACTAAAGGCGCGAGGCCGGCTATAAACCGGCCGCTCGTTGCAATGAGCTCCACCAAGCCACGACGCTCAGCGTGATTCCCACCAAAGATGCACGCTGGGCGCCGTGGCCTCCCGCTCGCTGCGTCCCAAATGAGCGCGGACGAAAACACGGTGGCTGATTTGATCCGTCACTCAGGTATGCCCTGAGATCCTGGCGTAGGGGGCCTGCCATCTTCGCGCTTGCGACAAGCGCCGTGCTCGTCGCGCCTCAAGCCCACGCGCTGCGCGGACACGCAACCGATGCATACTTGTATGCGCTCTTGAGATCGGCGCAGCGCTAAGTATCGCGTCCTGCGGTCACAGCGGCACTCTGATGCCAGCGCCCCCGCCATCGGCCAGCGACAGCCATCGTCAATTACACCGCCCTTGGCGGCAAGCGGCGCCGTAGGCACAGGCGCGAGTAGACCATGCCCCGCCGCTGGAAATCCGGCCATGCCGATGCCGGCGAATTGCCCAGGTGGCACGGGATATATGCCCGACATCGCGCGCCAGCTGCCCAGACGGTCTTCACCGGGGTGACGACACGTCGCAAGGCATCCCGGTCATCGATCTGCTCTGCGCTTCGCGCTCGTATGAATCCGGGAACCTTTCGATCGATGGATTTCACCCGAACGACAACGGCTATTCGATACTGGCGTCCATGATGGTCTCAGCCATCACTGCACCGACCTATCCGGCGCCGCAAGCAAGCTGTCCACAAATGAACGTCGCAGCTAAGGTTTAACCCAGTACCAGCGCGCTTCTCGAACTGTCAAACGCTTGGCGCGCACGTCAGCGATAATGTGACGCAGTTTCGGAACACTCGCCGCTTGTAAGGTTCGTAACCGCTTGTCATCTACATAGCCCAGCGCTGATTCAAAATCCGCGAGCGCCTCCGTGAACCTTCCACTCCACGCGAGCCGCTGCGACGCAGAGAAGAGCTCATTGTCGTGACGCGATCGGTTTAGCGCGCGCGGCGAAGGCGGCTGCGTTCTCAGCCACTTCGCCTCATGGGGGGTCGAAAGACGGATCACATCATCAAGCGTCGCATTAACGGGGCGCAAGAACGCATCGAGCTCCAATTTCCCAATCATCACGCGCTCATTGGGAAAGGGCCGCTCAAGCGGCGCGGCGTCGACTAAAAAGATTTTCTGAATCCGTCCATCATGTCTGCGTCCTGTGATAATTGAGACAGTCCAAGACGTCACTGGATAGCTAACCGGGATCGCGAAAGTCTCAACTCTGGCGACCCTCAGTGCTGTCCTGGGATGGAATAACGCCGGCACCACTTCGAAGCGATGAAGGTATGCGTGGTCGAGCGAAAACTGAGGGATCACTGCGAGGGTGGCTAAGGCGACGATGCGCACCTCAGGGCTGCAGCCCTTTCCCTCCTCAGCGCTTTCGATCACCAAATAACGCTCCCGGCTAGGGGTTTGCGACACCGACAATGGGCTTCCGGCTCCGCAACCAGCCCTCTGTGCACTAAAGAATTGTGTATGGCGGTTGGCCATGCCCAACGTCTTCAGTGAAAGCCGACGACGCCCGCCGCCTGATTGAATCACCACATCACCGCTCGAAACCACAAGCCCGGCGTCAGCCGGTGTTCCCGCCGATGCCGACGGCACGAGGCGATATGTCATCGTGGCTGTGAGGCCCGAAGCCCGGCCACCTTGTTGAAAGACGATCCGCCCGCCCAAACCGCCGGTCTCAGCGGCTCCGAGCTTCACGCTGCCCAGAATCGCCGCAGCTGATGCGACCATAGCAAACATACGTTTCGACATGATGGACGCCGAGAAGCCTCCTGCCCTTAGCGGCTTCAGCAAAACGGCTGCCGAAATCTCTTAACATGTCAACCCAGCTAGGATTCTTGCAGCCAAACGACTGGACTTTGGCCGATGAAGAGACGGGGAAGATCGTCTACCGGCCCGGCGTGTATTCGCACGAAGAAGCCGAGACGCTCTTCCAGCTTTTCGTTCGGGAGATACCGTGGTCTCAAGACACAGTGCGGATGTACGACCGAATGGTCGCTGTCCCCAGGCTGCGGAAGAGCTATCTTGACGTTGCGGAACTCCCGGAGGCACTGCAGGCAATTCGTGCCCGAGTTGAAGCCATCGAAGGCACAACATTTAATCGAGTTTCACTCAACTACTATCGCGACCAGAACGACGGCGTTGCCTGGCACAGCGATCATGAAGAAGAGATGATCGATCGGCCGACGATCGTGCTGGTCAGCCTCGGCGCTCCTCGCCCCATGGATATCCGCGAACGCGCGAATCACCGCGCGAGATGGCACATCACTCTAGAACCCGGAAGCCTGTTGACGATGAGCGGCTATGCTCAGCGCCACTACGAGCATGCGATACTCAAGTTGCGCGAGCCCACGTCGCCGCGCATCAGCATCGCGTTGCGCCAATATGCGCCGGACGGAGCTGCGCATCAGCCCTGCGCTCAGTGCGCCGGCGCAAGAGCTCGCACAAGCAAACCCGCAGAGAGCGAAAAAGCCTAGCCTACGTCTTGCTGAACTGTTCTTTTTCCGTCGAGCCTTCCGTCGCAAGCGTCGAGGCGCGACCACCCGAACAGACGGTTGTCACGTCCTCGAAGTAGCCCACGCCGACCTCATGCTGATGTTTGGTCGCCGTGTAGCCTTCCGTTTCCAATTCGAACTCATGGTTCTGCAACCGTACGTACGCCGTCATGCCTTCCTGTGAATAGCGCTTGGCCAATTCAAACATGGCAGCGTTGAGGCTGTGAAAACCAGCAAGCGTGATGAACTGGAAGCTGTAACCGAAGGCTCCAAGCTCCGTTTGAAACCGTGCGATCGCATCGTCGTCCAAGTGCGCCTTCCAATGGAAGGACGGTGAACAGTTGTAGGCGAGCCTCTTCCCAGGGAACTCCGCGTGGATCGCGGCTGCGAAGTCGCGCGCTTGTTGCATATCCGGCTTCGAGGTTTCAAACCAGACGAGATCGGCATAGGGCGCATAGGCCAGCCCTCTGGCGATAGCCGACTGCAAGCCCGCCCTGATCGTGAAATAGCCCTCGGCCGTGCGGTCGCCTAACACGAACTCGCGGTCGGCGGCGTCGATATCGCTGGTCAAAAGCGCCCCTGACAGCGCATCCGTGCGGGCCACTACGTAGGTCGGTACGCCCATGATGTCCGCCGCAAGGCGAGCCGCCGTCAAAGTGCGCACGAACTGCGAAGTTGGCACCAGAACCTTGCCGCCGAGATGACCGCATTTTTTCTCGGACGCCAGCTGGTCTTCGAAGTGCACGCCCGCAGCGCCGGCCTCGATCATCTCCTTCATGAGCTCGAAGGCGTTGAGAACGCCGCCGAAGCCGGCTTCGGCGTCGGCTACGATCGGCGCCATCCAATGGGTCTCGCCTCGCCCTTCAGCCCAGTCGATTTGGTCCGCCCGCATCAAGGTGTTGTTGATGCGCCGGACTACTGATGGAACGCTGTTCGCCGGGTACAAGCTCTGATCGGGGTACATCTGCCCGGCGAGGTTGTTATCGCCCGCGACCTGCCAGCCGCTCAAGTAAATCGCTTTGAGACCGCCCTTCACCATCTGCATCGCCTGATTGCCGGTCAGCGCTCCCAAGGCCGCGACGAATGTCTCGCTCTCGAGCAGTTCCCGCAGCCGCTGTGCGCCCAGTCGCGCGAGCGTGTGCTCGGGCTGGACCGAGCCTCGCAGCCGGATGACATCAGCCGCAGTGTAATCGCGGCGAATGCCCTGCCAGCGAGCGTCGGTAGCCCATTCGTTTGCCAGAGCGTCGACTTGCTGTCGTCTGGCCACGCCGTTCGTGTGTATCATTTTATGGTCTCCTTATGACAGATAGTCGTACGCGGGCAGAGTCAGAAATTCTACGAACTGATTACCCAAAGCGACGGTTTTAAAAATCTCGGTTGCATCGCTCAGGCGATTTTGTGCAAGGACATCATCCCCGGCAATCATGTGCAGTTTGCCAAGCTCCTCACGCTGGATCTGGCACACCAGTTCGTGGGTGATATCGCGGCCGTCGGACATCTTTGCCCCCCGATGCACCCATTGCCAGATTTGAGAGCGCGCGATCTCAGCCGTGGCGACGTCTTCCATGAGATTGTCTATCGCGGCGGCGCCCACGCCGCTCAGCCACGACACCAAGTAGCGCAGCGTGACCGCCACGTTGCCGCGCAAACCCGCCTCGGAAATCAAACCGCCGGGTACGCGCACGTCCAGCAACTGGGCTGCGTTGACCTCGACGTCGTTGCGCTGGCGCTGGATCTGGTTCGTCCGGGAGCCCAGCACAGCGGCGAACGCGGCGCATGCCACCGGCACGAGATCCGGGTGAGCTACCCAAGTACCGTCAAACCCGTCGTTCGACTCCCGTTCCTTGTCCTCGCGAACCTTGGCGAGGGCGCCCTCGTTGATCTCAGGATCTCTGCGGCTGGGGATGACGGCGGCCATCCCTCCGATTGCCGGCGCCTGACGGCGATGGCACGTCTTCACGAGCAACTCGGTGTAGGCCCGCATGAAGGGAACGGTCATCGCGAGCTGAGCGCGGTCGGGCAGCGTGAAATCCGGTCGCCAGCGAAATTTCTTGATGATGCTGAACAGGTAGTCCCAGCGCCCGGCGTTGAGCCCCGCAGAATGCTCTTTGAGCTCGTACAGGATTTCGTCCATCTCGTAGGCAGCCACGATCGTCTCGATGAGGACGGTCGCCTTGATCGTTCCGCGAGCCACATGCAAAGCGTCCTGCGCGTGGATGAAGATTTCGTTCCAGAGCCGCGCTTCCAAGTGGCTTTCCAGCTTCGGAAGGTAGAAATACGGAGCCGCACCTTTGTCCATGAGACGTTGTGCGTTGTGGAAGAAGAAGAGTCCGAAGTCCAGCAGGCTTGCGGACATCGGCTGATCGTTGACGAGCACATGCTTGTCGATCAGATGCCAACCGCGCGGGCGCACCATAATAACTGCCGGATCGGGGTTGAGACGATACATTTTGCCGTCCGGCGACGTGAAGTCGATGGTGCCGTCGATTGCATCGATGAGATTGAGCTGGCCCCCGATGATGTTTTCCCACGTCGGCGAGTTCGCGTCTTCAAAATCCGCCATGAACACTTGAGCTCCGGAGTTGAGCGCGTTGATCATCATCTTGCGCTCGACCGGTCCCGTGATCTCCACTCGGCGATCCAAGAGCGCGGGCGGCAGCGGGTCGATGCGCCATTCGCCCTCGCGCATGTCGCTCGTTTCGGGCAGAAAACGTGGCAGCGTCCCGCTATCAAAGGTCGCTTGTCGCTCGGACCGCCGCGCCAGCAGCGTCTGGCGCATGGGCTCGAAACGCCCGGACAGGTCGGCCACAAACTCCAGCGCAGCCGGGGTCAGGATTTCATCCGTGCCCCACACGTCGGGTCCCCGGACGGCAACGCCCAGTTCGGAAGCCGTCCGGAAAGCGATCATGCTGAGCGTGTCCCCAAAGTTGGTAGGTCCGGCGCAATGCGCAACTAGCAACCATGCCGAAAACCGGCGCCGCCTTCCCGTCTTTTCAGTATATCAGCGAGGGGACGCGCTCAATAGTACCGCAAGCCCAACGGCATGTCTGCAGTGGTCCTAGCTCGCAATAGTGCTTCCGCCCTTCGGAAGTACTTGGATAAAAAGCCGGGTGAATGAACTTTGAACAACCGAGTCGTCGCCGCCGCCGTCGCGGCACTTGCAACCAGCGCGCTCGCGGCCTGGGCCCGCCAAGAACATATGGCGCTTGCTTATCCGCCGGCGCCTCGCGGTTCAGTGATGGATACCTACTTCGGCACTCGCGTTGCCGATCCGTATCGCTGGCTCGAAGATGTCGATTCGCCGCAGACGCGGGCTTGGGTATCCGCGGAAGGAAAGCTGACGCGTTCTTACTTGAAGGCCATTCCGCAACGGCGCGCGATTCGCGCACGGCTCCAGCAGCTGTTCAACTACGAGCGCTTAGGCGTGCCGTTTCGCGCGGGCGCACGGTACTTCTATTTTCGCAACAGTGGTCTGCAGAACCAGGCAGTCCTATACATGGCGGCGTCGCCGACAGCAACGGGCCGGGTGTTCTTGGATCCCAACAGACTGTCGAAAGACGGCACCATAGCATTGGGCAGCACGAGCTTCACGCTTGACGGCACGTACGTGGCGTATTCCACCCGCAGCGCCGGCTCGGACTGGGAGACGTGGCACGTCCGGATGGTCCCAAGCGGGAAGCAGTTGCCGGACACGCTGCTGTGGAGCAAGTTCGGCTCAGCCTCGTGGGCCTCCGACGACAGCGGCTTCTACTATGAGCGCTATGCTGCGCCGCAAAAAGACGTATTGAAAGCGACGTTCAAGAACCACAAGATCTATTTCCACCGGCTGGGCACGGCGCAATCGGCAGACCTCCTCGTCTATCAGAGAATCGACCACCCTGACTGGATCGTCGGGGGCTCGGTCACCGAGGACGGCCGCTATCTTGTGATCACGACCGGCGATGCCAGCCCAAACAACCGGCTTTGGGTCCGCGATCTTAAAGAACAGAGCGGTGCGGTGCGCGGCCTGTTCACGAAGAACGACGCGCAGTGGTCGTTCGTCGGCAACGACGGCCCGCGTTTCTATATCGAAACCAACAAGAACGCACCTCGCAACAAGCTGATCGCCATCGATGTTCGCCGCCCCGACGTTTGGAGGACCGTGGTCGCCCAACGTCCAGACGCGTTGCAAGCCGTCAGCTATCTGGCCCATCGCTTTGTGGCCACCTATTCACACGACGTGCACTCGGTCGTGACCATCTTCGACCTCGACGGCCGGCATGTCAACGACTTGCGGCTCCCGGCCATCGGCACGGTCGCGGGCTTTGGGGGCTATCAAAGCGACCGCAAGACCTTTTACACGTTCACCGGCTACACGAGGCCGCCGACGGGCTACGAATACGATGTCATCAGCGGGGGCAACCGGCTGATCCGCTCGCCCAAAGTCAATTTCGATCCCGCCAAATTCACAACGGAAGAAGCTTTTTACTCAAGCAGCGACGGCACGCGCATCCCAATTTTCCTGTCATATAAGAAGGGCGTGCACCGCGACGGCAGCGCCCCCGCTCTGCTCTACGGGTACGGCGGCTTCGATATCTCCATCGACCCGTTCTTCTCGGTCGCTGCGATCGATTGGATGGAGATGGGCGGCGTGTTCGCCGTGGCCAACATTCGTGGAGGCAGCGAATACGGCGAGACATGGCACGAGGCCGGCATGCTCAATCGCAAGCAGAACGTCTTCAACGATTTCGTCGCGGCGGCGCGTTACCTCATCGACCGGAAGTGGACGTCCACGGCACGACTGGCCATCAACGGCGGCAGCAATGGCGGGCTGCTGGTCGGAGCGGTCGAGATGCAGCACCCGGAGCTGTTCGGTGCCTGCATACCGGAAGTCGGCGTCATGGATATGTTGCGGTTCCAGAAGTTTACCATCGGGTATGCGTGGACGGGGGACTACGGCTCGGCGGATGCGAGCCTCGGCCAATTCAAGACGCTCTACGCCTACTCGCCCTATCATAACATCAAAGACGGAAAAGCGTATCCGCCGACGCTGATCCTCACGGCCGATCACGACGACCGCGTGTTCCCCGCACATTCGTTCAAATTCGCCGCCGCGCTGCAGCGCGCGCAAGCCGGCCCTGCTCCCATTCTCTTGCGCGTGGAGCACGACGCCGGCCACGGCGGCGGCACGCCGACGTCCAAAGCGATCGAGGAAACCGCAGACAAGTACGCCTTCTTGGTGCGGAACCTGCGGTTCAAGCCTCGCGTCAGTCCTTAAGTGCCCGCGCCGCCCCCGAAGCGCACGACGTACTTCGCCAGCAGACGGTTGAGCGAAACAGGCGATGCGGGGGTTCCGTATGCGATGAACAGCTCGTTGCCGCTCTCAAACTTTCGATGATAGCTGCCGGTGAAGTTCAGGCCCGGCTGTGCGAACCCGCCGTTGCCGCTGATATCGCGCAACCCGATCGAGACGTTCGACTCCAACCCTAAGGCCTCCGACAAGGAGATGCGGCGCAGGATCTGACCGTCGGAGGCGCCGGTGAAGAACCGCTGCCTCGTCGCGTCATATTCCGCGCCGACGTTGAACCGCGGGCCCAGTTGCCGGGATGTGGACGTCGTGTACTGCTGCAAGTAATACGTGGAGAAGGGGCCGTAAAGAAAGCCTGCGTCGATCGGCGCCTGGGTGCCGTCGCGGTAGCCGAGGTTCATGGCATTCGTGTGAAACGGCAGCGTCTCCCCGCCGCTGTAGACCGGATATCCTATATCGTAAAAGCGCAGCTCGCTGATCAGCGGTCCACCGCTGACGTGGATCAGGTTTTTGAACGTGATGTCCGGAGCGACGAGGACGTCTGCCTGGCGAGCGTGACCCGAACGATCGACGAAGCGGTCGGCCGCGACGAAGAGTTCGAAACGCTTGATGACGCTGTTGCCGGTGCCTGACCCCGGAAGATCCACAAAAACTGCACCGCCACGAGTATCGTTGAAGTTTGTGAAGCCGTCGACGGGATGATAGTATGGCCCGATGTCTTGATAGGCGAAGTTGATCTCGTAATGCGTCTGATGGACGTCGACAAATCCGTTCAGCGAATGGGCTTGAGCGGGATTGGGAACGAAATCACCTTTCTCAGACGAATAGCTGAATCCGTCGACGAATCCGTTTTTAAGGTTTCGGCCTTTGAAACCGAACTCCACCGTCGAGTCCCTCCCGCCGGTGTGATTGGCGAGCACTCCATCGGTCCACCACGAGAAGTTCTTGTTCGTGGTGGCGTGCTTGTAACCGAATGCCGTATCGTTGAAGCCATCGCCCTTGGCGTTGAGAATCCCGAGCGCTTGCAGGCCGAAGGTGCCTTCGACCTTGGCGCCGCGATCGAATGGCCCGAGGCTCGGAGAATAAAACACCAGATCGCTGAAACCGGTAGCGATATTGCCAATAATCGCTTCGTTGGGATTCAAGAAGGGCGCGCCCTGCGCGAAGAATGGCCGGTATTCTGCCAGCGCTCGCGGGAACTCTTGGGGCGCTATGGTCTGCTGATCGACTTCGACGTTCGAGAAGTCCGGGTTGAGCGCGCCGACGAAGGCCAGCGTGTTCGTGAACGGATACGTGAAGTCCAGTCCGACGTTGCGGGCTTTTTGCTCGGCAAACGTCTGGCCGGTCTGCTGAAACACATCGCGATCGCGTCCAACCGTCTCCAAGCCGTACAGTTCGGCGTGAGGCTGGGGTCGAGCGGCCGCCGTCGCCAGCTCCAGGTGGCTGAGCGTCGGCCAAAAACGCGCGTCTGTGAAAAACGGCCAGGGGCCTTGGTCGGCCATGATCGGATCGTACGCCCATGAGAAATTCTCGTTGATCTTCGCGACATGGCGCAGAAAGTTCACGCGCCACTGCGAGGCACCGCTGCGCGCCCGCAGATCTTTGAGCGGGATCGTGAGCACCGCGCTCCACGCATCCTTGTCTCGGGCTGTTTGAGCCCCCCAGGGCGGCTGATAGCGGCTTGATTCGCTCGCCTGCTGGTAGCGCACTCCGCGCGATGTCGTGAAGAAGTAGTACACTTGAGACCCATTGCCGCTCGGGTCAATGCCGACGCCGACATAATCATCCAGACCGAACCCGACGTTGTTCGTCGCTTGTTCCGCGACCAACGGCACTCCCAGCTGCTCGCACTTGAATGCGACGTAGATGTATTGCTTGTCGTAGAGGAGGTATGCCGAAGTTGCAAGCTGTGCCGCTCGCCGAGTCGTCACGTTCTGAAAGCCCTGCGCTTGCAGACCCTGCGCCCACAGCGGATCCAGCAAGAGCAGCTTTGGATCTGGTGGATGCGGCGCCTTGACGGCCGGAAAGCTCTGCTGCTTGTCGACGGCGGCGCGGACCGCATCCAGGGAGGCGACCGTCAAAAGCGAGCTGAGGAAAAGAACTCCTAGAAATCGCACCGCAGGATTATAGCAAGGGAGCACCTCGCGGCGCAACGGCGCGTCATCGGCCCTTCACCCTCTCAAAATAGCGGTTTGGCAGCAGGCTTAACCCGTTCATCGTGCATATTGCTCCGATAGACTGGGGACGACTACAGCTGAGGGAGGCAACAAGTCATGGAAAATTTCGTCGCGCACCTGCTGCACGCCGCGGCCTGGGTCTTCGGCTTCATCTTCCTGTTCGCGATCATTGGCGTGATCGCGGCGGTGCGGTGGATAGCCAACTTGGTGTTCAAAACGGAGCGAGCAGTCGAAGGGGGAATCCACAGCGCCGAAACCCATCTGCATCGAAGGGAGCCCTGAGCGCCGCCCGCGCAGCCGCCGGCCTTTGCCTTGCCCTTGTAGCTCAGTGGTAGAGCGCGTCCTTGGTAAGGACGAGGCCGCGGGTTCAATCCCCGCCGAGGGCTAATACCACAAGCATGCGCCCGTAGCTCAACTGGATAGAGCAATGGACTCCTAAGCCGTAGGTTGGAGGTTCAAGTCCTCTCGGGCGCGAATTTTTGGCCTCCGCACCGCGACCATCGTGGTGTGCGTAAGCACGTCCGTCCTCCTTTATAGGAACACATGGCAAAGCAAAAATTCGAGCG